>NZ_BDCJ01000017.1 GCF_001613445.1 Nocardia grenadensis NBRC 108939
GCAATCGGCGGCCGGGCACGACCAGGACCGCGTGCTCCTACTGCGGGGTCGGGTGCGGTATCGAGGTCACCACCACGTCCGACGACACCGGCGCACCGGTGATCGCCAAGGTGAGCGGAGACACACTGCATCCGTCGAATACCGGGCGGTTGTGCACCAAGGGGGCCACCCACCTCGAGTTGATGCGGGCACCGGGCCGGATGTCGACCGCTTTTCTGCGACCCGAACGTGGCACCCGGCCACAGTCGGTCGGCGTCGACGAGGCGGTACGCGAGGCCGCTGCGCGGTTGCGGCGGATCCTGGCCGAGCACGGCCCCGACGCCATAGCGCTCTATGTCTCCGGGCAGATGTCCCTGGAGGCCCAATACTTGGCCACGAAGCTCGCCAAAGGTCACCTGCGCACTATTCATATGGAGGCGAATTCCCGGCTGTGCATGGCCGGTGCGGGTACCGGTTACAAACAGTCGCTGGGCGCGGACGGACCGCCGGGTTCCTATGACGATTTCGAGCACGCCGATCTGTTCTTCGTGATCGGCGCGAATATGGCCGACTGCCATCCCATCCTGTTCCTGCGCATGGCGGACCGGCTCAAAGCGGGCGCGAAACTGATCGTGGTGGATCCGCGGCGCACCGATACCGCCGCCCGCGCGGATCTGTTCCTGCAGATCGCCCCCGGCACAGATCTGGCCCTGCTCAACGGTCTGCTGTACCTGCTCGTCGAAGCCGGCGATATCGATACCGAATTCATCGCCGAGCACACCGAGGGCTGGGATGCCATGCCGGAGTTCCTCGCCGGCTATCCACCGGAGAGAGTGGCGGAGCTGACCGGTCTGGCCGAATCGGATATCCGTACCGCCGCGCGTTGGATCGGGACGGCCGGGGAATGGATGAGCCTGTGGACCATGGGACTCAACCAGTCGACCCACGGGACCTGGAACACGAACGCGCTGTGCAATCTGCATCTGGCCACCGGCGCCATCTGCCGTCCCGGCAGCGGACCGTTCTCGCTCACCGGGCAGCCGAACGCCATGGGCGGACGCGAGATGGGCTATATGGGTCCTGGTCTGCCCGGCCAGCGGAGTCTGCTGAACCCCGCCGACCGCGCGTTCGTCGAGGACGCCTGGGGGCTGCCGCCGGGAACACTGCGCGCCGAGGCGGGCCCCGGCACCATCGAGATGTTCCGCGAACTCGCCGCGGGCACGATCAAGGCAGCCTGGATCATCTGCACCAATCCGGTGGCGACCGTCGCGAATCGGAAGACGGTGATCGCCGGCCTGGAAGCGGCGGAACTGGTGATCACACAGGACGCCTACACCGAGACCGCTACGAACACCTACGCCGATATCCTGCTGCCGGCCACCCTGTGGGCCGAATCGGACGCGGTGATGGTGAACTCCGAACGCAGTGTCACGCTGCTGCGGGGAGCGGTCGAACCGGCCGGTGACGCCCGGCCGGACTGGCAGTTGATCGCCCAGGTGGCCACCGCCATGGGGTTCCCCGGCTTCGAGTACGCCTCGAGCGCCGAGGTGTTCGACGAACTGCGCCGCTTCGCCAACCCCGCCACCGGCTACGACCTGAGCGGGATGAGTTACGAGACGCTGAGCGAGGGTCCGATGCAGTGGCCGTGCCCCGACCCCGCACAACGCCGCAACCCGATTCGCTATCTGAACGACGGCGTGAGCGGTCCACGCTACCGTGATCCCGAAGGCAACGAGCCCCGGCCGGCGTTCGCCACCCCGAGCCGACGCGCCGTCTTCTGGCCGCGGCCGCATATGCTGCCCGACGAAATGCCCGACGACGACTACCCGTTCCTGCTCAATACGGGCCGGCTGCCGCATCAGTGGCATTCGATGACCAAGACCGGTCGCGTCGGCAAACTCACCAGGCTGAACGGCGAACCGTTCGTGGAAGTCCATCCCGACGATGCCCGCACTCTCGGGCTGGAGCCGGGGGACGAACTGGAGATCGCCTCGCGGCGCGGGCGCGCGGTGCTGCCCGCCCGGATCAGTGACCGAGTGCGGCCCGGTGGCTGTTTCGCGCCCTTCCACTGGAACGACGAACAGGGCGAATACCTGACCATCAACGCGGTGACCCACGACGCGGTCGATTCCGATTCACTACAGCCGGAATTCAAGGCCTGTGCGGTCGCCCTGCGCCGGGTCGCGCCGATGCGGCGGGCGGATAGGCCGGAAACAGTGGGCAGCGCACCGGAATCCGCCGCGGCCGGTCCGCACCCCCTCGCCACGCTACTCGGCCTGAATACCGCGGCCACACCGACGCTGAGCGAAACCGAGCGGATCTATCTGGGTGGCTATCTCGCCGCGCTGCAGTCGTTGCCGGTCTCCGGGCAGCCGGTCCTGCCCACGTCGGCACCGCTGTCGGATCGGAGCCGGCTGTGGGTGGACGGGTTGCTCGCCGGTATGTATTCGCGCGAAGTGCCCGCGGACCCGGAGGCCGGCGACCCGACCGCGGCCCCGGCCCGGACCGTGACCGTGCTGTGGGCCTCCCAGACCGGCAATGCCGAGGATTTCGCCGCGACCGCCGCCGCGCGGCTCACCGAGTCCGGGCTCCGGCCGCGGCTACTCGATATGGACTCTTGCGAACTCGAGGGGCTGACCGACGACGTCCTGGTCGTCACCAGTACTTTCGGTGACGGCGGCCCACCGGACAACGGGGCCGATTTCTGGACCCGGCTCGCGGCGAGCGCGGTCCGGCTCACCGGTATGCGGTATGCGGTGTTCGCGCTCGGCGACTCCTCCTACGACGATTTCTGCGGCCACGGTCGCAAACTCGACACCCTGTTCGCCGACCGCGGCGCGATCCGGCTGCTACCACGCCAGGACTGTGAGCCCGATTTCGACGAACCGGGGGCGCACTGGCTGGACGCGGTGATCACCGCACTGTCCGAAGCGGGTGGATCCGAGCCGTCCGCCGGCCCCGGCGGTGGAACTCCGCGCCGAACCGCCGACGCGCCGGCCGGTGGTGCTACCGCGGTCGGTGTCCTGGAACGGACCGCGCCCGCCCCGCTCTCGGTGCGGGAAGCGGCAGCCACCGCGTTCGCCCGCACCGCACCGGTCGCCGCGCCTCTCCTCGACAACGAGGTGCTGACCGCCCCGGGCGCGGCGAAGGAGGTCCGGCGGATCAGTTTCGACCTGACCGGGCTCGACGCTCGGTACGAGGTAGGCGATTCGCTCGGGGTCTGGCCGGCCAACTGTCCGTCGCTGGTCGGGGAATGGCTGGCGGTGACCGGCCTGGACGGTCGTCGCTCCGTCGCCGCCGGCCAGCGCGAGATACCGCTGGAGCAGGCCCTGCGCACCAGCTACGACATCACCCGGGTCTCGCGCGATCTGCTGGAATTCGTCGCCGGGCACAACCCGAGCAACCGGCTCGCCAAATTGCTGCGCCGCGACAACCGCAACGAACTCGCCTCCTATCTGTGGGACCGCCAGCTGGTGGATGTGCTGCGGGACTTCCCGGTCCGCGCCGACCTGGTGGAATGGCTCGATGTGCTGAAGAAACTGCAGCCGCGCCGGTATTCGATCTCGTCGAGCCCGCTGACGAGCCCCGACCGGGTGGAGCTGACCGTGGGCATCGTGCGCTACGGCGACCCGGCGGCCGCGGGCTCGGCGGCCCGGCGCGGCGGCGTCTGCTCCACTTTCCTGGCCGACCGGGCCACCAACGCCCCGGTGCCGATATTCCTGCAGCGCGCACCGCATTTCCGGCCACCGCTGGACCCCGGCGTGCCGATGATCATGGTCGGCCCGGGCACCGGTATCGCGCCATTCCGCGGTTTCCTGCACGAACGGCGCGCGCTCGGGGCGACGGGACGCAACTGGTTGTTCTTCGGCGATCAGCACGCCGCGCAGAACTTCTACTATCGGGCCGAGCTGGAGGACATGTTCCGCACCGGCCACCTGGCGCGACTGGATCTGGCCTTCTCCCGGGATCAGCGGGAGCGGATATACGTGCAACACCGCATGATCGAGCACGGTGCCGAACTGTGGTCGTGGCTGCGCGACGGCGCCCATTTCTATGTGTGTGGTGATGCCGCGCGGATGGCCGCGGATGTGGACGACGCGCTGCTGCGGATCGCCCGCGTCCACGGCAAACTCGACGAGGACGGCGCCCTGGCCTTCAAAAAGCAGCTCACCGCCGAGAAACGCTATGTCCGAGATGTGTACTGACGACCCGGCTCAGGCAGCGGGGGCATTGAGCCGGGCGAAGTCGGCCAGGCGGTAGTACGGGTAATAGGGGTAGGGCGGGGTGAGCGCGCTCGCCTTGTCCAGCCGGGCCAGCTGGTCGGCGGTGAGTGCCCAGCCGACGGCCCCGAGGTTCTGGCGCAACTGTTCCTCGTTACGCGCACCGACGATGACGGTGCCGACGGTGGGCCGGGCGAGCAGCCAGTTCAATGCGATTGCGCCGGCGACCTACTGGCCGAACACGGTTTCGCCCGGCTCGACCTCACCGAGGTCGCCGCACGCGCCGAGGTCGGCAAAACGACCGTCTACCGTCGCTGGCGCACCCCGACCGGACTCATCGTCGACCTCCTGGTAGATATGGCCGCACAGTCACTACCGCGCGCCGATACCGGCTCCCTGCTCGGCGATCTCACCGTCAATGCCCGGCTGGTCGCGGAAACCCTCGCCGACCCCCGGCAGGGCCGCCTGTTCCGCGCCGTGATCGCCGCCGCCACCTGTGACGAGAGCACCGCTATGGCGCTGCGCCGGTTCTACGACGTCCGGCTCACCGAATGGTCGCCGTGTATCACCGACGCCGTCGCCCGCGGGGAGGTACCGGCCGGAACCGACCCTCGCGCGGTCCTCACCGCGGTCTCCGGCCCGCTCTACTACCGGCTGCTGGCCAGCGGTGACCCCATCGACGACGCGGCCGCCCGGACGGCGGCCGAAACCGCGGCGCACGCGGCCGCGGCCGGGATATTCGGCCGTACCGGCCCATGACCCCACCGGATCACCGGGTGGCCGTTCACCGCGCCTTGGGAATCCAGAACGGATCACGCCCGGTGAGCCCCAGCACCCGGTGCAGGGCCGGAGCTCCGGGGCCGACCGGCACCACGGGGCCGAAGAGGCCGGGTGTGCCCTCCGGCGGTGTGTCCTTCAGGAACCGCAGCAACACCGCGAGATCGGTTTCGGCCACCTCGACGTCGCGGCCGGTGGCCCGCGCCAGATCCCAGGAGTGGATGATCAACTCGTCCAGCGCGACGCGCGCCGTGACCGCCGCGGGCATGGTCACACCGCCGGCCTCCGTCTCGCCCTCCCATGCCTCCGGTTCCTGCCACGCTGCGGCGAGAGCCTTCAACTGCGCGGGAATCCGGGCCCGCCAATCCGGCGCCAGGGCCGCGCCGCTGTCGAATTGCGGCGCCGCCGACGCCCCGACCGCCTCCTTGGTGGCGGCCGCGCGAAACGCCTCGGCCAGTCCGCCGACATGTTCCAGAATCGCGCGGACCGGAAGATCGGCGGGAGTGCGGGCATCGAGCTGCTCGTCGCCGATCGCGGCGACGATATCGGCGAGTGCGGCGGCCGCCTGCGACATATCGAATTCGGGTTGCATTGGGGCTCCTCGGGGTCGGTGGATCCACCTGTACCGACGAACCCGGCCGATGGAATTCACCGGCCGTTCGGCAAAAGGTACCGAGCGACCGCCGGAGGTTACGCCGGGGCCCCCACACTCGAGCGGACCGCCGCGTGCAGATCACGCAACCCGGCCCGGCTGGTGACCACCTCCAGCACCCGGAACCCGCTCGTGGTCCCGGTAAGCTCGGTCGCCAGATCCTCCAGTCCGACCTGCCGGTGCGGAACCCGGTAGGCCGCGCACAGCGCCGACAGGTCCATCCCGTGCGGGGTGCCGAACACCCGCTCGAAAACACCGGCGTACTGCGGGTCGCCCTGTTCGAGGAGTTCGAAGATCCCGCCCCCGTCGTCATTGGCGACCACGATGGTCAGATCCTCCGGGCGTGGTTCACCGCGCCCGATCAGCAGGCCGGAGGCATCGTGCAGGAAGGTGAGATCCCCGATCAACGCGACAGTGCGACCCGGATGGTGCAGGGCCGCGCCCACCGCCGCGGACACCGTGCCGTCGATACCGGCCACGCCCCGGTTCGACAGCACCCGGACGCCGGGGCGCGGCGTCGACACCAGCGCGGCGTCGCGTACCGGATTCGACGCCCCCAACAGCAATTGATCACCCTCGCGCAGCGCGTCCATCACCACCGCGGCCACGTGCAGGCCGGTGGGCTTCATATTCCTGGACAGTTCCTCGCGGACCACCGAGTGGGCCCGCTGGTCCAGCTCGCTACAGCGGGTCAGCCACGCCGGATCGGGCGTACCGGTCGTCGTCGCCCGGGTCCCCGTGCCGACGACATTGCCCGAGACATCGGGCCAACGCGGGCCGGTGGTGAGCGCGTACACCCTGACCTCGGGGTCGGCCAGTACCCGGGAAACCTGCCGGTGCAGTGTCGGCCGCCCGGTGATGATCGCCTGGCGGGGCTTCAGCAACGGCAGTGCCAGCGGATGCAGGGCCGGACCGTGCACCGACGCGGTGGGTTCGGCGACCGTCGGCAATGCCGCCAGTTCGGTGTGCAGACCGGCGCCGTGCCCGGATATCACCACGGTATCGGGAGTGAGGTCGATACTCAGCGGGACATCGAGAGTGGCGTACTGGGTGGCCGTCCAGGGCTGTCCGATGCCACGCCCGGCCGGGATGTTCTCGTCCTCCAGTGAATCCGGCACCAGCGGTTCGCGTAGCGGAATATCGAAGTGCACCGGACCGGCGTTGCCCGAGCGGATCCCGCGGGCGGCCGCCAGTACTCGGCACACCGCGGAACGCCAGACGCTGTTCTGCTTCGGATAATCGGCGGCCGGCTCGGCCTCGGCGAGTCCCAGATTGATGGTCGTACGCACCTGGCTGCCGAACAGACCGAGCTGTTCGACGGTCTGGTTGGCGCCGGTGCCCAGCATCTCGTACGGACGATTGGCGCTGAGTACGATCAGCGGGACCCGCGCGTAATTGGCCTCCAATACCGCGGGCCCCAGATTGGCCACCGCGGTGCCCGAGGTCATCACCACCGGAACCGGGGCGCCCGAGGCTATGGCCAGGCCGATCGCCAGGAATCCGGCGGTCCGCTCGTCGACTCGCATATGCAAGCGGAGTCGTCCGGCGGCATCGGCGGCCTGGAGGGCGAACGCCAGTGGAGCGTTACGCGAGCCGGGACACAGCACGACTTCCCGAACCCCACCGCGTGCGAGTTCGTCGACGACTACCCGCGCCTGCGCTGTTGACGGATTCACGCCTCTAGATTGTCAGACCACGGGCGCCGTGTCGGCGTCGCCCTGCTCACACAACTCGGCCGTGACCGTTCCGCGTCGGAACCCGGCGGCTCCGCGCCGCTCGGGGCAGGCCGGATATCGATACCCCCGAGAATTCCCCCCGTTGGGGACCTCGCCGTCGAGGCCCCCAGGTGCCGCGCGCACGCGCGGTCTTGTCACACGTCGCTCAGCCGGCGTGCTTCTGCACCAGGTCGCCGACCCGGGGCAGCGCCTCGATAACGTTCTTCTTCGCCGAGGAACGCATCGAGTTGTACACCTTCTGCAGGGCCGGGCGGCTGGAGCTCGCGGCACGTGCGTCGGTGACGGTCAGCAGGGACTCGGCGACCTCGTCACCCTTGGCGCTCAGCAGCTCACCGAAGGTGCCGGTGCCACCGGCCTGGAACTCGCTCCAGTACGGCTGGAGCTGCTCGAGCAGCTTGGGCGCCAGCGATTCCAGGGCGTCGGGCACGATGGACGGGCTGATCTTCTTCACCGCCGCGTACCCACCCTTCACGGCCAGACCCGACGCACCACCCTTATCGGAGACCTCGGCGTCCAGAACCTGGACGGCGTCGGCGAGAAAGGCCGGGCGCGTGGCCTCGTCAAGCAGTGATTCAGACAGTGCTGCAACCAATTTAAGGATCCTCCGGATCAGTACTCGTATGGACGGGCAACGCAACTATACGCACCACCCGCAGGAGTACTTTCCGCCCCGCATGGGTAAGCAACAGGCGGAGATGACGCCTCCGCAACCACGGAAGCGTTACGGCGCCACGTGATTCGGCCCGGCCCGCCCCGCCGCACCGGGCCCGACCAGCAAGATCGGCCGGGCGACCCGTCACACGCGGGAACCGGGAGCCCCTGCCCCGACCCGGATACCGCCGTGGCGATACCGCCGGGACGCCCCGATCACGGCTGCCAGGGCAGAAGTTGAACCATCAGTCCTTCACTGTCGGCCAGCACGGTGCCCTCTTCGTCGACGAGTTCGGCGCTGATGAAGGTTTTGCGGCCCTCGATGCGCTCGACCCGGCCGCGCACCGTCAGTGGCGTATCGAGCGGCGTCACCTTGCGGTAGTTCACGTGCAGGAAGGCGGTGCGGCTGATCGGACGCCCGGCGTAGTGCACGGTCATCCCGAACAGGTCGTCGAACAGTAGCGGGAGGACACCGCCGTGCGCGGCGGCGTTCCCGCCGAGATGGAATCGCCGGAACACACCCTGCATCACGATGCCGTCTGGTCCGGCCGAGACCGTCCGCCAGGGCAGCAGCAGCAGACTGCCGCGCCCGGGCAGTTCGACGGCCCGGCCGGCCGGGCCCTGCTGCTCCGGAGCCCGGTAGGGTCCGAGCAGATCGATGAGCGCGTTCACCTGATCGCGGGCCGCCCCGTACACCTCGGCGGGGGCGTCCGCGGAGACGGCGAGATCCTGGAGCGTGCGCATGGCCTCGACGAATTCACCGAATTCCGGGCCCACCCGGGCCGGGGTGACCTTGGGGAACCCGCCGTGCCGCTCGTACCGATCCTCGTCGACGGCGCTGTCGTCGATCGTCGGTTGGGTCTGCTCGCTCATATACGCACCGTAACTCCGGGTTATACAGCGTCCAAACATTTCGGCTCAGATGTGGTGAACTCAACGGCCCGCCGACAGCCCCGCCGAGCCTGGTGTAATCACCCCATGACGTTCAATCCGACGCTGTGGCGCGAAGTGGCCGGGTTCGAGAACCTGACCGACATCACCTACCACCGCCACATCGAGCAGGGCACGGTCCGGATCGCATTCGACCGCCCCGAAGTGCGCAACGCCTTCCGCCCGCACACGGTCGACGAACTCTTCGGCGTCCTCGAACACGCCCGGACGACCGCCGATGTCGGCGCCGTCCTGCTCACCGGCAACGGACCCAGCCCCAAGGACGGCGGCTGGGCGTTCTGCTCCGGCGGCGACCAGCGCATCCGCGGCCGCAGCGGCTACCAGTACGCCAGCGGTGACACCGCCGACACCGTGGACAAGGCACGTGCGGGCCGGCTGCACATCCTGGAGGTCCAGCGCCTCATCCGGTTCATGCCCAAGATCGTGATCGCCCTGGTCAACGGCTGGGCCGCCGGCGGCGGCCACAGCCTGCACGTCGTCTGCGACCTCACCCTCGCCAGCCGCGAGCACGCGCGCTTCAAACAGACCGACGCCGACGTCGGCAGCTTCGACGGCGGCTACGGCAGCGCCTACCTCGCCAAGCTGGTCGGCCAGAAATTCGCCCGCGAGATCTTCTTCCTCGGCCGCACATACACCGCCGAGGACATGCATGCCATGGGCGCGGTCAACGAAGTGGTCGACCACGCCGAACTGGAGAACGTCGCCTTGGAATGGGCGGAAGCCATCAACGGCAAGTCACCCCAGGCCCAACGCATGCTCAAATACGCCTTCAACCTGGCCGACGACGGCCTGGTCGGACAGCAGTTGTTCGCCGGGGAGGCCACGCGGCTGGCGTACATGACCGACGAGGCCGTCGAGGGCCGCGACTCCTTCCTGGAAAAGCGCGCCCCCGACTGGACCCCCTACCCCTGGTACTTCTGAAATTTTGGCGCCGCCTCCGGCGGCGCCAAAAAACCCAAAAAACACAGCACCTTCACGAGCAGGTCGGCATCTCCCACCTTCACCAACAAGCCCGCCCCCGCCGCGCGCCACCCACCCCGTCCCACGCGGCGCAAATCGGACACAACATCGCTGGCACACCCCTAGACTTTTCGACGATGGACATCCTCAGCAGCCGCATCATCCTGCGCCCGCGGGACTACGCGACCACACTGGCCTTCTATCGGGACTCCCTCGGCCTGGCGATCTACCGCGAATACCCGGGGGGAACGGTTTTCTTCGCCGGGCAGTCGCTCATCGAGGTGGCGGGGCACGGCGGTTCCGACGCCGCTCCGCGTAGCTTCGCGGGCGCGATCTGGCTGCAGGTGCGCGATGTCGGCGCGGTGGCGGTCGAACTGACGCTGAGCGGGGTGGCGATCGACCGGGCGCCGGTGACCGAGCCGTGGGGCCTGGTGGAGATGTGGGTGACCGATCCGGACGGGGTACCGATCGTGCTGGTCGAGGTGCCGGAGGAGCACCCGCTCCGACGGGACACCCGCTGACCCGGTACGGGTCGGAGTTTTCTGCCGGGTTGCCAACCCCCGGTCTCCCGGGCGACGATACGATCGGATGGCCGCCCGATCACCGACGCCCGGTGCGACCGCTTTCGTACCGTCCGACGAGTGAATCGCAGTCCCATGCCTGGCCCAGCCCAATCCGATCAGCCGGCTCCGGCACCCTGTCCCGGCAGCATCGAACCCTGCTGTCCGCTTTCCGGCGGACAGGAAACCATCGCTGCCGTGCGCGAGCGCAGCGCGCGAGTCACGGCCTACCGACAAGCCGGAGACAGGGCGCGGCCGTGACGAAAACCTTGCGTACTCTGCCCATACCTACCGGCAGCGGCGTCAGCGATGTGCTGCCGCATCTGCGGCAGGTGCTGGACGATAGCGGTTCGGCGGCCTGGCTACCGGTACCCGCCAGCGACCGGCGCGAAGCCCGCCGGCTGGGTGACGCGCTCGCCCCGGGCGAGCCGATCGCCGAGGATATCGCGCTGGTGGTCACCACCTCCGGTACAACGGGGGTCCCGAAGGGTGCCATGCTCACCGCGGCGGCGTTGCGAGCCAGCGGTGATGCCACCCACGAACGGCTCGGCGGCCCCGGTAGCTGGCTGCTCGCCCTGCCCACTCATCACATCGCCGGACTGCAGGTGCTGCTGCGGTCGTTGCTGGCCGGGACCGAGCCGACGGTGGTGGATGTCTCGGGCGGTTTCCTGCCCGAGGCGCTGGCCGGCGCGATCGCGGGTATGCGCGGGGAACGCCGGTACACCTCGCTGGTGCCCACCCAGTTGATCAAGGTCCTGGAGACACCCGCCGCGACCGCCGCGCTGGCCGAGTTGGACGCGGTGCTGATCGGCGGCGCCGCGACCCCGTCGCCGGTGTACGAGCGGGCTCGGGACGCCGGGATCAATGTCGTGCGCACCTATGGCATGAGTGAGACCTGCGGCGGCTGCGTCTACGACGGTGTCCCGCTGACCGGGGCCCGGGTGCGGATCGAGAACGACCGCATCCTGCTCGGCGGCGAAATGCTCGCCGCCGGCTACCGCAATATGCCCGACCATCCGGCGTTCGCCGAACCGGGCTGGTTCCGCACCGACGACGCGGGCGCTCTCCAGGACGGCGTACTGCGCGTCCTGGGCCGGTTGGACGAAGCGATCAGCACGGGCGGCCTGCTGGTGATCCCGCAGGTGGTGGAGGCGGTACTCGCCACTCATCCGGCCGTATCGGAATGTGTGGTGCTCGGCCTACCCGACGACAGGCTGGGTCAGCGGGTGGCGCTCGCGGTGGTGCCGGCGCCCGGATCCACGCCCACTCTCGACCAGCTGCGTGACCATGTGCTGGCCGAACTGGATGCCGTGGCCGCCCCGCGCGAACTCACCCTCGTCGACGAGATTCCGTTGCTGGGACCGGGCAAACCCGATCGCGGCGCGCTGCGCAAGCATCTGCTGGCCGGGTCGGCGTCCTGAGCGAGCGGTCCGTGGCGGTTCCCGCCACGGACCGCTCGACGGTTCAGGACTCGTCGTCGCCGTACTCGCCTTCGTAATCGTCCCCCAGCGGGACCGCGATGGACTGTTCGGCGATATCGACCGGGTTCGCCTGCCACTCGTCGAGACGCCCGCCGACCAGCGCGGGCTCGTCGGGTACCGGCATATCCTCGGGCACCGACCGGGGATCGATATCGCTGTCGGGGGCATCGTCGGGGTAGGCCGGTACGTCCTGTTCGGCGCGGTCGGCCTCGGGCACTGCTTCGAAGGTGCCCGGATCGATCGTCCGGGGCAGCTTGTCGCGCTGGGCCATGATGGGCTCCTCTCCTCCGTATACGCCTCGCCGGGCGACTACCCGCCGAGAGGAAGATCAGTCCAACTTTGTCGAGAATGCCCCGAATGATCCGATCGGGCAAGTAACCGGTATCCCTCGTCACAGTTCCTGTGCACAGCCGCCGCGGCATACCCGGGCCCGGTTCCACCAGGCCACACTCCTGGACCGCGGCGGTCCGGGGAGAGGTACCGTCGACTACCCCGGCGGCCCGGCGCCTCGCTGCCGCCGTACGCGGTCCGTGGCCGAGCCGCGCTCCACCCCGCGCATTAGGCTGCGGAGATGGCTACCGCAGCACAATGGATCGAGGGCGCCCGGCCCAGAACTCTGCCGAACGCGATCGCCCCCGTCGTGGCCGGTACCGGCGCCGCGGCCGCCATCGATGGTGCGGTGTGGTGGAAAGCGCTGCTGGCCTTGGGTGTTTCGCTGGCGCTGATCATCGGGGTCAACTATGCCAACGACTATTCCGACGGGATCCGCGGCACCGACGACGAACGCGTCGGCCCGCTGCGGCTGGTCGGCTCCGGGCTGGCCTCTCCCGCAGCGGTCCGGGGCGCGGCCCTCGCGTGCCTCGCGACCGCCGCGGTACTCGGGCTGATCCTGGCAGTGCTGTCGGCCCCCTGGCTGCTGTTGGTCGGCGCGGTATGCCTGGCGGGTGCCTGGTTCTACACCGGCGGAAGCAAGCCCTATGGCTATAGCGGTTTCGGCGAGATCGCCGTTTTCGTATTCTTCGGCCTGGTGGCCGTGCTGGGGACGCAGTACGTCCAAGCGCTCCGGATCGACTGGGCCGGAGCGGCGCTGGCGGTCGGGGTCGGGGCGTTCTCCAGCGCGGTTCTGGTGGCCAACAACCTGCGCGATATCCCGACCGACAGCGAAACCGGTAAGACGACGCTGGCGGTGAAGATGGGTGACACCCGCACCCGCACCGTGCATCTGGTTCTGCTGGTGGTCCCGTTCGTACTGACCCTGGCGCTGGTGGCCCGCACCCCCTGGGCCCTGGCGGGTATGCTGGCCCTCCCCCTGGCCGTCCGCGCGAACGCGCCCGTCCGGGCGAACCGCGCCGGCCTGGAGCTGATCCCCGCCCTGCGCGATTCCGGCCTCGCCCTCCTCGCCTGGTCCGTACTGTCCGCCGTCGCCCTCTGGCTCGGCACCTGAACTCTCAGTCGTTGTCCGGGATCAGGATGCCGATGGCCCAGTTGACGATCGTGACGATGATGGCACCCAGGAACGCCGCCCAGAATCCGTCGATCCGCAGGCCGTAGTCGGTGACTTCGGTGATCCAGGCCGTGAGCCACAGCATCAGCGCGTTGATCACCAGCAGGAACAGGCCGAGGGTCAGGATGACCAGTGGTAGCGACAGTAGTTTCACCAGCGGTTTGACGAAGGCGTTCACCACGGTGAACACCGCCGCTACCGCGAGCAGGACCACGATCTTCGCGCCGTTGCCCTGGTCGGGCGGGGAGACGATTTCGATATTGCCGACCCATAGCGCGGCCAGCCAGATGGCGAAGGCGGTGCCGATCAACCGGAGCACAAGCTGCATATCTCATGCTAAGCACACCGGAGCGTCGCGCGCCGGATACGGCGGGATTCCGGCCCGGCCGCAGGCGTGATCCGAGGAGTCGGGGACGCCGAGCGCGGCCGGGCCGGGTGCGCTCATGCCGCCTTGTCGAGAAGGGTGTTGATCTCGCCACGCAGGCGGGCGATCCTGTCGGGGCCGCCGAGCAGTTCGGTGGCGACCGGACCGGGTGTGCGCAGGATGCCGAGCAGGACATGGCCGGATTCGATGGATTTGTCCTTACGCGCCAAGGCTTCGCGCAGCGACAGTTCCAGGGCTTTCTTTGCGTCGCGCGTGAACGGGACATGCCCGAAGCGCCCGCCGCGGCGACGGCCGCGGGATTCCGCCGCGGGGATCGCCCGGTCCAGTGCGTCGGCACCGAACCCGGCTTCCAGGCTTTCGCGTACCGCGTCCAGGTCGATACCGATGGAGCGCAGCGCCTCGGCGTCGCCGGGCCCCAGTGGGTCGTCGGTGGTCGCGGCGCTCAGCGATTGCTGTGCTCCGTGCAGCGTGAGCCCGGTCTGTTCCAGTAGCGAGCGCAGTTGCGGTTCGCTCTCTTCCAACAGTCCGAGCAGGAGGTGCTCGACCCGGATCTCCGGGGACCCCAGTTCCCGCGCCTGCTCCTGCGCTGCGACGACCGCCGTTCTGGCGGCCCCGCTGAATCGTTCGAACATCTATCGACCCCTGTCTCTCCGGTTGTGTTTCTGATGAACCGCCTGTTTGCTGACCTCGAGTGCGTCCGCGATGGCCTGCCAGGACCAGCCCTGGTCGCGGGCATTGCCCACCTGGATCGCTTCCAGCCGTTCGAGGAGTCTGCGCAGCGCCAGCACGGCCCGTAGACCCACCGCGGGGTCCGGGCTGCCCGCCGCCGCGGCCAGCGTGGTTGCTTCAGTCATAAGTCAATTTTTATTGACGCTCACGCCTGATGTCAACAAAAATTGACGACAGGTGCGCGCAATCGCGACGCAAGAGCTGTGCAAGTGGGGAAGAGGACCGTAGCCGCCATGACGAATCACGTATCCGCGGCCACGTTCGCGATCGAGGCGGACGACCTGGTCAAGGTGTTCGGCAGCCAGCGGGCCGTCAATGGGGTGAGCCTGGCCGTGCCCCAGGGCTCGGTCTACGGCGTACTCGGGCCGAACGGGGCGGGCAAGACCACGACCATCCGCATGCTGGCCACTCTGCTCCGCCCCGACGGCGGCAGCGCCCGGGTGTTCGGCCGCGATGTCGTCGCCGAACCGGGCGCCGTGCGGTCGCTCATCGGCGTCACCGGGCAGTACGCCTCCGTCGACGAGGATCTGACCGCCACCGAGAACCTGATGGTCTTCTCCCGGCTGCTCGGACTGAGCCGAGCGACGGCCAGACGCCGGACCGCCGAACTACTGGAAGAATTCGAGCTCACCGACGCGGCGAACAAATCACTGAAGAACTTCTCCGGCGGTATGCGCCGCCGGCTGGACCTGGCGGCCGGTCTCATCGCGACCCCACCGTTGCTGTTCCTCGACGAGCCGACCACCGGCCTCGACCCACGCACCCGGGCCCAGATGTGGGAGACCATCCGCAGGCTGGTGCGGGACGGCATCACCGTACTGCTCACCACCCAGTACCTGGACGAAGCCGATCAGCTGGCCGATCGGATCGCGGTGATCGATCACGGCCGGGTCATCGCCGACGGCACCGCCGACGAGCTGAAGGCATCCATCGGCGGCTCCTCGCTCCAACTGACCCTGGCCGACCGATCTCAGCTCGAAACCGCCCGCCGGATCATCGCCGAGGTGTTGCACACCGAGGCCCAGACCACACCGGAGGCCGGCCGGCTCACCGCGGCGCTGCCCGATCCGAACGGCACCACCGAGTTGCTGATCAGCCTGCGTGACCGCGCTGTCGCGGTGGAGGAGATCACGGTGACCAAACCCAGCCTCGACGAAGTGTTCCTCACCCTCACCGGCCACCCGGTCGAATCCGTTACCGACACCGAACGGACCGCAGCATGACCACGACACTGACCGAACCCGCGCCCGTGGCGGCGCCGCGGGTGCCGGTACCGGCCGCCCGCATCGGCCTGCGCAGAACTTTCGACAACACCTTGACCATGGCTTACCGCGGCCTGCTCAAGATCAAGCACAATCCCGAGCAGCTCTTCGATGTGGTGATCCAGCCGGTGATCTTCACTCTGATGTTCACCTACATCTTCGGCGGGGCCATCTCCGGCGATGTGAAGAACTATCTGCCGGTGATCATTCCGGGCATTCTCGTCCAGACTGTGGTGATGACCTCGGTGGTCACCGGTGTACAGCTCAAAGAGGATATGGAGAAGGGCGTCTTCGACCGCTTCAAATCCCTGCCCATCGCCCGGATCGCCGCGCTGTCCGGTGCGCTGACCGCCGATATGGTCCGCTACGGCATCGCGTCGGTGCTGACCGTGGTGATGGGGTTCCTCATGGGCTACCGTCCCGAGCCCGCCGGTGTCCTACTGGCGGTGCTGCTGGTGGTGGTCTGTTCCTTCGCCACCAGCTGGATCTGGGCCTTCTTCGGCGTGATCGCCAACAAGGCCTCGGCGGTGCAGGGCTACTCCATGCTGGTCATGTTCCCGCTGACCTTCGCCTCCCCGGCCTTCGTGCCCAAGGAGACGATGCCGGGCTGGTTGCAGGCGTTCATCGACGTCAACCCGGTCTCCCATCTGGTCTGGGCCTGCCGGGAACTGATGAACACCGGGCATATCGGAATCCACGTCGTCTGGTCCCTGGTCGGCGCCGCGGCGATCGTCGCGGTATTCGCGCCACTGACCGTCCGGGCCTATATGCGCCGGGCCTGACGGCAGCGGCCGCCGGGCCCGCTCAATCGGCCGCGATCCGATCGAGCGGGCCCGGCGGCCTCGCCGCGATCCCGCCGACCAACTCGAGAATCCGCGCGGCGGCCATATTCCTGCGCAACCGGCGCGCGGCCGCCAGCGCCGCGTCCAGCCGCGGCGCACCGATCCGGTCCCGCCACAGCGCGCAGTGCCGCTCCCACCGGATCACCGGGTAGTCCTGCCGACCCGACACCACCTGCGCCAGCGCGAGCAGTTCGACCGCGGCCTCGGTCCGCTCGTCCAGAGCCAGCAATCCCGATCCCAACGCACAGGCCACCGCCCCGATCTGCGGCAGGTCCGGGACGCTGTCGAGCCGGTCCAGTGCCATACCCGCGAGTTCGGGTACCAGCACGGCGACCGTCTCGGCCCGCCCGGCGAGCACATGCGCGGCGACCGTTGTCGCACACATCAGCAGCGCCCCGGGGCCAGGCGTGAATTCGCCCTCCTGCCAGGCCAGCAGATCCAGCGCGCGCCGGAAATGGGCCAGTCCGGCCTCGATATGGCCTTCGGCGAGTTCGACCTCGGCCAGACCCGCCGCGATCGTGGACAGTCGATGGTTACGGCGGATGGTCGGGTCGTCGACCAGTTCCAGTCCGGCGGGACCGGAATCGGACAGACCCAGGGCAGCCGCGAGTTCCCGGCGTGCCCGCACCGGATCCCCGATACCGGCCAGGGAGACCGCCAGGTACGACCGCACCTCGAGACTTTCTTCGTAGGCCTGGATCCGGAGCAGCAACTCGGCCGCTTCCTCGTAATAGCCGACCGATTCGCGGTAGTGCCCGGTCTGGCCGTCCAATGCGCCCAGATGCTGCACCACCATCGCCCGATTCCACACCTGTGCCTCGCCGGTGAGCGCCCGGGCGACGTGCGCGTCCCGGCGGGACGCGTGGATCCGGCCCATGTTCTCCCAGATGTTCGCCCGGGCAACCAGCGCGACAACCCTGATCCGTTCGTCGTCTGCCCGCGCTCCGTCCGCGAGCAATCGGGCCAGCCGTATCGAATCGGCGGGACAGGTCAGCAGCAGCCCGAGATAACGCAGGGTTGCGGTCAGCCCGACGGCGTGCCGCAGCAGCGCGCGGACCCGGGACCGGACCACCGCCAACTCCCGGAGACTACGAGTCATGAATGCCAGATGCAGCGCGGTCATGGCATGGCCGAGCATGTGCAGATCCGCGTAGGTTCCCGACGCCCGCTCCGGCGGCGGTAGTGCGAGCAGCCGCGGGATCCAGCCCAGCAATTCCAGGTGGGCCCCATGTGCGACCCACCGCATGGCCAGCGCCGGGAACACGGCGTACACGGTGAACCGGTCCCGGTCCGCCTCGGCCCGGCGCAGCACCGCGACGAGGTTGTCCAGTTCCGCGACCATGAGCAGGGCCGGTCCGAGTTCGTCACCGGCGAGATAGCGCCGCGCGACCGCCACCGCGAAGTCGCGCGCCCAGCGCGCCATCCGCGACTCCACGAGTTCGATCTCGCCACCGGACTCGTCATCGGCCGCGACCAATTGCTGCTCACCGAATTCGCGAACCGTCTCCAGCATCCGGTAGCGCACGCCCCCGACGTGCTCGGCAGCGGGGTCCGCGTCCTCGACAACGGTCAGCAGCGATTGCCCGACCAGTCCGTCGACGGCTGTCGCGATATCGCCGACCTCCGGACCGCCGGCCACCACCTCCGCCGCGTCCAATGTGAAACCCGCCGGGAAACGGCACATCCGGCGCAGCGCGATCTGCTGGGAGGGCTCCAGCAGGTTCCAGCTCCAGGCGATCACCGCGTGCAGGGTGCGATGCCGTTCCGGTGAAGTGCGGTCGCCGGTACGCAACAGCGCGAAACGCTGGTCGAGCCGCCGCTCGATATCCTCCACGCTCATGGTCCGCACCCGGGCGGCGGCAAGTTCGATGGCCAGCGGCAACCCGTCCAGCGTGTGGCAGAGCCGGGCCACGACCTCCGGGTCCAACCGGACCGACGGCCGTACCGCGCGGGACCGGGCGGCGAACAGGTCGGTGGCCGGTGACCCGGCCGGGTCGATCGCCAACGGCGCCAGCGGATACACCGTTTCGGCGGTGATCGCCAGCGGTGATCTGCTGGTGGTGAGCACGGTGAGTTGCGGACAGCTCCCCACCAGATCGGCGACCACCAGAGCCGCACCGTCGATCAGATGTTCACAGTTGTCCAGTACCAGCAGCATCGGCCGGGCCGAGAGCGCGTCGCGTAACCGGCGACTGCTGTCGGTGGGCGGACGCACCTGCGGCAGCGCGCGATCGCGGACGGTCTCCCCGAGACCCACCGCCCCCGCGATCGCGGACTCGATATCCACCACCGCGTCCCGGCTCGTACCCTCCGGACGCACCGAGGCCAGTTCCACCAGCACCACCGGCCGATCGGCGGCCGACCGTGCGGCCAGTTCATTGGCCACCCTTGTCTTCCCTGCCCCGCCCGGCCCGAGCACGGTGGTCACGCGCGAAACCCGGAGCAGGCGGGCGAGTTCCGTGAGATCGTCGGCACGGCCGAGCAACGCGTTGGGCGCGGCCCGCACACCGACGGCCGTGATCGGTGATAGCGGGGCGGGCCGCCCCGCCTCCTCGCGGGATCCGAGATCGCCGCGCAGGATCGCAGTGTTGAGTTCGGTGATCGCGGCCCCCGGGTCGGTACCGAGTTCGGTGGCCAGAATCGTCCGCAGCGCGGCGAAGACGTCCAGCGCCTCGTTATCGCGGCCCGCGGCGGCGAGCAAACGCATCAGGGTCCGGGCGCGGGCCTCGTCCGCGGGCTGCTGTCGTGCTTGCGCACGGGCGATTTCGACAGCGCCGTCCAGATCGCCGCATGCCTCTCGGGCCGCCCGCTCGATATCGTCGAGTTCTCCGGCGTATTCCGCGGCCAGGCCGGCGAGTTCGGTGGCCGGTTCGCTCGGCGGCAGCTCGGCGCCCGGCTCCCCGGACCACAGGCCGCGCGCGTGGCCCACAAGGGCCAGCGCCCCGGCCGGATCGCCCGCGGCCAATGCGGCACCGGCGCGGCGCGCCGATTGCCGCGCGGCCGTCAGATCCACCTGGTCCGGCTGCAGCGCGAGCCGATATCCGGCCGGGCCCGCCTCCAGCACTCCCTCGGGCAGAGCGGCCCGTAGCCGCGAGATCTGGGTGTGCAGCGCGTTCATCGGCGAACGCGGCGGCTCATCGCCCCAGATATTGTCGATGAGTACGGCGGCGCTGCGGTCGCGACCCGGCCGTAGCGCCAGCGCGACCAGCAGCAAACGGGCCCGGGCCCCCGGCAGCGCCACCAGCTCCGCGTCCCGGCGCAGCGCGATACGGCCCAGCAGCGTCACCACGAGTGTTTCGGCCGCGGATGCCGGGATCACCGGAAGACGGCCGTGCGAGCGGCCCGGATCGAGCTCCATACCGACGTCATCGTATGCGCCGCGCCGTCGGCTCGGCGTCACCACCGGGTTGTGCCGTCAGGCCCGCCACCGTCCGGTGGCCAGGAACTCATCCAGGACCGCTGTGGGCTCGGTCAGGTCCCAGCCCTGGCCCGCGACCCATTCGTCGCTGTAATAGGTGCCCGCGTAGCGTTCACCGCCGTCGCACAGCAGGGTGACCACGCTGCCGCTGCGCCCGGCCGCCAGCATCTGCGCGATCAGCGCGCACGCGCCCCAGAAGTTGGTTCCGGTGGAACCGCCCACCATCCGGCCGAGCCCTTGGCTCGCGAACCGGGCCGCGGCGATCGAGGCCGCGTCGGGGACGTGGATCATCCGGTCCACCACCTCCGGGACGAACGAGGGTTCCATCCGGGGTCGTCCGATCCCCTCGATCCGCGACGGCATCCCGGTCGCGTAGTCGCGCAGGCCGGTCTCGTAGGCGCCGTAGAACGCGGAGTTGTCCGGATCCACTACGGCCAGCCGGGTCGAATACCGGCGGTAGCGAATATACCGGCCGATGGTCGCGCTGGTACCGCCGGTGCCGGCGCCGACCACGATCCACTCGGGCACCGGGTGGGTCTCCAGGGCCAGCTGGTTGAAGACGGACTCGGCGATATTGTTGTTCCCGCGCCAGTCCGTCGCGCGTTCGGCATTGGTGAACTGGTCCAGGTAGTGCCCGCCGCATTCGGCGGCCAGCCGGGCCGCCTCGGTGTACATATCGGGTGCGCGCTGGACGTAGTGGCAACGCCCGCCCTGGGCTTCGATGAGCGCGATCTTCTGCGGTGAAGTATTGGCCGGGACCACCGCCACGAAATCCAGGTCGAGGAGTTGGGCGAAATACGCCTCGCTCACCGCGGTCGAGCCCGACGATGCCTCGACGATCGTGGTGCCCTCGGTGATCCAGCCGTTGCACAGGGCGTAGAGGAACAGGGACCGGGCCAGCCGGTGCTTCAGGCTGCCGGTGATATGGGTGGATTCGTCCTTGAGGTAGAGCTGCACATTCCAGCCGGCCGGCAGCGGATACCGCAGCAGATGGGTGTCGGCACTGCGCTGGGCGTCGGCGTCGATGAGCCGGATCGCCTCATCGGCCCAGTCGCGCGGGTTGCCGCGCGCGCAGGACTTCACGCCGGGCCGCCGGAGCTACCCTTTTCCCCGCGTTCCGGATCCGTCTCCGGCGTGCTCTCGGCCGTGCTGCCGGACCCCGGCGCGGCGGGCTTCTCCGGTACCGCGGTCCCGGGCTCCCCGCGCAGCCGGGCCCGCAGCTGTGCCTTGTCCCGGCGGCGGCGTTCGTCGACCGCCGCGATATCGGAGTTCACCTTCGTGCGCAGGCCCTTGAACAGGGTCAGCGAGAGCGGGAGCGCGATGACGATCGCGAAGAGAATCGCCACGACCAGCGGAATCTGCACCCCGATCACCGCGGTCACGGCCATGATGACAGCGGTGAGTACCGCGACCAGTACCAATCGGGCCAGGGTGTAGAGCGCCAGGTTGCGTGCCAGCCGCCGGCCCGGCGACGTACCGGGCCGGGGGGCGTTCGGTTCCTCGGATAGGTTCACGTCACTCACCTGACCAGCGTAAGCGACGCACCGAACGCCCTCGTACCGCGTATCCGTTTTGTCCATTACCTCCGCTTTACCAACAGTAGGTGGTTCGAACACCCGGGGGTCGCGGTGCCACTATGTCGGAATCCGATGAGAAAACGTGACGAAACAGAAAGGTTTGCCATGACCGCGATCGCCATGGGGGCACAGGAGAACCTGTTGACCCCGGGCCAGGTTGCCGCCCTGTTCCACGTAGACCCCAAGACCGTCACCCGCTGGGCACATGCGGGACGGCTCGGCTCGCTGCGCACCCCGGGTGGCCATCGCCGGTTCCGTGAATCGGAGGTGATGCGATTGCTCGAATCGCTCACCACCGAGGCGACCGTACGCGGCTGAGGCCGCGTACGCACGGACGGCACCACTATGCGGACAGCTCGGCCGCTCCCTCGACGCGGCTGAGCTGGCCCCCGCCCGGCGGGCGGCCCGGCAGGCACCGTGGGGCGGACCCGTCCGCGGCCCGCGGGCGGCGCGCGCGAAAGCGTAGGTACCGACGTGGAGCTACGCCGGCCCCACGACCGCACTTACCCCGTAGCGGCTCGTGGAGTTAACCTCGTTGGAGGAGGTGAGCCACGTGATGTACCTGTTGGCACTCATCGCGATCGTTGCGATCGTGGTGCTGTGCTGGAAGGCATTCGGCCCCGGACACAGCACGTCCGCGCCGGGACCGACCCGAAAGCGTGTTCTCGGCCCGGATGACGATCCCGAATTCCTCTGGCGTATCTCGCGTCAGCAGAAACATCGGGACGGCGATCCGGGGCCCGCCGAACACTGACGCCCGCGTCCCGACAAAGCCCGGCCGCGGGTATTACCCGCGGCCCGGAGGGCAGGTTCAATCGCTGGTGCTGTCCACTTGGGGCAACCCCTCGACCGCCCGCAATTTATCCGCGACCACGGCCAGGCGGTCGAGCGCGTCGGCCGGCAGGCCGACCGCGGTGCGCACCAATCTGACCAGGGAGTCCGGCTCGAGACCACAGATGAGCGCGTTGTTCGCGGCCACCGACGCGCAACAATCGGCATCGCCGCTGTTATCCGAACTGAAATTCTCCGAATCCACTGCCGCTCTCCTCATTGCTCGCCGCGCTATGGAGGGGAAATGACCGGTCACGCCCGATAAATCGCAGGCCGGGCCTCGTACAGTTCAGCAAATAACTCGCCCGAACAATAGCAACCGTGCATTGCGGCGGAGTAACGATCATTACGGCCGGAGAAATAGCCGTCCGATCAGGTCAGGCCGGAGTAACTGTGCAGACCGGAAACGACCAGGTTGATGATGAAAAGGTTGAACAGCATCGCCACGAAGCCCGCCACATTGATCCACGCGGCTTTCGTGTCCCGCCACCCGGAGGTGGCCCGCGCGTGCAGGTACGCGGCGTAGAGCACCCAGGCGATGAACGAGCAGGTCTCCTTCGGGTCCCAGCCCCAGAACCGTCCCCAGGCCGCCTCGGCCCAGATCGCCCCGAGGATGACCCCGGCGCCGAAGAGCGGGAACCCGATGATGGTGGTGCGGTAGGCCAGCCGGTCGAGCGTACGGGCATCGGGCAGGCGACGCGCGATCATACCCAGCACATTCGAGGATTCCGCACCCTCGGGCTGACGCATCCGGTACAGGAACAGCAGACTCGCCACACCCGACACCAGGAACACGCCACTGCCCACACTCACGATCGTGACGTGCAGCGGCAGCCAGAACGAGCGCAGCGCGGGTACCACCGGCGCCGCGTCCGAGTAGAGCACCGTCCCGGCGAGGAACATCAGGATCAGCATCGGTACGAGCAGGAACACCCACATCGCGCGGAAGCGGGCGTCCCGCATGAGCACCAGGCCGACCACCGCCGCGGCCGCGGTCGCCATGGATACGAACTCGTACATATTGCCGAGCGGGAACCGCCCGGTGGAGAATCCGCGCAACACGATCGAGCCCACATGCAGGGCCACCGCCACGAACAGCACCGAGAAGGCCATATTGCCCAGTCGCTCGGACAGCGGCCGGGTCGGCGTCTCGGCGATCCGGCCCGGGGTCGCACTGCCCGCGGCGACGCCGCCGGCGGGAACCATCTCCCGCTCGCTCACCTGCCGGACCCGCGCCGAGGCGTACTGCACGATCAATAGCAGCAGCACCAGCGCGTACACGACGATCGACGTCTTGTAGGCGAGGTCGCTGTAGCCGGCGAGCGTATCGTCGATCGGCATCGTTATATCTCCCGTGTTCGTACCGCGGTGCTCGGTGGACAGCACTGCTGCCCGTGCGTGGTCGCCCACGCGGGTGCTCAGGGGCCGGCGATCAATCGCCGGACGCGTCCAGCAGCCGGTGCCGCAGGCGATCGAACTCCCCGCCCCAGCCGGCCTGATCGGTACGGGCCAGTCCGCCCATCTCTACTACGACGCGTCGTTGCTCTACGGTACCCTCCGGGGTCACCCGCAACCAGACCCGCCTCCGCGAAACCAGCAGCGAGACCAGCAGCCCGCCCATCATCACCAGCGCACTCACCAGCACCCACTCCTGGGCCGGATCGTGCGACACCTGGAGATTCACGAACTCCTCGGCCCCGTCGAAGCGCACCTCCGTACCACCCGGCAGCTTCGTGGTCTCGCCCGGCCGCAGGTTCACCCGGGCTTCCTTGGTGAGCCGGCCCTGCGCGACCATCTCCTGATCGAGCGCGAAGATCGACTGCGGGCGGCCGGTGTCCAGGCCGGTATCACCGCGGTAGACATCCACCGCCACCGCCGGATCGGTCATCTCCGGATACACCGAGGTGAGCAGCGACCCGTGGAAACTGGCGGTCGGCGCGAAGAGCCCCTCGATCGCGATCTGATTCTGCCGCCGCTCGGCCTCGGTGGCGAACATCCCACCCGGCGGATCGATCCGCAGCACCCCGCTGGAGAGGAAGGTCTGCAGATCGGAGGGCTGCCACTGTATGGTCTCGGTGCGCTTCTCGCCGTTCGGGAAGGTTACGGTGAACGTCGGCGCGTAACCGTGCCCCTGCAGGTAGACCCGGTCCCCGCCGACCCGCAGCGGATGGTTCACCCGGATGGTCGTATCCCGCCAGGTACCGGCAGCCAGATCCGCACCCTCCTGATACGAGATATCGGAGGTGAACATCTCGGCCTGACCGTTGTCGAGGTAGTCGGCCCGGAAGTTCTTCACCTTCACACACATCGGGGTCATGCCGGTGCCGTCGTTCACATTCCCGGCCCGGAACGAGTCGAAAACCGCCGGCGAGGTGGTGCAGAAACCGGGTCCGTTGTTCGCGACGACGATGACGTTGCCCTCGTAACCGAACAGCTTCCCGGCCGCGATGGCCACCAGCAGACCCACCAGGGCCAGGTGGAACACGAGATTGCCCAGTTCGCGGGTGTAGCCCTTCTCCGCCGACAGCGTGACCTCGCCGTCGCGCTCCCCCGGCCGGATCTCGATACGCCAGCCCCGCAGCCGCGTCCGGGCCCGCTCGGCGATCTCGTCCGCGCTGCCGTCGAGCACCACTCGATGGTGGTGCGGCAGCCGGGCCAGATTACGCGGTACCCGCACCGGCGGGGTCCGCAGCGCGCGATAGTGGTCCACCGTACGCGGCAGGATGCAACCCACGAGGGAGATGAACAGCAGCACATAGACCGCGGTGAACCAGAAGCTGGAGAACACGTCGAACAGTTCGAACCGGTCCATCCACGCACCGAGCACCGGCCGGTCGGCGATATAGGTCGCCACCTTCTGTTCGTTCAGGCTGCGCTGCGGCAGCAGCGCACCCGGAATCGCGGCCAAGGCCAGCAGGAACAGCAGCACCAGCGCGGTCCGCATACTGGTGAGCCCACGCCAGGCGTTACGCACCAGCGCGCGGGCACGGCCCAGCGGGGATTGCCGGGGCGGTTGGACCGGGGGGGCCTTGGGGCGTTCTGTCACGGTCATATCGGCAGCGTCACCTCGGCGACGAAGCCGTCGCGGACCCAGCCGACGAACTGATCCCAGGCTCCGGTGACCAACGCCGCCCCCACCGCGACCAGCAGGATTCCGCCGACGATCTGAATCCGGCGGGAATTACGCCGCAACCACCCCACACCGCGCAACGCGCTCGCCGACCCGAAGGCCAGAATCACGAACGGCAGGCCGAGGCCCAGGCAGTAGGCGACGATAAGGGCCACGCCACGCACCGCGGTGGCGCCCTCGGTACCGGCGGCCACCGCCATCACGCCCGACAGCGTAGGACCCAAACACGGGGTCCAACCGAGCGCGAACACAGCGCCGAGTAGCGGGGCCCCAGCGATCCCGCCGAGCCGCCGGGGTTCCATCCGGGTATCGCGCTGCAATGCCGGGATGAGACCCAGAAACGCCAGACCCATCACGATGGTGACCACGCCGCCCAAGCGCTGCAGCAGTTCCCGGTTCACATTGAGTGTCTGGATGAGACCGAAGACGGTGGCGGTGGCCAGCACGAACACCACTGTGAAACCGGCGACGAACAGTCCCGCCGCGCCCGCGACCCGCAGCCGCCCCGAACCAGGGGCGGGCGCGGTCTCCGCCCCGGCGGGGGTTTCGGTGAGCACCGCCGTGGCGGTACCACCGGCGGGCGCCGCGCTCCGGTTGCGCCGGGCCTGGTCCACAGTCGCCGGCGGCGCCTGCGCGCCGACCAAACCGGCCAGGTAGGACAGATACCCCGGCACCAGCGGCACCACGCACGGCGAAGCGAACGACACCAGACCGGCCAGCAGGCAGGCTCCGAGGGCGAGCAGCAACGGTCCGGTGGCCGCTGTCTGCTGAAACGATTCCCCCACTCCTGCCAACACCGTCAACGCGAACTACGCTCCGATTCGCCTTCGGCGGTATTCACACGCCGCTCGTCACCGCGCCCACCCGGCGCGGTCGAACCCCGGCCACCCGACGGGCGTGAACTCGACACCCGCCGATCACTGCCTGGCTGCTGGGTCGCGGGCTGTAGCTCCCACGAACCGAGCGAGGACTTCACCAGTACTTCGGCCCGGACTCCGCGCGGTGGCCGGGTGGCCCCGTAGCGGCGTACGCCTCGGGATCGAAGACTTCTCATGATGCTCCCTCCGCGGCGATGTTCTGCACCACCGGTAAAAGATCTTCTGTGAGTAGGGCGCGCAGGAAAACCGCCGCTACCCGGTGGTCCCGATCCAGTACCAGAGTTGTGGGAATAACACTGGTCGGGAAATTTCCACCGAGCGCCAGCAGCGTGCGCATCGACGGGTCGTAGATCGACGGATAACCGACGTGGTTATCGATGACGAAATCTCGTGCTTTGTCCTGTTGGAAATCACGGACATTGATCCCGAGGAAAGCGACCCCGAGATCTTTGGTCTGTTCGTAGACCTGTTCGAGCGCGGGGGCTTCACCGCGGCAGGGCCCACACCACTGCCCCCACAGATTGATGACCACCACCTGGCCCGGGAAATCCTCCACCGAAACGTTCTCCCCGGTATCGGACATCAGCTCCGGCCCCGCCAGCTTGCCGATCGTGCCACGCGCGGCCGGCGGATCGTAGAAGATATCGGTCTGCCCGCCCGGCGAGACGAATTCGAAGGTGCCGCCCGTGGCTACCGCATCGGTACCGGTCGAACACGCCGACGCGGTCAGGCACAGCAGTGCGGCGAGCGCCGGCAACAGCCGGAAACGGAAAGCCGCGGCACCTTTTCTCATGCGCTCTGCCTTCTGGTTCTCATGCGCTCTGCCTTCTGGCTTCTCATGCGCTCTGCCTTCTGGCGCACGACCGGGCGCCCTGCGTGGTTACGCTGCGCTACCGCCTCCGGGCGCTGACCGTTCATGCGCCGTGCACCGTCGGGTCCGAACCGCCCGCGGGCTCCGAGTAGACGATATCGACGAGGGTGTCGCCCCGGTACACCAGCGAGGTGAGCGAGGCCAGGCCGCACTGCCGGGCGCGCGGATCGTGCCAGAGGCGCTGGCCCTGCAGGAACCGGCGCAGCGTCCACACCGGCAACTGATGGGAGACCAGCACCGCCTCGCGACCCGCCGACTCCACCCGGGCCTTGTTCACCGCGGCCAGCATGCGGTGCGCGATCTGCAGGTAGGGCTCGCCCCAGGAGGGGGTGAACGGGTCGCGCAGTTTCCACCAGTGCCGGGGCTTGCGCAGGGCACCGTCGCCGACCGACACCCGCAGCCCCTCGAAGGTGTTACCGGCCTCGATGAGGTTCTCGTCGGTGCGCACGATCAGCCCGTGCCGACCCGCGATGGGTTCGGCGGTCTCCTGCGCGCGCTGCAGCGGTGACGCGATGACCAGGGCGATATCGTGATCGGCCAGCGCCCGTGCGACCGCGCCGGCCTGCGCCCGCCCGGTCACCGACAGACCGAAACCGGGCAGCCTGCCGTAGAGGATCCCGCGCGGATTGTGCACTTCGCCGTGCCGCAGCACGTGGACGATGGTTTCGACCGATTCGGCATCGGCGGCACCGGTCGACGGCGCGGCGGCGGCCACCTCACCCGGCGGGCCGGCATCGGTGCCGGTCTCCGCTGGGGGGACGGTCGCGCCGGCGCTGGAGATCGGGTCGTCCCGGTCTGCCGGGGCGGCGGATACGCGCTCGGGGTCGGGCTTGCTCACGCGCGCTTTCCTTCGGGTGTGGCGCTCGCGGCCGCTTCGGCGGCGGCGGGCAGGGCTGCGGCGATTCGATCGAACGCGGCGTCGTCGAGCGCGGCCGAGACGAACCAGGCCTCGAACGCGCTGGGCGGCGCGTACACCCCGCCGTCGAGCAATGCGTGGAAGAAGCCCGGATAACGCCAGGTCGCGCTCGCCTTGGCGGCGGCGTAGTCGAGTACCGGTTCATCGGCGAAGAACACGCTGACCATATTGCCCGCGAACTGCACCCGGTGCGGGACCCCCGCGCCGGTGAGGGCATCGGTGAGCAGAATCCCGAGCCGTTCGCTGTTGCGGTCCAGCGTGGCGTACACCGCGTCGTCGGCGGCGCGCAGGGTCGCGAGCCCGGCCGCCACGGCCACCGGGTTCCCCGACAGGGTGCCCGCCTGATAAACGGGGCCCAGCGGGGCCAGCCGGTCCATCACCTCGGCCCGGCCGCCGAACGCGGCCGCGGGCAGCCCGCCGCTCATCACCTTGCCGAAGGTGTAGAGGTCGGCGGCCACCGGATCGAGTCCGTACCAGCCGGCCGCGCTCACCCGGAAACCGGTCATCACCTCGTCCATGATGAGCAGCGCCCCGTGATCGGAGGTGATCCGGCGCAGCCCGGCATTGAAATCGGGCAGCGGCGCCACCGCGCCCATGTTCCCGGCGGCGGCCTCGGTGATCACCGCGGCGATCTCGCCCGCGTTCGCCTCGAAGGCGGCGCGCACGGCGTCCAGATCGTTGTACGGCACCACGATGGTGTCGGCGGCCTGCGCCCCGGTGACACCGGGCGAGGTCGGCAAGGCGAATGTCGCGACGCCGGAACCGGCTTCGGCCAGCAGCGCATCGACGTGACCGTGATAACAACCGGCGAATTTGATGATCTTGGTGCGCCCGGTGTACCCACGCGCCAGCCGGACCGCGCTCATGGTCGCCTCGGTCCCGGAATTCACCAGCCGCACCTTCTGCACCGGAGCGACCCGCTCGACGATGAGTTCGGCCAGTTCCACCTCGCCCGGTGTCGGCGCCCCGAAGGACAACCCCGAGCCGGCGACCTCGCGGACCGCCTCGACCACCGCCGGATGAGCGTGCCCGAGGATCATCGGCCCCCACGAGCACACCAGGTCGACGTAATCGTTACCGTCGGCGTCGGTCAGCCGGCAGCCCCGGGCGGATGTGATGAACCTCGGCGTGCCGCCCACCGAGCCGAAGGCACGCACCGGGGAATTGACACCACCGGGAACAACCGCTTCGGCTCGCTGGAAAAGCTGACTGGAGGTCGGCACCGCCGTACCGGCCACGCGCAGAGAACTCACGGCCTCCAGTTTGGCAGCCGCCTCCGGCGGCGTCGACGACAGGGTGCGCATACGTGACATACACCGCCACGGCGACACCGGCAAAGCCAAATACAGCCGGGTCCGGATTCGAGTGCGTAGTCTCTGTCTGCATCGGAACTAACAGTGGATCACCGGCCGGGGAGGTCGTTTTGCGAATTGCCAGGAGTACTGCGGCTCTTTCTCTGGTCTCGGTCGCCCTCGGAGCCCTGGCCACCGGACTCGGCGCGGGTACGGCGGCGGCCGCCGTACCGGTCGTGGACCCCGACAACGCGCGCGCCGGATTCCGGCTGAACCAGCCCGAAACCGCGGCGCTGGCCGCAGGCCCGATCCCGGCCCTGGTCGACCACGTGGTCCCGCCCTCCCAGATCGGTGCCGGTCTCGACAGCGACACCCGCCTCTACCGCGACGAGAACGGTGGCGTCCACGCCTCACTGCGCCAGGTGATCCTGGAATCGGCCGACAACGGTGGTTCGGTACTGGTGTTCTTCCACGTCCCCGGCGCACCGCACGGCCGAGTGTTCGATATCTACCAGCAGTGGCGCTGACCGGCCGGTTCAGGCCCGCCGCGGCGCCCGGACCAGCCGGGCGACGGCATCGATGACGGCGCTACCGGCACCCGCCACCAGCAGCATCGCCAGAAACAACCACGGCCCCGCGTACCGGGTCGCGGTGTAGGCCGGCACGTCTCCGGTCGCCGGGAAATCGGTGTTCTGGACGCCCAGGTTCCAGCAGAGCGCGGCCGCCGCCAGCGCGAGAACCGCCAGCAGGATATCGGCAGCCGGTAGGACGAGCGAACGGTTCACAGGTCTCCTCGGGTCGGCGGCTGGGACGCGATCACCCGATCGTGCCCGCGCGCGACCCGATAATCAATCGTCGCGACCGGGATCCGGCGCGCGATTCTCCTCGACGGAAGGCGCGCCCACCACCCGGGTCAGCGCCGACCGCAGCGCGCGATGATCCTTGGCCCAGGTGCGCACAAGTTCGCCGTCGGTGCGGCGCAACCCGATCGCGGTACGCCGCCGCGGGATCCCGGTCAATTCGCCGAGCGCCCGGCCGCTCTCCCAGGGTTCGTCGGCATCCACCGGCAGCACCGCGGCGATGGACCGGACCGGTGTCGTCTCGGCGCCGTTGCGCAGAAACCCGTCGGTGAGTTCGACGCCGACATGGGTGCGTGCGGCATACACCTGCAATACCGCGAACCCACCGATCAGCACGGCGCAGAAGATGAGGGCGAACCAGTGCGGTGTGACACCCACCGCGATCTCCACGGCCAGCAGTAGCGCACACACCAGCGGGCCGTACGCGACCGCCCGCCAGCGGGCTCCGGGCTCGGAGAAAAGAACCGCCCCGGCCTCCGGGGCGGTATCCACTCGATCAGGCATGGGTGAACCGGCCGGAAACCAGGGCCACCCGTATCAGCCGATAACGCCGGGGATCAGCAGAACCGCGACGGTGAGAACCCCGAACAGGACCAGAAGAGTCAGTACGAGCATATCCCGCCGAATACTCTGTGGCTGTTGGATCACCACTCGCATCATTGCCTCCGATCCCCGGACGGTCAGGTCTCCGTCCTACTGACCGGGTACCCGAGGCCGCCGGTTGGCATGTCCTCTGTGACAGCCCTCACCATACATGGCGGAATACCGGGAACAAACTCCACGTTCGTTATCTGAATCGGCCACCGACCAGGCGTGGATAACGATGCCCAGGTCAGCGATCCGGGTTTCGGTTATCAGCGATTTCCGGGCGCGCCGGGTCCACGCGGCGGCAGGAACCATTTCGCCGCTTCCGGGCGCTGGCAGAGGAAGATCGCCCCGCCGGCCAGTACCGCCTGCACGATGGACGCCGCCCCGGACAGCACCGGCCAGATACCCTCCACCACGCCGATGGAGAACAGCGCGATCACCCCGGAGACCACCAACCAGACCCCGGCGAAGGTGAGCAGGGTCCGCGCCCACACCTTCCCTCTGCCGAGCTGATGCACGACCAGCACACCCAGCGCGGCGACCGCCAGGCCCAGAATCACGCCCAGCACCGCCCCCACCGTGACCAGCAGGTCGACCATGGCCGGTGTGATCTGCGGGTCCGCCGCTTGCATACGTTCCCGGAAATCCGCGCTGAACCGCTCGCGGTTCGTCAGGGTGTCGGCCAGGGATACGAACAGCCGGCCCACACCCAGACCGATTACGCCCCACCACAGTTGCCGCGCGGTGACAATATCCACCGGCGGAGTCATGACAGCCAGAGCGCCGCCTCCGTCGCCCAATAGGTGAGCACGATATCCGCGCCCGCGCGCCGGATACCGGTCAGCGATTCCAGCACGGCGCCGCGGCGATCGATCCACCCGCGTTCGGCCGCCGCCGTGATCATCGAATACTCCCCGGAGATCTGATACGCCGCTACGGGAACCGGGGAGCGGTCGGCCACCTCGCGCAGAATATCCAGGTACGACATGGCCGGTTTCACCATGACGATATCGGCGCCCTGCTCCAGATCCAGCTCCAGCTCCCGGATCGACTCCCGGCGGTTGGCCGCGTCCTGCTGATAGGTCCGGCGATCGCCCTGCAGCGACGACGCCACCGCCTCCCGGAAGGGGCCGTAGAACGCCGACGCGTACTTGGCCGCATAGGCGAGGATCGCGGTATCGGTCCGGCCCGCCTCGTCCAGCCCGTCGCGGATCGCGCCGACCTGACCGTCCATCATCCCGCTCGTACCGAGCAGATCAGCACCCGCCTCGGCCTGCGCCAGCGCCATCTCCACGTACCGCCGCACCGTGGCATCGTTGTCGACCGCGCCCGAGCCGTCCAGCACCCCGCAATGGCCGTGATCGGTGAACTCGTCGAGACAGGTATCGGCCATGACCACGGTGGCATCCCCCACCTCGGCGGCCAGCGCCCGCAACCCCCGGTTCAAGATGCCCTCCGGATCGGTCGCGCCGCTCCCCACCGGATCCTTGTCCTCCGGCTTCGGCACCCCGAACAACATCAAACCACCCACCCCGGCGGCGACGGCCTCGGCGGCGGCCGCGCGCAGGGAATCCAGCGAATGCTGGAACACCCCGGGCATCGAACCGATCTCCCGGGGCTCGGACAACCCATCCGCCACGAACATCGGCAACACCAGATGCCGCGGCTCCAGACTGGTCTCGGCCACCAGCCGCCGCAACGCCGGCGTACGCCGCAGGCGCCGCGGACGCTCGATACCGCTCATGGGAGGAAGTCTAGGGGTGCCGGTTGCAGCGGGTTCGACGCCCCTCTTACCAGGCCCTGAAAAGGTCGAGGCTTTTCACCGAGCCACCCACGCTCGGAGCACCAGCCGTGACCACGCAACGTCGTCCACGCGTAGGCGATCCGAGCGTCGACAACTAACGGCTGCGGCGGCTCTTCTTACGAGGGGGCGGGAGCAATCCCTCGGCCCGGAGCCGGGCTGCGTGTTCGGCGAGGGCTTCCACCAGCGGGCCCACCTGCGCGACCTCCGGCTGCACATCGACGCGCAGGCCGAATTCCACCGCGGTTTCAGCGGTTTTCGGGCCGATGCAGGCCACGATGGTTCGGGCGTGCGGCTTTCCGGCGATACCGACCAGGTTGCGGACCGTGGAGCTCGAGGTGAACAGCACGGCGTCGAAGCCGCCGGTTTTGATCATCTCGCGGGTTTCCGCGGGCGGCGGGGAGGCCCGGACGGTCCGGTAGGCGGTGACATCGTCGATCTCCCAGCCGCGTTCGCGCAGTCCTTCGGCCAGGGTCTCGGTGGCGATATCCGCCCGCGGCAACAGAACCCGGTTCACCGGATCGAATACGTCGTCGTAGGGCGGGAAGTCGGCAAGCAGGCCGAGCGAGGACTGTTCCCCGCTGGGCAGCAGTTCCGGGTTGATACCGAAGGAGCGCACCTTCTCGGCGGTGGCCTCACCGACGCAGGCGATCTTCACGCCCGAGAACGCGCGAGCGTCCAGACCGAATTCGGCGAATTTCTCCCAGACCGCGCGGACGGCGTTGGTGGAGGTGAAGACCACCCACTGGTAGCGACCGTCCACCAGCCCCTTGACAGCACGTTCCATCTGGGCGGGACTACGCGGCGGTTCCACCGCGATGGTCGGCACTTCCTTGGGGATGGCTCCGTGGGTGACCAGCCGTTCGCTCATCTCGCCGGCCTGGTCCTTGGTCCGCGGTACGAGCACGGTCCAGCCGTACAGCGCGCGTGACTCCCACCACGACATCTTCGACCGTTGCGCGACCGCCTTGCCGATGGTGACCACCAGCGGGCCGACCAGTTCGGAGGCGGCGCTGTTCAGGGTGGCCAGGGTGGCCTCGATGGTGCGCTGCTGGCGGGTGGTGCCGCGGACGGTGACCGCGACCGGGGTCTGCGGGGCCATACCGTGTTCCACCAGGGCGCTCGCGGTTTCGGCCAGATGCCCGGAGGTGGCGTGCAGGACCAGCGGCCCGGGTGCGGCGGCCAGGGCGGGCCAATCCACTTCGCCGCGCACATCGGCCTCGGTATGACCGGAGCCCAGCGCGATACCGGCGTAGCTGGGCACCGCCGAGCCCGACGGCAGCCCGGGCAGCACCTCGAACACGATATGCGAGCGGGTGACCGTGGTGACCTCGGCGATCACCGCGTCGGTGGTGAGCGGGTCACCGGAGACCACGCGTACCACGTCATGGCCGGCTTTGGCCTCGGCGATCAGCGTTTTGGCGACCTCGGCGGGTTCACCGAGGGCGGGCCGGACATCGACCGAGCGCTCCCCGTCGGGTTCCGGTTCGACCTCGGTGCCGATCAGGGCGAGTACCCCGGCGTCGACATCGGGGTCGGTGAACGCGAGGGTTGCCCGGCACAGCACTTCGCGCGATCGGGTGGTCAGCAATGCCGGGTCCCCCGGGCCCGATCCGACGAACAGGATCCGCCCCGGATGCTTCTTGCTGGCTCGACTCATCGGTTGTTCTCCATTGGACTGGGTTCGGTGAAGTCCGTGGCGGTGCTCGTTCCCGCTGCGGCGGCGCTCGGTTCCACGGCGGCGGTGCCGCCTGATTGCGCTGCGGCGGTGCTCGTTCCCACCGGGGTGGTGTGGTCTCCGGCTCTCGCGAGATCCGGTTCCGCGGTGCCGGGTTCGGCGGCGAGTAGCTCGCGGGCACCCAGCTCCAGCAGTTCGCGGGCCAGGGCACGGCCGAGTTCGGCGGCCTCGGCCGGTGCACCCACCGTCGAGGCCCGTATCACATCGGAACCGTCGAGCGCGGCGGCGCAGCCACGCAGCGAGAGTTCCTCGACGATACGCCCGTCGTCGTCCAGAGATTCGACGATTTCGGCGATCGCTCCGACGGGCGCGGTGCAGCCCGCCTCGAGTTCGGCGAGCAGTGCCCGTTCCGCGGTGACGGCCGTTCTGGTGGCGGCGTCGTCGAGGACGGTGAGCAGCTCGATCAGGTCTGTGTCGTCGGCGCGGCATTCCACCGCCAGCGCGCCCTGCGCGGGCGCCGACAGCATCTGCACGGGCTCCAGTGCCTCGGTGACGGCGTCCAGCCGGCCGATCCGGGCCAGCCCGGCGCGGGCGACAACGACGGCGTCGAATTCGCCTTCGGCGACCTGACGCAGACGGGTGTCGAGATTGCCGCGCAGCGGACGGATCTCCAGACCCAGCCCCAGTGCCAGCAGTTGCGCCACCCGGCGCGGCGCGGAGGTGCCGACCACCGCGCCCGGCGGTAGCTCGCCCAGCACCAGGCCGTCGCGGGCCACGACCGCGTCGCGCGGGTCCTGGCGCGGCGGCACCGCGGCGAGCACGAAACGGTCGTCCCCGGCGGTGGGTAGGTCCTTGTACGAGTGCACCGCGATATCGATGTTCGCGGCGGCGAGTTCGGCGCGCAGCGCGCTGGTGAACACGCCCACGCCGATCTCCTGGACCGGGTCGGCGGACAGATCGCCCGGTGTTTCCACGATCACCAGCTCCGCCGGCTGCCCGGCCGCGATCAGCGCGTCCCGCACGTCACCGGCCTGGGTCCGCGCGAGCAGACTGCCGCGGGTGCCGATCCGCCACGGGCGCCGGCCCGCTCCGGGCCCCCCGGCGCCCGCGACCGCTGCCGCGTCCGAGCCCTGCAGGATTGTCATGTCGACTGCTCCTGTTCCTCGTCGTGGCCGGCGGGTGTGAAATCGTCGGCCAGGGCTACTTCGCCGTCCAGGCCCATCCAGCCTGCACCGTTGTGTTCGGCCCGGCTGATCTCCATGGGCGCAGCGACCGCCTGGGCCGATCCGGGTGTCAGTTCGAACAGTTCGCGCAGCGCCTCGGCGTAGCTGTCGCCGCCGGGGGTGCTGGCCAGTTGTTTGACCCGCACCGTCGGCGCGTGCAGCAGTTTGTCCACCACCCGCCGCACCGTGCGTGCCACCTCGTCACGTTCGGGGTCGGCCAGTCGCGGCAGCCGCGAATCCAGCCGCAGCAGTTCGGCCTCCACCACCTCGGCGGCGCGCTGGCGCAGCGCGGCGACGGTCGGCGTGACCTCGGCCATCCGCTGTCCGGCCAGATACCTGGCCAGTTCCTCGGCGACGATGGCCCGGGCGGCGGCGGTGTCGCCGGCCGCGGCGCCGGCGGCCGGGTCGTGCTGCAGGGTCTCGATATCGATCACCGTGACACCGGGCAGTCCCGCCACCGCGTGGTCCACGTCCCGGGGTAGGCCCAGATCGCAGAACACCATGGGGCGGCCGTGCCCGCGAGCGGGATCCGACAGCGCGTTGTGCGCATCGGCCAGGGTGACCACCGAACCCACCGCGCCGGTGCAGGTGACCACCACGTCGGCCACCGACAGCGCGTCGGCGAGCCGGGACAGTTCATATGCCTGCGCCGCCACCCCGTGCGACTCCGCGGTCGCGGCGAGCCGCTGCGCACGTTCGATGGTGCGGTTGACCACCAGGATCCGCCCGATCCCGGCGCGGGCCAGATGCGCGACCGACAGGCCGCCCATGGCACCGGCGCCGATCACCGCGGCCGTCCGACCGGCCAGCGGACCGAGCACCGTGGTGGCCCGGTCCAGGGCCACCGACACCACCGACGCACCGGCCCGGTCGATACCGGTTTCCGAATGCACCCGCTTACCGACGCGCAGCGCCTGCTGGGAGAGTTCGTGCAGGGTGCGGCCGACGGCCTGCTGAGCGTCGGCGGTGGTGTAGGCGCTGCGGATCTGGCTGAGCACCTGCTGTTCGCCGACCACCATCGAATCCAGCCCGCTGGCCACCGCGAACAGATGCTCGGCGGCGGCCTCGCTGTAGCGCACATAGGCGTGGCGGGTCAGTTCCGGCATCGGCAGCCCGGAATGGGCGGTCAGTAGCTCTCCGACATCGGCCAGGCCGCCGTGGAACGCGTCGACCACCGCGTAGATCTCCACCCGGTTGCAGGTGGAGACGATCATGGCTTCGGAGATATGGCTGGAGGCCAGCATGCGGTCGATCAGCTTGGGCCGATCGGCATCGGTGATCGCCACCTTCTCCAACATCGCAACCGGCGCGCTGCGATGTGAGATCCCGACGAGAAGAACGCTCATGGTGTGACCACCGATCCCTTGCTGGTTGGCTCCGTTGCCGTATGCGAGGTCGTCTGGGCGGTCTGGGCCGCACAATGGGACAGTCCGGCGGAGCCCGGCGGCGAATGCGCGGGCATCCGGCGGGCGATCCGGCCGGAGCCGTTCAGTGGATGGGCGGACGGCACGGCACTACCCGTTGCAACGCCGCCCACGATGGGATCGTTTGCCGCTTCGGGCGCGTTCTCCGCCACATCCGCGGTGTTCACGACGTCGTCCCGGTCGGTGGCGAGTTCCTCCGGGTCGGCGTTGCGGACCCGCTCGAACGAGAGCATCTGCATCTCCACCGCCAGATCCACCCGGCGTAACTCCACACCCGGCGGTGCGGTCAGCGGGCACAGGGCGAAACTCAGGATGGACTGCACCCCGGCGGCGACCAGTTCGTCGCACACCCGCTGGGCGGCGTCGTCGGGCACCGCGATCACCGCGATGGTCGGCCGCAGGATCGCGATACCGTCGGTGAGTCCGGCCGCGTCGCGTACCCGCAGGCCCTCGACATCGCGGCCGATCACCTCGGGGTCGTTGTCGAAGACCCCGACCACCGCGAAGCCGCGGCGCCGGAACCCGCGATAGCCGACCAGCGCGCGCCCGAGATTGCCGGCGCCGACCAGGACCACCCGATGCCCACCGGACAGCCCGAGCACATCCTCGATCCGGGCCCGCAGTCGCGCCACGTCGTAGCCCACACCGCGAACTCCGTTGGGGCCCAGGAACGACAGGTCTTTACGCAATTTGGCGGAATTGACACCCGCCGCGACAGCCAGTTCCTCACTGGATACGATGGCCACACCGTCATCGGTCAGCAGGGCGAGCACCCGGAGATAGGTGGCCAGCCGCGCCACCGTAGCCTGGGGGATGCCCTTCTGCAGTGTGCGGGTGGTGACGTTGGGAGCATCGCCGGAGACGTCGCGCGTCTCATGCTGCTCTGTCACGTCCTGGCTCCTCGTCCGGGCCGAAGCGGCCCGGGTGCTCGGCGACCTCCGTTGCGGTCCATGCGCCGATTACGGGGTCGGATATGGGTTGATTCACCTGCTACCGGCGGCCGGATACTCGCCCCGGCCTGCGGCTCGCGTGCCACCACCGTAACCGCTTGTGAACCCATGCACAAAGTCGGTGAAATTCGCCTCATTTTGTGTCGCGATGCGACCTTGTACGATCCCCGGCCGTAATTCGGACACCCTCAGCGATTCAGATCGGTCCGCAACCGGGTCTCGTCCACATCGAAATAACTGTGTTCCCGGCCGTCGAGCAGCACCACCGGCAGCCGGTCACCGTATTCGGCACGCAGTCCGGGGTCGGTACCGGCGACCGCGTCCACATCCACACTGCCGACCTCGATACCGAATTCCGCGCAGATCACCCGCAGCTGTTCCAGGGCCCGCTCGCACATACCGCAGCCGGCGCGGGTCAGCAGGGTCACCTCATGCGTTGTCGAGTTCGTCATGACCGCTATTCAACCCGCCGCGGACCGGACGCGGCGGGCTGTAGTGCGTCTCGGGGCAGCCGTCCGGTTACTGTGGACGTGATTCGCGCGAACAGGCGGAGGTACTGGTGCCGGAACGATCGAAGGTGGGGAAATCCGGGTTCATCGCGGGCCGGTTCGGGGAACTTCCGGTCCGATGGAATCTGGGCCCGCTCGGACAGGGCCTGTCCGAACAGTTGGCGCGTATATCGCGCAGCCCGTTCGGGCCCAGCGAAGAGGAGGTCCGCGCCAATGTCGCCGGTGAGGCCAGCGCGGATGCCGCACTGGCCTTACAGGACGCTGAGCGGGCGGCCGTCGGCGCCCCGCCGGAGGTCCCGCGCGACCTCACCGCGGCGGCTTTTTTCGACGTCGACAACACCATGGTGCAGGGTGCCTCGATCGTGCATTTCGCCCGAGGTCTGGCCGCGCGCAAATACTTTCGCAGCGCCGACCTGGTGGATATCGCTTGGAAGCAGGTGAAGTTCCGGATCACCGGCAAAGAAAGCAGCACCGATATGGCCACCGGTAAAGAGAAGGCGCTGGAATTCATCGCCGGGAGGTCCACCGCCGAACTCGCCGCGCTCGGCGAGGAAATCTACGACGAGATCATCGCCGACAAGATCTGGCCCGGCACGCGCGCGCTGGCCCAGATGCACCTCGACGCCGGTCAGCAGGTGTGGCTGGTGACCGCCACTCCCGTCGAACTCGCGCAGGTGATCGCCAAACGTCTCGGCCTGACCGGAGCCCTGGGCACCGTGGCCGAGAGTGTCGACGGAAAATTCACCGGCCGCCTGGTCGGCGATATCCTGCACGGGCTCGGCAAGGCACACGCCGTCCGGGCCCTGGCCATCCGCGAAGGCCTCAACCTCAAACGCTGCACCGCCTACTCCGACAGCCATAACGATGTGCCGATGCTGTCGCTGACCGGCACCGCGGTGGCGATCAACCCGGATTCCGATCTCCGCGAGGTCGCCAAGGCCCGTGGCTGGGAGATCCGCGATTTCCGGACCGGCCGCAAAGCCGCCAAGATCGGGGTGCCCACCGCCCTCGCGCTGGGCGCGGCGGGCGGGGCGGTCGCCGCCGCGGTCACCCGCCGCAAGAGCGCGCAGTGAGCGGCGGGTGGGCGGCGCCACCCGCGGCTGCCGCTCAGCCCATGAAGGCGTTGCGGCGCCGGACCAGCAGTTTGTAGAGGGTCTGCTGGATCGTTTCGCGGACCTGGTCGGTGACCTCGAACATGAGCATGGGGTCGTCGGCGTCCTCGGCCTGGTACTCGGTGGTGCTGATCGGGGTGCCGAACTCGATGTACCACTTCGAGGGCAGCGGGACCGCGCCCAGCGGACCCAGATGCGGGAACGTGGGGGTCACCGGGAAGTAGGGCAGGCCGAGCAGCCGGGCCAGTGGCTTGATGTCGGCGATCTTCGGATAGATCTCCTCGGACCCCACGATCGAGCACGGGATGATCGGCACTCCGGCGCGCACCGCCGCGGCGACGAATCCGCCGCGGCCGAAGCGCTGCAATTTGTACCGGTCGGCGTACTTCTTGCCGACACCCTTGAAGCCCTCGGGGAACACACCGGTGAGTTCGCCGGCGCTCAGCAGCCGCTCGGCGTCCGGGCGGCAGGCCAGGGTGTGGCCGGCTTTACGGGCCAGGGTGCCCAGCATCGGCATCTCGAAGACCAGATCGGCGGCCAGCAGGCGCAGGGCACGCTGTTTGGCGTGATGATCGTGTACCGCGAGTTGCAGCATGAGCCCGTCGATCGGCACGGTGCCGGCGTGGTTGGCCACGATCAGGGCTCCACCGACCTCGGGCACGTTCTCCATGCCACTGGTCTGGACCCGGAACCAGTTGTCGGCCAGCGGACGCAGAGCCGGTAGCAGTACCGATTCCAGTAGATGCTCGTCGAACCCGAATTCGTCGATCTGGTAGTCGCCGGTGAGCCGCCGCCGGGCGAATTCGGCGGTACGTCCGATCTGCCTACCGATAGCGTCGCGCATCAGATCGGTGACCGAGCGCGGTGCGGCGGGCGTGGGCGGGGTGAGACGGTCGGTCAGCGAAGTCACCGACCGGTCGGCAGGACCGGTCCAGGTACGTGTCGCGGGCCGTGGCCGCGGCACGGTAGCGAGGTCCTGCAGTCTGATGACTTTGGCGACGTCGTTCATGTATGTGCTCCCGTACCGGCCTTGATGAGGCCGAGCAGTTTGTTTTCTGCGGCGTCGATCCACGCTGGATCGACCACGGGCCGCGACACTGCGCCCCCGGTGAAGTCGTCGAACGCCTGTACCGTCGTCCAGCGCGGCTCGAACCCGAGTTCGCCGCGCATACGCGTCGTGTCCAGACCACAACCGAAAAGAAAGTAATCGAGCTGTTCGGAACTGAAATCACGCATCACCGGACTCATCAGCGTCCGGCCGACGGTGCGGAACACCGACCAGGGTACCGGCATTGCGACCCGTCCGGAACGACGCACAGCCTGAGAAAGTGCGAGGGCGCCGTCACCGGCCACATTGAAGGTGCCGCCCGGGCCGTGCCGGACGGCGTGAATCAAGGCGGCGACCGCGTCCTCTTCGTGGAGGAACTGCATACGCGCGTCCCGGCCGAGCACGGTCGGAGTGATCGGAGAGCGCAACAGCTGCCCCGCCCGGGCGCCGAGACCCGGGCCGACCATCGGCGCCAAGCGCAGCGTGAGCACGGTGATATCGGGGCGGCGACGGGCCAGACCGCGGGCGAAGCCCTCGATCTCGATCATGTCCCGGGCGAACCAGCCCGACGGTGGCCGGCGGGCGCTCATCTCCTCCGTGAACTGCGCGGGGTCCTTGGCACTTCCCCCGTATACCCCGGAACTGGAACGTGACACCACCCGGCGCACGGTCGGCGATTTCTGGCAGACGGCGAACAGCTGCATCGCCCCGAGGACGTTCATATCCTTCATGGCGGCCCGCCCGCCGCCCGAGGGCGGCTGGGACAGCACCGCGGTGTGTACCACGGTATCGACCTGATAACGTTCGATGACTTTGCGGATCAAGGGGTTCCGGATATCGGCACGCACGAATTCGGCGCGCCCCATCCGGCGGCGCAGCGGTGGCGCGGGGGTGAGTACGTCGACCGCGACGACCCGCTCGATCTCGGGGTCGGAGACGAGCCTGCACACGACGTTGCCGCCGAAGAATCGACTGGCGCCCGTCACCAGTACGACCTTGGGCTTGTAGCTGCCGTTCGCTTCAGTGTCCACCTGCACCGGACCGTTCCACCTCGAGCATCGACCCCCGCTCAATAGTTCCGACTACCAGCCTAACGACCGGCGCAGTCACCACCGGATTCTTAACGGGGACCTAACCCCGATTTCAGTTGATGGAAACGCGACGAAACCCGCTACCGAATGGTAGCGGGTTCCGCCGAAGACGTTGCGCGCTTGCGCTTACTTGCCGAGTTTGCGCCGCTGCACGCGGGTACGACGAAGCAGCTTGCGGTGCTTCTTCTTCGACATGCGCTTGCGGCGCTTCTTGATCACAGAACCCATAGGGTGTCCTCGCGTTCTCTCCTCGGCGCGTCTCGCGCTCGCTTACGTCAACTGTCCGGTCGTATGCCCGGTTGCTCGCGGCTGAATCTCAGCCCTGGAGGCGGCGGCCCCGCGCGGCCACGAAAGGGAGGCAGCGCGCCGCCGATCCAACACAGCGAGCGTTGATGTTACCGGCCCGCTGGCGTGGGCCGGTAACCGCCTTCACCCGGCATCGAAATAGGACGTCTCCAGATAATCGTGCACCGCCTTGGCGTGCACCCGGAAAGATCTCCCGACACGAACCGCCGGTAGCTCTCCCGAGTGCACCAGCCGGTACACCGTCATCTTGGAAACTCTCATCAAATTCGCCACCTCGGCGACGGTGAGAAATTGCGTACCACCACCGAGTATTGATTGTCCTGGCGACGAACCACCGCCGCTGTTAGCGGACATCTTGTTCGAAGACATCATCGCACCACTGACCTCCGGCACGTCCGCGCCGCCGGCTTCCCCACCAGCGGAACAGACACGCACGTGCTCCTTGAAGCTTAGCGGGACCAGTGGGATTACTGCGACGGGAGTGAGAAATCAGGTTCATACGCTGGGGGTCGGGAGGTCATTCCGCGGTCGCGCCCTGTTCCGCGGAACGCTGTTTGGCCGCGTGCAGCGCCTCCAGGAACGCCGACCGCAGACCCGCGCGCTCGAGTTCGCGCACCGCCGCCGCGGTGGTCCCGGCCGGAGAGGTGACCGCCGCGCGCAGATCCACCGCGCTCTGCCCGGATTCCGCGAGCATGGCCGCCGAACCGAGCATTGTCTGCGTGACCAGCTGGGCCGAGACATCGCGGGTCAGACCGAGCCCGACCCCCGCCTCGACCATCGCCTCGACCACCAGGAAGAAATACGCCGGTCCGGAACCCGATACGGCGGTCACCGCGTCCATCTGCGATTCGGCGACCACGCACACCTGCCCCACCGTACTCAGCAGTTCGGTGACCAGCTCCAACTGCTCGGTCTTGGCGTAGCGACCGCCGGCCAGCACACTCATCCCCTCGCCGACCAGCATGGGCGTGTTCGGCATGACCCGCACCACGGGGAATCCCGCGGGTAGTTTGGCCTCCAGCCGCGCCGTCGGCACGCCCGCCGCCAGCGAGACCAGGATCTGATCACGGTCGCCGCCCAGGTCGGCCTTGCCGAGTTCGGTGAGCACGGCATCCACATCGCCCGGTTTCACCGCGACCACCAGCAGATCGGCACCCACCGCGGCATCGTCGACCGCGTCGGTCACCCGCACCCCGAACCGGTCCGCGAGCAGTTCGGCCCGGTCGGTGTGCGTTTCGACCACCACCAAGTCCTTGACGGCCCGTCCGGCCTCCAGCAGGCCGGCAATGAGGGCCTCCCCGATCCGGCCGCCACCGATCACCGCAATTCGTGTCATGGGCGCCATTGTTCTTGGCGCACTCTCGGTGGCGGGGTCCGGGGGCCCCATTGTCCGGTCACCGGATCACCCGGGCCCGGGACCTGCCACGAGAGTCCGGGACCCCGCGGCACCGGCGCGTCAGCGCTTCGGCGAGGGGAGCAGGGCCAACTGGCGGCTCTGGGCGACCAGCGCGCCCGTGGAGTCGACCACGATCTGGTCGGAATCGAATATCCCGCCGCCGACCTCATGGGTGGTGGCGATGATCCGCAACCAGCCCGGCGCGGGCCGACGCCGGAGGTAGGTCGTCATCTGGACGGTCGGGGACCAACCGAAATAACCGAGGTTGGTGGGGACCGGCGGGCACATATCGGCCGCCATCATCGCGATATAGGACGCGATCTCCGGATCGGCCTGATCGGCCGGGCGCGGGCGCAGCCACATCCGCAACCGCGGTTCGCCGTGGGCGTTGTCGATGAACCGCGCCCACTCCCGGTCCAGGAAGGCGTCCATACCCCGGGCCACGTGCACGATCCGGCCCATCGACGACCCGGGCTCGTAACCGATGGCGTCCGCGGTCGGTTTCGCCGGCAGATCGGTGTGCTCCGGGGTGTAGAGGGGCGGATGCTCCGGACCGTCCAGGTGGCCGAAGGTGAACGCGGTACGGACCAGCGGCCGGCCGCGCTGCACCAGCGTCACATCGACCAGGCAGATCTGACGGCCCACCTTGCGGACCGTCACGTCGTAGATCACCTCGCCCGGCTTCGGGGCGCCGAGGAAATCGGTACTCCCCGACAGCGGGGCCATGGTCGCGCGCTCCGGCTCCACCGTCCGCAGCCAGCGACTCGCGGCCGCCGCCGAACCGGCGACCATGGTTCCGCCGTGCACTTTCGGGCCGATCGTCCAGATATCGTCGATGATGCCGCGATAGCGCCCGTCTCCCGGTTCGTCGGCGGCGAGCTCGGTCAGGGAACACACCCGGCGGAACGGGGCGTCGGTGGCCGCCGCACCCGGCTCGGCGTGCAGTTCCGTCTCCGTCGTCATCGGTACTCCTTATCCTCGGCCCGGTAACCGTTCCGCGGGTGCATACTGCCGGTCGATCTCGGTACAGCAAACTCACCCGGGTACAGCCGGACCGATAGGGGCGCGTGTGCAGTCGGCATCCATGGATCGGTGACCATCGAGCACTGACAGTGATGTGAACCTCCCCGAGCCGGTCGAGGCGCACGACAGCATGCGTCTGTTGTCTCCTCCAGATGGTCCACCTCCATGGTCGGGGCCCGCCCCCGATTCTGGACCGACGGAGCGACGGAGCGCAGCGACCGAGCGTGTGCAGTCGACAGTCCAGAGGATGGCGACCATTGAGCACTGACAGTGATGTGAGCCTCCTCGGGCCGGTCCAGGCGCACGACAGCATGCGCCTTCTGTCTCCTCGGTATGGTCGACCTCCACGGTCGGGGTCACAGGGCCCCGACCCGCGCGCCGGAGGCGCGCAAACAAATACAGCTCAACGGGTCTCGATCGGGCTTGGGCCGGGGTAGGCGGTGATCGCCGGGTTCAGGTGGGTCCGCGCGAACGCGAGGGTGCGGTCCAGCATGTCCGCGCGGGCCGCGGTGGTGCGGGCGTCCTGGGTGTTGATCTCGGCCACGGCGTGCCCGGTGAACCCGTTGCGGACCAGCATGGCGCACACCGCCGCGCACGGCTGGGTTCCCGCGCCGGGGACCAGATGTTCGTCGTGGGCGGCGCCGCGACCGTCGGCAAGGTGCAGATGGCTCAGGCCCCGGCCCATCCGCGCGACCAGTGCCAGCGGGTCGGCGCCGGCGGTGGCGGTATGCGACAGGTCGAGGGTGTAGTGCCGGAACCCGATATCGGTGGGGTCGTAGCTGGGGCTGAACGCGGTGAGCGATAGACCGGGGCCGCCGCGACGTTCCAGGCGCTGGATATCGCGGGCGCGCCGGGCGAAGAGCCGGTCGGCTCGCATAGGAAACATGTTCTCGACCGCGACGGCCACCGAACTGCCCTCTTCGAGGTCGCGCACCTGGTCGGCGAAGCCTTCGGAATAGCGGCGTTGCCAGCGGAACGGGGGATGCACCACCACGGTGTCGGCGCCCAGCGCCTCGGCCGTGCGCACACTGCGTTCCAGTTTCGCCACCGGGTCGGCGCCCCAGACACGCTGGGAGATGAGTAGGCAGGGCGCGTGGACCGCCAGGACCGGTACCGAGTACTTGCGGGCGTAACCGCGCACGGTGGTAATGCTCTGGCTGGCCGGTTCGGCCCAGACCATCAATTCGACACCGTCGTAACCCAGTTCGGCCGCGTAACGGAAGGCCGCCTCGGTGTTCTGCGGATAGACCGAAGCCGTCGACAGTCCCACCTTGATACCGCGACGCTGCCCGTCGTCCCGCAGGCCGGCCGCGGGAGAATTGCTTCCCATCGCTGCCTCGCTCAGCCCGTACTGAGTAGGAATGCCAGCGGACCCAGGGTGACGAATACGCCGACAACCACAGCGATCACGGTACTGAACATATCGTCGCCGCGTCGCAGGATCCGCACCAGCGCGACGAGCCCCAGAATCACCACGACCGCCAGTGCGAGCGCGGCCAGTGGCTGCCCCTCCCACAGCATCTCGAAACCCTTGAACGCCAGCATTCCGGCGATCGCCGCGCCCACACTCTGCGCGCCGAGCACGATCCATTGTTTGCGTGGATCCTCGGTGGTCTCGCGATCGGTGGTGCGCGCCCCGGCCCCGAATCTCGCCTTGGTGGCAGCGAATTTGTCCCCGGCCGCACCGAATCTCCCGCCCAGCGCCGAACGGGCGCGGCCCAGCCGGTTCGCATCGACGGTGTCCTCGGGATCGTCGTAGTCGTCGGCGTCCGAATCGAATTCCGGCTCGAATTCGCCGGTTTCGTATCGCTCGCCCGAGGCGGCGGGAAGGGGCCGCATGGGGCCGTACACATCGGTGGCGAAGATATCGTTCTTCGCGAAGCCCGGGACGGGGTCGTGCCCCCGATCGTGCCCGTAACCCGCATCGGGGCCGAAACCCTGATCCGCGCCGAAGTCCGGACCGGGGCCGAAACCCTGATCCGCGCCGAAGTCCGGGGCGGGCGGCGGTGGCATCGGCCCGCCCGGCCGGCCGTTGCGGGCACCCGGACCACCGAAGTCGGAAGCGTCACGCGGCGGCGTCTCCAGCCCCTGCAGTCCGGCGCGCAACCGCACACCCTGATCGGTCGGCGACCATACGACGGTGCTCTGGTCCCCGTTCGGCCGGTCGGGCGATTCCGGGAACGACGCGGGCTCCGGCAGCGGCCGCGCACCACGACGGCGGCGCTCGAGCTTGGGCCGCGGGTCGTCCGCCGATGTCTCGGGCGCCTGCCACGCTTCGGTCGGTGGGGCGGCGCCGGGCGGACCCAGCCGGGGCGGGCCGTCGAAACCCTGCCCCGGCCACGACGGACCGGCATCCGGTCCGCCGAAGTCCGGAGCGGGTGCCCGACCGACATCACCGGGTCCGGGCGGAAGGCCGTAATCCGCGGGCGCCTCCGGTTCGGCGGGCGCGGACTCCGCCGCGGCCGCGGCTTCGGCGGCTTCCGCGGCCCGGCGGCGCGCGGCCCGTCCGCTGCCCGGCGCCTGCGGACCGGTCTCCCAGGACTGATTCGGCTCGCCTCCGGTGCCCGGGTCGTCCGCGAAAGCGGCGAAATCGTCGTCCGGTTCCGCACGGCGCCGGCGACCACCGCGGCGCGGTGCCTCCTCCGCGGGCGGGAACTGCTCCCGGTCGCCGGCATAGGGGTCCGGATCACCCAGCCGCGCAGGGGCACCGTCACCGGCGGGGCCCGGCGCATACGGCTCCAACGGGTTGTAGACGGTGATCGGGCCGGACATCGGCGAGTTGTTCGGATCCGGGGCGGCATACGAAACCCGCTCGCCCCCATGATCCTGCGCACCGACGCCGCTATCGCCCGCCGTAGCGGCGGAATACTCCTCGTCGGCCTCGTCGGCCTCGTCGGGAGCCGCATGGGCCGAACCGTTGCGTTCGACGGCCGGTATATCACCGGACAGGTCGTCGACCGAGAGCCCGCGCCCGCCGCGCCGTCGCCGGCCGCCGCCGGTGGCCGGCTGCGCGCCGTTGCGAGCCAGCAGTTCGGCTACCGACAGTTGATTGGAGTTCCTGCTCATGAAGGCACCGTTTCGATCGGGCCCGCCGACGTCGCGCCACCGGGCGTCGAACCGTTCCCGGCGGCCGCGTTCGGCGTGTTCGTTGTCAGTGGTCCACCATCCATATCGGTATCCAGTTTGCGCAGGATCAGCCCTTCGCGCAGCGCCCACGGACAAATTTCCAGCGTATCCAGGGAGAGCGCGCGCATGGCGGCCTCGGCCACGAGCGCTCCCGCCACCAATTGCTGGGATCGGTCGGCGCTCACGCCCTCCAGTTCGGCGCGATCGGACGCGGTCATCCGGGAAATGAACGCGATCAGCTGGCGCAGGCCGGAACCGGTCAGTGTCCGGCGAACCCGGGGACCGGCGCCCGAGGGCGCCGCGCCGGTGAGCCGGGCCAGCGAACGGAAGGTTTTGGAGGTGCCCACCGCCAGATCGGGCTTACCCGCTTCGGCGAGCTGTTTGGCCGGATCCACCATCTCGGCGGCGAGCCAATCGCGCAGGATGCCGATGCGCCGTTTACTCGGCGGATCCTCCGGTAACCATTTGCGGGTCAGCCGACCGGCCCCCAGCTGCAGCGACAGCGCCACCTCCGGTTCCTCGTCCACGCCGCTGCTCACCTCGAGCGAGCCGCCACCGATATCGAGGTTGACGATCCGGCCCGCGCTCCAGCCGTACCAGCGGCGCACCGCCAGGAAGGTCAGCCGGGCCTCGTCCGCCCCCGCCAGCACCCGCAGGTCCACCCCGGTCTCCGCGCGCACCCGGCCCAGCACCTCGTCGGAGTTGGTCGCCTCGCGTACCGCGGAGGTCGCGAAGGCCATCAGTTCCACGCATCCCGACGCGGCGGCGAGATTCGCCAGATCGGCCACCGTATCGACCAGTTTCTGGGCACCGGCCGCGGTGATCCGGCCCCTGTCGTCCATATTCTCCGACAGCCGCAGCGACTCCTTCGTGGAGCTCATCGGCATGGGATGGCCACCCCGATGCGCGTCCACCACCAGCAGGTGAACGGTGTTGCTTCCGACATCGAGGACACCTAGACGCACACGGACACGTTACTTGGTGTACCTGAACACCAGGCGACCCGGTTGTGGTGTTAGCGTTAGGGGTTGTGACGTCAGGCGCTGCCGCGAACGACTCCGTCCCCGGTCCGACCGACCTTCCGATGCCGAAGATGCGGCCGAGCCGGGAAGTACCACTCGATTTCCCGCGCGAGTGGCTCGAGTTCGTCGACCCCGCCGACGACCAACATCTGATCGCGGCCGACCTCACCTGGCTGACCTCGCATTGGACCTGCGTGTTCGGGACCCCCGCCTGCCAGGGCATCCTGGGCGATATGCCGGACGCGGGGTGCTGCACACACGGCGCGTTCCTGTCGGATGACGATGACCGCAAACGGCTGCGCCGGGCGGTGAAGATGTTGACCGCCGAGGACTGGCAGCTGATGGATCGGGCGCGTGATGAGCACGGCAAGATCAGCCGCAAGACCTATCTGGAAGCCGACGAGCTCGACGGTGGGCCGGCCGAGCGCACCCGCCGGATCGACGGGGCGTGCATCTTCCAGAACCGGCCGGATTTCGCCGGCGGCCCGGGGTGCGCCCTACATGTCATGGCGGCACGCCGGGGCCTGGAACCCCATACCGTGAAACCCGATGTGTGCTGGCAGCTACCCATCCGCCGCACCCAGGAATGGGTGGACCGGCCCGACGGTGTGCAGATCCTGCGGACCGTCATCACCGAGTACGACCGGCGCGGCTGGGGCCCGGGCGGAGTGGATCTGGATTGGTATTGCTCCGGTTCGCCCGATGCCCATATCGGGGAACGGCCGGTCTGGCAGACCTATCGCGCCGAATTGATCGAACTGATCGGTGAACCCGCCTACCGGGAACTCGAACGGCAGTTGCGGAGCCGGCCGGGGTCCGGGGTCGGCGCGGAGCATCCGGCGACCACCCGGGCCCGGCGCAAGGCTCGGACCAAGGCGGCCGAGGAGAACGGGCAGGCGGTACGCCCCACCCGGATACTCGGACTGGACCTGCGATAACGGGAGCACAGCATGGCGCGGAGCCCCTGGACGCGATGGCCGGCCGGTACGGCGGCGCTGATGATCATCGGCCTCGCCTGCGCGGCGACGGCCGGCGGCGCGGGCGCCCGGCCCGCGGCCGACCCGCAGCAGTTCACCGATCGGACCGCCGAGTTCGTCCCACTCGGTGACCCGGACGCGCTGGCGGCCCGGGACGCGGGCAGGCATCTCGTACTCAGCCCGCACGGCACCCGGCACAGCATCGTCTGCCGAGGCGACGGGGCAGCGGTGCCGTTCTCCGAGTGCGCCCAGGAGGACGGCCTGGGCTGGGCACCGCTGCACCGCAGTGATACGCCGGTGGGCGAGGTCTGGCTCTATTTCCCCTGAACCACGCGGTCAGGCCTCGAGTTTGTAGCCCAGCCCACGCACGGTGACCAGGTGTTCGGGCCGGGCCGGATCGGCCTCGATCTTCGACCGCAACCGTTTCACGTGCACGTCGAGGGTTTTGGTGTCGCCGACGTAATCCGCGCCCCACACCCGGTCGATGAGCTGGCCGCGCGTCAGCACCCGGCCCGAATTGCGGAGCAGGTATTCGAGCAGGTCGAATTCCTTCAACGGCAGGGTCACCGGTTTGCCGTTCACCAGCACCGTGTGCCGGTCCACATCCATTCGCACCGGACCCGCCTCCAGGACACCGTTCTCACTGCCCGAGTCCAGTTCGTCACCGGCGCCGCGGCGCAGCACGGCCCGGATACGGGCGATCAGCTCCCGCGCCGAGTAGGGCTTGGTGACGTAGTCGTCGGCGCCGAGTTCGAGCCCCACCACCTTGTCGATCTCACTGTCGCGCGCGGTCACCATGATGACCGGCACCCCGCTGCGGGTGCGCAGCTGTTTGCAGACGTCGGTGCCGCTCATACCGGGCAGCATCAGGTCGAGCAGGACGATATCGGCGCCGGAGCGATCGAATTCGGCGAGCGCCGAGGGACCGTCTCCCACGACCGTGACCTCGAAACCTTCCTTGCGCAGCAGGAAGGCGAGTGGATCGGCCAGCGACTCCTCGTCCTCGACGATCAACACACTGGTCATCTGCGTGCCTCCACACCGTTCGTTCGGCCCGGGCCCGACGGGCGCGGGCTGGTTTCTCTTTTGGTCAGCACGGGCGGACCGGCGGCGGCGGTGCCGTCGGCCTCCTGATGCGCGGGTATGCGCAGCGTGAATGTCGAGCCGGTGCCGAGTTTGCTCCACAGGGTGATCTCACCGTTGTGGTTGGCGGCCACGTGTTTCACGATAGCCAGACCGAGTCCGGTACCGCCGGTCGCGCGGGAGCGCGCCTTGTCGGACCGGAAGAAGCGTTCGAAGACCCGTTCCTGATCGTCCTTGGCGATACCGATGCCGCGGTCGGTCACGGCCATCGCCACGTAGGAGCCACGGACGGACCGGCTCACCGAAACATGGGAGCCGCGCAGCGAATAGGCGATGGCGTTCTCGACCAGATTCGAGAGCGCGGTGATGAGGAGCGTTTCGTCGCCGAGCACTTCGAGCCCGCTGGGCCGGTCGGTGCTGACCGTGATCCCGGCGGCCTCGGCCGCGGTCCGCGACCGGTCCACCGCCTGATTGACCACCGTGTCGACATCGACGACCTCGAGTTCGGGGAGTTTCTCGGCCCCCTGGAGCCGGGACAGCGCGATCAGTTCGGTGACCATCTTCCCGAGGCGGCTGGATTCGGCCAGTACGCGCTGGCCGAAGTGGCGGACCGCCTCGGGATCATCCGCGGTCTCCAGCAGCGCCTCGGCCAGCAGACTCATCGCGCCCACAGGGGTCTTGAGCTCATGGCTCACATTGGCGACGAAATCGCGGCGAGTCGCTTCCATCCGGGCCTGTTCGGAATCGTCGTCGGCGAAGAGCACCGTGAAGTTGGTCTCCTCCGGGGACAGCGGCCGGGCGAGGCCGCGGACCGCGATCCGGCCCCGGCCGGGTGTCGGTTTATCGGCGGTGAGGTCGAACTCCGCCGTTTCGCCGGTCATCAGGACCTTCTCCACCGCCGTCCACGCCCGCTCGTCGAGCAGCCGGTTGCGGACCAGGCCGAGTTCTTCGGCGCGCGGATTGACCAGTACTACGTCGCGGTACTCGTCCACCACGGCGATACCGCTTTCCGAGGCCAGCACGATCAGGTCGAGAACCTGCGACATCGTGAGCCCGGAGTCGGCTTGGCGGCGCTGCGCCTGCCGAGCGTTCATATAGGGGATGACGAGTCCACCGACGGCCAGTCCGACAACAGCCGCCAGGACTGCCAGTAGTACGGCCTGGGGAACGCTCACATCAAGAATCGTACGGTCGACGACGCGTAAACAAACCCGGGGTCGGTGAAGTTTCGTGCAGGTCACGGGCGATTACTTCGTCGTTCGCCGGGCGTTTACGCGTTGTTCGGCGACGGAGGGGTTTCGATCTTCCCGGGCGTGTTCCCCGCCCGGAGACGCCGACGAACCCCATTGTGTCTGGGACACAACGGGGTTCGTATCGAGCGCGCTACCGGCGGCCGTTCACCAACCGGGGTCACCACGCACCGGCAGGTTCACGAAGCTCGGCCGGTTCGGGTCGAGTTGCACGTGCTGCGGCTTCAGCCCGGTATCGAGAAGCATCGGCAGCGGCGGCACCCCCTTCGGGGCATTGCCCGCGTAGACGTCCACCCGCAGCCGATGCCCGGGTTCCAGCTTCGCCTCGATCGCGGGCACCGCGATATCGAGTGTGGTCACCTCCCCCGGCACCGTGAGCCGCCGGTTCTCCAGCGTGGTGTACGGCCGGGGGGCGGTGTAGTCACCGTTGGCCGACCGGTCGCTCGAGGAATCGTCGATCTCCCGCAGGGAAGCCATCAGCTGACCCGAGGACAGCACCCGGGACTGCCCGTCGGGCGCCACATCGTTGACCGTCACCGACCAGTAGCCGTCGGCCGCGTCCTGCACCGTCTGCAGGTGCACGGCGATCGGCCCGGAGATCTCGACCGCTTCGGGCACCGGCGCACTGGTGAAGGTCAGCCCGTTCGACTCCTGGATCCGGGAATCCGCACCACAGGCGTTGATCACCGCGACCACCCCCGCGGTCGCCTGGCCGGCGTCATTGGAGCACAGTCCGGTGAGTCCCGGCGCGACGGTCAACCGGGCAGCACTGTCGGCGACCGCCGCCAGTGAACCGTCGTGCACGCTGTGCCCGCCGGTGCCGCTGGGCGCCGCCGACAGATACATCCGCCGGTATTCGGCCGCCTGATCCGCGGGCGCGCTCGCGCCGAAGCCGTCCCGGGTCACCCAGCCGCCGCCCTGCTGCCGCAGGGTGACCGGCCCGTACCGATCGATCCCGTTGTCGACGCCCTTCAGCCATTTGTCGAACCAGGCGCGCTGCAGGACGTCCAGCCGCGGCGGCAGCCCGGGTCTGCCCGATTCGCTTCCCGAGTTGATGTGATAGGTGTCGCCCATGAGCAGCTGCTTCTGTCCGGGCGGCACCGGCATGGCGTTGTAGATCTGGGACTCGGAATAGGTGAACAGGTCGTGCCAGCCCCCGGTCACGAAGGTGGGCACGTCGATCTGCGCCGGATCACCGAGCCAGGCCTGCCGGTCGGGGCTGTCGCCCCGGATCATCTCCTGCAGGCGCGGATCGAGATCCTCCACCCGCGGAGTGGTGTAGGCATTGAGGAATACGTCCAAGTAGGTGAACGGCGAGGACAGCCGGTCGTTCAGCCATTTCTGGTCGAAGGTGCCGTTTACCATCGACCCGATATCGGGTACCCATTTGGTCGAGTTGATCAGCGACATCCACAGCGGAATGAAGGCGAAGCCGAAGCCGCCGCCGGGCATGAGCACATCCTGCGTCAGATCGCTGCCGGGCACGACGGGGAACAGGGCCTTCAGCGCGGCCGGGTGTTTCTCGGCGGCCTGCAACTGGTTGATCCCGGAATACGACATACCGGTCATGCCGACCTGTCCGTCCGACCACTGTTGCCGCGCGGCCCAGTCGATGACCTCCACCGTGTCGGCCTGCTCGCGCTGCCGCAACATATCCCAGACGCCCTGGGAGAACCCGGTTCCGCGGACGTCCACCACCACCTGGACGTAGCCGCTCTTCACCAACTGGCGGTCCACGGCGAAATTGCGCATGGCCCCACCGCCGAGCGCCTTGGTCAGATCGGTCAGCCCGGACAACGGGGTGCCGGTCATATCGATATCGCGGGCCAACCGGTCCAGCGCGTCGGACAGACCGGGTACCGAGCCCATATGGTCGACCAGGTTGGACACCAGTTTCGTATAGGGCGTCATATTCACGAGTACCGGCAGCCGGGTGTCGATCGGCCGGGCGGCCCCGTCGGCGGGGCGGTACACATTCGCCTTCAAAACCGTGCCGTCGCTCATGGTGATCGGCACATCCCAGGTGATATTGATACCGGGATACTGCTGCGGTCCGTCGTGGGTGGCGGCCCACTGCGCCCCCGCCGCTCCCCCGTCGGGACCGGAGACCGCCGGCTCGGCACCGGCACCGCCGCCGAGCAGCGGTGCCAGCAACATCGTGGCGGCCAATACCACAGTGGCTCGTATCACAAACTTCATCGGTCGTGATCCATCTCTCGGGCTGATCGGATGGCCGAGAGCTTACACAGCATTACCGGCGGGTAATGAAAATCGATCGGGCCGCTGACAGGCCTTACCCGGCAATTTCGCACCAGGATCGTGGTACGACACAATAGCGATCGGTGTTTTCGGGTTCCCGTCACAGATATCGGCGTTCCCCGCAGCGCCGGTATCCCTACGAAAAAGCGCCGCAACCCGTTTCGGGTCGCGGCGCTGTGGAACGAACTACTTGCCGCCCTGGCTCGCGACGGCGGCCGCACCGGCGGCGGCGGCCTCCGGATCCAGATATGCCCGGGGTCGCACCGGCCGCAGATCGTCGTCCAGTTCGTAGCGCAGCGGAATACCGGTGGGAATGTTCAGTCCGGCGATATCCTCGTCGGAGATTCCATCGAGATGTTTCACCAGGGCACGCAACGAATTACCGTGCGCCGCGACCAGCACGGTCTTTCCACCGCGCAGTTCTCGCGAAATGGTCGACTCCCAGTACGGGACCATCCGGTTCACCACATCGAGCAGGCATTCGGTGCGCGGGACCTCGATACCCGCGTAGCGCGGATCGCTCGCCTGGCTGTACTCGTCGTCGGGTTCGATCGGCGGCGGCGGCGTGTCGTAGCTGCGCCGCCACAGCATGAACTGGTCCTCGCCGTACTCGTCGCGGATCTGGGCCTTGTTCTTTCCCTGGAGCGCGCCGTAGTGACGTTCGTTGAGGCGCCAGTCCCGCACCACCGGAATCCAGTGCCGGTCGGCGGCGTCCAGGGCGATGTTCGCGGTCGAGATCGCACGGCGCAGCAGCGAGGTGTAGACGATATCGGGCAGGATGCCGTGCTCGGCCAGCAGTTCCCCGGCCCGTTTACCCTCGGCGACACCCTTGTCGGTGAGATGCACGTCCACCCAGCCGGTGAACAGGTTCAGGGCATTCCATTCGCTCTCGCCGTGGCGCAGCAAAACGAGGGTGTTCGTCATGCGGGCCATCCTGCCATGGCCCGATACCGGCCGTGCGTACCCCTCGGGGCCGTCATCGGCCCACCACCTGCTAGGCGGACCCGGACAAACCGGCCGCGAGTACGGCCGCGCCGTGCAGCGTCGCCCCCTCCGGAAGGCGGGACGCTTCCACCCGCAGCCCCCGGATGAAATCCAGCCCCGAGTGCCGGGCGACCGCGGCGCGCAGCGGTGCCCACAGGAGTTCACCCGAGTCCGCGAAACCGCCACCGACCACGACCGTATCCACATCGAGCAGCGCGGCCGCGGAACCGATCGCCGTACCCAGCGCGGTACCGGCCCGCGCCAAAGCGGCCCGCGCGACCGGGTCCCCGGCCCGGGCGTCACGCGCGAGTTCCGCGCCGGTCTCGCCGGTCCAGCCCTGTTCCCGCGCCCAGCGCGCCGACGACATCCCACTCGCCACGGCTTCCAGACACCCGAAACCGCCGCACGCACACGGCACATCCCATCCGGGCACCACCAGATGACCGATATGCCCGGCATTGCCGGTACGCCCGACCGATACGCGGCCGTCGATCAAGATGCCGCCGCCGATACCCGACGAGACGGTCAGCGCCAGCCCGTTCCGCAGACCGCGCAGGGCCCCCGAATGCTGTTCGGCCAACGCCAGACACGCCCCGTCGAGGGCGAAACGCACCGTGGCGCCGGGAAACAGCTCGGCCACCGCCGCCGCCACCGCGAATCCGTCGCGCCACTCGGGAATATTGAGTGCACGGGTGATACCGGCCGGAACGTCCACCGGGCCCGCCGAGCCGATCCCGACCGCTGTCACCACGGCATCGGCCGCGACGTCACGGAGCAGAGAGGCGCACGCCTCCCATACCCGCTCGGCCGGAACCGGCACCCGCCGCACCGCGCCGAGCCGACCCGCCTCGTCCACCGGCCCGGCGGCGAATTTCGTCGCGCCGATATCCAGTGCCACAACCGCCACCGCGCCCTCCCGAAGATCCGATTCGCAGATGGTGATTGTCACTCATCCGCGAACGTGGTCGTTGAGTCCGCAGCCCGGGTGTGGGCGCGGTCGGCGATCAGGAGGCGCCGGGGCCGATACCGCTCACCTTGTCGATCCGGATCCGGGTGCGGAAGCCGGGTGGGGCGTCCGGTGGCGGGAAGGCCGCACCGGGCTCGCCCGAGTTGCCTGCACACAATGCCGGTCGTGGTGCCGAGCAGCATCTCCGCCGCGGGCCAGACCGCCGAATCACCGTCCCAGAACGCCGGATTCCAGATCGTCGCCTCACCGAACCGGCCCGCGCTGTCGACGAACGCCGCGAATCAGTTCGGATCGGCCGAATCGACCAGATGCTCGAAGGCACGCAGATTCTTCAGTGATTCACCGCGGGACACCCGCCACTTCCATTCCTTGCGGATGGATTCGGCGAAACCGAGTTCGAGCAGTGTATTGAAATCCCCGTCCACCGCCTCCAGGATCTGCCCGAAGATCCGGTCCAGTTCCTCGGCGGTGATCGCATGCGTGGCCGCCCGGCCCACCAGGTAGATATCGCCCAGTTTGTCGATGGTGTACGCGACACCGTAGAGCCGCCGGTTGCGCCGCAGCAGGTACTTGTAGACGCCTTCGAAATTCTCGTCCGGTTTGCGGCATACGAACGATTCGAAACGCACCCCGTGCGCCCCGACCGTCAGCATCACATTGGTCTTCAGTTTCCGCTCACCCGGCAGTACGGCGACGAAGACATCGTCATCAGGGTGGGTGTATTCGATCTCGCGGTCCCGCAGTGTTTCCTCGATGACCCGCGCGGTGGCCGACCTCTCGCTCATCTGCGCACTCCCGTCCGGCGCCGCCACAGCGCCCGCGATCTGGCCTGACCCTCGCCGAGGATAGTGGGTCCGTGGCCCGGACCGGTCAGCGCGGCGGTATAGCTGTCCAGCAGCTTCTCGGCCGTATGCGCCCAGGAAAAAGCCGCCGCGTGCGATATGGCCTGCGCGCCCAGCGTCCGTAACCGCCGCGGGTCGTCGAGCAGATACTCCAGCGCACCGGCCCAATCGGGGGTGCGGTGCCCGGTCACCAGCAACCCGCTGTACTCGTGCCGGACCGCGGTGCCGAGCCCGCCGACCGCGGCCGCCAGCACCGGGGTCCCGCTCGCCTGCGCCTCCAGCGCGACGAGCCCGAAAGATTCGTTGTAGCTCGGCACCGCGACCAGGTCGGCGGCCCGATACACCTGCACCAGCCGGTCGGGCGGCTGCGGCGGCAGGAAGGTGACATGGTCGGCGATCCCGAGGTCGGCGGCCAGTTCGATCAGCGCGTCGGGACGCTCCAGACCGGTCCCCGAGGGGCCCCCGACGATCAGGGCGCGCAGCGGCCGCCCCGGCCGCCGTCGCAGAGCCTCGGCGACCGCCCGCACCAGCACATCGGGTGCCTTCAACGGCTGGATCCGGCCCACGAACGCGACGATCTCCTCGTGCCCCGCCAGGCCGAGCTCGGCGCGGGCCGCGGCCCGGTCGCCCGGACGGTACCGAGTCAGATCCGCCCCTGGCGGCACGATATCGATCCGGTCGGGCAGCGCCCCGTACAGCTCGACCAGGTCCCGCGCTTCCCGCCCGGTGTTGGCGGTGAGCCGGTCCGCCTCGGCGATGACCTGCTTCTCCCCGATCTCCCGGGTGGCCGGTTCCGGGCAATCGCCCTCGGCGAGAGCGGCGTTCTTCACCGCCGCCAGCGTATGCGCGGTGTGCACGAGCGGCACCCGCCACCGGTCCCGGGCGAGCCAGCCCACCTGCCCGGACAACCAGTAATGCGAATGCACCAGGTCGTAGTAACCGGGTAGATGCCGTGCCTCCTGACGCAGCACCTCGGCGGTGAACGGGCACAGCTGGGTCGGCAGATCGTGTTTGTCCAGGCCCTCGAACGGCCCGGCGACCACATTGCGTACCAGCACTCCCGGCGCGGCTTCCTGCACCGGCGGCAGATCGGAGGAGGTGGCCCGGGTGAAGATCTCGACCTCGGTCCCCCGCCGGGCCAGCTGGAGAGCGGTCTGGAGGACGTAGACGTTCATTCCGCCCGCGTCACCCGTACCGGGCTGTGCCAGTGGTGAGGTGTGCACCGTCAGTACGGCGATACGGTTCGGCCGTCGGTCCGGGCGTTGACTCACGATATCCATACTGCAGGGTGCAACGCGGCAGCCCGGCCCGCCCTTCCCCGGTCGTGAAAGTGATCACACCTGACGGATTCGGCGCACTTCGCGCGCCTCCGCGTGCCGTCGCCGAAACCGGGAACCGAGCCGGACAGACCAATAAAAGCGCTTGTCACGGACAATCAGGATTTCTCGGCGCAGTCGGCGGCGAACTTCCGGATCTCGGCCGCGAAACGCGCCGGATCCTCGAGGAACAACCCGTGCTGAGCGCCCTCCCAGATCGAGGCCCGGCCCCGCGGCGCGGTCTCGGCGATATAGCGGCCGTCGGCCACCGGCACCACCGGATCGGCCGAACCGTGCAGCACCAGGACGGGAACGTCGAGTGCGCGCAGGGTCTCCGTATTGTCCACCGAGCGGTAGAACAGGGCTTTGCGCACGAACGGCGGTGTCGCCAGGCTCGCGCCGAACAACCGCTGCGCGTCTGGACCCTTGTCCGTGCCCGGTCCGGTGCTGGCGTTCCCGAAGGCGGAGAAACCGCGCATCGCCCGGCCCGGGCTCTCCTCGAACACCGCGGGGATCGCCTGCTGCATCGACTCGCCGACCTCCGCGCCCGGCACCCCGCGGCCGATATTGGCCATCGCCCCGGTATAGACGACGCCGGCGACCGCACCGGTGCCGTACTCGGCGAGATAGTCGCTGATCACGATTCCGCCGTAGGACCACCCCAGCAGCAGCGCGTCGGATTCGATCGATTCGGCGGCCAGCACCGCGGCGATATCGGCGGCCCAGTTCTTCGAGTCGTCGTAACCGGTGGCCGGGGCCTCCGAATAACCGTGGCCCCGCAGATCGACGGCCACCACCCGGAAATCGGCGGCGAGATCGTCGAACATCCGCCCCCAGCAACGCAGATCCGCCGACCAGCCGTGCGCCAGCACCAGCGGCCGTGCGTCCGCGGGCCCGCCCGTCCGATAGACGATGCCGGTCCCGTCCGCACTGTGCGCTTCCCGTATAGCCATGAGCGCATCATAGGATCGCGTTCATGAGCACTCGCACCGCTGTTGTCACCGGGGCCAGCTCGGGTATCGGCGAAGCCACCGCCCGGGAACTCGCGAAACAGGGGTACCACGTGTATGTGGGTGCCCGCCGGGTCGACCGGCTGCGGGCGCTGGCCGACGAGATCGGCGGTACCGCGCTGGAACTCGATGTCACCTCCGACGAATCGGTTCGCGCCTTCGCCGACGCGATCGAGACCGCGAACGTACTGGTCAACAATGCCGGCGGCGCCAAGGGCCTGGCTACGGTCGCCGAGGCCGATCTCGACGACTGGCGCTGGATGTGGGAAACCAACGTCCTCGGCACCCTCCGGATGACCAAGGCGCTGCTGCCGAAACTGATCGCCTCCGGCGACGGCCTGATCGTCACCATCACCTCGGTCGCGGCCTTCCACGCCTACGACAACGGTTCCGGCTACACCTCGGCCAAACACGCCCAGGCCGTCCTGCACCGGACCCTGCGCGGCGAACTCCTCGGGCAGCCGGTCCGGCTCACCGAGATCGCCCCCGGCGCGGTGGAGACCGAATTCTCCCTGGTCCGCTTCGCCGGCGACACCGACCGCGCGGCCGCGGTCTACCAGGGCATAGATCCGCTGGTCGCCCAGGACATCGCCGAGATCGTGGCCTTCGCCGCGAGCCGCCCCCCACGCGTCAACCTGGACCAGATCATCGTCAAACCCCGCGACCAGGCCGACCCGGGCCGCTTCGCCCGCCGTACCTGACGCTCGGCAACCCGCGGCGCCGCTACAGCTCCGCCCCCACTGTGACCGGTTCCGGGACCAGCACGACCCCGAACCGCTCCGCCACCCCGTCGCGGACCGTCCGGGCGAGGGCGACGATATCGGCGGCCGTGGCGTCACCGCGGTTGGTCAAGGCAAGGGTGTGTTTGGTGGACAGGCGCGCAGGCGCGGCCGGACCCGGGAAGCCCTTGGCGAAGCCGGCGCGTTCGATCAGCCAGCCCGCGGAGAGCTTCACTCCGCCGATCCCCGGATAGGTGGGCACCGGCACATCGCCGAGCCGATCGCGGACGGCGGCCAGGACCCGGTCCACCTCGGCGTCGGGCACGACCGGGTTGGTGAAGAACGATCCGGCGCTCCAGGTGTCGTGGTCGGCGGGATCGAGGACCATTCCTTTGCCCGCCCGCAGCCCGAGCACGGTTTCGCGGACGGCGGCGGCGGGCCGGGTCTCCCCTTCCGCGGCGCCCAGTCGCCGTGCGAGTTCCTTGTAGCGCAGGGGCGCGCTCGTACCGTCGGGGCGCAGCGCGAACTCCACCGCCAGCACCACTGCCGCGTCGCTGTGTTTCAACCGGCTGGTCCGGTAGCCGAAGTCGAGCGCGTCGGGAGTCACCCAGTCGATCTCCCCGGTGGCCCGGTCCAGTAACCGCACCCGGCGCAGCAGCCGGTCGACCTCGACGCCGTAGGCGCCCACATTCTGTACGGGAGTGGCCCCGGCCGAGCCCGGAATCCCGGACAGGCACTCCAGCCCGCCGAACCCGGCCCGCACACTCGCGGCCACCACACCGTCCCAGTTCGCACCCGCCTCCACCGTGACGCTGCCGGCCCCGAATTCGACCCCTTCGGTGGCGACACGGACCACCACCGACGCCACATCCTCGTCGGAGACCAGCAGGTTCGAACCGCCGGCGACCAGTAGCACCGGTACCTCGGCGGCGTCCAGCGCGCGCACGGTCGCCACCAGCGACTCGGTGGTGGCACAGTCGGCAACCGTGGCCGGGCCACCGACGCGCAACGTGGTCAGCTCCGCCAGCGGTACCGCGGACCGCACGAGCGCGCCCGTTCCGGCCAGCATCTGCCGCAGTTCGTCCGCAGGGACAGCCCGAGAAGTTCGCACGACCAGACGGTAGCGTGTTCGGTCATGGCTACAGCGCTGGCGTATACGGCTCGCTACTCTCATCCGGTCGCGACGGTGCGCGAGGCATTCCGCACCGAGCAGTACTGGAAGGACCGGATCGCCGCCGTGGGCGGGCCCAGTGCCCAGTTCGTCTCGCTGTCGGTCGAGGGTGAGCGGGTGCGGGTCGAGGTCGTCCAGTCCATCCCCGCCGACCTGCTGCCGCCCGCCATCACCGCCGTACGCCCCGGCGACCTGATCATCCCCCGCACCGAGCTGTGGACCGGTACCACCGGGAGTTTCGAGGCGCGGGTCGAGGGCGCTCCGGCCGAGGTCCGCGGTGCCATCACCGCCACCGACGAGCCCACCGGCGCGGTCGCCGAGATCTCCGGCACGATCGAGGTGAAGGTTCCACTGTTCGGTCGCAAGATCGAGGAGGCCATCGGGGAACGGCTCACCGAGCTGCTCGCCGAAGAGGCCGAGTTCACCAACACCTGGATCGCCGGACAGCCGTAGCGGCCCGCAGTCCGCTTCCGCCGTTCCGTGCGAGCGGAAGCGACCCGGCCTCCCACGGAACCGGAGAATCCGGACGGTAACCTACCGCGCATGGCTCGCCGACTGGACTACTCCGCCCGCTACCCGCTGCACACCACCGAAGAGCTGTACGCGGCGCTGACCGACCGGGACTACTGGGAGGCCCGGATGGTCGAGATGCGGAAGTACTCACCGAACGAGGTCATCAGTCTCGAGGTGGGCGAGGACGGTGTCGAAGTGGTGCTGCACCACATCCTGCCGCGCGAGACGCTGCCGGAGATCGCGCAGTCGGTGATGCGCAAGGATATGGTCATCACCCGCAAGGAGAGCTTCGGACCGCTCGGTCCGGAGGTCGAGGGCAAGTATTCGGCGTCCATCCCGGCCGGGCCCGGCAGCTTGACCGGCACCACCCGTCTGTTCCCCACCGACACCGGGTGCACCATGCGGATGTCCTCGGAGGCGAAGGTGTTCATCCCGATGGTCGGGCCGCGGCTCGAACAGCTCATGCTGGTGAACCTGGTGGATCTGTTCCGCGCCGAGGCCGAAGTGACCCAGAAATGGCTGGACGAGCAAAAAACGGCCGGCTGAGCGTTCCGCTCGGCACCGTCACCCGGGGCACGACCGGGACCAATCGGCTCCGCCGCAGTGACCGTCAGCTGATCGGCGACCCCCGGATCTCCGAGGTATTGCGCGGTGCCGCCGATCCGCTGGTGGTGGATCTCGGTTATGGGGCCCAACCGTGGACGACGCTGGAACTGGCCGCGCGGTTGCGTACGGTGCGTCCCGATGTGCGGGTGGTCGGACTGGAGATCGATCCCGCCCGGGTCGTCCCCGCCCGCGACGGCGTCGTTTTCGCCCGGGGCGGGTTCGAATTGGCCGGACTGCGGCCGGTGCTGGTGCGTGCCTTCAATGTCCTGCGCCAGTATCCGGAGTCCGCGGTCACGCACGCGTGGGAGACCGTGCTGGCCGGTCTGGCGCCGGGTGGTCTCCTGGTCGAGGGGACCTGTGACGAACTCGGCCGCCGCTGCGCCTGGGTGGTGCTGGACCGATCGGGCCCGCGCACCCTGACTCTCGCGTGGGATCCGTTCACCGTCGAACGACCCTCCGACCTCGCCGAACGCCTCCCGAAAGCGCTGATCCACCGTAATGTGCCCGGTGAACGGGTGCACACCCTGCTCGGCGCGGCCGACCGGGCGTGGGCGCACACCGCACCGCTGGCCGTCTTCGGACCACGGGTGCGCTGGCGCGCGGCGGCGGACCGGTTGCGGGCACAGGGTTTCCCGGTGCACGATTTCCGCCGTCGGCTACGCGACAGTGTGCTGAGCGTCCCGTGGCCGGTGGTCGCACCCGCCGGACAGGCGGAACCATTAGTGTGACTCATATCACAAAAATGAGCCGCAACCCACGCTGACGTCGCAACCTTCACCAGCGGCCCATAACCGGTCCACAGAGCCGGCACAGAATCATCGTGAAGAATCTCAGGCATGTCCACCAAGCCCCTGCCTGCACCGAAGGTCGGCCGCCGGACCGTCGTGATCGCCGTACTCACCGTGATCGTGCTCGTGGTGGCGGCGCTCATCGGCGGCGAGGCCTATGCGCGACACCGAATCGCGGGCTGTATCAGTTCGCAGTTCGAAAAAGAGATGGGCTCGCAGATCGATGTCGGCTTCGGCGCGAAACCCCTACTGATCACCTGGCTGGACGGGAAGGTCTCGCGGATGGACGTCGACAGTAAGGGCGACGCATTCGGCCCGGCCGTCGATATGCAGGTCCACGCCCAATTCCACGATATCGAGATGGCCAAGGGGAGCAATAGCGGCAGCTCGGTCGGGAGTTCGGACGCCGATGTCACCTGGAGCAACTCCGGGATCTCCCAGACGCTCGAGGGCCTGGTCAGCGATGTGCAGTCCGACCCCGACACCGGGCAACTGACCATGAAGGTGCTCGGCGGTATCGGGGCCATGCAGCTCACCCCGCGGATCCAGAACGGCAAAGTCGATATCGACGTCTCCCAGGCGCAGTTCCTCGGTATCGGAGTACCCAACGACCTGGCCCAGGGTGTGGTGAACCTGATGACCGAGAGCCTGCAGACCTACCCGATGGGCCTGCAGCCGACCGATCTGCGGGTCACCGCCGACGGTATCCAGGTGGATCTGCAGGGCGGCCCGACCGAACTGCCCGCCGCCGAAGGCAATGCGAGTTGCTGAGTGCCGCGGACCGTCACGCGGGAAACCCGTCGAGTACGGCCCGGGACCGGGAGAGCCCCAGCCGGGTGGCGCCCGCGGCGATCATCGCGGCGGCCGCTTCGGCGGTGCGGATACCCCCGCTCGCCTTGATGCCCAGCCGCCCACCGACGGTCTCGGCCATCAACCGGACCGCCCGGACATCGGCGCCGCCGGCGGGATGGAACCCGGTGGAAGTCTTCACGAAATCGGCACCCGCCCGTTCGGCCGTCCGGCACACCTCGACGATCGCCTCGTCCGACAGCGCTGCGGACTCGATGATCACCTTCAGTACCGCGCGCTCCGAAATCGCCTCGCGCACCACGATGATATCGGCGAGTACCGCGTCGAAATCGCCCGCGACCGCCGCGCCGATATCGATGACCATATCGACCTCGCCCGCCCCCTGATCCACCGCGAGCCGGGCCTCCGCCCCCTTCACCAGCGAATGGTGTTTTCCGGAGGGGAACCCCGCGACGGTCGCCACCACCAGCCCCGCGGCCGGTATCGGCAGCACGGACGGCGAAACGCATACCGCGTATACGCCGAGTTCCCGGGCCTCGGCCACCGCGGCGGTAACATCCGCGCTTGTCGCCTCCGGGGCGAGCAGCGTGTGGTCGATCATTGCGGCCACCTCGGACCTGGTCAGCGACTGGGAATCGGCCATGGGACGAAAGTCTGGCACATCACGGTCGAATTCCGTTGCGCGCCTCGGGCTCCTCGCGCACACTCGTATCGCCTTCTGACGAGAGGACGATGTTGCTGATCCGCCGCGAACGAGCCGTCGACGCCGACGCTGTCGCCGCCGTGCACCGTAGCGCCTTCGCCCCGCACTATGCGGCGGGTGATCCAGCGGCCGGCACCGCCCTGGTCGAGGCGCCGCCGGAGGTCGCGCTACTCGCTCGGCTGCGCACCGATCCGGGGTGGATCCCCACCCTGTCCATGGTCGCTGTCGATCGCGAGACCGTGGTCGGGCACGTCTGCGTCACCCGGGCCACCGTGGGGCCGTTTCCCGTCCTCGCACTGGGCCCCATCGGAGTCCTTCCCGACCTGCAGAGCCGCGGTGTGGGTTCGGCGCTGATGCATGCCGTACTCGGTGCCGCGGACGCCTTGGACGAACCGCTCGTCGGCCTGCTCGGCAGCCTCGACTACTACCCGCGGTTCGGCTTCCAACCGGCCGAACGGCTGGGCCTGGCTCCGGACCGGCCGGAATGGGCGAGTCACTTCCAGATCCGGTCGTTGAGCGCCTATGACTCGCAGATAATCGGCGAATTCCATTACGCCGAACCCTTCTACGAGCTGTGAGCACGCTCGTCCGCCCCGGCCGATCGGGCCGCGCGCACACCGGCGGGCCGCAACCGCGGAGTCGCGCTGTCCGGGCGGCGGGCCTCCTGTCAGGATGACCTCATGGTTTCCGCAGCTGCCACCCCCAACGGCCGGCAATACGTACTCACCCTGGGCTGTCCCGACCGCCCCGGCATCATTGCCACCATCACCTCGTTCATCGCCGAATTCGGGGGCTCCATCGTGGAGGCCGGCTACCACTCCGACCCGGAGACGGGCTGGTTCTTCACCAGACAGTCCATCAGGGCCTCGACCGTGCCGTTCGGGGTGGACGAGCTGCGCGGCCGCTTCGAACGGGTCGCCGCCGATCTCGACCCGGAGACCGAATGGCAGGTCCACGATTCGGGGGTGCGCCGCCGCGCGGTGCTGTTGGTGAGCAAGGAGGGGCACTGCCTGCACGACCTGCTCGGCCGCGCGACCTCCGGCGAACTCCCGGCCACCATCGAGGCCGTTATCGGCAATCACCTCGATCTCGCGGCAATCACCGAGGCGCACGGCATCCCGTTCCACCATGTGCCGTTCCCCAAGGACCCGGCCGAACGCGGGCCGGCGTTCGAGCAGGTCCGTGAACTGGTGGACGCCCATTCCCCCGACGCGGTCGTGCTGGCGCGGTTCATGCAGGTCCTACCCGAGCGGCTGTGCGAACACTGGGCGGGCCGGGCCATCAATATCCATCACAGTTTCCTGCCCTCGTTCGTCGGCGCCCGCCCGTATCACCAGGCCTTCGTCCGCGGCGTGAAACTCATCGGCGCGACCTGCCACTACGTGACCCCCGAGCTGGACGCGGGCCCGATCATCGAACAGGACGTCATTCGCGTCGACCATGCCGACAGCGTGACCGATATGGTGCGCGAGGGCCGCGATATCGAACGGGTCGTGCTGGCCCGCGGCCTACGCTGGCATCTGGAGAGCCGGGTGCTGGTCCATGGACGCCGCACCGTCGTGTTCTCTTGAGACGGCTCAGCCGGCAGCTTCGGCCGGTTCGCGTACCGAGGTCAGTACCTGATCGAGGATCGCGTTGAACCGGTCGATCTCTTCCACATTGCCCAGGTGTCCGGTGGGTAGCAGGACGAACTGTCCGAGACTGCCGGTCTCCCGGAGCCAGGCGGCGATCTGTTCGGCGTGCACCGCCGGGGTCATATCGTCTGCCGTGCCTGCCACCACCGTGGTCGGCACCACCAGGTGGCGTGCCGCGTCCCCGAGGTCCATCTCCGCGAGCAGCAGCCCGAACTCCGAACGAATCCGGGACCGGCACGAGCGCACGATATTCATCCCGAACTCGATCGCTTCCGGGTCCGCGGCCGGGCTCATGATCTGCCGGGTGAAGAGCCACCGCACCACGGCCACCGGCGGGAAGACGATGCGGGCGCCGAGCCCGCGACGGCCGAGCCAGGGCGGCAGCGGCACCACCCGGCGCAGCAGCGGCAGCGGCCGGTTGAAGAACGGCACCACGGTCGTCTCGGCGACCAGCGAATGCGGTCCGGTATTGGCCAGTAGGACCGCCGCGGCCTGGTCGACCACCCGCTGCGGATACTTCCCGGCCCAGGCCTGCACGGTCATCGCGCCGAGGCTGTGCCCGACGAGCACCGCCCGCTGACCCGGCCGCAGCACCGCGTCGAGTACCGCGCAGAGATCGTCGGCGAGCAGATGACAGTCCAGCTGGTCAGGTTCGCCGAATTCACTCTCGCCGTGGCCACGCAGGTCGAAGGCGATCACCCGGTACCGCTCGGCGAACGTGTTGATCTGCGGATTCCAGTATTCGAGACAGCAGGTCCAGCCGTGGATCAGTACCACCGGCTGGGCATCGTCGGGCCCGTACGCGTGCACCCGCAGCCGGGCGCCGTCCTCGGTACGCACATCGATCACCCGGTGCTCGGCGCCGGGCGGATTCAACGCGGGGTTGCGGTATCCACCACGGGTGCGCAGCCCCGCACGGTGCACCTCGAACAGACCCTCGACCTGGTGGGCGAGAGCAGTGAGGGCCTTCGGCATCGTCGCACGCATCAAGACACTCCTTTGTGTTACCGAGTGACACAGTAACGCGTGGAGGGAGCGCGCGCCAGCATTACCAGCGCGGGCCGCGCTGGACCTCATCCACCTTCGGCCGCACATCGGCCAGGTAGATCCCCGTGGCGATGATGGCGATGAATGCCAGCAGTCCCAGGCCGGGCCAGCTCACCAGCATCAGCAGGATCGCCACACCGAGGATGCCCAGCCAGATGGGCTTGGTCAGTTTGTCGACCGCGGTGAACGCGTCGGAGCGCTGGCGCACGGCGTGCACGAGCGCGAAAACAGTCGCGCTTGTCGCCAGCAGCCACAGTGCGACCATGATCAACCCGGTCAAGCCATACACCTTGTCCACCCCACCATGATAAGAGCAGCGCCCCCGCGCACTGCATGTGCACGGGGGCGCTTCATTGGAATTACCAGGTCAGAGCTTCTTCGGCGCGGCCTTCTTGGCGGGGGCGGCCTTCTTCGCGGCCGGACCCTTCTTCGCGGCGGGCGGCGCCTTCTTCACCGGCGGGGCGGGCGTGGGCTCGGGGGCCACCTCGGACACGGACTCGGGCGCGATTTCCGGCGCGACCTCGAACACCTCGGCGTCGAGCACCTCCGGCGCGACCGAGCCAGCGGACTCGGCAGTCGGCGTGGCGGTCGGCCCCGTCTCGGTCTTGGCGCGGCCGATCAGATCGTTCACCCGGCCGAACACCTCCTCGGCCCGGCTGCTGGCGTCCTTGTACAGGGTCTCCACCCGGCCGACCTGCTCCTCGACCAAATGGTTGGCGCGCAGCCGCTCGACGGTCTCCTCACCGCGCACCGCCAGATCCGCGTAGAGGTCGACCACCTGGCGGTAGTACTGGTCGGCGAGCTTGCGCAGCTCCTCGGCGGTGAACTTCTCGCGCAGCTCGGCCAGGTCCTCCGGCAGTTCCGAGGGCAGTTCGGACAACCGGGCACGGATCTGCTCGAACTGGGTCTGCATATCGGCAGGCACCCCGGCGAAGCGCTCACGGGCCTCTTCGACCCGGACCCGGCCGCTGGCATCGGTCGCACGCTCACGCACCTGGGTCACCGCGTCCACGACCGCGGCGTAAACCGCGTCCGTGGCGCCGACGGTGGCGAACAGTGGCTTGGCAGTGGTGTACTTCTCGGTCATTTATCGTTCTCCTGGCGTGGAGCATCGGTTGTCGGTTGTGGAACAACACTGTCCCGGGGAATCGCTTCCTCCGGCCCGTTCTCCCGGCGGAACGATTCGTATATATCCAGGATCACCTGTTTCTGCCGCTCGCTGATCGCGGAATCGGCGAGCACGGCGTCCCGGACGGGACTGTGCGGCCGCTGCTCGAGGTAGCCGGCGCGCACATACAACACCTCCGAAGAAACCCGCAGAGCCTTGGCGATCTGCGTCAGCACTTCGGCGGAGGGGTTACGCAATCCGCGCTCGATCTGGCTGAGATACGGGTTGCTCACCCCCGCCAGCTGGGCGAGCTGACGCAGCGAAACCTGCGCGGCTTCCCGCTGCGCCCTGATGAATCCTCCGATGTCCTGCGCCGCGTTGACCACGCGAGTTGCCTTGTCGCCGGCGCCGGCAGCCGCTGCCGGATCGTCGGTGCGCTGGGCGGAAACCTCGAGACGGTCGGCCATCACTCACCTTCTGGCGTTGTAGTTACAACGATAGATCGGGGTGCTAGCAATTGCAAGCACCATGTTAGCAGTGTTTATTTGCGCGCCTCCGGCGCGCGGGGTCGAGGCCCCCTCGGTCCCGTCGTTCAGGCCTCGAGACTCGCGGCTGCGCCGCATGCACTTCGAGGCCTGAACGACGGGACGGGCCTCGACCCATTCAGGGCCTCGTAAGACTCGGCGCCGAGAGGGTGCGCCAGTTCGCGAAGGCGATCGGGGGCCAGGCCGACCAGTGGTCGAGTCGGCATCCGATCTCCGATCATCGACTGCCGACGCAACCCGCATGAGTCGAGTCTTACGAGACACCTCGAAGGGTTGCGGCCGTCTCGCCCCTTGGCCGAAGGTGCTCAACGGTCGCACTCTATGGACGGCCCACCGCACATCGCATGCGCGAAGCGCGAGTCCCGAGGCCGAAACGGCGAGACCAAGGGGGCCTCGACCCCGTGGCGCCGCAGGCGCCGCCAAAACACAGCACCTTCGCAAGTAAGCCCACATCCCTACCTTCACGAGTAAGCCCACGCCAGTCCTCGCCCAAGCTCGCCATCCCCGGTACGCACTCTCACCCCCCGAACATCAGCTGCGAGACCGCATAGATCGCCAACCCCGCCAAACTGCCGACGACCGTGCCGTTGATCCGGATGAACTGCAGGTCACGCCCCACCTGGACTTCGATCTTCTTGCTGGCTTCCTCCGCGTCCCAGCGGGCGACCGTATCGCTGACGATGGTGGCGATCTCGTCGGCGTAGTTGGCCGCCAGGTAGCGGGCGCCGCGCTCGATCCAGCCGTCTACCTTGGCCCGGGTCTCGGTGTCGTCACGCAGGCGTTCGCCGAGTTGCTGCACGTTTTCGGCGACCTTGCGGCGTAGCGTGCTGTTCGGGTCGTCGGCGGATTCGAGGATCAGGCGTTTGGCAGCCCGCCAGGTGGCCTCGGCGAGGCCGGTGATCTCCTCCCGGCCCATGATCTCGGTTTTGATCCGCTCGGCCTTGGCGATCATCATCTCGTCGTGCTGCAGGTCGCGGGCGAAATCCTCCAGGAAACGGTTGGCGGCCAACCGGACCTCGTGATCGGGGGTGGAGCGCACCTTCCAGGTGAATTCGACCAGCTCCCGGTACACCTTCTCCGACAGCAGGACGTTCACGAATTTCGGCGCCCACTGCGGCGCCTCACCGTTGACGATCCGGTCGATCGTCTCCTGGCTGCCGAGCGCCCACTGGTGGGCGCGTTCGGCGAGCAGATCGAGCAGCGGCAGTTGCCGGTTGTCGGCCAGCAGTTCGGCGAGGACACGACCGATCGGCGGACCCCACAGGGGTTCGGCGATCCGTTTGACGATGGTGTTGTCGATGACCTGTTCGACATCCTCATCGCGCAGCACCCCCACGACCGCGCGCAGAATCGTCGAACTCTCGTCGGCCACCCGGGCCGCGTTACCGGGCGCGGCCATCCAGCGCCCGATCCGCCACGGGATCTGCGCGGTGTTCACCTTGGTGGTGACCACCTCCGGGGACAGGAAGTTGGTGCCCACGAAATTGCCGAGGCTGGCCCCGAGCTGATCCTTCTTCCGGCGGATGATCGCGGTGTGCGGAATCGGCAATCCCAGCGGATGCCGGAACAGCGCCGTCACCGCGAACCAGTCGGCCAGCGCTCCGACCATCCCCGCCTCGGAGGCCGCCCGCACGTAACCGACCCAGTCGCCGGCGCCGCCGCGCGACTCCAGCCACCGGCACACCAGGTAGATCGCCGTGGCCACGGCCAGCAAGCCGGTGGCGACGGCTTTCATCCGCCACAGGTCACGTCGTTTGGCCGCGTCATCGGTGAGGGTCGCGAACACACCCGGCGGTTCCGCCTGCCCGCCGGGGGCGGTCGTCCCGGGAGCGGAATCGAGCACCGCACTGCTACCGGTCGGTTTCTGCATACTCCCCATTCTGCTGTGTTTATCGGCGGCGCCTTCGGCGCCGCGGGGTCGAGGCCCCCTTGGTCCCGCCGTTCAGGCCTCGAGACTCGCGGCTTCGCCGCATGCGATGTGTGGTGGGCCGTCCATAGAGGGCGACCGTTGAGCACCTCCCGCCAAGGGCGGGACGGGCCTCGACCCTTTCAGAGCCTCGTAAGACTCGGCACCGATGGGGTCGGTCGGATAGCCGAGGTCCGGCCGGCCCGGCACGGTAGCCGATACGGCCGCGCCCGAGACCTGGGCCGCGCGATATCCGGCGGGAGTGGAAGTGCGTTCGGGGGGAGCGTGGACAGATGTGGGGCCGTCGGTTCTCGCGGGGAGCCGGCCTCCGGGTGGCTGCCGCGCGCGACCGGTCGATGGGGTGGGAGGTTCTCCGGTCGGGCTGGTTGCGCCGACGGCACTGCGCACACCGCAATGATTCCGTCCGCGAGCGGCCGCCCGCACACGCCCGCTGGACGCGCACGGGGAGAGTGTGGGATCTGCCGCACAGGAGCCAAACGAACCACCCAGGTTGGGATGGGGCCTAGAGTGGAACGCACGTGAACCGTCCGGACCGAGGAGCCCACGCTGTCCACCGAAGACCTGCTCGATATCGGGACATCCGCCGATCGATCGGCGCCGGTGCGTACCCCACGGACCGACGGGCGCAAGCGGCGCTGGCGCCAGCACAAGATCGACCGTCGTGAGGAACTCGTCGACGGCACGCTCGCCGCGGTGCGCACCCGCGGCGGGAATGCCGGTATGGACGAGATCGCTGCCGAGATCGGTGTGTCCAAAACCGTCCTCTACCGCTACTTCTCCGATAAGAACGACCTGGTCAACGCCGCGATGCAGCGGTTCATCGAGATCACCCTGATGCCGCGCGTCTACGGCGCGATCAGCCTCGACGCCGACGAGTACCAGCTGGTGCGGTCGGCGCTGGCCGAATACGTGGGTGCGGTCGACGAGGATCCCGAGGTGTACCGGTTCATCATGGGCACCGGTTCGGGCGATCCGTCGTCACTGGCCGATTTCGAGAGGCTGTTCGCGGAGGTCGTCGCGGCCGCCATCACCGAACGCGGCAGCGCCCGCGGTATCGAGACCGAGGGGGTGATGCTGTGGTCCTATGTGCTGGTCGGCGGTATCCAGCTCGCGACCCACTGGTGGACCACCCATAAGACGCTGCCCCGCGAAGAGGTCATCGACTACCTCACGATGATGGTGTGGAGTGCCATCGAGGGCATGGCGCGGGCCGGTGGCTCGCGGATCAAGTTCGCCGAACAGGAGCATGTGCTGCCCCCGGTCTCCCCCGACGACCAGGCCGTCTGAGCCGGTGGGCTCGCCTGGCTCGACAACCCGGCCGGGTTGGCTAGTCTGATTGCCGTGCGGTGACGAAGAACCGGCTGTGTTCTTCTGTCCTCGTAGGCGCGGCGTCGGCACCAACGGAGGTTCCTCGATGGCGAAACAAGTGCCGACATCCCGGCTGGCCCGCGGTACCAAGCTGGGTGCGGTGGCGGCCGGCTCGATGATGCGCAAACAACGCGCCCGGCTCTCGATGCGCGGCCGGTCCGAGGCCGTACGGGCCCGGATGGCCGAGGAGTCGATCCTCCGCAGTACCGAACAGCTGGTCATGGTGCTGGGCACCATGAAGGGCGTGGCCATGAAACTGGGCCAGATGATGTCGGTACTCGATCTGGACCTGGTGCCACCGGAGCACCGGGAACGGTTCCAGAAACGACTCGCGGTACTGCGCAATGCCGCGCCCTCGGTGTCCTTCGAGGCCATGCGCGCGGTGATCGAAGAGGACTACGGGCAGCAGCTGGACGCGGTGTTCGCCGAATTCGAGCCCGAGGCCATCGCGGCGGCCTCCATCGGGCAGGTTTACCTCGCCCGGTTGCACGACGGCCGCCAGGTCGCGGTGAAGGTGCAGTATCCGGGCATCGATACGGCGGTCCGGGCGGATCTGAAGAACCTGAACATGTTCCGGCGGGTCCTGCAGTCGGCGATGCCGTGGGTCACTCCGGCAGTCCTCGACGAACTGCGACTGAACATGGAGGCCGAGCTCGACTATCACATCGAGGCCGAAACCCAGCGTGATATCGCGGCGCTCTACGCCGACCACCCGTTCGTCGTGATCCCGCGGCCGGTCCTCGAACACAGCACCAGACGGGTCCTGGTCACCGAATATCTGGCAGGTACCGCGTTCGAGGACATCCGCCGGATGCCGCAACCCGAACGCGACCGGGTCGGCGAGATCATCTACCGCTTCTATGTGGGGTCGCTGTTCGATTTCAACGAGTTCTGCGGCGACCCGCACCCGGGTAATGTGCTGCTCGCCGCGGACGGCCGGGTCGGATTCCTCGATTTCGGGCTGTTCAACCGGATGGATCCCGAACATGTCCGCTTCGAGGCCATCTGTCTGTGCGCGGCCGCCGAGGACCGCGGCGCGGATCTGCGTGAACTGATGATCCAGCGCGGGGTCATCGATTCGGCAGACGAGATCGGGGTCGAGGAATGCCTGGAGTATGTGCTCTCGGCGTCGGAATGGTGCCTGGTGGACCAGGAACTCACCATTACCCCGGAACTGGCCAGTGGCGCGTTCCTGCTGGCGGTGGACCCGCGGTCCAGTGAGTTCTCCGGGATGAAACAACAGAATCTGCCGCCGGAGCATCTGTTCTCGCGGCGGGCCGATTTCCTGACCTTCGGCATGCTGGGTCAGCTCGAGGCGACCGCCAATTGGCATCGCATCGCCCGGGAATGGTTGTACGGCGAGGAGCCGGTCACCGAACTCGGGCGCCTCCATCGACAGTGGCTGGCGGGACGCCGGCCGGCCAAACGCGGTAAGCGGCGCACGGGTTAGCCGCGGTACCGGACATATCCAAGGGGTTCTATCCATGACCGACACTCGCGAATTCGACCTGATCGTCTTCGGCGCCACCGGATTCGTCGGCAAGCTCACCGCCGGGTACCTGCTGGGCGCGGCGCCGGCCGGGGCGCGGATCGCGCTGGCCGGACGTTCGGCGGACAAACTCGCCGCGGTCCGCGACGAGATCGGGGCCGCGGACTGGGGTCTGGTGGTGGCCGATACCACCGATCAGGAGTCGATGGATGCCCTCGCCGCCCGCACCACCGCGGTCATCACTACGGTCGGCCCGTATCTGCGCTACGGGATGCCGATGGTCGCGGCCTGCGCGAAGGCCGGAACCCACTACGCGGATCTCACCGGTGAACCGCTGTTCATCCGCGACGCCATCGACACCTACCACGACGAGGCCGCGCGCACGGGCGCCAAGATAGTGAACTCGTGCGGCTACGACTCCGTCCCTTCGGATCTGAGCGTCTACCAGCTCTATCGGCGAACGATCGCGGACAACACCGGTGAGCTCGGTGACACCACCCTGGTCGCGACCCTGCGCGGCGGGGTCAGCGGCGGCACCATCGACTCCGGCCGGGCGATGATGGAGGCCGTCGCGGCGGACAGATCCAAGGGCGCGGTGCTCAGCCACCCCTATTCGCTGAGTCCCGACAGCTCTATGGACCCCGAGGTGGGCCGCCAGTCCGACCTCACCCTGCAGCGGGGACGCGAGATCGATCCGAGTCTGGACGGCTGGGTCGGCACCTTTGTCATGGCCTCGCACAACACCAAGATCGTGCGCCGGAGCAACGGCCTGCTCGGCTGGGTGTACGGCAAGAATTTCCGCTACCGCGAGACCATGGGCGCCGGGAATTCGGCGCTGGCTCCGGTGATCGCGGCCGGTATCTCCGGCGGTGTGGTCGCCGGGATGGCCGTCGGCGGGCTGCTGTCCCGGTTCGGCGCCGGTCGCGCGGTGCTCGACCGGGTGCTGCCCGCACCGGGCACCGGTCCCAGCGAGGCCACCCGGGAAAGCGGCTGGTTCCGCATGCGCACCTACACCCGCACTTCCTCCGGCGCCCGGTATCGCGCCGATTTCGCCGGTCTCGGCGACCCCGGGTACAAGGCGACCGCGGTCATGCTCGGCGAGAGCGGTCTCGCACTGGCCTTCGACGACAAGCCCGAACTCGCCGGTGTACTGACGCCCGCCGCGGCCATGGGCGACGCGCTGACCGCACGGCTGCGCGCGGCCGGGATGACGATCGATGTCGAGCCGCTGGGATGAACCTCGCCCGGCGCACCATGAACGCCCCGGCGCTGGCGGCGGTCTACGAAAAGATCTGGCGGCCCACGGTGTTCTATCTGGCCACCGGCCGCACCACCGCCGCCGATCGCCGGTTCGCGGTGGAGTCGCTGCACCTCGACAGGTCACGGCGGGTCCTGGACATCGCCTGCGGACCGGGTAATTTCACCCGTTTCCTGAGCGAGCACGTACCTGCGGACGGGTACGTCACGGGGATCGACTATTCGCCGCCCATGCTGGCGCGCGCCCGCGCCGACAATGCCGGGCCGCGCGCCGGATACGTACGCGGCGATGCGCGCTATCTGCCGTTCGCCGACGAGACCTTCGACGCGGTCTGCTGTTTCGGCGCGCTGTACCTCATTCCCGATCCGCTGGTCGCGGCCAGGGAGATGGTCCGGGTACTAGCACCCGGCGGCCGGATCGCCGTCACCACCAGCCATCGTCGCGATAACGCGGTCGGCGAATTGACCCGGCTCACGGCGGGAGTGAGCGGACTGCGCATGTTCGGCGGCCGGACCTTCCCGGAGCTGTTCGCGACGGCCGGACTGGTCGATATCGAGCAGTCCGTACACCGCTTCTTCCAGTACGTGACCGCCACCCGGCCGGCCGCGGGTGCGGCGGGGCGCGCGGCCGACCGGTCGGCGACGTCGGTCTGACGGATTCCACGCGAGAAGTGCCCGACCCGTTGCCACCCCGCGATACACTGCTGCCCGCGACCCGCCGCGCGTGCGCCAATTCACAGTCGAATCCCTATGACCGGCGGGTTTTCCACCGCGTACACGGCTACTCGTCGGTAGAGTCGGCTGGCGTACCCACGGGCCGGAAGGGGGATTCCAGATGTCGGTACCGGAGGTGGGGCAGCACACTGCTCGGCAGCTCTACGTCGCGGCCACGGCCGGCGGCGAAGACTCCTTCACCCTCGCCGAAGACGTGGCGCTGCGCCTTGCCCAGGCCTGCGACGCTCTCGTCGCGGATCTCGAAGCGGCGCGGGCCGGCGGCCACCGCATCGCCGAAGCCGGCGGCACCGCCGGTTTCCCCGATCTGCCCACCGGGCACGCCCTCGCCACGGGTTTCCGCGGTAAGGCAGTGCAGTACCTGGACACTCTCACCGCGCTCCAGGAGACGGCGCTCTACTTCAAAGCCGCATACCTTGCCGCCGGCGGCCGGCTCGCCGAGGCCGATCTCGCCAATCGCGCCGCTCTCGCTGTGGTGGCGGCGTATCCCGGCCTCGACCACGACGGGACCGGCCATGGCTGACCCCGCCGGCACCGATCCGCCCTATGCGCCCGAACGCGAATGTTTCGGCAGTTTCACCCATCAGGAGATCTGGGACCGGGTGCACGAGATACTCGATCCCGGTGCGCTCGCCGCCGCCGCCGCGGCGTGGCAGTCGAACGCGGACGCCGTCGCGGATGCCTTCGCCGCATTCACCGACGCCACCCGTCGCGAATTCGAGCGCTGGTCGGGACATTCGGCGCATGCGGCCCGGCGGGCGACACAGGAATTCGTCGCAAGCGGTGACGAAACCCACGAGGTGTGCCGCGTCCTGCAACACCTCATGGAAGGCAATACCGAAGCGGCACAGACATTGCGGTCGGCGCTGGCCCCGCCGCAACCGTATCGGCCGCTCGCCGATCCGGCCGCCGAGGCCGTACACGGCGGCCGCCGCCGGATGGACCACGATATCGCCGCCGCCGCGGCCACCGCCGATGCGCAGGACGCGATGACCACCATCTACAACCCCACCCTCCCGGCTTCCGGTGACCGGATACCTCGGTTCCCCGATACGTCCACCGGTACCGGCGGCGGGAGCCCGGGCCGGTGAAGTGGATCCTGACCCCGGACGAGTTCAGCTACGTCTGGGCCAATGAGACAAGCCTGGACCGCCGGCCCTATCCGGTGAATCTGGCCCCGGCCAGCGTGGTGCGCACCGAATCCGAACTGGACGCGCTGCGATTACCACAGCGGTTCGCCAGACAGGCCGACCCGGATCTGGCAGCCGCGCTCATGCTCTGCGCCCGCCCGGACGCCACCGCAGTCACGATTTCCGGGGAGCGCCCGGCGCTCACCCGCAACGGCGACCAGCCGCATACCGAACAGATCCTCGGCTTCGCCGCCGTTATCGATCATCACGCCGCCGTCCTACACGCCACACCCACCAAGGTCACCGTTCACATGTGCCATGCCCGGGACCTCGGGGGCCGGCTTGTGCAGCTCATCGGTTCGGCCCGTCCCGGTACCCACGGCCCGTTCCACCAGCCCCAGGACGCGGTACTCACCGACGCCCCCCTGTCCACCCGCGACGGAGACGGAGACGCCGCCCGCTTCCGCGCGGCGCTACGCGAACCCGTCGACGCCCGCGGATTCATCACCGTCACGGTGGCCCCGGACGAGCCCATGTCACCGCCCACCCTGCACCGCAGCTGGCTCGATATCCGTGACGACGGCCGCTATCTGCTCACCACCGCCGACGTGCTGACCCTCGCACCGGTCAGCGATGCCGAGTTCGCCGACAACCTACAGAGCCTGGCCCGCATCCGCGGCAGCACTCCCGGACTGTGATACGTCTGTCCGATGTCCGAGCAATGGAAAACCCCCGCGAGCCGTGCGCTACGCGCAGACGGGCTGAGCATCACCGATATCGATACCTCCGCCCGGCCCGGGTTCGACGGTCGCAAGAAGGACGGCGAATCACTGCTGGTCGAACGCGGCAAGGTACTGGCCGGCCTGCAGGAGAAGCTCTACGCCAATGGCCGCTCCGGGGACAACCGCAGTGTGCTGCTGGTCCTACAGGGCATGGACACCGCCGGCAAGGGCGGGATCGTGCGGCACGTCATCGGCTCGGTGGACCCACAGGGCGTCGATCACACCGCCTTCGGCGTCCCGACCGAGGAGGAGAAACGGCACCACTTCCTGTGGCGGATCCGCAAAGCTCTGCCGCGCGGTGGGCAGCTGGGCGTGTTCGATCGCTCACACTACGAGGACGTGCTGGTCGCCCGAGTCCACGAACTCGTGCCGGAAGCGGTCTGGCAGCAGCGCTACACCGAGATCAACGATTTCGAACAGGAACTGGCCGAGGCGGGAACGACACTGGTCAAGGTCGCGATGTTCATTTCGCTCGACGAACAGAAGAAAAGGCTGCGGCAGCGGCTGGAACGGCCGGACAAGTACTGGAAGTTCAGCCCCGGCGATATCGACGAGCGCGCCTATTGGCCCGCCTACCAGCAGGCCTATCAGGACGTTCTGGACCGCACCTCCACCGGCTACGCGCCCTGGTATGTGCTGCCCTCCGACGCGAAATGGTATTCGCGCCTGGCCGTCACCGAACTGCTGATCGAAGCATTGGAGAAACTGGACCTGAGCTGGCCCCCGGCGAGTTTCGATCCCGCCGCCGAACTGCGCCGGCTCGACACAGCCTGACCGGCGCGGATCGGCCGGTTATGGAAACTCTCAGCAAGCCGGACAATGATGGGCGGTGCGCGCCGGGCAGCCCGGCGCCCCCCGGCGAACCTCTGCGTGGCCGGGGCAGGTGAGGCGAGGGAAAGGCGTGGTGAACCCACGGTGAGCAAAAATCCCGGGCGGCCGAATCCGCTGGCGGCGGGCGCACGCGCGGACCGCAACCGCAAGATCGCGATTCAGGTCGGTGTGGCCGCCGTACTGGTCGCGCTGGTCGCGGCGATCGGTATCGGCCTGGCCGTGCGCAACTCCGGTTCCGACGATGTGGGCGCCGTCCCGGCGGTGGCCACCGAGAACGGCGCCATCCGAGTGGGACAACCCGACGCGAAGGCGACGGTGCGGATCGTCGCGGATATGCAGTGCCCGGTCTGCAAGCAGTTCGAGGCCGACCACGCCGAACTGCTGAACAAATCGGTGGCCGACGGCACCGCCGCGATCGAGTACAACATCGTGGGTTACCTGGACAAGATGTCCAGCACCGAATACTCCACCCGGGCCGCGAACGCCTCCTACTGTGTGGCCGATACCGGTACCGACAAATACCAGGATTGGCTGAAGCTGATGTTCCGGCAGCAGCCGCCCGAAGGCGGTGCCGGCCTGACCGACGAGCAACTCGTCGCCATCGCGCAGCAGGCCGGCTATTCCGACCCAGGCGTAGCCGACTGCATCACCGACCGGAAATACGACGGCTTCGTCGGCGCGAAATCTCAGGAATCGCTGGCCGAGGGCATCGACGGCACCCCGACCGTGTTCGTCGACGGTGAAAAGGTCGATCTCGCGCTGAACCAGGATCGGACGGGCTTCGACACCGCGCCGCTGACCGCCGCGATCCAGGCGGCTGCGGGCCGGTGATCCGGACTTCACCGCCTGCCGCCTGGACGATGCTGCTGTGCGGCCTGGCCGGCTGGATCGCCGCGTTCGTGCTGCTGGTCGAGGACTTCAAACTGCTCAGCGAGCCCGGCTACATCCCCTCGTGCAGCCTGAACCCGGTGCTGTCCTGCGGGTCGGTGATGGCCACCGATCAGGCGGCGGTACTGGGCTTCCCGAATCCGATCATCGGACTGGCCGGGTTCTCGGTGGTGGTGACGCTCGGTGTGCTCTCGGTCGCGGGGGTGGTGCTGCCCCGCTGGATCTGGACCGGGCTGTGGCTGGGGACGGTCGCGGGCACACTGTTCATCTGCTGGCTGATCTTCCAGAGCCTCTACCGCATCAATGCGCTGTGCCCCTATTGCATGGTGGTGTGGGCCATCATCACACCGCTGCTCGCCGTCCTCACCGAACAGCTGTGGGGTAGCGACCGGGGCGCGCTGCGGGTGGTCGCGGAATGGCGCTGGACCTTCGTCGCGGTGTTCTACGCCGTGGTGCTGGTACTGGTGTTCCTCCGCTTCCAGGACTACTGGCTGTCGCTGTTCTGAAGGCGTCGCCGGCCCGTCCTAACCCGGCGTGCCGGCGACCAGCCGCACCGCCACCAACCGTTCCTTGCCGTCGGGGGCCCGCACACCGAGGCGCACCGTTTCGGCCGGTTTGCGGGTGTCGATCGCCGCGCGCAGCGCACCCGCACTCGTAATGGCGCGACCATCCACCGAGGTGACGATCTCTCCGGCTGTCAGGCCCGCCACCTGCGCGGGTAGCCCGCTGATCGCCATATCGATGCGGGCGCCGCGCGGTCGCGCGTCGGAGATCAGAACGCCCAGGGTGGCGGTGGGGCCGATGTGCACGGAATCGGTGGGTGTACCGGAGCGGATCTGCCGCACGATCCGCATGGCGGCGTCGATGGGCACCGCGTAACCGTTGGGTGGGTCCTCGGCCGCGCCCGGCGGTGGATCCCGGTTGCCGGAGGCCGCAGCGATCACCCCGATGACCGCACCGGTGGAATCGGTCACCGCCCCACCGGACTGGCCCGCGCTGACCGCCGCCTCGATCTCCAGCATCCCGGTCAGGGGCTGCCGGGACAGATCCTGCTGGTTCAGGGCCATGATCGTGCTGTCCAGATCGCTGATCTCCCCGGTGACCGCGGTGGCCGTGCCGCTGCCCCCGGCGTTGCCGATGGCCAGGACCTCGTCCCGTACGCGCAGCCCGGCCGAACTACCGATCCGCGCGGTGGCCAGCCCGCGCGCGCCCGCCAGGGACAGCAGGGCGATATCGGCATGGGCGTCGTAGCCGAGCACCTCAGCGGTGTACACGGCACCGTCGGAGACGCGGCTGACCCGGACCGTTTTCGCGCCCTTCACGACATGGTGGCTGGTGAGTACCTGTCCTTCTCCGGTGAGGACTATGCCGGAGCCGGCCGCCGCGGCGCCGAACGGACGGGCGGCGGCGGTGATGTTCACCAGTACCGGGGAGATACCCCTGGTCACCTCGCTCGCGTTCAGCGGCGGCCGCGGTGCGGGCCGGACGGGTGCGGCGACGGCACTGCGGCTCGGCTGCGCCAGGCCGGGTAGTTCGCCCCGGTAGCCGAACAGGGCGCCGAGTGCCAGCACCGCGGCGAAGACGGTTACGAGCACGCGGCCCCCGCCGGTGGGCCTACGGGAGCCGGTGCCCTGCCACTGGTTGTCCAAGGAGCCTCCCGCTGCCGCAGCCGATCACGACCATTGTCGCCCGGATCAACGCGCGGCAGTCGAGTTTCTTCCCCATGCCGCAAGTTATCCACAGGTATCCCTAGTTATCCACAGGGCGGCGCGTGCCTGGGGAAACTCCGACCGGATACCTGTGGATTCGTTACCACCGGGCCGCCACGGTCACATCCGTGTCACGTCCCCCCGGAGGTCCTTTACACCGTCCGGTCGAAAACCGGCCCCGATGTCGGCGTCTGTCCGCACCGACCGGCCGCCCGGTGCGATCCGAACAACGGCCCGCTCGTTATCCGGCGGAAACCGAATCAATAGAATTCCGTATCCTGGGCCCGGCCACCCGGAAATCCATCCACAGCCGTTCGGTCTTCATCCACACCGCGTAGCCGGTTTTCCACAGCCTTCTCCACAGTGTGGATAATCGACGCCGCCGAGTCGGAATCCTTTTGTTCGACGGCCACCGATTGTTCGACGCCGACCGATCGAATCGACTTTCAGGGTCCGGAATCCCCCGGGCACACCGGCGGAAAACTCAGATGGTCGCGGTATCGATGACGAACCGGTACCGCACATCACTGGCCACCACCCGCTCGTACGCGCCGTCGATCTCATCCGCGGAAATCAACTCGATTTCCGCCCCGACTCCGTGCTCGGCACAGAAATTCAACATTTCCTGTGTTTGCTCGATACCGCCGATCATCGAACCCGACAGCGAACGCCGGCGGCCGGCCAGTACCCGGGCCTGGACCTGGAGCGGGGCCTCCGGCAACCCCAGCACGACCAGCGTCCCGTCCAGCCGCAGCAGCTTCATGTAGTCGTTGATCGGCAGATCCGCGGATACGGTGTTGATGACGAGATCGAAGCTACTGCGCAACTCCCGGAAAACCTGGGCATCGCTTGTGGCGTAGTAGTGGTGCGCGCCGAATCGCTTTCCGTCGTCCTGTTTGCTCAGCGAATGGCTGAGCACCGTCACCTCGGCACCCAGCGCGGCGGCGATTTTCACACCGATATGGCCGAGGCCGCCCATTCCTATGATCGCGACCTTTTTCCCGGGCCCCGTACCCCATTGCCGTAAAGGCGAATACAGGGTGATTCCGGCGCACAACAGGGGCGCGGCCACCGATAGATCGATTCCCTCCGGGATGGCGACCACGAAGTTTTCGGTCACCACGATCCGGGTGGCATATCCCCCCATGGTGTGCCCGCCCGGCTGCACTTCCTCGGGTACTCGGGAGTTGTAGGTCATCACCGCGCCACGAGTACAGAACTGTTCCTCACCCGCCAGACACGGCTCACACACTCCGCAGGAGTCCACCATGCAGCCGACACCCACCCGGTCACCAACCCGGTGGCGGGTCACCGCCGAACCCACGGCGGCGACGGTCCCCGCGATCTCGTGTCCCGGCACACACGGATACGCCGCGCCGCCCCACTCGTCACGGGCGGTGTGGATATCGGAGTGGCAGATCCCGGCATACGCGATATCGATCAGGACATCGTGGGGTCCGAGTTCCCGGCGCTCGATGGTGACCTTCTCGAATGCGGCGTCGGGCCCGGCCATCGCGTACGCGGCTACAGCAGTCATGCGTCCATGCCTACCGGTGCATACCGGATTTGCCAAGGCAGTGTGCTGTATTTTCGGCGCGCTGGCGCGCGCGGGGTCGAGGCCCCCTTGGTCTCGCCGTTTCGGCCTCGAGCCTTGGCCGAAGGTGCTCAATGGTCGCACTCTATGGGCGGCTCACCGCACATCGCATACACTTCGAGGCCGAAACGGCGAGACGGGCCTCAACCCTTTGAGGTGTCTCGTAACACTCGACGCAGGGGGTTGCGTCAGGATTCTATGGTCGGCCCACATGCGGAGTTCGGTCCGCAGGTGGGCGCGCACGGAGGTCGGCGAGTTCGCCCGTTATCCGCTGCCGGTCGTTTCGAAGACCTGCGCGGATCACCTTCGGTGGCGTCATCACCAGGCCGTGATGGCCCACGCCGCCTGGATCGTCGACCTCGGCCTCGGCGCCGGACACAACGGCTGCCGCATCGTCTTCCAGGGCACCCCCGCCGACCTGGTCGCCGCCCACTCGCCCCTTTGCGCAACACCGTTTCCAGGAGTCGCGCAGAGCTTCACTCTCGGGCGGGATCGAGGTCCTGCTCGGCTTCCAGGCGGCGGCGGACGCGGCGGGCGGCGGCGACCATATTGCGGAGAGCGGGGTCGAGCTGCCAGTGGTGGCGGGTTTTGAGGCCGCCGTCCGGGTTGGCCCAGAGCCGGTCCGGGCCGACCGCCGCGGCGGCCGCGGTGAGCAGTTCGTCCAGTTCGTCGATATCCGGGATCCGGGCCGACCGGCTCTCGTACACGCCCGGTCCGACGCCGTGGCTGAGCCCGTGACCGGAGGCGTAGTCCTCCTCCAGCGCTTTCAGCACCCACTCGATGGACCGGGTGGCGACGATCGCGGTGACGTCGGCGTCGAGCTGTTCGATGGCCTGGACGATCTCGGTGCGGCCCGAGTACGGGATATGGGTGTGGATCTGGGTACTGGGCGCCACACCGGAGGTCGCGAGCCGGAATGCCCCGATCGCCCAGCGCAGGTATTCGGCGCGGCCTTCGGGCCGGGCCGGCCACAGCTCGCGCAGCGCGGGCTCGTCGACCTGGATGATGCCGATACCGGCGCGTTCCAGATCCACGACTTCGTCGCGGATCGCCAGCGCCACCTGGTCGGCCGTCTCGTAGAGCGGCTGGTCCTGCCGGACGAACGACCGCGCCACCATGGTGACGGGCCCGGTGACCATTCCCTTGACCGGTTTGTCGGTCAGCGATTGGGCGTAGGTGATCCACTCCACCGACATCGGGGCCGGGCGCGACACGTCGCCGTAGATGATCGGTGGACGCACACAGCGCGACCCGTACACCTGCACCCAGCCGAAATGCGTGGTGGCGAAACCATCCAATAGTTCGGCGAAATACTGGATCATGTCATTGCGCTCGTGCTCGCCGTGCACCAGCACATCGAGGCCGATATCTTCCTGCAACGCGATGGTGGCGGCGATCTCCGCCTCGATCTTCTTGCGGTATTCGTCGTAGGACAACCGCCCCTCGCCCAGCTGGTGTCGGGCCTGCCGGGCTTCCACGCTCTGCGGATACGACCCCAGTGTGGTGGCGGGCACCGGCGGCAACTGCAATTTCTCGTGTTGCGCGGCCCGGCGCTCGGCATAGGGTGCGCGTTCCCGCATCTGCGGAGTGATCGCGTAGACGCGCTGGCGCACCGCGTGTTTCTGTTTGAAATGCACTTCGCCGGGGCGTTTACGCCATTTGTCCGAGGGCCCCTCGGTGAGCGCTTTGGCCAGTGAGACGACCTCGCCGACTTTCTGCTTCGCGAAAGCGAGCCGATCGGCCACATTTCCGTCGATATCGTATTCGGCGAGCACGTCGTAGGGCACGTGCAGCAGCGTGGTCCCGGTGGAGACCACCAGGTCCGGGCACACCTTGGCGAGTTCGTTCAGGTATTCCAAAGTCACGTAGCGATCGGCCCGCCACACATTCGTACCGCTGATGACCCCCGCGTAGAGCCGTTTGCGGCGGATCCCCGGGATCTGCGCCAGATCTTCGGGCCGGACCCGGTAGGACGCCAGATCGAGGCCGATGGCCTCCACCCCGGTACCGGCGAGAATACGCAGCGCCTCCCCGAAATCGCCGTACTGTCCGGTGACCAGGATGCGCGGCCGCAGCGGTGCCTTGGACAGCCGGTCGTAGACACGTGCGAAGGCGGCCAGTTCGGCGGCCGAGCGTTCGGCGGTGAAACAGGGTTCGTCCAGCTGCACACAGGTGGCGCCGCGGCGTGCCAGGATCTCGAACAACTGCTCGTAGACCGGGAGCAGCCGGTCCAGGAGATCGATGGTGTCGAACCCGGCCGATTCACCGGGCACACTGCCCGCCTTGGACAGCAGCAACAGCGATACCGGCCCCAGCACCACCGGGCGCTGTTCGATGCCCACCGCCATCGCCCGGTCCCATTCGTCCAGCAGCGCCTCGGGATGCAGCGAGAATTCCGTGTCGGCATCGAGTTCCGGCTGCCGATAGTGGTAGTTCGTACCGAAGAAACGCACCAGTTCCAGCGGCGGTAGATCGGGCCGGCCGCGTGCCATCAGGAAATAGAAATCCAGCGGGTCCAGCTCGTCGCGGTATTCGGCGAAACGGGACGGGGACGCGCCGAAGAGTAGCGCGTTGTCCAGCACATGGTCGTAGAAGGAGAAAGTGTTCCCGGGGACCTGGGTGAGCCCGGTCGCGGCGAGCTCGTTGAACTGCTGCTCCTGGATATCGCGTCCGACCGCGCGCAGCTCTTCCCGGGTGATCGCCTGCCGCCAGTACGCCTCGAGCGCGCGCTTGAGTTCCCGGTGCGGACCGATCCGCGGATACCCGAGCACACTCGAGCCGAACCCTTCACCGACGTTGACCATTGCCGACCTCCGTGTTTATTTGCGGCGCCTCCGGCGCCGCGGGTCGGGGCCCTGTGACCCCGGTTCTTCACTCCGCCACTCAGTCGCTGCGCTCCTTCGCTCTGTCGCTCCAGAACCGGGGGCGGGCCCCGACCACTGAGGTCGACCATCCGGACTAGACGGTACGTGTATGACCGGATGAGCGGAGTTACCGTTCGCGGGTTGTTCGGCGCCATTCGAATCGGTTTCGGCGCCGCACATCTCACCCGCGGATGCGAAACGCTGTCCTGGTCGCGCCGCGAGCGACCCCGCACGCGACCATATCCACGATTTACGCTTTGTTGTACTGGTAGAAGCCCGCTCCGGACTTCTTGCCCAGCAGCCCCGCCTCGACCATGCGCATGAGCAGCGGAGGTGCCGAGTACAGCGGCTCCTTGAATTCGCCGTACATCGAGTCGGCGATGGATTTCACCGTGTCGAGGCCGACCAGGTCGGTGAGTGCGAGTGGGCCCATGGGGTGGGCACAACCGAGCACCATCGCCTTGTCGACATCCTCCTTGGTGGCGAAACCGGATTCGACCATGCGGATGGCGGAGAGCAGGTACGGCACCAGCAGTGCGTTGACCACGAAGCCGGAGCGGTCCGAGGAACGCACGATCTCCTTGCCGAGGACCTCGGCCGCGAACTTCTCGGCCCGCTCGGTCACGGCGCCACTGGTTTTGAGCGTCGTCACCAGTTCGACCAGCGGCAGTACCGGCACCGGGTTGAAGAAGTGCATCCCCACGACCCGCTCGGGGTTGTTGGTGGCCACCGCGATCTTCATGATCGGAATGGAGGAGGTATTGGAGGCCAATACCGCACCGGGGTCGGTGACCACTTTGTCGAGTTCGGCGAAGATGGAGGTCTTGACCTTCTCGTCCTCCAGGACGGCCTCCACCACGAGCTGGCGGTCGGCGAAATCGCCGAGATCGGAGGTGAACCGCAGCCGCCAGGCCGCCTGTTCCCGCTCACGCTCGGTGATCTTGCCGCTGCTCACGCCCCGGTCCAGGGACCGCAGGATCCGCGACCGGCCGGCTGCGGCGAGATCCCGGGTCTGCTCGTACACGAGTACATCGACATGCGCACGCGCGCACACCTCCGCGATACCCGCGCCCATCTGGCCGGCACCGATGACACCGACACGCTGAATCTTCTCGTTCACGTCCCACTCCTGTGTTCGTGGCGCCGCCTCGGCGGCGCGGGGCTGTGTTCATCGGCGCCGCCTCCGGCAGCGCGGGCTCGGAACCCTCGTGACCCTGTCCACAATGCTGACCGCTCGGCAAGAGGGTGAGCGCGTGCGGCGGTCGGATTCGGCGCTTCCGTCTCGCCGGAGAGACCGAAGCCCCCTCGCCGGGCTGTTGCGAGGGGGCGGTACACCCCTACCGAGGTAGTGGGTCCGGGATACCCGCCGGAAGACGGGGTACCACGATCGGTCCCGGTGGGCTCGGCCCCGCGGGCCCGAGCCCGGCTCGGCGCAGACACCCCGAGCCGGGGCCGTACTTCCGGCACCATGTCGCGGACGGCAGACAGATCCTTTTCCCACGCCGGTTCCGATACCAACCGGAATCCGGACCGCAGAACACCGATCCTCACCGCAACCACCACCTGGCGCCGAGTCTTACGAGGCCTACAAAGGGTTGAGGCCCGTCCCGCCCCTTGGCCGAAGGTGCTCAAAGGTCGCCCTTCTATGGATGGCCCACCGCACATCGCATGAGCCGAAGGCTCGAGTCTCGAGGCCGAAACGGCGAGACCTAGGGGGCCTCAACCCCGCGGCGCCGAAGGCGCCGCAGACAACTCAGTGGAACTGCCCCTCTTCGGTGGAGCCCTTCAGCGCCGCCGTCGAGGTGTTGGGGTCGACGGTGGTGGCGATGGTGTCGAAGTAGCCGGCACCGACCTCGCGCTGGTGCTTGATGGCAGTGAAGCCTCGCTCGGCGGCGGCCTTGAACTCGCGCTCCTGCAGGTCGACGAAGGCGGTCATACCTTCGCGGGCGTAGCCGTAGGCCAGGTCGAACATGCCGTAGTTGAGCGAGTGGAAGCCGGCCAGGGTGATGAACTGGAACTTGAAGCCCATGGCGCCGAGTTCACGCTGGAACTTGGCGATGGTGGCGTCGTCCAGGTGGGCCTTCCAGTTGAAGGACGGCGAGCAGTTGTAGGCCAGCAGCTGGTCCGGGAATTCGCTGCGGACGGCCTCGGCGAACTTGCGCGCGACCTCGAGGTCCGGCACGCCGGTCTCCATCCAGATGAGGTCGGCGTAGGGAGCGTAGGCCTTGGCCCGCGCGATGCAGGGCTCGATACCGTTCTTCACTCCGAAGAAGCCTTCGGCGGTGCGGGTGCCGTCGAGGAATTCACGGTCGCGCTCGTCCACATCGGAGGTGATGAGGGTGGCGGCTTCGGCGTCGGTGCGGGCGATGATCACCGAGGGCACCTCGGCGACGTCGGCGGCCAGGCGCGCGGAGGTCAGGGTGCGGATGTGCTGCTGGGTGGGGATGAGCACCTTGCCCCCGAGGTGGCCGCACTTCTTCTCCGAGGCCAGCTGGTCTTCCCAGTGCACACCGGCGGCACCGGCGGCGATCATGGCCTTCTGCAGTTCGTAGGCGTTGAGCGCGCCACCGAAGCCGGCTTCGGCGTCGGCGACGATCGGGGCCAGCCAGTTCTCGACGGAGGTATCGCCTTCGACCTTGGCGATCTCGTCGGCGCGCAGCAGCGCGTTGTTGATGCGGCGGACCACGGCGGGCACCGAGTTGGCCGGGTAGAGGCTCTGGTCGGGGTAGGTGTGACCGGACAGGTTCGCGTCACCGGCGACCTGCCAGCCCGACAGGTAGATGGCCTTGAGCCCGGCGCGGACCTGCTGGACCGCCATATTGCCGGTGAGGGCGCCCAGCGAGTTGATGTAGTCCTCGTTGTTCACCAGATCCCAGAGGATCTCCGAGCCACGCCGTGCGAGGGTGTGCTCCTCGACAACGGTGCCCTGCAGCTTGGAGACCTGCTCGGCGGTGTAGTTGCGGGTGACGCCCTTCCAGCGCGGGTTGGTGTCCCAATCCTTCTGGATTTCCTCGGCGGTCTTCGGGGTGCCGGTGGTCGACATCGTGCGACTCCACTTCCTTGTTCGGTCGGTCCGCCGGTCCGCGTCGACGAAGCGTTTCCGCGTCGCACTGCTGGATCGGCGATTTGCAGGCTTGCAATGCCCGGTGGGTGTACTTCCACACCATGGCACACCATCAAAATGCCGTCTACCTGTTGCTTCTGTGAATCCGAGCTAGGATCGGCCACGACTTTGCTAACCCTGTGAAAGTTGCCAGCACGTAACCACCGTCAAGTCTACTCACCAGTAGCTCTGACGTGGGGTTTCAGCGTAACGCTCGTACTGTTAGCGGAGGCAGGTATCGGAGTCGAGCCCGGCGGCGCGGCTCGGCCCTGTGAGGACGTTCATAACTGATGGCATGTGCCTTCAAATATGGCGTGCGCCCGATGGTGGGTTGTTCGCGAAAGCGGACACTGTTCTCTTCCCGCCGCCGGGGAGTACTTCGCCGGGGTGAACCCGCAAGATTTCACAACATGCCCAGAAAGGGACAGTGTTGGCACACAACACTTGGCCAACCATTCATGTTCTCGCCCGACGAGATTTTCGCAGGCGTGCCAAATTCACAGCGAACAACGCTAGGGTGTCCGTCACGTGCGCGGTCATCGGTGACGGGTGCCGATGGTGAGCGCCTGCCCTCCGTCGCACGGTGGGATCGGAGCTGTTGATGCGCGACATCGTCGACAACCTGCTGCAGGTGTGGCGTTCGGGCCGGACGGGCGGGCTGGCCACCATCGTGCGCACGGGTGGTCAGGTGGACATTCCGGTGGGTACGGCGATTCTGGTGGACCCCGACGGCATGATCTACGGATCCATGGCGGCGACCGGGATCGAGGACACCGTCTACGAATCCACCCTGCAGTCGGCTCGGACCGGGCAGCGCGCCCTGCACCGGCTCCCGGTACCCGGCGGCGAGGGTGCGGTGATAGATGTTTTCACCGAACCGTTCTCCCGCGGACATTTTCCGGAATTCCCGACCATCGCCGCCGAAATCGCCGAGCATCGGCGGGTCACGCTTTTCACCGTGGTGTGGAATCCGGAGCCGGGAATGATCGGGCAGCACCTGATCACCGATAAAAGACACGCCACGGAACTGGTCTCGCTACCGCAGTCCGATATTTTCGTTGCCTCGTTCGCCCCGCCACCACTGCTGGTGGTGTTCGGGGCGAATGCCGTCGCCGCGGCGCTTTCGGCGCAGGCCCGGCTGCTCGGCTACCGGGTCGCCATCTGCGATCCGCGGCCCACATTCGCAGTGCCGGAGTCCTTCCCCGGGGCCGAGGTGGTCTGCGATTGGCCGCACCGCTATCTGAACGTGTTGGTTTCCGAAGGCGAGATCGATTCCTCCACCGGTATCGTGCTGGCCTCCCACGATCCGCAGTTCGAGATCCCGCTGCTGACGGTCGCGCTCCGGCTACCCGAGATCGGTTATATCGGCGCGGTCGGCTCGCTGGTCGCCAGCGCGCGCCGCCTCGACGACCTGCGCGCGAGCGGATTCGATGAAACACAACTGGCCCGGCTGCACTCCCCCGCCGGAATGGATATCGGCGCGGCCACCGCCACCGAGACAGCTTTGGCGGTGACCGCGGAGATGGTGGCGGCACGGAACGGACGGCAGGGGCGGATCACCGTGCCGTTCCCGGCGGAGGCGGCCATCTGAGTTCGGCGCGCCCTCGCCCCCGGCCGCGCCGAGGGCGACCGAAATCACCCGCGCAATCCCGCCCCTCGATCTTGTGCTGTGCCGACTCTCGTGGACAGTGGTTCTCGTGATCCTCACCGTGACAATGAATCCCGCCTACGATGTGACCTACCGCGTCGAGAATTTCACCCGCGGACAGGCCCATCGGGTTCGCTCGGTGGAGCAGCGCCTCGGCGGTAAGGGCATCAACGTCACCAGAGTGCTCAACCAATTGGGCCGCTATGCCCGCGCCACCGGGTTCGCCGACCACGCCTTCGCCGCGGCCGCCGAGGCCGAGATGCCGGTGGATTTCGTGCACGCGCTGCCGTGGGTCCGGCGCACGGTGGTGATCAGCGAATCCGATACCGGCACCGCGACCGCGTTGCGCGAGCCGGGGGCGCGGATTTCGAATCCACACGCCTCCGAACAACTCGAGGTCCGCGTAGCCGGCATGCTGACGCATATCTCGGGCCTGGTGATCGCCGGGTCCCTACCCGACGGCATCGATCCCGGCCTACCCGCCCGCATCGCCCGGACCGCCCTGGACGCCGGGGTACCCACGGTCTGCGACCTGCACGGACCGGCATTGCGGATGGTCGCACGGGTGCCCGGGGTGGTCCTGCTGCCGAGCCTCGACGAGTTCGAATCGCTCACCCACTGCCGCCCCGAAACCCCGAAAGCGCTGGTCACCGCGACCCGGCCGCTGGTGGATCGCGGCGTGGGCGCGATGATCATCACCCGGGGGCCGCAGGGCATGGTCGCGGTGACCCCGGACGGGTCCTGGGAGGCCCGGCTGCCGGAGCCGCTGACCGGTAATCCGACCGGCGCGGGCGATACGGTGACCGCCGCCGTGATCGCGGCCCTGGCCACCACGCCGACTCCGGATTGGCCGGCGATTCTGGTCGACGCGGTCGCCACCTCGGCGGCCTCGGTGGTCATCCCGGTGGCCGGTGAGATCGACCGGCGCCTGCGCGGGCATCTGGCCCCGACCGTGCTGCTCTCCGAACTGGAGACGCCGGACCGCGAATCGGCCTGACCGCGAGTTCCCGCGGCATCGCCTATTTCAGGACATACGGGGAAACCGAACTCCGGTGTTCGCTGATATCGAGAGTTTTACCGAGCGGCGGGAAGGCGCGCTGGGGGCAGTTGGCGCGATCGCAGACCCGGCAGCCCGCGCCGATGGGGGTGGCGTTGGCCTCCCGCAGATCGATACCATCGGCGTATACCACCCGCGCCGCGTGCCGGATCTCGCAACCCAGCCCGATCGCGAAGGTTTTACTCGGCTGTCCGTACCGGGTCGCGCGACGTTCCACGGTGCGCGCCACCCACAGGTACTTCCGGCCGTCGGGCATCTGCGCGATCTGCGTCATTATCTTGCCCGGATAGGCGAAGGTCTCGTACACGTTCCACAGCGGACAGGTACCGCCGCTGGAGGAGAAGTGGAAACCGGTGGCGGACTGTCGTTTCGACATGTTCCCGGCCCGATCCACCCGGACGAACGAGAAGGGGACTCCGCGCAGTTCCGGCCGCTGCAGGGTGGACAGGCGGTGGCAGATGGTCTCGTAGCTCTGCGCGAAGAACGCCGATAATCGTTCGATGTCGTAGCGGAAACCTTCGGCGACCTCGTGGAAGTAGGTGTAAGGCAGCACGGTTGCGGCGGCGAAATAGTTCGCCAGACCGAGCATGGCGAGTCTGCGGGCGTCCGGGCCGGAGAAGTTCCCCTCGGCCACCAGCTTCTCCAGCAGTTGCCCGCATTCGAAATAGGCCAGTTCGGCGGCCAGTTTGAAAAGGCGCTGGCCACCGGACAGATGCGGCGCGATCTCGAGCAGCTGGTTGTCCGGGTCGTACCGGTGCAGTACGCCCTCACCGAGGTCGATACGTTCCATGATCCGCACGCCGTAGCTGCGCAGCACCTTGGGGATCTCGCTGTGCGCGTCGCCGTTGTGGAAGCGGATTCGGTTGGCCAGCTCCTCGGCGGCTGTATCGAGCTCGTGTATGTAGTTCTGCCGCTGATAGAAGTAGTCGCGTACTTCCTCGTGCGGTTTGCTTATGGTGGCGCTGCCCGAGCCGTCGGCGAATCTGTCCTCGGTGGCCGCGGCCAGCTGAGCACTGGTGTTGCGGTAGCGGTTGTGCATACTGACCAGGGCCCGGGCCATGCTCGGGTGGGCCGACACCATTTCCGCGATCTCCCGGGCGTCGGCTTCGATACCGAGCTCCTGGTCCATCACCACTTCCTGCAGTTCGGCGATGAGCCGGGTGTCGTCCTGCGGTGAGAAGAAGGTGGCCTCGACGCCGAAGACCTCACTGATGCGCAGCAGCACCGGCACGGTGAGCGGCCGGACATCGTGCTCGATCTGATTGAGATAGCTGGCCGATATCTCCAGCTGCTGGGCCAGCGCCACCTGGCTGAGCCCGCGTTCGGTTCGTAGTTGCCGCAACCGGGCGCCGACATAAGTCTTGGCCATATGTCCAGCTTAGGGGTCGTTCGCACGATGCGATAAGTGGGTTAGCAGGAATTTCGCTTCCGGTACCCGACTCCGGCACAACCCGGACAACCGCGCCACGGCCCGGGCACCGAAGAACCCGGCATGTCCGGGATCCTCACCCGTCCCCGTCCGGCTGCGCGATCTCGGCCAGCGGCGAGGCCAGCGGCCAGCCGCCGGCGGCCAGATGTGAGGCCACCCGCGCGATATCCTCCGGACCCGCCTGCTCCCGGGCGTGCCGGCTGACCGCGTCCTCGATCTCGGCGTGGGTGATCTCCCGGTCTCCCCGGTCGCGCACCAACTCCTCGGCGACCAGCGCCACCTCGTACTCGGTCAGGTCCCGGTGCAGTACCGCGAACAGCGCCACATAATCCGATCGGGGCACCCCCTGCGGGTACCCGGCGCGCAGCCACGCGAGCACCCGCGCCAGCAGTCCCGACCGTTCCGGTGGCAAGTCGTTCCCGGTGGTCATCACGCCTGCCCGAACACATGGATACCGAGCCGGTCGGCCAGGAACGCCTTCGCGACGAACAGCACCGCGGCGACCACCACCGCCAGGACGGTGATCAGGCAGAGGTAGGCACCGGCCAGGGCGACCGGGTTACGCCGCACCGTTGCGCCCGGCCCCGCCGCCGACCACAGCCGCACCCCGAGCGCGAACACCATGGGCAGGCCGGCGCCCAGCACGAGCGCCGCCAGGGTCACCTCCCCCAGCGAACGCAGGTTCGTCAACACGGTTTCCATTACGCCTCCTCGGATGTCGACCCGGCGACCCGCGGCTGCTGCGCGGGCGAGGTGTGCTCCGACCCGAGGTCGGCGTCGGGGGGAGCATTGACATTGCCGCTGGACACCTTGTCCCGCAGCGAGCGCCGATAGATCACGGTAGCCAGCGCGATGAGGAGCGCGAACACCGCGAGTACACCGGCCAGGCCGCCGATATAGTAGGCGAGCGCCCAGCAGATCGCGCCGACGATACCCGCGGCGGGCAGGGTCAGCAGCCAGGCCACGACCATGCGCCCCATCACGCCCCAGCGCACCTCCGCCCCCTTGCCGAGGCCGGTGCCGAGGATCGCGCCGGTGACGGTCTGGGTCGTCGAGAGCGGCAGCCCGAAATGCGCGGAGGTCAGGATGATCGCCGCCGACGACGATTCGGCCGCCAGCCCCTGCGGTGAATCGATATCCACGAGTTTCTTGCCGAGGGTGCGAATGATCCGCCAGCCGCCGAGGTAGGTGCCGGCCGCGATCGCGAACGCGCAGGCGGCCATCACCCACAGCGGCATGGCCGAGTCCGGGGAGAGCTCACCGTAGGCGATCAGGGCCAGGAAGATGACGCCCATCGTCTTCTGCGCGTCGTTGGTGCCGTGTGCCAACGACACCAGCGACGCCGAGCCGACCTGACCCCACCGGAATCCGGTGGTCACCTTGTCCGGGTCGGCGCCGCGGGTGATCCGGTACACCGACCAGGTCCCGATGGTGGAGACCAGACCGGCGACGACGGGCGCGAGCAGCGCCGGGATCACGATCTTGTTGATCACCCCGCCCTCCGCGGAGATCCACACCACTCCGCTCCAGCCCAGTGCCGCCATGGTCGCGCCGATCAATCCGCCGAACAGGGCGTGCGAAGAACTCGACGGCAGCCCGAACAACCAGGTGAGCAGGTTCCAGAGAATGCCGCCGACCAATCCGGCATAGACGATGAGCAGCAGGTCGTGCCCGGATACCTCGCCGAGCCGCACGATCCCCTCGGCCACCGTCGCCGCCACCGCCACCGACAGGAACGCGCCCACCAGGTTCAGAACCGCGGACAAGGTGACCGCGACCCGCGGGCGGAGCGCCCCGGTAGCTATCGAGGTCGCCATGGCGTTGGCGGTGTCGTGGAAACCGTTGGTGAAGTCGAAAGCCAGCGCCGTGACAATGACGACCAAGAGAATGAGCAGCTCAACTGTCACGCCCTGCATTGTGCGTCATGCCCCGGCCGCCATCTTCCGGCGGGATCCGCCGGTCGCCGAAAGATAGCGGCCACCTGCGGGTATCCCACGGCACACCGGATCACGCGTGGGCGGGCTCCGGTTCCGGCCGCACAGGCGCACCCGCCGTATCCCCCACCCGCCGCGCGACGATGCCCAGGCCGGCGCAGACCACGATCGCCACGCCCATCGGCACGCCGGTGGCGGGCCCGCCGAGACCGACCAGCGGGGAGACCACCGCGCCCAGCGCGAACTGCAGCGCGCCCATGAGCGCGGCGGCGGAACCGGCGGCATGCCGCGCCCGGCCGATCGCCAATGCGCTGGCGGTACCCATGACCGTCGGGGTGGCGGCCACCATCACGAAGAGGACAGGCAGCACCAGTGCCGCGGACGCACCGGTGGCCAGCAGTACGAGCAATACCATCGCCGCGGTCAGGATCACCAGCTGCCCGAGCCGCAGGATCGGTGCCGGGCCGAACCGGCCGACGAGCCGGGAGATCGCCACTCCGGCCGCCACCATGCCGGCGGCATTGGTGGCGAACACGATCGTGTAGGCCCGGTTGGACAGACCGAGCACGTTCTCGATCACGAAAGGCGATGCCGATATGTAGGACATCATCCCGGCGAACCCGAGCGCGAAGGCGAAGATGTAGCCGAGATAGCCGCGATCGGATCCGATACCGCGCAGCGTACGGAGGGTTCCGCCGACACCGGCGCGGTGGCGCCGCTCCGGGGGTAGCGATTCCGGCACCACGATCAGCGCACCCAGGAACATCAGCACGAAGATGCCGCTCAGCACCCAGAATTCCGCCCGCCAACCGGCGGACACCAGCGCGCCGCCGAGTAGCGGCGCCACCACCGGTGCGATACCGCCGATGGCGGAGAAGAGGGTGAAGATCCGGGCGGTGGCCGCTCCTTCGGTTCGGTCGGCACCGACCGCGCGGCCGATCACCAGGCCGGCAGAGGCGGTCAGCCCCTGCACGAAACGCATGGCGACGAGCAGCCAGATGGTGGGCGCCAGCGCACAGATCACGGTGACGGCGACGGTGACCGCGGTGGCCACGACCAGTGGCCGGCGCCGGCCGTATCGATCGGAGAGCGGACCGATGAGCAACTGACCCGCGGCGAGCCCGACGAGAAACGCCGTCAGCGTGAGCTGCACACTCGCCGCGCTGGTGTCCAGGTCGGCGGCGAGGTCGGTGAACGCCGGCAGATACATATCCACCGCGAACGGCGCCGCCGCCGAGAGCATTGCCAGCACCACCAGCAGCAGCCCGGATACCCCGGGGCGCGTTCGGATCGGTAGCACGGTACCTCCTGCCAAATGCTTATTTATACATACATAAGCTAACATGGTCGAGTGAGCAACAACCCCTCCGATCTTCGTGCGCTGGACCACGCGCTGCGCGAGGTCGCGCGGGCGGTTCGTAAGGCCACCCCGCGTCTCACCGGCGCCGAACCGCTCACCGACACCCAGTTCGAGGCGCTGCGCATAATCGTGCACAATCCCGGCGCCGCGGCGGGCGAACTGGCCGCGCTGACCGGTACCCGGCCGAGCAATATGAGTGTGACCCTGCGCCAACTGGGCGAGTACGGCCTCATCGACCGCGAGCCCGACCCGGCGGACCGCCGCTGCAGCCGGATCATGCCCACCGAAAAGGCCATCGCGCACGCCCGCGAGATGGAAGCGGTGCGTACCCGGCTCGTCCTCGACGCCCTCGGCGACCTCGCTCCGGAGGATCTGCAGAGTCTGACCGCGGCCATCGGCGGCCTCCGCGCCCTCGCCGACGCGCTCACCGGCGCAGCCCCGGCGCCGACGACCCGCTTGCGTACCGGGGGCTGACGCCGTTACCGCCCGCCCCGGTACGACCCACCTGGAACCGGATGGGTCGTACCGGCCGGATCAGAACGCTTCTTCGGGCAGGCTCATGATGTCGGTGTCGATCGCCGCGATGATCTCCTTGGTCGCGGCGAGGGTGGGCAATACGTTCTTCGCGAAGAAACTCGCCACCCCGACCTTGCCCGTGTAGAACGGCCGATCGCGCTCGTCCGCCGCGGCCAGTGCCGCGGTGGCGACCTCCGCCTGCACCAGTAGCCGCCAGCCGATCAGCAGATCGCCCACCGCCAGCAGGAACCGCACCGAGCCGAGCCCCACCTTGTACAGCTCCGTGGGATCGGACTGGGCGGCCACGGCATAGCCGGTCAACGACCCTGCCATAGCCTGGACATCCGCCAGCGCGGTGCGCAACAGTGCCCGCTCGGTGTCCAGTCGGCCGGTGGGCGCATCGAGGAAAGCGGTGATCTGACCGAAGATCTGCCCCGCCGCGGCGCCCTTGTCCCGAATGATCTTGCGGAAGAAGAAGTCCTGCGCCTGGATGGCGGTGGTGCCCTCGTACAGCGAGTCGATCTTCGCGTCCCGGATGTACTGCTCGATCGGATAGTCCTGGAGGTAGCCGGAACCGCCCAGGGTCTGCAGGGATTCGGTCAGGTACTGATAGGCCCGCTCGGAACCGACGCCCTTGACGATGGGCAGCAGGAAATCGTCGATCCGATGTGCCGTTTCGGCATCCACCCCGGAAACCAGTTGCGCCACATCGGCATCCTGGTGGATCGCGGTGTAGAGGTAGACCGCGCGCATCCCCTCGGCATACGCCTTCTGCATGGCCAGACTGCGCCGCACATCGGGATGCCGGGTGATCGGGACCCGGGGCGCGGTCTTGTCGGTCATCCGGGTGAGGTCGGCGCCCTGTACCCGCTCCTTCGCGTAGGCGAGCGCGTTCAGGTACCCGGTGGACAGGGTCCCACTGGATTTGACGCCGACCGTCATACGCGCGTTCTCGATGACCTTGAACATCTGGGCGATTCCGTCGTGACTGTCGCCGACCAGCCAGCCCACGGCGGGTTTCTCGCCGCCGAAGGTGAGTTCACAGGTGGGCGAGGATTTCAGGCCCATCTTGTGTTCGACATTGGTCACGTACACGCCGTTGCGCTCGCCCAGTTCCAGGGTCTGCGGATCGAACAGGAATTTCGGTACGTAGAACAGGGACAGACCCTTGGTGCCCGGTCCCGCGCCCTCGGGCCGCGCCAGCACGAGGTGGAAGACGTTCTCCGCGGTCTCGCCGACGTCGGCGCCGGAGATAAAACGTTTGACGCCCTCGATATGCCAGGTGCCGTCGGGCTGTTCGATCGCTTTGGCCCGGCCCGCACCCACATCCGAACCCGCGTCGGGTTCGGTGAGCACCATGGTGCCCTGCCAGTGCCGCTCGAAACCGGCTGCCGCCCAGTGCTTCTGCTGCTCGGTACCGATACCGAACAGGACCTGCGCCATCACCGAGCCCATATCGAAGAACACCGCGGCCGGGTTGGCGCAGGTGATCATCTCGCTCACCGCCCAGCACAGCGCGGCAGGCGCGGGCATCCCGCCCATCGCCTCGGGTTTGCCGAGACGGTTCCACCCGGCTTTCCGGACGGCGTACACGGTCTCGGCCAACGGTTCCGGGACGGTGATCGAATGGGTGTCCGGGACGAACTCCACCGGATCTCGGTCGGCGGCCGCGAAGGATTCCGCCACCGGCCCTTCGGCCAGGCGCTTCACCTCCGCCAGGATCTCCCGCGCGGTATCGGTGTCGAGATCCCCGTACGCACCGGTGTCGAGGATTTTGCCCAGTTCGAACACCTCGAAGAGGTTGAACTCGATATCACGCAGATTCGCCCGGTAGTGACCCACGGCTGTCCTCCTGGTCGGTACGGTCGGCGGCCGGCCGACCGCATGGTTACAGGCTTTTTGACATCGTACGAACTGAAGGGTGCCGGACCCGGCGGCGGGTACGCAACCGTAGCCTCGCGCACCTGGGCCCGCGTCCGCCGGCAGTGTCCGGGACGGGTGCGTTACCGCCTCAGCAACCCGGCTGCAACGGCCAGCACTCCACCGGTCCCCCGGGCGCGGGTACGGCCGGCGCGACGGTGGTGCTGGGTGCCGCCGGTTCGGCGGTGGGGCCGTCGGCGAGCAGGGAACCGGCGATCGCGCCCAGCACTATCAACACGCCCAGCACCGCGACCCCCAGCACCGCCCAGCCGATGAGGTCCTGGGTGCGACCGGAATCCGGCCGGCGCCAGCCGGGACGCTCCCGTGGTTTCCGCGGCGGCTCCGGCAGTTTGTCCTCGAAGCCGGCGGCGATCAGTTCGGCGCGATCCGGCGCCCAGCCGGTGAGCGCCCGGGTGGCCGCGCAGACCCGGCCCAGTGTCCAGCGGGGCGGTCCGGGGGCGAAATTCTCCAGGAAGATCCGCAGTTCGGTGTATTCGACCGCGTTCCCGACCACCACATCCAATCCCGGGCGCAGGGTTTCCCGGCCCGGCCGCAGTGTCACGCCCCGCATGGGCACCAGTGCCACCGCACCGCACAGCTGTCCGGGATCGTAGGTGGCGCGTTCGAAGGTCAGCTCGACCTCCCGCACCGCACTCTCCAGGTGCCGTATCGGATTGACCCCGAATGCCAATTCCAGATCCGCGGCGACCGCGCCGACCTGCCACGGCCGGTCCCGCGAAACCGTCAGCACCCCGCTCTGCCGGCTCCGGAACCCGACCACCTCGATCACGAGAACTCCCTGGGGCGTCCAGATCACCGCCCCGACCTGCCGGGTTCCGCGCTGGGTGCCGATCCGCAGGTCGACGATGGCCAAGCCGGTCGTCGGCAACTGCCGCAGGCATTGCACGAATTCCATTTCGGCCGCGGATAGTTCCGCCCGATCGTCGACCTTCACCAGCATCGTGCTCTACCTCTGCCGCGTGTCGTTGCCCCTCATGCCACCACCGACCCCCATGTCGATCATGGCCCGCCAGCCACTTTCGTACCACTCATATGACCTGCGGTTCAGGCGAATCGGGAATCAGCGCCCCGGACCTCGGGGCACTGATTCCCGGTACGGCACCCGTGCGGGCGTCAGACCCATTGCACGAGCTGATAGATGATCCCGTTCCGATCGGTCGTCTGGAAGTAGCGCTCCCCCCATTCCTCGGTCTCGACGGGGGTGACGATCGGGGCCCCGTTCTTCTGCAACCGCGCGTATTCGGTGTCGATATCGGCCACCACGAACACCACGAGCAGCCCGTCCCCGGCGGGGCCGGCGGCACGTTCGGGTTTGAAGGTGGACAGTCCGGTGCGCAGATAGATGAGGTTCGGTCCGGCTTCGGGATGGGCGAGCGAGACGAAACCGTCGGCCGTCATCTGCTCGGTGAACCCGAAGTGGGTGGTGACGAACTCCGCCGACGCGGCCGGGTCGGCGACGTTCAGCGAGATGGCGGATCCGGTGATGCGCATATGACCTCCATATTCCAAAACACCGTATGGCGTACGTAGTATTTGTACCGGACGGAATAGTGCGCCGCATCGTGATCCGCCGCACGCCGGAGACCTGCCGGAACCGACCGCTCGCCTTCTCGGCACCGACCGCCCGCGCCGGGCCGAACCCGGCCCGGGCAGCTAATCTCGTGTCATGCCTGACGCTCGGCCCACCGAAACGCCCACGATCGCGCTGGTACTGGGAGGCGGTGGCCCGGTCGGCATCGCCTGGCTGAGCGGGCTGGCGACAGGTCTGCGCGACGCCGGAATCGACCTGGCCCGGGCCGACCGCATCATCGGCACCTCCGCCGGAGCGGTCGTCGGCTCGGCCCTCGCCGCCGGGATCGATATCGCCACGATCCTGACCCCGCGACCGCAGCCCGCCGAGCCGGTCCGGCACGATTACGCCCCGCTGCTGGAGATAGCCGCACTGCTGCGCGCCGTCGATCAGGATCGCGAACTGGTCCTCCAGCGGGTCGGCGAACTCGCCCTGGGCGCCGACACCGGCGACCCGGCGGTCCACATCGACCGCATCGGCTCACTCGTCGGTTTCGCCGACTGGCCCGAACACGATCTGCGGATCGCCGCCATCGATATCGGGTCGGGGACACTCACCGCCTGGACCCGGGGCGGCGCCGCGACTCTTGTCGAAGCGCTCGCCTCGAGTACCGCGGTGCCCGGCGTCTTCCCCCCGATCGAGATCGCCGGCCGGCACTACATCGACGGCGGGGTCCGCTCCACCGTCAACGCCGACCTCGCCGTGGGTCACGATGTGATCGTGATCCTGGAACCGCTGGCGCATGTGTATCCGCGCACCCGCGCCGACCGGGAACTCGGATCGGTCCGGGAGATCTCGATACGCCCGGACGATATCGCCGTCGCCGCATTCGGCACCGATCTCTTCGCCGATACCGCCCTCTACCCGGCCTACGAATCCGGCGTCCGGCAGGCGGCGGCAGCGGCGGCCGAGCTGAAGGAATTCTGGCCCGCCGGCCGGGCCGCGTCAGATCACGCGCGGACCGCGGGCGGCGCGTAGTCCGCTGCGCGCCGGCCCGGCCCGGCCCGTCACCGGCTGGATGAGTGCCGCGTCCACTCCGATCCGCTGCGCGAAGGCGCCGAGACCGGGGGTGCCCCGATCCATACTGAGCAGGTCCGTGGTCGTCGAACGCACCGACCTGTGCCGGTAGAGCTGTTCCGGGGCGAGTAGTTCGGCCTCCAGCAGAAGGGCCAGTGCGCGTTCGGGACTGCGCCGCTGGGCCCACGCGCGGGCGGTATCGACGAGCAATCGACCCTGATGCCCGGGCGAGAGCCGCCCCCGGTCGATCTTCCCCGCGAGCCTGATCGCGGTGCCGGCGTCGCCCAGTTCCACCGCGACCGCGACCTCGTGCAGGTCCACGGCGGTGGGACCGAAATCCGTATGGTGATCGTCGCGGTCCCCGCCGAGGCCGGCCGCCGCGGCCCGGGCGGCGGCGATCATCTCGTAGGCCTGCTCGGCCTCCTCGGTGCGCGCCGCGATCAGGGCGAGCTGCAGGGTCAACGCGCCGTACACACTCGCGGCACGAGGCCCGCCCCGGCCCATGAGCTCCCCGAGGGCCGCGCGCGCGGTTTCCGCGGTTCGCTTCGCCTGGTCGAGTCGGTGCGCACACTGGAAGACGAGCGCGAGACGAAAAGCGCCCGCCGCCATCAGGATCGGGTCCTCCGCATACCGAGCCGCGGTGATCGCGCGCTCGGCGGCGACCCAGGCGGCATCGAACTGCTGTAGATCGGCGAGCGCGACAGCGTAGGCCTGACAGGTGTGGGCGAGCAGGCCCTCGGCCCGGCGGGAGTCGGCGTGCGCGACCGCGACGGCCAGGTCGGGAAGCAATGATTCGAGCAGCTCCCGCAACTCCGTGTAGTGGCCCAGCCGGGTGAACGTCCACGCGGCGTCGGCCCTCTCGGCGAGGCGGTCGATATCCGGGGCCACGGCCGCGCCGGTCGTCATCGCTCGCAGCGCGTGATTATCGGTGAGCAGTAGCCGCAGCCCCGCCGCGTCGGCCGGGATCTGTTCGGCCTGCGCGGTGGGGGCCGACGGCGCCAGCTCGGCGACGGGCATATCGAGGACATCGGCGATACGTTCGAGTACATCCAGCGCCTTGACCGGCCGCACGCCGCGTTCCACCTGGGAGACCCATGCCTCCGACCGTTTGATCAATGGCGCGAAATCGCGCTGCGACAGACCTTTCCGCGCCCGGTAGTAGGCGATCTTGCGGCCGATCCCGGAATCGTGATCGGTCATCGGCCGAGCGCACCTTCGGCCGCGGCCGGGCCCGGCCGGGTGATGCCCCGGTGGAACGCGCGTCGCCGGTTTCCCGTCACCGGGTCGAATACTGCCGCGCCCGTCGGGTCGTGCATATCGAAGCGGGGCACCAGTTCTTGCATATCTGGCTCCTTCGTTGCGACTCCGGCCTGTGACCGATCGTAGGACGACAAGCTCTCCACAAAATGCTAACCAGTATTTCGATACCACTGGAGTAGCGAATTGATCTATTACTGCCCGAGCCGGGCGCAGTCGCCTCGGGTAGGACCGCGCGGGCCCGGCCGATACCGAATTCCGCTGCGGAATCCCACCCCGCGGTCCGCCCGTCACCTCAACCCGCCGAGCGTCCGGATAAACACGGTCGATCTCTCACCCCGGGTCCGTGTGTTCGTCCCGAACCCACTGCCGCGACAAGCTTTCCGGACCCATCCCCAGCGCCGCGCCATCGGCCTGGTGTAACCGACAGCACTGCGCTATTATAAGTTAAAACTTATAAAGGGAGGAAGACATGGGTTTGCTCACCGATCCCACCGCCATCGCCGGACTGGTCACCCGAGAGGTCCGCACCGCCGAACGACAGGGCGCGGTCACTCGGATCGCCGTAGCGCGGCGCACCTACGCCACCGATCCGGACGATCTGTGGGAGGCACTCACCGATATCCAGCGGATTCCGCGCTGGTTCCTGCCGGTCACCGGCGAGCTGACCGTCGGCGGCAGGTATCAGCTCGAAGGAAATGCCGGGGGCGTGGTCGAAGAATGCGAACGACCGAAACGATTCGCGGTAACCTGGGAGATGGGGCCCATGGTTTCGTGGCTCGAAATCCGGCTCGAACCCGACGCCGGTGGGACCACACTCGAATTGATGCACGAAGCACCGGTCGATCCGGATATGTGGAAACAATTCGGCCCCGGCGCGGTGGGTGTCGGCTGGGATCTGGCGCTCATGGGACTCGGCCTGCATCTGGAAACTCGCGCCGACGTCGACCCGGCGGTGGCGCTGGAGTTCCCGGCCACCACCGAGGGCCTGGAATTCGTCCGGGCCGCGGCGTCCGGTTGGGCGGCGGCGGCGATCACCGACGGTGACGATCCGGCACAGGCCCATGCGGGCGCCGAGGCGACCACCGGCTTCTACACCGTCGGTCCCGAGGAGGAGGAGCGATCCTGATGGACCGGTCCGCCCCGGCGAACGTGTTCGAGGCACTCGGCGATCCGGTGCGCCGCACGATACTGCAAGTGGTGGCCGGCGGTGAACGATCCGCGGGCGCCCTGGTCGAGGAGATCCGCGAGCACAGTGCAATCTCGCAACCCGCGGTATCCCAGCACCTCAAGGTATTACGGGAAGCCGGGCTGGTTCGCGTGCGGTCGGAGGCCAACCGCAGGTACTACACCCTGGAACCGGAGGGTTTCGCCGACGCCCGGGAATGGCTCGCCGCGCTGGTCGATCCGCTGGCCCGGTTCGCCCAACCCCTCGACGCCCTCGCGACCGAGGTCGCCCGCGGCAAACGCGAACGGCATGGGAAGACTCCCGGGACAGAAGCGGACCGTACAGACAAGTCCGCCTGACGTTTTCGTTGCGGTCGCCGCCCGGCCCAGCGCCTGCTATACACCTGGGATGCGTAGGTGGATGGCAGGGGCGGCGATCGCTCTGGCGGCGGTACTGGTCGTCGGGGCCGGCGGCTATTTCCTGATGAACTCACGGACCTACCAACTGGCCGGGCGGCTGGTGGACCGCGTGGAGACCAGCGAGAAGGTGGTGGCCCTGACGCTGGACGACGGGCCGTCCGAGCGCGCTCCCGAGGTGCTCGATCTGCTCGCCACCGCCGGTATCCCCGCCACCTTCTATCTCAACGGCCGCGATCTCGCCGCCCGCCCGGAGCTGGGCCGGGCGATCGTGGCGGCCGGTCACGAACTGGGCAACCACACCTACAACCACCGGCGGATGGTGCTGGTCTCGTCCGGTACGGTCGCCGACGAGGTGGAAGGTACAGATACCGAGATCCGCGCCGCCGGTTACCGGGGCGACATCACCTTCCGCCCGCCCTACGGCAAGAAATTGTGGAATCTGCCGAACTATCTCGCCGACCACGACCGCACCACGATCACCTGGGATGTCGAACCCGAAAAAGGCAACACCGCCACCGAGGACATCGTCGACGCCACCGTCGACCAGGTGCGCCCGGGGTCGATCATCCTGCTGCACACTATGTACGCCACCGGCGCGGCCTCCCGGGCCGCCGTCGTCCCGATCGCCGCGAAACTGCACGCGCAGGGCTACCGGTTCGTCACGGTTTCCGAACTGCTCGACCTCGGTGACTCCGCGCGCTCGTGATATACCGAAGCCGCCTGTTCGAGCGGCACGGCGGCGGGTAGGTTCGGGAGCGGTGCATGCCACAGGCGACCGGCGGGCGCCGTGGGTCGTACGACAATTCCACCGGAGAGGACGATGCCATGGTGTCGCAGGAGCGACCACGGATCACCCCCGGCCGCCTCCGCGAGCTGGGTCCCGTCAACTGGGCGGCCTGGCAGGTGCTCTCGCGGGCCTCGGGTACGGCCGACGCGCAGCTGTTCAGCACGCTGGGCCGGGCCGGTCGGCTGTTCCGCGGCTGGCTGCACTTCTCCGGCACGCTGATGCCGGGTGGGCGGCTGCGCCGGCACGACACCGAACTGGTCATCCTGCGGGTGGCCCATCTGCGTGACTGCGCCTACGAGACCGACCACCACATCCGCCTGGGCCGGCGGGCCGGGGTGACACCGGAGATCCTGGAGCGGATCCGGGCCGGAGCGGACGCGGCGGGCTGGGCCGACAAACACCGGGCGCTGCTCACCGCGGTCGATCAGCTGGTCCGCACCCGCGATATCGACGATGCCGCCTGGACACACCTGTCCACCTACTACGACGATCGCCGCCTCATCGAAATCGTGCTGCTGGTCAACCAATATGAGGGCCTCGCTGCCACCATCGCCACCCTCCGCATCCGCCGCGACGAATTCTGACCGCCCGCGTGGCTAGCGGCCCCCGGTGAAAGCCGCTGCGGGAACGAATATCTCGTGCCCGGAGTCGAGGCGGACCACGACTCCCGCCGGGCTCCACCGCGCCGACTCGAGGACGGGGTCGCGGTTGCCCAGGATCTCGAAGTACACCGGGTGGCCGTACCCCATATCCGGATAGCGGCCGACCGTGATCACATCCGGCAGCCGCCGGTGCAGCAGCCGGCTCTCCTGCCGTAGGAGACCGACATGGTAGGTCGCACCGTCGTATTCGACGGTCGGCGGCTGGGTTTCGGTGCGCAACACCTCCGTACGCACCGTCCGGGTATCGACAACGACCGCCCCCGCCACGAGCACGAATACGAGAAACGCCACTGCCACGCCGAGGATCGGTCGCAACCCGGATATCCCGGAGCGAGCGGAGGGCGACGGTTCCACGGTCACCCCGGGAATGTATCCCGGATGCCCGGACCGGGGAACCCGCCGGGCGCCGGACCGGCCGGTCCCTCAGACTGCGGCCCCGGGCGGCAGGATCCGGATCGAGCCCTGCCATCGATCCCCTGCTCTCCCCCATTCCGTGACCTCGAAATCCAGGTCCCGTCCAAGGAGCAACTCGACCTCCCGCGGAAAAGCCGATTTGTCGCCGATGAAGATGCCGGGTGTCCCGGGCGGGACCTCCACGCGGAGATCCGTATCCCGGTTACGAGTTTTCTTGAGCGTGTCGAGGCCCTCCGGGGCCAGCGCGGTACTGAAAAAATCGGAGACGTGCCCGCGATCGCCGGGACGGATATCGGCCGGATTCCGGCCGGGAAACAGACGGCCCGCCGATATGGATTTCCATGCCTGGATCCAGTCCGGCACCGGCTTGCGCCGCAGAATATCGTCCAGCCGTTCGACCCGTTCCATATCCGGCGGGTACCTGGCGTCGCCCCGCAGGGGCGCGTTGATGCCTTCGGAGCCCATAGTGAAATCGCGCAGCGCTTGTATACGGTTCTTGCCCAGCCGACTGTACGTCGCACCCCACACAGATCGACCGTACCGCCGCGCACTGTCTGCGGAGTCGAAGATCCGTAGCGCCCCCGGGGCCGGCGTCCGATCGGGTATCCGAGCGGGTGACGGGCTTTCCACAAGCCGATCACCTGCCACGACGGCAGCCCCCCGGCCGTCGGCACCCGGAACCTTCCGTAGCACCTCGCCGATCGGCACCGTGGTGATATCGCGATATTGCCGGCTCCCACCGGCGCCGATCAATGCGATGTTCTGCTCGACCTTCTTCGCCAGCTCCCGCATCGCCGCCACGGCCTGGTTGTACACCGGCACCTCTTCGCTTATCCGGCACCGGCAACTCGGCCGTCGGCCCCGATCGAGCAGGCGACGTTACGCAAGGACAGCCGAGAGTTGTCCGATACGTCGGGCTGCGGAAACAGGAAGCCGCCCCGGGGCCCGCGCACGGGCTCCGGGGCGGTCGAGTCCGCGAACGGGTCAGAAGTTGATCATGTGTCCGGCCAGGCCGTGGATGGCCTCCTGCAGCGCCTCGCTCAGCGTCGGGTGCGTGTGCACATTACGGGCCAGTTCGTTGACCGTGAGATCCCACTTCTGGGCCAGAGTCAGTTCGGGCAGCAGTTCGGAGACATCGGGGCCGATCAGGTGGCCGCCGATCAGTTCACCGTACTTGTTGTCCGAGATCAGCTTGACGAAACCGGTGGCATCGCCGAGTCCGTGCGCCTTGCCGTTGGCGGTGAACGGGAAGGTCGCGACCTTCACGTCGTAGCCCTCGTCGCGCGCCTGCTGCTCGGTGAGACCGAAGCTGGCGACCTGCGGCTGACAGAAGGTGGCGCGCGGCATCATCCGGTAATCACCCAACGTCAGCGTCTCCGCGCCGCCGATGGTCTCGGCCGCGACCACGCCCTGAGCCTCCGCGACATGCGCGAGCTGCAGTTTCGCGGTGACATCGCCGATGGCGTAGATATGCGGCACATTGGTGCGCATATTGTCGTCGATGGCGATCGCGCCGCGCTCGGTGAGCGCCACGCCGGTGTTCTCCAGGCCGTAGCCCTCGACCCGGGGCGCGAAGCCGACGGCCTGCAGCACCTTGTCGACGGTGACGGTCTCGACCGAACCCGACTTGTTGTCCTTGATCGCGACGGTGACCTTGGACCCGTCGTCGTCGATGGACTGCACGGCCGCACCGGTGGTGATGGTGATACCGAGCTTCTTGTACGCCTTGGTGATCTCCTTGGAGACATCGGCGTCCTCGTTGGGCAGTGCGCGGTCCAGGAATTCCACGATGCGTACGTCCACGCCGTAGTTGCGCAGGACGTAGCCGAACTCCATACCGATGGCGCCGGCGCCGACGATCAGGATCGAACCCGGCAGGTCGCGGGTGAGGATCTGCTCCTCGTAGGTGACGACGTTCTTGCTCAGGGAGGTGCCCGGCAGCAGTTTGGTGTTGGTGCCGGTGGCGATGATGACGTTGTCGAAGGTGATCGACTCCGTGCCGCCCTTGCCGAGCTCGACCGAGAGAGCGTTGGGGCCGGTGAACGAGCCCTTGCCGTCGTACTCGGTGATCTTGTTCTTCTTCATCAGGAAGTGGACGCCCTTGACCCGGCCGTCCGCGACCTTACGGCTGCGATCGAAGGCCGCCCCGAAATCGAAGGTCGCCTCCCCGCTGATACCGAAGGTTTTCGCTTCTTTGGTGAAGATATGAGCCAGCTCCGCATTGCGCAGCAGCGCCTTGGACGGGATGCAGCCCACGTTCAGGCACACGCCACCCCAGTATTTCTGCTCGACGATCGCTGTTCGCAGGCCGAGTTGAGCGGCGCGGATCGCGGCGACGTAACCGCCGGGACCAGCACCGAGAACGACGACATCGTAGTGGGAAGTCACAGTGTCGAGCCTAACTCTCCCGGCTACGGCCGGGGCCACCCGCCCGCCTCCCGCCACTGAGCACACCGGTGCCGCCCCGGCGGGGCCACCGGGCCCTGACGGGCCGCGACGGCGCTACGACGCCTCGATCGGGTCGACCGCGGGCCCCCCGGCCGGGCGGGTGCGGGTGTGCGCATGGTCACCCGGACGGCGACGGCACAGCCGAGCAGCACCACCGCGACCTCTATCGCCACATATTCGACGCCGGTGAGCGCCCACCCGCCCTCGATCATCCCCGCCGGGATACCCGCGGCACCCGGGCAGCCTTCCGTCATCCCAGCAGGAAGGCGACCAGGAAACCGATCGATGTCGCCATGCCGACCCACCAGCCGCCCTGCCGGTATGCCTCCGCCATGAGCGAGTCGGCGAGGACCGCGATGGTCGCGCCGCCCGCGAAGGCCTGGATCGCGCTGATATGCGTCGGCTCGAGGTGGGCGGAGAGCAGGTTTCCGGCGAGGGTGACCACGACGAGTACCTGCTCGCAGGAAGGCGGGTTCGAACAGTTCGTTGGTCACGAGGGCGATCATGGTGCCCGCGCCGAACGCCATCAGCGAGGCGAGCAATGACTCGGGCAATGTGGTTCGCAAACCGACGGCCGCGCCTATCAGCAATGGAATTGCCGTACCCAGCCCATACAGCAGCGCGATTCCCATAAGGTGAACACTATGTGTTGCCGGGTAATTGCAATGGTCATGCCGAGCCCAAGGAAATAATTCTAGAATTTCCCTCTAAAATCCGCTGTACCAGCGAGATCCGGGCATTGTCCGGTTTGGCAGTTTTACCGGCGACCCGAGTTGCGGGCAGCCAACTTTCGGCAAACCCTTACTGTGCTGGCGGCATGCTACGAAAGACCCGATCGATGACGAGAGGATCGGGCTTTTCGGTATTGTTCTGCGCGATGTCACAGGAAGCGAATTCGGGACGACGGTATGCCGGGCAGCCCGTAGAAGATCGGCAACGCGAGCGACGCGCTCGTTTTCTCGAATCCGGCCTGACGGTTTTTGCGAGAGACGGGTATGCCAATAGCTCGGTAGGGGCCATTTGCAAAGACGCGGGGTTGTCCTCGCGCCAGTTCTACGAAGAGTTCACCGGCCGCGAATCGCTCCTTGTGGAACTCTTCGCTCTCATCGACCGGGAATCGCGGACCGCGGTGCTCGCCTCCCTCGACCAGAGCACCGACCAGAGCGCGCTGGAGCGGATAGACGGCGCCATCCGCGCCTATGTGCAGTCCATCGGCACCGATACGCGACGAGCTCGGGTCGTGCTCGTCGAAGTGGTCGGCGCCGGGGCCAAAGTCGAGAAGATGCGCGGGGAATCACGCCGGGCCTGGAGTTCGGTGCTCGCCAAGGCCGCCGAGGACGCCGCGCTGCACGGTGAGATCCCGACCGGCGACTACGACCTGCGCATGCTCGCCATCATCGGTGCGGTCAACTACGTGGTGGACGAATGGAGCGGGGCCGAACCGCGGCAGCCGCTCGACGAGGTGATCCGAGTGCTGAGCCGGATCATCGTAGGCGCGATCCGGGCCTGACCACACCGCCGGGCGAGCGCCTCCGGCGGCTAGCCTTGACCCGGTGGAGACCGTTGCGATCCAGATGCCCGACGGCAGCACCGTCCCGGTGCGGCTGGTCCCGGCCGCGGGATCGGACGGCCGTCCGGTCACTCCGGATACACCCCGGCCGGTGGTGGTACTGATACCCGGGCTCGGCGTTCCCGGCGAGTACTACCTCTATTTCGCTCGTGCGCTCGCCCGGCGCGGCATCGATGTCGCGGTGGGCGAACTGCGCGGCAACGGCGCCGGCTCACCGAAACCGAGCGCGGCCAGCACCTACGGGTACCACGAGCTCGCCGCGGTGGATTTTCCGGCGATCTTCGAGGTGGTACGCACCCGCTTCCCCGACCGCACCCCGTACGTGCTGGGTCACAGCATGGGTGGGCAACTGTCGGCGCTGTACGCGGCGCGGGTCCGCGGGCGCCTCGCGGGACTGATCCTCGTCGCCTCTGGTACCCCCTACTACCGAAGTTTTCGCGGCCTGCTCGGGCCGGGCATGCTGGTCGGCACCGCCGCGGTCTCGCTGACCGCCACGCTGGCCGGAGTGTGGCCGGGCGACAAACTGGGCCCCAACGGTTTCGGCCGCCAGTCGAAAGTACTCGTCTCCGACTGGGCCCGGCTGGCCCGCACCGGCCGGTTCGACCCGGCCGGTGCCGATATCGACTACGAGGAACGTCTCTCCCGGCTGAGACTGCCCGTCCTCTCGATCACCCTGACCGGCGACGAACTGACCCCGCGGGCATCGGCCGGGCATCTACTGGACAAACTGCCGAACGCCGACAAGACGACCTGGCACGCACCTCGGCCGCTGGGCCACAACGGCTGGATCTCCGAACCCGCCGAGGTGGTCGACCGTATCGAGAAGTGGTTACACGATCGGTGACCGGCGCCGGATCACTTCGCGGTCCGGCCCTCGATGAGCATCTGGGTGAAGAACTCGTAGATCAGGGCCGCCTGGAACGCCGACTGTTTGTTGTCGGCGGCGCCGCCGTGCCCGCCCTCGATGTTCTCGTGGTACCAGACCCGGTGTCCCTGCTCCTCCAGCAACGCCGCCATCTTGCGGGCATGCCCCGGATGCACGCGATCGTCACGGGTGGAAGTGGTCAGCAGGATCGGTGGATACGTAGCGCCCGCACCGGTTTCCGCGGCCCGCTGGTAGGGGGAGTACCGGCTGATGTAGGCCCATTCCTCCGGCACATCCGGATCACCGTATTCCGCCATCCAGGACGCACCCGCCAGCAACCGGTGGTACCGGCGCATATCCAGTAGCGGCACCTGGCAGACGATCGCTCCGAACAATTCCGGATAGCGGGTGAGCATCACACCCATCAGCAGACCACCGTTGCTGCCGCCGACGGCGCCGAGCCGCTCGGCGGTGGTTATCCCCCGAGCCACCAGATCACGGGCGATCGAGGAGAAATCCTCGTACACCTTGTACCGGTTCTCCTTCTGCACCGAGGTATGCCACTGCGGCCCGTATTCCCCACCGCCGCGAATATTGGTCATCACATAGGTGCCGCCCTGTTCCAGCCATCCGATACCGGACGAACCGCCGTAGCCGGGGGTACGGGACACCTCGAACCCGCCGTAGCCCGACATCACCGTGGGCGCCGGCGCGTCCCGGGTATCGCGGTGCCGGATCACGAAGTACGGGATCGGCGTTCCGTCATCCGAGCGCGCGAAGAACTGTTCGGTCTCGATACCGGTCGCGTCGAAGAACGCGGGCTCCTGTTTCCATTCGGTCACCGGCGCGCCGACCGATCCCGCGAGCAGTGTGGTGGGTGTGGTGAACCCACTGGTCATGAGCATGTAGTCGTCCCCGCCCTCGAGCGGGTCGAGATTCATGATGCCGGTGGTGGCCATCGTGGGGGTATCGGCGAGCGGTTCCGTGCGCCAACCCTCGGCGCCCGGGGTGAGGACGTACAGCTTGGTCTGCACGTCCTGCAGGGTCACCAGTAGCAGATGGTTCTCGGTCCAGCCGTAACCGTGCAGCGAGGTGTGCGCGTCCGGTTCGAACAGCACCTCGAAATCTCGCCCGCCGGAGCGGAACTCGGCGAAATTCGTCGCGATCAGGGCTCCGGCGGAATAGGTGCGGCCCCCGATCTCCCACGGCGATTTCAACCGGACCAACAGCCATTCCTTGTACCACGACTCGTCGGCGTCCGAAGGTGTCTCCAGCGGGGTCCGGGAGCCGTCGTCCTCGAGCAGAAAGACATCTTCGTGGAAGAAATCGGTGGCTTGTGCGATGTAGTGCCGCTCGTAGCCGGGAGTCCGGTCGTAACCCGCCGAGACGGAGACGTCGGTTACCGCGCCCTCGAAAACCGTTTCGGCGGTATCGAGCGCGGTGCCCCGGCGCCAGCGTTTCGCGATCCGCGGATATCCGGATCCGGTGAGCGAGCCGGGACCGAAATCCGTTCCCACGTATACGGAATCGATATCGATCCAACTGATCCGCGACTTCGCTTCCGGCAGGAAGTAGCCGCCGTCCTCCGGGGCGATGAATTCGCGTGTTTCCATATCGAATTCACGAACGACCTTGGCGTCCGCGCCACCGCGCGACAGGCTGATCAGCGCCCGGCTCTGGGCCGGGCGCAACACTCCGGCACCGCCCCAGACCCAGTTCTCGTCCTCTGCGGCGGCGACCGCGTCGAGATCGATCAGGACATCCCATTCGGGGTCCGCTTTCACGTATTCGGCGAAAGTGGTGCGCCGCCACAGGCCGCGCGGATGCGCCGCGTCGCGCCAGAAGTTGTACAGCCACTGTCCGCGCCGCCCGGGGAAGGCGATCTTGGCGTCGGTATCCAGCATGTCCAGGATCCGGCCCTGCAACACATCGAACCGGTCCCCGACGGCGAACCGCTCCATGACGACCTCGTTGCGCGCCCGGGCGAAATCGAGTGCCCGCTCGCCGGTGACCTCTTCGAGCCAGAGGTAGGGATCGGTTCCACTGTCCTGTACGCCACTCATCCGACCATTGTCACCCAAACCGGACGCGCGGGAATCGGCCGCCAGCGACATTAGGTAAGGCATTGCTAACCTGATACACATGGCGACGCGCACCAAATACGTCAAACCGGTACAGCGGCGGATCTGCACCGCCGAAACCCTGGCCGCCGAACGGATCGGCCACAGCTTCATCCGGGTCACGGTGGGCGGACCCGACCTCGCCGATTTCGCGCCGATGGGTTACGACCAGTGGCTGCGCCTCTTCCTGCCGCGGGCCCGGCAAACCGGCCTGCGCCTGCCCACCGCGACGGAGAACACCCTCTGGTATGCGCAATGTCTGGCGATGAGCAGCGATACCCGGCCCCTGATCCGCAACTACACCGTGCGCGGGTTCCGCCCCGCCGGCGCCGGATTCTTCGGTGAGCACGCCGAGATCGATGTGGACTTCGTCGCCCACGGGGATACCGGCCCGGCGTCCGCGTGGGCCGGCCGGGTGCGCCCGGGTATGCCCGTCGGGCTGCTCGACGAAGGCATCATGTATCAGGCACCGCCGCATACCAACTGGTCATTGCTGGTCGGTGACGAAAGCGCGCTGCCCGCGATCGCGGGTGTACTGCGGTCGGCGCCCCGGGATCTGTGCGGCGCGGCATACCTCGAAATCCCCGACCGCACCGATATCCAGGATCTGGGCGAGCCGGCGGGGGTGCGGGTGCACTGGCTGCCCCGCGCCGACCCCCGCGTCCGGATCGGCGCGCAGGCCACCGAAGCCGTGCGCGGGGCAGGCCTCCCGCCCGGACCCGGCTACGCATTCGTCGCGGGCGAGCAGCAACTCGTGTCCGGAGTGCGCCGCCATCTGGTACGCGACCGGGGAATGGCCAAATCCGACATCATGTTCAGCGGCTTCTGGCGCCTCGGCAAGGCCGCCGCGAGTTGATCCACCGGTGAGCTCGAATCCGCCGGTGGGAGCGGATCGCCTACCGCGGTCCTTCGCCGATCCGAGCCCCGGCCCGCCGGCGGAGTCGTAGAGCCGGGGCTACCTACGACTCCCCGCGGCCGAAGATCGGCGCTCGATCGGTCAAGGGATCAGATCTGTGCGCGGATCGACGCCGAAATGTTCGGCGAGCGTGGTGATCGAGGCGTGCGCACCCTGCACGCTCACCGAGAGGACGAACGGCTCATCGTCGACCCGGACGATATCGCCGGTGAGTCGCCGCCAGAGCGGATTGGCTTCGAAGGCGGCCTGTTGATCCCGGCTGGAGTCCCCTTCGGCTCCCGGTGGGGTGTAGGCCGAAACCATGACGATTCCCGCGTCGGCCGCGAGGATCTGTTCCACCGACAGCGGGGTGAAGATGCTGTCCTCGGAATCGGGTGCGCCGGCGGGACGGGGGATGCCCATATCCGTCATGATCTCCCCGATGAACGAACTGCCGGAGTAGAGCCGGGCGGTGTTCTCACCGGCGAACCGGACCAGCGAATAGGTGACGCCGGGACGCGCGGCCCGGATCTCTTCTCCCACCGCGGCGGCACGCTCCGCGTAGCCGGTCACCAACTCTTCGGCTCGGTCCTTTCTGCCCAGCGCCTCGCCGAGAAGGACGATGTTCTGCTTCCATGTGGGGCCGGTGGTCTCGGAGAACACCGTCGGCGCGATCTTGGACAGCTGATCGTAGAGCGGCTCGTGGCGCACTTTCGCCGAGATGATCAGATCGGGTTCGAGCTCCAGGATCTTCTCCAGGTCCGGCTCGGCGATCGTCCCGACGTTCACCGAATCGGCCACCACATCGTCGATATCGCCCAGGTAGTCCGGGAAGGGGTTGTCCCGGTCCTCGCGATACTGGACGTACCCGACGAGCGGGGCGTCGAGCAGCAGCGCGGCGTCGGAGAAGCTGGGATCCAGGGCGACAACACGTTCCGGTGGCGCGTCGATGGTCGTAGTACCCATGGCGTGCTCGACCGAGATCGGGGCCCCCGCGCCCGCCGGAGCGCCCGAACTCGAATCGCTCGAACCACCACACGCTCCGACGAACAGCAGTCCGCCCACCAACAGGGGAGCCAGTGATCGCTGGGCTATCGACCGGGGGGACATCACTCGCATGAGGTCACCTTTCCTTCGGGTGGGCTACCACGCGGCATCCGAATAAGGATAGGCTGCCCAATGCATTGCTGAACCTTAGCAAGGAGAACCGAGATGGCGACAGTGCCGGTGCGAGTGAACCGGTGACCGGCGAACCCACCTCGGATGTATCGGAATCGTCGGTCGGGTCCGCGGTCCCGCCGCGCGGCGGTGCCATGCCTCGTCCCGGCCGCTCACCGCTGGTCATGGTGGGCGTGCCGGCCGCCGCGGTGGTGGCGGCCGTGCTGGTGAGCGTCTGCGTCGGGAGCAGCCCGTCGACCTTGCCGGAGGTATGGCATGCGATCTTCACTCCCACCGGTACCGATATGGATGTGACGATCCGCGAACTCCGCTGGCCACGAACCCTCGTCGGCATCGCCGCGGGCGCATGTCTGGGTGTCGCCGGAATCCTGACCCAGGGGCATACCCGCAACGCCGTCGCAGAGCCGGGCCTGCTCGGTATCAACCAGGGCGCGGCGCTCGCGATCGTCTCCGCCACATTCCTGTTCGGCTCCCTGCCGGTGCCCGCCCAGGCCGGTCTGGCCTTCGTGGGTGCCCTGCTCGCCGGCGTGGTGGTGTTCGCGGTGGGTACCGCCGCCCGTAACGGGGCGACGCCGATCACGCTGGTGTTGTCCGGCGCGGCGGTCACCGCGCTGTGCGGCGGCCTGGTCACCGGACTGGTACTGCTCGACAGCGCGTCCTTGGACACGCTGCGGTTCTGGCAGGTGGGCTCCTTGGCGGCGCGTCCGGACTCGCTCGAAGCGATCTGGCCCTTCGCGATCGCGGGGCTGCTGCTCGCCGTGCTGAATATCGGCGCGCTCAACACACTGGCTCTCGGCGAGGACGCGGCACGGTCGCTCGGAACCTCCGTCCCCGTCGCGCGGTCCGCCGGCATCGTGGCGATCACACTGCTGGCCGGGTCCGCGGTAACCATGGCCGGGCCGATCGCCTTCGCGGGGTTGCTGGTGCCGCATATCGCGCGGGCACTCGTCGGTGCCGACTACCGTCGTTCGGTGCCCGCGGCGGCCGCGTTCGGCATATTCCTGGTCCTCGTCGCCGATACCGCCGGCCGGGTGATCGCCCGGCCGGGTGAGTTGTCGGTCGGGGTCGTGCTCGCAGTCCTCGGGGCACCGTTCTTCGTATTTCTCGCTCGTCGCCGCCGGCTGGTGACCGTATGAGCGGCCCGGCCCCGAACCTGCTCGCGCCCACCCGCGTCGTGCGGTGGGGTCCGGTCTCGGTGCGCCTCACACCCCGAGCGCTGTGGGTCGGGGTGGTGTTGTCCCTGCTGGCCTTGGCGGCCACCGCGTTCCATATCGCCAACGGCGGTTCCGCGCTACCACTCGACGCCGTCGTCCGGGCAATCCTGGGCGACGATTCGAACTCCCGGCTCCACCTCGCCGTGACGGAATTCCGGGCGCCGCGTGCCGTAGGGGCCGTCATCGCGGGCGCCTGTCTGGCCATGGCGGGGGCGATCACCCAGACCGTGGCACGCAACCCGCTCGCCAGCCCCGACGTCCTGGGCGTGACGGCCGGCGCTTCGCTCGGCGCGGTCTCCGTGCTGGTGCTGGCCGGCGGTGGTGCCGCCGGGCTCAGCGGATTCGCCGCCGGGGTCGGTCTGCCGGCCGCCGCGTTCGGCGGCGGAATTCTGGCCGGAGTCCTGCTCTTCCTGCTGGCCTTCTCCGCGACCCTGGACAGCTATCGCCTGGTGCTCGTCGGGCTCGGTATCAACGGGCTCGCGGTGAGCCTGACGACCTGGATGCTGACCCTCGGTGATGTCGGCAATGCCGCCCAGGCGCTGACCTGGATGTCCGGTTCACTCAATGGCAGGGACTGGCCGCTGATCCGGCCGATGGGACTACTGGCCCTTGCCCTGCTGGTGGCGGCGCTGCTGCTGGGACGGCGGCTGATGCTGCTCACCATGGACGACGATATCGCGCTCGGGCTGGGCATCCGGATCGGCCGCCTTCGCCTGTACGCGCTGGTCCTCGCGACACTGCTGGCCTCCACCGGTGTCGTGGTCGCGGGTCCGCTGGTCTTCGTCGCGCTGGCGAGCCCCCAGATCGCGCGGCTGCTCACCCGGTCGACCGTGCCCCCGATTCTGACTTCCGGATTGGTGGGCATCGTTTTCGTCTCGGTCGCCGACACCCTCGCCGCGCACACGCTGTCGGTATCGCTGCCTGTCGGTGTGGCCACCGCGGTGCTGGGCGGGCCCTATCTCCTCTTTCTGGTCCTGCGGAACCAAAGGAAGCTCACGTGAGTCACCCGGAAACGACTTCCGTACTACGCGCCGAGAATCTCGCCCTCGGCTACGACGGCGCCGCTGTCGTCACCGATCTGACCTTCGATGTTCCGACCGGATCGGTCACGTCGATCATCGGCCCCAACGGCTGCGGCAAGTCGACCTTGTTGCGCGGTCTCGGCCGGCTGATAGCTCCCCGAGCCGGTCGAGTCCTGCTCGACGGCAAGCCGATCGACACCCTGCCCACCCGGCAGGTCGCCCGCCGCGTCGGTATCCTGCCCCAGTCCCCCGCCGCGCCACCCGGTCTCACGGTCGCCGATCTCGTCTCGCGCGGGCGCCACCCCAGGCAGCGCTGGTACGAACAGTTCTCGATTCTCGACGAGAAAACGCTGCGGGAGGTCTTGAACAGCACCGGCATGCTCGACCTCGCCGGCGCCCGACTCGAAGAACTCTCCGGCGGCCAACGGCAACGGGCATGGATCTCCATGACACTCGCGCAGGAAACCGGCATCATGCTGCTGGACGAGCCGACAACGTATCTCGACCTGGCACATCAGGTGGAACTACTGGAATTGATCGTGCGGATGAACCGCGAGCACAACCGGACCGTTCTCATGGTCCTGCACGACATCTCGCTGGCCGCTCGCTACAGCGACCATCTCGTCGCGATGAAGAACGGCGCCATCGTCACGCAGGGCACTCCCGAGCAGGTCGTCCGCCCGGACGTGCTGCGGGATGTCTTCGGTCTCGCCGCGCAGGTGGTCACCGAGCCGACCGCGGGCCGTCCGCACGTGATCCCCCTCTGATCAATGCGGCGCCGCCGCCACCTCGTATCACCGCTCGACCACCAACGCCGTGCGATTGAGAATCACCCAGGCAGGCGTGCCATTGATCCAGTACCCGTCGTAACCGCGAGCGGCCGCGAATCGTCCCACATCCGACAGGACATATGCGCGCGCTTCCAGTTCCGTTCGTCTTGCCGACTCTGCGGGTTCCTTGCGCAGCGCTGCGTCGATCGACGACAGTTCGTCGCGTTGTTTCACCGTCAGAGAAGACAAATCGGTCGTCAGCGCATCGGGATGCATCGCCATATGGATTACACTGCCCGGGGTGGAGCCACCGGTTGTGTAGTCCTCGGCCCACTCCCGGAGTTCCCCCGGACTCTCCTGGAACTCGGATGATCCGTACTCGCTCGAGCTGGGTGCGCGCCCCCAGGCCCAGATACCGTTGCCTCTTCCTGTCTCATCCTTTCCTGGGTAAAGTCCGCCGGTCTTGAACTCCTGTGCGTATCGCGTTTCTTTCACACCCCGGAACATTTCCGTCCAGCCCGCGTCGATGGCCCTACGCATACCCTCTGAACTCACCAGAAGGGGCGCGCCGTCGAATCCTTGGCGAGCGAGTATCTGCCGCAGCGCCGGGTCGCCCTCGGTGACCGATCCACCGCGCTCGACTTCCTCCGCCGCCGTGGGATCACTGCGGTCGTGGCGCCGAGTCTCCGGAGAGAGTGCACGGTAGTCGAAGTCGTCGATCCGGTTACGCTCTATTTCCCGGACATCGATGCCCCGCAGCCACTGTGCGATCTCTCCATCGGTTTGCCCTACGCCGGAGGCGCGGCGAAGTCCATGACCGAATTGCCGCAGCGGCTCACCGACCTTGGCTATGCCCTCGGTCGCACCGAGAAGTCTTTCGACGAGCTCGGGAATCACTCTTTCCCGCAGTGCGATCCTCCGCTTCCGACAGACCGGCCACCACCGCAGCGCAGGTGCGGCAAAGATTCCACGAGCATAGCGCGCGACCCGCAGCCGATCGGCAGGGAACGGAAAAGACCGAGGGCCGGTCCACCGTGATGGTGGACCGGCCCTCGGTTCGAAAAAGGTTGCCGGGTAGCAGGACTCAGAAGTCCATGCCGCCCATGCCACCGGTCGGATCGGCCGGCGCGGCGGCCGCCTTCTCCGGCTTGTCGGCGACAACGGCCTCGGTGGTCAGGAACAGGGCCGCGATGGAGGCCGCGTTCTGCAGGGCCGAGCGGGTGACCTTGACCGGGTCGGCGACACCGGCGGCGAGCAGGTCCTCGTACTCGTTGGTCGCGGCGTTGAGGCCCTGGCCGGCGGGCAGGTTGGAAACCTTCTCCGCGACCACGCCGGGCTCGAGGCCGGCGTTGAAGGCGATCTGCTTCAGCGGCGCCGACAGCGCCACCTTCACGATGTTCGCACCGGTGGCCTCGTCACCTTCGAGCTTCAGGTCCTCGAGAGCCGGAGCCGACTGCAGCAGGGCCACGCCACCACCGGCGACGATGCCCTCTTCGACGGCGGCCTTGGCGTTGCGCACGGCATCTTCGATGCGGTGCTTGCGCTCCTTGAGCTCGACCTCGGTGGCGGCACCGGCCTTGATGACCGCAACACCACCGGCCAGCTTGGCCAGGCGCTCCTGCAGCTTCTCGCGGTCGTAGTCCGAATCCGAGTTCTCGATCTCGGTGCGGATCTGCGCCACGCGGCCCTGGATGGCCTCCGCGTCGCCCGCGCCCTCGACGATGGTGGTCTCGTCCTTGGTGACGACGACCTTGCGCGCCTGGCCGAGCAGCTCGATGCCGGCGGTCTCCAGGGAGAGGCCGACCTCTTCGCTGATGACCTCGCCACCGGTGAGGATGGCGATATCGGCGAGCTGGGCCTTGCGGCGGTCACCGAAGCCCGGGGCCTTGACGGCGACGGACTTGAAGGTGCCGCGGATCTTGTTCACGACCAGGGTCGACAGGGCCTCGCCCTCGACGTCCTCGGCGATGATCAGCAGCGGCTTGCCGGCCTGGATGACCTTCTCCAGCAGCGGCAGCAGGTCCTTGACGGTGGAGACCTTCGAGCCGACCAGCAGCAGGTAGGGGTCCTCGAGGACCGCTTCCTGACGCTCGGGATCGGTGACGAAGTAGCCCGAGATGTAGCCCTTGTCGAAGCGCATACCCTCGGTGAGCTCCAGCGACAGACCGAAGGTCTGCGCCTCTTCGACGGTGATGACGCCTTCTTTGCCGACCTTGTCCATGGCCTCGGCGATCAGCTCACCGATGGACGGGTCGCCCGCGGAGATACCGGCGGTGGCGGCGATCTGCTCCTTGGTCTCGACCTCCTTGGCGGAGTCGAGCAGCTTGGCGGTGACGGCCTCGACGGCCTTCTCGATGCCACGCTTCAGGCCCAGCGGGTTCGCGCCGGCCGCGACATTGCGCAGACCCTCGCGCACCAGCGCCTGGGCGAGCACGGTGGCGGTGGTGGTGCCGTCGCCCGCGACATCGTCGGTCTTCTTGGCGACTTCCTTGACCAGCTCGGCGCCGATCTTCTCGTACGGGTCCTCCAGCTCGATCTCCTTGGCGATGGACACACCATCGTTGGTGATCGTGGGGGCGCCCCACTTCTTCTCGAGCACGACGTTGCGGCCCTTCGGCCCCAGCGTCACCTTGACCGCGTCGGCGAGGCTGTTGAGGCCCCGCTCGAGGCCGCGACGGGCCTCTTCGTCGTACGCAATTGTCTTGGCCATTGCGGTGAGATCCTCCAAGTAATGAGGCTGACACACAGGATGACCGCATTGTCGGGTCACCCTTTAGCTACGCTTGTGGCCAGGTTCGGTGCCCGCGACGGACGACCAGGGGTGTCGTGGTACCCGATCTCACCGTCCCGACCTTGGCACTCTCCGATGGGGAGTGCCAAAGCCATTTTTAGCACTCGCGGGTGCCGAGTGCAAGGTCGCGCTCATTCGCCCTGCCCGCGGCGGGGCGGGTCGAGGCCCTCGCGACCCCGGTTCTTCCCTCCGCCGCTCAGTCGCTGCGCTCCTTCGCTCCGCAGCTCCAGAACCGGGGCGGACCTCGACCATTGCGAGAGAACGATCCAGCGAGGTGGGTGTGAGAATCACGCGACTTCTCCGCCACGTCGAAATGTAACCCCGCCTACAGTCAAAGACTGTCGGTGACCCGCAGGGCAAGGGCGAGAAATGCGTCCGCGCGCCGTTCCTCCGGGGTGCGCGGTTCACCCTCATCGATGGTGACGAATTCGGCATCGTGCAGTAGCAGTTCGGCCTCGACCCGCATTATGGCGCGAATGAACGGCGGCGCGACCTCCGGCGGTAGATCGCCGTTGACCACATAGCTCCCATCCGACAACGATTCGGTGGAGACATAGGTCAAAGCGCGCAGCAGCTCGTCCCGGTGCTCACCTGCCACCAGGTCGGAGTCCGTTTCATCCGCCATTGCTATAGATTACCGGGACACCGCCCCGGATCGGGCGCATCAGAGCCCCCGCCTGCGGTAACACCGGCACGGGGGCGGCCGTCCCCCACACACCACTCACTACGGACCGGTCCGAATCGCGATGATCGCCGGGCGCGCGGAGCCCCGGGCGCCGGTGCGGCCGGGCGTTCGCTATTGCTTCTCGGTCACGATCTGGCGGAGCAGTTCGAGCAACCGGGTCTCGATCGGCTCCTTGCGCAATCCGGTATCGCTCAGGATTCCCGAGCCGTTCTCCAGTTCGAGGACGGCGAGCAGGATGTGCTCGGTGCCGATGTAGTTGTGCCCGAGCCGCAGGGCCTCGCGGAAGGTCAGCTCCAGCGCTTTCTTCGCGTCCGCGCCGAAGGGGATGAGGCCGCTCATCTTGCCGGCGGTGGTCGCGGCCTTGAGCGCCTCCGGCCCGGCGGTCGCATCGCCGCCCACCGCGGCCAGTGCCGCGGTCGTGACATCCGCGAGGGCGACCCCCTGCTCCACGATCAACTGGCCGGCCAGGCCGTCCGCCTCACTGAGCAGGCCCAGTACCAGGTGGCCGAGGGAGATCTCGGCACTGCCGGTGATACTCGCGGCCTCCTGGGCCGCGACCACGACCGTGCGGGCGCGCGGGGTGAATTTCCCGAATCCGGCATTGGGATCCATCTCGGCGGATGGATCTCCCGGCGGTTTGGGCACGAAGCGCTTCTGGGCAGCCTGTTTGCTCACACCCATACTCGCGCCGATCTCGGTCCACGAGGCGCCCGACCGACGGGCCTGATCGACGAAATGACCGATCAGGTGATCGGCCAACTCACCGAGATGGCCGGCGGTGACCACCGCGTCGGCGAGTTGTTCCAGGGCGTTGTCGGGCCGGGCCTTTTTGATGACCTCGATGAGATCGTCCAGACGTACTGTTGTCATGCGTCAACTATAGGTTGACGCATGACAATCGTCAACCATGGGTTGACGGCGAATATCCCTCAGTTCCGCCCGCCGGGACGGCGCAACCGCAACCGCGAATCGCCGCGCAGTGCCGGCCGCCGGATATCGGGACGGCGCAGCACCGGCCGCCGGATCTCCGGGCGGCGCAGGACGGTCAACCGGCGGTCCGCCCGGCGCTGCGCGCGGCGTTCGGCCGGTTTGTACTGCCAGGTCTCGGGCCGGGCCGCCACCCAGCGCCGCGAGTACCAGGCAAACGGGATATGACCGAGGTACAGCACGATCAGGACCAGCAACAGCACGATGGGATAGGTGATCAGCGCCGCACCGGCCAGCGCGACGAGCACCAGTAGACCGGCGGCGGCCTGCGGGGCGACCGATACCGATTTGAGGGCCAGCGTGGGGATGGTGCTCACGCATAGCGCCGCGGTGAAGACCGTCCAGGCCGCGACCAACGGGAAACTCGTCCACCAGCCGTCACCGAACTGCACGTACACCGCGATCGGAGCCATCGCGATGAGCGCACCGGCCGGAGCCGGGACCCCGACGAAGTACTCCCGCGCCCAATCGGGCCGGGTGTCGTCGTCGAGCAGGGTGTTGAACCGGGCCAGCCGCAGCACGATACTCACCGCGAACAGCAGCGCGATGATCCAGCCCGAACCGCTGCTCGCACCGTCGAACAGCACCACATAGAGCACCAGCGCCGGCGCCACCCCGAAGGAGATGGCATCGGAGAGCGAGTCCAGTTCGGCGCCGATCTTGGTGGTCGCCGACAGCAACCGCGCCAGCCGGCCGTCGAGGGTGTCCAGGACCGCTGCCGCGCCGATCATGGCCAGCGCGATCTTCAGTTCCCCCTCCAGACCGAACCGCACCGCGGACAGTCCCGAGCACAGCGCCAGGATGGTGACGATACTGGGCAGCAGCCGGACCGATCGGCGCCGCCTGCCTTCGATGACCTGCTCCATCACGCGCCCGCCGACGGCAGGACCGCCAGCACCGTCTCCCCTCCGATCGTCCGCTGGCGGACGTTCACCAGCAGTTCCGTCCCGGCCGGGAAGTAGGTGTCCACGCGGGAACCGAACCGGATCAGGCCGTAGGTGTCGCCGATGGTGATCCGGTCACCGGCGGCGGCGTCGCAGACGATGCGCCGGGCCAGCAGCCCGGCGATCTGGACCACCACCACCTGCTGCCCGTCGGCGGTATCGATCAGCATGCTGCTGCGTTCATTGACCTCGCTGGCATCGGCGAGGTCGGCGGATTTGAACTGCCCGCGCCGGTAGCGCACATCGCGCACCACACCCGAGACCGGCGTGCGCTGGACGTGCACATCCAGGACCGACAGGAAGATACTCACCCGGGGCAGCGGCTGGTCGCCGAGACCCAGCTCGGGCGGCGGCGCGGCCATATCGACCAGGGCGACCTCACCGTCGGCGGGGGCGACCACCACTCCCGGCCGATTCGGCGGGACGCGGTGCGGATGCCGGAAGAAGGCGGCGCTCGCCGCGGCCGCCGCGAGCGCGGTCCGGCGGAGCCAGCGTCGCCTACGGCCCAGGACCGCGACCCCCAGCGGAACGGCCACGAAGGGCAATCCGGCCGGATGCATCGGCGGGATCGCACTGCGCACCAGATCGGCCAGATGGGCCGGACCGGTGGTTTCCGGGGTGCCGGGCGGCGTGGGACGGCGTGCCACTGATTCCTCTTTCATACTCGGTTCGATCGGCGCGGACTCTCAGGTGGCGACCGGTCACCGCGCACGGGCCGGCCGACCCTGTCGGCGCAAGCGTTCACACCTTACGCCGAACAGGCCGGTGGCACCGGGTGTCGAACCGAGGTCTACCTCCGTACGACCAACTTCACCAGGAACAAGAGAATGACGGCGCCGGCCAGGCAGGTGAAGAAACTGAACCACCAGCCGCCACTGTTCACATCGACACCGAATGCCGCGAGCAGGAAGCCACCGATCAGGCCGCCCACGACACCCACCACGATATTGAGAAGAATGCCCTGCTGGGCGTCGGTTTTCATGATCTTACTGGCGATCCAGCCAGCGATACCGCCGATGATGATCCAGCCGATGATGCCGAGTCCGAGCATGAGTTGTTCCTCGCTTGTTCTCCGGGTACACGGCCGCGGCCGCGGGCGTGTACCGCCGCAATACCCGGAGTCGATCTCGCTAACCCCGGCGAATATCGAATTAGCGATGCCATCACCCGAACTTGGAGATAATATGAGGGTGCCTCATGTCTCCGGATTGCCCGGTGACCGCGACCACGCGGCCGGCGGGTGAGGAATCCACATCGAAATCGGGTCCACCCTCGCGGCGACCCAGCCGCAGGTACATAGGAGAAGCACCATGGCTACTCAGATCGCCCAGACGACCGGGGCCCAGCACACCGCGATCCTGGGGCTGGGCGTGTACCGCCCGGCGCGAGTCGTGACCAACGACGAGGTAGCCGGACCGATCGATTCCAGCGACGAGTGGATCCGGACCCGTTCGGGAATCCGCACCCGCCGCTTCGCCGACGACACCGAGACAATTCACTCGATGAGCGTGGCCGCCTGTCGCGGCGCCCTGGACTCGGCCGGTATCGCCGGCGACCAGGTCGACTGCGTTATCGTCGCCACCTCGACCCATCTGCTGCTGACGCCCGCCGCCGCGCCCCGGATCGCCACCGAACTCGGCACCGGCGGCGCCGCCGCCTTCGATATCTCGGCCGGCTGCGCCGGGTTCTGCCACGGCCTGGCCATGGCCTCGGATCTGGTCCGCGCGGGTACCGCCTCGCACGTACTCGTCATCGGGGTGGAGAAGCTCAGCGACACCGTCAACCCGGCCGACCGCGGTACCGCGTTCCTGTTCGCCGACGGCGCGGGCGCGGTGGTGGTGGGCCCGGCCGAGGAACAGGGCATCGGGCCGACCGTCTGGGGTTCCGACGGCACCCAGCACCGGGTCATCCGCCAGGACAAGGACTGGGTCGAGTTCTTCGCCGAGATCGAGGAGAAGGGCACCGACGCCGTCCGTCCCTACCTGGCCATGGAGGGCACCGCGGTGTTCCGGTGGGCGGCGCACTCCCTGGAAAAGGTCTGCCGCGACGCCATCGACCGCGCCGGCCTGTCCACCGACGACCTGGACGCCATGATCCCGCACCAGGCCAACGGCCGGATCATCGAGATCATGGCGCGGGTGCTGAAACTTCCGGAGGACTGCGCGCTGGCCAACGATATCGAGGAGACCGGCAACACTTCGGCAGCCTCGATTCCGCTGGCGATGGAGACCCTGCTGCGCACCGGGCAGTCCCGGCCCGGCGATACCGCGCTGCTCATCGCCTTCGGCGCCGGACTCTCCTACGCGGCCCAGGTCGTGAACCTGCCGAAGTTCAGTTCGCCTCGACCGCTGACCTGATCTTCGCCAGCGATTCGTTCATCCCGGCCACCAGGCTCTCCTCGAACGCCGCCTCTCCACCGAGCACCGCGTCGATCAGGGTCCGCGATACCCAGGTGGTGCCGTTGGGGACGTCCCGGCGTTCGACGAGGCGGGTGCCGTCCTCGGTGGGCTCGAGCGTGTAGGTCCACACGGTCCGGTTCTGGCTCACCCGAAAGGCCAGTGCGCTGTTCTTTTCGTAGCGCAGGATGCGCGAGGTGGTCGGCCAGAACTTCCAACCGTCCCGGTTGAGATTGATCGTCAGCGTGCCGGCCCTCGGCTTGCCGATCGGGACCATCCGGACACATTGGGGGCTGAATTCCGGCATCCGGCTCGGGTCGGCGAGCACCGCCCAGACCCGCTCCGGTGGTGCGGCGATATCGATGCTGGCTTCCAGGTTTTTCGGCAACATTGCCTCCGGGTAGATGAAACTCCAAGTATCAGAAAGGGTAGCGATCGGCGACGGCTCGGTCACGTTTTCCGCTGCCGAGTATCGATATCGCCGATCCGGAAGCAGAATCGATTGCGGGACTCCATGCCATAGCGCCACCGCCAGCAAGCACGTCAGCAAACACACAGCTACCGTGAGGTGATGGGCCGTGAACCTTCGCTCGCTACTGCGCCGCCAGACCACCGAGGGACTGCCGCAACTCCCGGCACCAGATCCCGATGACCCCTCCGGAAACGCCAGGATCGACGAACGGCTGGAACGCCTGCTCACCCCCACCGAACTGGATATGGTCCGGCACCACCGGGTCTGAACCCCGGCAGCCGGGGCCCCGGCTGCGGCCGGGGCCACCGCACAACCACCCGGTACGCTGCTGGTCGCGCCGGAGGCTCCGGCGTGGCCGACCACCGGGGAATGCGTTATGAAGCGAATCTCAACTGTTGTGCTCGCCGCGGCCGCCGCCGCGGCGCTGGCGCTTTCGGGTTGCTCCTCCGAAGAAGAGCCGGCCGAAGCATCGGGCCTGCGTAAGAACACCGCGACCACGCAGACGGCACCACAGCCGGAAGCCGGCGACGGCACCACCGCCGGAACCACCACCCCCGACGCGGAACCGATCCCCGCCGAGCCGCCGGAAGCCACCGCGACCGAGGACGATCCCGCCGGGGACGCCCCGGCCTCGGTGCGTCCCTCCGATACCACCTGCGGCCGGTTCGCCGAGCTCGACGAACCGGAGCAGCAGCAACTCATCGGCCAGATCCTCGCCGAGAACCCCGACAGCGCGTTCGTGGGCAACCCCAATGCCGCGCTCGGTACCGCCAAACTGGTCTGCAACTCCCAGAAACTGGCCGATCAGAAGGTCGCCGTGGTCGCGGGGATCGTCGCCAACGGGTGACAGCGGGTGCGGCCGGCGACGGGCCGCACACTTTCAGCTACCCGTCACCGGGAACTCGGCGCTGCCGTGGGCGAGAGCCGTATCTCCGCCGGTAACGATCGTGATGTCTCCCGGGATGTCGGCGGAACCGAGGTCGACGGCGGCGACCTCGCGTCGACGCAGATAAACGATCGGGAAGACCGAACCGCCGGGCCGGTGCGGGCGCCCGGATCCCGCAGGCGGCAGGCGACTTCGGCACGCACACCGCGCCCTACCCGACACCGGCCACCATGCCCGCGTCACCTGATCCGCCGAAGCAGCGCAGAATGGCACGGTGGCTGAGTTGGCGTTGACCGTCCGTCTGAATCCCTCCGCTGCCGACGCCCGCCGCGGGGTGGTCCGGCTGCATCCCGAGGCACTCACCGCCCTCGGGTTACGCGAATGGGACGGTGTCTCGCTCATCGGCGCACGCCGTACCGCGGCCGTGGTGGGCCGGGCGCCCGCGGGGACTCCGGCCGGTACCGCGCTCCTCGACGATGTGACCCTGTCCAATGCCGGCCTGCGGGAGAACTCGGGCGTGGTGGTGTCGCCGGTCGTGGTGTACGGCGCCCGCCGCATCACGGTGAGCGGGTCGCGGCAGGCCACACAGTCGATTCCGGCGGCCACACTGCGCCAGGCGCTGCTCGGCAAGGTGGTGACCGTGGGCGATACGGTGTCCCTGCTGCCCAGGGAGCTGGGACCCGATATTCCGTCGTCGGTGGCGAGTCAGGCGTTGTCGCGGGCGTTCGGAATCGCCTGGACCTCCGAATTGCTCACCGTGGTCACCACCGATCCACCTGGTGCGCCGGTGAGCGTGCAACCGAATACCGCGGTCGAGTGGACGGCGGGAGTAGCCATCGGTGACGAGCCGGCACCCCTGCGGGTGAACGAGCATCCCGGTCCGTACCAGCCGCTGGCGCCGAGTCACCTCGATACGGTGACAGGCCGCGAACTGCCCGGATCCGTTCCGGTCGCGACAGCGCCGCCTCCCGAACTGCAGGTGGAGGATCTGGCCGGGGTGCAACCGCAGGCGGCGAAGCTGACGGAATGGCTGAGCCTGGCCCTGGACGAACCCGCATTGCTGAAGGCGCTGGGCGCGACCCCGCGGTTGGGGGTGCTCGTCACCGGCCCGGCCGGGGTGGGTAAGACCACACTGGCCAGAGCAGTCGTCGCGCCACGCCGGATCGTGGAACTGGACGGGCCGACGGTGGGCGCGGCGGAGAGCGGGGCCCGGTTGCGCGCGGTCGCCGCCGCCGCCGCGGCGGTGGGTTCGGGCCGGGGCGGCATTCTGCTGATCACCGATATCGACGCGCTGCTACCGGAACCACCCGAACCGGTCGCGACGCTGATCCTGGATCAATTACGGGCGGCGCTGGCCGAACCGTCCGTGGCGCTCCTGGCCACCACCGCGCATCCGGCGGCGATCGACCGGCGGTTACGGGCGCCCGATCTGTGCGACCGGGAACTCGCGCTGACGCTGCCCACTGCCGGGATGCGCCGGGCGCTGCTGGAACAGTTGCTGCGCAAGGTGCCCACCGGTGAGCTGCGACTGGACGAGATCGCCTCGTCGGCGCCCGGGTTCGTGGTCGCCGATCTCGCCGCGCTGTGCCGGGAGGCGGCTCTGCGGGCGGCCGCACGGTCGAGCCGGGACGGCACCGAGCCACTGCTCCGGCAGGAGGACCTCAGCGGGGCCCTGGAGGTCATCCGGCCACTGTCGCTGTCGGGTACCGAGGAATTGGCGATCGGCAGTCTCGGTCTGGACGATGTGGGCGATATGGCCGAGACCAAACAGGCGTTGACCGAGTCGGTCCTCTGGCCGCTGCGGCATCCCGATTCGTTCGCGCGGCTCGGTATCGAGCCGCCCCGCGGGGTACTGCTGTACGGCCCGCCGGGATGCGGGAAGACCTTTCTGGTGCGGGCATTGGCGGGTAGCGGCCAGCTGAGCGTCCACGCCGTCAAGGGCGCGGAGCTGATGGACAAATGGGTGGGCTCCTCCGAACGCGCGGTACGCGAGCTGTTCCAGCGGGCTCGGGACTCGGCGCCCTCGCTGATCTTTCTCGACGAGGTGGACGCGCTGGCGCCCCGCCGCGGCCAGAGCTCCGATTCCGGAGTCGCCGACCGGGTGGTGGCGGCGCTGCTCACCGAGTTGGACGGTGTGGAACCGCTGCGCGATGTCGTGGTTCTGGGCGCCACCAACCGGCCGGAACTGATAGATCCGGCCCTGCTGCGTCCCGGCCGGCTCGAACGGCTGGTGTTCGTGCCGCCACCGGACGCCGAGGCCCGAGCCGCCATTCTGCGGACGACCGGCCGCGCGGTGCCACTGGCGGCGTCGGTGGACCTGGACCGGCTCGCGGCCGAGTTGGACGGTTTCTCCGCCGCGGACTGCGCGGCACTGCTGCGCGAGGCGGCATTGGCGGCCATGCGCCGCGATGTGGACACCGCGGATGTGACCGCCGCGGATATCGATGCCGCCCGCCGGGCGGTGCGGCCCTCACTGAACGCCGATCAGGTGGAGTCGCTGCGCCGGTACGCGGAATCGCGCCGCTGACCCGTTCCCGTTCTGTCCGGTATGCCTGACCTGGCGAAACCGTTGCCCGAGGGTAGCCGGATGCAGGTGCGCATCTCTTAATCTGTACGATTGTCCCAGTTCGTGCTCGCATATGATGAGCGCGCAATACCCCGCCGCCCCTATCTCGACGGAGGTAACGCTTGCTCGCCATTCTGCTCGCACACACCTTGGCCGCGCTGATCGCGCCCTCCGCCGTGCGAGTACTGGGCCGCAACGCGTTCTATCCGCTGGCACTGGTACCGCTCGGTTGCCTCGGCTGGGTGATCGCCCACTGGAACGACGAGATCGAAGTCCGGATGCAGTGGGCTCCGACCGTCGATCTAAGCCTGGACCTGCGCTTCGACTCCCTGGCCACCGTGATGAGCGCGCTCGTCCTGGGGATCGGCGCCCTGGTCCTGGCCTACTGCGCCCGCTACTTCACCGACGACGAACCGAAGCTCGGCTCCTTCGCCGCCTGGCTGGTCGCCTTCTCCGGCGCCATGTTCGGCCTGGTCACCAGCGACAACATGCTGTTGCTGTTCACCTTCTGGGAGATCACCACCGTCCTGTCGTTCCTGCTGGTCGGCCACAACTCCGACAGCGTGCCGGGCCGGCGCGCCGCCCTGCAGGCCCTGCTGGTCACCGGTGCGGGCGGCCTGGCAATGCTCGCCGGCATCATCATCCTCGGTGAGGCATACGGCAGCTACCTGCTGTCGGATCTACTCGCCGCTACCGACCGTCCCGGCGGGGTAGCCGTACAGATCGCGGTGGTGCTCGTCCTGGTGGGCGCACTGAGCAAATCCGCCATCGTACCGCTGCACTTCTGGTTGCCCGGCGCCATGGCCGCACCCACCCCGGTCAGCGCCTACCTGCACGCCGCCGCCATGGTGAAAGCCGGTGTCTACCTGATCGCGCGTCTGGCACCCGCGTTCGCCGACGCCCCGGTCTGGCGCCCGCTCGTCCTCACCCTCGGCCTGGCATCCATGCTGCTGGCCGGCCTACGCGCCATGCAGGTCACCGACCTGAAACTGGTGTTGGCCTTCGGGACGGTGAGTCAGCTGGGCTTCCTGGTGACGATGGTGGGTCTGGGCACGCCGGATGCGGCGCTCGCCGGGATCGGCCTGGTGGTGGCGCACGCGCTGTTCAAGGCCGCGCTCTTCCTGGTAGTCGGCATCATCGACCACGGGACAGGCACCCGTGACCTGCGCGAACTCTCCGGGTTGGGCCGGCGCTCACCGGTACTCTTCGGCGCCGCGTCGCTGGCCGCGCTGAGTATGGCGGGTATCCCGCCGCTCTGGGGATTCGTGGCGAAGGAATCGGCGCTGGCCGCCGCACTCGACGCCGCGCCGCTCTCGGACAACGTGCGACTGCTGCTGGCCGCCGGCTTGGTGCTGGGGTCCATGCTCACCGTCGCCTACAGCGCGCGCTTCATCTGGGGCGCCTTCGCCGACAAACCCGGGGTGCCGGTCCCCCGGTGGCACGCGCCGGGCATCGCGCTGAGCGCGGCGCCGGTGCTGCTCGCGGTGGGCTCGCTGGGCGCCGGACTCGCCGCCCCCTGGATGGACGGTCTGCTGGCGCCCTACGCCGAAACCCTGCCGGGCACGCTGACCGGTCATCTCCAGCTCTGGCACGGCCTCACCCTGCCGTTGCTGCTCACCGTCGTGATCATCGCCGGGGGCTTCGCGCTGTTCGCGGCGCGGGACCGGTTCGGTGAGTCGGCGACGCTGCTGGGTAACGCCGACCGCGGCTACGATGCCGCGCTGCGGGCGGCCGACCGGCTCTCACTGCGCATGACCGGTGCCGTCCAGCGCGGTTCGCTGCCGCTCACCCAGGCGGTCATCCTCGGCACCCTGGTGATCGTGCCCTCGGTGGTATTGGCGGTCGGCACCCGGGCCGGGGTCGAACTGCGTCTGTGGGACTCCCCGCTGCAAATGGTGATCGGCGCCATCATGATCGCCATGGCGCTGAGTGCGACCGTGCTACGCAACCGGCTGGCCAGCGTGCTGGTGGTCGGGCTCACCGGCTACGGCTGCGGTGTCGTCTTCGCCCTGCACGGCGCGCCCGACCTGGCATTGACACAGTTCCTGGTGGAAACGCTGACGCTGGTGGTATTCGTCCTGGTCCTGCGGGCCTTCCCGGCCGAGATCGGACCGGAACAGCAGGCCGGTTTCCAGGTCGGCCGGGCGGCGATCGCCATCGCGGCCGGTATCGCGGTGCCCGTGCTGGCGGCGTTCGCCGCGACCGCACGCAATGCCCGGCCCATCTGGGAGCGCATCCCGGACGCGGCCTACGAATTCGGCGGCGGCAAGAACGCGGTCAATGTGCTACTGGTCGATATCCGTGCCTGGGATACCCTCGGCGAGATATCGGTGCTGGTGGTGGCCGCCACGGGCGTAGCCTCGCTGGTGTTCCGCAGTCGGCGGTTCGGTCTGCCGCCCCGTGCCGCCGACGCACCCAACTACCGGCCCGGCGGCAAGGTGGGCTGGCTACCCGCGGGCAGGCTGGTCGACCGCCGTAACCGCTCGATGGTTCTGCAGATCACGACCCGCCTGGTGTTCCCCACCATCATGGTGCTGTCGGTCTACTTCTTCTTCTCCGGCCACAATGCGCCCGGTGGCGGATTCGCCGGTGGTCTCATCGCGGGGCTGGCACTGGTACTGCGCTATCTCGCGGGCGGCCAGTACGAACTGGGTGAGGCACTACCGGTGGAGGCCGGCCATCTACTCGGCGCCGGACTGATCCTCGCTGCCGGTACCGCCAGCGCCTCGCTGCTGCTGGGAGCGCCGCCACTGAGTTCGGCCATCCTGGAGATGACGGTTCCACTGCTCGGCCATGTCAAACTGGTGACCTCGCTGTTCTTCGACCTCGGTGTCTACCTGATCGTGGTGGGTCTCGTACTGGACGTATTGCGCAGCCTCGGCGCGCGCCTCGACGACGAGTTGGTGCAGTCATGAGCGCGAATCTGACCCTGCTGATCGTGGTCGGTGTCCTGGTGGCCTGCGGGGTGTACCTGCTGCTCGAACGCACCGTGACGAAGATGCTGCTCGGCATCCTGCTGTTCAGCAATGCGGTCAACCTGCTCATTCTCACCATGGGCGGACCCGACGGGGCAGCGCCGATCCGGGGCACGGACGATATCGAACACAGCATCATGGCCGATCCGCTGGCCCAGGCGCTGGTGCTGACCGCCATTGTCATCACCATGGGTGTTTCGGCGTTCGTGCTGGCGCTGGCCTATCGCTCCTACATCCTGACCACGAGCGAAAAAGTCGAGAACGATCCGGAGGATGTCGGGATCGCCGCGCGCCAGCCGGAGGAACCCGAAGAATGAGCTTATCGCCCGATCTGGTCCCCGCCTTCGCTCCGCTGCCGGTGCTCATCCCGCTGCTGGCCGCCGCCGCGACACTGGTGGCCGGGCGTCGCGCCCGGGTCCAGCGAGTCCTGGCCACGGTCGCGCTGAGCGCCGCGGTCGCCGTCTGCGCGGTGCTGCTGTATCTCGCCGACCGCGACGGGACGGTGGCCGTGCAGGTCGGCGGCTGGGAGACCCCGATAGGTATCACCATCGTCGTGGACCGGCTCTCCGCGTCCATGCTGCTGGTCTCGGCGATCGTGCTGCTCGCGGTCGCCCTGTACGGCGCCGGCCAGAACATCAACGACGCCCAGGTCCGTCAGCCGACCTCCATCTTCTGGCCCACCTACCTGGTGCTCAGCGCCGGTGTGGCGATGGCGTTCCTGGCCGGCGACCTGTTCAACCTGTTCGTCGGCTTCGAGATCCTGCTGGTCGCCTCGTTCGTCCTGCTCACCCTGGGCGCGACGGCGGAACGTATCCGCGCCGGGGTGTCGTATGTGATGGTCTCCATGGTGTCGTCGCTGATCTTCTTGATCGGCACCGCCGTCACCTACGGCGCCACCGGGACCCTCAACTTCGCGCACCTGGCCCAGCGGATGGACGCCATCCCGGACGGTATCCGGCAGGCGGTGTACGCCGTACTGCTGGTCGCCTTCGGCATCAAAGCCGCGGTGTTCCCCCTGTCGAACTGGCTGCCCGACTCCTACCCCACCGCGCCGGCGCCGGTCACCGCGGTGTTCGCCGGTCTGCTCACCAAAGTCGGTGTGTACGCGATCGTGCGCACCCAGACCCTGCTGTTCCCGGACGGCGGCTTCGACAACCTGCTGATGATCAGCGGCCTGCTCACCATGCTGATCGGCATATTCGGTGCCATCGCGCAGAGCGATATCCGGCGACTGCTCTCGTTCACGCTGGTCAGCCATATCGGCTACATGATGTTCGGGGTGGGTATCGCCAGCTCCATCGGGCTGGCGGGCACGGTGTACTACATCGCGCACCACATTCTGGTGCAGACGGCGCTGTTCCTGGTGGCCGGACTGATCGAACGCCAGGCGGGCTCGACCTCGCTGCGGCGGGTGGGTGGGCTGGCCGCGGCCAGCCCACTGCTCGCGGGACTGTTCCTGATACCGGCGCTGAACCTCGGCGGGATACCGCCCTTCTCCGGTTTCATCGGCAAAGTGGCGCTGCTCCAGGCCGGCGCGCAGGACGGCAGCGTGCTCGCCTGGGTGCTGGTCGCCGGATCGATCGTGACCAGCCTGCTGACCCTGTACGTCATGGCTCGGACCTGGAGCAAGGCGTTCTGGCGGCCTCGCGAACAGGCCCCCGAGGGCCATCTGGTGGCCGCCACCCTGCCGTCGCTGGTGGAGGACAACACCGACATGCTCTACGACGAACGCACCGACCCGGGCCGGCTGCCGGCAATGATGGTGCTGCCGACCGCGGCGCTGGTCGCGGTCGGATTGGCGCTGACGGTGTGGGCGGGCCCGGTCCTGGGCATCGCCGACCGGGCCGCGACCGAACTGCAGGACCGCGGCGTCTATATCGGCGCGGTCCTGGGCGGGGGGCCGCGATGAGCAGACTGCTGAACCGCGACAATGTGCTCCGCATCGGTGTTCTGCTCTGGCTGACCGCGGTATGGGTGGCACTCTGGGGCCAGGTCAGCGTCGCCAATGTGCTGGCGGGACTCGCGGTCGGCGTGGTGATCATGGTGGCCCTCCCGCTGCCCCGGATTCCGCTGCGCGGGCAGTTGCGACTGCTACCGCTGATGAAATTGGCCGCGGTCAGCGTGTACTACGGGCTGGAGTCCAGTTTCCAGCTGGCCTGGTTCGCCGTGCGGCCCGGGCCGCCGCCGCCCTCCGGTGTGCTCGAGGTGCAATTCGCGTTCCGCTCGGATCTGGTCATGGTGCTGTGCGTCAACCTGATCAATCTGATCCCGGGCACCATGGTGCTGGAGATCGACCGCGAACAATGTAAGGCCTATGTACATGTCATCGATGTGAGCAGTGCGGAGGCGGTGGATAAGTTCTATCGCACCATCCGGGTGCTGGAACGGTTGCTGATCGATGGGCTGGAACGTCGCGCCACCCCGCTCCCGCCACCGACCGGTCAGGAGGTGACCAAGTGATCGTCGTGGCCGTGGTGGCCGCGGTCCTGCTCAGTGCGGCCGCGTTGATCACCGCATACCGCATACTCGCGGGCCCGGATACCCTCGACCGGGTGATCGGGATCGACTCGATCATCGCGATGGCGATCTGCGGCCTCGCGGTGTGGGCGGCCTACAGCCGCGACACCAGCGTGGTGCCCGCCATCGTCGCGCTGTCGTTGGTGGGTTTCCTCGGTTCGGCCGCCGTCACCCGCTTCCGGGTCCGGGACGACCGATGAACACCGTATTCGACTGGATCTCCGGCATCCTGATCATTTTCGGCGCGGTACTGGCGCTGACCGCCGCCATCGGTATCGTCCGGTTCCCGGACACCCTGCTGCGTATGCACGCGGCGACGAAACCTCAGGTGATCGGTCTTATCTCGGTCCTGGCGGGCACCTGCATCCGGGTGTACGACGACCCCAATGTCTGGATGCTGGTGCTGGTCGGGTTGTTCACATTGCTCACCGCACCGGTGATCGCCCACCTGATCGGCCGCACCGCCTACCGGGAGCAACTGCACCGCAAGGATCTGCTGGTGGTCAACGAACTCGAGGACAAACTGGATCGGCCGCAGCCGTGATCCCGGCGGCCTCGTCGGCCACGGCCGCTGCCGTTTCGAGTGGATCGGCCGTGGCGACGACCGCTTCCGCGGCGCGGTCCGGCAGTGTCGCGACCTCGGCCGTCACCGGCCGCTCGCGGCGGCGCCGGGCGAACCAGGTGGCGTGGAAGCCCGCCGCCATCGCCGCGAGCAGTGCCGAGACGATCGAACCAGCGACCACCGGGTAGTCGGCCATCTGCACCGCCAGATACCGGTAGCCGACGAGCAGCGTCACCAGTATCACCGCACCACCGGCGACCAGCCGGATCCGGAACCAGCCCCAGCCGCGTTCGGGTTCCCGCAGCGCCGATTCCACGGTGAGGCACAGCACCGCCCCGGCGACCAGGTCCACGCCGTAGTGGTAGCCGAACCCGAGTGTCGCGGCCAGCGTGCACAGCAGCCAGAACATACCGCCCCAGCGCAGCCAGGTCGGCGCGAGTGACCCGTCGGGGTTGCGCCGGGTGTGCAGGAAGAGCGCCAGCGCCCACGCGGTGTGCATCGAGGGCATGCAGTTGCGCGGGGAGAACGAGTCGAAGGCCATCGCATCCGGCGCGCGATCGAGCGGCGGCAGCACATCGGGCCAGAAATTGCCGAGCTGGAAGCCGTTCCCGTCGACCCCGTAGGCGAACATCGGCCCGACCACCGGGAACAGTATGTACACGAGGGGCCCCACCAGGCCCAGCACCAGGAATGTGCGTACCAGATAGTGATTCGGCCACTGGCCGCCCGCCGCCACCGCCCGCAACTGCCATACCGCCACCACGATGGCCGCCGCCGGCAGTTCGATGTACACCCAGTGCAGGACCGCGTCGGGTACCGGTCCCAGAGTTTCCAGTACCCGGCCCACCACCCAGGCCGGGTCTCCGAGCGCGTGATCGGCCAGCATCACGTACTGGTCCAGCACTCGCGGCCGCAGTTCCACGGTGATGTGCAGCCAGACGTCACCGACCTTGGTCGCCAGGATCAGCAGCGCACCCAGCGCGGCGGCGTGCAACGCGTTGCGTCGTTCGACGCCCGTCCAGTGCAACCAGGCCACCAGCGCCACCGCGGTGAGCACGAGGACAGGACCGTTGCCGACGGTGAACGGCCCCCCCAGCAGCAGCCGCACCCCCGCGTATCCCAGATCGATCAGCACCGCCGCCCCCGCGGCGATCCACCGGCGCCGGCCCGGGATACCGACCAGTGCGAGAACCAGACCCGCCCAGGGCACCGTCATGGATTTGGGCGTACCGATGTAGTCCCGGGCCAGGCTCGTCAGCGGGCCCTCGAAATCCCGCCACAACGCCACGCCCTGCAGCACCAGCAGCAGTACCGGAACGGCGGCGACGGCGGCGACCCGAACCTCCCGGCGCGGCACGGTACTGCGCGCCGCTGCTCCAGTTCCCATATTCGGGTTTTCGACTAGCACCCGACCATCGTAAACGGCACGTGAACGGCAGGTCATCGGGCTGCTGAACAGCAGCGTACCGGCCGGGTCAGCTATCGAGTTCGCGGACCAGCGCGTCCACCACCGCGACCAGATCCCCCTGCGCGGCCGCCGCCACCTGCCGCTGCCGCTGATAGTTGGCCCCGCGCCGCGGAATATCGGCCACCGCCGCGAGTTCGGCCACGCAGTCCAGGCGCCGCGCGGTGGGCTCCAACCGGGTCAGCAGCTCATCGAGATCCTCGGTGACCAGACGTTCGCGGTTGTCGTCGCCCACGATCACGATGGCGTCCAACCCGTAACGCGCGGCCCGCCATTTGTTCTCCTGCACATGCCAGGGTGGCAGGGTGGGCAGCGATTCACCGCGTTCCACCCGCTCGTCCAGATGCACGATCAAACAGTGGATGAACGCCGCCAGCGCGGCCAGTTCCGCCCGGTTGGAGATACCGTCGCAGATACGTACCTCGATGGTTCCCCATTTCGGTGCGGGCCGGATATCCCAGTGCATACCGCCGAGCTGTTCGAACACACCGGTTTTCATCTGGTCGTGCACATAGCGTTCGAACTCACTCCAGTTCTCGAACTGGAACGGCAGCCCCGCCGTCGGCAACTGCTGGAACATCAGCGCGCGATTGCTCGCGTAACCGGTATCCGAACCCGACCACATCGGCGAGGAGGCCGACAGCGCCAGCAGATGCGGGTAGGACAGCAACAGCGAGTTCAGGATGGGAAAGACCTTGTCCCGGTGCGACACCCCGACGTGGACGTGCACCCCCCAGATCAGCATCTGCCGACCCCACCACTGGGTGCGTTCGATCAGTTCGTCGTAGTGCTCGGACCGGGTGAGCTGCTGGGTGGACCACTGCGCGAACGGATGTGTCCCCGCGCAGAACAGGTCCACCCCGAGCTCGTCGGCGGCGCGGCGCACCGTGTGCATGGTGCCGGACAGATCCGCTACGGCGGCCCCGACGGTTTCGTGCACACCGGTGACCAGTTCCACGGTGTTGCGGAGCAACTCCTTGGTCACCTGCGGGGTGCCGTCGTGCGCCCGCAGCTCACCCACCGCGTCGAAAACGGCTGCGGCCGTATTGGACAGATCGCGGCTCGTCTTGTCGACGAGCGCGATCTCCCATTCGATCCCCACGGTCGGCCGAGGCGATCCGCGGAACGGTACCGGCTCGATCCGCGCCCCACCCATATCGGCCCCTCTGTCTTGCGTCTAACCGATGACGCCGCAGGCGACCCGGCCGCCCGCGTCACCGGTGCTCATCGTCTGCTGATCCGGGCCGGCGCCACCCTCGCGGTTGTAACGGTCCGGGATATTGGCGAAGTTGTCCGAATTGGCGTGCACGATGATCGCCTTACCCCGGATATCGCTCAAACTGACGGTATCCGTGGTGGTCACCAGATAGCCGTGGCCGTCCTTGCGGACCTGCAGCGAGGTCAGGTCGCCGCTGGCGGGATGTCCGGTGGCACCGCCGACCTGCAGATGCCCACCCGCGGACAGGAAGTCACCGGGCGCCCCGCCGGCCGGCGGGGCCGAATTCGCCTCGCATTTGCCTTCCTGGTGGATGTGCAGGCCGTGGAAACCGGGGGTCAAACCGGTTGTGTCCACGGTGATCCGCAGATGGTTCCCCTCGTCGGCGATATTCGCCGTCCCGATCTTCGCGCCGCTCGGCGACTTCAGTTCGACTTCGGTCCCCGATCCGGCCGGTGAGCCCGGCTGTTCTCCGTGCTCACCGGACTCGCCCGCGCCCGCCGGGGCCGGGGACGAGGTCCACACCGGCGGAGTCGTCCCCGTCACGTCGCTGGATTCCTGACTGTTCGTGCAGGCAACGAGGCCGAAAGCCGCGACAGCCAGCACCGGGGTCACGCTCCGCCAAGACCGGCGACGAGAAGTGGACTGTGCCATCAGGGAACTCCTTTACGAGTACCGAGTTTAGGGGTAGAGCGTTTCGACAACGATCTTTCGACGCACACGATGATGCCACGCCGTCCCGGCCCGGCCGGGACAGCCCCGACCTCCGGAGACACGTGTCACCGCCCGGTCACCACCACGACGACTCCCGAACCGTCGCCCAGACCCGGGATCATCGGCGCGGTGGTGGCATTGATATCCGCGGCGACCGCGGCGGCGGTGGCCTCGTCGGCCGGCGCCGGACCGTAGTACACGGTCGTGTTCTCGAGTGTGGTGGCGGCGTAGTTGCCCGTGGAGGTGTTGGTCCAGCCACGCGCCGTGAGTTCGTTCGCGGTCGTGGACGCCAGACCCGCGACCATGCTGTTGTTGAGCACCCGGACCGGAGCCGATCGATCGACCCCACCGGCTGCCGCCGTGGTGGTCGGTGTGGCGGCCGCGGTGGTGGTACCGGTTTCGGTGGCCGTGGTGGTGGGTGCGGCCGCGGTGGTGGTACCGGCGCGCGGCGCGGCCAGTGCGGTCGTCGACGAGGCCACCGTGCTCTCGGCGTTGTCCGAACTCGCCGAGTCCGCACTCGACAGCGACATCGCGCCCAGACCGGCGAAAACGATCGACAGGGCGATCAGAACCATTGCCGTCGCACGCAGCGGCGGTCCACCGGAGCCAGGGTTCGAATTGCTCACCCGCCCGAGCCTAGCGCCTGCTGTGTTGATTTGCCCCGCCTCCGGCGGGGCGGGTCGGGGCTGTGGCTATCGGCGCGCCTTCGGCGCGCGGGTCGGGGCCCTGTGACCCCGATTCTTCCCTCCTCCGCTCAGTCGCTGCGCTCCCTCGCTCCGTCAGTCCAGAATCGGGGGCGGGCCCCGACCACTGAGGTAGACCATCCGGAGGAGACAGAAGGTGCATGCTGTCGTGCGCCTCGACCGGCCTGGGGAGGCTCACATCACTGTAAGTGCTCGATGGCCACCGGTCTCTGGATGGCCAACCGCACACGCTCGGTCGCTGCGCTCCTTCGCTCCAGAATCGGGGCGGCCCCTACCACTCGACCGTCCGAGGAGCCGTGAAAATGCGAACGGGAGCGATGTGGAACCGGCTCCACCGCGGCAACAGTCCGGAGCTCGGCGTCAGACCTGGAAACCGAGCTTTCGCGCCGCTCGCGACTTCTGCCGGCTCGCGCGTAGCCTGCGCAGGCGCTTCACCAGCATCGGATCGGCGGCCAACGCTTCGGGCCGGTCGACGAGGGTGTTGAGCACCTGGTAGTAACGGGTCGGTGACAGCGCGAACAGTTCGCGGATCGCCTCTTCTTTGGCGCCCGCGTACTTCCACCACTGTCGTTCGAAGGCCAGGATCTCGTGTTCGCGGCGACTCAGGCCGCTCTCGGGATCGTGGGGCCCTTCGGGATTCGTATTCGCTGTGTTGTTCGGAGGACCGCCCTGGATTGCGGAAAGATCCCGCGCTGCTGCGCCGTCCATCTTGCTCCTCGCCGAGTTACCACCGGACGCGATCGCCGTATCAGGGCACGATCGGGTCACCGTGTTACTGCCCTGCGATATTCAACCACGCCGCCGGGGCGCGCGCTGCCGTCGACGTCCGGCGTGTCCGGTACGGCGGTACCATATATTTCGCGAGAACCCGTTCCACCTGCCCGGACCGGCCACGGCGGCCACGCAGAGCAGGCCCTTTTCACCGGCCGCCGGCGCCCACAATAAGCTCGTGTCATGTCAATCCTGCCCATCGTGATCGTCGGCGATCCTGTGCTGCACGGCCCTACCGCGCCGGTGACCGAATCGCCGGCGGAACTGGCCGGGCTGATCACGGATATGTACGAGACCCTGGACGCCGCCAACGGCGTCGGCCTGGCTGCCAACCAGGTCGGAGTATCCAAGCGCCTCTTCGTCTACGACTGCCCCGACCCGGCGGAGGACGGCACGGTGGTGCGGCGCCGGGGAGCCGTGATCAACCCCGTACTGGAGACCTCGGCGATCCCGGAGACAATGCCGGATCCCGATGACGACGAAGAGGGCTGTCTGTCGGTGCCCGGCGAGCAGTACCCCACCGGCCGAGCCGACTGGGCCAGGGTCACCGGAACCGACGAGCACGGTGAGCCCGTGACCGTCGAGGGCACCGGCTTCTTCGCCCGCATGCTGCAGCACGAGGTCGGCCATCTCGACGGCTATCTCTACATCGATGTCCTGATCGGACGCCACGCGCGAGCGGCGAAGAAGGCCGTCAAACGCAACGGCTGGGGCGTCCCCGGCCGCACCTGGCTACCCGGCAGCGACCCGGACCCCTTCGGACATGACGACTGATCCGCACGACCACGACGGCGATATCCCGATCTCGCAGATTCCGCTCGGCGAACGGGTCGTGGTGCGCTACCGGCGCCCCGAGGGCAGCAGCCCGCCGCTCACCGATGTGATCGGCGAGGTGGTGGAGACGAATCCGCTGACCGTCCTGGCCGCCGACGGCCATCCGGTGATGATCCCGGCGGCCAGCGTGGTGGCGTTGAAATCACTGGCGGCCCGGCCGATTCGCACCTCGGAGATCCGCGCGCTGGAGACCGCGGCGGCGTTCGGCTGGCCCGGCACCGAATCCGCCTGGATGGACGGCTGGCTGCTGCGCGCCGGACACGGTTACACCCGGCGCGCCAATTCCGCGGTGCCCATCGGTGATTCGAACGGTCCCGCCCGGGTCACGCCGGACAGCCTGCACCGGATCGGCGCCTGGTACGCCGCCCAGGGACTGCCGCTGCAACTGGCACTTCCCGACCGGCTGGCGACCGTGCCGCCGGGCTGGAACAGCTGGGGTGAAACCCGCGTCCTCGGTATCGATCTGGAGAACTTCGTCCTTCCGCAGGGCCCGTCCATGGTGCGTATCGCGCCCGAACCCGATATCGCGTGGCTGGAGATCCACCGCTACCGCGGTGACGAACCGACCGGGCACTCCGCGACGGTCCCGCTGCCCGAAGTACTCTCCGCCGTGCACGACGGGCAACTGGGTTTCGCCTCGCTGGGCCTGCCCAATCCCATCGCCATCGCCCGCGGCGCACTCACCTCCGCCTTCGACGGCCGCCGCTGGGTCGGCCTGACCTGTGTGGCGGTGGTGGCCGCCCATCGCCGGCACGGCCTGGCCGCACTCGTCTGCGGCGAACTGCTGCGCTGGGGTCGCGATCGGGGCGCGACACACGCGTACGTCCAGGTCGAGGCCGGTAATGTGGACGCCCTGGAGTTGTTCGGCGAACTCGGGTTCGTCGATCATCACAGCTACCGCTACGCCGTCCCCGGCAGTTCCGGGGTGATCGGACAGTGACGCCGGTACACCCCGAACTACGGTTCGCCCGATTCGCGAAAAGGTAATTCGTTGCGCCTGGCCACCTGGAATGTCAATTCGATCCGCTCCCGGCAGGACCGGGTGCTGGCCTGGCTGGATCGCCAGGATATCGATGTGCTGGCGATCCAGGAGACCAAATGCCGCGACGATCAGTTCCCCTTCGAGCGTTTCGCCGAGGCCGGGTACGAGGTCGCGCATGTGGGGTTGAACCAGTGGAACGGCGTGGCGATCGCATCGCGGGTGGGACTCGACGACGTGGAGATCGGGTTCCCGGGCCAGCCCGGATTCGATCGCGACGCCGCCGATACGCTCATCCCCTCACCGACCGTCGAGGCGCGGGCGCTGGGCGCCACCTGCGACGGAGTCCGGGTGTGGAGTCTCTACGTACCCAACGGGCGCGCACTGGCCGACCCGCACTACGAGTACAAACTGGCCTGGTTGGCCGCGCTCCGCGACAACGCCGCCCGCTGGCTGGCCACCGACCCGCAGGCGAAGACGGCCCTGGTCGGGGACTGGAATATCGCGCCCACCGACGACGATGTCTGGTCACCGGAACTGTTCGCCGGCAGAACCCATGTCTCCCAACCGGAACGGGACGCCTTCACCGCGATCACCGAGACAGGTTTCACCGATGTGATGCGGCCCTTCGCTCCCGGTCCCGGTGTGTACACCTACTGGGACTACACCCAGCTGCGCTTTCCGCGCAAGGAAGGAATGCGTATCGACTTCGTGCTGGCCTCGCCGGCCCTGGCCGCGACGGTGGTCGATGCCGGGGTGGACCGGGAGGAACGCAAGGGCAAGGGTGCCAGCGACCACGCTCCGGTGATCGCCGAATTCACCGCCTGACGCCGCTACAACCAGTCCGGGAGCGGATCGGTGGCGAGGAAGACACCGAGCGGTTCGGGAAATTCGATATCGGTACCGAACGGCACGGTCACCTTGGTGCTGTAGCGGCCGTCCTCGGGCTCGCTGTACACGCTCACCTCCGCGGCACCGCGGTCGATCAGGAAGTAGAGCGGGATACCCGTGGCCGCGTACAGGAACGGCTTGTCGAGCCGATCCCGCAGTTCGGTGTGCTGGGCCCGAGAACTGATCTCGATGGTCATGATCACCGGTTGCGGGTCCGACCATTCACCTTCACCGGCGAAGGCGGACGCGGGCGCAAGGATGGCGTCGGGACGCACACGACTGCCGCCGGTGCGCCCGGCCCGCAGGCCACGATCGGCGAAAAGCCACAGTTCGGACCGGCGCGGCACCAGGAAGCGCGCCAGCCACTGCACGACCCGGGTGTGGTTGGAATCCGGTCGCGCCTTCGCGGCCAGCAGGCCGTTCAGATATTCGAGCCGCAGCCCTTCGGAAATCCGCTGAGCCGCCGCGTCGAGTTCCTCGAACTCGTCGACGGTCATCAGCGATCCATGCGAGAGGGTCACAGATAGACCCTATCTCTCGCAGTCCACGACAGTCGCACCGAACACTCTGCGCCTCTCCGTCCCGCCGCCGGCGGGACGCGGTCGGGCCCGGCTCGGTGAGCAGGCGGAGTTCGCCGTCCGAGGCCTGGACGGCCCGTGAGCGAGTATGGTCGGCGGCGGAAAACTTCACACATGCCAACGGGGGCTCGCACCAGCGGGCTGAGAGGACGGCTAGCTCTCCGGAGCGCTCAGGGCTGTCGACCGTATGAACCTGACCGGGTAATGCCGGCGTAGGGAGGAAATATGACGAGTACACCTGTCGATTCGGTAACCACCGGTCCGATCGAGGGCAGCGTCAAGCACTATCGGCAAATCGACGGTCTACGCATTCCGGTACGCCGGATCGAGCTGACCAACGGCGACCGTTTCGACGTCTACGACACGTCCGGCCCGTACACCGACACCACCGCGACCATCGATCTGGAGGCGGGCCTGCCCGCGCTCCGGAACGAGTGGGAAAAGCCGGATGTGCCCGGCCCGCGCACCCAGCTCGCCTGGGCCCGGGCCGGGATCGTGACCCCGGAGATGCGCTTCGTCGCCGCCCGGGAGAGCGTGCCGGCGGAGCTGGTGCGCGCGGAGGTCGCCGCCGGCCGCGCGGTGATCCCGGCCAACCATCGGCACCCGGAGCTGGAGCCGACCGTCATCGGCAAGAAGTTCCTGGTGAAGATCAACGCCAATATCGGCAATTCGGCCGTCTCGTCCTCGATCGCCGAGGAGGTCGAGAAGATGGTGTGGGCCACCCGCTGGGGCGCGGACACCATCATGGATCTGTCCACCGGTAAGAACATCCACGAGACGCGCGAGTGGATCCTGCGCAACTCGCCGGTCCCGGTGGGCACGGTGCCGATCTATCAGGCCCTGGAGAAGGTCGGCGGTGATCCGACCGCGCTCACCTGGGAGATCTACCGCGACACGGTGGTCGAGCAGTGCGAGCAGGGTGTGGACTATATGACCGTGCACGCCGGTGTGCTGCTGCGCTACGTACCGCTGACCGCGAAGCGGGTCACCGGAATCGTCTCGCGCGGCGGTTCGATCATGGCCGCGTGGTGTCTGGCCCACCATCGGGAATCATTCCTGTACACCCATTTCGAGGAGTTGTGCGAGATCCTGGCGCACTACGATGTCACCTTCTCTCTGGGTGACGGGCTGCGGCCCGGTTCGATCGCAGACGCGAACGACGAGGCCCAGTTCGCCGAACTCCGTACGCTCGGCGAATTGACCAAGATCGCGAAATCGCACGGTGTCCAGGTGATGATCGAGGGCCCCGGCCACGTGCCGATGCACAAGATCGTGGAGAACGTACGGCTCGAAGAAGAACTGTGCGAAGAAGCCCCCTTCTACACGCTCGGTCCGCTGGCCACCGATATCGCGCCCGCCTACGACCACATCACCTCGGCCATCGGCGCCGCGATCATCGCACAGGCCGGGACCGCGATGCTGTGCTACGTCACGCCGAAGGAACATCTCGGCCTGCCCGACCGTGACGATGTGAAGACCGGGGTGATCACCTACAAGATCGCCGCGCACGCTGCCGATCTGGCCAAGGGCCATCCACACGCCCGGCTCCGGGACGACGAGTTGTCCAAGGCCCGGTTCGAATTCCGCTGGCGCGACCAGTTCGCGCTGTCACTGGACCCCGATACCGCGCGCGAATATCACGACGAGACGATGCCGGCGGAACCGGCGAAGACGGCGCATTTCTGTTCGATGTGTGGTCCGAAATTCTGCTCCATGCGCATCTCCGCGGATGTACGCGAATACGCGGAGCAGCACAATCTGACCGATATCGCCGCGATCGAGGCCGGGATGGCGGAGAAGTCGGCGGAGTTCACCGAGGCCGGTAAACGGGTGTACCTGCCGGTGGTGCCCTGACCGAAGCGGGCGCACCCCCGGTGTCGGTGCGCCCGCACTCGGTATATAAGCAGGTCGACAACCACTTTCAGCGAGACGGCGACCGCTGCGCATAATGCGCGGAAGGCGGCTCGAGTACTGGGCCGCATAGGCCCGAGGCGCCCTGCGCTGTCTCGCTCGTCGCGAGATTCCCCGCCAGGCACCAGAGGCATCCCCGCCGGCCCCGCGGACACTCCCGCAGCTGTTCAGTTGGAGATCCCGGCCGCCCGGTGCAGATAGGTGCGGTCGGTGATCTGGTCGAGCAGGAACTCCGCGATATCGGCGCGGGCGATCTTCAGGCTCAGACCTTTCTCTCCGGTACCGAAACCACGCCGGTAGGTGCCGGTGCGGGGGCCGTCGGTGAAAGCGCTGGGCCGCACGATGGTCCACTCCAGGTCGCCGGCCCGGACATAGGACTCCTGCTGCTGGTGGTCGGCGTAGGCCGGGCGCAGCAGCAGGCCGAACATAATGTATTTCCAGAGAAAGTTCAGATTGGCGCGACTGTCACCGGCTCCCAGCGTGGACTGGCAGATGAGCCGTTTCACGCCGGTGCGGTTCATCGCCTCGATGATCGTGCGGGTGCCCTCCGCCCGCACCACGCCCTTGCGGCCGTTGCCCAGTGCCACCAGTACCGCGTCCTGGCCGTAGACGGTCCGTTCGACCACACCCGGGTCGAGTACATCACCTTCCACGATGCGCAGGTTCTCGTGGGTGCGGGTGATCCGGCCGGCGTCGCGGGTGAGCGCGGTGACCTCGTACCCGCGCGCCAGCGCCTGCTCGACGATGTGCTGTCCGACCGTACCGGTCGCTCCGAAAACCGCGATTCGCATGATTGCTCCTGACTCGAAACCATTGCCTGGATCCAGTACAGCAATCAGGGGCGAGACGAACCATGGCTCTGAAGCTCGTTCGCATAAGCGAGCGTCTACAGCTCCGGGTGACGGCTTATCCGCGGAACAGTCGGGCCGTCGCTTCGTCGGCCGGGTAGAAGGCTTCGATATGGAGTTCGTCGATGGTGACGTCGGTGGCCGAGAGGGCCGAGGCGGTGATGCTGAAGAAGGAGAGCTCCGCGTCGCCCACCCGCAACTGCAGCGGCACCACCACATCGGTGCGGGCCCGGGTGCCGCCGTCGGGGCACGGGTAGGCGGATACCTCGTCGAGCAGTGCTTTCAGCCGGCTGTCGCCGGTGGCTTCCAATCGCCCGCGCACCTGGCCGAGCAGATGGTTGCGCCACTGTCCGAGATTGCGGATCCGGGGCGCCAGGCCGCCGGGGTGCAGGGAGATACGGATGGCATTGACGGGCGGTTCCAGTAGTTCGGGAGCACAACCGTCGAGTAGCGCGTCGGTGGCGGTATTGCGGTCGACCACATCCCAGCACCGGTCCAGTACCAGAGCCGGATGCGGGAGATGCGCGTCGAGCAGGACCCGGAAGGCGTCCATCACCGACCGCAGTTCCGGTGCGTCCACCTCCCGCTGGCCGTAGCTCGGCGCGTACCCGGCCGCGAGGAGCAGTTCGTTGCGCTCGCGCAGTGGGACGTCCAGGTGCCCGGCCAGCCGTTCGACCATTTCGCGCGTGGGCCGGGAACGGCCGGTCTCGACAAAACTGAGGTGCCGGGTGGACACCTCCGCCTGCGACGCGAGCTGCAACTGACTCAACCGGCGCCGCTCCCGCCAGGACCGCAGCAGGCCGCCGACCGAGGGGTCGGTATCCATGATCACCACATCCGGAATCGTAGCCGGATCAGTAAGCGATCCCATTACCTCCGACGTAATCGCCGGGGCGGCCGGTCCCCGCGATGCTGATGGCACCTAATTCACACAACCCCGGAAGGAACTCCGATGAAAGACACCGTCACCGCCTACCTGCAGACCTGGAACACCACCGACGCGGCCGCCCGGAAAGAACTGCTGAACACGCACTGGGCCCCGGAAGCCTCCTACATCGATCCGCTGGCCGAGGCGGCCGGCCTCGACGCGATCGGCGCGACCATCGGCGCGGTGCACGAGCAGTTCCCCGGGTTCGTCTTCACCCCGGTCGGGGAACCGGATGCCCACCACCGTCAGGTCCGGTTCCAGTGGGGCCTGGGCCCCGCGGGCGCCGAGCCCGTGATCATCGGTTTCGACGTCCTGGTCACCGATGAGCAGGGCCGGATCCACACGGTGCTGGGCTTCCTGGACAAGGTTCCGGGCTGATCCCAGGACGGCCGTCCCCGCATCCGGTGGCGGCCGGTGCCGGTTCGGCCGTCACCCGCCTCCGGGCCGGCCTGCCGCGGTGACGAGTCCGGGCCGGACGCAGCGGAACGCGTCCGGCCCCGGACGCTGTGGCGCTCGGACTGTTCCGCGCTTCCGCGGTCGTCACTCAGGCGCGTCCCAGTGCCAGCGTCACATTGTGGCCGCCGAAGCCGAACGAATTCGTCAGCGCGTACTCGATCCGCTGCGGCCGGGCGCGGCCGTGCACGATATCCAGGTCCGCATCCGGATTCTCCAGGTTGAGGGTGGGTGGTACGACCTGTTCCCGCAGGGTGAGCGTGGTGAGGACGGTTTCCAGGGCGCCGACCGCGCCGATGGAATGCCCGAGCGCGGATTTGGGCGCATACACCGAGGCGTCGGGGGTGACCGCTTCGATCGCGGCCGCCTCCGAGGCGTCACCGATGGAGGTCGAAGTGGCGTGGGCGTTGACATGCCCGATATCGGCGGGCGCCAGTCCCGCGGCGGCGATCGCCTTGCGCATGGCACGGGCCGCGCCCTCACCCGCCGGATCCGAAGCGACGATGTGATAGGCGTCGGAGGTTATTCCGGCGCCGAGCACCCGGGCGTGGATGCGGGCACCGCGGGCGCGGGCGTGCCGCTCCGATTCCAGGACCAGTAGCGCACCCGCTTCGCCGAAGACGAACCCGTCCCGATCCCGGTCGAACGGCCGTGAGGCGGCGGCGGGATCGTCGTTGCGGGTGCTCATCGCCCGCATCATGGCGAAACTCGCGATCGGCACAGCGTGGATATGCCCCTCCACGCCACCGGCCACCACCACATCCGCTTCGCCGGTGGCGATCAGCCGCCAGGCCTGCGCGACGGCCTCGGTGCCGGACGAGCACGCCGAAACCGGCGCGAAAACCCCTGCTTTCGCGCCGATTTCCAGGCTGACGGCCGCCGCCGGACCATTGGGCATGACCATGGGCACCGACATGGGTGAGACCTTGCGGTAGCCGCCGGCGCGCATCGCGTCGACCGCGTCGATGAGCGCGTCGCCGCCGCCCAGGCCGGTGCCGATACTCACCGCGAGCCGCTCTCCCTCCACCTCCGGACGGCCCGCCGCGCCCCAGACCTGCCGTCCGAGGACCAGGGCGAGCTGTTCGACGTAGGAGTGCCTGCGCTGTTCGACCCGGGTGAGCTGCGCACCCGGATGCGTGGCGAGCTTGCCGCCGATGCGTACGGGCAGGTCGTATTCGGCGACGAAGTCGTCGTCGAGGGTGGTGATACCGGTCCGGCCGCCCAGCAGCCCCGACCAGGTCTCGTCCATATCGCCGGCGATAGAGGTGGCGCCCGCGTACCCGGTGACGACCACCTGCGCCGCCGCCGAAGTTTCTGAAGCGATCGGTACAGTCACGGGGTCATGAATACCTGTAGCGTTCGCTACAGTCAACCCATGGCCCGCCCACTCGACCATGCCAAACGCGCCGAGATGCTCGACTCCGTGGTGCACTACATCGCCGAACGCGGCCTCGCGGACCTCTCGCTGCGCCCCCTGGCCGCCGCCCTGGGCACCAGTTCCCGGATGCTGATCTACTACTTCGGCACCAAAGAAGAACTGCTGGTCCAGGCCCTGGCGACCCATCGCCCGGATCTCACCGCGGTCTTCGCCGAAGTACACGACGCCGCCGCGCTGCGAGAACGGCTGTGGGATTTCTGGCGTTCGAACACCACCGGCTCGGGATCGATCAGCGTGCGGGTGATGCTCCAGGTCCTCGGCGCGGCCTGCGCACCCCACGGCCCCTACGCGGGCTACGCGGACCAGGCCACCGCGGCGTTCGTCACCGCCCTCACCGCGAGCCTGCGCGCACTGAACCCGGACGACGAACCCGAAGTAGTGGCCACCGTACTGGTCTCCGGGTTGCGCGGCATCCTGCAGGACCGGCTCATCACCGGCGATATCGAACGCACCGACCGGGCGGCCCGCCGGCTCATCGACCACACCATCCGCTGACCTGCCGGGTCCACACCGGCGCATGGACGACAGCGTCATCGGAATGTTCGATACCGGTATCCCGAGGCAGGTATCGTTTTCTCATGACCGCCGTTCATGAGGAGATCATGACGACCGAGGAGTTCGAGGAACTCGCCCGGCTGGCCGGTCGGGTGTCCGAAGGTATACGGCTGGAGTTCATCGAGGGGCGGTTGGGGGCGAAGGGTGTGGCCGACGGGGACCACGGGCGGATTCTGCAGTGGCTGATCCGCATGTTCATCCTGGCCCGACCGGAACTGTTCCTGAGCGTCGAACAGGGGCTGAAGGTCGACGCCTATCGCAAGGGGCGGGCACGTCCCGACGGCACGCTGGCGGATGCCGACGCATTCGTCGGGCAGGGGGAATGGGCCGACCCGGACCCCGTCCTCATGGTGGTGGAAGTGACTTCCCGCGACAGCGACACCGAACAGCGGGACCGCCGTGAGAAGCCGATCGCCTACGCGGCCACCGGGATTCCGGTCTACCTTCTGATCGACCGCGAATTCGGCGAGATCACGGTATTCAGCCAGCCCTCGGGCGCGCGCTACCAGCGCCGGGTGACCGTCTCGATCGGTGACAGCGTCGAACTGCCCGACCCCGTCGGCCTGTCCCTGGACACCGAACCGATCAAAGCCTGGGTCTGACGCTCGCCGACTCGAGACACCCACTCGGCCGCGAACCCCGCCCACGTAGGGTGACCGGGTGAGATTGTTGCCGTTGACGCCCCCGGGACAGACCCCGGTCCGGGTGCTCACCATCGCCGGTACCGATTCGGGCGGCGGGGCCGGAATCCAGGCCGATACCAGGACCATGGCCCTGTGCGGGGTGCACGCACTGGTGGCGGTGGCCGCGGTGACCGTGCAGAACACGGTGGGCGTGAGCGGATTCCACGAGATTCCCCCGCAGGTGGTCGCGGACCAGGTGCGCTCGGTAGCCGGAGATATCGGTATCGGCGCCGCGAAGACCGGCATGCTCGCCTCCGGCGACATCATCGAGGCCGTGGCCGCCGTCTGCCGGGAGGTCGGCATCGGGCACGATGCCGCGGTGCCGCTGGTGGTCGACCCCGTCGCGGCCTCTATGCACGGCGACCCGCTGCTGCACACCGAAGCACTCGACGCCGTGCGGTACACGCTGTTCCCGCTGGCCACCATTGTCACCCCGAACCTGGACGAGGTGCGGTTGCTGACCGGGGTCGAGGTCACCGACGCGGCGTCCGCGCGCATCGCGGCCGAGGCACTGCACGGACTCGGACCACGCTGGGTCGTGGTGAAGGGCGGCCACCTGCGGACCTCGGCGCTGAGCACCGATCTGCTGTTCGACGGCAACCGGTTCCTGGAGTTCTCCGCCCCGCGTATCGAGACCGGCAACGATCACGGCGGCGGCGACACCCTGGCTGCGGCCCTGGCCTGCGCGCTGGCCCACGGCTATTCAGTTCCCGATGCCTTCGAATTCGCCAAGGAATGGACTAGGCGCAGTCTGGAAGCCGCCTACGACCTGGGCAAAGGCCACGGCCCGGTCTCCCCGCTGTGGCGGCTGAGCTGACTTCGGCCGGGTCGGCGACCTGTCGGTGGGCGGGTCCATACTCGAAGCGTCACGAACATTTCCACAACGGAGTGGAGACCGGAACAACGACGTTCCAGCAGTGACACCGGACTGGTGGGCCCGGCGGGGCAAGGTACACAGCTACCTCCCAGGTCGGCTGGAGCCACGCCCCGGCCCACCGACGCATATGGATGTCGACCTCTCCACCGCCCTGAACGCGCTGCTGCCGCTGGTCGCACCGCCGGTCTCCGGTCATTCGGATCTGGCGATCGGCACCCGGCCGGGCTCCGGGGCCCAGGTGGTGCGCGGGCACAAGCGCGAATCCATCTCCCGCTGCTACAACCTGCTGCTGAAAGCAATGCTCTTGCTCTACCTGCTGCACCCGATGCCGGTGCGCAGGTCGCCGATTTCGCGGGCCTGTTCCGGGCCATCGGCATTCCGACCCGCCGTGCCACTGGGGCCGGGACGGACCACTCGGCGCACGCGCGGTAACGCCCCGGCACGGTTGTCCGAGTCGGCCCCCGCTCGCCCGGCCGGGCAGGGCACATTCGGTACCTCCGGCCGGAACCGGACTGCGACGCAGCGGCCTTCCCGACCCAACGCCTAGTCGGGCGAATATCCAGCGACCCGATCGAAGTAATTCTTTTCCGCTATTATGCGAGGTTCACCGTCCGCCATCGGAGCGTCAACCCAACGCGCGGCGCCGACCGGCCTCGCACCGGCGGCGCACGAGACCATGCCGCCGGGACCGAAAAGAAGGACCGCATTTCGAAAACCGACCGGAATGCACTATCCGGCAGGCCGTCCGAGACAGCGAAGAATTCCGGGTGCGGCACGCGCCCGCGCATCGACACCAATTCACCGAGTTCTGAAATTTCGACGTTCCTGACAACCCGATTCCCCTGGATGCCGCGCGCCGGAACGTTAGGATCGACCGAGCGCCTGGCACGACCAGGCAATTCTTCATATCGGTACCGCTCGGCAGGGAACATGGTGATGTACGGGAACAGTGAAGTTCTCGCCACGAGAAAGGCCAAAGGCATTGTGGCGAAAGAGCAGTTGGCGGCCCGCGACGCGGTGTTCGTCTACGACGAAAGCGAGCGGCATCCGTCCAATATCGTCGCGGTCTATATTTTCGACGCCACCGGAACCGAACCGATAGATGCCGCCGCGCTGCGGGATTGGGCACGGGCGCGGCTGGGTTTCGCACCCCTGTTCCAACGGCGATTGCAGCGTGTCCCGATGGACCTGGACCTGCCGTACTGGGTGCCCGAGCCGGCGCTCGATATCGACGAACACGTGGGGGTCGGACCGTCAGGCGCCGACTGGGACACCGTGCGGGCCCGGCTCGCGGAAATGACCACGGCGCGTTTGGATCTCACGCGGCCGCCGTGGCAGATCCAGGTGTTCGACCGAGTCCGCGCCGTACCGGAGATCCCGGGGGAGGCCACGGTCGTCGTACTGAGATTTCACCACAGCGCCTGCGACGGTGTGGCGACCAGGGAACTCGAACTGGAACTCTTCGGCGGTCGGGAGGCACCGGCCGCACCTACGACGAACCGGTGGTCGAAACCGGCGGCGACCTTACGTGCCGCCGCGCTGTTTCCCTACCGTATGGGCCGTTTCGCGATGGGACTGTCGCGTACCCGGGCGGCGAATACCGCGGCGCGGGCCCGGATCGAGGCCGGGTTGCTGCACGAACCGGCGCCCGTACGCCCCGCGACCCGCTTCAACCGCGCGATCGGCCCGACCGTACTCATCGAGCAGGTGTTCCTGCCGTTGACCGAGGTGACGGCATTGCGCGACCGGTCCGCCGAACGCGTCACGGTCAACGATGTCATGCTGACCGTGGTGTCCGGTGCGCTCGCCGCCTACCTCGACGAGAAGGGTGAGACGCCGCCGGAGGGACTCGCCGCGATGGTTCCGATGTCTATGCGCGGTATCGCGCACTGGGATTCGGCAAACCAGCTGTGCCAGATGACGGTCGATCTACACACCGGCCGACGCGAGCCACGTGCACGTTTGGCGGCGATCCGGGAGTCGGTACGCCGGGAACGGCGCCGGCACAGCGATCCGGCGGTACTCCGGCACGCGGCGCGGGTCGAGACCGCCCCGGCGTGGTTGTTGCGGGCGGCGGGCCGGGCCCGGGCACATCGCTCGTTCGCCGATCTGTCCTCGGTTCCGCTGCACAACACCACGATCAGCAATGTTCCGCCGCCGGGTGCCGGGCTGACCTTCCGCGGCGCGCCGATGCTGCGGGCGTTCGGTGTCCTGCCACCGATGGACGGTGACGGTCTGCGGCACCTGATCTCGGCCCAGGGCGAGGAGATCGTGCTCACCATCAGCGTCGACAAGGCGATGATGCCGGACCCCGGCCGCTACCGGGAGCTGCTGCGGGAATCGTTCCGCGAGCTGGTGGAAGCCCTCGACTGACGCGCCGCGGGCCCCCGCCGGATACGGCGGGGGCCCGGTGCGACCGCAGGTGGGTTCAGGAGGTCAGCGCACCGGCCAGTAGTGGCCAGGAGCGGTGCAGATCGTCCTGCCAGTACCCCCACGAATGGGTGCCGGAAGGACGGAGGTCGTAGACGATATCGGTTCGGCCGAGCTCCTGGGTGCGACGCTGGAGCGCCCGGGTGCAGTAGTCGGCCGCGGCCTCGATGCCGCCGCCGACGAGCAGCTGGTTCCACAGCATCCGCTGATTACCGTCGAGCCGTGGATCATCGGCGCTGTCGTATCGTCCGGCCAGCCCGGTACCGCTGGTGATGTACATCGGGATATCGGGAAGCCGGTGGGCCTGCAGGTAGGGGTCGTGTTCCCGCCACCCCGGACCGTCGGTCGGGCCCCACATGTTCTCGGCATCGCCGCCGCCCAGGCTCACCACGAGTGTGACGAACGCCTGCCCCAGAAGATCGCTGGTCATCGCACATCCGCTGTACGCCGCCGCCGCACTGTAGAGGTGGGGCGCGCGGATGGTGAGGTCGAGTACCGAGGTCGCGGCCATCGAGATCCCCGCGATCGCGTTGCGGCCCGTGGTGCCGAAGGCGGAATCGAGTACGGGCGGTAGTTCTTCGGTGAGGAAGGTCGCCCACATGTTCCGGCCGTTGTTGCCCAGTTTCGCGGCCAGGCCGGAGTCCGCCTGCTGCCAGTCGGTGTAGTAACTGAAGGCCCCCTCCTTGGGGATCACCACATTGACGTGTTCGCCGGCGAAGAATTCGGACACGTCGGTCTGCGCGGACCAGGTCGCGGCGTCTTCGCCGCCGCCCGCACCGTTGAGCAGGTAAAGGGTCGGCGCGGGGGTTCCGGTATCGGCCGGGCGCAGGACCTGCAGCGGGATATCGCGCTGCATGGCCGGTGAGTACACCGTGACCTCGACCCATCGTCCGGCGCCGGGCGCGAGCGAGACGATATCCGCTCCCGGGGCGGCGGCGGCGCGCGGTGCCACGCCGAGGGCGAGAACGAACAGTATCGCCAGCAGATATACCGGCGACGTCCTGCTTCGTGGAATCATCAATTCGTATACATGGCTTTCGAGCACGGGGTCCACCCGTGGTGACCGGGTGGACCCCCTATTCCGACCGGCGATCTATTTGCCGGGGGCGGGCGTGCCCCCGCTCAGGGTGATCAGCGCGTTGACGATACTCGTGCCGATACCTCCGGCGCTGGCAGTGCCCATGCCCAGAATTTCGAAGAGAGACCCCATGTCGTGCTCCTTGCAGTGCTGAATTAACGGAATTCCGATCGGAATTTCGGTGAAATTGGGTGTATCGTTCGCCGAATCAGGCGGCGACACTTCCCTGTAGGGAACCGATGAAAACATCGAGGAGGCCGTCACCTGCGACAGCCGAACCGAGTGCCGGAATCAACGCCATGAGCAGATCGCTCAACGAACCCATAGTGAACTCCTCGAGAAGGTGAGACGTCCTCGCGGATACGGGCTTGCAGCCCGGAAGGACGATCACGGCCGCGGTGTCTGGCAGTGACCCAGGCAACATAGCAAGCGACCAGTTTTCCCGCAACGAATTCCTCTAAATTTGATTTACAGAAAGTCTGCAATTCTTCGGCAACCGATAGAGACACGCTGCGACCGCCACCGGGGCCCCGACGAGTGATCCGCGACGGGCCCTGCCGCCCGGTGTCGAAACCGCCGAACGCACGGGGCCGACGCGAGAAGCCGGCATCGCCGGGCTCAGGAAGCCGCGGGTGTCTGGGTCGGATATCACGCCGGAACCCGCACCGGGAGATATCGGTGCCACCCCACCCCACCGCGACTACCCGACCCGGTTGACCCAGCGGCTGCGCACTCCTCTTGCGGCACGCGGCCCGGGCCGATCACGAGCCCCGGCCGCGGTCTCGACGGCAACCACCCGGGTCGGGCGGACGCCCCGGCGCACCGGCGGGCAATGGGCTGCCCGGCGCGAGGGGGCCCATCCACTACGTGGCAGCCCACCGAGCCGGAAAGACGGAGTCCGGAAACGAATCTGCGCTGATATGGCGATGGCTCGGACCGGCCGGGTCCGAGCCATCGACGTATCAGCGCACCGTATGCGGCGGGCTCAGACGAACACCTGGGTGAGGTCGCCGTAGAGCCGCTGCTCGGTGCACTGGGTGTCCGCGTCGAAACTCGCGTACACCGCACCGGGGATATCGAGCTCCGTACCGTTCTTCAGCCAGTAGTGGATCCGGATCTCGAAGGTGACCTCGGCCGTACCGTCCGCCGCGGTCTGCGGCTCCATCCAGTGGAAAATGGTATGCCTGATCTTGGTGGTCTGGTCGAGTACGTATTGGACGGAGGCGGCTGCCGCCTCCCGGCCGGTCACGGGTTCGGCATTGGCGAAGGTCAGTTTCACATCGTCGGTCATCAACGCCACGGCGTCGGCCAACCGACCGGCATCGATGTGCTCGTAGTAGTCCTCCATAGCCTTCCGGACGGACGTCATCAACCCACTCCTTGCTGAGTTTCCCGAAAAGGGAACGGTTTTCGATTGCTGCGAGCACACAGTAGTGGAAGTTCACATCACCCGCCGAGGATCGCGAGGCACGGTAGTTCACGGTCCGGCAACGGTTTTCGGGCCGGCGGCACGAAGTCCGCCGGCCCCCGATCACCGGGCCTCGGCCGGGGGTCGGAACGAGCCGGGTACGGCCGCCCGGATCGCCGCGGCCTCGTGCTCCAGCAGCACGTCTCCACCCTGGGTGGAGACGATCGGGCTGTACGGGTCCGGCTCGTAGGGGTCGCCGAGCAGTTCGCGCAGCACCGCCAGCCCGCAGAACGGCACATAGTGTGGGCTGTAACCACCCTCCTGGATGAATGCGATCCGGCCCTCGCAGAGTTCGGCCGCCACATCGAGCACACGCCGGGTGAGCCGGGCGAATCCGGCACTGGTGACCATCTGGCGGGCCAGCGGATCCATGATGCTCGCGTCGAAACCGGAGGCCACCAGGATCAGCTCGGGACGGAACTCGCGGAGCGCCGGCAGCACGACCTCGTCCATGGCGTGCACATAGGCGGCATCACCACTGGCCGGCGGCAGCGGGATATTGATCGAGAAGCCCTCGCCCGCACCCGCGCCCCGCTCCTCCAGATAGCCGGAGTTCGGCGGGAAACACAGATGCTGGTGCAGCGAAACGGTGAGTACCGACGGGTCGCTGTACCAGATCTCCTGGGTGCCGTTGCCGTGGTGGACATCCCAGTCCACCACCGCCACCCGCGCCAACCCGAGGACATCCTTGGCGTAAGCGGCGGCTACGGAAACATTGTTGAAAATGCAGAACCCCATCCCACCGGCCCGGTACGCGTGATGCCCCGGCGGATTGACCAGCGCGTAACCGGTATCGATGGTCCGGGAGACCACCTGATCCACGAGCTGGATCGCACCGCCGGCGGACAGCGCCGCGATCTCGTAACCCCCGCGCCCGAACGGCGAGCAACCGTCACCGGCGTCACCGCCCTTCGGCTGGAGACTCTCCGCTTTGATCCGGGCCAGATGCTCGGCGGTATGGACGCGGAGGATATCCGCCTCGGTGGCCGGGACCGCCCGCACCGGTTGCAGCCGGTCGAGCACCCCGGAAACCGCGACCAGTTCGTGGAACCGGCGTTTGGTATCGGGGTGGGCGACATGGTGACCTATCGGCTGGAGCCCGGTGGTCGCATCGGCGGGAAACAGACTCCCCGAACCGGTGTCGGCCCATCCGTAGACCGTGTTCCAGACATATCCGATTGTCATGGTCGAACTCCTTGGTGTCCGGCTACCCGCTCGAACGGGCGCCGGACGGCAAACCGCGCGCAATCGATCGACAGCGCCAGCTCATCGAGCCACAACCGCTCCGGCCGCGCAACCGGAACGCGGCTGCGGAGGAGTGCGTGCCGGTCCTCACATCGAGAACCGTCCTCGAACCCGCACCGGCTACGCAGCCGTATCGAACGAGGACAGGATCCGAGTGAGCCATTCGGTCCGTGCCTGCCGGGCGGCAGCCGACAAGCATGCCTGCGGGAAAAGCGCATCGAAGCCGTGGAACCCGCCTGCCCACAGGTGGAGTTCGGCGTGGCCTCCGGCTGCCCAGATACGGGTGGCGTAATCGACGTCCTCGTCTCGGAAGACTTCCGCGGAGCCGGCGTCGATGTAGGCGGGTGGGAGGCCGGACAGGTCGTCGGCACGGCTCGGCGAGATATAGGCAGGAATGCGGTCGTCGGGCAGGCCCGCCAGTACGGCGTTCCAGGCGAATTCGTTGGTTTCACCGGTCCAGACAGTGGGCTGGTTCGAGTATTGACGGCTGGAGATGCTGGTGTTGCGGTGGTCGAGCATCGGACAGCTCAATATTTGCGCGGCGATCGCGGGACCACCGAGGTCACGGGCCATCAGGGCGACTCCGGCGGCGAGACCGCCTCCCGCGCTGGTGCCCGCGACCACGATCCGGTCGCTATCGATGCCGAGTTCGTCGGCGTGATCGGCGATCCAGCAGAGGCCGCGGTAGCAGTCCTGGACCGGGGTGGTGCCGCCGTTTTCGGGGGCGAGGCGGTAGTCGACGGTGACCACGACCGCGCCTGTCGCGTCGAGCCATTCCAGCGGAATATCCAACTGGGAGAATCGGTCGCCCATGATCATGCCGCCCCCGTGCATCCAATAGACACAGGGTGCCGCGGCGGCAGTTCCGGTCCGCCGCAAGATTGTCATCGGGATGCCGGTGTCGTCGGCGGGCACGGTGACTTCCCGCTGCTCGACCGAGAGTCCCACGAGCACTTCCGCCAACGGTGGCGCCGAGACCCGGCGGAGCTGCGGGAGTAGCTCCGGCGTGATCCGCGAGACGAGCGGAAAATCGGCGAGCAGCGCGCCGAGTTCGGGATCGAGGGCGGGACGGGCGAGGGGCGACATGGCTGTTTCTCCTGTGTGTAGCGGGATTCAGATATCAGAAGGCGGCTTTGCCACCGACCGGGACATAGTCGGTGTAAGGGCTTACAGCGACCACGAGCTGTTCGATTTCCGCGATGATCGCTTGCGCGGCAGCACCGGCGAACAGCTGGTGATGATCTGTCTCGGTTGTCCACCCTTCGGTGACGTGGACGACCTCGGGATCCGACGCGGATCGGCAGACCAGATAGACCAGGCAATGCTCACTCGACGCGGGGTTGCCGTCGTCCATGCCGCTCAGCAGCAAATCGACCAGTTGGTCGGCCTTGCCCGGTTCGGCGGTCAGGACGGTGTTGAATCCGTAGCCCACAGTCATGTTCGACTCCTCGACAACTATCGTGATACTCCCGATCGATTACTCGATCAGCTCTTTTGATGTATTCATCATTGCTGTTCTAGCTGCACAAATAGTAGAAAAAAGCTCTCTGGTACTTGCCTGATACTCCTAATCCGAGCACTTTCGGTTGCACAGCGTGTTGTACTCGGCATATGAGCCTCGACGAACTCCGCACCTTGCTCACCAGGCATGCGGGCCCGGAGCAGCGGACCGCTATCGACGGCCTCCACATAGCGAGGGTCGAAGCGTCGGGGCCACCCGATATGGAGATGTCGGGCACCGTGCTGGCGGTTCTGGCACAAGGCGCCAAACGTCTCGCCGCAGGCGACCGGGTGCACGAATACCGGCCGGGCGACTACCTGCTAACCTCGATCGATCTGCCGGTCACCGGCTCTTTTCTCGGCGCGAGCGCGGCGGCGCCCGCGCTCGGGTTCGCGCTAGTGCTCGATCCGTCGGCCATCGCCGAGCTGCTCATCGACGCCGCCGGCGACCTCCCCCGACCGCAACACAAACCCGCGCCCGCCATCACGGTCGCAGCTCTGACAGACGAACTGCTCGATGCCGCCGTCCGCCTGCTCCGACTACTCGACCACCCCCGCGACCAGGCGATCCTGGCACCGATGATCAAACGTGAGATCCTGTGGCGACTGCTCACCGGCCCCCAGGGCGAGCCAGTCCGCCAACTCGGGCTCGCCGACAGCGGTCTGCACCACATCGCCCGCGCGGTCCGCTGGATTCGCGAGCACTACACCGATCCCTTCCGCGTCACCGACCTCGCCCGCATGTCCGGCATGAGCCCCTCGGCCTTCTACCGCAACTTCCAGATCGTGACCGGGCAGAGCCCGATCCGGTTCCAGAAGAACCTACGCCTGCAACAAGCCCGGCTATTGCTGCTCTCGAACCCGCACGACATCACCGCCGTCGCACACCGCGTGGGCTATGAAAGCCCTTCCCAATTCAGCCGCGAATACCGCCGCATGTACGGCTCCGCACCGCGCGCCACCGCCGCCCGAGGTCAGCACTCAGGCAGCAGCCGGCTGCGGTCCGGTATCTCGGTGTACGGACCGCCGCCCGTGTGACTACCGACGGGGCCTCGAATGCTCATCGGTGTCGCGAAAGTTCTCCCGAAAGGACAGGCGGGAGCGGAGTCACCGCTTCGTCGCCCGATACTCGCCCGGGGGGGTGCCAGGCTCGGGGTGGTATGAGTGTTTTGCGCCAGGAAACCGTCTTCGCCACTGCCGAGCCGAGTCTCATCCTGCTCGCCGCGTGCGCCGGGCCCGGGGAGCCCCGCACCCGTCACCGCCGGGCGTGCCGCTGGTCTCCACCGATGACCTGCCCACCGCCGCACCCGGCGAGGTGCACCTGTTCGGGTTAAACGCTCTGCACGGCCATCCCGCTACGGCGGTCGGGACCATCGATCTCGAAGTCTTGGGAAACCTACCTATGCGAGGAGGGGTCGGTGGGCGACCAAGCAAACGTATCGAGCGCCGTTGAGAAATGGCATACGCGCCGTTCGCGAACGGGCAATCCACTACTGCTCGGGCGACCTCCGGTACGTATGCAGGATATGCCGGGACAACTCGGTGACCAGGGCGATCACGGCCGCGACCGCGAGCAGTATCACGAATGTGTTCTTCGTGCTCCGCGATACCTCGACGATGCCGATGGTCAGAGCGATGATGCCCACCAAGGGAGGTAGCGCTCGCCAATGCTCGGTCATACCACTTCCAAGTTGCTGTCCACTGCGCCCGGGTCACAGTCTATCCGGTACTCGTACCGGTCTGCGGCGATCTCGTGCGGGCCGGGCCCGGCATGTGGTGGTCGTCCGGCACCGCAGCGGACGTATCGGAGGGTTACGCAGTACCGGCCGATCAGCTGCCTGCCGAACGCACTCGCCGACCCGACCGGCCTGCTTGGACCCCTTCGCGGCTGCCCGTAGGGTCCGGAGTGCTCGATCCGCACGCGTACCACTTCCCACCCGTTCACCGAGAGAGAAGGGGTTACACATGTCGATCCGCACCACCACCGCCGCCACGCTGGCCGCATTGGCTGTTCCCGCCGCGGTCGCACTCGCGGCTCCGGCGGCCATCGCTCAACCGGCCGAGGGCGCCGTGGACCAGCAGGACACCAGAGGCGACATACTGGGCATTCCGGGTCTCGTCGACCTCCTGGCCGGCCTCGGCCTGCAACTCCCGGAAGGCGAGGAGGGCGAGCAGCAACCCGGCGACGATCAACAGCAGCCGGGCACCACCGACCAGCAGGCACCCGGCGAGACCGACCAGCAGTTCCCGGGCGAGACGGACCAAGAGGCACCCGGCGGCGTCGATCAACAGGCACCCAGTGGCGTCGATCAACAGGCACCCAGTGGCGTCGACCAGCAGGCACCCAGTGGCGTCGACCAGCAGGCACCCAGTGGCGTCGACCAGCAGGCACCCAGTGGCGTCGACCAGCAGGCACCCAGTGGCGTCGACCAGCAGGCACCCAGTGGCGTCGACCAGCAGGCACCCAGTGGCGTCGACCAGCAGGCACCCAGCGGTATCGACCAGCAGGGCGCCGCGCAGTCCTACGGCCACACGGCGTAGAGCCGAAATCTCGATCGGTCCAGCCACTGCCGCCGGGTAGGGTCGCGGCCGCCCGGCGGCAGTACCCGCCGTAGCACTGGGTGACGAAACAGAACCCCCGGCCGAGCCCGGACGATCGACGGGAAAGGCTCCGGCGGCGTGCGTCCCTCCCCCCCTGCGTACCGAATCGGCCGGGCTGTCCGTGCGGCCGCCGCATCGGCTACTCGACTGTGACCACCGACGGGCCGCGCCGGATCAGCTCACCAGCGCCGCCCTGCCGCGATCACGTCGGTGAACCCGCCGCCGCGCCGGTTGCCAGGTCCGCGCCCCAGCGTTCGACCGCGCCGTCGAGATCCAGCGGGTGGGGCCGCAGATCCTCGGTATCGGGCCAGTCGGCGCGGGGTACCCGCCACATCACCTCGAACTCGTTTCCGTCCGGGTCCTTCGCGTAGAAGGATTTGGACATCAGATGGTCGGTCGCGCCGACCAGCGCATCCCGGGATCGCAGCCGGCGCCCGACTTCGGCGAGTTCACCGAGCGTGCCGACCTCCCAGGCGAGGTGGTAGAGGCCGACACTGCCGCGATGCGGGCCCGGGGCGCGGTCACCGAGCGCGAACAGCCCCAGATCGTGGTCGTTCTCGGTATCCGGCGCCCCCTGTCTCTTGCCACGGCCGCCGAGGCACTTCATCGGCTGCTTCACCCCGATGAGATGCGCTTCGAACCTGACGAGATAGAATCCGCCAAGACAGCGGTCTCCGCGACCGAGATGCCATCCCGCATCAGAGACTCGCTCATCTCTGCCCTTGACACCTACTGGGCGGAAAAATCCTACCCCCAGAGGATCCAGCAACTCGCCGAGCCGGTGGCAGAGGCGGTGCCTGCGTGCATAGGCAAGCTGAACAGATGGAAATCGGCGATAGTCGACCAGCGAGTCTCTCTTGCCCACGGAATTTCAGGGGACGAGCCACGCACGCCTGACGATCTTGTGAAGATGTCCAGCTTGACGACGTCTCTGCGCTGGATGCTGACCCTGCGACTTTTCCTGGCTGCGGGCGTAGGCGCCGATCAGTTACATTCCGCTGTTCAGGGCTCTGAGCGGTTCGCAAGCGACGCGAGGCGGTGGAAGCGTGACTGGCCGAGAATCTACTCAGCCGAGCAGACTGGCTAGGCCCGACCGAGCTTCCTTCAGGTGCGGAGTGACTCGAGCGGGATGTGGGTGCGGTCCTTACCGGCCGGGGTCCTTGCGCATGTGGTCGGGGATGCCGGGGGCGTCGGGGTCGTATTCGGTGCCGGCGAGGTCGTCGGAGAACTTGCCGCCGAAGCCGGGGACCGGTCCGGGGGCGTGGGGGTCGCGGGTGCGTTCCCACGCATCGAACTGGGCGTTTGCCGCTCATCCGGCCGGGTAAGCAGCGCGCGGGCCTGCCGGATCTGCTCCTCGCTCATGGCCGGTGGCCTGCCGAGGCGTTGTCCACGGATACTACGGCGATCCCTGTGCCAGAGTTCCACAATGTGGGAGGCATGGCCGATATTTCGGGAAACCGGTTCAGACGGCTGTCAGGTCGTGGTGAACCGGTGCCGGTAGGCGGCGGGAGAGGTGCTGAAATGCTGTTTGAACACGCGGTGCAGGGTCGATACCGAGCCGAGACCGACACTGCGGGCGATAGATCCGAGGCCGTCGTTCGTGTGTACCAGCAGCCGTGCCGCGGCATCGGCCCGCGCTGATTCCACATATCGTGCGGGCGGTATCCCTACCTGTCGGCGGAAGACTCGGGAGAAGTGGCGCGGGCTCAATCCTGCCCGGGCCGCAAGCGCCTCGTTGGCGAGGTTCTCCGATAGATTGGCTGCGATCCATTCCTGGAGGCGTGCGATATGCGCGTCGGTACTCGTCGGTCGCGCCAGCAGTTCGCTGAACTGGTGCTGGCCCCCCGGTCTACGCAGATACATGACCAGCCATCGGGCCGTGCGACGCGCCAGTTCCGCAGTGTGATCCGCGGCGATCAGAGCCAATGCGAGATCTATTCCGGCCGAAACCCCCGCCGACGTCCAGATATGTGCGTCCTGGATGAAGATCGCCTCGGGCTCGACCCGCAGATCGGGAAATGCACCCGCCAACTGCGCGGCGGTCGCCCAGTGTGTCGTCGCGCGCCGGCCGGTGAGCAATCCGGCCGCGGCGAGGGAATGGGCGCCGGTACAGACCGACGCGATCCGCGAGGGCCGATCGGCGAGAGTGGAAATCCAGTCGACCAGCGCGGGGTCGACCAAGGCCGCGGGGCCGGTGTCGCCCATAAGGAGCCCACCGGGCACGACAACCGTATCGATCTGCCCATCCAACTCGTCCCAGGACACCTCGGCGACCAGAGACGTGCCGCCAGCGCAGCGGATCGGGCCCCGGCGCGCGCCCGCTATCACGGTCCGATAGCCGCGAGACGATGGGCCGAGGAGGCGATCGGCCGTCGCGAAGACTTCGACGGGGCCGGCGATGTCAAGTAACTCGACACCGTCGAAAGCGGTGATCACAACACGATGCCGGGACATATCGGTAATCGTGCCCGCCCAGGGTGTGTGTCCGCAATGACGTGACCATCGCAGATCAGGACATGGCCGAAATCCGGACAACCCTGTCCTTGTTGCCGCTCGCCTATCGCACCGAGGATCGAGATCGACAGCCGACCACCTACCGCCGAAGGACCTCTCGATGCTCACCGCACTTCCTGATTCGCCCACCGCCCGAGCCGCGGCCGACCTCGCCGCCGAAGCCGCGCCGGCCGATCTGCTCAACCACAGTTATCGCACCTACCTGTTCGGCCGCTGCCTGGTCACCTCGAACGATATCGACCACGAGGCCGCCTTCGTCGCGGCGATGATCCACGACCTCGGTCTGACCGAGCGCCACCGTGGACCGGCCCAGTTCGCCGATGTGGGCGCCGAACTGGCCTGTCGCTTCCTGGTGGGCAGAGGGTGGGATCTGAACCGGATACATCTCGTGGAACAGGCGATTCTCCGGCACACGAACCTGCCCGCCGAACACGAACCCGTCTACCGGCTGATCCAGGCCGGTGCCGCTGTCGATGTCGCGGGCCTGGGCCACGGCGAAATCGAAGCCGAGGATCTATCCGAGATCCTCACCGCGTTCCCGCGCCTCGATTTCGCCGCTCGCATGCGCCACCGATTCCTGCACGAAGTCGACTCCCACCCCGGGGGTGCTTTCGCCGATCTCGAACGCACCGTCGCCCTCTCCGAACGCTTCGCCACCAACCCGATCGATCGCCTCACCGGAGCGGCATGATCGCGGTTGGCTCCGCGCACTTCACCCTACGCAGGGCAGACCCGATAACCTGGCACGTCAACGAACCCTTTGCCCCTCTCTTGTCTGTGGGAGTGGCAATGGGTTCGGGGACGTCGCCTGTGACGCCTTTGAGTTGTCTTGGGGTTCCCAAGGGAGCCTTGGCTGGAGGGTTCGACCATGGTGTGCGCCGCCGTGGCTGCGGGGGCTCCGGCGGTTGTTGCGGAGGTACGGTCGCTGCCACGTGTTTGCCGCGGTGGTGACGCTGCCGCGATTCGATCTTTGCCATTTGGGATCGGAGGATCTGGTTTTGGATCGCTTTCGATTCGGCGTGCGCCAGTTCCTCGACCGTTTCTTCCAGGATTTCGGCCAGCCATACGGTCCTGGGTGAGAGCTTCGCGTTGGGGTTTATCCGGCGGCGGTAGCTCTTCTGTCGACATGCAGACCCGCAGTGTTCGGGAGGCCGGCCCCGCTTGGCCGGTTTGAGTTCTCTGCCGCATGCGCGGCAGTGTCCGGAGAGCGATGAGGGGTTTTCTGCGAGAAGAGAGAGCAGCTCACTGTCGTGCAGTTCGTAGAGGAATCGCCTGAGGACGGTGCGGACGGTTCTGTCGATGGACTCTCCGTCGGGGTCGTCGTCGATCCGTTCCAGTAACCAGAGCAGGTTTTTCCTCACCGCTTCCCTGCGGGTTGTCGTGGTGAGCCGCTCGTCGACGCGACGGCGCGAATCGCGATTGACGACGTCTCGGGCAACGCGGTCGTCGTTGATCAGTGGACGGCGGGTCACGCGGACTCCTTGGTGTGGCTGGAAGGGCTGGCGGGAACAGTGTTGGAGCGTCGGTGTCGTGGCAGGAGCCGACGAGGCTTCGACGTTGGTCGCTTTCCGAACGCGGTGGCAAATGCTTGGAAGACGGCGGGCACATCCTCGGGCCGGGCCCTCAGTATCGCTGCCAGCCCTACGACTACCGCCGCGATCACCACGATGGTTGCGGGCAGCTGGAGCCAGAAAGCTGCCCAGCCACCAGCGGTAGCGGCGGACCCGAAATCGAATGGCACTCTAGAACCTCCTGAAACGACAAAGGCCTCCGGCGGGGAACGCCGGAGGCCGTGGATACGAAAAAAGCCCCAACCTGCTGGTTTGGGGCTGAGCTGAGGGCACACGTGTGCGGCTCGTGCCTGAAGGCTAACTGAACGGGGAGGCTCGCGTCAACCGATCATATCCCCAGGGAGACAACGGTTTCGGTTAACCCGGAGGTAGAGCGCCTCACCTGGAATTTCGTAACGTTGGACCACTTTCCCACAGTTCCACGGTCGTACGACGAGAAATGGATACAAGTCGTAAAGTGCGATCTGTCGACTTACCGAGTTATTGAGAAGTCTCGATTTCGTCAGATCCGCCGCGATGATGAGTCCTGGAGTACCGGCGGATCTGACGTCTGGCCTGCCTGTGCTCGCGACCTGTCATGGCCGAAGATCACTCCTTGGCCGTAAGTTCCGGCATGTACTTGTACAGCGTGGTCCGCGAGACCCCCAGCAGCCGCGCGATCGAGGACACCGACTCATCCGGCCGGGTCAGCAGCGCGCGGGCCTGCCGGATCTGCTCCTCGCTCATGGCCGGTGGCCTGCCGAGGCGTTGTCCACGGGCCCGGGCCGCGGCCAGGCCCTCGTGGGTGCCGTCGACAATGAGCTCGCGGATGAATTCGGCCAGCGCGGCAAAGACGTGGAACACCAGGCGCCCGCCGGGGGTGGTGGTGTCGAGGGCTTCATGCAGCGATCGGAACCCGATACCGCGGCGCCGTAGATCGGCCACGATCGAGATCAGGTCCTGCAAGGAGCGGCCGAGCCGGTCGAGGGAGGCGACGACGAGGGTGTCGCCGGCGCGCATGTAGTCCAGGCACGCCGCCAGCTGTTCACGTTCGGCATCCTTGCCGGACTTCTTGTCGGCGAACACCTTCTTGCACCCGGCCGCCTCGAGGGCCCGGGGCTGGCGATCCAGATTCTGGTCCCGGGTCGATACCCGGGCGTACCCGATCAGCGCCCCTCCCCCGCCGATCGGATCCAGGGCATTGCCGTCGAGGGAAAGCGGTTCAAGCGCATCGGTATCCGTCACCCCGAATCGTACGCAAAAGGGTGACCGGCCGTTCTTGAACAGCCGGACTTTACGACGCGTTTTTTGAACAGTCACCGTTTTCGGCCGACCTGGGCGTTCGTCCGCCGGGGCCTGTTTCGGCCCGACTGTTCAAGAAACGATCGATTAATGGACAGTCGGGCACTATCTGCCGGAGGATGTCAGCGCTCGCCTCAACCTGCATTCATGAACACGCATGTGTCCGTTGTTCGCTCCTCGGACCCGACCCAACGGCTAGGCCATCAGCTCGGTGTGGGCGTGCTCCGGCGCCGTCTGACAGACGTAGAGATGCTGGTCGTAGCCGCTACCTATTTCGACTGCAGTGGGCCTGAAGCCGATGGATGGTTCATGCGCCGATTCCTCGCGTGGGAGCCAGCTGCTGTCTCTGCTGCCGGCTTCGGACGTGGCGATGGTCAGCAGGGCACGCATATCGCTGTTGCAGGTACGGCAGAGTAGGGGGCTGGGGTCGGCGGCTCCCCAGCCAGGCCAGCCGCCGACTCTCCAGCCGGGTGCGACGGACAACTCGTTGGCGTAGAACTCCGGCGGGTACGACGCGTAGGCGCTGTCCACGCCCATCTCGGCTGCCTGCCACACGCTCCAGTCTCCGATCTGCTCCCGGAGTTCCTTGCTCAGCTCCCTGTGGTCGGGGTATTCGGTGACCTGCTCCGGGTTGAGCAGGCACGGCTCGGGCAGGTAGCCGTCGAACTGCACTGCGGGCGGTTCGGGGGGCGTAGTGAGGATGTCGGTGACGGTGGCGGCCGACCGCCAGAACAGCGCGGTCTTGGGCATGCCCGTCGAGTGGTCGAAGGGGCACCACAAGACCTGGAGCAGGTCTGCGCCTTCAGGCGTGTGCAGATCGGGCACGTCGCGCGCGTAGAGCTGCGCGACCGGCAGCATCGCTATGGAACCCTCATAGGGGGCGACCGCCAACGTGACCGGATACTCCTGCGGCGGGCGGATTCGCTCGAGGGTCTCTCGTTCCCGCGGGGTCAGGCTCCTGCCGCGCGAGGCGGCACGGATCCGTCGTTCCAGCCTCACCTCCGCTGGGGTCAGGGTCGGGTTGATTCCGTCCACTACATGAGGTTCGTCGCAGTGCGGCCATGGCTCGTCGGCGGGCCAGAGCAACGGTCCGCCGATGGAACTGTCCTGCGGTGACGGCGCCCCGGGGCGCGGGTGCAACCGGGTCGCCGTGCGTGCCAGCGGAGCCAGCAGAGGAAAGACGGTGGTGACGTCGAACGGCCGCGGCGGAGTGGTCGGAGTGCTGGTCATGGCCGCGATAGTGCCAAATGACTCTGACAACGGCGGGTAGCCGTGGGATCAGCCGAATTTCGGGCGCGGACGCTCTGCACGCACTGGACAATCGGCCTAACGCTCGGTGTCCACTGAAAGGTGCTTGTTGGACAAATTTCCTGCGTAAATCATCGCTGACCAGCGATGATTTCCCAATCATCTGTCCAGAAGTGCATCAATTATTGAACACTCTGCGTAACTGTCAGGGTGGCGAGGCTACGGGGCCGTCTTGTGAGAAGGTGAGCTTTCACTCGCGCATACGGTACTGCCGGTGTCGGTTCCGAGTGTCGAAGGAATTTGGATGAAGGAGGGGCTTTGGTGGAAGCGTCGTTGGATGTGGCTGGGCTGGTAGGGCATCGCTATCGCGCGGATGACTACTACGAGGTGGGGCGGGAGAAGATCCGCGAGTACGCGCGAGCGGTGCAGGACTTCCATCCGGCGCACTGGAGCGAAGACGCTGCCGGTGAGTTCGGATACGCCGGTCTGATCGCGCCGACCACGTTCATCTCCACTGCCGCGATGTTGGCCAACCGCAGGCTGTTGGAAACCGTCCTCACCGGCTATGACGTAGTCGTACAGACCGATCAGGTCTTCGAGATGTACAAGCCGGTGCTCACCGGCGACCGGCTTGTCAGCGACGTCGAACTGTCCGCGGTGCGCCGTATCGCGGGCAGGGACCTGCTCACCATCACCAACACGTTCACCGACCGGACCGGCGACATCGTGCAGATCATGCACACCACCGTCGTCGGCCTTACCAGCGAGGACGTCAACGCCGACATCAGCGCCACGATCGAACGCGTCATCATGAGCGGACTCCGCGCGACCTCCCGGGCCGCGGCGGCATCCGCCGGCGTGGACGGGCTGATGGTGCCGGATCCGGACGCCGAGACCGTCGCACGTCTTTCGCCGATCTCCCGGACGCGTGTCCCGCGCACCATGCCGCGATTCGAGGACATCGCCGTCGGTGACGAGCTTCCCGCGCGGTCTGTGACCCTGACGCGCGGTGATCTGGTGAATTACGCCGGGGTCTCGGGGGACGTGAACCCCATCCATTGGCACGAGGGGGTCGCCGCGCTCGCGGGTCTTCCGGATGTGATCGCCCACGGCATGCTCACCATGGGTCTGGGGGCGGGATTCGTCACCGGATGGCTCGGTGACCCCGGTGCGCTGATCAGGTACGGGGTCCGGCTGTCGAATTACACGGTCATCGAAGCCGCCTCCGCGGGAACCGTGGAGTTCACCGGTCGCATCAAGTCGGTCGATCCCGACACCAGGACAGCTGTCGTCGTCATCGTCGCGAAGTCGGCCGGCCGCAAAGTTTTCGGGCTCGCCACCGCAGATGTCCGTCTCGCATAGCCTCTGCCGCGAGAGCCGCAGCCGTTGCCGGCGGTAATGGACGGCGGCCTCGGCAGCACCGGTTGCGCCGCGATCGAGTGTCCATAATTAGGCCGTTTGTGAACGATTTTCCGTAGATCCCGCCACGCCTCGGCCAGCTGCCCGATACCGGACACCGGCCCCGTCTCCCCCCTCGCGGGCGGCGGCGCGAGCGTGTTCGGCGGCGGTGGGCTGCTTCTTCGGTGACATGCATACTTCCCGGTCTCGGCGACACCCACGCTTCCCGACAGGCCGTGTACGCCGGGGACCCCGCGGTTCCGAATGGCGAGCCCGCCATATGCAGCGAGCCCGCCATATGCAGCAAGTTAGGACTTACTGCGCGCGAAAAGAATCGCTTGCTGAGCTTTCGCATCCGGGTCGAGCAGCATCTGGGCCTCGACCACGAATCCGGCATCGTGCAGCCAGGATGCCACCTGGTTCGGCTGACGGTGGTGGACATGGACCTTCATCGGGTGACCGCCATAGCCCTCCGTCATCAACCGCGACTCGTCGCCGACGTGGAACAAGAGTTGCAACGGTCCGCCGGGACGCAATGCTCGGTGGAAGCGCCCGAATACAGTCGGCACCTCGTCGTCTGGGATGTGGATCAACGACTGCCAGACGAGCAGGCCGGCCACCGAAGCGACGGGCAGGTTCAGCTCCGTCATCGAGCCCACCTCGAACCGCAGGCCGGGGTGGTCGCGCCGAGCCACGTCGATCATCGCCGGGGAGAGGTCGATACCGAAGGCGTCGACACCGAGCTCATGCAGGTGGGCGGTGACTTCACCGGGGCCGCAGCCGACGTCCGCGACCGGTCCGCCGCCAGCGGTCCGCACGCTGTCGGCGAACAACTCCAGAGCCGCGCGAAGGTACTGGTGTCCGGCGAGGGCGCCGCGCACTTGGTTGGCATAGCTGACCGCGACCGCGTCATAAGAGGTTCGGGTGTCGGCCAACCAGTCATCCGTGGTCATGACCGGCAGGATATTCCATGATCGCGGCGGACTCGACGCTACTCGGGAACGACAAAGGTGCCCCCACCCGGCCGGGGTGGATTAAGGCAGCGGACATACCGCGCGAGAGTACGGATCCCTGCCGTAGCCCGTTCAGTGGAGCCCTGCTTGATGGCGATCGCGTTCGAGACCGTTTCACCGACATTCTCGGTCCGGTGAGAGTGGCGGGCATGCACCTTCTTCGGCATCCGCACTACGGCGATCCCTGCCAACACCCGAACCCCAACCTCGGCGTCCTGGAAACCCCGCCCTTCTACGCCGCGCAACTCGTCCCCGGAGACCTCGGCACCAAAAGGCGGCCTGATCATCGACATCCACGGCCGCGTCCAACGCGACAACGGAACCACCATCACAGGCCTCTACGCCGCGTCGTATCCGCAAAACATGCAGGTCACAGTCGCTGCCAGTGCATATGCCCGGATACACACCACGTCCCCGACCTCGAAAACTTCCTCGATAGCCACCCCTGCAAGGTGCAGCAACAGCAACCGCACACCACGATCAACACACAGCTGGACATGATCGCAAAACCCCAGCCACCCGCCGCTCTCAGGCCACAGCCGTCACGGAAAGTGGGCCAGATCCGAATGTCGACGTCGTTTGTCGGTGAATTCTGGTGTCATTGAGCGGCTTCGGGCTCGCGTTGTATCGGCAGAAAGTGACGTCACCTGCACGGCGTGTCGCAGAACGAGTCCTGGTGGCGTCACCTGCCATTCAGGCTTTGAACGAGTGCAGGCTGGCCAGGCACAAGGTCTGCCCGGCGTCGAACCATTCGAAGGTGCTGACCGGCTGGAATCCCAGGCGGGCTGCGAGTCTGAGCGAGCGTTTGTTGGCCGTCTGGGTCGCGATGAGGACCGGCTGGTCTGGGAGCTCGTCTGCGGCTGCGCGTAACGCGGCGCTCGCGGCCTCGAACGCCAGTCCTGCGCCCCAGGCGTCGCGCCGCATCAGGTAACCCAGTTCCAGTTCCTCGCCGTCGTCGGTGACGTGGCCGGGCTCGTCAGCGGCACGACGTTTGAGCTCGAATGTTCCGATCAGGTTGTCGGTGGCCTTGTCGGCGATGATGAAGTGGCCGGCAGTGGCGGTTGCGTTGGCTGCGCCGCCGATCGCGTCGAGGCGCTGCTCGGCGTCCTCCCGCAGCCGCGGGACTCCGATGTAGGCCCAGACATCCGGGTCAGTCTGTAGCTCGATGAGCCCTTCCCGATCAGCGTCGCGCGCCTTGCGCAGTAGGACCCGTTCCGCGGCGATCTGGACAGCGGACAGCATCGGCAACTGGTTCATGTGGCCCTCCCCTTGCTTCGACGTTGATCGGTAAAGATCATGCCACCACCCCGTGGACATCTCTGCGAAGCACGAGAATCCCTCCACCGCAAGCAAGATCACGCCGTCGTTATTCACCGAGATGAACATCCGGCCAGCACAGGCGACTTCAAGATCCACCGACAAACGACGTCGCAGATGACCGATCTAGGGCGTGTGTCGAAGTAGCTGATGGGGTGGCACCGCTTCGCGGTGCCACCCCATCAGCGGTTTCATGAAAGACGTTGTCCGCGTTGGCGGATAGGCGAGGTCCGGTAAGTGGGTTGAACGACCAAGCACAACCGGAACCAAACCGGAGACCTCGTGACCACAGTAGCGGTGACGGGGCGCGCGGATCTGACCGAGGCTCAATGGGCGAGGCTGGAACCGCTGCTGCCCCGCGGCAGAAAGACCGGACGCCCGCCGGTATGGACGAAACGACAGCTCATCGACGGAATCAGGTGGCGCACCCGCGTCGGCTGCCCCTGGCGTGACATTCCACCGCACTACGGTTCCTGGTCGGCGATCTACGGGCTGTTCCGGCGCTGGCAACGCGGCGGAGCCTGGCTCGTGATCCTGAAACTGCTGCAAACGTTCACCGAGACCGCAGGCCGGATCGGGTGGCAGATCAGCATCGACTCGACAATCATGCGAGCTCATCAGCACGCAGCCGGAGCACGCCGCGACCCGGGCAGCCAAGCCGAGCCGCCGGGCGGGCCCGGTGAATGCGAGCCCGGCGACCACGCACTCGGCCGCTCCCGCGGCGGGTGGACAACAAAACTACATCTGGCCTGCGAGGATCGCTGCCGGGTGATGAGTATGCTGCTCACCGCCGGCCAAGCCGGCGACAGCCCGCAGTTCGCGGCGGTCCTCGGTCGGATCGAGGTGTCGATCCCCGGCAGCCGGGCACGCCGACGACCGCATCGAGTACTCGCCGACAAGGCCTACTCCAGTCGCGCCAACCGCGACTGGCTCCGTCGCCGCGGCATCAAAGCCACCATCCCGGTACCGGCCGACCGGGCCGGTCACCGCCGGGCCCGTGGATCGGCCGGCGGGCGCCCACCGGCGTTCGACCCAGTGATCTACCGCGACCGCAACACCGTCGAACGCGGCATCAACCAGCTCAAACAACACCGGGCAGTCGCGACCCGGTTCGACAAACTCGCCGTCCGCTACCTCGCGACAATCCACATCGCAGCGATCAACCAATGGCTCCGCCACACCTGAGCAGCAAGCGGGCAACAACCCGGCCCCCTGCTCAACACTTCGACACACGCCCTAGACCCCGGGTTACTCCACGTAGCCCTCACGCAGGTATCTCGACAACGGGTCCGCAGCCGGCGACTTACGACCACTTCACTGTCCGCAAAAGGACGGTTAATGAGCAATGACTCGGTTGACTAGATCGTTGACCAGCGATGATTACTGACTCATGTGTTCGATAATGCATCGATCAATGCACATCGACCTGGCCGCGTCAGCGTACCGGATCTTTGGAACGTGACATGAGAGAGCGTTCCAGTAGATCGCCCGCCCCGCGGATCTCGGCATCGGAAGATCCGAGAAAGAATCGCGCGGCGACCGCTGCGAAGGTAGGCGCGAGCACGGGAGTGAGCCGGCGACCGGACTCGGTGAGTTCGAGACCCACCGCCCGCCGGTCCTCGGTCCCACGACGGCGATGCAGCAGACCCTTGCGCTCGAGCCGGTCTACGAGCCGGGTCGTCCCGGCAGTGTCGATACCGAGCGCAGCGGCCAGACGTTTCGGACTGCTCTCACCGCCGGCGAGATTGATCAGCAGTGCAGCTTGCTGGGCGGTCACTCCATGTGTAGCGAGCTCCCGGTCCAGCGATCTCGACAACTCTCGGGCGGAATCGTGCACTAGCGAGGCGGTCCGCATGGCAGCAGCGTTCTCCATCCCGCCACAATAACTGTCTAGACATTCATTGTCTAAGCATGCAGATGGCTTGAGGGTCGCAATTGCACCAGAAGCGCTGCCTTCCCCGGTTACAGCCGCTCGAAGGGGCGTCTCGAAACCTTGGTTACGAGACAGCGCGTAGTCGCCCTGGTGGCCAGGACGGGCGGGGCGAAGACTGGAGGAGGGGGCATGAGGAAGGAAGGTGTCATGTCCAAGTCCGGCGGTAAGGGCGGCGGAAAGATGACCACTGCCGCGGCCTCACGCATTCAGGGGTTCCGGTAGTAATCGCGCGGAAAACAACGACAATGGCTTGACCAGCGAAGATGTCCTGTAACGGCTCGGGCTGCGGACGGACTCGGTTGATGCTTGGCTGGCTGCCGATGAGGTCGGTCGGTGTGCTGGAGGTCGGGTTACGTGGCTACTCGGGTGTTTGCGGATGAGGAGTTGGTGCGGCTGCGGGAGTTTCCCGATATCAGCCGCGATGAGTTGTTCCGGTTCTTCACGCTCACTCCGGCCGATGTTGCGTTCGTGACGCCGGGTCGGGGTCGTGGCCCGGCGGAGCGGCTTGGTTTGTCGGTCGCGTTGTGTTCGTTGCCGTGGTTGGGGTTCGTGCCGGATCGGGTGGCCGACGCGCCGCCGGTGGCGGTGGCCCGGTTGGCGGATCAGCTGGGAGTTGATGCGTTGATGATTCGTTCGTACGGCAAGCGGGCGCAGACGCGCACCGAGCATGTGCGGTTGGCGGCGCAGTATCTGGGGTGGCGGCCGGCGAGCGCGATGGAGCTGAAGGAGTTGGACGAGTTCCTGCTGGCGCGGGCGATGGAGCACGATTCACCGACGCTATTGTTCCGGCTGGGATGTGAGTATCTGCTGTCGGCCAGAGTGATCCGACCCAGCCCGGACACCGTTGTCCGCCGGGTCGTGCATGCCCGCGAGCAGGCGCAGCGCGAGACCTACGACCGGATATCGCACGAGCTGACTGCTCAGCGCTGCGCGGAGTTGGATGCTTTGCTGGTCGCTGATTCCTCGATCGGGATGTCGCGGCTGCGATGGTTGTCGACCGGCGCGGTGGAGGCGTCGGCGGCCGCGGTGCGAAACGAGGTCGAGAAGCTGGGGTATCTGCGCGGCCTGGGCGCGGACACCCTGGACATGTCGGTGCTCCCGGCCGAACGACGGCGGTTCCTCGCGACGCTGGGGCGGCGTCTGACCGTCCAGGCTCTGGAACGCCGCGATCCCGAACGCCGGTATCCGATCCTGCTGACGGTGGTGGCGCAGTCGGCCGTCGATGTGCTCGACGAGGTGGTCGCGCTGTTCGATCAGGCGCTTTCGGCGAAGTTCAGTGCCGCCGAGCCCCGGATGAAAAATGAACTCGCCGAGCGGGGTAAGACTGGAGAGGACCGGCAGGCGCTGCTAGATGATCTGCTCACGATTCTCACCGATCCGCAGATCCCTGATGAGGATATCGGCGGGTTGATCCGAGGCCACGGCATCGGGTGGGATTTCCAGACACTGACCCCACCTCAAACATCGCTGAACAGCGATGATGACGACCGAGGCTGTCCAAGAATGCATCAGTTGATGGACAGTGTCGATGATCTGCACCGAGTGCCGAGGGGCGCATTCGAGGAGGGCCCGACTCGCGCATAGCCCGGTAAGGCGGAGCTCGGTTTTCGGCGGGGTGGCGCAAGATGCCTATACCGTGGTCAGGAATCGCCGATTACCTCATGAAAGGTCGTGTGCCGCCATGCCACGGGCAGTAACCCTGATCCGATCGAATGCTTTATCCGATGTGGCCGAGTACGCCTATGCCGCCACGGCCCCTGCCGATTCACGCTTGATCTTCCTCGCCGGCGCCTGCCCGCTGAACGCCGACGGCACAACCGCCGCGATCGGCGATTACGCAGGCCAAGCCGCCAAAGCCGTCGAAAACATGCGGATCGCCCTCGACGAGGCAGGTGCCTCGCTCGAGGATGTGATCAGCACCCGCGTCCTCGTGGCGTCGGCGTCGCAGGCAGATCTTGTCTCCGCCTGGGAGGTCGTGCGAGATGCTTTCGGAGACCACGATGTTCCGAGCACACTGCTCGGTGTGACCGTCCTCGGCTACGACGACCAACTCGTTGAGATCGAGGCCGTCGCTGCGGTTCGCGACACCCGGGACTGACCAACCCACCGCGCCCCCGAGGGTGTTCACCAATGGAGCATCTCTTGGACGAAACCCTCGGGTCTTCAGCTTGTCCACGACCTCGGTGCCCAATTCGTTGTTCGCGGCGAAGAGCGACCCGGCGATGATCTCCGACTTCCACACCGCCTTCAGCTGGCCGGGTTTCAGATCGCCCTTCTCCACCAGGGTCTTGTCGACCATCGTGTCGAAGGCGAATCCGGCGTCGCAGTCACCGGCGGCGATCGCCAGCACCGACGCGTCGTGCCCGCCCCGCGTAGACCGGCTGCACACCGGCGGACAGATCGGCCTCCGAACCCGAGGCGATCACCTTCGATTCGATCAGCCCGGCGGTGGGGTACAGGAATCCGGAGGTCGAGCCGGGATCGACGAAGCACACCTTCCTGCCCTTGAAGTCGGCCGGCGTGGACACGGCCGCGTTCCCATCGAACACCGCCGCTCGCTCTACCGCGGCGACCGGATGACCTTCATGGCGATTCAGACCCCCTGATATTTCGTACGGGGAACCCGGGCGTTCACAGGCGAAGACAGCCGGCCGGCGCCCGGAGATCCCCCATCCCCTGCCGACAGGTTCCGCGCGCCATCGATACATACCGATGAAGCATTGATAGCTTGCGCGCATGAAACCGAGAGGAGTACGCGGCGGCCCACTGTCACTCGTCGCCCTGATCGCCGGCCTGCTCGTCGCGATCCATCCCGCGGCACCGCACGATATCGAGCTGATCGGCAACGAGCCACCGAAACGAAGCCCACCGGCGATCGCCAACGGCTTTCCGGGTGGCACTTTCGCGCTCCGGAACGAAGAAGCCCGGCTGTGCCTGGCCAGCGAGCCCGGTCGGTACTACGAAATCGACGGTACCCGGCAGCAGTGGAAGTACTCCCCGCACAGCAGCCGAGCCAGCGTCACCACCGACCCCACCCTGAAGGTAATCGGCTGCGACGGATCGCCCCGCCAGCTCTGGTTTTTCGACTCGAGCGGCGCGGGCAGCCTTTTCGGTGTGCACAATCAACTCGTCAACGCCGTCCCGGAGGACTCGCGCGGATATTTCGCGCTCGCCTATGCCGGCGCCCCCTCCGCCGGCGGGGCCGATGCGCTACTGGTCGGAACCGCATCCACCCGCGCGGTGAAGTGGAAGTTCCAGGACGGCTACCTGTTCGAGGAGGGCTATCCGAAATCGGTGCTCACCTATGTGCCCGGCAGCGCGATATCGAAGATGGCCCCGCGTGGCGGCCCCTACCAGCGCTGGCGACTGCAGGCGACGCCGTAGCTCAGGCCACCCGGGCCCCCAATCCGGCCAGAACGAGTTCCAGCCCACCCCGGAATTCCGTTTCCGGGTCGGTGGTGGCCGCCGCTTCCGCGATCTCGATCAGCTTCGGGAACCGATCGGCCGGTAGCGCCGCGACCCGACCGGCGGCCACCGCCCGGCCCTCGCCCGCCCGGGCCGCGAGCGGGCTCGTGAGTTCGGCCTGCGCGAACCCGGTGACGTATCCGGAAACCACCCGGAAAGCCACCAGCAGTCCGGCTCCCGATCTACCGGAGCGGGCCAGCGCCCGCAGCAGGGCCTCGGCGGGCGCGAGCGTGGGGAGATCGGAGCTGCGCCGGGTCAGGATCAGCGGAATGGCATGCGGATGCGCCCGGACGGCCCGCCACATCCCCTCCGCGACCGAGACCACCTGCGCCGGCCAGTCGTCCGGCGTCTCGACCCAGCACGTTTCGCCCATGACGGCTTCGGTCACCAACTCCTCGAGCCCTTCGCGGCCGTCGACATAGTTGTAAATCGTCATCGCGCCGGTACCGAGTTCGGCGGCGAGAGTGCGCATGGTGAGGGCGGCGAGCCCCTGCTCGTCGACCAGCGCCAGTGCGGCCGTGCGCAGTTGTTCCCGAGTGAATTTCCGGGGCGCGGGCATAACCCTCCCTTGTTCAAGTACGGAGTACGTGATTAACTTCTTTTGTTCACGTACAACGTACCTAAATCGAGGTCCCATGACGATACGCACTACCTTCCCGTCCGGCCGCGACTACTGCGCGGCCTGGGTGACGCTCCCCGACGGCCCCGGCCCACACCCCGCCATCGTCCTGGTCCACGGCGGCGGCGCCACCCACGAGATGATGCTCGGGCAATACGAACAATGGTTCGCGCAGGCCGGACTGGCCGTGGTGGCGTTCGACTTCCGTCATCTGGGCGCCTCCGGCGGCGAGCCGCGGCAACTGGTATCCCAGCGCCGTTACGCCGAGGATGTCGACGCGGCATTGGCCTTCGCCCGCTCCCACCCCGAACTGGACGCCGACCGGATCGGGCTGTGGGGCACCTCCTTCGGCGCCAGCCATGTCCTGGCCGCCGCCGCCCGCCACGACCTGCGCGCGGCGGTCGTCCAGTGCCCCGTCTTCAGCGGTCGAGCCGTCGTCTCCCGGGCGGGAGTACGGCATCTGCTCCGGTTCACCTTCCCGATAGTCTCGGATATGGCTCGGGCCGCGCTGCGGTTGCCCCGGCGATATGTGCCGCTGGTGGGAGAGCCCGGCGAGCGGGCATTCGTCACTGCGCCAGGGGCACTGGCGGGATGGGAATCGGTGACGCCACCCGGTTACCGCTTCGACAACCGGATCACCGCCGCCTCCGGGCTCGGCATGCTGTTCTACAACGCCGCCTCGGCGGCGCCGCGAGTGCGGTGCCCACTACTGGTATGCGTCTGCGAGCGGGAAAATCTCATCGACCCCGCGATCACGGCCCGGGTGGCCGCCCGCATTCCCCGGGCGGTGCTGAAGCACTACGACGCGGACCATTTCACGGTCTACCATCCGCCGGCGGTGGATCGGATCATCGCCGACCAGATCGACTTCCTGACCGAGCACCTCGCGCCGCGGCCGGCCGCGCGTAGCAGGTAGCGCGGAGGCTCCCGCAACTCACTGTCCCCTTCGGCCCCTGCATGAACCCTTCACAGCGGACCCCCGGAGACGATCCGGCTAACCTCCGGACTCACGCGCCGCCGCCAGGGCGTCGAGGGTGCGCGCGTCGGTGACCTCGAGATCGGCCCACACCAGGTGGTGGTCGCTATCGGTGGCCACCACACCACGGTCCACCGTCCGGAAGTCCGCGGAGGAGTAGATCTGGTCCGGTGCGCCGTCCCAGCCCGGGACGGTCCTGGCATCGGTGTCCAGTGCCGAGCTCATACCCATTTCGTCGAAGATCTCCCCGTACACTGCGGCCGGGCGATCGGTGTTGAGGTCCGCGGCGACCACCGTCGGTCCGTCGACCAGTCCGCGCACCGCGGAACCGATCTCGCCCGCGTGGGCGGCGCCGGCGCCTTCCTCGTAACTGTGCCCGAAGAAACCCAACGGAGTCGGATGCAGATTCACCACATTGATACCGCCCACGGTGACCCGCTGTGCATACCGGTCGTAGGGTGGCACGGACCGGCCACCCACGCGCAGATCGAGCCTGGTGATCGGCAACTGTTGTGCCCGTTCGTCTCCGATCGGCAGCCGGCTGATCACCGCCAGGCTCAAGGTCTTGCCCTCGCTGATATGAGACGGGCACATCGGAGTTTCGAAGACATGGGGAATGCCCAGCAGTTCGGCCAGCTTGCCGGCGATCGATTCACCGCCGCCGATCTCGGATTCCTGCACATTGATCACATCCGGCCGCAGGCGTCGCAACTGCTCGGCGAAATACGGCAGATCGACGTCGTCGTAGTCGAACGCATCCGACGACAGCGAGCGTCGGCCGCCCGCGATATTCCAGGTCACCATTCGGAAGGGGCGGCGCGGATCGGTTCCGGGTGGTGGCGTACCGAGGCGTTGATCCGGCAGCGGTGCCGCTGAATCATCCGCATCGAAGACGGGCAGCTTCCCCCGGTCCGCCTTCTGTAATTCGCCGAGTCCGTCCCCGGTGTGCCGACCGAACAACCGCACACCGCTTTCGGCTGCTCCGGCGAATCCATTGACGGCGCGACTCACCTCGCGGGCGAGCCTGAGCCTCAGCTGCGCCATATCCGGCCGGATCGACAAAAGCGCTCCTCGAACCGATCACCGCCGACGCCCAACAGTATTCCGTACGGAAGGGATTCACGGCAGTTCGGATCCCCCGGGCAGATCCGATGCCGCTCACAGGCTGCCGGACATCCTCCCGTACACCACCAGCAGGATCACATTGAGCACCGACAGGCACAGCAATGCCAGCCACTGACGCATCCGGACCTTGCGCACCACCACGAACGACGCCGTGACACCCAGAGCCCCGGCCACGCAGTACCCGGCTTTCCAGCCGAAACCGTCCGAGGTCAACCCGAGCACACCGGTGAACGACGACAGGACCAGAGCCGCGACCATTAATTCGTTGCGCAGCGTTCCCTCGTCGAGGAGCGCACCGAGCCGCTCTATGGCGGCACCCGCGCCACCGGAACGTCTCGCGCGACGTGTATCCCCCATGAGCACCCCTTTCGCCTGCTGCCGCGCCTCACGCGACAGGTCTGTGTCTGCCTTTCGGTCCGGAATACGAGGTATCGCCGCGCACCGCGGCGCCCACACCGCCGGTCACAACACCGGGCAGGCGGAGCCGAGGTTCAGGCCGGAGCCGACCTCCACCCGGAGAGACTGTTCGCCACCGAGGTTCACGGCGTGCAGTTCGTGCGTACCGGAGACCTCCGGCGTCCATTTCGCGGTGACGGTGCCGGAGGCGCCGACGCGGATGGCGCCGGGCGGATCGAACGAACCCTTCTGGCTGTCATAGAAACTGACGAACTCACCGGGTTCGGCCGTGGCCTTCGCGGTATAGGTGCAGTGGGTGCCGTAGGGCGCGGGCGAGCTACCCGTGCCGCTGCCCGGCGCCAATTCGAATTCGGTGATCGCGGCGGGTGCCGCGGGTGCGGTGACCACGAACGCCACCGTCAGTGCGCCCATGGTCGACGCGGCGATTGTCGCGGTCCTACGAAAACGATGCATCAACGACCCTTTCCAGTGCCAACGGATCGAACGAACTGCTGGTACCACCTGGCCGAGAGTGCTCGACCGGAAACGAGCGGAATGCCGAGCCGGATATGCCGCGCGCGTACGCGACCGGCGGAAACGCGACCCTCACGCTACCCGCCCGCCCCCGCGGAATCCGGCGCTTCCGAAGATTTCGTCCCCACTGGATCGGCGAGCGCCGTCGGCGTAACCGCAGGCACCGCACTATTTCCCCGGTGTCCGCGGCCCCGTGCGGGCACCCGCGCTACCGTCTGGACATGAGTTCTTCGCACTGGACCGCGGCCGACCTGCCCGCCTTCGACGGCCGCACCGTGGTCGTCACCGGCGCCAACAGCGGCGTCGGCTTCGGCACCGCCACCCTGCTGTCCCGGGCCGGCGCGCATGTGGTGCTCGCGGTCCGCGATATCGGCCGCGGTAACGAGGCGGCACGCCGGATCGGCGGCAGCAACGAGGTGCGGCGGCTCGATCTCGCCGACCAGGAATCGATTCGCGAGTTCGCCGACGAGTGGGCGGGTGAGATCGCGATTCTGGTGAACAACGCCGGGGTCGCGATGGTGCCCGAGGGCCGGACCGCGGACGGCTTCGAAATGCAGTTCGGCACCAACCATCTCGGTCATTTCGCGCTCACCAATCGACTCCTGCCCCACATCACCGACCGCGTCGTCAACCTGGCTTCCGGTGCGCACAGAGTGGGATCCCTCGACTTCGACGACCTGGACTTCGCCAAAAGTGGCTACGGTCCCGTGAAGGCCTATGGCCGTTCCAAACTCGCGAACCTGCTGTTCACTCTCGAACTCGAACGCCGGCTCCGGCAGGCCGGGTCCGCGGTCCGCGCCATGGCGTCGCATCCCGGATACGCGGCCACCGAACTCGGTACCGCGAACCGCAATAAATTCCTGGTCGCCGTTGTGCACCTGGCCGGCCGCTATCTCGCCCAGACTCCGGAGCAGGCAGCCCTGCCCACGCTCTTCGCCGCGACGCAGGACCTGCCGGGCGCGAGCTACGTCGGGCCGGACGGTCGCGGGGAGATGCACGGGTACCCGACACTCGTCGGCCGGTCGGCGCAGGCCAGCGATGTGCGCGCGGCACAGCGGCTCTGGGAGGTCTCCGAGGAACTCACCGGCGTCCGGTTCGGATTGTCCTGATCCGCACGCGACTTTTCCACGGTGCCCGGTGCGTGGCGGCCGGACCGTAGCGGCCACCCGTCGGTGGCCGGAGGCACGGCGCGGCATCATCGATCCCGTGGTGTCCGGCGCAGCACCTCGAGGTAGGCCACTGCGGCTGCTCGCTGCACCGGCACCGCCAGCGGGCCGACCAGGCGCATGTACCGGGTCGCGGGGCGGGAGAACGCGGTGACCACGCCGTACACGGTGCCGGTGGCGCGGTCGTACTCGATGGCGAACAGCTCTTCCCCGCTCACCGGGTGTCCCGGCAGAGTGCCGTAGGCGAACCCGATCCGGTCCGGTTCGTCCAGGACGTACACCACCCGGCACGGCGCGCGCAGCCCGAACCGGCCGATACCGAGCCGGACGGTGACCACGGTGCCCGGCTCGGCCACCGGTGTTCCGGCTTCCCGGAGAATTCCCAGCCCGCGCTGTATCCGATAGCGCAGGACCGCCGCGCCGAACCGCCGGAATTCGGCTTCCCCGGAAGCCAGCGGACGACGAACCCGTAGGTGCCGGTATCCCGGCGGCAGCTCACCGCGGGTCGCGCCGATCTCGGAGTAGGTGAACGCGGGACCGTCCGGCGATTCGCTCATACTCTGATCCTCGTCGTCGCGGGGCGTCGACGCGAGACCGGCACTCCGGAGCGACCGGCCGCACCGGAGCCGCGCAACCCTCCCGGTCGGCCTGCTACCGGAGCGAGCTGCCGCCCCGGGCCGCGCATGGTCGCGACCGCCCGACCGCGGAAACGACCTACCGAGCGGGGAGCGTGACCGGTTGTGCTCGGCCGACCGCAGGAACGAGATACCGGGCGAGCAGCGACCGGATTCGATCGGACGGGCAGCCCGACCGGCTCTGGTCAGCCGACCGCGGGAGCGATCGGCGCGCTGTTGCGCCCATGCCCCCGACCGCTGAGTTCGGCATCGAGAGTCTCCTGGGCCACCCGCATGACTTCGGCATACACCGGTTCCCGCAACCGCCGCCACATCTCGTCCTCGGGGACCTCCTCGACGGGAGCGATCACCCACCAGATATTGCCGAAGGGATCAGCGACCCGCCCACCGCGCTGCCCGAACGCATCGTTCGCGGGCGGGGTGACGATCCGCCCGCCGGCCGCCGTGGCCTTCGTGATCGCCTCGTCCGCGTCGGGCACAAACACGCGCAGCAGACTCGGCAGCACCGGCCAGTCCTCATGGCGGTCGAAGGCGAGGACGACGGTGTCGCCGATCCGTATCTCGCCGTGGCCGATCTTCCCGTCCGCAGTCGATACCCGGCCGAGTTCCACGCCGTCGAACACCTGGGTGACGTAATCGAGGAAAGCCCCGGTGTCATCGGTGACAACCCACGGCGCAACGGTGGTGTAGCCCGCGGGCTGGGTGTGTTCCGGCATTTCGATCCTCTCGCTCACATTCGGTACGACCGTGACGGTAGAGGCGATAGCGGTCGGAAACCGTCCTCAAAAGGGACTCCGGGGACCGACTCGCGGTACCTCGGCCCTATGAGCTCGAGCCCGCACCTCGAGAAGTGATTTCGGCACGAAGCTCGGCCAGGGCGCGGGTCAGTTGGTGGATACCGGGAGATTCGATCGGGTAGTGACCGGCGCCGGCGAGCACAGTGAGCTTCTTCGGGGCGGCGATACGTTCGAAGAACAGCTCGCTCAACGACAGTGGCGTCCAGGTGTCGGCGCCGGGATGAACCAGCCACACTGGGCAGGCGGTGAAGTCCTCCGGTTCGACGTGCGGCACCGAGGTGAGATAGGTCCGTAGGAAGCCCAACGGCATACGAACTCCACCGCCGAGGGGATCGGTGGAGACCAGACGGGTAAGCGCCCAGTTGCCGGACATGGCCGGCATATTCGCCATCCACCGGATCGGGACCCGGAGGTCGTCGACGGCGGGAAAGAGCAGCCGTGTGCCGTAGCGGCCGAGCCATGGGTGGCGGGCGATCGCACTACGCACCTGCGGCGATCGCGGATCGATCAGGCAGGTCGCCACAACCGCGGCGGCGAGACCGGTCCGTGCCGCGGCTTCGTAGGCCAGCATGCCGCCCATGCTGGCGCCCAGGAGCACCAGCGGCCGGGGGTCGGCGGCGTGCTCGGTCCGGACCAGGCCGGTGAGGCAGTCCACCCAATCCGGGTAACGGATACCCCGGCGCGTGGGAACCCGTGTACGGCCGTAACCGGGGAGGTCGGGCACCACCACCTCGAAGCCTTGCCCGGCCGCCAACGCCGCGAACGGCCACACCGCCCCGGCGTGCCCGCCGGCACCGTGCACCAGCAACATCCGGACCGGGGCCTCGGCCCGGACGATACGTTCGATGTGCACGCGGTGGTCACCCCACTCCCACCACGTCCGATCCGGCCGCAGCGCGGGTTCGGGTTGCAGGTCGGTGGGCAGAAACGCCAGGTAGGAGCTGTGCATGCCATAATAATTCGAGTAATCCTCGGTTTTGACAACTCGACTTCGGGACCCTATGTCCACTCCACGGAAAACCCCGCGCCAGCAGCGCTCGGAGTTCACCTTCGACGCGATCCTGGACGCGGCTGCTCGACTTTTCCAGCAGCTCGGCTACGCGGCGACCACCACCAACAAGGTCGCCGAACTGGCGGGCGTCTCGATCGGCACGCTCTACCACTACGTCCCCAACAAAGACGCCCTGCTCTACGCACTCGCCGACCGCCACCTGCGCCAGGCCACGGCCGCCCTGCTCACCGAAACCGCATCCTTGCGTTGCGCGGGGCCACCGCTCGAGGAAACCGTGCACCGGCTGATCACCTCGGTCGCCGACCTACACCGTATCCAGCCGCAGATGCACCGGTTGTTGTTCGACCGATCACCGCGCACCCCCGAAGGTCTCGCCCGGCTGCGCGAACTCGAGCAGCGTCTCGCCGCCGAAGTCGCCTACCACCTGCGCCGCCTCGAGGTCGGCGGCCCCGACCCCGACTTGAACGCCCTACTGTTCGTGCAGGCCGTCGAAGCCCAGGTCCACGGGGCGGTCCTCGACCCGCCGGAGGGCAGAACCACAGACGAGTGCCTGGCGGCCGTGATCGCCTTCTGGACCCGGTCGCTGCGTGATCAGCGACGGCCGACCGGATCAGCCGATTTCCGCGGCGGTGAGGGTCGTCGCGATCCGCCGCCGGCCAACGCCCGGCGCCTCGGCCAGGCCGGAGGCGGTCGGACCGAAAGCGCTCGGAACACGGCTTCAGCCGAATCGGAATCCGAAAAGTCGAACGTTTCGCGTCGTCAGAAGCGTTCGTGATCTTCGCGATAGTCGCTGAGGGTGCGTTCGAGCAGGCTGTTCAGGTGGGCGGACAGTTCAGCGGTATCAGTGGGGATGGCGTGGACCCTGGCAGTGGCACGGACGCGGTAGCGGCCATCGGGGTAGTCCATGATGTGGAAGTCCCGGGCCGCCGCCGGTCGGTGATCGTAGGCACCACCCGGGTAGACGGCGATATGGGCGACCGTTGAGCGGGGGCGTTCGAAGAAGCGGTGGGCGGCGTCGCGTGCAGGCGGGGCCGTGTCGTCGAAGAAGGCCGTGAACGGCCGGTCGGCCGGTGCGTCGATTTCCGCTCGATCCATTCGAATCTCCGGGCCGCTGCCCCGGGGCACATCGGGGAAGGCGGCGAGGACGCGGCGGGTGAGGGTGTGCGCGGAGACGAACGCTATCCGGACGTGGCCGCCGCGGTCGGTTTCGGCGGTCGAGTCCTGGGTGACCAGTACAGCGCCTCGGCCGGCGACGGCCGCGTGCATGCGCACCTGAGCGGTAGCATCGGCTTCTGCGCGTGGCAATACGGGACGGGCCGCGCCCGCGAATCCGGCAACCTCGATCCGCGCCTCCGGTTGCACCAGTATCCGGAGCGGGCCGTAGAGGTCTTCGTCGAACACAGTGCGCAGCCGAGCAGCTGCGGCCTTATAGGCGTGCTCGTAGGCGGCGGCGGTTTCCTCGACCGATCGGTAGCGCAGCGGATAGGGCAGCACGTCACGGCCGATGGCATGCCAGAGCACCGTGAATTCGAGCGCCGACAGGTTCCAGGCGGTGCGGGTGGAATCCACTCGCTACTCCCCCAGGACGGGCGGCACGGTTTTCCGGCGGTGTTCCGGGTCGAGGCCGGTCAGCTCGTCACCGTGCTGCTGAGTGACCAGCGCTTCGGCTATCGCGGACTTCTGCTTCTCCTTGTCGTCCTCGCCTTTACCGCGGGAGCCGGGCGGCATCATCGCACCAGGCGTCGCACTGCGACCCGATGCGGTGCCGGCACCGCTACTCGTGACCGCCGCGCCGGGCCGGCCCACTCCGGGACCGTCGACCGTACGTCCCGGTATCGGTGCGGCGGGGACGCCGGGACCGCCCGGAGAGATACCGACCGGACTGCCTGGACCGCCGGGAGTGGTGGCCGGGCTACCGAGCGGGCTGGCCGGTCCGGTGGGCACGCTGACACCAGGTCCGGTGGTGGACGCGGTAGTCGTGTCGAGTCCTGCCGGACTCTCGGTCGTGGCGCCCGGGTCCGCCTGTATCGGGGACGGGATCTGGGTTTCGTCCGAGTCCTGTTCGCTGGTTCCGGGCGTGGTCGCGGACGGTTGGGCGCCGTCGTCGGAGGTCGTCGAAGGCTGCGTCTCGGTCGAGGTGGAGCCGGGTGGGACCGAACTCGGCGGAACCGGGCCGGGAGCGTCGGGTTCGTGAACAGGGTTGTATGCCAACGGGATACGGGGCTGTCCCGTATCCCCCTCCCGGATCCCGGGCTGATAGACGCGTTCGAGCACGGAATAGGTGGCGAGTTCGGCGGCGCTGGTGCGGTCGCTGTCCATTTTCCAGCTGGGCCCCGGCACCCAGCCGGCGACGGTGCTGGCCCAGCCGGTATCGGGTGCGGGCTGCACATTCTGTTTGGTCACCTCGACCGCGGATTTCACGACGCCGACCTTATCGGCCACGATTTTGGTCCCGGCCACGAGATTCTGTGCCTTCGTCACATAATCGGCGATTCCGCCGGCCGCCGCCGCGGCCGAAGCCCCGCTCCACGACTCGGCGATGGCTTTGCCGATAGCGGGCCCGAACTCGTTCAACCCGGTCTCGAGTTTCCCGGCCCGCGCGATCCACATCTGATGCAAGGTGTCCATGGCAGAGACGTCGATAGACTGAGCTTTCCGATACAGATCGTCCAGATCCTCGCTGCGCACATTGCCGAACATCTGTTCCGGGATTCGAGGGTTGTGGAATTCGCCGTCGAAACTATTGTCGGTGAGGTCCTGAATACGATTCCGCGCGGCAATGGCCTCGGGACTCTGGTCCCCGTACGCGGCAGCCAGCGCCTGCGCGGCGGCATCCATATCCGCGGCCCCGGCGACCACGGCGCCCAGCGGCCCCCGCATCGCCAAGGCCCCCAGATTCACGATCACTTCACCGAACGACGGCAAACCGAACATCCCGCTCCCCCTCAGCCGACCTGATTGTAATCCTGCGAGTTGCTGGAGTCCTGCTCCTGCACACGATCCAGCGAAACCTGGATGGTATCGGCCATCAACTTCAAGACCTGTATGTGATCGCGGAGGGAGGTAGCGAGATCGCCGTCGCCTGTCGAATCCACTGCTTTCAGTCCGAGTAGCCGGGCAAGTTCCTGGCCGCATGCGAACTCGCCGAGGCCGCTGACTCGTGCCATCTGCCCAATTCCTTGCAGGCACTCCTGATAGACACCGATCTGGGCTTCGATAGCCGTACGACATCCGACCGCCACCGATTCTTCGAGATACAGTTGCCCAGACTTCGCCTGATCCGACAAAAATTGCCACTGGGTAATACTGTCCTCAACACTCATCGTCCCCTCACCCCCTAATTCGCCGGAAATACCGGCACCAGCACTTGCGCCGCTGACAATGCGATATCACAAGGATCTCGTTCATCCTCGGTAAGTACCGTTTTGTAGATCGATATCTCTATGGACTGGCCGTTTGCAGGGAAGCTCAAATAGCATATTTCTTCATGACTATCCTCTGCACGTTTGAACCGTACTCCTAAACGGCTGGCAGCCATGACGTCAGCAAAGTCGATGTTGTTCTGATCCTGCTTGGTTTCCTCGATGCTGTGGGTTGTCGCCCAGACGCCGAGCGCATAGTTCCAGCGGACAGCCCTGTCATGCCATGAGCACAACTTCCAGCCCTCGACGTTCTCCACCCCCGAGATCGTGTTGTCCCGAGTTGACGGGTCAACCCCGGCCTGCCGCAACACATCGTCACTGATCTGCGTGCACGGGTCCCACAGCGCTTCAGTCGCCACCGCATTCGTGGTCGTCGCCGGCGCCGCCGACCCACCGGTGGTCGCATCACAGCCACTTACCGCCAGCACAGCCCCTGCGAGTGCCGATACAGTCGTCACTGCCGTCCGTCGTCCCACCACTGCTCCCATCGGCCGCCAGTCCTCCGCTCACAGTCTATGACGCGCCCCAGAGCACGGCGGTTCCGCCGAACGCCATCGGAAGATGCCGCGCGCACGGTTGCGACGGTGCGTGCGTGACGAAATCATCGGTAGCCTTGACGGCCTCGCGGGAACCGCCGTCGAATTTCTCAGTGATGGCGTGTCATGAGCGAGAGACGAATCCACCCGCACGGAGTTCGGTTGCGAAGACATCCCACGCTCCTGGTGCGAACACCAGGGCAGGTCCAAGTGTGTTCTTCGAATCCCGCACCCCGACCCGACCATCCGTCAGCCACGCAACCTCGACACAATCGGTCTGCCCACTACTGTGACTGCTCTTGAACCACTTCGCTCCGGATAGATCCGTCTTCACGCTTCATACTCCTTCGCAATGTGCCTGAGCAGTTCTCGCGATCGCACTTGATCGTGTGCTGCGCTTCGGATTACCGAAGCAAGCTCATCGTAACGCCGCACATCATCACCGTTCTCAAGATAGAGATCGGGTTTCCCTACACCTTCGAAGTAGACCAGCGGCGGCTCGACTGGCCGCCCTCGAGCATCGTTGCCGAACGCGAGGATCACGAACGGTCCATGCAACAAACCCTGCGCGCACCCTGCGCTGTACGGATGAATCCTGATATCGACGTTCGGACGCTTGCCGACCTCCGCCAAGTACCGAAGCTGCTCCGCCATCACCTTCGGACCGCCGACCATACGATGTAGCGCCGATTCGTGCAGCAGCAGCTCGAGCCGCACCGGGTCGGCCTTACGGGTCACGATGGACTGGCGCTTCATCCGCAACTCCACCCGACGTTCGATGTCGTCCGGGCCTTCTTCCCGGTAGAAGCTGCTGATCAGCGCCCGCGCGTAATCGGGTGTCTGCACCAGGCCGAACACAATCTCCTGATACGAGACCAGTTGCCGCGCTGACGCGGACAGCTCCACATACATGTTGAAAGTCGGGTCACTGTAGAGTCCCGCGAACGCCGTGTACCACGACGTCACCTTCGCCTGTTCTGCCAGGTCCAATGCCCGCGCCACCTCCGCGCGCGGTACTTCGTACAGCTCGCACAGCGCCCGCACGTCCACCGCGCGAACCTTTTTCGTCTTGGCGGCCTCGATGCGCTGTAGCGCCGCCTGACTCAACTCCACCAGAGTGGCGGCCTTCGCCAGGCTCAGGCCGATGGCCTCCCGCTGTTCGCGTAAGAACCAGCCCAGCTGTCGACGCGGCAGAGTCGACGGTTCCGCCCCCTCGTCAGTGGTCATGCTTCTTCCTCCGTTCGAGAAATCGAATCATCGAGCACCCCGAAATCGAATCATCACCGGACCCGGATTCGAATCTCGTTCTGGGACATCGCATCAATTGGGTTCGAACCGGCCGATTCGGCTTGGACCAGCGTATATCTCGTGGTTCCCTGAGTCAGGCGTTCGGATGACAACGAGAAACCGGGCCGCCATCACTGTCCGAGCACAGCCGAGACGGGCTCTACTCGCGACCACCTCCGCACCGCACACGCGCCGTCCGGAGGGTCGCGTCCGCACGCATACCCATCGACCACTGCATCTCCGGGAGGACCGATGCCGTACCCGCATGCCCATACCCCACCACCACAGCGCGTCACCGTCGCCATCGGTGTCGTGCGCACCGAGATCTCCGGGGAGCACGCCCCGCGCCACGCCTACGAAATACGACGGCACGCCCGCACATCCGGCTACCGCTACCTCTACACCGTGCGGCCACCCTCCGACGAGCCCGACCCGCTCACCTACGTGCGTGCCCTCGCCACCGCCCTCGGGGCCGAGGTGATAATTGCTTTCGACCTGGGCCAGGTCGACGACCGGCCGGGATTGCTCTGCGACCTCGGTTACCGGCTGGAAACCGTCTGCCCGCCTGCGGTGTGGGCGCCGAGTGTCCCCACGTCCGGCACCGGGGGTGCGACGAGATGACGCCCTGGCACGTGGTGTGCACCACCGCTCTCATCGTCGCCCTGTGCGGGTCGGTGTCGATCGCACTCGTGTGCGTATGGCCCGCCGAACCGCCCCCGCGACCGCGCCCGCGCACCCACCCACACCACCGGGTAGCCACCGTCCCGGGTCCCATCGATTGGACCTGTGCGCTACCCCGGGCGGCTCTGAGCCCGGAAGACGCACACAACGCCGCGCGCCACCACCTCGAACACGACTGTCCCCGCAAACGCGCGGCGTTCGCCACCCTGGTTGCCTACGGCTGCATCACCCCCGACCCCACCCGCCGGCCGTATCGGCGGAAGGTTCCGGCGTGAACCACGTAATCGTCACCGGAGGAGCCGGTTTCCTCGGCTCACATCTGTGCCGCCGTCTCCTCCGCCGCGGCGACCGCGTCACCGCAATCGACAACTTCAGCACCGGGCATGCCGCGAACATCGCCGACATAACCGGCCACCCGCGCTTCGCCCTGCGACCCACTGACACCACCGCCTTCAGCGCATTCACCGGCCTCGACGAGGCCACCCATATCGTGCACCTCGCCTATCCCGGCAGCCCCGGCTCCGGCGCCGGGGACTCCGCGGCAGTCCTGCGCGCGGCCTGCACCGGAACTCTCGCCGCACTCGACCTTGCCGCGGCCCACGACGCCCGCATAGTTCTCGCTTCCGGTCCCGATCCCGAAAGCGAACCGGTGCGCAGGCGCCGAGCCGCGGCATTCGAAGCCCACCGAACCGGCCACCACCTGATCGAAACCGCCGCGCGCCACGACCGACGCACCGATAGCGGCATCGTCCGGTTGTTCGAGGTCTACGGGCCGGGCCTGCCGCCGGGCGACGGGCGCGCCACCGCGACGATCTGCGCCGCCGCTCTACGTGCCCAGACCCTGTACTTCCCCGATAATTCGATACGGTCGTTCGTCTACATCACAGATGCGGTCGATGCTTTCGTCTCGATGCTCGACACAGATATTCGTGGCCCGATCGATATCGCCGGACCCATGCTGGAAGTTCGCGAATTCGCCCGCACCGTCATCACGCTCGCGGGCACCGGCTGGCTGGAATGCACCTCGTCGGTTGCCGAACCCGGCACCGCCGCCCCGAATCTCGGCCGCACCCGGGACAGCATCGGCTGGCGACCCACCACCGATCTGGCCACCGGCATACACCACACACTCGACTGGATGCGCACCTTCGTAGGGGAGGCCCGGCCGCCTCGATCGGACGCACAGGTAGATTGAAACCATCCGATGCTCGACGAGGCACGATCGACGTCACCGCCGCGAACGAACGGCGCCGGCCGATGGCGATGGCGGCCAGGATGAGGAAGTGGGGGGCGATGGCGGAAGATCTGTCCGTGCGACCGGAGGATCTCGACGGACTCGCGACGACGTTGAACCAACTCGCCGCGGAAAACACCCGAGCCGAATCATACATCCGGGATCATATCGATCTGTCCAGCGACCAGGCCGGTTTGATGTACGGGCGGGTGGCGGAGACGATCCAGCAGGTACGGGAATCTCTCGAAACGAACTACAGCACATTGGGCAACCTCACATCGACTTCGTCCGATGAACTGACCAGGACCGCGCAGATGTATCGGACAACCGACGGATCGACAGCCGCAGCACTGGACAAGACCTACCCTGGAAAGAAATGAATTCGGAAGCCCCCGCAGAGGAACTCGCCGATCCGGCCGCAGGCGATCCGATGCCGGATCCACTGGAATTGTTCCTGAACAACAATGTGTATTCCCTGACCTACTGGGCCAACTATTTCGTTGTGAAAACCATCGGAGCAGACCCCTTGACCTGGGCCACGACCCAGTTCTCCGGGGACTGGGAGCAGATGCAGCTCTCCGCCAACGCGATTCGCAACCTGGCGTCCTACAACTCTTCCTACTCCCGTACGCTCGGTGAGTCGGTCAAGGGTATCGACTCCTGGCGCGGGAACGCCGCCGACTCCGCGCGGGATTATTTCGACCGGCTCGAAACCACCGTAAAAGATCAGGCTCCTCCGCTCCGCGATATAGCGACCCAGATCGAGGAATTCTCGCTCTCTTCGTATTACACAGCGCAGGGCGTTTCGTTCCTGATCCAGGGAATATTCGATACCGCCGTCATTGCGATCATCAAAGAGCTGGCGGCCATCGCCGCGGCGCATACCGGTGTCGGGGCGACCGCGGCTGCGATACTGGAGGCGTCGGTGGTCGCGGACATGATCAAAATGGTGGCTCTGTGGAATCAGGTGCTGTCGAAGTACGCCACGTATATCACTGCCGGTGAGACAGCGATCGGGATGATACTGAACGGAGTCGCCACCCTCCAGTCCGAAGATATTCCGCCACTTTCCGAAACCGCCTACGACCACCCGGGAGTGTGACGTGGCAAATCCGGAACCGATCTTCGATGTTGCCCGGGGCGATGCGGCCACATCACGGCAGCTCGGCGCCGCGCTGCGCACCCTGGCCGAGAACACTCGGGACCCGGCGCTGCGCGCGCTGACCCAGGACGTGCTCGGCGGCCGAATGGGTGTCCGCGATTTCGCCCGCACCGAGGTGATCAGCAAACTACTGGACTCGGCCATGCCCGCCATGCTGAAACGAATCGAAGCCCTGTCCGACGAGGAGCGGGAACTCCTCGCCGAACAGGGCCGGGCAGACCTCGAACGGTACCGCCAGCAGTCGGCCGAGAAACCGGACCCCACCCCGCGCAACTCGTGGGGAACCGAAACCACACCCCAGCCGTGGGCGACACCCGCGGCGGAACCGGAGACCGGAACGAACCCGGTATCACCTCCGTCCGCTGGTGGAACACGCCGTCGAGGAAGAGATGTGGTCGTCACACCGGACGAACCTGACGACGACGACCTCTATTTCGAACATCGGCGGCGCCACGGGTGGCTCGAGTAGGACGCGATCACAATGCGGAAAAGAACCGGATTTCGCGCCGCAACCGACGTCGAGATCGCCCTACGGCGGTATCGCGGGCCGATCGGCGTGGTCGAATATCGACGGCGCACCGATTTCTCGGAAACTCCGCTGCCCCGATTTCTGGAGGTCGCGCAGGAGCTACCCGACCGCTGCGCCCGGCACGGGCGCGCCGCGGTGGAACATATCGACACGCAGCTGCGCCTGCACCAGGGCGCACGCGGACAGGTGGAGAGCACCTGGTGGTCGTCCTACCGCTGGAGCCTCACGCGTTACCGCGAAACCCCGACGACCACCGTGCACGTGCACGGCCGGTGGCCACTGTGCCGATCCTGCGCGCGACTACGCCGCGTACTCACCGCGCTCGCCTACTGCCTGGGGCTGGCCGGACCGATCGCTCTGTGCGTGTTCTTCCTCGCCGCCCAGGCCGGGGTGGTCAGATCGGTATCCCTCCCCGTGGTCTTCGCCTTCTTCCCCGGCTGGTTACCGTGTGCGCTGGCACTGGCGCTGACCCTGTACACCCGGGGCCGACGACCGGCCCGGGTACGCCCGATGACCAGCACAGCGAACATCATCGTCCGCGCTCATCCTGATTTCGCGGCCGCCCTCGGCGCCGGACAGCCGACTCCGCCCCGGTAGTCGTCCACAAAGCTGTAAACTTCATCGGGCGGGTCACTACAACCGAGGCCGGGTGGCCGACGCTCATGTGGTCGGTGACGCCAGGGCTCACCCACCCGAGATATAGGCCCATCACGCCGTCGAGCAGCACGGCTTCGACCCGGCTCGCGGGACGCGTTCGCAGACAGCGGGCGGTGGGTCAGTGCTGGAAGATCTCGTCACGGCCGTGGCCGGCGCCCGGCCCGGGGTGCCGCACGAGAGCAACGCCGAATAGGCCGGCTCAGCCCGGCCCGTCCCGCCCCGGCCGGGCTTCCAATGCCTCGTGCAATGTGACCGCCCACTGGTGGACGATCTGTTTGCGGCGGGCCGAATCGTCGGTGAGAACATCGGCCAGACCGAGTCCGCGCGCCAGATCGAGGGTGGCTTGGACGAGGTGGTGTGCGACCGGGTCGGAGTCGTCGACCCCCAGCGCCCGGACGGCGCGACGGTGGGCGCCGCGGCCGAAGCGGGCTTCCAGCGGGACGATACGTTCGCGGAGCGCCGGGTCGGCGGCGGCGTGGGTCCAGACCTGGAGGGCGGCTTTGAACAGCGTGCTGGTGTAGGACTCGACCAGCCCGGCCACCACGGCTTCGGTGCGGGCCAGGCCGGGTTCGGTGACCACCGCGGATACCGCCTGGTCGGTGCGGGTGTCGAACATGTAGGTGAGGGCGGCGGTGATGAGGTCTTCGCGGGTCGGGAAATGGTGCTGGGCCGCACCTCGGGACACCCCGGCCCGTTCGGCGACCACCGCCACCGTCGCCGCTGCCCAGCCCTTCTCGGCCAGGCAGTCGATGGTCGCCTCGAGGAGCCGCTGCCGGGTGGCCCGGCTGCGGTCCTGTTTGGGTTCGTGGGGTGTCGCCATAGCGGCCTATTCTGCCGAGGGCGTTTCGAGGGCCGGGACGGCCCAGCGGGGCGGGCGGCGTTGCAGGAACGCGGTCATGCCCTCGATCACTTCCTCGGTGCCGAAGAAACTGCCCGAGCGGGCCGCCAATTCGTCGGCGGACTGATCGAATCCGGCCAGGATCGGCGCGGTGGTGAGACGTTTGCTCTCCGCGAGGCCCTGGGGGGAGGCTTTGCGCAGTTCGTCCAGTAGTTCGGCGGTCCGGGCGGCCGGATCGTTCGTCGCCAGGGTGATCAGGCCGATCCGCTCGGCGGTATCGGCGTCGAACTTCTCACCGGTCAGGAAATACCGGTCCGCGGCACGGGGGGTCAGCCTCGGCAGCAGGGTTAGCGAGATGACGAAGGGGGCCAGACCGAGCCGCGCCTCGGTGAGCGCGAAACTGCTGGACAGCCCGGCGACGACGATATCGCAGGCCGCGAGTAGACCCATACCGCCGGCCCGCACATTGCCGTCCACCCGGGCGATCACGGGTTTCGGGAGTTCCAGGATTGTGCGCAGCAGCCGCACCATCCATTGCGTACGGATATCGGAGGCGGCGGCAGGGTCGGCGTCCACCGCTTCCTTCAGATCCGCTCCCGCGCAGAAGGTATTGCCGGTATGGGTGAGGACCACGGCGCGCACCTGCGGGTCGGCGGCGGCGCGTTCCAGGCCCGCCAGTAGTTCGGTAACCAGGCGCGAGGAGATGGCGTTGCGGTTGTGCGGGGAGTCGAGGGTGAGGGTGGCGAACCCGTCCTCGACGGTGTAGTCGACGACCCGGGTCTCGGTTCCGGTCACGGTGGCCCTGCCTTTCTGGGTGGGCCGGGGACGACGCCCGGACCACCGGTGGTCAGTAGGACTTCGGCAGGCCCAGCGAATGCTGCGCGACGAAGTTGAGGATCATTTCCCGGCTCACCGGCGCCACCCGCGCGATCCGGGCCGCGCCGAGCATTGCGGCCAGGCCGTATTCCGAGGTGAGACCGGAACCGCCGTGAGTCTGGATAGCCTGGTCGAGCGCCTTGATACTGGCCTCGGCGGCCGCGTATTTGGCCATATTGGCGGCCTCGGCGGCGCCCATCTCGTCACCGGCGTCGTAGAGGGTGGCGGCCTTGAGCATCATCAGCCGGGCCAGTTCCAGTTCGATCTTCACTTGCGCCAGCGGATGCGCGATGCCCTGGTGCGCGCCGATCGGGGTCTTCCAGACGGCGCGCTCGCGCGCGTATTCGACCGCGCGGTCGAGGGCGTAGCGGCCGACGCCGACCGCCATGGCGGCGCCCATGATCCGCTCCGGGTTCAGGCCCGCGAACAGCTGCATGAGGGCGGCGTCCTCTTTACCTACCAGGGCAGTGGACGGCAGCCGGACATCGTCGAGGAACAGCGTGAACTGGTGGTCCGGCTCGATGATGTCCATCTCCTGCGGGGTCTTCTCGAACCCGGGCGCGTCGGTGGGGACGATGAACAGGGCGGGCTTGAGCTTGCCGGTCTTGTGGTCCTCGGTGCGCGCGACGATCAGCACCGCCTCGGCCTGGTCGACACCGGAGATGAAGATCTTACGGCCGGTGAGCAGCCAGTCGTCGCCGTCGCGGCGGGCGGTGGTGGTGATCTGGTGCGAATTGGAACCGGCGTCGGGTTCGGTGATACCGAAGACCATCTTGGCCGAACCGTCGGAGAGCTTGGGCAGCCATTCGGACTTCTGCTCGTCGGTCCCGTACTTGGTGATGATGGTGCCGCAGATGGCAGGCGAGACCACCATGAGCAGCAGGCCGGCGCCCTGCGCGGACAGCTCCTCCATCACCAGCGCCAGTTCGTACATCCCGGCGCCGCCGCCCCCGTACTCCTCCGGCAGGTTCACGCCGAGGAAACCCAGCTTCCCGGCCTCGGACCACAGTTCGTCCAGCGGTTCGTTCTTCCGCGCCCGGGGCAGCACGTAATCGCGGTAGTTGTACTTGGCGGCCAGCGCGGCCACGGCGGCGCGCAGTTCTTTGCGTTCGTCGGATTCGATGAAGCTCATTGCCTACTCCTGGTCTTCGGTGGCGGGATCCACCACGGCGAGAACGGCACCCACGTCGACCTGTTGGCCGACTTCGACATTCACGGCACTGAGCACACCGGCGGCGGGCGCGGCAATGGTGTGCTCCATTTTCATGGCCTCCAGCCACAGGATCGGCTGGCCGGCGGTCACCGCACTGCCGACCTCGGCGCCCAGCCGGATCACGCTGCCCGGCATGGGCGCCAGCAGCGACCCGGTGGCCACCTGGTCGGCGGGGTCGGTGAACCGCGGCAGGCGGCGCGCCGACACCGGACCGAGCGCGGAATCCACGCAGACCAGATCGTCGTAGCGGGCGACGGCGAACTGCCGCCGGACCGGGCTGTGCGCGCCGGGTACCGCCAGTACGACCTGATCGGGCGTGGCGGAGATCAATTCCAGACCCTCGTGCCCGGCGACCTCCACCCCGCCCCGGGTGAACCGGTAGTCGATATCGTGCGTACCGGTGGCGCGGCTCTCGTAGGACTTACGTTGCGCCTGCGACGGCAGATTGCGCCAGCCGCTCGGCGCACCCGCGACCACACCGGCCCGTGCCCGGTTGGCGGCCGCTTCGGCGAACGCGGCCGCGACGATCGACAGTTCCTCGTCGTCCGCACCGGCCAGGGGTGTGGCCAAGGCGTCCAGGCCGTGCGTGGCGAAGAACGCGGTATCGGTATCACCGGCCAGGAAGGCGGGATGGCGCAGGACCCGGACGAGCAGGTCGCGGTTGGTGACCAGTCCGTGGATCCGGGCCCGGTGCAGGGCGCCGGCCAGCAGCCGGGCCGCCTCCGCCCGGGTGCGGCCGTAGGAGATGACCTTGGCGAGCATGGGGTCGTAGTGCACCCCGACCACCGAACCGTCGACCACGCCGGAATCCAGCCGGACCCCGGGGCGGCCGAGGAGGTCGAATTCCGCCGCGACCTGCGGGATCTCGATGCGGTGCACGGTTCCGCTCTGCGGCTGCCAGTCCTGCGCGGGATCCTCGGCGTAGAGCCGGACCTCGATCGAATGACCGTGCGGGGCAGGAGGTTCCGGGGCCAGCGAAGCACCCTGGGCCACCTCCAGCTGCAATTGGACCAGGTCGAGCCCGGTGGTGCATTCGGTGACCGGGTGCTCCACCTGGAGGCGGGTGTTCATCTCCAGGAAGAAGAACTCACCGGACTCGTCGGCCAGGAATTCGACCGTACCTGCACCGGTGTAGCCGATGGCGGCGGCGGCTTGGCGGGCCGCCTCGAACAGCCGGTCCCGCATACCCGGTCCCGAATCCGGTACCCGACCGGCATCGATACGTTCCACCAGCGGAGACGGCGCCTCTTCGACGACCTTCTGGTGCCGGCGCTGGATCGAGCACTCGCGTTCGCCGACAGCCCAGATGGTGCCGTGCGTATCCGCCAGCACCTGGACCTCGATATGACGGCCGGTCTCCAGATAGCGCTCACAGAAGACAGTGGGGTCGCCGAACGCCGATTCGGCCTCCCGGCGAGCGCCTTCCAATTGCCCGGGGAGTTCGGCCAGGTCACGCACCACTCGCATACCGCGGCCGCCGCCCCCGGCGGAAGCCTTGATGAGCACCGGGAGCTGGGCCGCGGTGACCTCCGCCGGATCGAGTTCGGCCAGCACCGGCACCCCGGCGGCATCCATCATCTTCTTGGACGCGACCTTGGACCCCATCTCCTCGATGGCGGCGGCGGGCGGCCCGATCCAGACCAGTCCGGCCGCTTCCACCGCGCGCGCGAATTCCGCGTTCTCGGAGAGGAACCCGTAGCCGGGGTGGACGGCGTCGGCGCCGGTGGCCTGGGCGGCCGCGATGATGAGATCGGCGCGCAGGTAGGTCTGCGCGGGCGTGTTCCCGGGCAGCCGGACCGCGGCGTCGGCCTCGGCGATATGCGGAGATCCGGCGTCGGCGTCGGAATAGACCGCCACCGTGCCCACGCCCATCCGGCGGCAGGAGGCGAAGATCCGGCGGGCGATCTCACCGCGATTGGCGACCAGGACGCTGGTGATCAGCTGCTGCGAATTCGACACGACCGGCCTCACATTCGGAAGACGCCGAAGGATTCGGCGCCCTGGACAGGGGCAGTGTGGATGGCCGAGAGGGCCATACCCAGCACTGTGCGGGTATCGCGCGGGTCGATGACCCCGTCGTCGTAGAGCCGCCCGGACATGAACATGGCCAGCGATTCGGCCTCGATCTGCGCCTCCACCATGGCACGCATCCCGGCGTCGGCCTCCTCGTCGAACGCCTGCCCGCGGGCCTCGGCGGCGGCCCGGCCGACGATGGAGATCACCCCGGCCAGTTGCGCCCCGCCCATGACCGCGGATTTGGCACTGGGCCAGGCGAAGACGAACCGGGGGTCGTAGGCGCGGCCGCACATACCGTAGTGACCGGCGCCGTAGGAGGCACCCATGAGCACGGAGATGTGCGGGACCTTGGAATTGGAGACCGCGTTGATCATCTGGGCACCGTGTTTGATGATGCCCTTCTGCTCGTATTCCTTCCCGACCATGTAGCCGGTGGTGTTGTGCAGGAACAGCAGCGGGGTGTTGGTCTTGTTGGCCAGCTGAATGAACTGGGTGGCCTTCTGCGATTCCTCGGAGAACAGCACTCCGCGGGCATTGGCGAGGATACCGAGCGGATACCCGTGCAGTTCGGCCCAGCCGGTGACCAGGCTGGAGCCGTAGCGCGGCTTGAACTCGTCGAAATCGGAGCCGTCGACGATCCGGGCGATCACCTCGCGCGGATCGAACGGGATCTTCAGGTCGGGCGGGACGATCCCCAATAGTTCGTCCGGGTCGTACCGCGGTTCGAGCACCGAGGTGCGCGCCGCCGGTCCCTGTTTCTTCCAGTTCAGCCGTTTGACAATGCGCCGGCCGATGCGGATGGCGTCCTGTTCGTCGAGCGCGTAGTAGTCGGCCAGGCCCGAGACCCGGGCGTGCATATCGGCGCCGCCCAGGGATTCGTCGTCGGATTCCTCACCGGTGGCCATCTTCACCAGCGGCGGGCCGCCCAGGAACACTTTGGAGCGTTCCTTGATCATGACCACGTGATCGGACATGCCCGGGATGTAGGCGCCGCCCGCGGTGGAGTTGCCGAAGACCAGGGCGATGGTGGGGATACCGGCCGCCGACGCCTGGGTGAGGTCACGGAACATCCGCCCCCCGGGGACGAAGACCTCTTTCTGCGTGGGCAGATCGGCGCCGCCGGATTCCACCAGCGAGATCACCGGGAGTCTGTTCTCCCGGATGATGTCGTTGACCCGCAATGTCTTGCGCAGCGTCCAGGGGTTGGAGGTGCCGCCGCGCACGGTGGGATCGGGGGCGACGATCATGCATTCCACGCCCTCCACCACGCCGATACCGGCGACGGTGCTGGCACCCACCTGGAATTCACTGCCCCAGGCCGCGAGTGGGCACAGTTCGAGAAACGGCGAGTCCTCGTCGATGAGCAGTTCGATACGTTCGCGGGCGGTCAGTTTCCCGCGTTTGCGGTGGCGGGCGAGTTTCTCGGGGCCGCCGCCGGCGATGACCTTCTCGAATTCCGCCTCGACCTCGGCGAGTTTGGCGGTCATGGCCGCGGCCGCCGCGGTGTAGTCGGCACTCGTGGTGTCGAGGGTGCTGCGCAGTGTCGTCATGCCTGGTATCCCAATCTTTTCGCGGCCAGGCCGGTGAGGATTTCGGTGGTTCCGCCGCCGATACCCAGGATGCGCATATCGCGGTACTGGCGTTCCACCTCGGATTCGCGCATATAGCCGAGCCCGCCGAACAGTTGCACGGCCTGATTCGCCACCCATTCACCGGATTCGACCGCGGTGTTCTTGGCGAAGCAGACCTCGGCGATCAGATCGGTCTCCCCGGCCGCGGCGCGGGCGGCCACGTCCCGGGTGTAGACGCGGGCGATATCGACCCGGCGGGCCATCTCGGTGACGGTGTTCTGCACGGCCTGCCTGCTGATCAGCGGGCGGCCGAAGGTCTCCCGGTTACGCACCCAGTCCAGGGTGAGGTCCAGGCAGCGTTGCGCGCTCGAATACGCCTGCACGGCGAGCCCGACCCGCTCGCTGACGAATGCCGCGGCGATCTGCAGGAAACCGGAATTCTCCGGCCCTACCAGGTTCGACACCGGCACCCGGACATCCTGGTAGAACAGCTCCGCGGTATCGGAAGCGCGCCAGCCCATCTTGTCCAGTTTGCGGCCCACCGTGAAACCGGGGGTGTTCTTTTCGACCACCAGCAGCGAAACCCCCGACGCGCCCGGACCGCCGGTACGGACGGCGGTCACCACGAAATCGGCGCGGCAGCCGGAGGTGATGTAGGTCTTGGCGCCGTTGACGATGTAGTGGTCGCCGTCGCGGCGGGCCGAGGTGGTCAGATGTCCCACATCGGAGCCGCCACCGGGTTCGGTGATCGCCAGCGAACCGATCTTGTCACCGGACAGTGTCGGCCGCACCCAGCGGTCGAGCTGGGCGGGATCGCCCGCGGCGATGAGGTGCGGTAACGCGATACCGCAGGTGAACAGGGAGGCGAATACGCCACCGGAGACTCCGGCGTAATGCAGTTCCTCGCAGACGACGGCGCCGTCGATACCGCTTCCGCCCGACCCGCCCGCGGATTCCGGGAACTGGATGCCGAGCAGGCCGAGCTCCCCGGCCTTCTTGTGCAGTTCTCGCGGAATCTCCCCGTCGCGTTCCCAGTCGTCCTGATAGGGCAGGATCTCGCGTTCGGCGAAAGCGCGCACGGTGGCGCGTAGTTCGCGGCGCTCGGCGGTGTTCCACACAGTACTCACGGCAGCAGCTCCAACGGTATGTCGAGATGACGGGACCGCAGCCATTCGCCGAGTCCCTTGGCCTGCGGATCGAATCGGGCCTGGTAGGCCACACCTTCGCCGAGCAGACCGGAGATGAGGAAGTTGAGCGCCCGCAGGTTCGGCAACACATGCCGGGTGATCTCCAGCGGAGCGGTTTCGGGCAATAGTTCGCGTAGCCGCTCGACGGTGAGGGTGTGCGCCAGCCAGCGCCACTGGTCCTCGGTGCGCACCCAGACGCCGATATTCGCGTCACCGCCCTTGTCGCCGCTGCGGGCAAGCGCGATCTCGCCCAGCGGTACCCGTTTCGTGGGGGTGTTCGGAAGCGGGGCGGGGAGTTCGGGTTCGGGGACCTCGGTCAGTTCGCGGGTCGCCGACGCGGCCCCCACCAGGACCTGGCATCCGGCCGGCCGGTGGGCGGTATGCGGGACCTCGGCGGCGTCGACGAATCCGGGGCGGTAGACGCCGTAGGGCGATCCGTTGCCGGGCGGGGCGGTGAAACTACAGCCCGGATAGCTGGCCAGCGCGAGTTCGACGGCGACGCCGGAGAACGCGCGACCCACCTTGTTCGGATCGGGGTCGCGGACCACACAGCGCAGCAGGGCGCTGGCCTGCTCCTCGGTCTCGGCGTCGGGACGGTCCAGCCGGGCCAGGGTCCAATCCAGTTCGGCCGGGCGTTCCGGCAGCCAGGACTCCAGCTGCCGCCGTGCCAGCTCCGCTTTCGCTTCGATATCGAGACCGGTGAGGATGAACTCCATCTCATTGCGGAAGCCACCGAGGGTGTTCAGCGAAACCTTCAGCGTCGGCGGCGGCGGTTCCCCCACGACGCCGCGGATCGACACCCGGTCCGGACCGTCGGCGGCGAGTTGGACCGTATCGAGCCGGGTGGTGACATCGGGACCGGCGTAGCGCGCGCCCTGGATCTCGTACATGAGCTGGGCCGCGACGGTGTCCACGGTGACCGCGCCGCCGGTGCCCGCGTGTTTGGTGATGATGCTGCTACCGTCCGCGCGGATCTCCGCGAGCGGGAACCCCGGGCGGCCGAGATCGGGGAGTTCGCGGAAGAACGCGAAGTTGCCGCCGGTGGCCTGGGTGCCGCATTCGATCACATGACCGGCCACCACCGCACCGGCCAGCCGATCGTAATCGGTGCGCTGCCAACCGAAATGGGCGGCGGCCGGACCCACCACCACCGACGCGTCGGTGACCCGGCCGGTGACCACCACATCCGATCCCGCGGCCAGGCATTCGGCGATACCCCAGGCCCCGAGGTAGGCGTTGGCGGTGAGCGGTGCGCCGAGGCCGAGTTCGGCGGTGCGGCCGGTGAGATCGTCGCCGTCCACATATCCGACCCGGACCTCGAGGCCGAGCCGGTCCGCCAGCTCCCCCACCCGCGCCGCCAGCGCGGCCGGATTCAGGCCCCCGGCATTGGTCACGATCTGCACATTGCGTTCCAGCGCGAGGCCGAGGCATTCCTCGAGCTGACGCAGGAACGTCTTGGCATAGCCGAGCCCGGCGTCCTTCATCCGGTCGCGGCCCAGGATCAACATGGTGAGTTCGGCGAGATAGTCACCGGTCAGCACATCGAGTTGCCCGCCCTCGAGCATTTCGCGCATCGCGCCGAACCGGTCGCCGTAGAACCCCGAACAGTTGCCGATCCGGATCAGGTCGGGATCGGCCGCCAGATCGCTCATCAGCGGTTTCGCCTCCTACCGCGGCACCGGGCGGGGTCGCTGCTATGCGCCCGTGGCTGTCCGCGTACCGACCCAGCATCACAGGCGGCCGGTAAAAAATCAAGCACGCGTGCTTGTTAATCTCGGGACGCCGGGGCCCAGCTCGAGGCAGGGCCGAGACCAGGCACAATAGGGCTCTGTGTCCACCGATGTCGCCGTAGTTCTGCTGTTCACTCTCGCCGGATTCCTCATCGGCGGCGCCTACACCACCTGGAAGACCGCCCGGCCACTATCGATCAGCCTGGGGGTCTGCGCCGTACTCGCGGCACTGGGCGCCATGCTCTGGCTGCTCTGACGCCGATACCCGGCACCGAACGCGGAACCGCACCACCCCTGACCACCCGCTACAGGAACCGGCGCCCGGGCATGTTTCCGAAGCCCCGCCGGGGTCAACACTCAGGGCACGGCGCGTTGCGCGACAGGCGGGACGCCGTGGTGGACCAGAGCCCGGGGATGCGACCGGGTCCTACCGGGCACCTCCCCCTGGCACCGCCGGAACACGCGCCGGCCCTGCCCCTCTGCGCCGGGCACGGCCGGCGCGCTTTCCTCGGATCAGCGACCAGGCTCCGCCCGCGCAGCCGAAGCTCGCGCCAATTCCCCCATCCGGGCGAACTCAGGGGTGAAGCCCCACCTCGTACGCCCATCCAACGAGACTCTCGACCGCTGGCAGCCGGATGTCTGTGGCAAGCAAGCTCTCATAGATCCGCTCGCGGCCCCGGAGTCGATATCGCCGAGTGTCTTTTACGCTTCGGCGATAAACCACATAGAGGTGGCGAACCGCACGCCCCGCTGGCGAGCCTGAGATCGGGCATCGCCGTCGTCGATCACGGCCACGATCTGCCGGTGGACAGCACAAGCCAGGACTGCGCACTCGCCGAGATTCTTGCGTGGCCCATCCCCTTTCGTCGACGGCATGTCGACCTTGATATCGAGCTGGGTATTCGCTTCTTCGAAAATGACGCGACGTCACCGGAGTACACTTCCAACCCACGATCCAGCCGCTCGGTGGACTCGTGCGTCGGCCCCGCTTCGGAGCGGCGGCCGACCACTGCAGGCGGCGGGTCTCGCACGAACCCTGCCAGTGGGATTTCGAGGACTGCCGCCAGGTCCACGAGTTCGACTGCGGACACCCTTGCGCTCGCCCATCTCGATCCTTCCGAGCGCAGTGCGCTCGATACCGACGCGGCTCGCGAGATGATCCTGCGTGAGGTTGCGGTCCTTCCGTGCGGCTGCAATCCGCTCGCCAAGCACCTTGCCATCCATATGTGGAATTTCCACATATCGAAACCCGAGCCGCTAGAGCTGACATCGTTCCGGGAGGACCGTGTCCTGGCCTACGACGGTGGAGCCCGGCGGTAGTTCCGGATGGGCAAGCTGGTCAGACGGCGTCCAATAGCGCGGCCTTCAGTGCACGCGCCGCGGACTCCGGGTCCGGGGCCGCGGTGATCGCGCGCACCACGACCACCCGTTCGGCACCCACCACCAGCACTTCGGGCAGGGTCGCGGCGTCGATACCGCCGATGGCGAACCACGGCCGGGTCGGCGCCGCGGCCGCGGTCTCCCGTACCAGCTCGAGCCCGGCGGGTGTACGCCCCGGTTTGGTCGGGGTCGCCCACACCGGACCCGTACAGAAATAGTCGAGGTTCTCGTCGCCCGCGGCCAACCGGGCCTGATCCCGGTCGTGGGTGGACCGCCCGAGCACCACATCCGGGCCGAGGATCTTGCGGGCGTACCACGGCGGCAGATCCTGCTGACCGAGATGCAGCACATCGGCACCCGCCGCCAGCGCGATATCGGCACGATCGTTGACCGCGAGCAGCGCACCGTGCCGGCGGGTCGCGGCCTTCAGCTCGGCGAGCGCCGCGAGTTCGCCCTTGGCCTCGAGTGGACCGAACTGCCGCTCGCCCGGCGAACCCTTGTCCCGCAGCTGGATGATGTCCACACCACCGGCGAGGGCCGCTTCCGCGAACTCGGCGAGGTCCCCCTTCTCCCGGCGGGCGTCGGTGCACAGATAAAGCCGCGCGGTCGTGAGGCGGTCTCGCGGGGGCAGCGGTCGGCGAGCGGAGGACGGTTGCACAACTGCCACCGTAACCGCGCTAACGTGGAGAAGTTGCAGGAGGTGGAACGTAGTGCGAACATCCGCGCGCGCGGCGCGGGCGGCGAGTCGGCCCCGACCGGCGCGATGTGGCCCGGCGCCGATCCATCGATCCGGCCGTACCGACGCCGACGCCGTCCACCGTGGTCCCCGGAGGAGGTGGCGCGGGTGAGCGGGCAGGCCACCGATTCGACGCTCGCCGTCGTCGGAGGTGGGGTGATCGGGTTGGCGGTGGCCTGGCGGGCCGCCGAGGCCGGCTGGACAGTGACCCTGTTCGATCCGGCGGTGGGCAGCGGCGCTTCCTGGGTGGCCGGGGGGATGCTCGCCCCGCTATCGGAAGGCTGGCCCGGCGAGGACGCCGTACTGGAGTTCGGTGCCGCGGCCCTGGCCCACTGGCCGGATTTCGCGGCGCGACTCGAGGCCGTCACCGGCGTGGATGTCTTCGTCGCCGCCGAGACCCTGACGATCGCCCAGGATGCCGCCGATGCCGCCGACCTGCGCACAGTCGCCGAATGGGTCGGTGAGCGCGGACACGAACTCCGGGTACTGGACCGGGCCGGGGTCCGGGAGCTCGAACCGGCGCTGGCCCGCACGGTGCGGGCCGGGCTGCTGGCGCCCACCGAACCGGCCATCGACAACCGCCGGCTGCTGACCGCACTGCGCAAGGCGGCGGCCGGAGCAGGGGTGACCGTGCGGCCGGACCGGGTCCACGACCTCACCGAACTCGATCAGCGGCAGGTGGTGCTGGCCGCGGGCGCAGCTTCGGCCGAACTGTGGCCCGGTCTGCCGGTCCGCCCGGTGAAGGGCGAGATCCTGCGCCTACGCCACCGCCCCGGCGCCCAACCGCCGCCCAGCCGGGTAGTGCGGGCGCGCGTGCACGGGCGGCCCGTGTACTTCGTGCCCCGCGCCGACGGCCTGGTGCTCGGCGCCACCCAGTACGAGGCCGGTTTCGATACCGCGGTAACGGTCGCCGGCGTCCGCGATCTCATCGTGGACGCCGAGACCGTACTGCCCGGGATCGGCGAATACGAACTGCTCGAAGCCGCCGCCGGCGCGCGGCCCGGCAGCCCCGACAACCTCCCCCTCGTCGGGCGGTTGTCCGACCGCGTGATCGCGGCCACCGGCCACGGCCGCAACGGCATGCTGACCAGCGCGCTCACCGCCGAGGCGGTAGTGGCCGAGCTGAACGGGCAGCCACTGGCCGAGGTCGCGGCGGCCGACCCGAACCGGTTCACGGCATCCACACCCTCAGGAGGTAGTCGATGACACAGTCGTCCATACCGAGCTCACCGGCGCACGGATCGTCCGTGCCGATCGGGGTCACGGTGAACGGCATCGACCACGAGTTCACCGAACAGCTCACGGTCCGCCAACTGCTGGAGCGCCTCGAACTGCCGTGCCAGGGCGTGGCGCTGGCGGTCGACGGCGCCGTGTTCCCGCGCTCCCGCTGGGACGAGCCGGTGGGTCGCGGCTGGGAGATCGATGTGCTCACGGCGGTCCAGGGTGGCTGACGAAGCGCTGCGCATCGCCGACCGCACCTTCGGCTCCCGGCTCATCATGGGCACCGGCGGCGCGGAGAACCTGACCGTACTGGAGGAGGCCCTGCTGGCCTCGGGTACTGAGCTGACCACGGTGGCCATGCGGCGGGTCGACGCCGCCGGCGGTACCGGTGTGCTGGACCTGCTGAAACGGCTCGATATCGCGCCGCTGCCCAATACCGCGGGCTGCCGCACGGCCGCCGAGGCGGTGCTCACCGCCCGATTGGCGGCCGAGGCGCTGGATACGAACTGGGTCAAACTCGAGGTGATCGCCGACGACCGGACCCTGCTGCCCGACCCCATCGAATTGATCGATGCCGCCGAACAGCTGGTGGACGCCGGTTTCACCGTGCTGCCCTACACCAATGACGATCCGGCGCTGGCGCGGCGACTCGAAGACGCGGGGTGCGCGGCGGTGATGCCGCTGGGCGCCCCGATCGGAACCGGCCTGGGGATCGGCAATCCGCACAATATCGAGATGATCGTGAGCCGCGCCCAGGTGCCGGTGATCCTGGACGCCGGTATCGGGACCGCCAGCGATGCCGCGCTCGCCATGGAACTCGGCTGCTCCGCGGTACTGCTGGCCACCGCGGTGACCCGGGCCAAACATCCGGCCCTGATGGCGGCCGCCATGGCCGACGCGGTGCGGGCCGGTCACCGGGCGCGGGAGGCGGGGCGGATCCCCAAGCGATTCTGGGCCCAGGCGTCTTCACCCGGACGGTAGATGCCCCGAGAACCGGCCCCACCGCGAGTGGGCGCCGGCCGGGGCTGTACCTACCCATCGGGGGCCCTATCGACACCGCGCTCCGCCTCCACGACAGCGTGACCCTCGACGTCTTCGAACTCAACACCGCAGCTCGCGCCTTTTACGCCCGCCTGGGTTTCCGCGAAATCGGCCGTCACCCCGAAGCCGATACGGGTTTCACCGCCATCACGCTCGAGCTCACCGCCTGATTTCGCTCACCGCCGTGCCGAGAGGCCCAGGCGGCGCCGGTAGCCGTCGCTCCCTCTCCCCGGCCGGTTCGGAGCGGGTCGACACAGCTCACCAACGGACGTCTATCCAGCTCATGGACCTACCCGTACGGACTTTTACCCACAGGACAGGGCGGTGGTCATCCTCCAGGATGAGAGCGGATGGCGACCATCGGGCGACGCGAGCGCCCCGTGTTTAGGGCATGCTGGTCGCATGATCGAAGTCCGGGGCTTGACCAAGCACTACGGGCAGACCGTCGCGGTCCAGGACCTGACCTTCACCGTGCAACCCGGTCAGGTCACCGGGTTCCTGGGACCGAACGGCGCCGGTAAATCCACCACTATGCGCATGATCCTCGGCCTGGATCGCCCCACCGCGGGTAGCGCGCTCATCGACGGCAGACCGTACGGGCAGCTGAAGCATCCATTACGTGAAGTCGGCGCGCTGCTGGACGCGAAATGGGTGCATCCCAACCGGTCGGCCCGAGCCCATCTGGAATGGATGGCAGCCTCCAACGGGTTGCCGAAATCCCGGGTGGAGGAGGTACTGCGGCTGGTGGGCCTGTCCGAGGTGGCCGGGAAATCGGCCGGCGGGTTCTCCCTGGGTATGTCGCAGCGACTCGGCCTGGCGGGCGCCCTGCTGGGTGATCCGAAGGTCCTGCTCTTCGACGAGCCGGTCAACGGCCTGGACCCGGAGGGCATCCTCTGGATCCGGCGGTTCATGCAGCGTCTGGCCGCGGAGGGCCGCACGGTCCTGGTGTCGAGTCATCTGCTCTCGGAGATGTCGCAGACCGCCGACCATCTGGTGGTCATCGGCCGCGGCCGGCTCATCTCCGATTCCACCACCGCGGAGTTCATCGAACGCGCGTCGGAGTCGTCGGTGCGGGTACGGAGCCCGCAGCTGGACGAGCTGCGCAGCCTGCTCACCTCCAAGGGGATGACAGTGAAACAGAACGAGGGCAACGCCGACGGCGCGGCACTCGTGGTCAACGGGGTCACCAGCGACGCGGTCGGCGCACTGGCCGGTGAGCACGACATCACCCTCTACGAGCTCGCCCCGCAGCGGGGCTCGCTGGAGGAGGCGTTCATGCGGATGACCGGCGGGGATGTCCAGTATCACGGTGAGGTCGGCCCGCAGGGCGATGTCGCGGCGGCCCCACCGGTGGCCGTCCCGGCCCAGCCGGTCGAGACCAAGGTTCTCGGAGGTACCAAGTAATGGGTGTGATCGCCGCGGAACGCATCAAACTCACCTCGACCCGCTCGCCGTGGTGGTGCTCGCTGATCGTGGTGGCCCTCGCGGTCGGTTTCGCCGCACTGTTCGGGCTGATCGGGCGGATCGCCGCCGACGACCCGCAGGCCTCGGGCGCCCCCACACTCACCGTGGACACCGCCTTCCTCGGGATCAGCGGGTTCGGGGTGATGGTGCTGGCCATCATGGCCACACTCACCGTGACCAGCGAATACCGGTTCGGCATCATCCGGACCACCTTCCAGGCCGTGCCCAACCGCAGCCTGGTGATCGGTACCAAAGCGGGTCTGGTCGGCCTCTACGCGGCCGCGTTGACCACGGTGCTGGCCTTCGCCGCGTACGCGGTGGCCAAGGCGGTCGCCGGGGACGCCGGCTCCACCCTGATCCTGGAGGGCAACTGGCGTGCCCTGTACTCGATACCGGTCCTGGCCTTCCTCAACGTGGTGCTGGCCATCGCCATCGGTGTGCTGGTCCGGCAGTCGGCGGCGGCGATCTCGTTGATCGTGCTCTGGCAGCTGATCATCGAACCGCTGGTCGGCGCACTGGGTAAAGTGGGACGTGAGATCAGCGCGTTCCTGCCGTTCCAGAATGCGAGCCGCTTCGCGCTGATGGACGAGTCGATGGCGTCGGGCAACTGGCACTGGGGCGTATGGGGCAGTCTCGTCTACTTCATCGCCTTCGTCGCACTCGTCACCGGTGTCGCCCTGGTGGTTGTCAACCAGCGCGACGCCTGACCGAATCGCCCGAGCCGCTTCCCTCGCCGCTCGGGTATGGGGTAGCGCGGCCTTGTCGGGAGGATCGCGCGCCCCGCACGCCGGCGGCCACTGCCCGGTCGTCGGAGTGCACTTACCACCGGCCCGGTGCGCATTGCACCGGGCCGGTGGTCGTCGTCACACAGTGCGGTTGTCCCGCGTGGTCACCGGCGGTGGCCGGGCGGACTCTTCGCGACTTGCCAAATATCTGTAACCAAGCGTTCACCGGCAGCCCGCCGGTCGTCGCTACGATCGAGGGCAGGCACCGAACGTTTTCCATCGGCGGACCCAACGGCGTGCCGCATTCCTCCGATAGAGAGGCGACAGGTGACTATCCTCAGCGTTCCCCTCACGTCCGATTCCCTGAGCTACTCTCGGGGCGTGAACCAAAAGCCCTCCGGCCGTGCCGTACCGGAGCCGGAGGTCGACAGCGCCGCCGCGCCGGGCGCCGCTCGCGCGACCAGCGACGAGCCGACGGTCGGCCCGGCGCCCGAGAACGGCGCCGCGGTCGGCTCGGTACGCCGTGTCCATCCGCTGTCGACCCTGATGAACGCCGCCAACCAGCGACCGGATGTGATCGAGGTCCTGCGGCGGGCCCGGCACCAATTGCCCGGCGATCCCGCCTTCGGGGACCCACTCTCGGTCACCGGTCCCGGCGGCGCCCGCGCCGTGGCACGAGCCGCGGACCGGCTGGTCGGCGACAACCCCAGCGCCGCCCGCGAGATCGGGTTCGGTGCGCTGCAGGTCTGGCAGGCGATGCTCGAACGCCTCGGCCGCGGTAAGGGCACCGAGGAGATGACGGTGATGTTCACCGATCTGGTGTCCTTCTCCTCGTGGTCGCTCACCGCGGGCGACGAAGCCACCCTGGACCTGCTGCGCAAGGTGGCCAAGGCCATCGAACCCCCCATCGCCGAACGCGGCGGTCAGGTGGTGAAACGGATGGGTGACGGCGTCATGGCGGTGTTCCCCTCCGCCGATCGGGCCGTACAGGCCGCGATCGCCGCGAAACGCAATCTGGCCGAGGTGACCCGCGGCGACTACCGGCCCCGGATGCGGATCGGCCTGCACACCGGTTCACCGCGGGAGATCGGCGGCGACTGGCTGGGAGTGGACGTCACCATCGCCGCGCGGGTGATGGAGGCCGGCGGCAACGGCAAGATGATGGTCTCCCACACCACGCTGACCGCGCTGCAGCCGGAGACTCTGGCCGAGTTGGGGCAGATCGCCCGCCCCTACCGCCGCAGTTTCTTCGCCGCGCCCCTGAGCGGGGTGCCCGAGGATCTGCGCATCTATCGGATCAGCTCGGCCTGACCGCTCGCGTCCCCGCGGCGCCACCGACAGGCGACGGCCGGGAGGGTCGCCCATGATGGTGCACCCGGGTAGGGTCGCCCGGCCAGGTGGGGATGACGTGGGCGATCAGCAGGGCAGCCGAGCGCGTCTCCGGAAGCCGGACCGACCGACTGTGCGGTGCACGGCGAGTGCCCGGTAGGGCACAGTGACATTGTGGACCGGGGTCTGGATGAAGTGTGGCGAAGTGTGCGCGAGATGCTCCGTACGACCGCCAGAGACAGCGGCCCGGCGATCGCCGCGTTCCCGGAGCGAGCCAGCGGTCACCTCACCGAGGCCGCCGACAGGTTCGAGAAGGCCGCTGCCGCACATATACCGGATCCGACTGTCGCATCCGCTGGCGAGTTCATCCCCGTCGGGCGGCCTTCGACCTACGTACCGGGCCGCGATCTGATCGACGAAGTGGACTACACAGCACTGCGGCAGCCGAAGGGAACCGGGGCCTTGGGATCTTCTCCGGTGTTCGAGGAGATCCAGCGGCTACAAGGATTCAACGGCCGTTACACTTTCGCCACCCGGGAAGAGATCGACGCGGTGGTCACCAAGGACAGGCCGAGACTCTTCCGAGGTTTCGAGGAGGACAGCTACCTGGAAGCCTTCCTCGCCGGATCGCTGCGATCCGGCGGCGGCACCACCGGAAACGGACTCTATGTCACGTCGCTGGAAGAAGTCGCGCTGTCGTACACGCACCCCGACCGCATAACTGTAGAGCCCACCCGTCTGATGCGGATGGCTCTCCATCCCGAGGCCAGAGTAGTCAAGTACCGCGAAATCAGATCCGAGATCACCCGCGTCCTGGGGCAGGTCGAGCGTGAAACACGGGCCGCGAGCGAGATCACGAACTCCACGGACGAGGGCCGGGCTCGCCACTTCGCATTGCTGGACAAGGCGCTGACATTCGGTGATATCGGCCAATACGGCGCCCTGCGCGGCTATGACGCGATCGAATCCGATGTCATGTCGAACGGCGAGTGGAACATACTCAACCCGACCGCCCTCCTGATCCAGCGCTGAACGCCGCCGAGCTGCCGCCCGAGGCTTCGAGCGGCGCGGAAAACGCGGTGTGCCCGTCCACTACGCGGATACGAACAGGGGCCGGTCGATCTCCGGGATCCAGCAGTCGCGCGCGATATCGCGGTTGTAGTTGGCGCGGAAATAGGCGACCAGATCCGCGATACCGGGATGCGGGTCGGTCCGGTCCCCACAACAGCGCGTGTGGATCGGCGGGAGTCGGGTCGACGATTGGGCACCCGGCGGATATGCGGCCCTCACCCTCCCCGTGGGGGCCTCTACCCCGCACACGGTCCGCGCCCTGCGCGAGACCCTGCAGCGGCGCCCCGGCCCCACCGACCTGCGCATCGACCTCATCGGCACGGGCCCCCGGCTCCTGGCCCTGGACCCCCGCTTCCGGATCACCACCTCACCCGCGCTCATGGGTGAGCTGAAAGCGCTGTTCGGACCGGGTTGTCTGCGCTGAACGGACGTCAGGACAGATCGAGATGGCGGTTCACCGCCATGGCGGCCTCGGCCAGTTCGGGTAGTTCGAGTACCCGCACCCCGTGCTCGCGCAACTTCTCCACTCCCACACAGTTCTCGACGAATGTGGACGGTTCGCGCCACGCGATCACCACCACCGGGATACCGGCGGCGAGCACGCGATCGGTACAGGGCAGCCGCGTTCTGGTCGCCCGCTCCGAACAGGGCTCCAGGGTGCTGTAGAGGGTGGCGTGCCGCAGCCGCGGATCGTGCGGATTTAGTTTGCCCAGCGCGGATTCCTCGGCGTGCGCTTTCGGATCGGTTTCCCGCGAATAGCCGGTGGCTATCTCGGTGTCGTCGGCGACGAGCACGGCGCCCACCGAGAAAGCGCCGGGTGCCTGCGGACTCCGCCGCGAGAGATCGATCGCCCGGTTCATCCAATAGTGGTGGTCGGGTTCGGGCACCGAAGCCTCCTAAGGTCGATATCGCAACACTGCCACATCGCCGAGACGCTCGACCTCCACCAGGCGCATCCGATGGGTGGAACCGCCCGGAAACCGCGCGGTATGCAGGAAACGCGGCGCGGCGGGATCGCCGACGAGCGTGGGCCCGATCGCGAGCAGCAGTTCGTCGGCCAATCCGGCGGCCAGGAAAGCGGTGTGGATCCGGCCGCCGCCCTCCACCATCAATCGCCCGACCCCGCGGGCACCGAGATCGTCCAGCAACGGCCGGAATTCGATTTCCGAGCCCAGGGCCACGATCTCGGCCGGGGTGGTCAACCGGTCGCGCAGCCGCCGGGCGCCCGCGTCGGTGGTGTAGACGAGCGGGGGGTGCTCGGCGGTACCGCAGTGCCAGAAGCGTGCCGCCGGATCCAGTTCACCGCGCGCGGTCACCGTCACCTTGCGGGGATACTCCGGCCGGCCCGCGGCGATCCGTTGCGCGCGCCGCGATTCATCGCGTACGAGCAGCCGCGGATTATCGCGCCGCAGTGTCTCGGCACCCACAAGAATCGCGTCCGACCACGCACGGATACCGTCCACCCGGTCGAAATCGGCATCATTGGACAGCAGCAGGCGTTCGGGCTCCGTATCGTCGATATAGCCGTCGATACTCATCGCGACCGATAGCAGCACATACGGCCGCGCGGCTGCATCCACGCCGTTTCCCAACTCAGCGCTCCCATCCCAGCACCGCGCTGCGCGGAATCCCCAGCACCCGGGCCTCCGGGTGCGCGACCCCACCGAGCCCCGCGCCCGGATCGTCCGCCTCGCCGGCCGGATTCGGGGACCCGCTCGGTTCCGGACTCTCCGGCGGATACGGGGGGTTCAGCAGGACCGCACGGTCGCCGGGCCCCTCGGGTTCGGCGTGCAACCAGACGAACTCCGCACCCAGGTCGACCGTGCGCGGCAGGGTCGCGGCCAGCTCCACCGCATCCGCCGCCGGGCACTCACCCGGGTCCATCCAGGCGAACGTGGCCCGCAACCCGGGCCACGCGTGCGCGAACCCGGCGTGCAGCGGACGCCGATCGACCTCGTCCTCCGGTACCCAGGCCAGCTCCACACTCTCCATGTTCGGGCGCACCGGTAGCGGTTTGCCGGCATCGGCGATCACCGTCGTATAGGTCCAGCCGCTCGGGGCGGTGGCGGTGACCCGTTCGGCGCGCACTCGGATATCCGCGGCCTTGATCCCGGCCTCCTCGTCCGCTTCGCGGACCGCCGCGTGCACCGCCGACTCGTCGCTGTCGCGGGCCCCGCCGGGCAGCGCCCAGGTCCCGCCCTCGTGACTCCACAGCGCGCGATGCTGCAGCAGCACCGCCGAACCGCCGCCGCCGAGCGGGGCGCGCAGCAGCAAACCGGCCGCCCCGAACAGCCCCCAGTGCCGCACACCACCGGGGCTTATGGACCACCCGTCACCGTCACCACGCATCTCGCACCGCCCTCGTCGACCGTTGCCTCCATCCTGCCCCACCTGTGGTGGTGGGTGGCGGGTTGTGGAGGTCGGGGCGCGCGCGTAGACAATACCGAATACGCTCATGGCAGCGGTGTGAGCGATCTCGCGCGGCACCGGCGGAGCGATACAGCGCACACGGCGCCCAGAGTTGGAGGGTGGACATGACGCGGTTGGCGGTGGATCGGGTGGTATCCGAACCCGTCCCGGCCCACCCGGAACCGGCGCCCGCCCCCGGGCGGGCGGGGCTCGTCCGTCCCGGGCTCGCACAGGCCTGGAAGTGGTTGGATCCTGCACGTTTACGCCTGTTCGCCCAGTCCTCGCCCGGGCGGCTGGTCGGGGTAGGACTCCTGCTGATCGTGCTGGCCCTGGGGTCGGGGGTGATCACCGCCGGCGCAGTGCACGATCGCCAACGCGACCTCGACGTGCTGCTCGCCCACACCGAACCCGATGCGAACGCGGCACATCGGCTCTACACCGCGCTCTCGGTGGCCGACGCCGCCGCGGCCACGGCGTTCATCTCCGGCGGGCTGGAACCCGAACAGGTGCGTGATCGCTACAGCCAGGCGCTGGGGGAGGCGGGCGCCGATCTGGTGACACTGTCCGGTGACGACCCCCAGGACGTGCTGCAGCGGATGGGTATCGGGTCGGGGCTGCCCGTGTACTCGGGCCTGATGGAGACCGCGCGGGCGAACAACCGGGTGGGCCATCCGGTCGGCGCGGCCTATCTGAGCGAGGCGTCGTCGGAGATGCAGACGGTGCTGCTGCCGACCGCCGAACAGCTGTACGTGCGGCGCGCGGCCGCGGTCGATACCGCCCAGGACCGGCACGTCCGGCCGCCGTGGTCGGCGATCGTGCTGCTCGTCGTCGCCGTGATCGCGCTGGTGTGGGCGCAACGCCTGCTGGCCCGGCAGTGGCACCGAACCTTCAACCCGGGCCTGCTGCTTGCCTCCGGCGCGTTGCTGACGCTGATGTTGTGGACGGTGATCGCCGGATCTGTTTCATCGGTGGCGATGTCCAGCGGCCGGTCCGACGGAACGGTGCCCGCCGCCCGGCTCACCGAGAGCCGGATCCTCGCGCAGCAGGCGCGTTCGGCGGAAACACTCAAACTGGTGCGCCGCGACACCACCGGCGACTACGATCACGCGTTCGATGCCAACATCACCCGGCTCAACGAACTCCTCGCCGGGCACACCGACCGGGCGACGGTCGACGCGCGCGCCGCGCTGCTGCACTGGCTGGCGGCGCACCAGCGGATGAACGAGGCACTCAATCGTGGCGAGTTCGCCCGCGCGGCCACGATCGCCACCGCACCGGGCACCGAGAACGCTACCGTTCATGTGGAAGCCCTGGACAACGCGCTGGGCAGCGGTATCACCGAAACCCGGGACACGCTACGCAGCAATATTTTCCACAGTGCCCGGGTACTCGACTATCTGGCACCAGGTGCGTTGATCCTCGGCTTCGCCGCCGCGGCGTACATCGCCTTCGGCATCTGGCCAAGACTGCGGGAGTATCGATGAGGTTTGCGCGAAACCCGGTCCGACCGACGGCCCCCCGGCCGTCGCGGCGACCGTGGCCGCTGCGGCTCGGGGTGGCGTGCACCGCGCTGCTGGTGGCCGGGTGCGCCACCGGCCCGGGCCCGCACCACGAGGTGGCGCACAGCGACTACTCCGAGCCGCCCCTGCCCGCGCAGGCGACGGTGATGAAGGCCGACGGCCCGCTACCCCTGCCCGACGCCCCCACCAACTGCGGTGATCCCACCGCCGGCCTGCGCCCCACCGGTCCCGGGGCGACCGGCCCGGTACTGGACCGGATCCGGTCCCGCGGCCGGCTGGTCGTCGGATTGGACACCGGCAGCAACCTGTTCAGCTTCCGCGATCCCGAAAGCGGAGTGATCGTCGGCTTCGACGCCGATATCGCCCGTGAGGTGGCCCGGGACCTGTTCGGCGATCCCGACAAGATCGAGTACCGCAGCCTCGGGTCCGAGGAGCGGGAAGCGGCGCTGATCGAGCACCGGGTGGATATGGTGGTCAAGACCATGACCATCACCTGCGCGCGTCTGGCCAGGGTCTCCTTCTCCACCGTGTACCTGAAGGCGCACCAGCGGGTGCTGGCCGTGCAGAATTCCGGGATCCAGAGCCTGAAAGATCTGGCGAACAAGCGGGTGTGCACGATCCGCGGCACCACCTCGCTGGAACATATCAGCCAGATCCAGCCGAAGGCGTCCATTCTCACCGTCCCCACCTGGGCGGATTGTCTGGTGGTATTGCAGCAGCGGCAGGTGGACGCGGTGAGTACCGACGACGCGATCCTGGCCGGATTGGCCGAACAGGACCCGTACACCGAATTGGTCGGTCCGAGTATCAGTGAAGAGCCGTACGGAATCGGCATCCCCAAAGGTGACGACGACCTGGTGCGTTTCGTCAACGGCACCCTCGACCGGATCCGCACGGACGGTACCTGGAACCGCCTCTACAACCAGTGGCTCTCGGCCCTCGGCCCCTCCCCCGGACCCCCGCCGCCGACCTATCGGGACTGATCACCGTGACGACGGACGAGTCGGTCGACCGGTCCGGCTCCGGGACATCCCCGGAGCCGCCACCGACCCGCGCCGTCGACGCCGACCGCCGCCGGCAACTGGACGGGCAGCCCACTGCGGCCACCCGGCTCGGGGCGGGCCGGGTACGTGACGATCACAGTATTTCCGGGCCCGTCGCGGGCTCGGGAACCACCGCAGCGAGTACTACCGCTTCCCCGGAAAACGCCGCTGGAACGGGTACGGCCGGGCACTCGGCACCCGACGCAGGTGAAGCCGAATATTCGAGAACCGTGGCCGATGCGGGCACCGGCGGCCACCCGGAAACCGCCGCCGGCGCGGATCCCGCTGCGCAATCGGATACCGCCGGCGTCGCCGGTGCGGCCGCACCCCCGGAAACCGCACTCGCCGACACCGGTGCGAACCCGGGAACCGCCGCCGTCGCCGGGACCGCCGCATACGCGGAAACCGCCGCCGGCGCGGATACGGCCGGTCTCCCGGGCACCGCCGCCATTGCGGGCACGGCCGCATACGCGGGATCTGTTGCCGACGCCGATCCGGTCGGCGGCCCGGGCAGCGCCGGCATCGCCGGTGCCGACGCGGACCACGAAACCGTTACCGCCGACCCCGCCGCCGCTCCGGAAACCGCCGCCGGTGCGGGGACCTCCACCTCCCCGCAGACCGGTGCGGTCGCCGGTACCGCCGCATACCCGGGCACCGCGGCGGCCGCGGCATCCACCGGCACCGGCACTCGGACGGGTTCGGGGTCCACCGGAAGTTCCGGGCGCGGCAGCGGTTCCCAGCTGCGTACCGGCCGCAGCACCCGCACCGTGCGTTCCCGGCCCACGGTGCGCACCCTGGTCGCCGGCCTGGTCGAGATACCGCCCGTCGAAGCCGCCGACCCGGTCGCCGCGGTCCGCGCCGATCCGGTGGTCGCGGAGGGCAAACGGTTCTGCTGGCGCTGCGGCAAACCGGTGGGCCGGGCGAGCACGAGCGGGCCGGCCACCACACGCGGTATCTGCTCGAATTGCGGCGCCGCCTTCGATTTCCGCCCGACTCTGAGTCCCGGGGATATGGTGGCCGGCCAGTACGAGGTCCAGGGCTGCCTCGCGCACGGCGGGCTGGGCTGGATCTATCTCGCCGTGGACCGCAATGTCAGCGACCGCTGGGTGGTGTTGAAGGGACTGCTGCACGCGGACGATATCGAGGCGCAGGCGGTGGCTGTGGCGGAGCGGGAGTTCCTGGCCGAGGTCGCCCATCCGGGCATCGTGAAGATCCACAATTTCGTCGAACACCTACCGCCCGGTGGTGAGCCGATCGGATTCATCGTGATGGAGTACGTGGGCGGCCGTTCACTGCGCAGCATGCTCGACGACCACAAGCGGCCCGAACGGATCCCGGTGGCGCAGGCCATCGCCTACATCCTGGAGGTGCTGCCCGCGCTGGACTATCTGCACGCGACCGGGCTCACCTACAACGACCTCAAACCCGACAACATCATGGTCACCGAGGACCAGGTCAAACTGCTCGATCTGGGGGCGGTCGCACCGATCGAGGCCTACGGGAACCTGTACGGTACCCGCGGTTTCCAGGCACCCGAGATCGCGCGCACCGGTCCGACGGTGGCTTCCGATATCTACACGGTGGGTCGCACGCTGGCCGTGCTGACCCTGAACATGCCGACCGAACACGGCGCCTACCGCGACGGTCTGCCCGCCCCGGAGGACGAACCGATCCTGGCCCGGTACGAGTCGTTCCACCGACTGCTGCTGTGCGCCACCGATACCGACCCGGACCGGCGATTCCCGTCCGCCGGGGCCATGGCCGACCAGCTGTCCGGAGTGTTGCGGGAGATCCTGGCCTCCGACACCGGCGTGGAGCGGCCACACCGGTCCACGGTTTTCGGTAAACAGCGCAGCGCGTTCGGCGCCGAGCAACTGATCGGCCAGACCGACGCCTACGCCGACGGGGTCGCCCGCGACACCCTGCTCTCGGCCACCGATATCGCCGCCGCGCTGCCGATCCCGCTGCTGCCCCGCACCGAACCGGCCGCCGCCCGGCTGACCGACACACTGCAATCCGATCCGGACCAGGCATTGGCCGCACTGTACGAGATACGCGAGCGATTGGCCGAGGACCCGGCCGCGGCCCCGGAGAACCTGGAACGCGAACTGCGCCTGGCCGAGGCCCGCATCCTGCTGGATCTGGACCGCGCCGCCGAGGCCACCGATCTGCTCGACGCCATACCGAACACGGGCCGCCGGGATTGGCGGATCGACTGGTACACGGGTATTGCCGGTTTGCGCGAGAACGATTACGAGAAGGCGTATTCCGCGTTCGACGCGGTCTTGCGGGTCCTTCCGGGTGAGCTGGCGCCGAAACTGGCCCTGGCCGCCACCGCCGAACTCGTGCTCCAGCACTGGGCACCGGACGAGACCCGCGCCTGGCGCGATTACGCCGAGAATTTCTATGCCACCACCTGGCGCACCGATCACGGGTTGGTGAGCGCGGCTTTCGGTTCGGCCCGTCTGCTCACCGCGGCCGGCCGCCACCGGGAGGCCGTCACCGCGCTGGACGAGGTGCCGGGTTCCTCCCGCTATTTCACCATCGCCCGGATGACCGTGGTCCTGCTGCTGCTCACCAGCGCGCCGGTGGCGGAACTGCCGGAGGCCACCCTGCGTGAGGCGGCGGCCCGCGTGGAGGCTCTGCCGCCGGACGAACGCCGGGCCGTCCAACTGCGGGTGATGGTGCTGGGCTGCGCACTGTCGTGGTTGCAGGCCGGGAATACGCCGCGGCGGCCCCGGCCACCGCTCATGGGGGTCGCGTTCACCGAGCACGCGTTACGCGACGGCACCGAATCCGGGCTGCGCACCCTGGCCCGCTTCGCGCCCGGCCGCCGCCACCGCTACGCACTGGTGGATCTGGCCAATTACATCCGGCCCAACACCTGGTTCTGAACCGTCGTGCCGAGGTTTCCCGGACCACGAGTCCGACCGGGCCGGTGAGGCGTCGACCCGGTCGCCGAGCCGACAGCCGCACCGGTCGGACGATCCGCGCGACCGTGGTGGCGGGCGGGCGCGCGAACCGGCCCGCCCGCGGAATTCAGTCCGCCCAGACGGTTTCGATCGGGGTCGCCTCGGTGGGCGGCGGGGTGGGCACACCGTTGGGCGTGCGGGAGAATCGGGGCGCCGGGGCGTGCTGGGTGACATCATCCAGTTCGATGAGCGAACCGCGCGCGGCGATATGTTCGTTCGCGCCCGCCTCGTCGAAGGTGAGTACCGGGCTCACACAGGCGTCGGTGCCGGTGAAGATCGCGGCCCATTCGTCGCGGGTCCTGCTGCGGAACTTCTCGGTGAACAGCTTCTTCAGCGTGTCCTGCCCGGCCGGATCCATCTGGAACGGCAGGCCCTCGGGATCGATTTCCAGGCCGGCCAGCAGCTGTGCGTAGAACTGGGGCTCGATCGCGCCGACGGCCATGTACTTGCCGTCGGAGGTCTCGTAGGTGTCGTAGAACGCCATACCGGTGTCGAGCAGGTTCGTACCGCGTTCGGAGGACCAGGCACCGGTACCGCGGAAGGCCCAGATCATATTCGACAGCGCCAGCGTCCCGTCGACCATGGCGGCATCGATGACCTGGCCTTTACCGGAATTCTGCCGTTCCACCAGGGCCGCCAGGATACCGAACACCAGGAACATGGAGCCGCCGCCGAAATCGCCGACCATGTTCAGCGGGGGTACCGGCCGCTCCCCTTTGCGGCCGATGGCGTGCAGGACGCCGGTGAGGCTGATGTAGTTGATATCGTGCCCGGCCCGGTTCGACAGCGGGCCCTCCTGGCCCCACCCGGTCATCCGGCCGTAGACCAGCCGCGGGTTGCGTTCGAGCAGTTCGTCGGGTCCCAGTCCCATCCGTTCGGTGACACCGGGCCGGAAGCCTTCGATGAAGACGTCGGCTTTGTCCACCAGCCCGAGGACCTTCTCGATATCGGCCGGGTCCTTGAGGTCGGCCTCCACGACCGTGCGGCCGCGCAGCTGCGGCCGGTCGGCGCCGCCGGGCAGCTGACCGGCGCGCTGGATCCGCACCACATCGGCGCCGAGATCGGCCAGCAGCAACGCGGCATGCGGCCCGGGCCCGATCCCGGCCAGTTCGATCACGCGAATGCCCGCGAGCGGGCCCTGCTTGGTGGCGGTGGATGGTGTACTCACGCCCTACCTCGGTTCGTCGTCGATCCAGTGTCAGCCCCGCGGGGCATATTGACAGTATGACAACAGCGGCTCCGAGTCACGGGGTCGGTGCGGTCCGCCCCCGGGACCGGTGGTTGTCGGTGGGTACGCGCAAACTGTCGGTATGCCGCACAGTGCGGTCGCGCCGCTGGACGCGACGAATTTCGACACCGCGATGGGCCGCTGTGCCATCGCCTGGCGAGCGGACGCCGTGGTCGGCTTCTCCCTCCCCGGCTACGACCCCGGCGCCGGGTTCCGCGTCGCGGGCGACGCCCGCCCGGTCCCCGAACCGAGCACGGGCCCGCGCGCCGAGGCACTCGCCCGCATCCGCGCCCACCTCGACGGCGATCTCGACGACCTACGCTGGATACCGCTCGATCTCACCGGGCCACCGGAGTTCCACCGTGCGGTGTACGCGGTCACCCGCGCCATCGACCCCGGACATACGCTCAGCTACGGGGAGGTCGCGCGCAGCTGCGGCGCGGCCGGGGCGGCGCAGGCCGTCGGCCGGGCGCTCGGCAGCAATCCGATCCCCCTCATCGTGCCCTGCCACCGCGTTCTGGCCGCCGACCATTCGCTGCACGGGTTCTCGGCGCCGGGCGGTATCGATACGAAATCGAAGCTGCTGGCGATCGAACGCACCCCCGGTTTCGGCGAACCGACCCTGTTCTGATCGGAGACGGGCCGCGAGCACGCCGGATACGTCATTTCCCGCCGAGCACCTCCACGTAGTGGGCATTGCTCATGAGACCGAGCACGTTACCGAACGGGTCCACCACCGAGCCGGTGACGAAACCCGGTCCGCGGGTGGTGATCGGCTCGTATGCGGTGGCACCGAGTTCCAGCAGCCGCTCGTAGGTGGCCGCCAAATCGTCCACGTGCCAGTACAGGATCGCTCCGCCCGGCCCGGGCTCGGCGCGATCCGGCCGGTACGCGCCGTCGATGAGGCCGAATTCGTGCTCGTAATCGCCGACACGGAACTCGTAATACCCCGGCACCGCGAAATAGGGCGGCGCCCCGAGAAATTCCGTGTACCAGTCCCGGGCGGCCGCCAGATCGTCGGCGTAGAAGTTCACGGTGGTCATTCCTCGCAGCATGGTCGTTCTCCTCGGTAGTGGTTTCGAGCCGGTGAATCCATCGTGGCAAGCAAAGTGCTCAACTTCTGAACACTTTTCCGGGCAGAATCGGCACCATGCGAGCTGATCGTCTGGTGGCCACCCTGCTGCTCATGCAGACGCGGGGCCGGGTCACCGCCGCCGAGATCGCGGCCGAACTGGAGGTTTCGGTGGCGACCGCGCGCCGTGATCTGGAAGCGCTCTCGACCGCCGGTGTCCCGGTGTATCCACAGCCGGGACGCGGCGGCGGCTGGCAGCTGGTCGGCGGGGCACGCACCGATCTGAGCGGTTTGACCGCAGGTGAGGCGCGGGCGTTGTTCCTGCTCACCGGCCCGTCTGCGGGTGCGGTACCCGAGGCGCGCTCGGCCCTGCGCAAACTGTTGCGCGCCCTCCCCGCGACCTTCCGCGGCGACGCCGAGGCCGCTGCCGACGCGGTGGTGATCGATCCGGCCGGCTGGGGCCGCACCGAACGCGAACTCCCCGAGACGGTGCGACTGTTACAGCAGGCTGTGGTGCAACGCCGCCGGGTCACGTTGCGGTACCGGGGCCGCGCCGGTACCCACACCGATCGGGTGGTCGATCCGTGGGGCCTGGTGGACAAGGACACCGTCTGGTACCTGCTGGCCGGGACCGAGCACGGTCGCCGGACCTTCCGGGTGGACCGGATCTCGAACGCCGAACCCACCGATCAGGAAGCACACCGGCCCGCCGACCTCGATCTGCCGGCACTGTGGGCCGAGGTCGTCGAACAGATGGAACAGCGCCGCGCGTCCACCTCCGCCACCGTTCTCGTCGGCGAACAGCTGCTGCCGGTGCTGCGCGATCGGCACGGCAGGCACTGCGAGGTCGCCGGGCCCGCGGCCGGCGGCCGGGTCCGGGTCCGGTTCACCGCGCACACGCCACGGGCGATCGCCGAACAACTCGCGGGCTGGGGCGCGACCGTCGAAGTCGTGGAACCGGACTCGGTCCGCCGCGAGCTCGCGGCGCTGGGCGCGGAATTGGTAGAACGCTACGGCGACGGCCGGAAATAACTGCTCATTCGGTGCGCACTTATCGCTGGATGATCGAAGCAGACCACCACACTCCAGCGAGAAGAGGCCCACCTGTGCCCACTACCGACCACACCCGAGCCGCCACCTTCGATGCCGCCGCGGACTACGAGAGGTGGCTTTCGGCGAACCACGCCTCCGCCACCGAGATCTGGTTGAAGATCGCCAAGAAGAACGCGCCCGTCCCCACTGTCACCATCACCGAAGCCCTCGACGTCGCCCTCTGCTACGGCTGGATCGACAGCCACCGCCGCGCCTTCGACGCCGAGTACTACCTCCAGCGTTATTCACCGCGCACCCCCAGGAGCCCGTGGTCGGCGATCAACCGGGGCAAGGCGGAGAGTTTGGCGGCCGCGGGCCGGATGCGGCAGCCGGGATACGCGGCCATCGAATCGGCGAAGGCAGACGGGCGCTGGCCGGAGGACCGTTAGGGGCGGCCGCTCGTGGGCGGATGTCCTGGCCCGCGCTGGCGGGACCTGTCCCGCGCCCGGTCCCGCCGGACGAATCCGGCCGACCGCCGATGGCCGTCGCATCGGGTACCGCGGGCCGCGATCGCCACCCACCGCAGACCGCGCGCCCGATACGCGACGCCGATCGCGCCGCACGCACCCGCCGAGACCGCCACCAACAGCACCAGCCCGAGCAGATACGGAGCGAGGCCGTGCAGAGGTCGTCGGGAGGCGGCGTCGGCCGCCCCTCGCGTACCGGGTGATTCGGTGCCGACCGCGACATTGCGGATATCGGGCTCGGGAACGGGCGGGGCCGGTATCGGCTGTTGCGGCGCGGGCGCGGGACCGGGCGCAGCGGGGGCGGGGACGGCCGGCGCCGGTCGCGCCGGGGACGGTTCGGGGATGCGATTGGTGGCGAGGTCTTCGGCGACCGCGGTGAACCATTTCAGTACCAGGTCGGCGGCGGGACGGCCGTCCGCCGTGTAGCCGGCGTGGAAGTAGTCGCCGTGTTTGCGGACCGTATCCGCATAGCGCAGCCACAGCCCGGGGTCGAGGAGTTCGGCGTTCTCGGCGCTCAGTTGGCCGAGCGCGTTGAAGATCTTGCTGACCAGGTTGAACATGGTGCGCCGCGGTAGCGGGCGGCGCACGGCGGCGATGAGCGCGTCGGTGGCCCGTTCGACACCGGTCAGCGGGTCGGGCGCGGTGGCGATACCGGCGACCTCGGCGGGTTCGAGGGCGACTCCGATGATCGCCAGCAGGGTGTTGAGCGCGCTGGTACCCAGTTTCAGCAGCGCTTCGCGGGTCTGCGGTTCGCTGTCCGAGCGCGGGTCGGCGGCTTCGGCCAGTCGGACGCCGAGCGGTTTCTCAGGTGTCAGCGAGAGGGTGCCCAGGGAGTATCCGCGCAGATCGTGGGTGACGACCGCGGTCGCGGTACGCGAAAGTGTCGAGGAGAAACCGTCGCCGATCGATGCCAGTGCCGCCGCCGGGTCCGACGGGAGCAGTTCGGCCTGGCCGAGGATGTTGACCACCATGTGCAGCAGCGGGGCGTCGGCGGGGGCGTCGCAGGCGAGGTCACCGGGCAGGCACAGCGAGGCGACCCGTCCGGTGAGTTCCCCGAAGTCCGGCGCGATATCACGCAGTGGCCCGATACCGCCGCCCGGCGCGGGATGCTGCGGAAACTCCGGCAGGGCGCCCAGTTCCGCACCCGTGGTACCGGGTGCCGCTTCCGGACGCCCGGCCCCCGGCAGTCCGGGGAACACCGCCGCCCCGGGGGCACGGGTGGGGTCGGCCAGCAGTGCCACGGCGGCGACCCGACCGGCCGGCACCGCGCCTCGGCCGGTCCCTACCTCGCGCGCGAACATCGAAACGACGTGCGCGCCCTGCGAGTAACCGATCAGTCCCAGCTGGGAACCCGGACAGCGCTGGGCGACGTCGGCCGCCATATCGCGCAACCGTCTCAGCCCCTCACTCGCCGAGACGGAATACGGCGCCGTGGTGGCACCGGGTAGCGCGCCGCCGAAACCGGCCAGATAGGGAACATAGGCCCGGCCGACGGCGGGTCCGCTCAATATTTCGGTCAACGGACCCAGCACCTGCGACAGCAGTCCGGCATCCGCGGCCACCGGGGAGTTCGGCGTGGATTCGCCGGTCCCCTGCACGCCGAGCACGAAGAAACCGGGACAGCCCCCGGCTTCGGCCAGCGCCACTTCGACGCCGTCCTGGGCTCCGGCGACCGCGGGTGGTCCGATCGAGAGCGCGGCAACCGCTACCGTCACCGCACCGGCGAGAGCGCGGGACACTCGTTCGGATACCGTGCGGGCGCGGCTCATCCAGACCTCCGAATTGATCAGAACGGCACGACCCCGGACAGCGCCGCGCGGCAATCGACCTCGCGCGGGCCGGTCAGGGAACGAGTAGCGCGATAACGAGATCCAGCACTGTGCCGACGAGCTGTCCCACAACGCTCAGAAGCAACTGAACTCCTCACAGCGAATGCGAACGCACCGGGACGCTTCCGGTGTCCCGGCACGGAAAGAGTTGCTACACCGGAATACCCGCCCCGGCAGTCACCGCGCAGTGACGGACCGGAACGGGCACCCCACAACGAATTCGCCCGCGCGGAAATGCTCGTCAGGTGCAGTGTTCACGAGCACATCCGGCGACAGGGCGACCGGTTCAGAAGAGGGCGGCGCCGAGGGCGCCGACAACACCGGCGAGGCCCGTGACGACGCCACCGACGAGACCGAGCAGACCACCGAGCAGACCCATGTCAATCCTCTTTTCTCTGATTTCGTTGTCCATCCGAGCGGCCGCTCGGACTCTTGCGGTTGCGCTCTCCCCCAAGCCCCCGACAGCCGATGGGCGAGACCTTATATAGCACCCCAACAGCAGTTATGGCTTGAAGCTATGACACATCCATCTTGTATTCGCCGCTGATCGGCAAATGGATGGGCGCAATGTGTAACGAATTCGGCACTCGGAACGATGGCTCCCGCCACTCTCGCGCGCATCGGTGCCGCGCAGGTGGCCGATCACCTGATTTCCCCGGTGTATTCGGAGGTAAACCGCCGGCGCATCCGGTCCTATCGGACCTTTCCGCCACGCGCCGGCACCCTCGACATACTCGCCTCCACCGATGCCGACCGGCCGGCACGACCACCGATCACGAGGCCCGGGCGGGCGACCACTACGGCGTACCGGCCGATGCACCCATCACCGAACTCCTGCCACGCCAGAATTGAGATCGCCACCCGGGCAGGGGGCGTCGGCGCCGAGTGGTAATCGCCGCCCGGCCGGTCGACGGCCCGCGGCCCGGCATTTACCGCGCAACCGTCAAGCGACCGCGATCAGTGCGGCGGCCGCGACCGCCTCCACCCAGAAGTAGAACCAGATGGGATAGAACGCGACCGAGCTGTCCAGTATCCGGGAGACGACCCGGCCGGCGGCCATCCCGGCGAGCGCGACGGCCACCGCCAGCACTACGCCCCGGCCGAGTTCCCCGGTGGCCAGAGCCGCCCAGCCGAGCGCACCGGCGACCGCGAGCCCGAACCCGCCGTACACCGCGCGGACCTCGGAGCGCCCGGTCGCAGTGGTCACGGCGATATCGAAGGGCGCGGTCAGCCTTGCCGGTACGGCGAGCGCGTACAGACCCATTCCCGCGAAAAGAATTGCTGCCCCCAGCAGTACCACCGGCCGCATCACTACCTCCACATTTCGTTTACTGGCCGGCCCATCATCCGCCCGCCCCTCCCGTCCCGGCTTCCGGAAACGTGCTCCCGTGGCACCGAGGGACGGCCACGGCCCCGAACACGCCTCGCGCGACCACCGGACGGCCGGAACTCGGCGGCTCCGAGCACGACGGTCGATGATCTCGGCCGGTCGAGACGCGGGAGGGCGGACCGGCGGTGTCGGTTGCGGTGCGCTCGGGACGGCAACCCGCCACCCGTGGCGAGTCCCCGAGCACCGGTTCCCGGCGCCGAAAGGAGCAGCCCGTGAACCGTTCCGGCCTTGTGACGGAGACGACCGGCGAACTCATCCGCACTCTCGGTCGCGAGGTCGGGAAGGGGCCGCGTGCACTATCCATGGTGCGTCAGTCGGGCGCCAGTCCGCACTGGGTGGACAATGAGGTCTAGCAACGCAGACCTATCAGCTCAGAGGGTGAGGATGGTTTTGCCGAGCGCGGTACGGGCCTCGAATGCGCGGTGGGCCGCCGCGGCTTCGCGCGTACCCTGCGGGCCGATCTGATCGCGCAGATCATCCCCGAAACCGACACCGAATTCCTGGCGCCGGCGATCTTCGCGGGCATGCGCCCCGAGATCACCGATATGCTCGGCGCCCCTCGCCACCGCGCCGGTGTACTGGCCCTGACCGCCCGCATCCTGGCCACCGGCGATCCGTCCTGATCGGCATTCGGCCTCCGGCATGCGCGAACTCGTCGCGGCCGGCGGTATTCTCGCCCGGTCCGCAACAGGCGGTGCCCCGTCCGCTGGACCGGCGACTGCCTCCGATCCGGGCTACTTTGGTGCTGTGAGCGCTTGGGGAGAAATTGTTGTCGGCCTGGTGATCCTGGTCGGCCTCACCGGCATCGTGGTGCCGATTCTGCCGGGGGTGATCCTGATCTTCGGGGCGATCGCCGTCTGGGCCTTCGTCACCGGCGGGACGACAGCGTGGGCGGTACTGGCGGTGAGCACCGTCCTGCTGGTCGTCTCCGGGGTCGTGAAGTACACCTGGCCGGGCCGGAAACTGAAAGAAGCGGGAGTGCCGAACCGGACGCTGCTGCTGGGCGGCCTCGCCGGCATAGTCGGGTTCTTCGTGATCCCGGTGCTCGGACTCTTCGTGGGTTTCGTGGTCGGCGTGTACGTCTCGGAACTACAGCGACTCCCCGATAAGCGGCAGGCGTGGGTGTCGAGCAAACACGCCATCAAGGGTGTCGGCCTCTCGATCCTGGTGGAGTTGCTGGGCGCGTTGCTGGCGAGCGGGGTGTGGGTGGGCGGCGCGATCGCGGCCTGAGCCGGTCCTCAGTCACGAGAGGCCAACTCGTAGCGCAGCGCCCGCAACTCCTCCAACAGTTGGGCCACCGTCCGGTGGCGCGAAGCCGCTCGTCCCGGGCGGACGGCCATTGTCTCAGCTCGTCGAGTATTTCGGTCGCACCCGGGCGCGGGCTTCGAAAGTGGATATGTTTCACCTCGTTGAGGAATTGCCAGAGATGATGCAGTCGTTCCCGTCCGGGATCCAGCGTGGTGAGGAAATCGGTGGGCTCGATATCGCCCAGTTCGCCCCGGATCCCGTGGTGCACAGCGAGTGCTTTGATATGCCAGTGGTCACCGCGATCACGGATGACATCGTCGAGATCCATACCACGCACCGCGTCCGCGGAGATGATGTTCTGTTCGTTGAGCGCGATACGCTTCCGGCCGTTCGGTTCGTTGACGAATATCTCGAACGCGCGCCGGATCAGCGAATATTGCGGGTGCTCCGGATTACGCCGGTGCATCTGCGCGCTGTACCAGATCCGGCCGCCGCCCGGTGAATCGTAGCGAGCGATACTCGCGATGTGCCCGAACACTTCCCGCGACCGCTCTTCGATCGCCTCGCACAGGGGTCTTCGCTCGTCGAATATTGCCCTGGTATCGGCGCGTCCGCCGCCGCCGTGCGATCGGTGTTCCCCGCGCATCTCCCCGCGAAGTAGCGCGGCGGCCCGAAGCTGCTGCTCGGACAGAAGATCGGCCGCGGTCTTCGACGGGTGGGCCGCGCAGTGGGAGATATCTCGGTGCAACAGCCGGGCCGTGCGGTCGACCGCCGCATTCAGCCGGGAGACCAGCCGGCCGTACGCCGCACTCCAGGCCTTGCTCACCGTGACGAGAATACTTCGGCACCTTGGTAACTCGTGATCCGCAACCGGGCACGCGGCTATCGGCGGCGACGAGTCAGCGCGGACCGGGGCGCTTCTGGATGATGGGCAGTGGCCGCGTCGTCCCGTCGTGCGCCGAGAGCCGATCGTCGCGCGGCGGCACGAACAGCGGCAGGGTGGGAGTGGGGTCCTCGGTGGTGCGGTCGATCGCGGGCAGTCCGTAGAACGCGCGGGCATTGTCCTCCAGCACCGCGTTCATATCGGTACCGACCACATCGCAGATCAGCTCCACATCCGATTCCCGGAACGGCCGGCCCGCGCGGGTGCCGGGCAGATCGCTGCCGAACATCAGCGCCGCCGGATCGACCGCATGGATCCGGCGCAGCGCCGTCGCGACATCCATATCGACCCGCCCGAAACCGGTCGCCTTCACTCGCGCACCCCGGTCGACCAGGTCCAGCAGATAGGACAGACCCTCCTCGGACATTCCGAGATGGTCGATGGACACCTTCGGCAGTTTCAGGATCACCGGTTGTAGCGAGGCCAGCATCTGGCCGTCGACATAGATCTCCACATGCCAGCCCGCCAACTCGTAGGCGCGCAGGGCCTGCCGGGTCATACTGGCGATATCCGCGGCCGCGCGTTTGAGGTTGAACCGGACCGCGCGCACGCCGGCCTCGTGCAGGTCGAGGATCTCGGCGTCGGAGGCGTCGGGGTCCAGCCGGGTCACCCCGACCCAGCCGGGACCGAGTTCGGACAGAGCAGCGCGCAGATAGCTCTGATCGTTGCTCTGGAACGAAGCGCTCACCACCGCGCCGCCGGAAGGCCGGAACCGGGACATCCGCCGCCGATAGTCGGCGACGGTGTAGGGCTCCGGTAGGTAGCCTTCGTTCTCGATCAGCGGAAAACGCGGATCGATGATGTGCACATGGGCGTCGAACACTGCTACAGCATGCCTGATAGATCGGGGCGTCCGCTGCTCTCGACCACGGATCGCCGAGCAGCGGACGATAGGTCAGACCTTGTGGGGTTCGCTCGCGCGCAACATATCTTCACGCTCCACGACCTTGACCCGCTCACGGCCCTCGGGCTCGCCGAGGGACCGCTCGTGCGCGTCGAGCCGGTACCAGCCGGCCCAAGTGGTGAACGGGATGCCCCGGCCCTCCAGGAATTCCAGCACGGCCTCGGGCTCCGGGCTCTCGGCCGGCACGAAATCCGTGCTGTCGTCCACCAGGCAGGCGACGGTCTCATTGGCGTCACCCTTGGTGTGGCCGATGAGCCCGACCGGACCGCGCTTGATCCAGCCGGTCACATAGGTGCCGGGCAGGTAGCGGGCGGCCCCGTCGGCGTTCTCGTCGACCAGGACCCGGCCGGCCTCGTTCGGGATGACCCCGGCCTGATCGTCGAAGGGCAGCTCGGAGATGTTCTGCGACAGGTAACCGACAGCCCGGTAGACGGCCTGTACATCCCATTGCTTGAAGGTGCCGGTGCCCTTCACATTGCCGGTGCCGTCGAGCTGGGTGCGCTCGGTACGCAGACCCACGACCTTGCCGTCCTCACCCAGGATCTCCGAAGGCGATTCGAAGAAGTGCAGGAACAGCTTGTGCGGGCGATCGCCCTGGTCGCGGATGGCCCACTGCTCGAGGGTGTTGGCCACCATATCGACCTGCTTCGAATGCCGCCGCGCGGCTTCCGAACCCTCGTCGTAGTCGATGTCCTCCGGATCGACGATCACCTCGATCGTCGGGGAATGGTCGAGCTCGCGCAGCTCCAGCGGAGTGAACTTGGCCTGCGCCGGACCGCGACGGCCGAATACGTGCACCTCGACGGCCTTGTTGTTCTTCAGGCCCGTGTACACGTTCGGCGGGATCTCGGTCGGCAGCAGTTCGTCACCGGTCTTGGCCAGCACCCGCGCCACATCCAGGGCGACATTGCCGACACCGAGTACCGCGACCTTCTCCGCTTCCAGCGGCCAGGTGCGCGGCACGTCCGGATGCCCGTCGTACCAGGACACGAAATCGGCCGCACCGTAGGAGCCGTCCAGGTCGATACCCGGAATCGGCAGCGCCCGGTCGGCGTTGGCGCCGGTGGAGAAGATCACCGCGTCGTAGAAACGACGCAGATCCGACAGCGTGATATCGGTGCCGTAATCGATATTGCCGAGCAGGCGTACCTGCTCCTTGTCCAGCACCTTGTGCAGGGCGGTGACGATGCCCTTGATCCGCGGGTGGTCCGGGGCCACGCCGTAGCGGATCAGTCCGAACGGGGCGGGCATCCGCTCGAACAGATCGATCGAGACGTCCGCATCGGATTTCATCAACGCGTCGGCGGCATAGATACCGGCCGGCCCGGCTCCGACGATCGCGATCCGAAGCGGGCGGTTCGCTTCCTTCTGCTCGGTCATCTGTTACGCGCACCCTTATCGGTCGAAAGAATCACTGGCGTTGTTGTTAGCTTAGGCTAACTTGACGCGCGGCTCGTATGCACCTACTTCGCGTCGTCCGTGGGTGGCTGTTCACCGTTCGTCGTCCCACGTCTTCGCGGGTAGCGCTGTGCTGCGGTACCCGCCCACCCGCGATTCTATCGGGGTGCGGGCACGGTGCGATCCGGGGACCAGGGATGATCGTCGGTATGAGCGATCCCGGAGCGGCCGACGAGCAGCCGACCACCGAATCGGGCGACGACGAGCGACCGCGCTCGATCACCCCGTTCGTCGTGGCCGCGGCGGTCGCGGCCCTGGTCCTGGTCGGTGTACTCATCGCCGGCCTGGTGGCGCCCGCTGAGAAAAATGTCACAGATTCCGACCGGATAGCGGGAGCGGTCCGGGAGTTCGCCGATGTGAGCAACCGCTACGGGCCCGAACCGCCCCGCCAAGCGGTGTGTCCCGGGTTCGTGCCCGCCCGCTCCCCGCTGGCCGGACAGCTGAAACCCGGCGAAACCGGGAAAGATATCGAGATCACGAGATTCGGCCCCGTCCATATCACCGGCGACACCGCGAATATCGAAGTGACCAGCCGTGTGGAAGGCGAGGAACGGACCGCGACCTGGTGGCTGTTCCAGTCCGACGGCGACTGGAAGGTGTGCAACCAACCGGCCGGCTGAGCTCGCCGAAGGCGTCAACCGACGTTTGACACGGCCCGACTGCGCCGGGCAATCTTTTCGATTGGGTCATGAGTACCAGTGCCAAGCCCCGGCTCGCTGGTCGGCAACCCTCCTCCGCGGTGGGGTGCTCCGGGTGACGACCTGGCGCGCATCGATCGGATGCGGCAAGTGCGGTTTCGCAGGAGGTGCCACGTATGAATTACGCAGGGGATATCGGCCCGCAGCAGGCATGGGACCTGCTGACCGGGAATCCGGACGCAGTCCTGGTGGATGTGCGGACCGAAGCCGAATGGAAATTCGTCGGAATACCCGACACCAGCTCTATCGCCAAGCCGACACTGCTGGTCGAGTGGGTCGACGGCACCGGCACCCGCAATACCGAATTCCTGGACCAGCTGCGTGGCGCCCTGTCCGACCACCCCGCGGACGCGCCCGTGCTCTTCCTGTGTCGCTCCGGGCAGCGTTCGGCGCACGCGGCCGACGCCGCTACCGCCGCGGGTATCGCACCCTCCTACAACATCAGCGACGGTTTCGAGGGTCCGCTGGACGAACTCGGGCATCGCGGCGGCGCCGGCTGGCGGGCCCACGGACTGCCCTGGCGGCAGTCGTGATCGGCGGCGGTTCGTTCGAACGGCCGTTACCCGAAGGCGTCGGTCCGGCGACACTGGGTGTGCGCGGCGGTCTGAGCCGTTCGGGATTCGACGAGACCTCCGAGGCCCTGTACCTGAACTCGGGGTTCGTCTACGCCAGTGCCGAAGCGGCCGAGGCCGCGTTCACCGGGGACAACCCGCACTACGTGTACTCCCGCTACGGCAACCCGACGGTGACCACCTTCCAGGAACGGATGCGCCTGCTCGACGGCGCCGAAGCCTGTTTCGCCACCGCCAGCGGTATGGCCGCCGTTTTCGTCGCCCTCGGTGCGCTGCTGAAGGCGGGCGACCGGCTGGTGGCCGCGCGCAGCCTGTTCGGCTCCTGCTTCGTGGTGTGCAACGAGATCCTGCCCCGCTGGGGTGTCGAAACGGTATTCGTCGACGGCGAAGACCTCGACCAGTGGGAAGCGGCGCTGTCCGAACCCACCGCCGCGGTGTTCTTCGAGACTCCGGCCAACCCGATGCAGACCCTGGTCGACGTACGCAAGGTCTGCGAGCTCGCGCATGCCGCGGGCGCGCAGGTGGTCCTGGACAATGTGTTCGCCACCCCGCTGCTACAGCGCGGCTTCGGACTCGGCGCCGACGTGGTGGTCTACTCGGGCACCAAACACATCGACGGACAGGGCCGGGTACTCGGCGGCGCGATCCTCGGCACCGCCGAGTACATCGAAGGCCCGGTCAAGACGCTCATGCGCCACACCGGACCCGCCCTGAGCCCGTTCAACGCCTGGACGCTGCTCAAGGGTCTGGAAACCATGCCGCTGCGGGTCCGTCGGTCCACCGATTCGGCGCTGCGGATCGCGCGCTACCTCGAGGAGCATCCCGCCGTGAGCTGGGTCCGGTATCCGTTCCTGGAATCGCATCCGCAGTACGAGCTGGCGGCCGCGCAGATGAACGGCGGCGGCACCGTGGTGACCTTCGAACTCGCGGCCACCGCGGATCTCGCGAAGAAGCGGGCCTTCGAGGTGCTGAACAAGCTGCGGATCATCGATATCTCCAACAACCTGGGCGACGCGAAAAGCTTGATCACCCATCCGGCGACCACCACCCACCGGGCCATGGGTCCCGAAGGCCGCGCGAGCATCGGCCTCTCGGACGGGGTCGTCCGGGTCTCGATCGGCCTGGAGGACATCGAAGATCTCCTGGGCGACCTGGACCAGGCACTGAGCTGATCGCTTCGAGGTAGTGGATCGCCGGTAGGTGCACCCTGACCGGCGGTCAGGGCTCCAGCCCCACCCACCTCGTCTCCGACCGCCTTTGCGATCGGCCGCACCCGCTCGGCGCCGAGTTCAGCGAGGCTCATAAAGGGTCGAGGCCCGTCCCACCGTTCAGGCCTCGAAGCGCATGCGCGAAGCGCGAGTCTCGAGGCCTGAACGGTGGGACCAAGGGGGCCTCGACCCCGCGCCGCCGGAGGCGGCGCCAAAGACACAGCACCTTCACGAACAAGCCCGCATCTCGACCTTCAGGGCTCACCCTCGACCAGGCCCCGTCCGCGGACGCCGCCCGCTCAGGTCCGCGGATTCGCCGCCGCCTCGGTGAACGGGGTGCGCACCCGGCCGACCAGGTCGGCGACCGAGCTCAGCACGGTGGTCGGCCGGTAGGGGTATTGCTCGACCGACACCTTCGTCGAGATACCGGAGGTCACCAGGATGGTGCGCATACCGGCTTCCATCCCGGAGATCACGTCGGTGTCCATCCGGTCGCCGATCATCACACTGGTCTGGGAGTGGGCGCCGATGCGGCGCAACGCCGAACGCATCATCAGCGGATTCGGTTTGCCGATGTAGTAGGGGTCGCGGCCGGTGGCCCGGGTGATCAGGGCCGCCACCGAACCGGTCGCGGGCAGTACGCCGTCCCGGGACGGGCCGGTCGGGTCGGGGTTGGTGGCGATGAACCGCGCACCCCGCTCGACCAGCCGGATGGCCGTGGTGATCGCCTCGAACGAATAGGTGCGGGTCTCACCCAACACCACGTAATCGGGGTCCACCTCGGTCAGCACATAACCGATCTCGTGCAGTGCGGTCGTGAGTCCGGACTCGCCCACCACGTAGGCGGTGCCGCCGGGCCGCTGCTCGTCGAGGAAACTGGCGGTGGCCAGCGCCGAGGTCCAGATCGAATGCTCCGGGATCTCGAGTCCGGTCTGGCGCAGCCGGGCCTGGAGATCGCGCGGCGTGCGGATCGAATTGTTCGTCAGTACCAGGAACGGAATCTCCTCGGCCCGTAATTCGGCGAGGAACTCGTCGGCGCCGGGCACCATATGGTCTTCGTGCACCAGCACCCCGTCCATATCGGTCAGGTAGGACAGAATCTGGTCATCTGGGCTCACACCATCGATTCTGCGCTCCAGCGGCGCGCGGACCGAGTGCGCCGCGCCCGGGGTGAGGAACGTGACACGAGACGACACCGCCGCGGACCTGTGCGCGTCCACCTACGATCCGCGGTCACCGCATCGGCCGAGGCGGACCCTGGCGCACCTCCGGCCCCGCATGGGCTGCGGGTGGGCTCGGCCCGACGGCGCCTATTAGTGTCGAATCCGGGCCGGAGACGGCCAGACCACAACGCGACAGGAGTGGGCGCAAATGGGTGAACTGAAGCTCGGATACAAAGCATCGGCGGAACAATTCGGACCCCGTGAACTGGTAGAGCTGGCGGTACTGGTCGAGGAACACGGCCTCGACAGCGCCACGGTCAGCGATCATTTCCAGCCGTGGCGGCACAAGGGTGGCCACGCGCCGTTCTCCCTGGCCTGGCTGGCCGCGGCGGGTGAGCGCACCGACCGGATCCTGCTCGGTACCTCGGTACTCACCCCTACCTTCCGGTACAACCCCGCCGTGATCGCGCAGGCGTTCGCGACCCTGGGCTGCCTGTATCCGGGACGGGTGATGTTGGGGGTGGGCACCGGTGAGGCACTCAACGAGATCGCCACCGGTTACTCCGGGGAATGGCCGGAGTTCAAGGAGCGCTTCGCGCGGCTGCGCGAAGCGGTCGACCTGATGCGTGCCCTGTGGACCGGCGCGCGCACCGATTTCGACGGCACCTACTACAAGACGGTCGGCGCCTCCATCTATGACGTCCCCGAAGGCGGGATCCCGGTCTACATCGCCGCCGGCGGCCCGGTGGTGGCCCGGTACGCGGGCCGCGCCGGCGACGGGTTCATCTGTACCTCCGGTAAAGGCATGGAGCTGTACACGGAGAAACTGATGCCGGCGGTGGCCGAAGGCGCGGCGAAGGTGGACCGCGAGGTCGGCACGATCGACCGGATGATCGAGATCAAGATCTCCTACGACACCGACCCCGAACTCGCGCTGGAGAACACCCGCTTCTGGGCCCCGCTGTCGCTGACCCCCGAGCAGAAGCACAGCATCCACGACCCGATCGAGATGGAGGAAGCGGCCGACGCGCTGCCGATCGAGCAGATCGCCAAACGCTGGATCGTCGCCAGCGATCCCGACCAGGCGGTCGAACTGATCCAGCCGTACGTCGACGCGGGCCTGAACCACCTGGTCTTCCACGCTCCGGGTCACGACCAGAAACGCTTCCTGGACCTGTTCCAGCGCGACCTGGCGCCCCGGTTGCGGAAACTGGGGTAGCGGACAGCGGACGCGGGGGGTCGTCCCGGTCAGCACGTCGCGCCACCCGAGCAGGTGTCCGCTCCCGGTCGGCGCACCACCCGGGACCGACCTTCGCGAACAGCCGCACACCCCCTGTGCCGAGTTCAGCGAGGCCCTGAAAGGGTCGAGGCCCGCGTCCCGCCCCTTGGCCGAAGCTGTCGACGGCTCCCACTCCGCGAACGGCGGACCGTACATCGCAGGAGCCGAAAGCTCGAGTCCCGAGGCCTGAACGGCGGGACCAGGGGGCCTCGGCCCCGCGACGCCGCAGACGTCGCAATGAACACAGCTAGGCTCTCAACCATGGCCGAGGTAGCTGCGTCCAGTGTGTACATCGCGTCGCCGGAGGGCGATACCGGTAAGTCGACCGTGGCGCTCGGCGCGCTGCAGATGCTGTGCGCGACCGCCGCGCGGGTAGGGGTCTTCCGGCCGATCACCCGTTCGGCCACCGAACCGGATTACATTCTCGAGCTGCTGCTCGAGCACAGCACCGCCGATATCGAGTACCGGCAGGCGGTGGGGGTCGGCTACGAACAGGTGCACGCCGACCCGGATGCCGCGATCTCCGAGATCGTCATGCGGTATCACGAGGTGGCCGCGGTATGTGACGCCGTGGTGATCGTGGGCAGCGACTACACCGATGTGGCGAGTCCCAGCGAGCTGCGGTTCAACGCCCGGATCGCGGTGAATCTGGGAGCGCCGGTGCTGCTGGTGGTGCGCGGGGCGGGCCGGTCGGCCGTGGAGGTCGAGCAGCTCGTGGAACTGTGCACCACCGAGCTGAAGTCCGAGCACGCGCAGCTGGTGGCCGTGGTCGCGAACCGCTGCGCGCCCGGCGAACTCGAGGTGGTCCGGGAGGCGCTGGCGCCCTTCGGGGTGCCGTCGTGGAGTCTGCCGGAGGTGCCGCTGTTGATCGCGCCCACCATGGCGGAGTTGCGCGAGGCGCTGGACGGCGAGATGTACAGCGGCGACCCCGAACTGCTGGACCGGGAGGCACTGGGGGTGATGGTCGGCGGGATGACCGCGGAACATATCCTGGAGCGGCTCTTCGACGGTGTGGTGGTGATCGCTCCCGGCGATCGCTCCGATGTGCTGCTCAGTGTGGTCAACGCCCATGAGGCGGAGAGTTTCCCGTCGCTGGCCGGGATCATCATGAACGGCGGGCTGCTCCCGCATCCGGCGGTCGCCCGGCTCATCACCGGGCTCAAACCGCGATTACCCATCCTGACCACGGATCTGGGCACCTACGAGACCGCCGGGGTGGCGCATCGCACCCGCGGCCGGATGTCGGCGCACAATCCGCGCAAGGTGGATACGGCGCTGGCGCTGATGGAAACCCATGTGGACGCCCCGGATTTCCTGCGCCGGCTGGAGGTCCCGCGGTCCAGTGTGGTGACCCCGCAGATGTTCGAATACCAGCTCATCGAACGTGCCCGTGCGGACCGTAAGACGATCGTGCTGCCCGAGGGCGATGACGACCGGGTGCTGCGGGCGGCGGGCCGGGTGCTGCAACGCAAGATCGCGGATCTGATCATCCTCGGTGACGAGACGGCGGTCCGGGCCCGGGCCGCGGAGCTGGGCGTGGATATCGCCGGCGCGCGGGTGCTCGACCCGCGAACCTCGGAACATCTCGCTGATTTCGCCCGCGAGTACACGGAATTGCGCAAACACAAGGGGATGACCCTGGAACGGGCCCGGGAGACCGTCGCCGATATCTCCTACTTCGGCACCATGATGGTGCATCGGGGGATCGCCGACGGCATGGTGTCCGGGGCGGCGCACACCACCGCGCATACGATTCGGCCCTCGTTCGAGATCATCAGAACGGTACCCGGGGTCTCGACGGTGTCGAGTGTGTTCCTCATGTGCCTGTCCGACCGCGTGTTGGCCTACGGCGACTGCGCGGTGGTGCCGGATCCGAGTTCCGAACAGCTCGCCGATATCGCCGTGTCCTCGGCCGCCACCGCGACCAGGTTCGGGATCGACGCCCGGGTGGCCATGCTCTCCTATTCGACCGGTGAATCCGGTAGCGGCGCGGATGTGGACAAAGTGCGGGTGGCGACGGGGCTGGTCCGGGAGCGGGCGCCCGAACTGCTGGTCGAGGGGCCCATCCAGTACGACGCGGCTGTCGAACCCACCGTCGCCGATGCCAAACTTCCCGGCTCCGAGGTGGCCGGCCGCGCTACGGTTTTCATCTTTCCCGACCTCAATACCGGCAACAACACCTATAAGGCGGTGCAGCGCAGCGCGGGTGCGGTCGCGATCGGGCCGGTGCTGCAGGGGTTACGTAAACCGGTGAACGACTTGTCCCGCGGCGCACTGGTCACCGATATCGTGAACACGGTGGCCATCACCGCTATCCAGGCACAGCACCAGTGATCGCGCCGCGGTCCGTGGAGGAGCAGACAGCGGTGGACGGCGACCTGGTGCTGGTGGTCAATTCCGGTTCGTCCTCGATCAAATATCAACTCGTCGCGCCGGAATCGGGCACCGTGGTGGCGGCCGGACTGATGGAGCGGATCGGTGAGAGCGGCGGCGGCGCGCTCGAACACACCGCCGACGGACGGACCCTTTCCGACCACGTCACCATTCCCGATCATACGGCCGGGTTGCGCCTGGCGTTCGAGAAGTTCGCCGAGACCGGGCACGATCTGGCGAGCGCGGGCGTCACCGCGGTCGGGCACCGGGTCGTCCACGGCGGTGAGGTGTTCTACCGGCCCACGCTCGTCGACGACCGGGTACTGGCCACCATCGACGAGTTGTCGGCGCTGGCACCGCTGCACAATCCGGCGAACGTGCGCGGGATCGAGGCGGTGCGCACCCTGCTGCCCGGCGTCCCGCAGGTCGCGGTGTTCGATACCGCGTTCTTCCACGGGTTGCCCGACGCCGCCAAGACCTACGCGATCGACGCGCAGGTCGCGGCCGCGCACGGTATCCGCCGGTACGGTTTCCACGGCACCTCGCACGAATATGTCTCGGGCCGTGTCGCCGAATTCCTGGGCCGGCCGGCCGAGTCACTGAAACAGATCGTGTTCCATCTCGGCAACGGCGCGTCCGTCTCGGCGCTGCGGGGCGGGCGGCCGGTGGACACCAGCATGGGGTTGACGCCGCTGGAGGGCCTGGTGATGGGGACGCGACCCGGGGATCTGGACCCCGGGATCATTCTGCATCTCATGCGCACCGTGCAGCTGGACGTCGACGGCGTCGACCGCCTGCTCAACCGTCGTTCGGGCCTGCGTGGGATGGCGGGGGTCAACGACTTCCGGGAATTGCGGCGGCTCATCGGCGAAGGCCACGAGCCGGCCCGGCTGGCCTACGACGTCTACGTGCACCGTCTCCGCCACTACCTCGGTGCGTATCTGATCGAACTCGGTGGGGTCGACGCGATCACGTTCACGGCCGGGGTCGGCGAGAACAATCCGGACGTGCGCGCCGACGCGCTGGCCGGCCTGTCCGGGTTCGGGATCGCGGTGGACCACGATCGCAATACGGCGCCGGAGCGGACCGCGCGGCGGATCTCCCCGCCGGACGCGAAGGTGGATGTCCTGGTGGTGCCGACGAACGAGGAACTCGCCATCGCCCGCGCGGCCGCCGCCCTGACCGAAAAGGCCTGACCCCACCGCGTTTCAGTAGCAGGTGAGCGGCTGTAGCGAATCACCGGCCTGCGGTCCCAGCGTCGCGTAGGCCGTCGCGATGGCGGTCACCGCGCGCCGCAGTTCGGGTTCGGGGCTGGTGTAGGGCAGCCGCAGGAAACGTTCGAACGCCCCCTGGACCCCGAATCGGGGGCCCGCCGCCAGCAGCACTCCATGATTCGGCGCGGTGGCGGCCAGCGCCGTGGACACCGGCGTGGGCAGCTGCGCCCACACCGACATCCCGCCGACCCCGGGCAGCGCGTACCAGCCGGGCAATTCCTCGGCCATGGCCGCCAGCAATGCCTCCCGCTGGCTACGCAACTGCGCGCGGCGGCGCTCGAGAATCGGGTCGGCGTGCTCGAGCAGGTGGACCGCGGCCAGCTGATCCATCACCGGGGTGCCCAGGTCGACGGTCGCGCGGATACCGAGCAGCCGGGTGATCAGCGATTCCGAGGTCCGGATCCAGCCCACCCGCAGTCCGCCCCAGAAGGATTTCGAGGCCGAGCCGATGGTGACCACCTCCGCCCCCTTCGCGAACGCGGCGACCGGCGAGACCGGCGCCTGCGCGCCCAACGACAGATCGGCCATGGACTCGTCGATGATCAGGGTCATCCGGGTGTCCCGGGCGATGGCGGCCAGTTCGGCGCGGGCCGTGTCGTCCATCAGGAAACCGGTGGGATTGTTGTGGTCGGGGACGAGATAGGCCAGCGAGGCGGCGGTCTGCCGGGCGGCGCTGCGCAGCCCGTCGAGGTCCCAGGCGGCCGCCGGATCCTCCAGGCGCAGCGGAACCGGAACCGGGCGCGCGCCCACATCCCGGATGGCTTCGATGGCGTTGGGGTAGGTGGGGTGATCGATGAGGACCCGGCCCGCGGTCGGAGCCAGCA
>NZ_BDCJ01000018.1 GCF_001613445.1 Nocardia grenadensis NBRC 108939
CCCGGGTGAGCCGGGCCCGGGCCGCGGCCCGTACGAGATGATGCGCCGCCGCCCGCACCGGCTCCCCCGGAGTGAACCCGGCCGCGGAACGCAGTCCCGGCACCGCGTCCAACAGTGCCGAGGAGGCCACCGCGGAATGCGCGTCCACTCGCGCCAGATACACCACCTGGCCGGGCCGGGCGGCGGCGTCCACTTCGGCCACCGTCGGCGGCCGGCCCTCCGGCCAGCGGGTCTCGTCCCAGCCGTCGGCGAGGATCGCGGCGTCGGGGTGACGGGCGGCGTAGTCGGCGACCAGTTCCAGGCAGTGGGTGAGCGAACGGGCCGCGGCGAGGTCGAGGCCCGCGAGCCGCAGGCCGAGCGCGGTGGTGTGCAGATGGGGTTCCACGAAGGCGGGTGTCACGAAGGCGCCATCGAGCTCGACGATCTCGGCGTCCGGATGCAGGGCACGTCCGACATGATCGGCGCCGAGCCATACGACGACGCCGTCGGTCACCGCCAGGGCGGTGGCATCGGGCGCACTCGAACTGTAGATCCGGCCTCCGACCAGCAGCTGCGTACTCACGGGAGTCCAGTCTGCCGCACCGCTGCCCGGCTCGCGCGGGCCGGTCCGCGCGCGAGCGGGCGGAGCAGCCCCGCGGCGGCGCCGGATCCCGCGCCCGCCCGCGGCGAATTACGCTGCCTCCATGACCAACACGCTCGGTGCGGTCGGTACCGCCGACTACGTTCTGCTCACCACCTTCCGCAAGGACGGCACCCCGGTGTCCACACCGCTGTGGGCGGTAGCCGAGGACGACAAGCTCTTCGTCTGGACCGTCACCGACAGCTGGAAAGTTAAAAGGCTGCGGCGCAACCCGGAGGTCACGCTGCAATCGTGCGATTACAAGGGCACACCGCGCGGTGAGGTGGTCCACGGCACCGGCCGGGTCCTCGATGCCGACGGCAGCACGCGGGTCCGCCGCCTGATTTGCCGCAAGTACCGGCTCACCGGCCCACTGGTGGTATTCGGCAGCGTCCTGCGGCGCGGCAAGTCCGGCACCGTCGGCATCGAACTCACCCCACGGTCCGAGCCCGCCGTCCCGGAATAGCCGACCGTCGTCCCGGCCTGTCGGGTCAATCGACGTGGGGCCGTAACCATTCCTCGAGGTCGTCTGCCGCGCCGAGCTCGGCGGCGAGTTCCGCCCGCTCGGTGTCGGTCAACCCCAGTGCCGATAGGTCGGCCCGGCGCTCGGCGGCCTTGTCCGGGTTTCCGCGCGCGACGGCGAGTTCGGCCAGTGCCGCCAAGGCACGTGCGCGGTCCAGCACACCGGCCGCCCCGCCGTGGCGGCGCAGCCCCGATTCGAGTGTTCGTTCGGCGGCCTTGTCGTCGTTCTTGGAATCGCGCAGGATCCGCGCATTGTCGAGCACTCGGGCAAGGCCGGTCAGTTTCGCCGATCCGCCGTACTCGATTTCCGTGGGCTCCGTTCTGGCGATATAGATCACTCGGTTGCCGTCCGGGTCGATGAGAGTGAACCTGGTCTGCCCGGCACGGAAGCGCGTGATCCGCCCGGGACCCTGCGCGGGGATCCGGCCGAACCGTTCGCGTAGCGCGGTACTGAAGTGGCGATGCCGGTCCGCGACATCGTCGACCATGACCAGACAACCCGCCTCCTCCTTACCTGCGTGCCCCGCGGGAGCGGAGGTGAAGTGGAGGTCGCAGTCGTGCGCCGAGATCGCGCCGTAGACGTACGGCTTGGTCTGTTCGTAGGTGACCGTGTAACCGAGCGCCCGGTAGAAGTCGAGCGTGCGGGCCAGATCGTGTGTGGGCAGCACCGGTACCGCGGTATCTCCCATGAGAACCCTCCCAATAGTCAATTTTGACTACCTGAAGTTAGGTCACTCGGCATTCGGAAGTCAAATTTGAGTACCGTACTGTTCGGGTGACGGAAGGAGCGCCGATGGCGGCGGTACGGTTGCTGGTTCTCGGAGTGGCACGGCGGCAGCAGCCGACCCACGGTTACGCGGTGCGCCGCGAACTGCTGTCCTGGCGCGCCGATACCTGGACCAATGTGCAGCCCGGCTCCATCTACCACGCCGTGAAACAGCTCACCCAGGAGGGAAAGCTCCGCACCCTCGGCACCGAGGACGGCGGCCGGGGACCGGGCCGTACCCTGTTCGAACTCACCCCCGCCGGCGAGGCGGAATTCCTGGAGCGCATGAACGAGGCGCTGACCAGCGTGGACATGGAGGAACTCGGTGCCGGTATCGCCTTCATGGACGCCCTGCCGCGCGCCCATGTGATCGCGAAACTACGCGAACAGCGGGAGCGCAGCCGCGCGATCCGCGATGAGCTGCTGACCATGGTCGGTGACTATCCGGGTCGCTACGAGCCCCCGCACGCCACCGATCTGCTCGAATTGTGGAGCGGGGTCTTCGACAATCTCACCGGCTGGACCGCCGGTGTACTGGATCGGCTGGAGCGGGGCGAGTACCGCATGGCCGACGATTCCTAGATCCCGCGCGGCTCCGCGGGCGGGAGCCGCTTTTCCACGATAGTGCTCGAGTGCGGTCGCTCGTCGGTGTACCACTCGCTCACCACGACACCGTCCACGACATCGGCATCGATCACCGTGGACCGGTACGGTGCGGCCGCGGCGATCTTGGCGACGCGGCGCGCGGCCAGGGCCGCCAGTACCGGGCGGAACAGCGCGCGGGTCGGCGGGATGAGTATCAGCAGGCCCACCACCGAGGTGACCGGGCCGGGAACGAACATCAGCAGGCTGCCCGCCCCCACCAGCGCGCCGTCGGCGACCGCGGCTCCCGGGGTGATCTCACCACGCGAGGCGCGGCGGAACTGTTCTCCCACCCGACGCCACTGCGAGCCGAGCAGCAACATGCCCGCGGCGGAACTGGCGATGAGCAACAGGATGGCGGGAACGGCGCCGAGCCAGGCGACGGCGGCGGCGAAGACTGCGATCTCGACGACGAGGTAGACGAGGAAACCGAGGACGGGCATGGGCGAACCTTTCGGTCGGACTACCCGGACAACGAACGAGATGTCCGATTTTCTCCCGAAACCCTCGATTGCCCGGCTTCCGATGCCGGGAAGCCCGGACTCCGCTTCCGGATCCCGGCCGGCCGCAGCGCCGGTTCCGCGTTCCGGGCCGCCCGCCCGGATCCCGATGCTCAGCCGCCCGGACGTACCACGCCGGTCTCGTAGGCCAGCACCACCGCCTGCACCCGGTCCCGCAGGCCCAGTTTGGTCAGTACCCGGCCGACGTGGGTCTTCACCGTGGCTTCGGACAGGAACAGCTGGCCGGCGATCTCGGCGTTGGACCGTCCGGCAGCGATCTGTTCGAGCACTTCGCGCTCGCGGGCGGTGAGCACCTCGAGGATGGCGGGGTCGCGCGAGGGCGTGGGTTCTTCGGCGATCAACCGGTCGAGGAGGCGTTTGGTGACCTTCGGCGACACCACCGCGTCCCCGGCCGCGACGCTGCGGATGGCCGAGATCAGGTCCTCGGGCGGGGTGTCCTTGAGCAGGAACCCGCTCGCGCCGGCACGCAGCGCGCCCAGAGCGTGTTCGTCGAGGTCGAAGGTCGTCATCACCAGGACGCGGGCGCCGTGGTCGGCCTCCAGGATGCGACCGGTGGCGGTCACTCCGTCCACGACCGGCATCCGGACGTCCATGAGCACCACATCGGGGGTGAGCTCGGCGGCCCGGGCGACCGCCGTGGCGCCGTTGTCGGCTTCGCCGACCACCTCGATATCGGGGTGTGCGCCGAGCACCATTTTGAGTCCTACGCGCATGAGTTCCTGGTCGTCCACAACGAGCACGGTGATCGGCACGGATTCCAATGTAGTGGCGGCCGGTACCTATTCCCGATCCGGTGCGGACAGCGGAATCCGCGCGTATACCCGCCAGGCGCCATCGGGCCGTCGCCCGGCCTCGAGACTGCCGCCGAGCACCGCCATCCGTTCGCGCATTCCGGCCAGGCCCAGGCCGCTGCCCTCGATCCGGTCCTCGGGCCGTACCGGGACGCCACCGGAGTCGACGACCTCCACCTCGATATGGTCGGCGTGCCGCCGCACCCGCACCCACGCCTTCGGGTGGGCGCCGGCGTGGCGGAGGGTGTTGGTCAGCGCTTCCTGCACGATGCGGTGGGTGCCCAGACTGATCTCGGGCGCGACGCCGTCCAGTTCGCCGGCAAGTTCCAGTTCGACCGCCAGGCCCGCGTCCCGCATCAGCTGCACCACCGCGGCGAGCCCCGCCGTCCCGTGCTGGGGGACTTCGTCGGGGGCGTGTTCGGTGCGCAGCAGCGCGACGGTGCGGCGGAGTTCGCGCAATGCCTCGCGGCCGGTCCCGGCAATGGTGACCAGCGCCTGTTCGGTGGTGCCGGGGTCGGTGCGCAGGGCGAACCGCGCGCCGTCGGCCTGGACGATCATCACGCTCACCGCGTGCGCGACCACATCGTGCAGTTCCCGGGCGATCCGGGTGCGCTCGGCCGAGACCGCGTCGTGCGCACGGCGTTCCCGGTCGGAGTCGGCGACGGCCAGCCGGGCCGCCACCTCCGCGTCGTAGGCGCGGCGGGCACCGGTGAACTCGCCCAGCGCCCAGCACAGGGCGAAGAACACCGAGACGAACGCGAGGTCCCCGGCCCGGAATCCGCTCAGCAGCGCCATCCCGTACGCGGTATCGGCGACCAGCGCCAGCACGTACCAGAGTCCGGCGCGCCGGCCGACATAGGCGACCAACGTGTACAGCATGACCCCGTGGCCGATCAGCGCCGCGTGCCCGGTGGGGTCGCCGACGAGGTAGCCGATGGTGCTGGCGCAGATCGACAGTGCCATGAAGGTGACCGCCATGGCCCGCGGATAGATGCGGCGCAGCACGATCGGGAGCGGGATGAGCACCGAGAACACCAGGAAGGCGGCGAGGTGGGTGCTGTCGCGGGCCATGGTGAGGTCGAACACCAGCAGCGCCGCCGCGAGCGCGGAGTCCGCGACGACGGGGTTGTCTCGAAGCCACAGAATGAACCGGCGCACCCGCCCAGCCTAGGAGTACGGCTCCGGCCGGCTCCGTGAGCGGGTGATCTCCACCCGCGGACCGTCTGGTTCGCTTGGCGGGTGGATGTGACCGACTGGCTGATGCTGCTTCCGGCCGCGGCCGCCGCAGGCTGGGTGGACGCCGTGGTGGGCGGTGGCGGCCTGATCGTGCTGCCGACCCTGCTGCTGGTGGCCCCCGGCCTCGCGCCGCAGACGGCACTGGGTACCAACAAGCTGGCGGCGGTCGCGGGTACGGCCACGGCGGCGGCTACCTTCGCCCGGAAGGTTCCGCTCCAGTGGCGGCTGCTGATACCAGCCGCCGCACTGTCGGCGATCACCGCGGCGGCGGGCGCGGCGGCGGTGGCGCTCATCGACCGAGACCTGTTCATCCCGACCGTGCTGGTGGTGCTGATCGGGGTGGCGATCTTCGTCACGGCCCGTCCCACGATCGGGATCACGCTGGCTGCCCACCCCCCGTCGCGGCGCAAGATCGTGCTGGTGGTGGCGCTGGCCGCGGGTCTGATCGGCGCCTACGACGGACTGCTCGGCCCCGGCACGGGAACGTTCCTGATCATTACTTTCGCCACCCTGCTCGGCACCGAGTTCGTCCGGGCGGCGGCGATGGCGAAAGTGATCAACTGCGGCTCGAATATCGGGGCGCTGATCTACTTCGGCGCCACCGGGCACGTGCTGTGGGCGCTGGGCGCGGCGATGGCGCTGGCCAATATCGCGGGCGCGGTGCTGGGTTCGCGGATGGCACTGGACCGCGGCGCGGAGTTCGTCCGCGCGGTGCTGCTGGTGGTCGTGGTCGCCATGGTGATCCGGCTGGGCTGGCAGCAGTTCGGCTGAAGACGCGCACCGCGGGCCGCTCGTCCGGGGCCGGTTGCGCCGGAGTTCCCCACCGCAACCGGCCCCGCCCCGCGGACCGCTGTGCCCCACGACACGATCCGGGGCCTGCCCCGGTCCTCGCATCGTTACGGGCGTGCCTCGCTCCGGATATCCATCACGACCGCCTTGGGTTCGGTGAAGAACTCACGGCTGAAGTTGCCGCCCTCGCGGCCCACCCCCGAGTCGCCGACCCCGCCGAACGGGGCCCTGAGGTCTCGGACGAAGAAGCAGTTGACCCATACGGTTCCCGCACGCAGCAGCGCGGAGACCCGGTGCGCCCGGGACAGGTTCTCGGTGAACACCATCGCGTTCAGCCCGAACGGGGTGTCGTTGGCCCGGCCGATGGCTTCGGCTTCGGAATCGAACGGAGTCATGACAACAACCGGGCCGAAGATCTCCTCCCGGCAGACCCGGGCGTCGGCGGGAGCGTCGGTGACAACGGTCGGACGGACCGTCCACCCCTCCCCCATTCCGCCCATCACCGTGGTGCCGCCGTCGGCAGCGACGCCCTCCAGGAAAGAGCGCACCTTGGTGTAGTGCTCCGCGGAGGCCAGCGGGCCGAGCTGTGTCGCCGGATCTTTGGGATCACCCAGGACCAACGCGTCGGCCACCTCGCAGAAGCGGCGCAGGAAGGCGTCGTAGATACCGCGTTCGACGAACAGGCGACTACCGGCGAGGCAGACCTGTCCCGCATTGCTGAAGATGGCCTTGATCGACCACTGCACAGCGGATTCGAGATCCGCGTCGGCGAATACGATATTGGCGCCCTTACCGCCCAGCTCGAGGCTCACCGGTGTCAGGTTGCCGGCCGCCGCCCGGGCGATGGCGCGGCCGGTGTTCGATTCACCGGTGAAGGTGATGCGGTCCACCCGGGCGTCCGTGGTGAGCGCCTCACCCACCGAATCCGGCCCGAACCCGTGCACGACATTGAGCACGCCCGGGGGCATACCGGCCTCGTGTGCGAGCCGGGCCAGAATCGTCGCCGAGTGCGGCGTGTCCTCGGCGGGTTTGAGCACGACGGTGTTTCCCCAGGCCAAGGCCGGTGCGATCTTCCATGTTTCGAGCATCAGCGGGAAGTTCCACGGCGCGATGGCCGCGACCACACCGGCCGATTCGAATCTCGTGTACGCGTGGTGGCCGGAGTCCATCGGCAGCGTCTCGGCCGACGACATGCGCGCGTGGTCGGCGAAGAACCGGAAGTTCAGCGCCGAGCGCGGAACGTCCTTGGACGAGCTGTCGGCGATGGGTTTGCCCATATCCATGGTGTCGGCCATCGCCAGCTCGTGTGTGTTCGCATCGATGAGATCGGCCAGCCGGTGCAGAATCTGCCCCCGCTCGGCGAAACCCATCCGCGGCCACGGGCCCGAGTCGAAGGCTTCGCGGGCCGCCGCGACGGCGAGATCGGCTTCCGCGGGTCCGCCCAGCGCGACCTCGGTGCGCACCTCGCGAGTCCACGGGTCGATATTGTCGAAGCGGCCGTTGTCCTTCGACTCGACTTCTTTTCCATCGATGAAGTGGGTGATCAGTTCCATGGCTATCTGTCTCGTTCCTCAATGGTGACGTCGCCGGCCGCCCAGTGGGAACCGGGAACCTCCCGGACGACGACGCGAATACTGGGCAGCGGTGCCCCGGTGGATTCGGCGGTGGCATGGGTGAGTCTGGAGATCAGGTCACGTAGGACCTCCGGACTGCGTCCTTCCACGAGCGTTACTTCGACGAAGGGCATCCGCGCACCGCCTCGAAACGTGTCACCAGGGCATCGACGGATTCGATACGGGCGAACACGGTGCCCATAACACGCAGACTGTTCTCGTGCAGGTCGGGGAAGTACCCGGCGACGGCATCGCGGGCCACCACCACCTCGAGATCGCGGAAGAACGCGTCCCGGACGGTGGATTCGACGCAGAAGTCGGTGCGCACACCCGCCACCGCCATCCCGGTGACCCCGGCCAGCGTCTCGACCAGCGAGGTTCGGTAGAAGGCACTGAAGCGCTGTTTGACGACGACGGGGTCCTCGGACCGGACATCGAGTCCGGCCACCAGCTCGCTGCCCCAGGTGCCGGTCCGAAGGCCTGCGGCGGCGAGAAAAGGACTGCGCTGCGCGAGTATTCCGAGCTCGGAATCGTCGGCCCACTCCATCCGCACCCAGATGACCGGCACCTGCGCCGCCCGGGCGGCACTCACCAGGGTGTTGATGCGGTCGACCAGTGCGGGCAGATCGCGAACGACCAGGCCGGCCTGCGCGAAGACCCCGTCCGGATGGCAGTAGTCGTTCTGCATATCGATGACGACCACCGCCCCGATCCCGTACTCGGAGCTCGGCGCCGCGGCGGTCATGCGCGATCCGGGTCGGCCGTGAGCGCCGCATGCGCTTCGAGTGCGGTGGTCGCACGTCCGGAATCGCCGCTCGCGATGGCCTCGACCAATTCCCGGTGTACCCGTGCCCCGACGCCGGTGTCCACCGGAGAACCCGAGGCGACGACTCCCGCCAATCGGCTCTCGACGAACTCGAGCAAAGACAGATACGTGTGCTTGAGGATCTCGTTCGTGGTGATCTCGGCAATACGTTTGTGCAACGCCCAGTTGGCACGCAGATAGGCCTCCACACCGAGGTCGGGGGCGAACATCACCTCGCCCAGGGCACGCAGTTCCTCGACATCGACGGTGTTCCGGAAACGGGTCGCGTCCTGGGTGATGAGTGGTTCGAGCGCCTCACGCATGATGAGACAGTCGGCCACCGATACCGAATCGCCACTCAGCTCCAGCATCTTCTGCCCCAGGCGAACCAGTGGCGGCGGTGAGGCCACGAAGATCCCGCCGCGGACACCGGGCCGGATCGTGATCATCTTCCGAGCGCTCAACAGCCTGATCGCCTCGTTGAATGTGGCGACTGCCACGTCGTACCGCTCGCGCAGGCTCTCCTTGGTACCGAGACGATGGCCGTTGCCGAGGCCTTCGTCCCGGATCATCTGCTCGATATCGCGCGCCACCTCATCGGCCAGCGAGAACGAGGACTGGGTATCGAGTTCGCGTTTGCTCATGGTGTCCCTCTGCTCTGCCGTAGTTGTGGTATCTCCTCGAGCCGATCCGGTCGACAGGTCGGTCTCGACAGGAATCGGAGGGCATTCCCACCCAGGATCATGTGCTCCTCCTCGTGCGTCAGGTCGAGTGCCCGGACCGATTGCAGCGGCGACCGGTCCGCGAGATCGAAGGGGAAATCGCTGCCCATCAGGACGTTGCGCACGCCGACGTTGTCGATCAGGCGGGCGAGGGCCTCGTCGTCGAATACGGCTGTGTCGTACAGCAACGTGCGCAGATAGTCCGAGGGTGGCCGCAGCATCATCCGGGCAGACGATTTCCGTTCATAACCCAGGTCCAGCCGGGGGGTGATACCGGGCAGGCAGCCGCCGCCGTGCGCGAGACACAGCCGGAGATCGTACCGGTCGAGCACACCACCGAACACCAGGCGGGAGATCGCGAGGCCGGTCTCCACCGGGTAGCCGAAAAGCTGGACCAGATGGTAATCGGCGAGACGCGTCCGGCCCGAGACCCGGCTGGGGTGCACCAGAACCAGGGTCTGCCGGCTCGAGAGCTCGTCCCACAGCGCATCGTTGACCGGCGCGTCCAATTCCGCCCCGCCACCGTAAGTCCCGATTGTCGCCCCGGCGAACCCGAGTTCGTCGATACACCGGCGCAGTTCCGCACTCGCTTCGGGCAGACCGACCGGAAGGGTGGCCATTCCCACCAATCTGTCCGGCGCCTGCGCGACGAACTCCGCCAGCGCGTCGTTGGATTGCCGGACCACTGCCGAGGTGAGCGCATCGTCGGTGGACTCCGACGCGAACAGGAAGGGCGGCGCCGATACCGCATGCATCGACACACCCGCCGCATCCATCGAACGGAGACGCTTCTCGATGTCGTACTGCTCGGCCGGGAAGGGGATCGCCGCACCCCGGTTCAGCCCGCAGATCGCCGGATCGATCGAGATCGAACCCGCGTCCATACCGGACAGGTCGGCCAGCCCGCGTCGTTCGAGCGCGACGAGCAGCGGCAAAGGCATTGCGTGACTGTGTATATCGATGACCGGGGAGGACCTCTGGCGGGACGACGGTATCTCTCTAGTCACGTCGCTCGGCCATGTATGCGTCGTAGTCGTCGCCCAGCAGCGAACGGATCAATGCCGTGGCCGCACCCGATGTACCGGCCTTCTCGCCGGTGCCGTAGATCAGGCGAGCCAGCTGAGAGAGAAGGTACGGGTGCAGCCCCAGCTCGTGCAGTCCGCGGAAGTCGCGCTCCCTGATGGCCCGCCGCTCCGCCTCGGTCAGCGGATATTCGTCGATGACCGCGTCCTCGTCGGACTCGAAGCGAGCCCGGAACTCCTCGTCCCACTTGAGGTCTTGCACGAGATCGTTGGTTTTCAACAGGGGATCGAACCGATCCAATGCCATGGTTTCAGATCCTTCCATTCGAAACAGAGCTCAGACGGTCCAGCGCACCGCGCCGACGCCGCACCGCCACTGTTCCACTGCGACGTAACCCAGATCGGTGCACGGACGAGGCCCGATCGCACCCAGAACGACTGTCCAGGAGAGTAATTCGGCGGTGCCGCCCGAACCGGCCGCCTCCATCCGCTGGAATGTCGCCTCGGTGCGGATGCGCTCGTGGTCCCCCGCGGTCAGCAGATCCATGTACCAGCGGTCGAATTTCTCGTCGATCTCCAGGTACCGAGGGCCGCCGGGCTCATGGCTGAGCCCGCCGGAGCCGAACAGGCCGATCCGGGCGTCGGCCGGGAGGTCCTCGGTGATGGCACGCCCCAGGGCCTTCCCGAAGTCGTAGCAGACCCGCTCGTCCGGCACCGGAGGAACCGTACAGTTCTGCAGGATGGGGATGACGGGTACGTCCAGGGCGGCCAATCCGGCCATGGTCACCGGGACGGAGACATTGTCGTCGAACCTGAGCCGATCGCGGACCCCGCGCACCCGGGGGCCGCTGTCACGCACCGACTCGAACAGGGTTCTCGCGATGTCCGGCGCTCCGCGCAGGTCGTAGTCCGCTACCCGCAGCCACGGCTTGAACCACTCGTCCGGACCGGAGTGCCGATCGGTCAACCCGAAGGAGAAGTCCCATGGGTCACCCACCCGGGTATTGGCCACGTGATCGTTCCCGATGATCAGCAGTGCGTCCAGATCCGCGGCGGCGATCTCGTCGTGGATGACGTCGTACGCCCGTCGTACCGTCTCCCGATCGGCCGCGGGTGCCTTGTCGAACCACCCCGTCAGGCCCGGCGCGTGACTTGCCGCCACCGCCAAACTGATCCTAGCCATCATTCCTCCGAGTTCGTTTGCACAGGGGTGTCCCGCATGCGGGACACCCGGTTCGAGAAGGCCGAGCTCCGGTCACGATTGCCGCGCGGCCAAGCGGCGGCGGATCGCGGCGGCGGCGGCTTCGGCCGTGGCCGCCTGGGTATCCCGTCCTTCGCCCGCGGTCGCGCCCGCCGGGTCCCCGAGATACCCCAGGGGCGTGGTCCGGCGGGCGTCGTCGTAGCCGCGCCGCCAGACGGCGAGCTCCTCGGCCCCGTAGTCGGTGGCCCGTAGTTCTTTCCGCACGTCCTCACGTACCAGGCCAGGGCAGGAATCCATCATCATCGCGGTCTCCCACCGGCCGGCGTGCACGTCGACGAACTCGCGGCCGTCCGGTCCGCTTCGCACGGGCGGCGCCGTCACCGGGGGTGCGACGGCCGGGTCTTCGTGAACGGTCAGCAGGGGATCATCCGGAGACAGTTCGAGCCGCCGCGCGAGGGCCGTGTCGACGACGAAGCTGATATCCGCCGGCGCTCGTTTCGTACCCGTCTCCACTGCCTCGTAGATCGTCCTGTTGTGCAGGGCGTCGCCATGGCCGGAGAAGCAGAAGATATGACCGAAGCCGTCGCCGGACATGCTCACGAACAGATCGGCGAGTACCTCGCGCATCAGACCGGGCCGAATACTGTAGGAGCCGGGGAACGATCCGGACACCACGTTCACCCCCCAGTAATAGGGCGGGACGACGAGGGCGTCGACACCGTGTTCGGCCAGCACGGCCCTGACCTTGTGTGCCCGATCGGTCGGCACGTACACATCGGTCCCCGCCGGTAGGTGCGGTCCGTGTTGTTCGATCACGCCGATGGGCCAGAGCAGCACCGCCCCCGCGGCGGCCGCGGCATCGATCTCGTACCAGGTCATCTCGGCCATCGAACCGCTGAAGATATCCATCGGCTCAGCCTCCGGCCCGGGTGTCGTGGAATGTCTTGGCGTCCTGGATCCGCTGATAGACCAGTGCGCGCAACTCCGCGAAGCGGGGCAGTGCGCGGGTACGCAACTGATCGCGCTCGTCGGACAGATCGATCGTGATGTCGTCCAGCACCACGGTCGGCGACGCCGACAACACCAGGACCCGCTGCCCGATGTAGACCGCCTCGTCGATGTCGTGGGTCACGAACAGCACGGTCATGCCCAGCTGCTCCCAGAGCGAGCGGGTCAGATCCTCGAGCTCGGACCTCGTCTGGGCGTCGACGGCCGCGAACGGTTCGTCCATGAGCAGCACCGAAGGCTGGTAGGCCACGGCCCGCGCGATGGCGACACGCTGCTGCATACCACCGGACAGCTGCCACGGGTACGCCTGTGGCACATCTTTCAGACCGACCGCGGCCAGAGCCTGTTCGACCAGTTCGGATCTACGGGCCTTCGGCACCTTCTTCTGCCGGAGCGGCAGCGAGACATTCTGCTCGACGGTCATCCAGGGAAACAGGCTTCTGCCGTATTCCTGGAACACGATCGCCATATCGCGAGGCGGACCGACGACCGGGCGGTCGCCCAGGTACACCGCACCGGACGTGGGTGACAGCAGGCCGGCGATGCATTTGAGCAGGGTCGTCTTGCCGGCTCCCGAGGGGCCGACGATGCAGGCCAATTCGCCCCGGCCGATCCGGAAGGTCAGGTCACGGACCGCTTCCACGTGCCGGCCGTGACCGGAGTAGACCTTCTGGACCCCGCGGACGTCGAGCATGGCCGGCGCGGCATCGATCGTCGCCTCGGTGGGGCGGGTTCGGGTTGTGGTCATTTCTCTCCTAGTTGCGCACGGCGCAGGCCGTGATACCAGCCGAGGGCACGACGTTCGAAGACGCCGAACGCGAGCGACAGAGCGAAGCCGAGCAGACCCAGCACGATGATTCCGCTCCACATCTGTGGGATGGCGAACCCGCGCTGGAATTGAACGACGGTGAAACCCAGACCGCTCGAGCTGGCGAACATTTCGCTGATCACCATGAGGATGATCGAAATCGACAGAGCCTGACGCATTCCGGCCACGATCTGCGGGCTCGCCGCCGGGAGCACGAGGTGACGGATTCGCGCGCTCCCGCCGATACCGTACGACCGCGACGTATCCGACAAAACATCGTCCACCGCACGCACACCCTCGACGGTATTGAGCAACACCGGCCACACCGCGCCCAGCACGATGACCAGAATCTTCATTCCGTCACCGATTCCCGCGACGATGATCAAGACCGGGATCAATACCGGCGGCGGGATCGCGCGAAAGAATTCGAGTACCGGTTCCACCGTCGCGCGGGCGCGGCGGTGCAACCCGAGGAACACCCCGAGCCCGACTCCCGACACCACACAGATGGCGTAGCCGGCGGCCAGACGCAACATGCTCGGCACGACGTCCTTCGTCAACCGCTCGGTGGTCAACCAGGAATCACCGAACGCCTGCGCGATCTTGACGAGCGAGGGGAAATAGTAACTACCCGAATTCGCTGTACCGATCCACCACAGCGCGATCAGAACGACCGGCAGTCCAACGATATAGAGGACCTTCTTCGCCACCGCGACGAGTTTCACGAAACCTCGTCCTTCCGTATCGACATATGCCACCCGAGCACCCGCCGTTCGATCGATCGAATGAGTACATTGACCGCCATTCCGAGCAGACCCGAGACGATCACCATCGCGTAGACATCGGCGATCGCGTTGCTCGCCTGGGCTCGCGCGATCTCGCTTCCCAGTCCCGGGCTCCCGATGATCAATTCGGCCGAAATGGTGAGGATCAGGGCGACCGAGGCCGACAGGCGCGCGCCCGTGATCAGGTACGGCAATGTCGTCGGCCAGACCAGGTGCCGGAACACGGCCCAGCGCGAGAACCCGTACGATTCGGCCGTGTTCGCGGCAACGGGATCGATGTCCTGTACACCGTGGAGTACCTGCACGAGGACCGGCCAGAACGACGCGTAGCCGACCAAGAGCAGTGTGCTGCGAATATCCGTGCCGAACAACAGCACTGCCAGCGGAATCAGGGCGACCGACGGTATCGGGCGCAGGAATTCGATGGTCGACGCCGTGATCGCGATCGTCTTCGCCGAACTCGCGATGGCGAATCCGACCGCGGTGCCCGCGATCAGGGCGAGCCCCAGCCCGATTCCCCAGCCGCGCACGGTGTCCAGCAGGGCCGCCCAGAAGGACGCCGCGCCGAGTTGCCCGGCGAGCGCCGTGAGCATTTCGCTCAGTGGCGGGAAATACTTCCGCGGCAGCACGCCGAGTCGTGGCAACACCTCCAGCAGGGCGGCGAAGACGACGACCCCGACGATGCCGAACGCCGCATCCGGCACCTTCCGCCTTCGCTCGGGCGCACGATCGGGACGGGACTCAGGCATTCCCGCGGCCCGCGCCCGGCCGGCCTTCGAAGACTCGTCCACGGTGACCGATTCCGAAATTGTGGGTGGCACTGTTACCTCGCTTCTTCACCCGGTACCGAGGCCGGAATGTCGCGGCCGACCGGAAACCGGATCACTTGACGATCAAGCCGTCGAGTACGCGGGGGTCGCCGATCAGGCCGGCCTCGGCCGTGAGCGTCGCCAAGCCGTCGATTTCGTCCCGATCGACGGCCGGCCCCCACACCGGTAGCCGGACGCTCTCGGCGATACCGTCGTCCAGCGTCAGATAGGTGTTCAGCGACTGACGTACTTCGTCGGGGTGCGCGGCGGCGTACTCGAAGGATTTCTTCAGTGCGGTGGTGAACCGCTCGACCACGTCCGGACGTTCGGCCAGCATCTTCTCGGAGGCGAACCATCCGGCGAACGGAATACCCTCGCCCATGGCCGCGTAGCCGACCGGCAACGGGCGCGCGCCCGCCTTCTCGGCGATCGTGATGAACGGCTCGCCCACCATCGCTCCGGCGATCTGGCCCGATTCGAGGCCCGCGACCATATTGGGGATGGGCATTTCGACCAGCGTGACATCCCCGGGAGCGAGCCCGCCCTTCTCGAGGCCGGCACGCACCGCGACCTCGCTGATGCCCTTCAGCGTGTTGATCCCGACGGTTTTTCCTTTCAGGTCCGCCACGGTGCGGATCGACGGGTCCGAGACCATCAGCTGGCCCGATCCGTCGTCGAGAACGTCGTCCGACGCGCGGGCGCCGATCGCGACCAGTTTGAGCGGAAGCCCCTGCTCGCGGGCCACGAGCAGGCTGGCCAGGTTGGAATAGCCGAAGTCGAAGTCGCCGCTCATCACGCCGGGCACGATCGCGGCGCCGCCCTGGGCGTCCTGCGTGGTCACGTCGAGTCCTTCGGCGGCGAACAGACCGCGTGCGACGCCCAATTTGACGGGAGCGACATCGATGATGGGGATGATTCCGAGCTTGACGGCGCCGCTGTCCTCGGCACCGGATCCACCGGCGCCGCAGCCTGTCAACGCGGTCGCCGCCAGCAGGCTCAACGCGACGGCGAATGCCCGCACGCTTTTCGGAAAGTTCGGCATGGGTCTCCTTGCTGGTACCCCCGGATCAGTATCGACTATAATCAATCACAATTGATAACGATCGACATGGCTTTCGCGAAAATTCAGTGTTACGAATCTTCCGAATCCGGTAACCCGGCCGACACGGACTCACCTCGCGGCCGCCTCACCTGGCACATCCCCACCCCTCGACCCGACCCAAGGAGTCCCATGTCCGCACTCGACCTGTCCGGCGTAGCCGATATCCTCGCCACCGCGCAGCGCACCGGAACCGCCGTGGACCAGTTCGGTGCCGAGCTCACGCTCGGCGACGCCTACGCCGTCCAAAGGGCACTGCTCGACCGCCGCCGTGCGGATGGAGCGGTCTATGTGGGGCCGAAGCTCGGATTCACCAGCCGCGCGAAGATGGCCCAGATGGGTGTCGACGAGGTGATAGTCGGCTGGCTCGTCGACGATATGCAGATCCCCTCCGGCGGCACCCTCTCCCTCGAACGGCTCGTCCACCCGCGGGCGGAGCCGGAGATAGCGTTCCGTCTCGGCCGCGACGTGAGCCCGAACGATCCGGACGACGACATCATCGACGCGGTCGACGCCGTGGCCCCCGCCCTCGAAATCATCGATTCGCGGTACCGGAACTTCCGGTTCAGCCTCCCCGACGTGGTCGCGGACAACACCTCGGCATGCCGATTCGTCGTCGGCGCATGGCAACCCGCGAACTCCACCACCGAGGTGGCCGAGCTACCCGTCACCTTGAGCTTGGACGGTGAACCGGCCGAGACCGGGACCACCTCGGCAATCCTGGACAACCCGTGGAACGCGCTCCGCGAACTGTCGACAATAGCCGGACGTTACGGTTACGCCCTGCCCGCCGGCGCGGTCGTCCTCGCCGGCGGCGCGACAGCGGCCGCACCGATCGACTCGTGCACCCACATCAGGGTGGACGTGCACGGCCTGGGCAGCGTGACTCTCGACATCGCACCACGTGGACAGGCCCGCACCGTCGACTAAGTTGTGCAGGGTGACGGCGACAACCTCCACCGAATCGGGCGGCCTACCGTCCGCGCACACCATCGATCCGGAGTTCGCGGACCTACCGCTGGCGGCGCTGACGGAATCGGCCCTGGCCGCGGCCCGCGCGGCCGGGGCCGAACACGCCGATCTGCGAGTGCACCGGTTGTGTACGCAGACACTGCGGTTACGCGATGGCCGGGTGGAGGCACTGACCGATACCGTCGAACTCGGGTTCGCGGTCCGCGTCATCGTCGACGGCACCTGGGGTTTCGCCTCGCACGCGGCGCTGACCCGGGAGACCGCGGCCGAGGTCGCACGGTCCGCGGTGGCCGTGGCGACCACCTTGCGCGCCCTCAACCGGGAACGCGTCGAACTCGCCGCCGAACCCCGCTACGACAACGCCCGCTGGATCTCCGACTACCGGATCGATCCGTTCACCGTGGCCTCGGCCGACAAAGTGGCGCTGCTCCAGGACTATTCGGGCCGGCTGACCGCCGCCGACGGCGTCGACCACGTCACCGCCTCACTTCTCCAGGTCAAGGAGCAGACCTACTACGCCGACACCGCGGGCTCCTCGATCACCCAGCAGCGGGTGCGTCTGCACCCGCAACTGGAGGCGATCACCGTGGACACCGCCTCCGGCGGGTTCGAGACCATGCGCACTCTGGCGCCCCCGGTCGGTCGCGGCTGGGAGTACGTCACCGGCGCCGACGGGGTCTGGGACTGGGATACCGAACTGGCCCGCATCCCGGAATGGCTGGCCGAGAAGGTGAAGGCGCCGACCGTCACCGCGGGCCCGACCGATCTGGTGATCGACCCCACCAACCTGTGGCTCACCATCCACGAATCCATCGGCCACGCCACCGAGTACGACCGCGCGATCGGCTACGAATCCGCCTACGCCGGAACCTCGTTCGCGACCCCGGATCTGCTGGGCACGCTGCGCTACGGCACTCCGGTCATGCATGTCACCGCCGACCGGGTCCAGCCGCACGGGCTGGCCACCGTCGGCTACGACGACGACGGAGTGGCCGGTCAGCGCTGGGACCTGGTGCGCGACGGCGTGCTGGTGGGCTACCAGCTCGACCGGGTGTTCGCGCCGCGACTGGGCCTGGACCGCTCCAACGGCTGTTCCTACGCCGATTCGCCGCATCACGTACCGATCCAGCGGATGGCCAATGTCTCGCTACAGCCCGATCCCGAAGCCGATACCAGTACCGCGGAGCTGATCTCGCGGGTGTCCGACGGCATCTACATCGTCGGCGACAAGAGCTGGTCGATCGATATGCAGCGCTACAACTTCCAGTTCACCGGGCAGCGGTTCTTCCGGATCCGCAACGGTGAGCTGGCCGGCCAGTTGCGTGATGTCGCCTATCAGGCGACCACCACGGATTTCTGGGGTTCGATGGAGGCGGTCGGCGGACCGTCGACCTGGCAGCTGGGCGGCGCGTTCAACTGCGGTAAGGCGCAGCCCGGCCAGGTCGCGGCGGTCAGCCACGGCTGCCCGTCGGTGCTGGTACGCGGCGTGAACGTCCTCAACACCCGGACGGAGGCAGGACGATGACGGTGACCGGTGCGGGTGTACTGCCCGCGGGTGCGGTGGTCGAGCGGGCTCTCGGCGCGTCCCGGGCCGATGAGGCGATCGTGATCGTGAGCGACGAATACGAGGCCTCGCTGCGCTGGGCCGGCAACTCCATGACCACCAACGGCGCCTCCGTCTCGCGACGCTGGTCGGTGATCTCGGTGTTCCGGGACGGGCCGCGCTCGGCACGCGTGGGGAGTGTGGCCTCGACCAGTGTCGACCCCGCCGATATCGAGGCCGTGGTGCGGGCGAGTGAGGAGGCCGCCCGATCCGCCGAACCGGCCCGCGACGCCATGCCGCTGCTGGACACGAACGCGGTTCCGGCGGCACCGGATTGGGAGCAGGCGCCGGCCGTCACCGGGATCGATGTGTTCGCCGGGCTCGCCGCCGATCTGGCCACCGGTTTCGACGGCGGCGACCGGCTCTACGGTTTCGCGCACCATCAGGTGCAGACCACCTGGCTCGGCACCTCCACCGGTGTCCGGCGCCGCTACACCCAGCCCACCGGGTCGATCGAGATCAACGGCAAGCGCGGCGACGGGGCGGAACTGGCCAGCGCCTGGGTGGGCGCCGGCACCGCCGATTTCACCGATGTGGACACCCCCGGTCTGCTGGCGGAACTGGCCCGGCGGCTGGACTGGTCGGCGCGGCGGGTGGAACTGCCCGCCGGACGGTACGAAACCCTGCTACCACCCTCGGCGGTCGCTGATCTGCTCATCTACATGTACTGGTCCATGGAGGGCCGGGGTGCGCAGGAAGGGCACACCGCGTTCGCCGCCGCGGGCGGTACCCGGGTCGGCGAGAAGCTCACCGATCTTCCGCTCACCCTCTTCTCCGATCCGGCGGCACCCGGCCTGCAGTGCCTGCCCTTCGTAGCCACCCCCGCCTCGTCGGAGACGGTCTCGGTCTTCGACAACGGCCTGTCCGCGCCGCGGGTGGACTGGCTGCGCGACGGCGCGATCGCCGATCTGGTGTACCCGCGTGCCACCGCCGCCGACTACGCCGTCTCGCCCACCGTCCCGGTGCAGAACCTGCTGCTCACCGGCGGTTCCGCGGCAACGCTGGACGAGATGATCGCCCGCACCGAACGCGGTCTGCTGCTCACCACCCTCTGGTACATCCGCGAGGTCGACCCGGCCACCCTGCTGCTCACCGGGCTCACCCGCGACGGTGTGTACCTGGTGGAGAACGGAGAGGTCACCGCGGCGGTGAACAATTTCCGGTTCAACGAGAGCCCACTGGACCTGCTGCGCCGGGTCACCGAGGCCGGGGCCACCGAACTCACGCTGCCGCGGGAATGGAAGGACTGGTTCACCCGCACGGCCATGCCGCCGCTGCGGATCCCGGACTTCCACATGTCGTCGGTGAGCCGGGCGACCTGAACCCGCGAAGCGTCGTCCCGGGACTTCACCCCACACCGATGCGACCCGGCTCGGCGCCGGGCAGGCAGGAGTCGGCAGGCAAGCGGCACCGCGGGGCCGGCAAGCGTCCGCGACGGAAGATGTCCGCCACCGGCCTCGTCGTGTCGGCGCCGGGCGAGTGGGCGTCGCCGACAGTGATCACGCGGGATGTGTTGCTGCCGGCGCCGGGAAATCTATTCTGCTCGCGGTACACGCGGGAAACGGTCGATCACGCCACCGCAGTCAGCACTCGGGGCCCGTCGGCGGTGATCGCTACGGTGTGCTCGGAATGGGCGGTGCGGGAGCCGTCGGCCGAGCGGATGGTCCAGCCGTCGGCATCGGTGACGATCCGGTCTGTGGTGGCGGCGAACCACGGTTCCAGGGCGAGGGTGAGGCCGGGCCGCAGCCGGAAGCCGCGGCCCGCGCGTCCGGCGTTGGCGACGTGCGGGTCCTCGTGCATGGTGCGCCCGAGCCCGTGACCGCCGAACTCGGTATTGACCGGGTATCCGTAGGCGCGGGCCACAGCGGAGATCGCCGCGGAGATGTCCCCGATCCGGTTACCCGGCTGCGCGGCCTCGATGGCCGCGGCCAGCGCCTCCTCGGTGGCCCGCACCAGGCGCAGATCCGCGGCGGCGGGTGTGCCGACGATAACGGTGGTGGCGGCGTCGGCGACCCAGCCGCCGATACTCAGCGCCAGATCCGCGGTCAGCACATCACCGTCGCGTAGCGCGTAGTCGAAGGGCAGGCCGTGCAGGACAGCGTCGTTGACCGACAGGCAGACCGTATTGCGGAACGGACCACGCCCGAACGAGGGCGCGTAGTCCCAGTAACACGACACCGCGCCCCGCTGCCGGATCCGTTCGCGCACGATCATCTCCAGGTCGAGCAGGTTCACGCCCACCGCCGCGACCGCCCGCAGTTCCGCCAGGATCTCCGCCACGAACGCCCCCGCGACGCGCATCCGCTCGATCTCCTCGGGCGATTTCAACTCCACCATCACAACCTCCACAGCCAGTGGTATTTCTATACCGTCATTGCGGTACATTAATACCACTCTTTAGAATGGGGGTATGGTCCGCCTGCCCCTCACCGCCACCCAGATCGACGCCGGCCGCCGTCTCGGAGTCCGGTTGCGTACCGCCCGTGACGCGCGCGACCTCGCCGAGGTCGCGCGCGCGGCCGGGATCTCCCCGGAGACCCTGCGCAAGATCGAGACCGGCCGCCTTCCCTCGCCGGGCTTCGGCACGGTCGTTTCCCTGAGCCGCGTTCTCGAACTGCCCCTCGAGGAGCTTGCCGAGATCTGGACCGCGGACAATCTCGCCGAATCCGCCTGAACGATCCGGAACGGCCTGGCCATCGGCTCCCCGCGGCCCGGGCACGGCCCTGCATTTCCGGACACCGACCCGATCACCGAGCGTCGACGACGTAAGCCCCAACCGCCGCGCCGAGTAGTCCGCTGCGCTCGCTCTGGCCCGACGGTCACCAATGGACCATCCGATCGCCGAGCAGGAGTGAGCGATCGGCTTGCACCGCACTGTCGCGCCCCGGGCCATCTCGGCGCGCAGTGGACACGCGAGGATGACCTCACGAGAGATCGCACTCCCGGATGCGTCCACGGGACCCAGCTCGGCTGGAACATCGCCTGGGTCTACGCGGTCGAACTGACCCGCCGGGCCACCGACCCGCGGGACGAACACGAGCGGATGTCCGGAGCAGCAGGTGACCGACGGTCCAATCGAGCGGGAGACGTATCCGCCGACCGCCCGGGCCTACACGCCGTCATCACGAACAGGACGGTAAACAGCGAATTCCCACCGCGCGATCCGGCCGATCGCCCGGGCCAGCTCATCCCAGGTCGGATATTCCAGATCACGCAGGAAATCCTCGACGTAGCGGCGAAGCTCGGCGGTATCGATACGGTCGAGCACCAGCGCGTGATCGGCCGGCCGGAACCCGCGCCCGCCCGCAACCTCCGCGCTGTCACCCGAAGCCCGGACGACGAGGTCGAACGCCTCCTCCCCCGCGTCGCCCGCCGGGCCGATCATCAACTGCACCAACACGTCGTCGGCCGCGCTCACAGCAGCCGGGTTCGCGAGATCGACGTCCGGGCTGTGCATTCCCTTGAGCTCCGCTCTCATCACCGCTCCTCGATCTCCAGATGCGCGTTGCTCTCCCAGTGCCGGGCGGTCATCGGGCGTGATTCGTAATTGGCCTCAACACTCCGCCCGGAAGGCTTCTGCTGGGGCGGGCGATACTGCCGCGATCCGTCGTCGCTGACCCAGCGATAGGCGCTGCCGTAGGGCAACCGCCTGGCATCGGCCCCGACCCAGGCGAGTCCAGCGGCATCGGCCTCGGCCCGCCCGGCCCGGCCGATACCGAAATTGCCGGCGCGCGCCCCCGCACTGCGCACGATCTCGACCACCCGCCGCCGATCCGGCCGAGCCGGTGCCGGCTCTTCGGAGTCCGCGCGCGGCACCGCTGCAGCGCTTCCGGCGGGAGCCTCCGCACCGGTCCGCCCCTCGGCGGCGGCCGTTCCGATCCCTGGGATACGCTCCGCTCCCGCTGCGTCCTCGGCCACAAGCTTCCTCGCCCCGGTCCCGGTGCCGAGGTCGAGCAAACCATCAACTTCAACCCGGACCTTCTGGACGTAGGTATGGATATAGTTGGACAGAAGGTTCGCGAATGCGACGTACTCGCCTGCGACACGCGACACCAGCAGCCTCCCAGAAATTGAATATTGAAGAGCCTCCGCGACAGTATCGAATCGATATTCAGCGGCTGTCGATACCGATAGAAGCCGTCGGCGCTCAGGGCAAACGACCAGATGAGCGGTCACAAAGGTGATCAGGTGTGGCCCAGGCCGGGTCAGCCTGACCGTGAGGACATCGTCGAGTGTGACCAGTGCGAGATCGCGCTCCTGGATGATATCCATTAATCGTCCGCTCCGCGTCCGCCGCACCACTCTGCGCGGCACGACAACCCGCCAGGGCCGCCACAGTGCCCGCGGCCAGCACGGACAACACCCGACGCCTGTACATCGCCACCTCGATCGAATCGCGCTACCGGCAGGATCCATTGACGCTCGAGCGGTGCAGACGCTACCGGCGCGCGCAGAGCAGGGAGCGGACCGCCACGCAGAAGTTTCGAGGGCGATACGGCAGGCGCTTACCGTGCCCCTATGAGATTTCGAGATGCCGATCCCGGACACGAACCAGGCAAGCCGGGGCCGGCTTATCGCGCCGCACTCGCTCGCGCCGCCGAGGCGCGAGCCCACGACGGTAGAAGGTGGGTTCGGCCGGCGATCATCCTGCTCACGGGACTACTGGTGTCCGCGTGCACCGGAGAAGCACCCGCACCGGCGGCAGCCGACGACCTCCTGGGCACCGTCGTGCACGAAACCTTCACGTCATTGCGCGCGGCCCACGACATCCCCGGCATCGCCGTGGGCGTGATCGACGGGGATCGGACCCAGGTCTTCGAATTCGGCACCACCGCCCCCGGTGGTGATCGCCCGGTCACCGAACAGACGATCTTCGAGATCGGCTCACTCAGCAAATTGTTCACCACATTGCTGGCCGGATCCGCTGCGTCCCAGGAGCGGCTCGACTTCGACGACACCCCTGGCACGTACCTGCCGTGGTTACGGGACCACCCGATCGACAACGCGCGGATCAGGGATATCGCGACCTATACCGCGGGTGGCCTGCCGCAACAGTTCCCCTCCGAGGTGACGACGGAGGCCGAGATGTGGCGCTACTTCCAACAGTGGCACCCGACGTACCCGGTGGGGAACACCCGCCTCTACGGCAACCCGGGTATGGCCCTGCTGGGGCAGGCGACCGCCGCGTCGCTCGGTCGCCCGTTCGAGGACGCGATGCGCGCCGAGATACTGGAACCGCTCGGCCTCCGGCACACATACTTCGATGTACCGGAGACAGCGCAGGACGACTACGCTTGGGGGACGGCGCGGTCGGGTGCTCCGGTACGGGTTTCTCCCGGTCCGGGTGATGCCGAGGCCTACGGGCTGAAAACGACCGCAGCCGACCTGCTGTCGTTCGTCGCGGCGAATATGGACGACCGGCGCGCTCCGCTCGCCCTGCGGGGAGCGCTGGACGCGACCCGGCGCGGCTACTACCGAGTCGGCACGATGACACAGGCACTGGGCTGGGAACGTTTCGAGTACCCCACCTCGCTCGAGGCGCTTCAGGCCGGCAACTCGGCCGAGGTCATCAACCGGCCCCGGCCGGTCGAACCGGCCCCGGCCGTATCCGGTCCGGCGTTGTTCGACAAGACCGGCTCTACCGGGGGATTCGGCGGCTACGTCGCGTTCGTACCGAGCCGTTCTCTCGCTGTAGTCGTACTGATGAACCGGAGTATTCCGATACCTGCCCGGATCGCCGCCGCCCACCGGGTCCTCGATGCCCTCGATTCCGTGTAGCGACCGCTCATGGCGTGCGGTCGGCGTGGCCGCACGGAGTCACCGGCCTCGGGGCATCGTCGAGCCGACGGCGGACGGTATCGTCACGACGGTCGTGGCGCCGAACGCCCCCGCCAGAACTCTCCGGCGAGCCCGGTCCAGCGGGCGGGGAACTCCCTGCTCAGTGATGGCGTGTGGAGGTGGTGGATTTGCTGGGCTTCTTCTTGCTCTTGTTCTTGCCGTCGCTGTCGGGCTCCCATTCGTAGCCGGGAGTCCCGTTCTCGCAGTATGAGTCGGCGACCTTGGTGTCGGTGGCGTCGAATTCACACCAGCGGTCGCTACTGCAGGCGACCGAGCCGAAGCCGGCCGCGAGGGCGATCACCACGGTGCCGGTGACAGTGCGCAGACGGGTGCCGGAATACATATTCTCTCCTGGGTCTTTCGTGGGAAGGGTGACCGCGGACAGCGGATCAGGGAGTGAGCCGGAGGCGGGCCACAACGGCACGATGGTCCGAACCCGCGAGGGTGAATGTACTGATGTGCTCGGTAGTGCCGCCGGATACCAGAATATGATCGATACCGATCAGCGGACCCCAGGCTCGGTCGGCCGGATAGGTGAGCAGCCGGCCCGCACCGGCCTGTTCGGCGGCGGCGGCGAAATCGCCGCTCACCAGGCGACGGAAGGCCATGTGGTCACTGGTCGCGTTGAAATCGGCGCCGACGACCGCCGGTTCCGGTGATGCGCGCAGGATGGTGTCGACGGCGCTCATCTCCTTCGCCCAGACCGCGGCGTCCGCGGTCGGCGGGAGCGGGTGGAATGCGTGGACCGCGACGGATCCGAGGGCGGGATGGGTGAGCGTCGCGGACAGGTTGCCGAGCACGAACTCCTGGTGCCGGACCGGATCCGAGAGCGGGAACCGGCTGTAGATACCGGTACCTCCGCCGCCGGGGCCCGGGTCCAGATAGTTGTACGGGAGCACAGTGCCGAGACCGGCCGCGGCCAGGGCATCGACTGCCTCGGGCGTGAGTTCGTCCACGGTGAGCACATCGACGCCACGCTCCCGGACCGCGGTCACGAGGCCGGTCGTATCCGCTCGGCCGAACAGTAGATTCGATTGCAGCACGGTCAGTTCGACGCCGGTCGCGGCGCGGCTGTCCGGAACGAACAGCGGCAGCTGGGTCCACAGCACACCGGCGAGTACGATCACTGCCGCCGCGGCGCTGCGCCATCCGCGCGCGGCCAGGAAGAACAGCAGGGCTGCCACGGCGCCCAGCATCAGATACGTCGCGCCCGCGGCCAGCAGGATCAGTTCCCGCCGCTGCCAGCCCCCGAGATGGAGAGCCAGACCGAAGGTCCCGGCCAGCAGCACACACCATCCCGCGCCGAGCAGCACCCGGCGGACAACTCCGTGCGTCATACCCGTAAACCTATCGGGCGCACTCGAGAGAACCTTGCGAAGTTCTTGCGGCGAAGCTCATCCGGCCCGCGCTACCTCGGTTCGGTGCACGCCGACCGGATCGCATCCGCGATAGTCCGGCGCGCGAAACCGTACGCCGACCGCGCGACCGGAGCCGCGACCGGCAGTCGGAGCACCGGAACCGAGTGGGCCGGCTACCTGCGATCGGCGTTCAGAGCGTCCCCCCGGCATCGATCTGCTGGGTGGTCCCGGTGATGTAGCGGCCGTCGTCGGAGACCAGATGCAGCACCGTGGCGGTGATGTCCTCCGGCTCGAGGGCCACCACCGGGAGCCGGTTCAGCGTGCGGGCCGCCTCTTCGAAGTCGGCGCGGTCCGGGTTCGGCAGATCCGGCCGGAACAGGCGGTAGGTGGCGTCGTTGAGGATCATGGGGGTGGCGACGGTGGTCGGATGCACCGTGTTCACCCGGATATCGTGCGGGGCGAGTTCTTTGGCGAGCACCTTCATCAGCATCACCAGGCCGGCCTTGGCCGCCGAATAGTGCGCGGTGTTCTCGTTGACGTGGAACGCGGCCAGCGAACTCGTGATCACCACGGAGCCACCGCGGCCGCCCTCGATAATGTGCGGAACAGCGGCCTTGAGCGATTTCCACACCCCGGTGAGGTTGATATCGATCATGTCCTGCCAGACGTCTTCGCTCATCTCCAGCGTCGGGGCCGGACTGGAGATCCCGGCATTGGCGACGACGATATCCAGCCGCCCGAATTCCGCCACCCCCGCCGAGACCGCCGCGGTCAGGGCGGCGAGATCACGGACATCGGCGTCCCGGGCGACGATACGGCGACCGGTGGCCTCCACCAGGCGGACGGTCTCCGCGAGGTCGGCGGCATCGGCCAGCGGGTACGGAACAGTAGCGACCTCGGCCGTGGTGTCGACGGCGATGATATCGGCCCCCTCCTGCGCAAAACGTACTGCGTGGGAGCGCCCCTGGCCCCGCGCGGCCCCCGTGACGAATGCGGTCTTGCCATTCAATTTGCCCATGAAATACTCCGTATCCCGCGCTGTATCTGCACTTTTGCCGCAACTCGACAATATGACACCAACTGTCGAAAGTCGATCATCGATATGCCCATTCACGGCAACCCGCGCGCAACCTTCCCGACGGAGAATGTCCTATGATCTTGGTGCCCGCAGCGCAGCGGACCGGCCGAAACAGTTCCCGGGCCAACGTCTCTGCACCGCCCTGCCGTTGGCTGCCGATATGCTTGGAGCACGCCATGATCACGCCGCCAGACCCCGTGCCAGCACTCTCGGGACCCGGTCGAGGCGACGAAGAGCGATATCCGCTGCACTCCGCCGAATTCACCGCCGACCCGCACCGCGCCTATCAGGAGATGCGGGAACGTCACGGCGCCCTGGTGCCGGTGGAACTGGCGCCCGGTGTCCCCGCCACCTTGGTGATCGGATACCGCGCCGCCCTGCGCATTCTCAACGACCCGGCCCGGTTTCCCGCCGATCCCCGCCACTGGGAGAAAACCGTCCCCGCCGACTGCCCGGTGCTGCCGGTACTGCAGTACCGGCCGAACGCACCGCGCAGTGCCGGCGCCGAGCACACGCGCTACCGGGGTGCCGTCACCGCGGCGCTGGCCGGGGTGGACCTGCACCGGCTGCGCGATACCGTCGAACGCGTCGCGGCACAGCTGATCAATACGTTCTGCGAGTCCGGTTCGGCCGATCTGGTCGCCCAGTACGCCTTTCCGCTGACCTTCGAGGTCATCAACACGATGCTCGGCTGCCCACCCGAGATCAGCGACCGCGCCGCCGCCGCGACGGCCGCCATCTTCGACGGCGTCGACTCCGAGAAGGGCAATCTGATGTTCGGCGAGGCGGTGCAGGAACTGGTGGACGCCAAACGCGCCGAACCCGGCGACGATGTCACCACCCGGCTCCTGCACCACTCCGCGGCGCTCGACGCGAACGAGATGACCCACCAGGTGGTGGCCCTCTACGGCGTCGGCATGGGGCCGATGCAGAGCCTGATCATCAACACGCTGTGCTTGATCCTCACCGACGAGAGGTTCGCCGACGAGATGCTCGGCGGCGCGCTGGCGACCCGCGACGCGCTCGACGACGTGCTGTTCGACGATCCGCCGCTACCCAACGCGAGCGTCACCTATCCGCGGCAGCCCACCCTGGTCGACGACGTCTGGCTGCCGGCCCACCAGCCGGTGGTGATCAGCCTCGCCGGGTGCAACAGGGATCCGGAGATCGGGACCGGCCACCACACCGGCAACCGGTCGCATCTGGCCTGGGGCGCCGGCCCACACGCCTGCCCGGCCCAGCCGACAGCGTATCTGATCGCGCAAGAGGCCATCGACCAGTTGCTCGACGCGCTGCCCGAGCTGCGGCTCGCGGTCCCGGTGGCGGAACTGGTCTGGCGGCCGGGCGTCCTGCACCGCACCCTCGCCGCCCTACCGGTCACCTTCCCGCCCACACCACCGCTGCCGGTGGGCTGAAGCGCGGTCCCGCGCAGGTGACCCGATCGAGCGTCCGTTCTTCCGCGGCGGGGCCCTCGGCTACCGCGCGTCGGTACTCGCGGCGATCGCCTCGCTCTGGATCCGGTCGAACTGCGCGCTCATGGCCTCGGCCAAAGCGGTCGCTGCCGAGAGCGGACGCACCATCACCATGAAATCGTCGATCATGCCGTCTTCGTCGACGTGCAGGAAATCGCAGCCGGTGAGCCGCTTACCCGCGACCGTCGCTTCGAATACCAGCGCATGGTCGCGGCCGCCGGGGTCGGCGATCTCCCGGATGTAGCGGAAATCCTCGAAAACGCGGAGCACACCGCGCAGGATGGCCGCGGTGATGGGTTTGCCCGGATACGGCTTGTACGCCACCGGGCTGGTAAACACCACATTGTCGGCCAGCAGTGCCTCGATGGCGGCGGAATCGCGCTCCTCCACGGCCTTGCGGAACGGATGCATGCGGAAACCTCGCCCACTCGATATGCCGGCCGGACCTTGGCCGACCGATGCCTTGTGAACGCTAACCAGATTGCCCACCGATGTCCACGGTCGAGCCCACCGGCCGCACTCATCCGCCCCGACCTACGCGGGCGCCGACATACCGATCGAACTCCACGCGAAACCGGTCCGGCTCCCGGGGGTCGAGAACAGCTCGGCACGCGGCCATGCACCGAAACGGTCGTGCCGGGCGGGTGTTCTCGCAACGAGCGCATCGAACGCTCGGGCGGCGCGGAGAGCTCGGCGAATGACCACCCGCCGGTCCGCGGATTCAGTCCGCGGTACCCGTCCGGCGCGTGATCGCGATCCCGACCGACCCGTCGGCCCCGCGCAGCAGTTTGTGACCGCGGATCATCAGCTTGCCGATGAGACCGTATTTCCGGCCCACGACCTCCCGGGTGCGCTCGGTGCCCGCGGCGTCCAGGATCTCGGCGGCACCGGGCAGTACCTCCCCGCCCTTCGTGCGGCCCCGACTGTCCGAGATCTGTAGGGTGACCTCGGGGTTGCGGCGGATCCGCTTGACCTTCCAGGAGGCCGGGTTCGTCCACACGAGCAGACGGTCGCCGTCGGGCGCCACCCAGACCGGGGCCCCGACGGGCGAGCCGTCCTTCTTGTAGGTGGTCAGGGAAACGTACTTGGCCTGCGCCAGCTGGTCCCAGCTCATTGCTACACGGTATGCCGACCGCGGTCACGCGTCACGGATCGCCTGCCGGAATTTCCACGGCCTCCGGTTCGTCGCGCGGGGCCGGTCGCGGGCGGGCTCGCAGGACGAGCGCGCCGAGGAGTGCGGCCGCCGCAGTGAACCCGGCGCCCACCCACGCTCCTATCGATACCGCGTCGGTGAACGCGGACTTCGCGACGTCGGAATATCCGAGTTCGAAGGCGGCGCCGATGGATTCGCGCGCGGCCGTGGGCGCGTCGACCGGCATCCGCGCGGTGAAGACTCCGGCGAGCACACTGCCCAGGATGGCGATACTCAACGCCATACCCACTTGCTGGAGAGTGTCGTTCAGGGCCGAGCCGACACCCGCGTGCCGCAGCGGGATGGCGTTCATGATGGCGGTATAGGCGGCCGGGCCGGCCAGGCCGCCGCCGATGCCCATGACCAGCATGGCGATCAGTACCCACAGATATCCGGTACCGACGGCCAGTATCGCGAAGGCGGCGGCCATGACGGACAATCCCGCCACGATCAGCGTCTTGTTCGCGAGGTTCTTGCCCAGGGTCGCGCCGAGACCGTTGCACACCGCGCCGGCCAGCGCGTAGGGCAGGAGCGCGAGACCCGCTTTCATCGGCCCGTAGCCGAGGACGAACTGCAGATACTGGGTGAGCATCAGCATGACAGCGCCCATCCCGAACACCATCAGCAGCACCGTGGCGCAGGTGCCGGTGAAATCGCGGTTTGCGAACAGTCCCAGCGGCAGCATCGGATGCTCCTGCCCACGCTCCCACCGCACGAAGGCGGCGGCTGAGACGACCGCCAGGATCAGCACCGGAAAGTTCCATTCGCGCTCGATGACGAGGTACACGCTCGAGGTGAGCGCGAGGATCGACAGCACCACGCCCACCGCATCGATGGGGCGCCGTGCGCCGGTGGTCTCCGGCATCAGCACCAGGGCCGCGGCGATCGCCAGCCCGGCCACCGGAATGTTCAGCAGGAACACCGAACCCCACCAGTAGTGCTGGAGCAACAGACCGCCCAGCGTCGGGCCGGCGACGATACCGAGGATCGACACCGTGGACCAGGCGGCCAGGGCCATCCGGCGTTCGCCCTCGTCGAATGTGGTCATCAGGATCGACAGCGTCGAGGGCATCAGCAGAGCGCCGCCCACGCCCATGACGGCCCGGGCGGCGACTACCTGCCACGGCGCGGTGGCCAGGACCGCGGCCAGCGAACCCACCCCCAGCACGATCAGGCCGAGGATCAGCATCAGCCGCCGGCCGAACCGGTCGGACAGACTACCCGCGGTGAGCAGCAGACCGGCGAAGACCAGCACATAGGCGTCCAGGATCCACTGGATATCGGAAGGGGTCGCGTCGAGCTCCCGGATCAGCGAGGGGATCGCGATGGTGAGCACGGTGCTGTCGATCATGAGCACCAGCAACGCGAGGCACAGCGCCGCGAGGATCAGCCAGCGACGGGGATCTCGTACAGTGTTCGATTCCACTCGCACACTGTACGACCAAATCGAACAGCGTACGAGTGGGATTAGGATCGACCTGTGACCGAGCAGTTCAGAAGTGTGTGGACCCGTGCACCCCGCCGGACCCGGGCCTCGGGCGGCCTGAGCCGGGACCAGATCGTGCGCGCCGCGGTGACCGTCTTGGACAAGGACGGTCTCGAGGCGCTCAGCATGCGCAGACTCGGTGCCGAACTCGGCGCGGGGGCCACCAGCCTGTACTGGCATGTCGCGAACAAGAACGAACTCCTCGAACTGGCCTTGGACGAGATCTGGGGTTCGATCGACGACGGTGGCCTGGAATCCGCCTCCGGCCTGCGCGAACTGCTCAGCACCTTCGCCTACAACTTCCGCGGTGCGCTGCTCTCGCATCCGTGGGCGGCGACACTCATCGGCCAGATCCCCAGTCTCGGCCCGCAGGCCTTCCGGCTGACCGACCGTTTGCGCCGGGCCTTCACCGAAGCGGGCTTCCGCGGCTTCGACGTCTACCTGGCCAGCGGCACCGTCACCAGTTTCGTACTCGGCCAGGTCGTGCCGTTGATCGCGATGGAGAAAGCCCACGGTGGGCCCGTCGACGCGAGCCGGGTACGACGGATACTGGACGAACTCAGCGCGGACTATCCGCAGATGCGTGACGACTACCGGGCGTTCATGCCCGAGGATTCCACGGTCGGCAATGCGCTCGGCTTCGATTTCGGGCTGCTGTGCCTGCTGGACGGGTTGGAGGCCCGGCTACGCGACCGGCAATCCACACCGCCCACGGACGTGGACGAACCCCACCCCCGTCGCTGACGACCGGCTGGCCGCAATCGGCAGGCCGGCGTAAGCGCACTTCGGCAAGGGCTCGGCCGCTGTTGTGCCAGTCACGGTGTGGTCTCGGCAAGATCGAATATCACATATTCGCCAAGATCGGTTTTCCCGGGATGCGGCGCCGCCCGCGGGGCTTCTAGGCTCGCGGAGAGCCGCCGCCGCTCCCCAGTGACCAGGTGCGGCCCATCCGGACACGGCGTCACGGCGACGCCTACCGACTCGACCGGCCAACGGCGTGCCGGCACCGATAACGCGCCCCGAGCGCCGACGACCCCGAAGGACCTCCTGTGAAGAAAACCGTCCTGGCCGCCGCTGCCGTCGTTCTACCGCTCCTCTCCGTCACCGCCGCGGGCGCCGAACCGGTCCCGGTGCTCCCCGAACCGCCGGTGGCGGCCGCGCAGGATCAGGTTCCTTCCGGGCCGCTCGGGACAACGTTCCCGGTCCGGACCGGAGGAGATATGTCCATCACGGTCGACCCCGCCGACGCGGTGGTCGAGCCGCGCGCCGACGGCCAGCGCGTGCTGGTGTACGACGTGACCGCCGAGCAGACTGCGGGCAACCCCTATTTCCTGCCGACTCTCGACCTGCGCATGGTGACCGCCGACGGTACGACGGTGTATCCGCTCACCGATGTCCCCGGCGAATACCCGGCCGGGTTCCTCGAGCCGGGACAGCCCCGCCACGGGCTGGTGGCCTTCGGCATCGACCACCAGCAGACACCGGACCGGATCATCTTCGCCACCAGCGACTACTTCGTGCAGAGCAGTTGGACCCTCTGATCGGCTATTCGAGTTCGCCCTCGGTCTCCAGATACACCTGGCGCAACCGGTCGAGCGTCTCCCGCTCGGGGCTCGCCCACATTCCGCGTTCGGCCGCCTCGAGTAGACGTTCGGCGATACCGTGCAATGCCCACGGATTGGACTGCTCCATGAACTTGCGGTTCGTCTCGTCGAACACATAGCTCTCGGAAAGTTTCTCGTACATCCAATCGGCGATCACATCGGTGGTCGCGTCGTAGCCGAACAGGTAGTCCACGGTGGCCGCCATCTCGAAGGCACCTTTGTACCCGTGCCGGCGCATGGCCTCGAGCCAGCGCGGATTGACCACCCGGGCCCGGAAGACGCGGGTGGTCTCCTCCGACAGCGTGCGGGTGCGGACCGCGTCCGGGCGGGTGCTGTCGCCGATATAGGCCTCCGGGTTTTTACCCGTCAGGGCGCGCACCGTGGCGACCATCCCGCCGTGGTACTGGAAGTAGTCGTCGGAGTCGGCGATATCGTGCTCACGGGTATCGGTGTTCTTCGCGGCCACCGCGATCCGGCGGTACGCGGTACGCATATCGTCGGCCGCCGGGGCGCCGTCGAGGTCGCGCCCGTAGGCGTAGCCGCCCCAGATGGTGTAGACCTGCGCGAGATCGTCGTCGGTGCGCCAGCTCTTGGAATCGATCAGCTGGAGCAGGCCCGCGCCGTAGGTGCCCGGTTTCGACCCGAAGATCCGGGTGGTGGCCCGGCGCTCGTCACCGTGTTCGGCGAGATCGGCGCGGGCGTGGGCGCGGACGTAGTTGGTCTCCGCGGGCTCGTCGAGATCGGCCACGAGCCGGACCGCGTCGTCGAGCAGCGCCAGGACATGCGGGAAGGCGTCGCGGAAGAATCCGCTGATCCGTACCGTCACGTCCACACGCGGCCGGCCCAGTTCCACGGGCTCGATCACCTCGAGGGTGGTGACCCGGCGGCTGGCCTCGTCCCAGACCGGGCGCACCCCGAGCAGGGCGAGTACCTCGGCGATATCGTCGCCGGAAGTGCGCATGGCCGAGGTGCCCCAGACCGACAGGCCCACCGAGCGCGGGTACTCGCCGTGGTCGGCCCGATAGCGTTCGAGCAGTGATTCGGCCATGGCCTGCCCGGTTTCCCAGGCCAGCCGCGACGGGACGGCCTTGGGGTCCACGGAGTAGAAGTTACGGCCGGTCGGCAGCACATTGATCAGGCCGCGCAGCGGCGAACCGCTCGGGCCGGCGGGGATGAAACCACCGTTCAGCGCATGCAGGACGCGGTCGATCTCGACTCCGGTCCCCCGCAGCCGCGGCACCACCTCGGTCGCGGCGAAACGCAGCACCGCGGCGACCGCCGCGCGATCGCCGCCGGCCGTTTCGAACAGTTCGTCCGCGTGCTCGTCGACGAGCCGGTCCACGGCCTCCGGCGCCCACCCGGCGGCCTGCAGCGCGACGATCAGTTCGCGGGCGCGGGCCTCCACCGTATCGACCCGTTCCCGCGCCTCCCCACCGGATTCGCTGAGCCCCAGCGCTTCCCGCAGCCCCGGCACCGACATCTCCCCGCCCCACAACTGCCGGGCCCGCAGCATGGCCAGGACCAGGTCGACCTCGCCGGCACCGGCCGGGGCGCGGCCGAGAATGTGCAGGCCGTCGCGGATCTGGACATCCTTGATCTCGCACAGCCAGCCGTCGACGTGCAGCAGCATATCGTCGAAGGATTCCTCGTCCGGGCGTTCGGCCAGCCCCAGATCGTGGTCCATCTTCGCGGCGCGCATGAGCGTCCAGATCTGCTGCCGGATAGCGGGCAGTTTGGCCGGGTCCAGCGCGGAGATGTTCGCGTGCTCGTCGAGCAACTGTTCGAGGCGGGAGATATCGCCATAACTTTCGGCGCGCGCCATCGGCGGGATCAGATGATCCACCAGGGTGGCGTGGGCGCGGCGTTTGGCCTGGGTGCCCTCCCCCGGATCGTTCACCAGGAACGGGTAGATCAACGGCAGATCCCCCAAGGCGGCATCGGTACCACACGCCGCGGACATGCCCAGGGTCTTTCCGGGCAGCCATTCCAGATTGCCGTGCTTACCCAGATGCACCATCGCGTCCGCGCCGAAACCCCCGGCCGCGGCATCGGTGGAAAGCCACCGGTACGCGGCGAGGTAGTGGTGGCTCGGCGGGAGATCCGGGTCGTGGTAGATGGCGACCGGGTTCTCGCCGAAACCACGCGGCGGCTGCACCATGAGCACCACATTGCCGAAACGCAGTGCGGCGATGACGATTTCGCCGCGCGGGTCGGCGGAACGGTCCACGTAGAGCTCGCCCGGGGGCGGCCCCCACGCCTCGACGACCGCGGCGCGAAGCTCCTCGGGCAGCGTGTCGAACCAGGCGGTGTAGACCTCGGCGCCGATCCTTACCGGGTTGCCCTCGAGTTGTTCGGCGGTGAGCCAATCGGGATCCTGTCCGCCGGCGGCGATCAGCGCGTGCATCAGCGCGTCGCCGTCGCGTTCCTCCAGGCCCGGGACCTCACCCGGGGCGCCGAGATCGTATCCGGCGGCCCGCAATTCGGTGAGCAGGGCGATAGCGCTGGCGGGCGTATCGAGTCCGACGGCATTGCCGATGCGAGCGTGTTTGGTCGGGTAGGCCGACAGCATGAGCGCCAGGCGTTTGCGGTCGGCGGGGATATACCGCAACCGCGCGTGCCGCACCGCGATCCCGGCGACCCGGGCGGCACGTTCGGCGTCGGGCACGTAGGTGGACAGTCCGTCCTCGTCGAACTCCTTGAACGAGAACGGCACCGTGACGATCCGGCCGTCGAACTCCGGGACCGCGACCTGGGTCGCCACGTCCAGCGGGGACAGCCCGTCGTCGTTGGCCTCCCACTGCGCGCGGCCACTGGTCAGGCAAAGGCCCTGCAGGATCGGGATATCCAGTTCGGCCAGCGCGCCGATATCCCATGCCTCGTCGTCGCCGCCCGCCGTGGCCAGCGCCGGTTTGCTGCCGCCGGCCGCCAGCACGGTGACCACCAATGCGTCGGCCTGCCGGAGGGTGGCGAGCAGGTCGGGTTCGGCGGTACGCAGGGAGGCGCAGTAGACGGGCAGCGGTACCGCGCCGGCATCCTCGATCGCAGCGCACAGCGCGTCGATATAGCCGGTGTTCCCGGCCAGGTGCTGGGCCCGGTAGTAGACGACGCCGACCGTCGGCTTCCCGGCCACCGGTTCGGGATGCCGCGCGGCGCGTTCGAGCCGGCCCCAGGCGGGCAACTGCATCGGCGGTTCGAACCCGTGCCCGGTGAGCAGGACGGTATCGGAGAGGAAATTGTGCAGCCGGCGCAGATTCTGCGGGCCACCGGCCGCCAGATAGTTGTGCGCGTCGGAAGCCACGCCGACCGGTACGGTCGAACACTCCATCAGTTCGGCGTCGGGGGCCATCTCGCCGCCGACCGCGACCACCGGCACCCCGCTCGCCCGCACCGCGGTCAGGCCGTCCTCCCAGGCCCGCTTGCCGCCGAGGACCCGCACGATCACCAGATCGGCGTCCGCGAGCAGGCCGGGCAGATCCTCCACCAGCAACCGGGCCGGATTGGCCCACCGGTACTCGGCGCCGCTGGCACGCGCGCTCAGCAGATCGGTATCGGAGGTGGACAGCAGCAGAATCACAGCGATGACCTTCCTGGGGTGACGCGCCCGTGGGGGTTGTGTGCTCGCCGGAGAGGGTCTGGCTGTGTCAGTGGCGCGACCGCACCGGAGTTCCACCGGTTTCCTCGTCACCCGTCGAGCCCCCGGATGCTACCGCGACCGCCGGAACCGTCGGTCACCACACCGGCGCGCGGCCTCCGGACAACCTGTACTTGCCGACGCCTCGCGTCCCGGGTTGGCTTCCTGCCATGACCGACGACGCGGGTACGCAACTGTTCCACCAGTCCATGCCCTTCACCGAACGCCTGGGCGTGGAGGTGCTCGAACACGGTCCTGGGTTGGTGCGCAGCCGCATCGCCTGGGACGAGACACTGTGCACGCTGGGCGGCGCGCTGCACGGCGGCGTGCTGATGACGCTGGCGGATTCGACCGCGGCGGTCTGCGCGTTCCTCAATCTGCCCGAAGGCGCCCAGGCGACCACCACCGTCGAATCGAAGACGAACTTCCTGCGGGCGGTGCGGTCGGGTCATGCGGAGGCATCGTCGCGGCCGCTGCACACCGGGCGGTCGTTCATCGTGGTCGAGACCGAGGTCCGCGACGACGCGGGCAAGCTGGTGGGGAAGGTGACCCAGACCCAGGCGGTGCTCTAGTACGGCCTCCGTAAACTGGTCGGATCATGGCACGTACCGATCCCGATTCCTGCCCCGGTGTCCTGCGCCTGCACGAGGCCGCCGACGGCCCGCTGGCCCGGGTCCGGGTGCCGGGCGGGGCGCTCGCGCCGGAGCAGTTGCAGACCCTCGCCGCGGCCGCCGCCGAGCTCGGCGACGGGCATATCGAACTGACCTCGCGCGGCAATGTGCAGTTGCGCAGGATCCGCGATGCCGACGCGCTCACCGAATGGCTGGCCGGTGCCGGGCTGCTGCCGAGCCGCACCCACGAGCGGGTCCGCAATATCATCGCCTCGCCCCTGTCCGGACGGGTCGGTGACCACCCCGATATCCGGCCGCTGGTCGCCGCACTCGACGCGGGGCTGCTCGGCTCGCCCCGGCTGGCCGAACTCCCGGGCCGGGTCCTGTTCACCCTCGACGACGGCCGGGGGGATGTGAGCCCGCTCGGCCCGGATATCGGACTGCACGTACTCGACCGTGACCGGTCCGCCCTCCTGCTCGCCGGGCGGGACAGCGGTATCCGCGTGACCACCGCCGAAGCGCCCGAGGTGCTGCTGGCGGCCGCGCACGGTTTCCTGGCACTCGCCGACGGGCAGTGGCGCCTGCACGAGGTCGCCGACGGCGCCACGCGGCTGGCCGCACTGCTGGGGCTCGAACCCGGGCCCGAACGGCTGGAATACACCGGCCCCGGGGATCCGCCGATCGGCTGGCTGCCCCAGCGCGACGGTCTCGTCGCGCTGGGCGCGGGGGTCCGGCTTGGCTCCTTGCCCGCCCGCACCGCCGAATTCCTCGCCGCGGTCGAACGCCCGATCCTGCTGACTCCGTGGCGCAGCCTGATCGTCACCGATCTGGAGGAATGGCCCGCCGAACAGGTCGTCCGGGTGCTGGCGCCGATGGGTCTCGTCTTCGATGCCGATTCACCGTGGCTGCGGGTCACCGCCTGCGCCGGAGCGCCCGGGTGCGCGAAATCGCATACCGACGTCCGGGCCGACGCCGCGGCCGCGGTCGAATCGGGCCGGACGGATAGCTCCGACGCCGACGGCTCGAGTACGCCGCTCCCGGCCGCCGAGATCACCACGGCCGGGCGGCAGCACTGGTCGGGATGCGAGCGCCGCTGCGGTCGGCCCGCCGCGGCGGCCACCGAGGTTACCGCCGGTCCCGAAGGCTACCGGGTGACGCCGCCGCGCATCTGAACCGCCGTGCCGCGGCGCCGCCCGGCGAACTGCCCTACTGCTGCTGCGACGTCGAGGGCTTTTCGATCGGCCGCGAGCGACGATCTCCGTCGTCCTGTTTGCCGTGGCTGGCCACCAGGAGTACGACGATCAACAGCCCCATCACCGCCGCGACCGCCAGCGCGGCCGACGGTTTGCGCAACTGCTCGGTTTCCTCGCGCACCGACACTTCCTCCGGCCACTGCACGACGGGTTCGGCGGCACGGCGCTCGGGACGCCCCGCGGCTGCCGGACACCCATTCGACCGACTCGTATTCCCGGTGACGAACGACGACCTGCCTTGCGGCTCCTGAACTGTGAGCATGCGAAAATCGTATCGACGTGGGACCGGCGGATTTTCGAAAACTTCCCAGCAATGGGGAATTTATCCCGCGATGACGCGGGGGTGTCCCAGGTCACGTATGCGCCGGTCAGCGGCTCGGAGCCGGGAACAGCAGGCCCGCAACGCAAATCGGCCCACTGTGACGTGCGGTACGCTGTTCGGCCGGCTCCGCTTTTGTGTCGCAAACCATAGATCAACCGGCCCGGACGCGCCGGACACCCGCGTAGGCACGAGGGGCGTACCGCAGCCGGTCGGGCAGCAGCGGCCAGACCGTACGCACCACCGCCGTGAACACCCCGAACAGCTTCTGGCCCACGGCCGTCCAGCGCAGCTCCAGGATCTCGCGGGCACGTTCGGGCATGAGACCATTGGCCAGCCAGACATTGAACGCCATCACCGGCCGCCAGATCACCGACCACACCGGTTCCGGGATACCGGGCAGCGCCGGAATCCGGGTGCTGCCGAGCGGAGCGCGAAATCAGTGGTGGCATTGGCCTCGAACACCTCGTCGATGGTGCGGTGCCAGTACTCCTCGAACTCGGCGTAGTCCGCCACCAGCACCCGGTCGGACAGTCGGTACATGCGCCACCAGGTGACGCCCTCGGCGATCAACTGATCCTTTTCCGCAGTAGTGAGCGGGGTCCCGAAATGCTCATTGAGGGCGATGGTGAGTTCGACGAAGGTCGCGTGGGTCCACCAGTAGACCTCGGGGTTGAGCGCGTGGCAGAAATTCTTCAGTGACGACTGTAGACATTCGGCAGGATATGGGGTAACTTCTGACTCGTTGGAAGTGAAGGAAGTATCCATACGGCACGGGAGATGATGAACTGCCCGTGATGGCGGAAACGGCGGGCGCGGCCAGGGGACCAGGATGTACAACGGTCCTACCGCCCGCCGGGAAGCAAGCGAAGTTGCACGGAAAGAAGATGAAGTAACACCTTGAAGAGAAAGGAGGCGTTGCCCGTCGGGTCACCCGTGAAGATATGCGATTCGGGTGATCGCCGACGTCTCGGTTACATGTCGGAAGACGAAGTAATTCCCCCTTTCGGTACCCCGGCGCCGTCGGCGCCGGGGTACTACGGCGTCTGGAGGCCGTACGATTTCCGAACCCCCCACCGCGAACGAGAAGTTCGACGATGACGACTACCCCGCCTACACCATGGGCCGAGCCGCGGACATGCTCGGCACCACTCAAGCGTTCCTGCGCACCCTCGACGACGCAGGACTGATCACCCCGCAACGCTCCGCCGGCGGGCATCGCCGCTATTCCCGCTACCAGCTGCGCATCGCCGCCCGCGCCCGCGAACTCATGGACTCCGGCACCCCCTTGGACGCGGCATGCCGGATCATCATCCTCGAGGACCAACTCGCCGAAGCCCGCGAAATAAACGCCAAACTCACCGAGAAAGGTTGACCACACCGGCACACCTGCGGACCGGTGAATTCCCCCCGGGTCCCCGGCATCGCGACCGGTCACCGTCGGTCCTCATGGCGGGCGGCCGGCCGAGCCGGTTGAGCTCGGTGACGACCAACTGATCTCCGGGCCGATTCGCCACCAGCAACGCCTTGTCCAACTCTGGTCGGGCGGCGAGCTTCCCGGAAACCTTGTCGAGAAGGATCTGCTCGCAGCCAGGCGGCGAGCGCGTCATGCCGAGCTTGGGGGGTTCTGTTCGGTGGCGGATACACATCCGATTCTCACGATCGGCAACGTATCGCAAACCCCCGACAGGTTGACATAGATGCGGACACGGCACGATGACAAACTCCACCTGCGGAGACCCGTGGACCCCGGAGTGTCTCACGAATGATCGTCGACTTGACCGTGAGCGTCGAATGGCGGACACCTCCGACCGTCAATTTGCCCGAGGCAGATATCCTCAACGTGTGGCACGCAATGTGTCCTTCACTTCTGTGCGGAATTCTGTGAACATTCCCTCCACCATGGTTCTCGTCGTCGGCGGGGCGGTATCGGGAGAGCCCGCATCGAACGGTGGCCGCGGTGCGTATTCGGCCATCAGTTGCACCGTTTCCGCGTAGCGCTGGTCGCGCAGCAGCGACAGGATGACGTAGCTGAGGTCCAGTCCGCCGCTTACGCCGGCGCCGGTGACCCGATTGCGGTCGACGACGACACGCGAGTCGATTGATATCGCGCCGGCTTCGGCGAGTAGATCGCGCGCGGCCCAGTGCGATGTGGCCCGGTAACCGTGCAACAACCCCGCCACGCCAAGCAGCAGCGAACCGGTGCAGACACTGGTGACCCATCTTGCTCTTGCGCCGTGATCCGCAACGAATCGAACGACGTTGTCGTCGCGCATCGCGGCCAGCGTTCCATTCGTTCCGCCAGGTACGAACAACACATCGACATCACGAGGGCATTGATCGAAGGTTGCCGTCGGCATGAGGGTCACTCCGGTATCGGTGACTATGGGATCCATGGTGGCGGCGATCTGGTGCACGGTTGCCCCTGTCAGGCATCCGAACGCATATTGGGGACCGACGAAGTCCAGCGCTGTGCACTGAGGGTAGAGCAGCATGGCAATCTGCTCATTTCCGTCGAGCAGAGGTTCATCGACCGGCCGAATGTGGGCCGAGGTATCGCCCGAGCCCGGCTGCCCACGCAGCCACGGCACGCCGGTCAAAACCGCGGTGGCACTCATCAGGAAATCTCGGCGACCAGCAAACATCTCTGCCTTCCCACGACAGTCGTCCCTCGGTGCTGCGCTACAACAGAATTCACTGCAGCAACGCAGGCACAAATCTACTACAGCATGTAGGAGATTCTCGTGGTGGTGCTCAGCGCTCGATCCCTCGCAACTGGGCGCGGGCCATGGCGAATCCGGCCGAACACCACCCCCTCTCCGTCGGCGCCACCTGACGCCGCGAAAACAGCGCCACCTACCGCTGCGAGTCACAGACCTGGGCGTGACTCGCAGCAGAAGGCACGCGTCGGCGATCGCCACGCTGGTGGAGCGGACCAGCCGATTCATCGCCTACGAACTCGGCCCCGCAGAATCCACGGATACCGCAGCCCGGCCGAGGTCTATGCTGAACACCTGAACAGCGGTGATGCACTCACCCTTTGAGACCGCCATCGTTGGCGGGAGAGCAATGCTCAAGACCTGTGGATCGGTCTCGGGTTGAACGCGAAGGGCGTACCTTCCCGAGTGATCGATCGATGGTCACCGAGTAGGCCCGCGTTGCTGCGCGGGCCGGGGAAGGCACGCCTGTGCTCAGAGTAGTCACCGAAGACGGCACCACCGAGACCGGATCGCTGCTGGACGACGTCGTCCGCGAGGGCGCCCGCCGGATGCTGGCAGCCGCTCTGGAGGCGGAAGTCGACCAGTACATAGCCGAGCTCGTCGGCGAGCGGGACGAGCAGGGGCGCCGGCTGGTGGTCCGCAACGGCCGCCACCGTGCCCGGCGGGTCACCACGGCCGCCGGAGAGATCGAGGTCAGCGCGCCGCGTGTGAACGACAAGCGCGTCGACGAGGGCACCGGGGAGCGCAAGCGGTTCTCCTCCAAGATCCTGGCCCCGTGGTGCCGCAAGTCCCCGAAGGTCACCGAGGTGCTGCCGCTGCTCTACCGGCACGGCTTGTCGGGCGGGGACTTCGTACCCGCTCTGGAGCAGTTCCTCGGCTCGGCGGCAGGGCTGTCCGGGCCGACCGTGAACCGGCTCACCAAGCAGTGGACCGACGATCACACTGTCTTCCAGGCCCGCGACCTGTCGGGATCCGACTACGTGTACGTATGGGCCGATGGCGTCCACCCCAAGGTCAGGCTCGGCCAGGCCCACTCCTGCGTCCTGGTCCTCATGGGCGTCCGTGCGGATGGCCGCAAGGACCTGATCGCGCTCGCCGAGGGACTGCGGGAGTCGACCGAGTCCTGGGCCGACCTGCTGCGCGACTGCCGCCCGGCGCGGCATGCGCGCCCCCGCGCTCGTGGCCGGTGACGGCGCGACGGGCCTGTGGAACGCCCTCGCGGAGGTGTTCCCCGAGGCCCGGCATCAGAGGTGCTGGGTGCACAAGGTCCGTAATGTCATGAACGCGTTGCCGAAGTCCGCGCAGCGCGGAGCGAAGAAGGCTCTGCAGGAGATCTACAACGCCGAGGACCGCACTCACGCCGAGAAGGCTGTGAAGGACTTCGCGAAGGCCTACGGGGCGAAGTGGCCCAAGGCCGTCAAGAAGATCACCGACGACAGCGAGGAACTGCTGGCGTTCTACGACTTCCCCGCCGAACACTGGATCCACCTGCGCACCACAAATCCGATCGAATCGACCTTCTCCACGGTGAAACTGCGGACCAAGGTCACCCGTGGCGCGGGCAGCCCGGCCGCCGCCCTGGCGATGGTCTTCAAGCTCGCGGAATCCGCCCAGGCCCGCTGGCGGGCGATCACCGCACCCCACCTCGCCGCCCTCGTCCGGGCAGGAGCCCGCTTCGAGGGCGGTCAGCTCGTCGAACGCGCTGCACGGGCGGCATGACAGTGGAAGGAAGAGGATAGATCCGCGATGGCAGTAGACAGCCAACAAGTCCTGCTCGACCTCGTCCGGTGGAACGGCCGGATCGACGACCTGATCGCAGCGGCCCGCAGGATCCCGGCGGACGAGTTTTCCGCAGTAGTGCTGGACCGCGCGAGTGCCCAGGCCGCCCTGCGCAAGGTGCTCACCGGGGAAGCACTCCCCGGTGAGCTCACCGCGTGGACCGAAGAGTTGCACATGTGCGAAGACATCGACATCGAGCCGGGACAGGAGGACCTGCTCACCCAGTTCCTATTCGAGATATCGACACCCGAACTCTTCGAACCGATCACCCGCGAACTCTGCAGCCGGTGGCTCGACAAACTATGCGCAACTGCATAGCCATCCACCGGCCGGCCATCCACAGGTATTGACAATTGCTCTTGGCGGGACAGACTGCCGTGCAGCGTACGCACAATGAGCGAATGAGGCCGGTACAACTGGATCGGTCGCGTGGTCCCGATTCCTCGGTCGCAAGAGAGTGAGCCAGGTGACCTTATCGATGACGACGACCACCTGACCCGACCCGCATTGTCGCCGAGTCGACCGCCACCAGGCGCGTCAGTCGATAGTGAAGTCGAACGAATACCAGTCTCCGGACAGCTTCTCGAACTGTCGCGCACCGCTCCCTACTGGCTCAGGGCCGGGCGAGAAGACCCAACCCTGGACAGTGGTTCCCACGAACCCGTCGGCGTCGTAGAAGTAGACGCGCCCATCGGGCGCGCGGTGCACCAGACTGATATCGACTCCGCCGAGATTCAGGTCCCGACGGGTGTGCGGCCTATCCTCGCGCAGCATCTCGACCGCGACCTTTTCCATTTCCGGACGTGCGGAATCGAAGCCCGCAGGCTGAAAGACCATGCCGGCCACCAGCCCCGCGAGCACAACCAGCGGCACCGCGGCGACCTTCCAGAGCCACCGACGCTCGCTGCCGAGCAGGTGCAACGACTTGATCGCCCACACCAGCAAGCAAACACCCAGCAGAATCCCGCCGGCCACCAGGGCAAGAAGCTGATCGGGACCGGTCATATTCCTGACGAACGGAGCCCAGTCGAGGTGGACGCACATAAGGACCACGACACCGAGGACCGCCCCCGTCAGGACCACAAAACCCGGCGCAGTGGCAGTGTCACGCCCGTCCCCGGTCCGCCGATCATGGACACGAATTGTTTTGACCGAAGCCTCCTCATCTCGACGACCGTGACCGAAGGCCTGATCCGCGCTCGGTGATTACCCGACCGAACTCTACGGCGTGGTCAGCCCACTGACCGGCCAACGGAAGGGCAGAACCGTCGAGTGCAGCCGATTACATCACCCTCCAGGGCTGCAGCATCCATCGTCCCACCCAACCTCTCATCCAGACCCGCAGCAGTCCCCACGATCGGTGCCACCCAACACTACGAAAATATTGCCACTCAACACTGCGAGTCACAGGGATGGGCTCGAGTCCGGGGCCCGGAGTGGGCATCGCTCCGCGTCCGGGCTGAGGATAGGCTGGAATCGTCTGCCGCGTCAGCGCGCGGCCTACTGCATGAGAGCGGGCATCGCTTCGAGGAGACGGTTGCGGACGACATTCAATGCGGCGATCTTCTCGTCCACCTCGTTGAGCCTGCGGGCGACGACCTGTGCGCTGGCGGGACAAAGCGTAGCGGCGGCGAGGTCCTGATCCAGGCAGGGCAGGAAGGCCCGGACGTCGTTGGTGGTGAGGCCGAGGGAGAGTAGGAGCCTGATTTTGCCGACGTGGACAATGGTTGTCTCCTCGTACTCCCGGTAGCCGTTGGGTGCTCGCTGGGGATGGAGCAGGCCCTGCTGTTCGTAATACCGCAGTGCGCGAATGGTGGTGCCGGCCGCGTTCGCCAGTTCTCCGATCAGCATCAGTACATTTTCACCCGGCCGCGCTCAGTCCGCCGTCGACGCGGATGACCGCGCCGGTGAGGTAGCCGGCTTCGGGGCGCGTTGCGTTCACGATCCACCACGCGATCTCGTTGGGCTCGGCGATGCGGCCCAGTGGAATTCGGGCCCGAAGCTGCGCCCCCGCCGCAGCGATCTGCTCGTCGGATAGACCGGCGTGGGCGAGTACCGGTGTCGCCGTGATCCCCGGTGCCACCGACAGAACGCGAATGCCTCGCTGCGCGAGTTCGACAGCCCACGTGTGGGTGAGGAAGTCGAGAGCTACTTTCGTGGATCCGTAGACCGAATTGTTCGGCCATCCGTAGTACGGCGGGTTGGATGTGACGTTGACGATGGTGGCACCGGACCGCAGATGCGGCAGAGCATGCTGGGTGAGAAAGATCGGCGCGAGAAGATTCGTGGCGAGTTGTTCCTCGGCGACCCTCCGGTCGATGGCCCCGAGAGGAGCCGGCCGGGTGATCGCAGCATTGTTGATCAAGACATCAATGCGTCCGAAGGCCTCCAACCCGGCGGTCACGATACCAGCGGCGGCGGTCGACTCGGTGACGTCGGCCACGAATGCCCGAATTCGGGGATGCTCGTCGGCCGTTTCCGCCAGCCGCCCGGCGGACCGGCCGACGATCAGGACGTCGGCGCCCGAGGCAGCGAACTGTAGGGCCGTCGCCCGACCGATCCCGCTGCCCCCTCCGGTAATCAGCACTGCTCGCCCGTACAGGGTGTTCGTCTCTTCCATGCCCGAGACGCTAAGCCTTGACCCGGGCGTCAAGGTCAAGGCCCGGAACGGGAAACGCGCGGCGGACACCTCGCATCATGCCCTCGCCGATCCCCGTCGCGAGTGAACCGAGCACGCTGGGCTATCACCGCGTCCAGTGACCAGCGGCCGGGGCCGGCCCACAGCAGGAAGATCAGCCCGAGCAGCATCGCGAAATCGGTGCGGGCATCGTGGGCCATTTCCCAGAAACCCTCTTTCCCATCGAACCCGCCGGGTCGCAGCTGCGGCAGTTTGGTCAGCACGATCGCCCCGCTGATGTCGACGAGCAGAGGGATCACCGCCACACGGGTCAGCAGGCCGAAGACGATCAAGGCGCCGCAGGCGATCTCGACGGCCCCGTCGAAGTCGGCGAAAAACGTCGCCGCCGGTATTCCGATCTTCTCGAAACGACCCGGCCCCAGCGTGTGCGGGTAAAGGAACTTCTGGATCCCCTCACTGAGGAACACGAACCCCACCGCCACCCGGATGCAGGTCGCCGCCGCTGGGCCCTCGGAGCCCAGTATCTGCGGCCACGACCACCGTCGCGTTTCCGTCATCGGTACTCACCTCCCGATCCCGCCATCTGCTACAACTTCCTTGAAATTTCATCATTTCCTGAATCAGATTCAGATGCACTCTTCCGGGTATGGAAACCGCCGTACACACCGATGCCCTGGCCCGGTTCGGGCACGCCCGATCCGATCCGACCCGCACCCGAGTCCTGCCGTCCCTGCGCCAGGCACTCGGGTATCCCTCTGAACTCGCCGAGCAGATTCACTGGTGAATCATCGCCGACCAGCGATGATCGCGCTCGCCCACTGTTGAGGAACGCATCCTTTTACGACACGGCGTCGCGGCGCACGGCGATGAAAGACGTTCCCCCGTCATGTGTTGGATGCGAAAAACCTTTGTGGGTTCTCCGCTGCGTGTGTATACCGGTGGGGTGCGTATCGGAATTGTGGGTTTGTTGCGGGGTCTGTATATGGCCGAGTTGGCATACCGGATCGGGGTCGAGGTGATCGCGATCTGTGATCGCGATTCCGAACGACTGGCTGCTGCACAGGCGGGATTTCCGGCAGCCCGGGCGACCGAGCACTGGACGGAACTGCTCGACGCCGGTCTCGATGGTGTCGTACTCGCCAATGATTTCGACGCGCACACGGCGTTGGCCGTCGCATTCCTGGATCGCGGGATCCATGTGCTGTCGGAGACGGCGGCCTGCGTGTCCGAGGAGGAAGGGCGTCGGCTTATTGCCGCGGCCGAGCGGTCGACGGCGACCTATTCGTTCGCGGAGAACTACGTCTTCCATCCACACACCCGACTGCTCCGGGAGTCGGTGGATTCCGGCGAGCTGGGCGCCATCGCATTGGTGGAGGCCGATTATCTGCACAGCCTGTCGCCCCAGGACACCGCCGCGCTGATCGGTGATCCAGCGCACTGGCGTGGTCGCATCGCGCCGACTGCCTACTGCACCCACACCGTCTCGCCGCTGCTGAACCTCACCGGAGAATGGCCGGTCGAGGTCAGCGCCTTCCCGGTCGGTCGGGGCGGCGACCGACCTGCCGCCGTGGTGCTGGCGATCCGGCTGTCCGACGACACCCTGGCCCTGGTTCGCCATGGGTTCCTCGCCGGCGAAACAGGCAGCCATTGGAGCTGGGTCTCCGTGCGCGGTGCCCACGGCCTGGCCGAATCCGTCCGTGCCACCGACGGAGATGCTTGGTCGGTGCGAGTACGCAAGGAGGGCTGGGCACAGGCCGACGGGCAGGCATGCGAGCAGATCCGCGTACCGGGTCCCTACCTTGTGGACGACGAACCGGTCGACCGTATGGCGGAGGGGACCGTCGCGGTACTCGAAGGATTCCGTGCCACCGTGGAACGCGGTACGCCTCCACTTATCCCGGTGCGTCCCGCGGTCGCGGCATCACTGGTCGGCGTTGCAGGTGCGGAATCGCTCGCGAGGGGTTCCGCGCCGGTTCCCGTTCCGGACGTATGCCCCTAGGTTCCTGATTGCACTTACCGGCGTCCAGGAATGCGTCAGTTTGTGAATAATGCACGAAAGCGGTATCGCATGCCAGGGGCGTTTCCGGAGGCTCCACCCCGATGAAAATCAGCTCCAGCCTCCCGCTCCTCGTCAGATCTGGACATCAGCGTTTCGCTGCCCCACCGGCACCGCGTTCGGTCACCGGTCCCGCGGCTGGGTTGTGACGCCCGATCATTCGGACCGCGACCGAGTCGTACGCAATCTGCGCACGCTGCGCCATCGCGACGCCGATTTCGTATCCCTGAGCGATCAGTTGCTCGTGGACTGCCGAGTCCTCGGACTCGGTGTCGTAGAGAAATTCCATGGACGAGTCGCCGATCTGCGAGTAGTCGGCGATGCCGTGCATCGTCTGAGTTGTCAACGCAGTCTTGTATCCGTGCCGGGCGAACGTACTTTCACCGAGACCGGCACTTGCGACGAGATGTAGTTGCTTCACCACACTGGGGCTACCGTGCGAAACATCGTCGTAGGCCCCGAATACCCGGTCGAACCAGCCTTTGGTGAGTGCCGGCATGGACCACCAGTAGACCGGGAAGAGAACGACGGTCACCTCGGCGGATTCGAGCAGTTCCTGCTCCCGCCGGACGTCGGGGGGAAGTTCGGAAAGCCCTCGATGATGCGCCAGATCCGCCTTTCGGTAGACCGGATCGAAACCGGATGCCACCAGGTCATGGGTAATGGCGGTGGTACTTCCATCGGACTCGATGCCCTGCTCGATGGCCCGTGCAATGGCCCAGGTAGCCGAATCGTGGTCCGGATGCGCAACTACGAGCATCACCTTCGGTCGGCTGCTTTCGTTCATCATGCCGGCCAAACTAAAGTATGACGCTGACGTCAATGTCAAGGAGAAGGCAGCTGGATGCGGATACGCGAATTGAGCCAGGCCACCGGTGCGAGCCCGCGAATGCTCCGACACTACGAGGGCGCCGGGATCCTGTCGCCCGAACGCGACTCCAACGGCTACCGGAACTACCGCCCAGACGATGTGCAGATCGTGGACCACATACGCTGCTTGCTGGCATCCGGCCTGTCGCTGTCGGAGGCATCCGCGATACTGCAGGTCGCATGCCTCGATCCCGGCGGCGCCTCCGAAGCCGACCGGAGAGCCGCATTAACGCAACTCGACGAGCGGGCAAGCCAATTGAACGCTGGAATCGCCCGCCTCAGGACCCAGGAAGCCGAGATCCTCCGACTTCGTGCGAGCATCGAGGCCGCGGCCCCTCCCCCATCGGATTGATTCGATACAGGCACGGCCGGAACCACGCTGCGACCGGCCCGACCGGACTCCGGCCCTCAGGTGGATTCGAGTAGAGGGTCGAGGAACATCGGCGCGAAATCAGGGATGTCCACAGATAGGTCGAACCCTGCCGGCCCACGTTCACCTACGAGCGCTGTATCGGCCCGAATTCACGGCGTTGCCCGGCGTCACCGAGGTGCGGGTCGAGGCGAACACGTTGCGCTGCCGAGTGACCGGCAGCCCGATGCGCTGCTGCGGGCGCTGGCCGATTTCGGAAGTCGCCGAGAACGACCGCCTGTGGCAGTTGCCTGGGTCACGGCGCGACGCGGGCGATTACTCCGATCTCCAGTGCCGCCCACACCGCGCCGTCGGGGCCCACGGTGATGCCGTGTGGTTCGGATTCCGGTGTGGGCAGGTCGTGTTCGGTGATGGCGCCGGCGGGGTCGATCCGGCCGAGCCGGTTGGCTCCCCACTCGGTGAACCAGCAGTCACCGGAAGTCGATGCGGTGATCGCGTGCGGTTTCGCCGCGGGGTCGGGCAACGGGAACATCGTCATCGTGCCACCGGGCTCGAGGCGGCCGATCCGGCCTGCCGCGATATCGACGAACCAGATGGCCTCCGGACCGCACGTGATCCCCACCGGCGCGCCCGGATCGGGCAATGGGTACTGGGTGACATTGCCGTGGTGGTCGACCCGTCCGATAGCGCCGGCCTGGTTGAGGGTGAACCACAGTCCGCTGTCGGGACCGCGGGTGATCATGGATGGGAATCCGCCCCGGACAGGGAGGTCGATGTGGGTGATCTGTCCGTTGGGCGTGATACGGCCGATGCGGTCGGTGTTCATCTCGGTGAACCATATGGCCTCGTCCGGACCGGCGCAGACCCCGAACGGGCCGCTGCCCGCCGGTAAGCCGAACGCTGTCACGATCCCGTCCGTGGTGATGCGCCCGATGTGGTCGTCGCCGGTTCGGGCGAACCACAGGGCGTCGTCCACGCCCGCGGCGATGACGGTAGGCCGGCATCCGGAGGGGCCGGCCGGATAACGGTCGAGCACACCGTCGACGGTCAGGCGAGCGATCTCGCCGCTCTGCGCCAGCGTGATCCAGAGCGCGCCGTCGGCACCGGTGGTGATGCCGTAGGGTCCCGCTGCGGCATCGGCCACCGGAAACTCCTGGACGAGGCGACTTTCGGCATTGCGTGTCATTGATGGCCCTTTCCGGCTCGGTTATTCGGTGGCAGCGGCGACCCGGTACACCAGGTCGACAATGATCGCGGCCAGTTCGGCGGGCCGGGTCATCGGCACATTGTGTCCGGATACACGACCGCCTCGGGGTCCGGCACCGCGGTCGACGCGATCTCTTCTACGGTCGGCCGCCGCACATACCCGCCGTCCGAATGCGGCATGAAGCAGCGGCGCACGACCTTGCGCACCAGCTCCGGACCGGCGCCGGCGTCGAGCCGATCCGTTCGGGCCTCCCGCGCGCACTGCTCGATGTAGTCGAGCATCCGGCGTTCGTCGGCGCGCCACCCGTACCGAAACATCTCCCGCAACTGTCGAGCCGCTGCCGGTCTTCGCCACTGCGCGTTGCCGCGGTGCGCGAATCGGCCGCCGTATGCCCGTGACCGCGCAAATCGAATGCCACCGCACGGCAGTGCGCCACCAGATAAGTCGCCACCTCCGACCATGCCACACAGTTGTGGCCGCTTCCGTGCACCAACAGCACCCCTGTGCCCTCGCCGCCGAAGTCCACCCCCGACAACACACCACCGGATACGCGCACCTCGACCTCGGTCCCCAACACAAGTCCGACACTGTGCCCGCCGCAGACACCACCCGCAACTGTTTATCGGTACAGGGACTCATCTCCGCGCACCCCGGAGCCGGCCCTCGGCGGCCGCGGTCGCCTGACAGTTCGCCGGCCGCGACCCCGACGCCCGGCATAAGATCACGCTGCGGATCATCGCCTTCTCCTTCTGCGCTCTTGCCACCTACGTGGTCGTCGACTCGGTGCGGGCGCGCTGCGCGGGGTTGCCGAGGCCGAGCGCCCACGATCGCGATCGCGCCGGCCGCGGTCAGCCTGGCCATCTGTCCGCTGCCCAGCGCCGCGCCGGCCGCGAACTCGGCTCCGCGTCTCCGACCTGCCGAACCGCGGGGCCCCGCTACGCCGCTGTCCTCCGATCCTGCATTCGGTCGATCGGGTCCGCACCGGCGTTATTGCCGGACGGATTCCGCGCCGCCGGCCACACTCGTGTCGTATTGTCGTCTGGACTGTTGTCCATACACTTGTGCATTCAGCCGGACCCGGCTACTTCCCGGACCCGGAGCGGTAGGAGAAAGCAGGTTCACCGATGAAGACCAAAGGCGCTCTCATCTGGGAATTCGACCAGCCGTGGCAGATCGAGGAGATCGAGATCGGCGATCCCCGCAAACATGAGGTCAAGGTCCAGCTGGAAGCGGCCGGAATGTGCCATTCCGACCACCACCTGGTCACCGGCGGCATCCCGATGATGGGATTCCCGGTACTCGGCGGGCACGAGGGTGCCGGCATCGTGACCGAGGTCGGCGAGGGCGTGGAGGATCTCGCGGTCGGCGACCACGTCGTCCTGTCGTTCATCCCGTCGTGCGGGAAATGCAAATCCTGTCAGGCGGGTCTGCGCAACCTGTGCGATCTCGGCGCGCTCCTGCTCGCGGGCACCTCGGTCACCGACGGATCGTTCCGGATCCGGGTTCGCGGCCACGATGTCTACCCGATGGCCCTGCTGGGCACCTTCTCCCCGTACATGGTGGTGCACCAGAGCTCGGTGGTGAAGATCGACCCGACGATTCCGTTCGAGGTCGCCTGCCTGGTCGGCTGCGGTGTCACCACCGGATACGGGTCGGCCGTCCGCACCGCAGATATCCGGCCGGGTGAGGATGTCGCGATCATCGGCCTCGGCGGCGTGGGCATCTCCGCGCTACAGGGCGCGGTGCACGCGGGCGCCCGCTACATCTTCGCGGTCGACCCGGTGCCGTGGAAGCGCGAACAGGCCCGGAAATTCGGGGCCACCCACGCCTACGCGACCATCGAGGAGGCGACCGCCGGTTGCGCGGAGGTCACCTGGGGCGGTATGGCCAAGAAGGTGATCGTGACCGTCGGCGAGGTGCACGGCGAGGACGTGGACAGTTGGTTGGGCATCACCGCCAAGGCCGGAACGTGCGTCCTCACCGCCATGGGCAGCCTGACCGAGAACAAGACGACCCTGAACCTGGCCATGCTCTCGCTGCTGCAGAAGAATCTGCAGGGCACCATCTTCGGTGGCGGCAACCCGCACTACGACATCCCGCATCTGCTGTCGATGTACCAGGTCGGCAAGTTGAACCTCGACGATATGGTCACCCGGCAGTACCGGCTCGAGGACATCAACGACGGATATCAGGACATGCTGGCCGGCCGAAATATCCGCGGCATCATCCGCTACACCGACGCGGACCGCTGAGCCGCCCGGACCCATCGCCGCCGGTCTGCCGCGCGACCGGACACCGACGAGGAGGACATGTGAGCTACCGGGTCGTGCAGTGGGCCACCGGATCGGTCGGCCGGGCCGCGCTGCGAGCCATCATCGATCACCCCGATCTCGAACTGGTGGGATGCTGGGTGCATTCACCGGACAAATGCGGCCGCGATGTGGGTGAGATCCTCGGCCGCGCACCCGTCGGGGTGCGGGCGACCGACAGTCTCGACGAGATCCTCGCGCTGCCCGCCGACGCCGTGGTCTACGCGCCACTGCTCCCGCGCACGCAGGAGGTGGCGGCACTGCTGCGGTCGGGGAAGAACGTGGTGACACCGGTCGGCTGGTTCTATCCCGACGAGGAGCAGGCCGAACCGGTCCGGCAGGCCTGTCTGGCGGGCGGGGCCACATTGCACGGCACCGGAATCGATCCCGGTGGGGTCACCGAGGTGTTCCCGCTGATGCTGTCGGCCATGTCCGCGGCGGTCACCTTCGTGCGCGGCGAGGAGTTCTCCGATATCCGGACCTACGGTGCGCCCGATGTGGTGCGCCATATCATGCGGTTCGGTACCACTCCCGCCGAGGCAGCTGCGGGCCCCATGCGGAAACTGCTCGACGGCGGCTTCCGCCAATCGGTCCGGATGATCCTGGACACGCTGGGTTTCGGCGCGAACCCGGAGATCCGCACGGTGCACGAGACGGCGGTCGCGACCGCACCGATCGAATCACCGATCGGTACCATCGAACCCGGGCAGGTGGCCGGCCAGCGCTTCCACTGGGAGGCGCTGGCCGGTGGTGAAACCGTCGTACGCATCGGAGTCAACTGGCTGATGGGGCAGCAGCATCTCGACCCGCCATGGACCCTCGGTGCCGAGGGCGAACGGTTCGAGATCGAGATCGACGGCGACCCGGGCACATTCGTCACCATCCGCGGCTGGCAATCCGAACCCGGTGACCCGCCGGAGTCCGAGAATCCCGGGATCGCCGCGACGGCCGCGCACTGCGTCAACTCCGTACCGTACGTCTGCGCGGCCGAACCCGGTATCCGCACCTCGGTCGAACTACCGATGGTGGCGGGCCGGGCCCATCCGCGATTCGCGCGCGGATCGCAGGCGCCCGGCGGACCGCTAGGCGCGCCGTAAGGCCAGAACCGGAATGGTGCGGAAGCCGGCCGCTTTCTGCTCGTATTCGGCGAAGCCGGGATAGCGCCGGGCCTGTTCGCCGTAGATGCGGTCGCGCTCCGCGCCGGTCACCTCCGTGACCGTGACGGGGTAGCTCTCGGTGCCCCGCTCCACCGTGGCCTTACCGGCCGCGGTCAGGTTGCGATACCAGTCGGGATTCGTCGGCGCACCCGCCTTGCTGGCGAATACGTAGACCAGGCCGTCGGGATCCTGTTCATCGGCCAGGTACATCATCGGCGTCACCGACTCGCGGCCGGTACGCCGGCCGCGATGGTGCACCAATGCCAGCGGGGCACCCTCGAAAGGCCCGCCGACCCGGCCCTCGTTGGCCCGGAATTCCGCGATGATCCGGTCGTTCCAGTCGTCTGCCATACCCGGCATTATGCAGCGGCCGGGCGGCCGGGTCCGTACTCCCGGCCGCGCGGCGGGTTATCGCCGAATGCGCGGCGCGGCGGTCAGCGCAGGCACAGCGGCGTGATATCGGAGCGGCCACCGGTGGTGGGCGAGCTCAGGTACATACACGTTGTCTGGCCCGCCGCGGTGATGGCGGACTTCACCTCGTCCCAGGTCGGCGTGTCGAGCGCGGCCGAGCGGGCCAGTACGAAACCCGACAGCCGGCTCGGGTCGGTCACCAGAGCCCAGGAGTAATCGGGCGCCAGCGCGGTGACGATGTAGTTCGTCGGGCCGTCGAGCGAGTCCTGACCCGGCACTCCGGGGAAGCTGACGTGCAACTGCGCACCCGTCACCGGGTCGTTCACCTTCGCGGTGCCGCGGATCTCGTTCCGGCCGCCCGCCCAGGTGGTGCAGGAATTGTGCACGGCGACATTGCCCTGCGGGTCGAGCGTGTACCGCGCGCGGGTATCGCGCGCGCAGTCCAGGTTGAACAGCTGAGGTACCGCGGCGAGCTGGTTCCAGTCGCCGAGGTACCGGTTCAGGTCCAGTGCGGGGACGGGGGCGGGCCCGGCCGGCAGCGGCGGCTGGGCGACCGAGCCACCGGCGGCGAGGGCACCGAAGGTCAGCAGGGCGGCCACGAGGCCGGCGGTGCGGCGAACTGCGCGATGTGCTGTCACGGAAACTCCTCGCGTATCGGCGGTGTGCGACCACTCTAACCCATATAGATGCATAATCGATGCATCCCCAGTCGGTACAGGAGGATCGATGGTAGCTATGGGACTCGCCGGATTCGCGGGAGCGGCCACGGCGTGTTACGGACTGGCCGTGGCGATCCGCCCGGCGGTGCTGCTGCGCCCGTGCGGCTGGACCGAGGACGATCCCGCCGCCCGCGCGCTGGCGCGGATGACCGCCTGCCGGGATATCGTCTCGGGCCTCGGGATGGCCCTCGCCCCGACCCCGGCCGCCCTGCGGGTGGCCACGGGCTGCCGGGTGCTCGCCGACCTGTCCGACGCCGTGGTCCTCGCCGCCGCGCTGCGCGACCGGCCGCAGCGCACCAAGGCCGTCGCGGTGGCCGCCGGCTGGGGCCTACTGTGCGGCACGGCGGGCCTGACCGCGTCGCGGACCCGGTGAATACGGACGTAGTGCCGGGGCGCCCACGCCGAAGTCCCGGGTCCGCCCCGGCCGGCGAATCGGGACAGGCAGAATAAGACGATGCCCGACGGTTCCAGCTCCGCTTCCGACGCGGCCGGCTACACCGTCCGCGCGGTCGCCGAGCGGCTCGGTATCCCGACCGCCACCCTGCGCAGCTGGAACCGTCGCTACGAGATCGGCCCCACCGGCCACCGGCCGGGTACCCACCGGCTGTACACCGAAGCCGATATCGCCCAGCTCGATCGGATGCTCGGACTCATCCGCGGCGGCGCCACCCCGGCCGGTGCCGCGTCCGCGGTGCGGGCACCGGCCGTCGCGCCGGGTGACCTACCCTCGCTGCTGACCGCAGCCTTCGCCCTCGACTACCGTTCGGTGACAGCGCAATTGGCCGGCGCACTACGAATCTACGGCGTGGTCGACACCTGGGAACGGCTGTGCCGCCCCGCCTTCGCCGAGATCGTCGCCCGCCAACTGGGCGGCGAGGGCTGTATCGACGTCGAGCATCTGCTCTCCTGGTGCATCACCTCGGCGCTGCACCGCAACAGCCCGCCCGACCGGCTGCGCCCGCGGCCGATCGTGCTCGCCTGCACCGGCGGCGAATCCCACGCGCTCCCCCTCGAGGTGCTGCGGGCCGCGCTGGCCGAGCGCGAGATCGGGGCGCAGATGCTCGGCGCGGATGTGCCCACCACCGCCCTCGCCGATACCCTGGCGCGGCTGGACCGGCCGGCCGAGCTGGTGCTGTGGTCGCAGCACGAGTCGACCGCGCTGACCTCCAGTGTGCGGGCCGGTACCGACGCCGGCGCACAGGTCTTCGTGGGCGGCCCGGGCTGGGACGCGGTCATCCTCCCGGCGGCGGTCGAACGCCTGGCGGGCCTCCCAGAAGCGGTCCGGCGACTCGGCTGAGTCCGCTCCTCCTCTCACCCACCCGGCGCACCCATCCGGCATCCCGGACACCGCGAACCACCTCGCGGCCGCGTGCCCAACGGCCCGTCTACCGGACCGGGGTCGCCATAGACCATAAAACGATGCATACTCGATGCAGACAAGCGGCCGGTGGTCGCCGAGCAGAGGAGTGTGATGGTCGATCAGGGCAAACCGGACCGGTCCGGGCGCCGGGTCGCGGTCGTGGGCAGCGGGGTGGCGGGTCTCACGGCCGCCTGGGTGCTGTCCGGCTCGGCACGGGTGACTCTCTACGAAGCCGACCCGCGGCTCGGCGGCCACGCCGATACCCATACGGTCCGCACGGCCGCGGGCCGCGAGATCGGGGTGGACACCGGATTCATCGTGCACAACGACCGGACCTACCCGACCCTGCTGCGACTGTTCGCCGAGCTGGGAATCCGAACCCAGGAGACCGATATGAGCATGTCGGTCCGCTGCGACGGCTGCGGACTCGAATACGCGGGAGCCCGCGGTCCCGGTGGCCTGTTCCCCACTCCCGGGACGTTCACGCGGGGCCGCTACCTGCGGTTGCTCGCCGAAGTGCCGCGCTTCCACCGGCTGGCCCGCGCCGAACTCGCCGCCGCGCCGGAACATGAGCTCACCCTCGGCGAATTCGGGCGCCGTGGCCGCTTCTCCGGCTACTTCATCAGCCACTTTCTGACTCCGCTGGTGTCGGCGGTCTGGTCGTGCGATCCGGCGACCGCGTTGCGCTACCCCGCCCGCTATCTGTTCACCTTCCTCGAACACCACGGCATGCTCACGGTTTTCGGCTCCCCCACCTGGCGCACGGTCCGCGGTGGATCGGCCACCTATGTGCGGGCGGTCGCCGAACGCCTCGATTCGGTCCGCACCGCCACCCCGGTACGCAGCGTGGACCGACTGGCCGACGGCGTGGCGATCCGCGACGACGGTGACGAGGTCGCGGTATTCGATGCGGCGGTCATCGCGACCCACCCCGGCCAGGCACTGCGGATACTGGCCGAACCCACCGCCACCGAACGCGCGGTCCTGTCCGCCATGCCCTACTCGGTGAACCACACCGTGCTGCACACCGACACCACCGTGCTTCCCGGCGCCCACCGGGCGCGCGCCTCGTGGAACTACCGGCTTCCCGCCTGTGACGCCACCCCCGACCGGGTCCTGGTGAGCTACGACCTCACCCGCCTGCACTGGCTCGGCGAGTCCGGCGAACCCCGATTCGTGGTCACCCTCGGCGACGCCGACCGCATCGACCCCGCCGCCGTACTGGACCGGATGGTCTACGAGCATCCGCAATACACCCCCGACTCCGTGGCCGCCCAGCGGCGACTCGGCGAAATCGGCGACGACCGGATCGCGTTCGCCGGCGCATACCACGGCTGGGGCTTCCACGAGGACGGGGCGCTGTCGGGCCTGCGTGCTGCCGAGCGCCTCGGCGCCCGCTGGCCCGTCCGCGCCCTCCGTCCGGTCCCGGCGTCATGAGCGCGCGGATCGTCTACACGACTATCGACCATGTACGCCAGACGCCGATTAATCACCGGTTCCGCTATCGCAGCTACAGCTGGCTGGTCGACCTCGACGATCTGCCGCGGCTGCCCCGCCCGCTGCGGCCGCTGGCCCGCCTGAGTTCCCGCGACCACCTCGGCGATCCGGAGCGCAGCCTGCGCGCCAATATCGACGATTACCTGGCCACGCACGACATCGCGCTACCGGGCGGCCGGATCCTCATGCTCACCAACGCGCGCGTACTCGGTTTCGTATTCAATCCGCTCACGCTGTACTGGTGCCGCGACCGCGCCGGAATCCCGGTGTGCGTAGTGGCCGAGGTACACAACACCTACCGCGAGCGGCACCGCTACCTGCTGCGGACCGACGGCAGCGGAGGCGCCGAAACCGCCAAGCAGTTCTATGTCTCGCCGTTCGACGAGGTGTCCGGTGGGTACCGGATGTCGCTGCCCGAACCCGGGGACCGGCTGCGCCTGTCCATCACCCTGCACCGCGACCGGCCGGTGCTCACCGCGTCGATGACCGGGGACTGCCGCCCCGCGACCACCGGCGCCGTCCTCGCCGCCGCGTTGACCATGCCGCTGGCCCCGCTCACCGTGGCCGCCCGGATCCGCGTGCAGGGCATCCGGCTCTGGTTACGCCGTCTTCCCCTTGTTCCCCGCCCCGTCTCGCCGCTTCAGGAGCCGTCCCGGTGACCATCGATCTGTCGACCCCGATCCCGCCCCCCACCCTGCGCCGGCCCGATATCGACCGGGCGCCCGCGGGCTTGCGCGCCACCGTCGCCGCGGCCGTCGCCGGCGGGCTCTTCCGCCGGGCGGTCCGCCGGTTGCCCCTGCGGGTCGAATACCCGGACGGGACCGTGCTCGGGCAGCACCCGGACGACCGCACCGCCCCTACCCTCGTCCTGCACCGGCCCGACGACTTCGCCGCCCGCCTCGGTATCGGCGGACTGATCGGTTTCGGCGAGTCATATATGGCCGGTGACTGGTCGGCACCCGATCCGGCGGCGGCCCTCACCGTGCTCGCCGCGAATATCGAGCACCTGGTCCCGCCGGTCCTGCAGACACTGCGCGGGCTCTATGTCGCGAAACATCCCGGCTCCGAACGCAACACCCGAGCCAACAGTCGCGCCCACATCGCCCACCACTACGACCTGTCCAACGAGTTCTTCGCACTCTTCCTGGACGAGACCATGACCTATTCGAGCGCGCTCTTCCCGGCGACCACCCCCGCCCCGCAGTGGGCCGACCTGGCCGGCGCCCAACACCGCAAGATCGACCGCATTCTCGACGCGGCGCGAGTCGGTCCCGGGACACGGTTGCTCGAGATCGGCACCGGATGGGGGGCGCTGGCCGTCCGGGCCGCCGCGCGGGGCGCCCGCGTACGGTCGGTGACGCTCTCGGCCGAACAGCGCCGGCTCGCCCTGGCCCGGATCGAGGCGGCGGGCGTGGCCGACCGCGTCCGGGTCGACCTGCTCGACTACCGCCTGGTGGACGGCGAATACGACGCCGTGGTCTCCGTCGAGATGATCGAAGCTGTCGGATGCGAATATCTCGATATCTACTTTCGCTGCATCGAGGGATTGCTCGCCCCCGGTGGCCGCGCGGCGCTGCAGGCGATCACCATGGCCGACCACCGCATGCACGCCACCCGCGACACCTACACCTGGATTCAGAAGTACATCTTCCCCGGTGGATTCATACCCTCCGACCGGTTGATCGCCGAGACCGTCGCCGCGGGCACCGGTCTGCGGGTCACCCAGCGATTCTCGATGGGCGAGCATTATGCGCACACACTGCGGCTGTGGCAAGAGCGATTCGATGGGTATATCGAAGAGATGAGCGCGCTCGGCTTCGACTCCGTGTTCCAGCGCATGTGGCGGTTCTATCTGGCGTATGCCGGGGCGGGCTTTCGCAGCGGCTATCTGGATGTCGAGCAGTTCGTGCTGATGAGACGAGGCGAGGTGTGATCCGATGATCCGTACAGTCGACGCTCTGCTCGACCGGACGATAGTGCCCGGCTACACCCGCCTCGGCTACCACCTGCGCAAGGTCTCCTGGACCCGGGACGATCCGGCCACCGACGCTCTGCGCGGGCGAACCGTCCTGGTCACCGGCGCGAATTCGGGAATCGGGAAATCGATCGCCACCCGCTTCGCGGGCCTGGGCGCGCGCACCGTGCTCGCGGTCCGGGACGCGGGCCGCGGCGAGCGGGCCCGCCGGGAGATCCGCGACGCCGTCCCCGGGGCGCAGGTGGAACTGGAGATATGCGATATCGCCGAACCCGGCAGTATCGATGCCTGCGCTCGGGCCCTGCACGCACGCCACGAGGCGCTGGATGTGCTCGTCCACAATGCGGGCGTCCTGCCCGGCGACCGCACCGAGAACTCCGCCGGGCACGAACTGACCCTGGCCACCCATGTCCTCGGCCCGTTACGCCTCACCGACCGCCTCGCCCCGCTGCTCGCCGGCTCCGGCGACGCCCGTGTCATCTTCGTGGCCTCCGGTGGGATGTACACCCAGCCGCTGCCGTTCCGGGATCCGCAGTATCGCCACGGCGCATACCGGGGCGCCACCGCCTATGCCCGCACCAAACGGATGCAGGTGGCGTTCGGGCCGCTGCTGGACGGGCGTCTCGCCGATCACGGGGTGAGCGTGCACAGTATGCATCCGGGCTGGGTCGCCACACCGGGGATCACCGCCGCGCTCCCCCGTTTCAGTTCCGCGCTGCGCCCGGCGATGCGCACCGCCGCCGAGGGCGCCGATACCGCGGTCTGGCTGGCAACCACTACCCCGGCGCCGCTGTCGGGCCATTTCTGGCACGACCGGCGTATCCGTGACGAACACTACCTGCGCCACACCCGCTATACCGAGGGCCACCTCCTGTCGCTGTGGGAGTACTGCCTCGACGCGGCGGAAGTGCCCTTGCATCCGTCCTGCCGCCCACCCGCCCGCCGGCCGGGCCGGTGGCACGGCGGCCGATGAATTCCGCTCGCCCACGCCGTCGTTCACAGTGAGCCCGCGTGGATCTCGTCGCGAGTAAGGAGTCCCGATGCCGGATACCGAGCACGAACCGGCCGCCCCGCGGCGGCTGGCACAGCATCCGACCGTCCGGCGGATGGCCGGTCGGGAGCGCGAGAAACCCGACCCGGTCCTCGCCGCCGACCGGCTCCGCGAGATCTGCCGCACGGCCGGCGCCGACGATATGGGGTTCGTCGCCGTCACCGACCCCCGGGTCGCCGACGAACTCGAGCACGCCCGGGCGATCCTGCCCGCCGCACGCACTTTCGTCTCGTTCTGTGTGCGGATGAACCGGGATAATCTGCGCAGCACGCAGCGCAGTCTCGCCAATACCGAGTTCAATCACGCGGACGACGAGACCAACGCGGTATCCCGCCGGATCACCCGGGCACTCCAGGACGCCGGTTATCGCGCGGTCTATCCCGCGCCGGGATATCCGATGGAAGTGCAGCAGTTTCCCGGGCGTATATGGGTGATCGCGCACAAGGTGGTCGCCGAGGCCGCCGGGCTGGGGGTCATGGGCATTCACCGCAATGTGATCCACCCCCGGTTCGGCAATTTCATCCTGCTCGGCACCGTGGTCACCGACGCGGTGATCGATACCCCGAGCGCGCCGCTGGATTTCAATCCCTGCCTCGAATGCAAACTGTGTGTCTCCGCCTGCCCGGTGGGCGCGATCACCCCGGGCGGGGGTTTCGATTTCCAGGCGTGCTACACGCACAACTACCGGGAATTCATGGGCGGCTTCACCGATTGGGCGGAAACGGTCGCCGACAGTGCCGATCGGGACGAGTACCGGCAGCGGGTCACCACCGGGGAATCGTTCTCGATGTGGCAGAGCCTGTCGTTCAAACCGAACTACAAGGCCGGCTACTGCATGGCCGTGTGCCCGGCCGGCGAGGATGTGATCGGTGCCTACCTCGACGATCGCCGAGCCCATCTCGACGAGGTGGTCCGGCCGCTGCAGAGCAAGACCGAACCCGTGTACGTGCTCCCCGGTTCGGCGGCCGAAGAGCATGTCGCGCGCCGCTTCCCGAACAAGACACCGCAGCAGGTCACCAATGGTTTCCCGGACGAGGTCAACGATCTGCTCGACCAGATCGGCCCGCGCCCGCGGGGTGGCGCCGGTGGGACCGCGTAAGCCCGGCCCGCTCCCCCGGTGAGACGGGTGCCGCTCCGGTAGCGTTGTCCGCAGGAGGTCGAGGCGTGACGTCGGCCGCGGGGGCGATATTCGCCGGATACCCGGCCTGCTGCCGGCCCCCGGCCGATACCGGCTACCAGGGCGCCCTGCGCCGATCTCGACGTCCTGAACAACGGCGGCGCACCGGCCGTGGAATACGCCCAGGACAATGACCTCATCTACTACGTCCGGTCCTTCAGGCGCGCGATCCGCGACGCGACTCCACCTTCGCCACCGATATCGACAACGACAGCACCCGGGAACAAACGTGGACACGTCCCTCGGAGCGAGGGCGGCAGCGCTGGAGCGACTATCCCGGCACCGGTCTGTTCACGGTCTCCTTCGACGACCCCGGCCGGGGCTGGTCGTCCCCGATATCTCCTGGCCGCACCACACCGGGCAGGAGATCGTCGGCCGCTGGTGGGCGGTGGCCGGCGGTCACCCGGGCACCCCGGTGACCGAGGCCCACCCACACCGGCCCGGTGCGCCCGGCCCGGCATAGGGTGTCCGCATGCCCGACACGCGCACCAGCTACGTCACCGACGCGGCCGAGATCTACCGCCGGTCGTTCGCGATCATCCGAGCCGAGGCCGAACTGGACCGCTTCCCGGCCGATATCGCGCAGGTCGTGGTGCGGATGATCCACGGTTGCGGCCAGGTCGACCTGGCCGGCGACGTGCTGTTCACCCCGGGAGTGGTGGCCGCGGCGCGGGCCGCACTGCGCGCCGGCGCGCCGATTCTGTGCGATGCGAACATGGTGGCCTCGGGAGTCACCCGGACCCGGCTGCCCGCGGACAACGAGGTGCTGTGCCTACTGCGTGACCCCAGGGTGCCGAAGCTGGCCACCGAGCTCGGGACCACCCGGTCGGCGGCGGCACTGGAGTTGTGGCGGGAGCGGCTCGACGGCGCGGTGGTGGCGATCGGTAATGCGCCGACCGCTCTGTTCCACCTGCTGGACATGATCGCGGCGGGGGCACCGAAACCGGCCGCCGTACTCGGTATCCCGGTGGGCTTCGTCGGCGCGGCCGAATCGAAGGACGCGCTCGCCGCGGGCACGGGCGTAGAGTATCTGACGGTGCGCGGGCGGCGCGGTGGCAGCGCCATCACCGCGTCCGCCCTGAATGCGATTGCGAGCGAACTGGAATGACGGTGGCTACGGGAAAACTGTGGGGGGTCGGCCTGGGCCCGGGCGATCCGGAACTGGTGACGGTGAAGGCGGCCCGCGTGATCGCCGAGGCCGATGTCATCGCATTCCACAGTGCCCGGCACGGCCGCAGTATCTCGCGCGGGATCGCCGAACCGTATATGCGGCCGGGCCAGCTCGAGGAACACCTCATCTATCCGGTCACCACCGAGACCACCGATCATCCCGGCGGTTACCAGGGCGCGATCGACGAGTTCTACGCCACGGCGGCCGAACGGCTGGCCGCGCATCTGGCGGCGGGCCGGTCGGTGGCGCTGCTGGCCGCCGGGGACCCGCTGTTCTACAGCTCCTATATGCATATGCACCGGCGGCTGGCGGACCGGTTCGAGGCGGAGATCGTCCCCGGGATCACCTCGGTGAGCGCCGCGTCGGCGGCACTGGCCACTCCCCTGGTGGAGGGTGAGCAGGTACTGACGATACTGCCCGCCACCCTGCCCACCGACGAACTGACCCGCCGCCTCGCCGACAGCGACGCCGCCGCGATCATGAAACTCGGTCGCACCTACCCGGGCGTCCGCAAGGCGCTCGCCGACTCCGGCCGCCTCGACCGTGCCTACTACATCGAACGGGCCAGCACCGGACGCGAGCGAGTGCTTCCCGCCGGGGAGGTGGACGACGCCCAGGTCCCGTATTTCGCTATCACCATCGTCCCGGGCCCCGAACCGACCACCCCGGTCCCCGCCCGCCGGGATCCGGCGGCCGCCGAGCCGGCGACCCGCGCGGTGCGCACCCCGGTGGCCGAAGGCACCGCGTCCAGTTGCGCGCCGGGCGTCGGGGAGGTGGTGGTCGTCGGCCTGGGCCCGGGCGATACGCAATGGACCACACCGGAGGTATCCGCCGCGCTCGCCGTCGCCACCGACCTCGTCGGCTACACCACCTATATCGACCGCGTCCCGGCCCGCCCCGGTCAACGGCGGCACAGCAGCGACAACCGGGTCGAATCCGAACGCGCCGCCATGGCCCTGGACCTGGCCCGCCGCGGCGGCCGGGTCGCCGTGGTGTCCTCGGGCGACCCGGGCGTTTTCGCGATGGCGGCGGCCGTCCTGGAAGAATCCGCGGACCCGCAGTGGGCGGGGGTGCCGGTGCGGGTCCTGCCCGGAATGACGGCGGCGAACGCGGTGGCGAGCCGCGTCGGTGCCCCGCTCGGGCACGACTACGCCACGATCTCCCTGTCCGACCGCCTCAAACCGTGGGACGTGGTGGCCCGGCGCCTGGCGGCGGTGGCCGCGGCCGATATGGCCATCGCCGTCTACAACCCCGCCTCGAGCAAACGCACCTGGCAGGTGGGGGCAATGAAGGACATCCTGCTCGCGCACCGCGCGCCGGACACCCCGGTGGTTCTCGGCCGCGATGTGGGTGGCCCGGGCGAATCGGTGCGGGTGGTGCCGCTGGGTGAACTGGAACCCGCCGAGGTCGATATGCGGACGCTGCTGATCATCGGCGCCTCCACCACCGCGGTGGTCGACGGCACCGGGGCACCGCGGGTCTACACCGCGCGACGCTACAACGCCTGAGCGCCCCCCATCCGATAGCATTCCACTATGGAATAGTCTCGGTGGAAGGACAATGCGGTGAACGGCAAACAGAAGCGGCCGCTGAACTCCACGGCCGCCTCACTTCTGGGTTTTCTGCACGAGGGTCCTATGTCGGGCTGGGATCTGGTGACGCTGGCCCAGGACCGGATCGGCGATTTCTGGACCATCACCCAGAGCCAGGTCTATCGGGAACTCGCCAGCATGGACTCGGCGGGCCTGGTGGTCAAGGGCGAAACCGGTGCCCGCGAACGCACTCCGTACCACATCACCGAGGCCGGCCGCGCCGAATTCGCCGAGTGGATCGCGCGCGATCCCAGCCCGGAAACCATCCGGTTCCCGCTGCTGCTCACCCTGCATTTCGGGGGTCATATCGAGCCTGCGCATCTGGCCTCGATCATCGACAACGCTCGTAAGATCCACCAGGAAAGGCTGGACCGTTACCGCGCCGAGGAAGCGGGCCCGGACCTGTCCCCGCATTCCCGGGCGACACTGGAATTCGGTATCGGATACGAGCGCGCGGTCCTGCACTGGTTCGACCGCCTACCCGACCTGCTCGGCTCCTGAAGGCGCACTATCGATCTCGCGCGGCTCTTCGCGGCAACCCGTGATCGGCAGCCGGTCCCGGGCCGTTCCGGGCGACTGCGGTGCCCGCCGAACAGCGCCTGTGTGCGGATACCGCCGAGCACGCGGAGCAGTCCGGCCGGGTAGCGCCCGGAAGTGGAATCCGAAATCGATCAGCGCCTTCCGCCCGGCCGCCCACTGCGGCCCGCGGCGACCCACGCGGACAGCACTTCCCGCGCCTCGTCGACGGTGGTCACCACCGTGACCCCGGACGGCAGGGTCGGCCGGTCCACGACCACCACCGGAATACCGGCGATACGCGCGGCGGTGAGCTTCGCGGCGGTCGCCGTACCTCCGCTGTCCTTGGTGACCACGACATCGATCCGGTGCCGGGTCAACAACTCCGATTCGTCGGACACGGTGAAAGGCCCGCGGGCCAAGAGTATTTCGTGCCGCGGGGGAAGTTGGTCCGTGGGCGGGTCGATGGCTCGGATCAGATACCAGGGCCGGGTATGGCCGGCGAAGGCCGCCACCCCCTGACGGCCGATAGTGAGTAGGACCCGGTCCCCCAGTCCGGCGGCGGTGTCCGCGGCGGCGGCCAGGTCGGGGACCCGGTACCAGCGGTCGCCGGGGCCGGCGGTCCAGCCCGGACGGCTCAACCGGATCATGGGCAGCCCGAGTCGCGCGGTGGCCTGCGCGGCATTGGCGGTGATCACCCCGGCGAAGGGGTGGGTGGCGTCGATGACGAGTTCCATCCGATTGTCCGCCAGCCAATCGCGCAGCCCGTCGGCGCCACCGAAGCCGCCGACCCGCACCTCGCCGACGGGCCGGATCGGCGCGGAGACCCGACCGGCGAGCGAGGACACGATCTCGTGTTCCCGCTCGCCGGTAAGCAGTCGGGCGAGTTCCCGGGCTTCCCCGGTGCCGCCCAGTAGCAGAATTCTCAGGGCTGGCCGCTGAAGTAGGCGATGGCCGAATCCAGCAGCGGCGGGCCGCCGGCGACGGCGAGCCCGATACCCGCGCCGATGATCGCGCCCGGGATGAATCCGACCCCCAGGAACAGGAGGCCGACGGCAGCGCCGATCGCCGCGCCCACGGCCGCACCCAGCGAGGCCGCCTGCAGTTCGGTCATGAACCACTGCTGGGCCCCGATGAACTGCGCCTGCGACGGCGCACCCGCGACCGGGGTGGCCCGCGGGGTCAATGTCAGCCGGCTGTCGCCCTCATCGATGGTGGCGGCGACGGCGACGACCTGTCCGTCGGTGGTCTGGGTCAGCGGGATACTGGTCAGGCGCTCCCCGGCGGCGTTGCTCAGTACCACCGCGTCATTGGCGGCGTCCAGGCTGAACGCACCGCCCGACACCGTCGTGACCAGTGATTTTCCGGCCTCGGCCAGCGTCAGGGTGTAGTCGACGCCGCGATCGTGACCGGTAACCTCCGGAACCGCGTTCTGCTGCTGCTCGACAGCGGGCGCCGTCGGTGCGGGCGCCGCGTAACCCGTGCCCGCGGCGATACCCGTGGCCGCCGCCGCCATGATCGCGGTCGCGGCGAACTTCTTGTATTTCACTATCGATCTCCCCGTCGCGCGCGAATCCGTCGTGACCCGCGCTAGGAACCCCCGTGACCTTACTCCCGATGCCCGATTCGTCCATTCGTGTTGTCACATAGGGGAAGTCCTGCCGGCGCGCCCTTTCACCACCGACCATTGGGTCACCGGCAACTGGGGCCGCCACGTGGTGAAGCGCCCCAGCGGTTCCCCGCGGTACACCTGGAAGCGGCGCAGCCCGCCGCCGTGCGCCGCGGACCAGTCCAGGAGCAACGCCTCCGATTCCGCGGTCACCGCGTTCGCCACCAGCCGGCCGCCGACGGGCAATCGGGACCAGCAGTGCTCGAACAGCGCGGGCGTGGTGAGTCCGCCGCCGAGGAAGATGGCGTCGGGATGGCCGGCCACCGCGTCCCCGGCGAGTTCGGCCACCGCCTCGCCGCGCACCTCGATTCCGGGGACGCCGAGCGTGACGGCATTGGCGGCGATCTGCGCCCGGCGCCGCGCCAGGATCTCGAATGTGATCGCGTGGCAGGTGGGATCGGTGCGGCACCATTCGATGGCGATACTGCCCGAACCGCCGCCGATATCCCACAGCGTCTCCCCGGGTCCGGGGGCGAGCGCCGCCAGGGTGAGCGCCCGGATCTCGGTCTTGGTGAGCTGGCCGTCCCCGCCGTACGCATCGTCGGGCAGGCCGGGCAGCCGGGTGAGGCGGGTACGCCCGGGCTCACCCGCCGCGGTGACGGCGACGATATTGAGGGGGTCGCCCGCGGGCTCCCGCCAGGTGGCGGCGGTACCGGACACCGATCGCTCGGCGGGCCCGCCCAGCTGCTCCAGCACGGTCAGCGCGGAGGGACCGAACCCGTGGCGGCGCAGCAACTCCGCGATCCGCTCCGGGGTACCGGCGTCGGCGCTGAGCACGAGGAACCGCCGCCCGTCGGTCAGGTCGGGCAGCAACCGCTCCACCGGCCGGCCGACCGCGCTGACGATCCCCACCTCGGCCACCGGCCAGCCCAGCCGGGCACACGCCAGCGAGGCCGCCGACGGTTGCGGGAACACCCGCAGCGCGCCGGGCCCGAGCAACCGGGCGAGGGTGACACCGATTCCGTAGAACATGGGGTCGCCGCTGGCGAGAATCCCGAGGCGGGTGTCGCGATACTCGGCCAGCAGCCCGGGCAGCGCGGGGACCAGCGGCGACGGCCACGCTTCCCGCCGCGCGGTCACCTCATCGGGGAGCAGCGCCAGCTGCCGCGCCGAACCGAACAGTACCGCGCAGTCGCGCAGCATCTGCCGGGAACGGTCGGGCAGCCCCGCCCAGCCGTCGGCGCCGATACCCACCACCGGAATCGGGGGCCCCGCCCAGGAGAGCGCGGGGTCGGCGGTCACCGGGGCAGCCGCCGCCAGACGGCCTGCGGCAGCAGGCGCATGCCGAAGAACACCGGGCGCAGGATCCCCGGAATCCAGACCCGAGCCGAGCGGCGGCCCAGCGCGGTCACCACCGCGGCGGCCACCTGGTCCGGCGTGCTGGAGAACGGGGCCGGGGTCATCCCCTCGGTCATCTTGCCCACCACGAAGCCCGGCCGCGCCAGCAGCAATTGCACCCCGCTCCCGTGCAGCGCATCGGCGAGCCCGGAGGCGAACCCGTCCAATCCGGCCTTGGCGGATCCGTAGACGTAGTTCGCGCGCCGCACCCGGACCCCGGCCACCGAACTGAACACCACCAGCTGACCGCTGCCCCTGGACCGCATCTCGTTGGCCAGGATGGTCAGCACGCTGAGCTGGGCGGTGTAGTCGGTGTGCACCACCGCCAGCGCGTGGGCGGGGTCGGCCTCGGCGCGGGACTGTTCGCCCAGCACCCCGAAGGCCAGTACCGCGACCCCGATCGGTCCGTAGTCGGCGGCGATCTTGCCGAGCAGGGCGGGATGGCTCGCGGTGTCGTCGGCGTCGAATTCCACCGGATGCACCGCGGTCGCGCCGGCGGCGGTGAGCGCCGCGGTCTCGGCGTCCAGATCCTCGCAGCGCCGCGCGGCCAGCACCACCGCCCGCCCGGGCGCGAGCCGCAGTGCCACCTGCAGCCCGATCTCACTGCGTCCACCCAGCACCAGCACCGTGCCCGGGTCGATCCCTCGTGTTCGACGCACAACCATGCGCTCAGTCTGTCATCCGCACGCGGCGGTGCGCGGAACCGGGAGACGTGCCGGGCGCGCGCGGCGACCCGCTACGGTCGATCCATGACGCTGCGTACTGCCGAATTGTCCCCGGCGGCCGTCGAGTTCCTCACCGAACGGCATCTGGCGACCCTCACGACTCTGCGGGCCGACGGCACCCCGCATATGGTACCGGTGGGCTTCACCTGGGACCCCGACGCCGGATTGGCCCGGATCATCACCGACGGCGCCTCGGTGAAGGCCCGAAACGTCCGGCGATCGGGCTATGCCGCCGTCGGCCAGGTGGACGGTGCCCGCTGGCTGACTCTGGAGGGTCCGGCGGTTGTCCTCGACGACCCGGCCGCGGTCCGGGACGCCGAACGGCGTTACGCCGAGCGCTACCGGGTGCCGCGGGAGAACCCGACCCGGGTGGTGCTGGCCATCGAGGTCCAGCGGGTGCTGTGTGGGGCCCGGTTGCGCGAGGCCTGAAAGCTATAGCTACGCAGTTGCCTTGCGTGACGTGGGTGTCTGCGTCGAGTCAGTGGCATTCCCTCATGAGGCCGGGGTCACGGTAAGGATCTCGGTTGCGTCGAGTAGCATCCCTCACGTATGCCGAGAGGGGTCGGTGGTTTCCCAAGCCGCCTCGATCATCCGGAAGATCTCGTCCACCGCGGCCTCTGGATCGGCCGCCGCACGGGCCAGTGAATGGGCGTCGATCACAAACCTCGCGATCGCCCGACAAGCCGTTGTCGGCCGTGCCAGCCCGAGGTCGGCGGCGATGGCGGTTGCCAGCGACTCAGCGTGGCGCAGCCTCATCGACTCCTCGTATTTGCGCAGGTTGGGCGATTCGTCGATCAAGTTCCAGATTTGCGCGCCGCCGTCCGCCGCGGTGCAGTATCGCACCTGGGCTCGGATCTCGCGGCGCAGCGCGGGGATGAGCGGCTCATGCGGCGTCCGGGCGACGACCGCCTGTGTGAGGCTTTGCTCGAAGTTCTCGTCCTGCTCGAACACCAGGGCCTCTTTCGAGGCGAAGTGGGAAAAGAGAGTGGTTACGGCCACGTCCGCCGCGGCGGCCACATCACGGATGCCCACTGCGTCATATCCGCGTTCCAGGAACAGTCGTAGAGCGGTGTCGGCGATCTTCTGGCGGGTCGCGGCCTTCTTACGCGCACGGCGTCCGGACGGCATGGTCACTTCTTGACACTATCAGAAACAATAAGATACCAGATTCAAAAATGTAGCTGTTAGTGTTAACGTCGCTCGCATGAAGCAAGTGATCTTCGCCGAATTCGGCGGTCCGGACGTACTCGAACTCGTCGATGCCGAAGCACCCCACCCAGGCCCGGGTCAGGTGCGCATCGCTGTGCGAGCGGCGGGTGTGAACCCTGCCGATTGGCGGATTCGGGAAGGCCAGATCCTCGGGGCCCATCCGGTCGAACTGCCGTCCGGCGTCGGGCTGGATGCCGCCGGGGTGGTGGACGAGATCGGTGCGGGCATCGACGGTGTCGAGATCGGCGATCACGTGTTCGGCGAAGGCTCGAGCACTTATGCCGAGTTCGCCGTGCTTTCGGTGTGGGCCCATATGCCCGAAGGCCTGACGTTCGAAGAGGCGGCAGGGTATCCCTCGGTGGTCGAGACCGCACTGCGGATCATCGGCCAGGTCGGTGTGGAGCCCGGGCAGAGATTGCTGGTCAGCGGCGGGGCCGGGGGCGTAGGGTCCGCGGTGCTGCAGATCGCCCGGGGCCGAGGTATCGCCGTGATCGCCACGGGCGGGGCAGCCAACCAGGACTATCTACGGAGTCTGGGGGCTGTTGCCACGACATACGGCGAAGGCTGGGTCGAGCGCGTTCGGCAGTTCGGGCGGGTCGACGCGGCTCTCGACCTGGCCGGCTCGGGCGTAATCCCTGAACTTGTCGAACTGGTCGGGAATCCACAGAAGGTGGTCTCCATCGCCGATCTCAGCGCGCCGGAGTTCGGTGTCCGATTCTCCGGGGTGGCCGGGAGTATGTCGACCGCTCTCGCCGCGGCCGCCGAACTCATCTCCGAAGGAAATCTTCACATCCCGGTGGAAAAGTCGTACACGCTCGCCGAAGCCGCGGCCGCACACATCGACAGCCGAGCCGGTCACACGCGCGGCCGCCGGGTCATAGTCATCTGAGCAGGTCGCCCGATCGATCCCCCTGCCACGGAACATTGCCGGCGAAGACCGGCCACCGACCGGTCGGCGAACGGAGCCGGATCGCGAAACTCGTGGCCGCTCGGCCGAGCCGTGGCCGAACACTCCGAGATTCGGCCACGAGTTTCGAGACCCTACCCGCCGCCGACGTCCATGGTCAGTACCTCTAGCTGTCGGCCGGTAGCACCGTCAGTCCGTGCGGACGCTCGTTCATCGCAACGCAGCCGTCCTCGGTGACGACCACGATGTCCTCGATCCGGGCGCCCCATTCGCCCGGATAGTAGATCCCGGGTTCGATACTGAACGCCATACCCGGGCGCAGTTCCAGGTCGTTGCCCGCGACGATATAGGGCTCCTCGTGCACCGACAGGCCGATACCGTGCCCGGTCCGGTGCACGAACGCGGGCCCGAACCCGGCGGCTTCCAACGGCTCGCGGGCGGCCGCGTCCACGGCCTCGGCCCGGACACCGGGCCGCACGGCGGCCACCGCGGCGGCCTGGGCGCGTTCCAGTTCGGCGCAGCGCGCGGCGATCTCCGGATCGGGTTCGCCCAGCACATAGGTCCGGGTGGAATCGGAGTAGTAACCGGGATCCACCGGGCCGCCGATATCGATCACCACCACGTCACCGGCCTCGATGCGGCGCTCCGACACCTCGTGGTGCGGGTTCGCTCCGTTGGGCCCGCTACCCACGATCACGAACGCGGCCTCGGTATGCCCCTCGGCCACGATGGCGTCGGTGATATCCCTTCCGACCTCGGCTTCGGTCCGCCCGACCCGCAGGAACTCACCCATCCGCGCGTGTACGCGGTCGATGGCCGCGCCCGCCCGGCGCAGCGCCGCGATCTCGGCGTCGTCCTTGATCATGCGCAATTCGCGCAGTACCGGGGTCGCCGACACCGGGAGCCCGCTGAAACTATGCGCCAGCGGCAGCAGATGCAGCGCGGGCATGGAATCGGCCACCGCGACCCGGGAGCCGATATGCAGGGCCGACCGCACCAGCTGGTACGGATCCACCCCGTCCACCCAGTCCAGCACCCGCAGGCCGAGTTCGTCCACCGCGGACTCCGCCAGCCCCGACACCTCGAGTTTGGGGATCACCACCGAGGGGGTGGCCTTGTCGGAGGTGATCACCAGACAGGTCAGCCGTTCGAACGATTGGGCCGCCGATCCGATGAGGTACCGCAGGTCCGGGCCGGGGGTGATGAGCAGGGCGTCGAGATGGGCGTCGCGGATCAACTGGACCGCCCGCTCCAATCGCTGCCCGTAGACCTCCGCCGCGAACCGTGACTCCGTGTGCGCGCTCATGACCTCGAACCTACCTCGCACCCGGGGGGCGGCACATCGGATACGTCGGTGGGTCCTTGTAGATTCACCGGGTGACTACGACCGAACCCACGCCGCGTCCCCTGCTGCTGCTGGACGGCGCGAGTCTGTGGTTCCGGGCCTTCTACGCGATCCCGGACAAGATCACCGCGTCCGACGGCCGGTCGGTGAACGCCCTGCGGGGGTTCACCGATATGGTCGCGTCCCTCGTCACCAGGCATCGCCCCGCCCGGCTCGTGGTGTGCCTGGACCTGGACTGGCGGCCGAAGTTCAGAGTGGATCTGGTGCCCACCTATAAGGCCCATCGTCTCGACACCTCCGCCACGGCCGCACCGGGCGCCGAGGAAGTACCGGACCGGCTCACCCCGCAGGTCGACATGATTCTCGAGCTGCTGGCCGCCGCCGGGATCGCCACCGGCGGTGCGGAGGGCCTGGAAGCCGACGATGTGCTGGGCACCCTGGCCTCCACCGAACTCACCGATCCGGTGATCGTGGTCAGCGGCGACCGGGACCTGCTGCAATTGGTCCGCGATACCCCCGAACCGCCGGTGCGGGTGCTGTACGCGGGCCGCGGGCTGGCCAAGGCCGAATTGTTCGGGCCGGCCGAGGTCGCCGCGAAATACAATGTCCCGGAGCAGAACGCGGGACCGGCCTACGCGGATATGGCGACGCTGCGCGGGGATTCCTCGGACGGGCTCCCGGGCGCCGCGGGGATCGGCGAGAAGACCGCCGCCACCCTGATCAGCAGGTTCGGTTCGCTCGAGGCGCTGCGGGCGGCGGTCGACGATCCCGCGGCCGAGCTGGCCCAGGGCATCCGGACCAAACTGCGCACGGCCGCCGGCTATCTCGACGCGGCGGCACCGGTGGTGCGGGTGGTACGCGACGCCGATGTGATCCTGTCCCGGCCCGACACCCTGCACCCCATTCCGGCCGATACCGACGCGCTGCGGGAACTCGCCCGTGCCTACAACGCGGAGAGCCCGGTCGAGCGGTTGATCACCGCGCTGGCGAACTGCGCCTGACCGGTCCGGGACAGCGAAAACCCGCCGGAGGGCAGCGTCCGGCGGGTTCGTCCGACAAGGCGATCAGCTCGGGCGGCCGACCTCGTAGGTGCCGTCGTCCTTGGTGATCTTGATGTTGACCTTCTTGGCTTCGCCGCCGACCTTCAGATCACAGGTGAACGTGGCGTCCACCGCGACCTCCTGGCCCGCGGGGCACTGGACATCCTTGACATCGTCGATACCGTAGGAATCCGCGAGGACCTGCGCCACGCCCGTCTGCACGGCGGCCTGATCCAGCTGGTCCTTGGCGGTGAGGGTCAGAATGCCGACGACCGCACCGACCACGAGTACCACCACCAGCACGGCCACGCCGATGATGAGACCGGTTTTCTTACCACCGCCCGACTGCTGCGGCTGCTGCCCCCACTGCTGCTGATTCGGCTGACCCCACTGCTGCTGCGGCTGCTGCCCCCACTGCTGCTGATTCGGGTCACTCCACTGCGGCTGCTGTTGATTCGGGTCGCCCCACTGCGGCTGCTGCCCCCACTGCTGCTGATTGGGGTCGTTCCACTGCTGCGGCTGCGGTTGCGGTTGCGGCTGGCTCCACTGTTGCTGCGGCGGGGCGGGCTGCCACTGCTGACCGCCCGGGTCGCTACCCCACTGCTGGGTGGGCTGCGCCTGCTGCGGATCGGGCACCGGATGCTGCGCGGGCGGCTGGTTCCCCCACTGCGGCGCCGCGCCGGGCGGCTGCTGCCCACCCCAGACCTGGGTGGGATCGTTACGTCCCTCCCCGGTGCCCGGGGCGTCGTTCGGTCCGTACGGCCCGCTCATCTGGTTGCCTCCACTCGCATTGTCCAACACACGGTAGCCCCCCGCGTGCGGTAGAAATCAAATCACAATCGATGGTCTCACGCTGTGCCTACCGAACCATGAGCGAGGGCCCTGCGTGGTTGTGCTCCGCTACCGCCTCTCTCATGCCGCGTCCACCGCGACGACACCACGCCGGATCGCCCGGACGGCCTTGGCCGCGGTGGCCGCGACCTCGGTATCGTCTGCGGTGGTGTGGATCTGATCGAGCAGGTCGATCACCTGCCGGCACCAGCGCACGAAATCCCCGGCCGACAGCGGTGTGCCCTGATCACCACTGGCCAGCAGTGAATCCGCCAGTGCGTCACCGCGCGCCCATTTGTAGATACCGCCCACGAACCCGAGATCCGGTTCGCGACTGGGGGCCAGCCGGTGCTCGGATTCGTCGATACGCAACCGTGACCATTCGGCGAGGGTGTCGGCGACCGCGCGCCGGATCGGCGCGGTCGGCCCGGTGGCACCGAGATAGCCTCCCTCCGAACGTGATTCGTACACCAGAATCGACACCACGGCCGCCAGCTCGGCCGCGCCGAGTCCGCGCCACAGCCCCTGCCGCAGACATTCGGCCACGAGCAGATCGCTTTCCGCGTAGATACGGGCCAGCCGCCGCCCGTCCGCGGTGACCTCCCCCTCGTGCACGAAACCGCGTTCCTCCAGCAGCCCGACAATCCGGTCGAAGGTACGGGCCAGCGAATTCGTAGTCGTCGCGACCTTCTGCCGCATCGACTCGGTCTCCCGCGCCACCCGGTTGTAGCGCTCCCCGATCCGGGCCAGCTGCTCCCGGTCCGGCCGGGTATGGGCGGGATGGGCGCGCAGCGCCCGGCGCAGGGCGCCCAGTTCGGGATCGTCGGCACCCGCGGCCCGCTTGTCCCGGCGCGGCCGATGCGGTGCGGTAATCCCGGTGCTACGCAGCGCCGAGGCGAGATCGCGGCGGGTGCGCGCGGTGCGATGGTCCACCCGGCGCGGCAGCCGCATCCGGCCCAGCGGCTGGGCCGGCACCGGGAAATCGGCCACCGACACCCGTCCCGCCCATTTGTCCTCGGTGAGCACCAGCGGGCGCGGATCGCCGGGGGTGGCGTCGGGTTCCAGGATCACGGCCAGCCCCGCCCGGCGCCCGGCACCGATGGCGACCACATCACCGCGGCGCAATTCGGTCAGCGCGGCGACACCGGCGGTGCGCCGATCGGTACGGGTCTGCTGGTTGAGGTGGCGTTCCCGCTGTTTGATCCGTTCCCGCAGGCCGATGTACTCCAGGAATTCCCCGTCCTCGCCGCCGAGTTGGGCGGCGAGTTTACGCAACTGGCCCTCATTGCGTTCGATACCGCGGACCAGGCCGACCACCGACCGGTCGGCCTGGAATTGGGCGAAGGAACGCTCCAGCAGCAGCCGCGCCTCCTCGGCACCGAGCCGATCGATGAGGTTGATCGACATGTTGTAGCCGGGTTTGAAGGAACTGCGCAGCGGATAGGTGCGGGTCGAGGCCAGACCGGCGACCGCGCTGGTATCGACCTCGGGCTGCCACAGCACGACCGCGTGGCCCTCCACGTCGATCCCGCGCCGACCGGCCCGGCCGGTGAGCTGGGTGTACTCCCCCGGAGTCAGTTCGGCGTGGGTCTCGCCGTTGAACTTCACCAGCCGTTCGAGCACCACCGTGCGCGCGGGCATATTGATCCCCAGCGCCAGCGTCTCGGTCGCGAATACCGCCCGGACCAAGCCCTTGACGAACAGTTCCTCGACGGTGTGCCGGAACGCGGGCAGCATTCCGGCGTGATGGGCGGCCAGCCCGCGGTGCAGCGCCTCCCGCCACTCCCAGAACCCGAGCACCTCGAGATCGGCGCGCGGCAGTTCGCCGGTGTGCTTGTCGATGATCGCGTCGACCACCTCCGGATCCGCCGCGCCACTCAGATCCAGCCCGGACCGCAGGCACTGGGCCAGCGCGCCGTCACAGCCGGCCCGGCTGAAGATGAAGGTGATGGCGGGCAGCAGGCCCTCTTCGTCGAGCCGGGCCAGAACCTCGGGCCGCGGCAGCGGCCGGAAGAACCGCCGCGGCCCGCCGCGCCCGCGCGGACCACCCCAGCCCTCCATCCGGTCGGCGCTCTCCCGCTGTTTGATGTAGCGGACCAGATCCGAATCGACCAGTACCCGCTGATCGGAGGATTCGCTGTCGAACAGGTCGAACATCCGGCGCCCGACCATCACGTGCTGCCACAGCGGCACCGGCCGGGTCTCGTCCACCACCACGGCGGTATTACCACGCACGGTCTCCATCCAGGCGCCGAACTCCTCGGCATTGGACACCGTGGCCGACAGGCTCACCAGCCGCACCTCCGGCGGCAGATGCAGGATCACCTCTTCCCAAACCGCGCCGCGGAACCGGTCGGCCAGGTAGTGCACCTCGTCCATCACCACATGGGACAGGGAGCGCAACGCGTCGGACGAGGCGTAGATCATATTCCGCAGCACCTCGGTGGTCATCACCACGACCGGGGCATCGGCATTGATCGACTGATCGCCGGTGAGCAGACCCACCAGATCGCGGCCGTACCGTTCGGTGAGATCGGCGAACTTCTGGTTCGACAGCGCCTTGATGGGCGTGGTGTAAAAGCATTTCCCGCCCGATGCCAATGCCAGATGCACCGCGAATTCGCCGACGACGGTCTTCCCGGCGCCGGTCGGCGCGCAAACGAGTACCCCGTGCCCCTCCTCGAGGGCGGTACAGGCCTGGCGCTGGAAGGGGTCCAGCTCGAATGGCAGCTGGGCGGCGAACCGGGACAATTCGGCGGTCAGCGACGCGTTCGGTGTCACGGCTCCGAGACTAATCGAGGAATCCGACACCGGTCGCGCCGATAACTCCCGGGGACGGGCCCGCAGCGGTCAGAGTGTGTCCGAATAGTCCGTGGTCGTCCGGCCGGGCCGCTCCGGGGCGGGCACCGTATCGGCCGACGGAATAGGCGTCGCCGGATCGACCGCGTTCGGCGCCTCGATCCGCGAGGCCTCCTCGTCGTCGAGCGCGCCCAGCTGCTGCTCCTCGATCCGGGCCCGGCGCCGGTCGTTGAACCGGGCGAACTGCACCGCGAACTCGAACAGCACCGTCAGTGCCAGCGCCAGCGCCAGCATGGAGAACGGATCCTGCGGGGTGACGATCGCCGCGAACACGAACAGGCCGAAGATGATGCCGCGCCGCCATGCCTTCAGCTTCTCGTACGGCAGCACCCCGATCAGGTTGAGACCCACGATCAGCAGGGGGGTTTCGAAACTGACACCGAAGATGACCAGCAGCTGGATGATGAAACTGAAGTACTGGGAACCGCTCAGCGCGGTGATCTGCACATTGTCGCCGATACTGAGCAGGAAACTCAGCGCGTGCGAGATGACCCAGTAGGCCAGCACCGCGCCGCCGACGAACAGCAACGAGCCGGTCACCACAAAACCGACCGCGTACCTGCGTTCCTTCGGATACAGACCCGGCGTGATGAACGCCCACGCCTGATACAGCCAGACCGGGCAGGCCAGCACCACACCGGCGGTCAGGCCGACCTTCAACCGGAGCATGAACTGCTCGAACGGCGCCGTGGCCAGCAGGCGGCACTCACCGCCGGGAGTCAGCGAGGCACGCGCCGAATCGGGTAGCGAACAGTAGGGACCGCGCAGGATCTCGCCGAGGCTCTCCAGCCCGAAAAACGAATGCGCGTACCAGAGGAAACCCACGATCGTGGTGACCAGCACGGCCGCCAACGAGATCAACAGCCGGGTGCGCAACTCCCGCAGATGGTCGACCAGGGACATGGTGCCATCGGGATTGGTCCGGCGCTTGCTGTGCCGGGGGTCGAACGGAATTCGCATGGTGTGTGGATGCCCTCGTATCAGCGTGCCTCGCTCCGCTCGGCCTGCGGCGCTGCCCGGTGCCCCGGCGATACTCCGCCCGGTTTTCGGTCAGGGCCCGGTCGGCAGCGCCGGGTCGACAGCGTCGTATCGGGGTCCGGGTGTACCACCCGGACCCGCGAATACGGGCTCAGAGCGTTTTCGACTCGCTCCGCGTCTCCGTGACCGGCGGCGCCGCCTCCCGGCCGGCCGGCAGTTCCGGAGCGGGCTGCGCGGACGCGGTGCTCGCGGGCTTGCCGTCGTTGTGCATCTCGCTCACTTCGCTCTTGAAGATGCGCAGCGACCGGCCGAGACTGCGGGCCGCGTCGGGCATCCGCTTCGCGCCGAAGAACACCACGAACAGCGCCGCGATGATCAGCCAGTGCCAGATGCTCAGACTGCCCATTGTGGTTACCTCCCAAGACTGTGGTCTTCCCGATGCTACCTGCCCAGACAGCCGCATCGAACGCAACCTGGGCAGATGCCCGCACGTCACCCGCCGGTAGACCGCCGTTCACCGCCGCATCCGGTGGTCGCGGGCGCGCGCGGAGGCCGCCGGTTGTCAGGTGGACTCGTCGAGCCCCGCGGCCGCATATGCCGCCAGTGCGGCATCGGAGCGGTCCCGGACCGCCGCCACCAGATCGGGCGGGCCCAGCACCGTCACCCCGGGTCCGAACCCGAGCGCCAAGCGCGCCATCCAGTCCAGTGTGGCGAAACGCATGGTCGCCTCGATACTCCCGTCGACGTGCACCGCTACCCGGTGCATCGGGTACTGGTCCAGTACCCAGCCGTGATCGGCGGCGATCAGCAGCCGGGCCAACGGGACCGCGGGATCGTCCTGGAACAGATCCAGCCCCGCCTCCGTATCGCGCGCCTCCCGCGGCGGGCGGGCCGGTTCGTCGAGCTCGGCCGCCGATTCGATGCGGTCGAATCGGAACAGTCGCACGCCCTCGGCCTGCCGGCACCACGCCTGCAGATAGCTGTTGTCGTCGACGGCCACGATCCGAATGGGATCGACTACCCGGTCCGACACCACATCGCGGCTCGCCGAGTAGTACTCCAGTCGCAGCGCCCGGCGCGCCGCCACCGCGGACCGCACCGTGGTCACCGCCGGAGCCTCGGCGGGAAGTCCGCCGCCCGGCACGCCCCCCGTGTCCTCGGCCGGCGCCGCACCGGAGATCGCCGCCTCGAGCTTCGCGATGGCCGAATGGGCGGCGGTCGGATCCACCATGCCCGGCAGATCGACGATCGACCGCAACGCCACCAGCACCGCCGTGGCCTCGATCGAGGTCAGCCGCAACGGCCGCTCGATACCCGCGGTAAACGTGACCTGCACACTCTCCTCCGAAAAGGACAGATCTATCAGGTCACCGGGACCGTAGCCGGGCAGCCCGCACATCCACAACTGATTCAGATCGGCCATCAACTGCTTGGTCGTGACCCCCAGATCGGCCGCGGCCTCGGCCGCACTGATCCCCGGATTGGCCACGAAATACGGGACCATATTCAACAGCCGCGACAGCCGCGCCGACAACCGCGTGCTCACAACGCCACCTCCGTCCGGTCGATCACCGAACGCAACCGCGCCACCACATCGGCCCGCAACTCCGCCGGTTCGAGCACCAGCGCATCGGCACCCAACCCCGTGATCAACCGGGCCAGCCAGTGCTGCGACCGGATCGGCACCTCCAGCACACTGCCCGGCCGGTCACCGACGGTCCGGCTACCCACCACCTCGCCGATCCGGCGCAGATCCCGGCCTCGGCCCTGCGCCACCCAGATCGTGGCCGACCCGGTGACCGGAGCACTACCGGTCACCCTGGTCACGATTTCCCGCAGATCGGTCCCGGCGGGCGGATGCACGGCATTACGCGGCCCGTACGCGGCGATCTCCTCCCCGATCCGGGACAACCGGAACGTCCGCACCGCATCCCGGTCGCGGTCGTGCCCCACCAGATACCAGCGCCCCCGCCACGTCACCACCCCCCACGGCTCCACATCCCGCATCAAAAACGGCGCATTACTGGCCCCACGATGCTCGAACCGCACTGCCTGCCCGGCATCGATCGCCGCCAGTAACTTACCCAGCACCGGCTCCGACCCGCGCGTCCGCGCCGGCACCGCCGGAATCGCCGCGAACGCGGTATCGGTCTCTACGTGCACACCTCCCGCCCGCAATTTCAGCAGTGCCCCCGCCGCGGCCGCCGCCAGCTCCGGCGACTCCCACATCTGCAGAGCCACCGCCACCGCCGCCGACTCCTCACTGGTCAGATCGATATCCGGCAGCTCATAGGCATCCCGGTTGATCCGGTAACCCTCCACCGTCGAAAAACGACCGGACGGGCCCACCTCGAGAGGTATGCCCAGATCCCGGAGCTCGTTCTTGTCCCGCTCGAACATCCGGCTGAATGCCTCGTCGCTGGCACAGTCCTCATAGCCCGCGACACTCTCCCGGATACGCTCCGCAGTCAGGAACTGCCGAGTCGACAGCAGCGCGATGACCAGATTCATCAGGCGCTCGACCTTGGATATCGCCACCCGAGCAGAATAATGCAGTGTCTATTGGCGCCGCCTGCGGCGTCGCGGGGTTGCCGCCCCCTTGGTCTCGCCGTTTCGGCTTCGAGACTCGAGCCTTCGGCTCATGCGATGTGCGGTGAGCCGTCCACAGAGTGCAACTGTTGAGCACCTTCGGCCAAGGGGCGAGACGGGCCTCAACCCGTCGAAATATCTCGTAAGGCTCGACACATGCGGGTTACGTCGGCATTCGAAGTCCTGGCCGGATGCCGACTCGACCGCCCGGCCGACCTGGTGTCTGATCGCTTTCACGAACGGCGGGACCGAAGGGTCCTCGACCCCGCGGCGCCGCAGGCGCCGCAATAAACACAGCACCTTCGCGAGTGAGCCCACCACCTTCGCCTTCGCGAACGAGTGACTTCCGGAGGCTCGCCCGGTACCTCGGCGCGAAGCGGACAGGCGGAGAACACGCGCCTGGGACCGGCCGGACCACAGCCTGACCGGCCCCAGGCGACGCGCACTACATCGAGGCGATCAAACGGTCCACTCGCTCGTCCACCGAGCGGAACGGGTCCTTGCACAGCACGGTGCGCTGGGCCTGGTCGTTCAGCTTGAGATGGACCCAATCGACCGTGAAGTCCCGGCCGGCCGCCTGGGCGGCGGTGATGAAATCACCGCGCAGTTTCGCCCGGGTGGTCTGCGGTGGGGTGTCGACCGCGGCGTCGACCGCGTCGTCCTCGGTGATCCGCTTGGCCAGACCCTTGCGCTGCAGCAGGTCGAAGACGCCGCGGCCACGTTTGATGTCGTGGTAGGCCAGATCCAGCTGGGCGATCTTGGGATCGGACAGCTCCATGTTGTAGCGGTCCTGGTAGCGCTGGAACAGTTTGCGCTTGATCACCCAGTCGATCTCGGTGTCGACCTTGGCGAAATCCTGCGACTCCACCGCGTCCAGGGTGCGGCCCCACAAATCGACCACCTGATCGACCTGCGGATCACGGTCCCGATTGCGTAGATGCTCCACGGCGCGGGCGTAGTACTCGCGCTGGATATCCAGGGCGCTGGCCTGCCGGCCACCCGCCAGCCGCACCGGGCGGCGGCCGGTGAGGTCGTGACTGACCTCCCGGATGGCCCGGATGGGATTGTCGAGCGCGAAATCGCGGAACGACACCCCGGCCTCGATCATCTCCAGCACCAGGGCGGCGGTGCCGACCTTGAGCATGGTGGTCGTCTCGGCCATATTGGAATCGCCCACGATCACGTGCAGACGCCGATACTTCTCCGCGTCGGCATGCGGCTCGTCCCGGGTGTTGATGATCGGACGCGAGCGGGTGGTCGCCGAGGAGACGCCCTCCCAGATGTGCTCGGCCCGCTGCGACAGGCAGAACGTGGCCGCCTTCGGCGTCTGCAGCACCTTGCCGGCCCCGCAGATCAGCTGCCGGGTCACCAGGAACGGCAGCAGCACGTCGGAGATCCGGGAGAACTCGCCGGCCCGCACCACCAGGAAGTTCTCGTGGCAGCCGTAGGAGTTGCCCGCCGAATCGGTGTTGTTCTTGAACAGGTATATGTCCCCGCCGATCCCCTCCTCCGCGAGGCGCTGCTCGGCGTCGATGAGCAACTCCTCCAGTACTCGCTCCCCGGCCCGGTCATGAGTGACCAGCTGGACCAGGCTGTCGCATTCGGCGGTGGCGTACTCCGGATGCGAACCGACGTCGAGGTAGAGCCGGGCGCCGTTTCGCAGGAACACATTGGAGCTGCGCCCCCAGGAAACCACCCGGCGGAACAGATACCGGGCCACCTCGTCGGGACTGAGCCGGCGGTGTCCGTGAAAGGTGCACGTCACACCGAATTCGGTCTCGATCCCCATAATTCGTCGCTGCACACTATCGAGGTTACAGCGCGGACGGATTCCTGCGGGTCAGTGCGCAAAACCCGATGTATACGGCTTGGCAACGATTGGGCTGTGTTTATCGGCCCCGCCTCCGGCGGGGCGGGTCGGGGCCCTGTGACCCCGATTCTTCCCTCCTCCGCTCAGTCGCTGCGCTCCTTCGCTCCGTCGGTCCAGAATCGGGGGCGGGGCCCCGACCACGAACGCCGACCATCCGAAACAGACAGAAGGCGCACGCTGCCGTGCACCTGGACCGGCCCGAAGAGGCGCACAGCACTGTAAGTGCCCAACGGTCACCGATCCATGGACGGTCGACTGCACACACACTCAGTCGCTGCGCTCCCTCGCTCCCGTCGCTCCAGAACCGGGGGCGGGCCCCGACCACGAACGCCGACCATCCGAAACAGACAGAAGGCGCACGCTGCCGTGCACCTGGACCGGCCCGAAGAGGCGCACAGCACTGTAAGTGCCCAACGGTCACCGATCCATGGACGGCAGGCCGCGCGCTCACTCCTTCGCTCTGTGCCTCCGAGTCGGGGCACAGGCCCCGACCAGGACGCCAACCGTCGGGAGTAGACAGAAGGTGGGTGCGGGCTACGTCATGACCAGCCTGAGCAGGCGCACAACACTGTAAGTGCTCAATGGTCGCCGATCTATGGACGGCCAACCGCACATCGCACGGCACGAAAGCGGGTCGCGCACCGTTGTCGGTGCGCGACCCGTGGATTCTCGTCCGGCGCGGAGCCGGCCTGTTCAGTCCGGCTTGCCGCCGGTTTCCGGCTCCGCCGAGCCGGCCTCACCCGCCGAGCCGAGCAGCTCTTCGAGGGAGGCGCGGCCGATCCGGCGGAACGCCCGCCGCGGCCGTGCCTGTTCCAGGGTGGCGACCTCCAGCGTGCCGACGCCGAGGGCACGCTTGTCCTTGTCCGCGCCCTCGCTGGACTGCAACGCCTCCACCGCGACCCGGATCGCCCCGGCCAGGTCCAGCCCCCGCCGGTAGGACTCTTTGAGCGCGCTGACGATGGGTTCGGTGGTACCGCCCATCACCACGTATTCACGCTCGTCGACGATCGATCCGTCGAAGGTGATCCGGTAGAGGACCGATTCGGGTTCCTGGTCCGAATAGCTCACCTCGGCGACGCAGATCTCCACCTCGTAGGGTTTGAGCTGATCGGTGAATATCGAGCCCAGCGTCTGGGCGTAGGCGTTGGCCAGCGCTCGGCCGGTGACATCGCGGCGGTCGTACTGGTAGCCGCGCAGATCGGCCTGCAGGATGCCGCCCCGGCGCAGGTTCTCGAATTCGTTGTACTTGCCGACGGCGGCGAAACCGGTCCGGTCGTAGAGTTCGCTGACCTTGTGCAGGGTCGCCGACGGATTCTCCGCCACGAACACCACACCCTTGTCGTAGGCGAGCACCACGACACTGCGGCCCCGGGCGATACCTTTGCGCGCGAGCTCGGTCTTGTCGCGCATGATCTGCTCGGCGGATGCATACAGCGGCAGGGTCATGCCCGGGCGCTCCCTTCCTCTGCGGCCTGACGGTCGGCGGCGATACCGCGCGCGATCTCCTCGAGCCGGGATTCGGCCACCTCGACGGCGCCCTCGTCATCGATCAGGATCGCGGTCGGATAGATCCCCCGCAGCAGATCCGGCCCGCCGGTGGCGGTATCGTCATCGGCGGCGTCCACCAGGGCCTCGACCGCGATACGGAGGGCGCGATCGGCGTCGATCCCCTTGGCGTACAGCTTCTTCAGCGAGGTCCGCGCGAACATGGAGCCGGACCCGACGGCGGTGAATCCGAACCGCTCCTCGCTGCGCCCGCCCACCACATCGTAGGAGACGATGCGCCCGGCCCGGTCCGGATCGGTGGCCTGCTGGTCGTAGCCGACCAGCAGCGGCACCACCGCCAGGCCCTGCATGGCGGCCGGCAGGTTGTCGCGCACCATCTTCGACAGTTTGTTGGCCTTGCCGTCGAAAGTGAGGGAAACACCTTCGATCTTCTCGTAGTGCTCGAGCTCCACCGCGAACAGGCGGACCAGTTCGATGGCCATGCCCACGGTCCCGGCGATACCGGTCGCCGAGTAGGTATCGGTGATATGGACCTTCTCCACATCGCGGCCCGCCAGCAGATTGCCCTGGGTGGAGCGCCGGTCACCGGCGATCAGGACACCGCCGCGATAGGACACCGCCACCACGGTGGTGCCGTGCGGTGCGATATCCCCCGCGGCACCGCCGCCGGGGTTTCCGGCGGCGGTGGGCTGGCTCAGGGCGTCGAATCCGCTTCCCGGCAAGAGATCCGGGGCATGTTGACGCAGATGTTCGGAAAAGGACGAGAGGGCGTACCCCAGTTGGAGACGCAAGGGGTCACCTGCGGTCACTGGCCACCTTTCTGCACGTAGGCACGAACGAAGTCTTCGGCGTTCTCTTCGAGCACATCGTCGATCTCGTCGAGCAGGTCGTCGGTGTCCTCCGCCAGCTTCTCGCGCCGCTCCTGACCCGCGGCGTCTACGCCGTCGACGCCTTCGTCATCGTCGCCGCCCCCGGCGCGTTTGGTCTGCTCTTGTGCCATCGCAGCCGACCTCCTCTGTTTCCACCGACCGGCCGCGCTCGCGTACCGGACGAATCGTGAGCACCTCTGTGCTCGTTCTTCAACAGTACCCAGCCGGGACGACACGTAGTCGGATTACGTCCCACCCCGGTGGTCGCGACCTCCGGGAACATTCCCGGCGAACACTCAGGTGGTGAGCTGTTGCACCAGGTCAGCAGCGGTATCGACCCCGTCGAGCAGTTTCCCGACGTGCGCTTTGGTACCGCGGCGAGGCTCCAGGGTGGGAATACGGACCAGCGAATCGCCACCCAGGTCGAAGATCACCGAGTCCCAGCTCGCGGCGGCGATATCGGCCCCGAACCGGCGCAGGCATTCCCCGCGGAAGTAGGCGCGGGTATCGGTGGGCGGTTTGGTCATGGCGTCGAGCACCTGCTGTTCGGTGACCAGCCGTTTCATGGATCCGCGCGCCACGAGGCGGTTGTACAGGCCCTTGTCCAGGCGCACATCCGAGTACTGCAGATCCATCAGATGCAGTTTCGGCGCCGCCCAGCCCAGGCCCTCGCGGCTGCGCATCCCCTCGAGCAGGCGCAGCTTGGCCGGCCAGTCCAGCAGGTCGGCGCATTCCATCGGATCGCGTTCCAGTAGGTCGAGCACCATCGACCAGTTGTCGAGCACATCGCGTACCCGCTCGTCGTCGTTGCCCTGCTCCTCGACGAACTTCGCGACCCGTTCGTGATAGAGCCGCTGGATCGCCAGCCCGGTGAGCTCCCGACCGTCGGCCAGGGCGACCGTGGCGCGGAGGGTGGGATCGTGGCTGATGGTGTGGACCGCGGTGACCGGGCGGGCCAACTGCAGATCGGACAGATCGGCACCGGATTCGATCAGGTCCAGGACCAGCGCGGTCGTCCCGACCTTCAGATAGGTCGACATCTCGGCCAGATTGGCGTCGCCGATGATGACGTGCAGCCGGCGGTATTTGTCGGCGTCGGCGTGTGGTTCGTCGCGGGTGTTGATGATGCCGCGTTTGAGCGTGGTCTCCAGCCCGACCTCGACCTCGATGTAGTCCGAGCGCTGCGAGAGCTGGTAGCCCGCGTTATCGCCGGACTGCCCGATCCCGACCCGGCCGGAACCGCAGATCACCTGCCGCGAGACGAAGAACGGGGTGAGCCCGAGAATTACCGCGTTGAACGGGGTTTCGCGGCTCATCAGATAGTTCTCGTGGGTGCCGTAGGAGGCGCCCTTGCCGTCGACATTGTTCTTGTACAGCTGCATCCGGGGCGCGCCGGGCACGCTGGACGCGTGCCGGGCGGCCGCCTCCATCACTCGTTCACCGGCCTTGTCCCAGATCACCGCGTCGAGCGGATCGGTGACCTCCGGCGCGGAATATTCCGGATGCGCGTGGTCGACGTAGAGGCGGGCGCCGTTGGTGAGGATCATATTCGCCGCGCCGACCTCGTCGGCATCGATCACCGGCGCCGGACCGTTCATCCGGCTCAGGTCGAAACCGCGGGCATCGCGCAGTGGCGACTCGACCTCGTAGTCCCATCGGGTGCGCTTGGCACGCGGCACCCCCTCGGCCGCGGCGTAGGCCAGAACCGCCTGGGTAGAGGTGAGGATCGGGTTGGCCGACGGCTCGGTGGGGGTGGAGATCCCGTATTCGACCTCGATACCGATGATGCGCTGCATGAGTTCGAGCGTAGGCGAAGGACGGCGAATCATCCGTCGAGTGGTACTTCCGGCCGATGCCGCGGCGTAGCCCGCGACCACATGCTCTGACCATGACCCGCACCGTCGCCGACCCGCTCGTCCCCGGACCGAATCCGCCGCGCCCGTCCCGGCTCGCGGCCCTGGATGTGCTGCGCGGAATCGCCATCCTGGGCACGCTGGGCACGAATGTCTGGATCCTGACCGACCCCGAGGGCCTGAGCGGATATCTGCACCGGATCTCGATGTCCCCCACCGACGGTTGGATGTGGGCCGAGAAGGTGCTCCAACAACTGGCCCAGGGCAAATTCCTGGGGCTGCTGACGGTGATGTTCGGTATCGGCCTGGCCATCCAGCAGCGCTCGGCCCGCCGAGCCGGGCGCCCCTGGCCGGGCGGGTACCCCTGGCGCGCCGCACTGCTGTTCCTCGACGGCCTGCTCAATTTCCTCCTGATCGCCGAGTTCGACGTGCTCATGGGGTATGCCGTGACGGCGGCGGTCGTCGCGTTCCTGCTCACCCGCAGTGGGCGGGCACAGGGCCGGTGGCTCTACACGATGCTCGGCGTGCACCTCACCTTGATCGCGCTCTACGTCGTCTCGCTGGTCTTGGCGGAGCCTTCCGCGCCGCGCGAGCGGGCACCGCTGGACCCCAACCCGTACGCCGACGGCTCGTTCTGGGATCTGGTGCTGTTCCGGGCCGAGCACGCACTGGCGTTCCGCGCCGAAGCGATCGTCATCCTGCCGCTGTCCGTCGTGCTGTTCCTGGTGGGCGCTCGCCTGTTCCACGCCGGTGTGTTCCGGCCCGAGGGGGCGCGACTGCGGCGCCGGCTCCTGTTTCTGGGCTTCGGCGTGGCCGCGCCGGTCGACCTGCTCGCCGGACTGGCCGGCGGGGGCGATCTGGTACTGATCACCCGCTACGTCGTGGCGCCGGTGGTCTCGCTGGGCATTCTCGCGCTGGTCGCGGAGTTCTATGCGCGCCGCTCCCACACCGGCTTCGCCGGACGCCGGCTGAGCGAGATCGGCCGGGCCGCGCTGAGCTGCTATATCCTGCAGAACCTGGTGGCGTCGATCCTGTGTTACGGCTGGGGGTTCGGGCTGGCCGCGCGGTTCGCGCCGGAGTCCCGGGTACCTTTCACCGTCGTCGTCTATGTGACCGTATGCACGGTGATCGCGCTGTTCGCGCACTGCTGGCTGCGCCGGTTCGCACGCGGTCCGGTGGAGTGGCTGTGGCATTCGAGCTACCGGCTGCTGAATCGGGCATAGCCGCTGCGCTGCGCTGATACGCCCGCCACAGTGAGCAGACACACCCGGTCGCGGTACCACTGCGCGCCCGGGTAGCTGCCACCATTGACCCGGCCGTACCGGCAGACGCCCGGCCCGCACACCAGGGCCGGACGCGCAGCTTCGACGGAGGACGCGATGGGGACCGACAGCACCGGCGACGACCCGGGCGCACACGCCGTACCGGACGAGACGGGCGATACCGACACCCGCGCCCGGGTGCGGCGCCGTATCCGTATCTGGGCCGGTCCGATCGTGGTGGTCACGCTGCTGATGGCACTGTTGTCGACGATGTATCTGGGCTACGTCGTCAACCCGGAAGAGAATCTGCATGATTTCCCGATCGCGCTGGTGAACCAGGACGACGGCGATATCCGCGATGGACAGCAGATCGATATCGGTGATCAGATCACCGCGGCGCTCACCGAGCGTGTCCCGGCCGACAAGGTGGATCTGCGCGTGACCGGTATCGGTGAGGCCCAGCGCCTGCTCGACAACGGCGAGGTCTACGGCGCGATCATCCTGCCCAGCGATCTGTCCAAACGACTGTCGATCCTCGGTGCGGGCAGTGTGGTGCCCGGCGATATCCAGCAGCCGGTGATCACCGTGGTGACCAATCCGCGTACCGGGACCTTCGCCACCCAGATCACCCAGCTCATCGCCCGGCAGGCGCTCACCCAGGTGAACGCCGAGGTCGGCAGACAACTCACCGCAACTGTCGACAGCGAGCTGAGTTCCGGCCCAGGTGGCGGCACCCAGGTCTCCGGCGCGTCCAGGCTGATACTGGCCGAACCGATCGATGTGCTCATCGAGCAGTACCGGCCGCTTCCGGAAGGGACCGGGCAGGGCCTGTCCGCGTTCTTCTACACCCTGCTGGTGGTGCTGGCCGGTTTCACCGGCGCCATGATCGTGCACACCATGGTGGATTCGGCGCTCGGTTTCGTCCCCACCGAATATGGGCCGTGGTTCGTCCACCATCCGACCTCGCCGCATTCCCGGGCCCGCACCCTGCTGCTGAAGTGGGGGGTGATGGCCGTGGTGGCCCCGATCGCCTCCGGGTTGTTCGTCGGTATCGCCACCCTGCTGGACGTACCGCTCGAACACGGCCTGGCGCTGTTCCTCTTCGGCACCCTGGCGATCCTCGCGGTCGGGGTGACGGCACTGTCCGTACTCGCGGTGTTCGGCTCGGCGGGGCTGCTGATCAACCTGATCCTGTTCATCGTGCTCGGGCTGCCCTCGGCGGGCGCCACCATCCCGCTGGAGGCCACCCCGCACTACATGGCCTGGTTGGCCGCCTTCGAACCCATGCACCAGATCTACCTGGGCATCCGCGCCATCCTGTACTTCGACGCACACGGCAACCCCGGACTGGCGCGCGGGGTCTGGATGAGCCTGGCCGGGCTGGCCATCGGGCTGGTGCTGGGGCTCGTCTTCACGATCCTCTACGACCGCAAGGGCCTGGAGCGCCGCAGCGACCGCTGAGCGTCGGCGCGGCTCCGGCCGGCGACACCGGCCGTCTGCGCAAGATCGGTCAAGCGCACCGGCCGGCCGATCCGTCAGACTCGACGGGTGAACAACCGACGGGACCGACTGCGGGAACTGCTCGACGCCGTTCTCGACGAAGACAACACCACGCTCGGGCAGATGGCCGCCGACGCGTACAGCTCGCGGTATCACTTCGCACGGCAGTTCAGCCGCGGAACCGGCGAGTCCCCGGTGGGCCTGCGGCGGCGCGTGCTGCTCGAGCGCGCGTGCTGGCAACTCGGCGGCGGCGCGGCGGTCACCGAGGTGGCCTTCGCCGCGGGCTACGACACGGTGGAAGGGTTCAGCAGGGCGTTCACCCGTGCGTTCGGTCACCCGCCGAGTGCGACCCCGCCGCTGACGGGCCGGACACCGCGCTGGCTGCCCGCGGCGAACGGCATCCACTTCCACCCGCCCATGTCGCTGTGGGTGGAGGGTGAACCGAGAGGACGATCCGATATGGACCCGACCGCGCTGCTGCTGCACCACGACCTCGAGGACACCGCCCTCCTGGTGAAGGCGGCCGCCGGATTGACCGAGGAACAGTACCGGCGGCCCCGGGGCAGCACCGGGACCGTGCTGCCCTGGGACGGTCCCGAGGACTCGGTCGCCGCGGTATTGCACCATCTGATCCGCAGCAAGGAGTGCTGGCTGGCCTCGATCGAAGGCGCCGACACGCCGGTAGCCGGCGGCGACGACCCGCCCGCGCTCGCGGCCCGCCTCGACGAGGTGGGTCCGCGGTGGCTGGATACGGTCCGCGAGATCGATCGGCGCGGCGGCTGGGGCGACACCCTGATCGATGCGCTGTGCGAGCCGCCGGAGAGTTTCGTCCTCGGCAGCGTGGTCGCGCATGTGCTCACCTACTCCGCGTATCGCCGCCAGCTGGTGCGGTACTGGATACGCGGTACCGCACCCGATGATCCCGTCGGATGGGGCGACCCGATCGACTGGCTGCGAAGGAGAGAGTGAATGACCACCCCGGCGACCGGACCCCGGACCATCTACTACACGGCGACCAGCCTCGACGGCTTCATCGCCACCCCCGACCACTCGCTGGACTGGCTGCTGTCCCGGGAGGCCGACAACGACAACGGCCCCATGGGAATGACCGAGTTCATGGCCGGTGTCGGCGCGATCGTCATGGGCGCCAACACCTACCAGTGGCTGCTCGACAACGAGGCCGGGCGACCCTGGCCCTACGAGGTAGCGACCTGGGTCTGCACCCATCGCGAATTCGCCCCGCGCACCGATGGCGATGTGCGATTCACCCAGGATCCGGTCGAACTCGTCCACAAGTCGATGACCGAGGCGGCGGCCGGTAAGAACCTGTGGGTCGTCGGCGGCGGCGAACTGGCGGGACAGTTCGCCGATCGCGGCCTGCTCGACGAGGTGATCGTCTCGATCGCGCCGGTGACCCTGGGCGCCGGCGCACCGCTGCTGCCACGCCGGCTGGAGCTGCGGGTCGACGAGGTGGCCGGCAACGGGGAATTCGCCTGCGTGCGCTACACGGTGGTCGCGCCGAACGAATGAACGGCGCGGTGCGGTCGGCCGGGGGGCGACCGCACCGCCCGGCGGATGCGGGCGGCGAAACCACCGCGATCCGCGCCAGGCCGGACGCGAAGGTCACACCCGGACGCACACGGACCGAGCGAATGCGGAGGTACCCGGATCGGCGCGATCGGCGAGCCCCCTCGGCAGCCCGCGCCCGGCCGGCGCCGACGCGAAGCCACGCGGACGACACACGGCCGGAGCGAGGGTCGCGGTACGCACAGAGCGCACGGCCGGAGCGAGCGCGGAGTTCGCCCGGAAAGCACCTGGCCGGCGCGGAGGCGGCGGTACGCCTACCCGGAGGAAACCGAGGCCGTCCAGGAGGCGAAGGCGCTGGGGTTGCGCGTCTGCAGCAGGACCCGGCCGGGACCGACGAAGTCGAAGACCAGGCCTTCACCGGATTTGAGCGACTGGAGAGAGCGACCGGAGACCGCGCGCCGGATGGTGAACCGGATCGACAGATCGTAGGCGACCACATGCCCGGTATCGATGGTGACCGGCTCGCCGGGCGCCAGATCGATGACATCGATGGCTCCGAATACGCCGACCACGACTTCGCCCTGGCCCGAGGCGCGCAGGCCGAAGCCGCCCTCACCGCCGAACAGATTGGCGAAACCACCCCATTTGCTCTCCACCTGGACGCCGGTCGAATTGGCGATCCAGCCGCCGCGGCTGATGAAATACGGCCGGTCCGGAGCGATCTGCAGTGCGAGCATGTCCCCGGGCAGCGAAGGCGCCACATCCACCCAGCCGCCCTGCTGCGGCGCGGTGAAGGTGGAGACGAAAAACGATTCACCCGACAACATCAACCGTCTCATACCGGCCAGGACGCCGCCCTCGGCCTTGGCCTCCAGGCCGACTCCTGCCGAATGCGCCACCATGGCACCGGATTCCACGCGGACCGGCTCACCGCCCGCGAGGACACACCGGGCAACCGTCGACGACGGGTTGTGCCGCAGTTCAACTTTCATGAGCCGACACTACCGCCACCGCGGGTGAGAGTCCGCCAACGTTAGCGCTACACCCCGGCGAACCGCCGCGGACTCAGCCCAGCGAATCCAGAGCTTCCGCGTCCCGGGCGATGACCCCACGCCCGGCGGTGAACACGAGCGGACGCTGGATCAGCCGCGGATGCTCGGTCAGCGCCGCGAGCCAGCGGTCCCGGTCCGCCTCGGTCCGGCCCCACGCGGCCATACCCAGTTCCTTCGCGATATCCTCACCGGTGCGGGTGATATCCCAGGGTTGCGCGCCGAGCCGGTCGAGTGCCGCACGGAGTTCCGCGACGGTGGGCGGCTCGTCGAGGTACCGGCGGACCGAATACTCGATGCCGGCGGCGTCCAGATGGGCCACGGCGGCCCGGCTCTTGCTGCAGCGCGGGTTATGCCAGATCTCGGTCTCCGGAGTGCTCATGAGGGTGAGCGTAGCCCGCTACAGGTGCATCCATTCCGGCCACACCTGCGACCACGCCCGCCGGGGCTGCGCGCATTTCCAGAGCGTGACATCGCGGGTGTTGCCCAGGAAGCCGAGCCGGGTGTCGACGTGGCCGATCGGTTCGAGGGTGGCGAACTGCGCGCGCAACAGGTGCTCGTCGCCGCCGACACACACCAGGGTGGTGGCCGATTCGGCGGGCGCGCCGAAATATCCGAAACCGCGCGAGGGACTGTGCACCTGCGGCAATTCCGTCCGCGCCAGCTGATCCAATGCACCTGCCTGCCAGTAGCTTTCCGTGATCACCGCCGATCGAGCCTGTTCGGCCGCGGGCAGCGAGCGGTAGGCCGTCACCACCGCGTCCGCCAGTTCGGTCCAGCCGAATTCGCCGTACAACCCGATGTTCAACGCGGCCTCGGTATCGTTCGCGGGCGGGTCGATCGCGTCGGGTTCCCGCCAGGGTGTGGAGCCGGCGATCAGGGCGAGCGATACCGCTACCACCGCCGCGCCCGAGCCGAGGAGCGCCCGCCGACGGGCCGATCCGACCCGCCGCACCGCCGCCGCCAGGGCGACCGCACCGGCCGCGAAGACCACGCCGTACATCCCGGCCAGATAGTAGACACGACCACCGGAGACGAGGAACACCACGAGCAGCAGCACCGTGGCCACACCGAGGAAACGGTACGGGCGCAGCGATTCGTGCCGCAGCAGCGCCCACAGGCCGTAGCACAGCAGCACCGCGCCCAGCGCTCCCGCGAGCAGCACGGCCAAGGGTATGAAGGCCATCGGGCCGCCGGAGTACTGCTGTTCCGCGCGCACCACCGCACCCAGGCCCAGCTGGGGCCACCCGTGCCGGGCCTGCCAGAGCAGGGCGGGGACCGAGACCAGCAGCACGACCAGCCCGCCCACCCAGAGCAGCGGTCGGCGCACCAACTCCCGTGGACCGAAGACCAGTGAACTCGCCACCACCGCGAGCCAGAAGAAGGGGATCAGCCATTTGACCTGCATATCCAGCGCGGTGACGAGGGTGGCGGCGAACAGCAGCCCGTCGCGGCGGGTCCGCACCCAGCGCACCACCAGCCAGGCGATCAGTACCCACAGGGCGGAGTCGATCGCGTTGGTGGACAGATTCTTGGCCTGCATGAGCAGGAACGGCGAGGTCGCGTAGCCGACGGCAGTCAGAACCTGGGCGCCGCGACCGCCACCGAACTCCCGCGCGACGAGTGCGGCGACCACGATCGCGGCCACCGTCAGGAGGATCGCGGGCAACCGCAGCACCAGCAGCGAACCCGGGGCGACGCTATCCCCCAGCGCCGCGAGCAGGGGCAGTACCGGGCCCTGATCGGCGTAGCCGAACGACAGCCGCCGACCCGCGGCCAGGAAGTACAGTTCGTCGCCGAAATAGCCGTATCGGGTCGCCGAGAGCAACAGGACGACGGCCGCCACGGCGGCCACACCGAGTACGGGGGCGGTGGCGAAGGGACGGTCGGCATACGCATCGGGCCGTGGCGGGACGGAATCGGTCATCGTGGTCACGGAGGTACTCCTGGGTTTCGTGATACCTGGCCCTCGGAACATATCCGCGACCGCACCCCTCCGGCGTCCACCTATCGGTGGAATCCCGTCGGACACACGGTGTACCCGCGTACGCCGCGAGATGGACCCCGGCAACGACCGAGGCCGCGCCCCCACGGGAGCGCGGCCTCGGTGTCGGTGCCGGTTACAGGTACTGGCCGGTGTTCGACTCGGTGTCGATCGCCCGGCTGGCACTGGCGTTCTTCCCGGTGACCAGTGTGCGGATGTAGACGATCCGCTCGCCCTTCTTACCCGAGATACGGGCCCAGTCATCCGGATTCGTGGTGTTGGGCAGGTCCTCGTTCTCGGAGAACTCGTCCACGATCGAATCGTAGAGATGCTGGATCCGCAGACCCGGGTTACCGGTGTCGAGCACCGCCTTGATGGCGTACTTCTTGGACCGGTCCACGATGTTCTGGATCATGGCGCCGGAGTTGAAGTCCTTGAAGTACAGGACCTCCTTGTCGCCGTTGGCGTAGGTGACCTCCAGGAAGCGGTTGTCCTCGCTCTCGGCGTACATCCGGTCCACCACCCGCTCGATCATCGCGCGGACGCAGGCCACCTTGTCGCCCTTGAACTCCTCCAGATCGTCGGCGTGCAGCGGCAGCCCCTCGGTGAGGTACTTCGAGAAGATGTCCTGCGCGGATTCGGCGTCCGGCCGCTCGATCTTGATCTTCACGTCCAGGCGGCCGGGCCGCAGAATCGCGGGATCGATCATGTCCTCACGGTTGGAGGCGCCGATGACGATGACGTTCTCCAGCCCTTCCACACCGTCGATCTCGCTCAGCAGCTGCGGTACCACCGTGGTCTCCACATCCGAGGAGACACCGGAACCACGGGTGCGGAAGATCGAGTCCATCTCATCGAAGAACACGATCACCGGCGTCCCTTCCGACGCCTTCTCCCGGGCCCGCTGGAAGATGATCCGGATATGGCGTTCGGTCTCACCGACGAACTTGTTCAGCAGCTCGGGACCCTTGATGTTCAGGAAGTAGGACTTCGCCTCCTTGGCATCCTCGCCACGGGCCTCGGCGATCTTCTTGGCCAGCGAGTTCGCCACCGCCTTGGCGATCAGCGTCTTACCGCAGCCGGGCGGACCGTAGAGCAGCACACCCTTGGGTGGGCGCAGCGCGTACTCGCGGAAGAGATCCTTGTGCAGGAACGGCAGCTCCACGGCGTCGCGGATCTGCTCGATCTGGCGCCCGAGACCACCGATGTCCTCGTATCCGACGTCGGGAACCTCTTCCAGCACCAGATCCTCGACCTCGGCCTTGGGGATGCGTTCGAACGCGAACCCGGCCTTCGTATCGACCAGCAGGGAGTCACCGGGCCGCAGCTTGCGGATCGGTGAGTCCGGATCGGCCAGATCATCGGCGTCGGCGAGTTTGGCCAGTGGACCGGACAGCCAGACCACCCGCTCCTCGTCGGCATGCCCGACGACCAGCGCGCGGCGGCCTCCGTCGAGGATCTCCCGCAGCGTGCCGATCTCCCCGATCGCGTCGAACATGCCGGCCTCGACCACCGTCAGCGCCTCGTTGAGGCGGACGGTCTGGCCGTAGGCCAGGGTCGTGGTCTCGATGTTCGGCGAGCAGGTCAATCGCATCTTGCGGCCGGAGGTGAAGACGTCGACGGTCTGATCCTCGTACACCCCGATCAGAATCCCGTAACCGCTCGGTGGCTGACCGAGCCGGTCGACCTCCTCACGCAACGCGACGAGCTGCTGCCGCGCTTCTTTCAGGGTATCCATCAGCTTGGTGTTGCGAATGGTCAGCGAATCGATACGGGCTTCCAATTCCCGTGTGCGATCCGGTGAGTCGGCGAGTTGCCTCCGGAGTGCAGCCGCTTCGGCGCGTACTGCCTCGAGTTCTCTCCAGGCCGCCGAATCCGAATTCTCGATGGGGCTCATGTGCTGCTCCTCCCAGTCCCGGTCTATCAACGCTACCGGGCGCGGCCCGTTTGCGCTGTCCGACACGATTTCGTCGTGATCACATCTGGTCCGCGGCCCTCTGCAGGTCACACCATGTTAGCCTCCCCTAACCCAACAATGGTGGGCACGCTCACCGACTAGCCGAAAGGTTGCCAGATATGCAACTTCCCGCACGGACACGGCGATTGTCCCGCGTCGCGGCGGCTACCGCCGCGGCCGCCGCCCTGGCGCTGGGCCTCACGGCCTGCGGGTCCGACGACGGCGGCGATACCGCCGCCGCCAGCAGTGTCGCGGTCTCCACCAGCGCCGCGGCGCACGACCACGATGACGATCACGGTGAGACCGCGCCCGCGCCCACCGCGGCGAGCCTACAGGCCGGCCTCGAGCAGATCACCAACCCGGATATCCCGGTGGACGAGAAGGTGAAGCTGATCGACGACGGCGAGAACCGGCGGGACATGCTCGAGAAGCTCAATGCCGCCCTGCAGACCTATCGCGGGATCAGCTACCAGGTCGACGAGGTCACCGTCGACGGCGATACCGCCACCGGCCGGACCACCATCACCAGTCCCTCCGGTCAGAGCGCACCGCCCATGCCGCTGACCTGGGAATACGAGGACGGCACCTGGAAGCTGTCGGACGCGAGCGCCTGTGTGCTGTTCGGGTTCGCGCAGCTCCCCTGCTCCCCCGCCTGACCACGACGGGGCCACGGGAGCCGGTGATCCGGCCCCGTGGTCCCGCGACCGTCCGTAGCGCCCGCTCAGCCCTTCGACGGCCGGCGCTGCGGTTTCGGGGTGACCACTCCCTCGGCGAGCCGCCGCGCGCTCACCAGAAAGGCCGTATGGCCCTGCATCCGGTGCTCGGGACGCACCGCCAGGCCCACCACGTGCCAGCCGCGCACCATCGACTCCCAGGACCGCGGTTCGGTCCAGCACTGCTGCTCACGCAGGGCCTCCACCAACCGGGAGAGCTGGGTCACCGTCGCGACGTAGACCATCAGCACCCCGCCGGGCACGATGGCCCGCGATACGGCCGGTAGCGCGTCCCACGGCGCCAGCATGTCCAGCACCACGCGGTCCACCCGCTCCCCCTCGTAATCGGCCACATCGCCGACGGTGAGCTGCCAGTTCGCAGGCCGTTCGCCGAAGAAGCGCTCCACATTGCGGACGGCGTGCTCGGCGTGATCCTCGCGGATCTCGTAGGACACGACCGCCCCGTCCGATCCCACCGCGCGCAGCAGCGAGCAGGTCAGCGCGCCCGACCCCGCCCCCGCCTCCAGCACCCGGGCACCGGGGAACATATCGCCCTCGTGCACGATCTGCGCGGCGTCCTTGGGGTAGATCACCGCCGCCCCGCGCGGCATGGACATCACGTAGTCGGTCAGCAGCGGGCGCAGGGCCAGATACGGCGTGCCGTTGTTGGAATGCGCGAGGGTGCCCTCGTCGGCGCCGATCAGGTCGTCGTGGGCGATGGCGCCGCGGTGGGTGTGGAACTGTTTACCCGGTTCCAGCAGCACCGTGTACAGCCTGCCCTTGGCGTCGGTCAGCTGCACGCGGTCGCCGACGACGAATGGCCCGGTCCGTCTGGCCGTCATGGATCTCCGTTCCCGATGAGGACTGCGCCCGGGACGATCACCGGGCGCGGCACCGTGTCGGTGCCGCCGGATAGCCTGCCAGGTATGTCAGCGCCACCGAGCACGCCCCCGGCCGGTTCCGGCCTCGAACCGGCACCCGCCTCCGCCCGACCGGCGTTGTCCCCTTCGCGCGCAGCCGATTTCAAACAGTGCCCGCTGAAGTACCGGCTCCGCACCATCGATCGCATTCCCGAGCCGCCGACCCGCCAGGCGGTGCGCGGCACCGTCGTACACGCCGTTCTCGAAGATCTCTATGCCCTGCCGGCCGCCGAACGTGATCCCGACCGCGCGAGCACGCTGGCCGAACCGGCCTGGACCCGGGTGCTGGCCGAACGCCCCGAAGCGGCCGAACTCCTCGCCACCGGCCTCGCCGTCGCGCCCTTCCTCGACGAGGTCCGCGCCCTGGTGCGTACCTACTACCGGCTCGAGGACCCCCGCCGGTTCGATCCCGAATCCTGCGAGACCCGGCTCGAGGTCCACCTGCCCGACGGCGCCCCGCTTCGCGGTTTCGTGGACCGCATCGACGTGGCACCCAGCGGCGAACTGCGGGTGGTGGACTACAAGACCGGCCGGGCGCCGGGGCCCACCCAGGAGACGCGGGCGCTGTTCCAGTTGAAGTTCTACGCGCTGATGCTGCTGCGCACCCGCGGCGTGGTTCCCACCCAGCTGCGGTTGATCTACCTGGCCGACGCCGAACTGCTCACCTACACCCCCGACGAGGACGAACTACTCCGCTTCGAACGCACCCTCACCGCCCTGTGGGACGCGGTGCGCGCAGCGGGCCGGACCGGAGATTTTCCGCCGAATCCGAGTTGGCTGTGTGATTACTGCGCCTACAAAAGCCTGTGCCCGGCATTCGACGGCACGCCCCCGTCCTACCCCGGCTGGCCCGCGGACGACGAACCCCCGGCCGAATCCTTCGCCGAATCGGTATCGGATTGAGACTGTGTTCATTTGCGCGCCTCCGGCGCGCGGGTCGGGGCACTGTGACCCCGATTCTTCCCTCCTCCGCTCAGTCGCTGCGTCGGTCCAGAATCGGGGGCGGGCCCCGACCACTGAGGTAGACCATCCGGAATAGACAGAAGGTGCAGGCTGTCGTGCTCCTCGACCAGTCCGGGGAGGCTCACAGCACTGTAAGTGCTCAATGGTCACCGATCCATGGATGGTCGGCTGCACACGCTCGGTCACTGCGCTCCTTCACCCCGTCAGTTCAGAATCGGGGCGGGCCGAGACCTCAGTGGTCGCCGCCGTACGAGCAGTCGCCGACATGTGCCAGGACCGGGACGGAGAACCGGCACAGCGCTGATTCGGGCTGGGTAGGGAGGTCCGGGGTTATGCCGCTCACGCAAGGTGACAGCCCACAACACACATCACGGGCGCTCGGCGCCGAGTCGGGCCTCGGCGCCGAGTCGGAACAGACCGTCCCTACGCCCGCTGATTCAGAAAGCGCGGCAGGAGCGGATATCGGTGGCCAGGATGGCCCGCGCGCCCAGTTCCGCCAGCTGATCCATCAGCTCGTTACCCTGCCTCCGCGGCACCAGCGCCCGGACCGCGACCCAGCCGGGGTCGGCCAGCGGGGCGACCGTCGGGGATTCCAGGCCCGGGGTGAGCTCGGCGGCACGTTCCAGCAGGTTCTTCGGGCAGTCGTAATCGAGCATCAGGTATTGCTGAGCGAACACCACGCCCTTGACCCTGGCGATCAGCTGGTTACGCGCCCGGTCGCGCTGGTCGGACCCGGCTCGTTCGATCAGCACGGCCTCCGAATCGCACAGCGATTCACCGAAGGCGACCAAATTGTGCTGGCGCAGGGTGCGGCCGGAGCCGACCACATCGGCGATCGCATCGGCCACCCCGAGCTGGATGGAGATCTCGACGGCCCCGTCCAGCCGGATCACCTCGGCTTCGATCCCGCGGCGCGCCAGATCCGCCAGCACCAGGTTGGGGTAGGAGGTGGCGATCCGCTTGTCCTGCAGATCCTCGACCTTCCAATCCTGGCCCTGCGGGGCGGCGTAGCGGAAAGTCGAACCGCCGAAGCCGAGCGAGAGCCGCTCGTGCACGGGTGCGCCCGAATCCAGTGACAGATCGCGGCCGGTGATCCCCAGGTCGAGTTCGCCGGAACCTACGTAGATGGCGATGTCCTTGGGCCGCAGGAAGAAGAACTCCACCTGGTTGGCCGGATCGAGCACGGTGAGATCGCGGGAGTCGGTGCGTTTACGGTAGCCGGCCTCGGTGAGGATGGCGACCGCGGATTCGGAGAGTGCGCCCTTGTTGGGTACTGCGACGCGCAACATGATGGTCCTTTCGGTCGGAGGAACGGTCGGGGCGTCTACAGATGTCGGTAGACGTCCTCCAGCCGCAGCCCGCGGCCCACCATCAGAACCTGCACCCAGTAGAGGAGCTGGGAGATCTCCTCGGCGAGCGCCTCGTCGCCCTCGTGTTCGGCGGCCAGCCACACCTCACCGGCCTCCTCCAGCACCTTCTTGCCCTGGGTATGGACGCCCGCGTCCAGCGCGGCGACGGTGCCCGACCCGGCGGGGCGGGTGGCTGCGCGATCCTGGAGCTCGGCGAACAGGGCCTCGAAAGTCTTCACGGCAGGTCATTGTTTCAGACCACCGCCACACGACTCCGCCCGAGTGGGCGCCACTGTGTCGTGGCACCCACTCGGGCGACCGGCGAGTACCGCTCATGCTGTGCCTATCGCGCATGAGCGAGGGCCCCTACGTGGTCACACTGCGCTACCGCCTCCGGGCCCGACTCGCTCATGCTGTGCCTATCGCGCATGAGCGAGGGCCCTACGTGGTCACACTGCGCTACCGCCTCCGGGCCCGACTCGCTCATGCTCCGGAGAGCAGCGCCTCCAGTTCGGCGACGGCGGTGCGCAGGTGCCCGGCGAACGCGTGCATCCGATCGGCGACAGCCGCCGGGGTGGCCAGGTAAAGATTCCACCGGTCGGGCAGCAGTACGTAGGCGATACCGATGCATTTCGGGCTGGTGGACCCGAAACCGAAGTAGCTGATGTTCACCGACGGCGCGGAGCTGGTGCTCAGATAGTCGTCGCGCAGGACGGTCCAGCCGGGGCTGGAGTACAGCGGAATCGGGTCGGTGACGCCGAGTTCGGCGCCGCGGCGCCGCTGGATCCATTCGAGTTCCCACAGATGCTGTTCCGGCGCCGCACCGGACTGGCACTGTTTCGCCCGTTCCACATGCGCGGTGGCGGCGGCGCGGGCGGCGGCCAGTTTCGCGGCGTTATCGGCCGTCGGGTCCGTCATGGTGTCGGCGAAAGTCACCATCTCCGGGGTCACCACCCGCATCGCCTCGGTGCGGCCGTTGCGGTACTGCCTGGTGGCGATGGATTCGTAGGTGGCGCCGGTGACGCCTTTACTGCGCCGGTGCGCCAGCTGGTAGCTGAGCTGAGCGAACGCGTCCGGGGAGATACCGAGCTGTTTGGCCCGGGCGGTGCCGAAATCGGTGAACGAGACCACCGTGGTGGCATTGTCCGCGGCGTACTGCCCGAACGCCGACCCGGCCGCGACCACTTCGGCCTGCTGCTCCGCGTCGAGTCGGAACTCGATCGGCTCGGCCGGCGGCAGCCCCTGCTCCCGCGCCCCGGACCGCTGGAGATGTTCGCCGACGGGGGTCTCCAGCAGGGTATCGACGAAGGACAGGATCGTGGTGCCGTCCAAGCCGCAGTGTTCGACATTGATCCCGGCCCGGCCGTCGGCGAAGACGATGAACGAGATCGACTTGTCGAACCACCGGTTGGCGCTGTCACCGTGCAGTAGCGTGTCGGCGGCGTGCAGGTCGTCGCGCGGGGCGAAATCCTCGAGGCAGACGGCGAACAGCGCCGTTTCGATGGTGTCGAGCGCTTCGGCATTGTGCGGGTCGGTCAGCAGCCGGGCGCGGGCGCGGGCCCAGTCGGCGCGCGCCGCGGTGGTCAGCTGTCCCACCGAGGTCCCCGCCGGGGCCGGCTCGGTGGCCGATTTCAGGATCGTGCGCAGACCCGCGGTCACGTCCTCGAAGGCGTACGGGTCGCCGTCGGGCCCGAGAACATCCAGCCGGAACATGGCTCCGCGGTGCAGTACGAGGATATGCCGGGCGGTGGACGGGCCGGGTTCGGCCTCGCTGTAGGGCACCCGCACGGTGTCCTGCTCGAGGCCGGGAATCCGGGTCTCGGAGAACAAGTACTTGTTCTGCCACATGGACAGGCGCTGCCCGCGCTGGGTGATCGGCGGGATCTCCTCCCGGTCCAGGGCCAGCTTGTAGTCGACCGCGGCGGCGACCAGCGCGGCGGCGTGTTCGGCCTGGCCGGCCGCGGTGGAACTCGCCAGCGCCGTATCGTCACGGAACAGGAAGAAGAAGTTGGCGTTCAACGCGATCCGGTCCCGCCGGCCCAGGTAGCGCGAGGGCCAGAACCGGTCGAGCCAGCTGCCCACGCCCGGGGTCTCGTCGTATTCGCGCAGCGCGGCGTGCAGCACGCGGCCGGGGCCGCCGGGGCGTAGCAGATCCGCCACGGCCGCCTCGGTGGCGGCGAGCTGCTCGGTGGTCAGCAGCGGGGTACACCACTGGACGAAACGCGCGCAACTGTCCTCGAGGGTCGGCAACGGGACCCTCGGGAGCTGATCCTCGGCGGCGAAGGTGGGTTCGGTCAAGTCGTTCTCCGGTTCGGTTGTCGGTCGTCGGGTTCGCCCGGCGTCAAGCCATGGATTCGGGCGCCGAAAGTGGCCGGGACACATAGAGATTGGCATACAGCCAACCGTCGTTCTCCAGGCCGGTGGTATCGATGCCGTTACCGGCCAGCGTACTCAGCACCTGCTCCTGCTCGGCCGCCGAGGCGAACCTGCGCTGGGCGAACTCGCCGGGCATCCGCTCGGTGCGGTAACCCAGGGCGGCCAGCTCCGCCTCGATGGGTTCGAAACCGTACATACGCAGCACGAAATGGGCCATCCAGGGGCGCCGGTCGGGATGGGCCGTGGCGATGCGCACGATTGTCTTCTCGGTGACATATCCGATACAGCCGGTCGAGACGACCAGGTCCGCCGAGGCGAGGATCGCGCGTTGTTCGTCGCTGGGGTCGGTGGCCTCGAGGTCGGCGTGCACCACGGCGTCGAGCAACCCCGCCGCGCGCGCGTAGTCCAGTGCGGGCGCGGAGGCATCCATACCGAGGAACCGCACCCCGGGCAGCGCGTGGGCGCCGGCCGGCCGGGCGCGGTCCCGCGCGATCAGCTCGTCCGTATCCATGTCGCCGTCCGCATACCATCCGGCCAGCTCGGCGAGGGTGGTATCCCAGCGCAGCAGGGCCGCGTTCACGCCGTAGGAGCAGCCGATATCCAGCACGCCGGGTGCGGCCCCCCGGGCCGCGGCGCATTCGGCGATCTGCCGCCACAGATGCGGTTTCGCCAGTTCCGGAATGCGATAGCCCAGCTCCGACATCCGCGCGTAGTAGTCGCGTGGGTCGGGCCTCGAGTAGATGTCGTCGAAGGATGCTTTCCCGGTGGTGTGCAACGGAACTGGCACGGTGTGTTCCTCTCCTCGGGCGGTATCCACTCGATCGCGTCCGGTCAATCGAGCAGCCGGTCACCCCGGACGGCGTCGGCCGCGGCGAGATGATCGGGGAGCACCCGTCCGAACAGTTGACGGGTGCGTTCCACGGTGCCGATGACACCGGGACGGTCGCTGTAGGCGAAGATCGCCGTATGCCGCGCGGCCGCGCCCGCCACCGGGGAGACCCGGTGCAGCGAGAAGCGGCCCTGGAAGAGTTGCAGATCGCCCGGGCGCAGTACGAGGCGCCGGATGAGACGTTCACCCGATCCGGTCAGGACCGCGTGCACATCCGCCAGGTTCTCGGCCTGCGGGGAACGGATACCGGGACAGTATTCGAAAACGCCACCCATCTCGGGGGTGGCGGTCAGCATGCTGACGGTGAACTCGTTGGTATCGAAATGCCAGGGATGCGATTGCCCCGGGGAGACCACATTGAGAACCAGCCCCGCCAAGGGGTCGGCGAATTCGTGCAGCCGGTCCCGGCCGAAACAGTCGGCGAGGAAACGCTGGAACAGCACATCGGTGTACAGGCGGTGGATGAGCGCGTCGGCGGGGATGCGGTCGCGCGGCACGAAGGCGTTACCGCGTTCGAACACGATCCGGCCGGGATGGCCTTCGGGTAATGCGCTGTCGAGCGGGATGTTGTAGGCGTTGACCCGCTCGGTGCGATAGTAGGCGTGCGGCGCCATCCGCTGCCCCTGCTCGGCGAGCAGGGCGTGCAGTTCGGGCCGGATGAACTCGCGCAGGACGGTGCAGCCGTCCTCGGCGAGATCGGCCCGGGCCGCCGCCACCGCGGCACGCCGGCCGGGGGAATCGGGCTCCGCGAGCGGGTAGCGGGATGTGTCGACGATGTCGTTCAAGGTCACCGTGGCGGCCATAGCGACATTGTTATCGGACTGTCTGCGACACGCCCGGGGTTTGCCGGAGACAGCAGGTGAGTCCGGTCACGGACCGTTCGGTCTTGTTGTTCCACAACATCGTTCGCGACCGCTGTTCGTCCCTGATCACAGCGTTGGCGACCGATACGGCGCGAAAAGCAGCCCATCATCGGATGTCCGGGCGCGCGGACCCGAACGGCACCGTGTGGGGAGCACATTCGTGTACCTGCTGGAGGACGAGCAGGCGGTACATCGTCGAGGGTCGGGGGGCACACGAGTAGTTCGTCGTCGTCCCGGCACAGCGCGGCCGTGACCGTGGTGAGAACCCGTGCCGATCCGAGATTTGTGGATACCGCCCGGGGGGAAGTGACCTGTTCAGGACACGGAAGGATCGCCCGCGGCGACCGCGCGGCAGGTCCGCAACACCTCGTCGAGGTCGGTGTGCGACAGCCCGATCAGACTGTCGCGGTGCACGCGGGACGGGTGCGCCTCGACGGGGATCTCACACGGCACCACCAGTACCGCGCACCCCGCGGCCGTCGCGGCCGCCACCCCGGTGACGGAATCCTCCACGGCCACACAATCACCGGGCTCGAGGCCGAGTAGCTCTGCCGCCCGCAGATACACGGCCGGGTCCGGTTTCCCGTGCGGAACCTCGTCACCGCAGACCGAGACGTCGAAGCGATCGCGGCCCAGGGTCTCCAGCGCCAGCTCGGTGAGGGACCGTTTGGTGTTGGTCACCAGCGCGGTGGGCAGGCTCGCGGCACGCACCATCTCCAGCGCTTCCACCGCGCCCGGCCGCCACGGAATCGGCCCGCTCATCAGTTCCGTGACGCGCTGTTCCAGGAAATGTCCGGCCGCCGCCACGGCCTCGGGCTCCGGGGGCAGACCGAGCTCGGTGAAGATGATCCGCAGCGCGTTCGCCCCGGACGCCCCGATCAGGGCGTGCCGGATCTCCTGGGTCATCTCCCGGCCCAGTTCCCGCGCCAGCTCCCGCACCCCGATATCCCAGAGCTTCTCCGAATCGAGCAGGGTGCCGTCCATATCCCACAGCACTCCGGCAACCCGGTTCATATGTACGGCCTTTCGTCGCGGTCGGTCACATCGTCTGTGCCCGGGAGACCCGGAACCCCCGGCCGACCCTCGCGGGCGCGTGGCCGGTGGGAAGGTCTCGGGCGGCGGCTCACTGCAGCTGGGACGCGGTGATCACCAACTGGCCCCCCTCCGGTACCACCTGGAACGACCGGCTCTCCGACTGCACGGAACCGTTGCTCATCGTGTAGGTGATGGTGGCCACGGCCGAGCCGGTGCCCGACGGCGTCACCGCGCCGATGCTGACGGCGGAGATGGTCGACCAGAAGCGGGTGTACTCGGCGTAGCCGCCGGTGGTGGCCTGGTATGCGGGCGAGAGCTGGGACCAGGCAGCGGACGGGTTACCGGGCAGCAGGCCGTAGTACCCGCGGACGAACTGTTCGACGCGGGCCGCCGAGGGCGGACCGGTCTCCGCCGTGGTGGTCGGCGACGGTGTGGTGGTCGACGACCGGGCGGTGGTCTCCGTATCCGATTCGGAGGCTTCGGAGGCGAGTGCCTGTGAGGTGTCCGGGCCGAGCGCCGCCGGATCGTCGGGGTCGTCGCCGCCGGCGAAGTTCGCGAGGACCAATCCCGCGACGACCACCAGGATCAATGCGGCGGCACCCGCCAGCAGCGCCGTCCTGGTGCGGTTCCCGGAACCACCGCGGGCCGGTGCGGTTTGCGGCGCCGGAGCGGGGGCACCCGCCGGAACGGCCGCCGCGGCGGGCGGCGGGGCACCGCGGAACGCCGGCGGGGTGCCGCCCGGCGGCGGCACCGGGGCTGCGGCAGCGGCGTCCGGCGACAGCGGGGTGGTCGCGGCCGCATCGGCGGGCAGGATCTTGGTGGCGGCGGGGGCCACCGGATCGACCGGTTCCGGTGCTCGCCCGGCGGCCACCTCCTCGAGCATGACCTGCGCCTCGTGCATGGTGGGACGGATGGCGACCTCGGTCGCCAGCAGGCGCATCAGCACCGGCCCCAGGGCCCCGGCGCCGGCGGGCGGTTCGACCTGTCCACCGGCCACCGCGTGCAGTACCGCCAGCGGATTGTCGCCGTCGCCGAAGGGCGGGCGGCCGGTATGCGCGTGGTACAGCGTGGATCCGAGCGCGAACACATCGGAGGCGGGTATCGGCTGCTCACCACGGGCGACCTCGGGGGCCAGATACGCGGGGGTGCCGGCCAGGAACCCGGTGGCCGTGACGGTCACATCGCCGGTGGCACGCGAGATTCCGAAATCGGTGATCTTCACCGTGCCGTCATCACCCACCAGCAGATTCGCCGGTTTCACATCGCGGTGCACGATTCCGGCGTCGTGCGCGGCCGCCAGTGCGGCCGCCGCCTGGGCACCGAGTCCGGCGACCTCGAGCGGGCTCATGGTGCCGTCGAGATTCAACCGGCTCGCCAGGCTCGGCGCGTTCATGTACTCCATGACCAGCCAGGGCTGGCCGTCCTCTTCGGCGACATCGAACACCGAGATGGCATTGGGGTGGTGCAGGCGCGCGGCGATCCGGCCCTCGCGCAGTGCGCGTTTGCGCGCCTCCGAGGTCTGCTGCTCGGTCAGGTTGGGTCCGAGCAGCACCTGCTTGACCGCGACGGTGCGCTGGAGCCGGATATCGAGTGCCCGCCACACCACCCCCATGGCGCCGGTGCCGATGGGATCCGTGAGCCGATACCGTCCGGCGATCAGCCGATCCTTGGTCATCTCTGTCGTGGCCCCTTCTGTTCGCCGCCGAGTCTTCCAGCACTCCGCGCGTCACAGGCGGCTGCCTACGGTTCCGCTCCGGCCCGGCGCGACCGAACCCCCCGACAACATTGTCGAGACTTCTGATTCGGCGGTAACCTCAGCGGAAATTCCCGGAAATCCTACGCTCCGGCACCCGGAAGCCGCGCGGGCAGTAGGGGTTTACCGAGCCCGTCGCACCCCGATCACCTGCGTTTTCGATCTCTGACGGCGGTTCGGAGCAGCCGACCCACCGCATGAGTGATGACAATCACATTGCCCGCAGGTTTATCCGCGCTGTCAGACATTGAAGTACTTCGCCTCCGGGTGCAAGAGAACGAACGCGTCCGTGGACTGCTCGGGATGCAGCTGCAGTTCCTCCGACAGCGTCACCCCGAGTCGCCCGGCGTCGAGTAGATCCACCAGTTTGGCGCGGTCCTCGAGATCCGGGCACGCGCCGTACCCGAACGAGTACCGGGCGCCGCGATAACCGAGCGAGAAGTAGTCGACGATATCGGCCGGATCGGAATCGGCGATCGCATGCCCCTCCAGGGTGAGTTCCTCGCGGATACGCCGATGCCAGTACTCGGCGAGCGCCTCGGTGAGCTGCACCCCGATGCCGTGCACCTCCAGATAGTCGCGGTAGTTGTTGTCGGCGAAGAGCCGGTTGGCGTAATCGGCGATCGGCTGACCCATGGTGACCAGCTGGAACGGCAGGACGTCCACCTGCCCGGTCTCGCGGGCACGCTCGCGCGAGCGGAGGAAATCGGCGACGCACAGGAACCGGTCCCGCTGCTGGCGCGGGAAGGTGAACCGGTGCCGCTGCGGCGCATCGGGTTCCGGTTCGGTGAGCACCACGACATCGTCGCCCTCGGACACCGCCGGGAAATAGCCGTACACCACCGCGGCGTGCTGAAGCACTCCCGCGGTACTGAGCTCGTCGAGCCAGGCCCGCAGGCGGGGCCGGCCGTCGGATTCCACCAGTTCCTCGTAGCTGGGGCCGTCGCCGCCGCGCTGGCCGCGCAGCCCCCACTGGCCGAGGAACAGCGCTCGTTCGTCCAGCAACCCGGAATACTCGTGCACCGGGAGACCTTTGATCACCCGGGTGCCCCAGAACGGCGGCACCGGGACCGGCAGATCGGCGGCCACATCCGATCGGTCGGGCACCTCGACCGGTGTCTCGGTCGCCCGCCGCTGTTCGGCGATCCGGCGTGAGCGCTGGTGCCGCGCTTTGCGTTCGGCCGCCTTCTCGCGCGCGGCCACCGCCTCCGGACTGTCCGGATCGGGACCTTCACCGCGCTTCTGCGACATGATCTCGTCCATCAGCCGCAGGCCCTCGAAGGCGTCGCGGGCGTAGTGCACCTCGCCCTCGTAGACGTCGGTGAGGTCGTTCTCCACATACGACCGGGTGAGCGCGGCACCGCCCAGCAGCACCGGGAACTGGTCGGCGACCCCGCGGGAGTTGAGCTCCTCCAAGTTCTCCTTCATCACCACGGTGGATTTCACGAGCAGCCCGGACATGCCGATCACATCGGCCTTCTTGTCCAGGGCGGCGTCGAGGATGGTCGCGATGGGCTGTTTGATGCCGAGGTTCACCACCTCGTAGCCGTTGTTGGACAGGATGATGTCCACCAGGTTCTTGCCGATATCGTGCACATCGCCCTTGACCGTGGCGAGGACGACGCGCCCCTTACCGCTGTCGTCGGTGGCCTCCATATGCGGTTCCAGGTGGGCGACCGCGCCTTTCATGACCTCGGCCGACTGCAGCACGAACGGCAGCTGCATCTGCCCGGACCCGAACAGCTCGCCGACGGTTTTCATCCCCGACAGCAGGGTCTCGTTGATGATCTTCAGCGGCGGCACTTCCCGCATGGCCTCGTCGAGATCGGCTTCCATCCCGGCCCGCTCACCGTCGACGATGCGCCGTTCGAGTCGGTCGAACAGCGGTAGCGCGGCCAATTCGTCGGCCCGCGAGGCGCGGGAGTCGGCCGTGGACACACCTTCGAACAACTGCATGAGTTTCTGCAGCGGGTCGTAGCCCTCACGACGCCGGTCGTAGACCAGGTCCAGAGCCGTCTCCCGCTGCTCGTCCGGAATCCGGCTCATCGGCAGGATCTTCGAGGCGTGCACGATGGCGCTGTCCAGGCCGGCCTGCACGCATTCGTGCATGAACACCGAGTTCAGCACCTGGCGCGCGGCGGGATTGAGCCCGAAGGAGATATTGGACAGACCCAGCGTGGTCTGCACATCGGGGTGCCGGCGTTTGAGTTCCCGGATGGCCTCGACGGTCTCCAGGCCGTCGCGACGCGACTCCTCCTGTCCGGTGCCCAGGGTGAAGGTTAGGGTGTCGATGATGATGTCGCTCTCGCGCAGACCCCAGTTGCCGGTGATATCGGTGATGAGTCGTTCGGCGATGGCGACCTTGTGCTCGGCGGTGCGGGCCTGCCCTTCCTCGTCGATGGTCAGCGCGACCACCGCGGCGCCGTGTTCGGCGACCAGGGCCATGGTCTGCTGGAACCGGGAATCCGGGCCGTCGCCGTCCTCGTAGTTCACCGAGTTCACCGCGCAGCGCCCGCCCAGGTGTTCCAGGCCCGCGCGCAGCACCGGCGTCTCGGTGGAGTCGAGCATGATCGGCAGGGTGGAGGCCGTGGCCAGCCGGGATGCCAGTTCCGACATATCGGCGGTTCCGTCGCGGCCCACGTAGTCGACGCAGAGGTCGAGCATATGGGCGCCGTCGCGGGTCTGGTCCTTGGCGATATCCAGGCATTTCGCCCAATCCTGGGCGAGCATCGCCTCCCGGAACGCCTTCGAACCGTTGGCGTTGGTGCGTTCGCCGATCATCAGCACACTCGCGTCCTGCCGGAACGGCACCGCGGTGTACATGCTCGAGATGCTCGGCTCGGGTTCGGGCGTGCGGCGCTGCCCGATCGGCGCCAGCCCGGTCTCGACCTCCCGGACCGCCTCGGCCACCTGGCGGATATGTTCCGGGGTGGTACCGCAGCAGCCCCCGACCAGGGCCAGGCCGTAGTCGGCGACGAACCCGCGCAGCGCGGTGGCCAGTTCCTCCGGGGTCAGCGGGTACTCGGCGCCCTGCGCGCCGAGCACCGGCAGGCCCGCATTGGGCATCACCGACACCGGGATGCGCGCGTGCTGGGACAGGTAGCGCAGATGTTCGCTCATCTCATCCGGGCCGGTGGCGCAGTTGAGGCCGATGAGGTCGATACCGAGCGGTTCGAGCGCGGTCAGCGCCGCGCCGATCTCACTGCCGACCAGCATGGTGCCGGTGGTCTCCACCGTGACGTGGGTGATGATCGGGATCCGGCGACCGGCCCGCTCCATGGCGCGGTGGGTACCGGTGATGGCGGCCTTGACCTGGAGCAGGTCCTGACAGGTCTCGATCAGCACCGCGTCGGCGCCGCCGTCGAGCATGCCGAGCGCGGCCTCGGTGTAGGCGTCGCGCAGGTCCGCGTACGGCGCGTGGCCGAGCGTAGGCAGTTTGGTCCCGGGCCCCATGGAGCCCAGCACGTACCGCGGCACGCCGTCGGGATCCGGCCCCATCTCGTCGGCGACCTCGCGGGCCAGCCGGGTCCCCTTCTCCGAGAGATCCCGAACCCGGTCGGCGATCCCGTAGTCGCCCAGATTGGGCAGGTTGCAGCCGAAGGTATTGGTCTCCACGGCATCGGCGCCGGCCTCGAAATAGGCACGATGGATATGCCGCAGCACCTCGGGTCGGGTGTCGTTGAGGATCTCGTTGCAGCCCTCCAGCCCGCGGAAATCGTCGAGCGTGAGATCCACGGCCTGCAGCATCGTGCCCATCGCGCCGTCACCGATCACGACACGCCTGGTAAGAGTGTCGAGCAATGTGGTATCGAACTCGGCGGAGCGGGAGGCAGACATGGATTCCAGACTAGTGTGCGCCTCCGTCACGGTGTCGCCCTCCTTCCTGCCCTGTGCGGGCGACCACAACCGGCGACGCCGCCGACAGGCGCGGCGGGACCGATACTGCGCGCCGGTGGCGCCCTGCCCCGTAGGCTGGCAGGGGTGAGCTCGAGTGAATCTCCGGTGGATCGGGAACTGCCCGCACTGCGCGACCCCGTGCTCGTTGCGGCCTTCGAAGGCTGGAACGACGCTGGTGACGCCGCCAGCGGCGCGGTGGAGCATCTGGAGTTGATCTGGGATGCGCGGCCGCTGGCCGAACTCGATTCCGAGGACTATTACGACTACCAGGTGAACCGGCCGATGGTCCGGCAGGTGGAGGGCGTCACCCGGGAGATCGTCTGGCCGGCGACCGTCCTGTCGGTGTGCTCCCCGCCCGGCAGCGATCGCGATGTGGTGCTCTTACGCGGGATCGAACCGAATATGCGGTGGCGGCGCTTCTGCGCGGATCTGCTGGAGTTCATCGATCAGCTCGGCGTGCAGACCGTGGTGATCCTCGGGGCGCTGCTCGCCGATACCCCGCACACCCGGCCGGTGCCGGTCACGGGTTCGGCCTACAGCAAGGAGGCGGCCGAGCAGTTCGGCCTGGAACAGACCCGCTACGAGGGGCCCACCGGTATCACCGGGGTGCTCCAGGACCAGTGCGTGAAGGCCGGGGTCCCGGCGGTGTCGTTCTGGGCCGCGGTGCCGCATTACGTGTCGCAGCCGCCGAACCCGAAGGCGACGATCGCGCTGCTGCACCGGGTCGAGGACGTCCTCGATATCGAGGTGCCGCTGCGGGAGCTGCCCCAGCAGGCCGAGGAGTGGGAGTCGACGGTGAACGAGATGACCGTCGCGGACGACGAGATCGCCGAGTACGTGCATTCGCTGGAGGAGCGCGGCGACGCCGCGATCGATGTCAACGAGGTGATGGCCAAGATCGACGGCGACGCCCTGGCCGCCGAATTCGAGAAGTACCTGCGCAGACGAGGACCCGGCGGCTTCGGGCGCTGAGGGGGTACGCCGGGCCACCGGGTCCTCGGTTCAGCCGGCCACCGACCAGATACGGGCGGCGGCATCACTGGCCAGTTTCGCGATGAGCAGTTCGCGTGGAATCGTCTGGCCGGTGAGGTGATCGAGCGAGGGAACCACCACGTGATGGGCGTCCGCCCGCTGGAGCTCCCGGGTCAGTTCGGCGAACGCCGTCCCGTCACCGGGACGTGATTCGCGGAACGTCGCGGCGAAGCACAGTCCCCGGGCCTCGGCCAGCTCACGTAGCGCGGCCTCCATATCGTCACCGTCGCCCGCGGCCAGATCGTCGCGTAAATACCCGTATACCAACGCTTCCACCCGAACCTCCTGAATCCTTCCCCACACGGGGGCGGGGAACCATTTCCTGCTCCGGGATCACCTCCCCGCATTCGCGGGGGTGTTGCTTGAACCGGTACGGAGCCGGTCCGATTCGAGCATGACCCATGCGCGACAACGACAGAAGAGGTCATGCGGGGGACATCTGGATGCCCTCTGGGGTCCACGGAAAGTTTGCTGGTGCAATACTGGCCGCGTGACTGCTGCTGAAGATCGTCCGCTGTGGGCCGTCCGGATGCGCTCGGAACGCGATGCGCGTGGGTGGTCACAGGCGGACGCCGTCCGTGCCCTGCGCGCCAAGTCGTCCCATAATCTCCCGACCGACAGCACCCTTCTACGCAATTGGCGGCGTTGGGAATCCGGCGAATCACGACCCGACGACTTCTACGCGCCCCTCATCGCGTCCGCCTTCGATTCGGTGGCCGCAGCGTTCTTCCCGAAGGCCCGGCCGAGCCGCGACGACGAATTGCTCACCGCCACCGGAATGGACACGCTCGAATTCATGGGACGCCTTCGGATGTCCGATATTTCGACGGCCACCCTGGACGCGGTGCGGATCACCGCACAGCGGCTGTGCTGTGACTACGCCTCCACCGATCCGCACGAACTCCATCTCGAGGCCGCGGGCTGGCTGCGCCGGATCGCCGCGCTGCTCGACAGCCGGCTCACCCTGGCCCAGCACAAGGAGGTCCTGGAACTGGCCGGCTGGGTGGCTTTGTTGCTCGGCTGTCTCGAATACGATCTCGGCCGGCGCAGCAGCGCCGAGGCCACCCGGCGGGCGGCCCGGTCGCTGGGGCAGGAGGCCGGACACGCCGAGATCATCGGCTGGAGTTCGGAACTCGCCGCCTGGTTCGCGCTGACCCAGGGCAATCATCGCGGGGTGATCCAGGCGGCCGAGGCGGTCCCGGCGGAATGCGCGGTCAGCGGGGTCGGTGTCCAGCTGGCCGCCCAGCGGGCCAAGGCCTGGGCGCGGCTGGGCGATCGCGCGGCCGTGGACGCGGCCCTGGCCGAGGGCCGCACCCTGCTGAACCGGCTCGGCCACCCCGACGATCTCGAGAATCATTTCGTCGTGGACCCGCAGAAGTTCGACTTCTACGCCATGGACTGCTCCCGGGTCGTCGGCGACGATGCGCGCGCCGAGATGTACGCGCAGGCGGTGTTGGCCGATTCGGTCGCCCTGGACGGTTCGGTACGCAATCCGATGCGGGTCGCCGAAGCCCACCTCACCCTGGCCGTGGTCGCCGCGCGCGGGCGCGATCTGGAACTGGCCGTGGCATTGGGGCGGCGGGCGTTCGAGGCGAAGCGACGGTCCCTGCCCTCGCTGCTGTGCATCGGCAGCGAGGTAGCGCAGGAACTGGTGGAGAATTTCCCCGGCGATCCGCGGACCCGCGCCTTCCTGGACGAGCTCCGGTCACTGTCGGGCGTCTGAGCTACATCGGCCGCGCCGGAGCGGGGGCGCGTGGGCGGTAAACCGTCGCCCCGCGTGGCCGAGCGGCTCCACGCCCCGGTCGAGGCCGGCGCACCGCGCTGTTTTCCGGAGTGCTGATCAGCACGGATCGCCGGCCGACGCCGCGTCACCGGTGCGCGGCATCGGGAACCCGGGCCGGGCACGCGGCCCCCGGGAGGGTGGCGAGTTCGAAATGCCACCATTCGTTGTCGAAGGTCCGGCACAGCCCCCAGCGGTTGCCGTTGGCCTCCAGCCAGGCAGCACCCTCCCGGGGCGCGATATCGACGGCCCGGCCGGTGACATGGGTGGACTCCTCCGGGGGCAGCACCCAGCGCCGGGTCTCCTCCGGACTCCCGTAGGTGCGCAGGCCTTCTTCCCACATCGCCCGCTGTTCCTCGGGCGAGCGATAACCCGAGTTGATCGTCATCGGCACACCGCGGGCGTGTGCCTCCTGTTCGGCCATGGTGTAGGCCAGGGCCAGCAGCGGGTCCAGGCCTTCGGTACCCGCCGCGGCTACCTCGGTGAGCGGCGGGACCGGGAACGCCGGCGCGGGAGCGGGAGCTGTGGGAGCGGCGGTGGCGGGCGCGGTGCCCAGTACCGGTCCGGCGGCCGTGGCCGCCAGGAGCGCGGCCGTCACAGCGAGGCGGCGGGGCAGGAGGCGCGCAGGGTCGATCATGCCGGGAATCCTATCGGCGCATACCCGCCGCTTCCATAAAAAATCACCCTGAGCTGCATAAATGTAATCCGTAAGCCATTGTCCTGTCACCCGCCGCACGCTCGGGGCCATTCGCGACCACCCCCTGGCATCGAGGAACCACGCGAATGACCACCGACCGATCAGCGCACCGACCGCAACCTCGCGAACATCTCCATCAGCACCTGCGTGAGGTTGAAGACCACCAGGCCCGCGCCCGACTCGAACGCGGCGGCGGCCCGGTGGTCGCTGGAGACGATATCGAGCCGGATCCGCTCGTGATCGGCCACGGCCGCGTGGACCTTCTCGATTTCGGCCAGGACGGCCGGGTCCGCCGGACCGTTGGCGCCCATGGACACCGCGAGATCGGCCGGGCCGACCATCACACCGTCCACCCCGGGGGTAGCCACGATCTCCGGGGCATTGCGGCAGCCCACCGTGGATTCGATCATGGCGATGACCAGCGTTTCCCGCGCGTCGGCGGCGAGGTGGTCGGCCGCGGTCCGCGTCCCGTACCGGCCCGCCCGGCCGTAGGTCGCGAAACCGCGGTCGCCCACCGGTGGGTACCGTGCCGCGTGGACCGCCCCCGCGGCCTGCCCCGCATCGTCGATATGGGGTACCACCACCCCGGCGGCGCCGTGGTCGAGGGCCCGCTGGATCAGCGCCGGTTCCTGCTGCCCCACCCGCACGAGCACATCCATGCCGTGCACCCGGGCGGCGGCGATGTGCTGCCGCAACGGGATAAGGTCGGCGGGGCCGTGCTCGCAGTCGATCAGGACGTAGTCGAATCCGGCGACCCCCGCCATCTCGACGAGTTCCTCCGCCGGCATCCGCACCAGCACACCGAGCAGCCGCTCACCGTCGCGCAGGCGCTGTTTCATCGCCGTCATCAGCGGGCCACCATTCCGGCCGACAGATCGATATCGGCGGCGCACAGACCGGGCATCGCCAGCATCGCCAGCACCGCCCGGGCCACCTCGTCCTCGGTGACCATACGGCCGAGCGCGGCCCGCGAGACAAACGCCTGTTCGGCCTCCTCGTAGCTGGTCCCGATCCGTTCGGCCTCGAGCCGGAAGTTTCGGTGCATCCGGGCGCTGTCCACCGGACCGGGCGAGAGCGAGTTCACGTTCACCCCCAGCGGCCCGACCTCGGCGGCCAGTGTGGTGGTGAGCCCGATGACCGCCATCTTCGACGCACAGTAGGGCGTGCGCCGGGCCAGGGGCCGCTTGCCGGAGACCGATGCCAGGTTGATCACATCGCCGCGGCCCGCGTCGACCATCGCCGGGACGAAAGCGCGGCACAGCAGGTACACGCCGCGCACATTGACCGCGAAGACGTCGTCCCACTCGTCGGGGTCGATCTCGGTGAGCGGCCCGACCGGGCCCGGTACGCCCGCATTGTTGATCAGGATGGAGACGTCCTCGCCGGCGAGTTCGGTGGCCAGCGCGGTCACCGATTCCGGGGAGGCGACATCGCAGACCGCGGCCCGCATCAACGCGGGATGCCGCGCCACGACCCGGTCCAGTTTGTCCCGGTCCCGCCCGACCGCGATCACCCGCGCGCCCGCGCCGGCCAGCGCCAGCGCGATGGCCGCACCGAGCCCGCTGCCACCACCGGTGACCAGCGCGGTACGGCCGGTGGTCGGGTCAGCCGCCGAGGGGTTCGGCGGAACCGCTCCGTCCTCTTCCCCGGCCGGGGCAGCGATCTCCCCCGTTCCGGCGCCGTCACCCGGGCCCCCGGACGCCGGGCCACCCGCCGCGCCGCGCGGCCCACCGCTCACGAGTTCGCTCCGGCGTAGATGTTCCCGGCCCACGGCAGCTCGGCGCCCGCGTATTTGGCGGCCCGCACATCGCCGGACCGGGCATGCCCCTCGAACAGTTCGACGCGGGCGGCCCGGCCGCATACCTCGCCCAGCCGCGCGCTCGACGCCTGGTCGACGACCTCGGAGTAGGTGACCGTCTTCAGGTACTTCCCGACCCACAGCCCGCCGGTGTAGCGGGCCGAGCCGCGGGTCGGGAGCACATGGTTGGTCCCGATCACCTTGTCACCGTAGGAGACGCAGGTGCCCTCGCCCAGGAACAGGCCACCGTAGTTGGTCATCTTCTCCAGTGCCTCACGCGGTGCGCGGGTCAGCACCTGCACGTGCTCGCTGGCATAGGTGTCGGCGAGCTCGTAGGCCTCGCCCAGGGAGTCGACCACGATGATCTCGCCGTGATCGCGCCAGGCCGGCGCCGCGAAATCGGCGGTCGGCATACCCGGCAGCAGTGTCTCGATATGGTCGAGAACCTGCCGGCCCAGCGTCTCGGAGGTGGTGATCAGTACCGCGGGCGAATCCGGGCCGTGTTCGGCCTGGGAGAGCAGATCGACCGCGACGACGAACGGATCGGCGGCATCATCGGCGATGATCAGGATCTCGGTGGGCCCGGCGAACAGATCGATACCGACCTCGCCGAAGAGTTGCCGTTTGGCCTCGGCGACATAGGCGTTACCCGGTCCGGCGAGCAGATCGACCCGGTCGATGGTCTCGGTACCGCGGGCGAGCGCACCCACGGCCTGGACACCGCCCAGCAGGTAGATCTCGTCGGCCCCGGCCAGATGCATGGCGGCGACGGTCGCGGCCGGGATCTCGCCCCGGATCGGTGGGGTGCAGGCGGCCACGCTCGGCACCCCGGCGACCTTCGCGGTCACGATGGTCATATGGGCCGAGGCGGTGAGCGGGTAGCGGCCGCCGGGCACGTACGCGCCGACCCGGTCGATCGGGATGTGCTTCTGTCCGAGGTGGACACCCGGCAGCGTCTCGACCTCGAAATCGGTGAGCGAATCGCGCTGGTGCTGCGCGAAGGTACGCACCTGCCGCTGGACGAACTCGATGTCCTCGACGACCTGTGCGGGCAGCGAGGCGATGATCTCCTCGATCCGGTCCGGAGAGAGCCGGAACGATTCCGGGCTCCACTTGTCGAACTGCTCGGAATACCTGCGCACCGCGGCGTCGCCGCCGAGCCGGATGTCCTCGAGGATCGCGGCGACGCGTTCGCCCACCTCGGAGCGGTCCTGACGGACTACTTCGGCAGGGACCGGCTTCTTCAGAACTACGGGCATGTCGACTCCTGTCGGATGGTTCGGTACCGAGCGACGGCCGGCAGCCACTCGCTCAGAAGTTCGGAAATTCGGTGCGGCACTTCCCAGGTGCACAGATGACCGGCGCCGGCGATCGTCTCGAAGCGGGATCCGTCGATCGCCGCGGCGATGGCGCGGTGGTATTCGCGGGGGCACAGTGCGTCGTCATCCGCGGAGACGATCAGGGCCGGGCAGTCCACGGCACCCAGGGACGGGACCGAATCGAAACGGTCGGCTTGGGCCCGCAGCTGGCTCTGGAATCGGCTCGGCCCGACGCGCCGGGCCATGGCGACGAAGCGGTCGACCAGTTCGGGCGTGCCGGACAGTTCGCCGAACATGGTGGGCGCGATGAGCTCACGCACCACGGTCTCGAACTCCCCGCGCGTGGTCCGGAAGGCCATATCGTGCCAGGAGCGGTACTGGGTGGCGGTCGGGGCGTGCGGATTCGTCGATATCGCGCAGAATCCGAGGACGCGCTCCGGCGCCCGGCGCAGCACCTCGAACCCGGCGATCGCGCCCAGGCTGAGACCGGCCAGTACGAAAGGCCCGTCCACCGCGCTCAGCACCTGCTCGGCCATACCCGTGAGGGATGGCGCGTCGATGGCACCGGGCACAGTGCGGAAACCGGGCCCGGGGTCCACCTGCTCCCACAGCTGTGCGTCGCACAGCATGCCCGGGACGAATACGACGGGTATATCCGCGGTCATCTCAGCGCTTCCGGCGCGGCACCAGCGCGTACGGCGCGAGGTAACCGTTGTGGTCGAGGGCGTCGCCGGCATCGGCCGCCGCCTTGACGACCTCCTCGTCCCAGGTCAGCCGGACCCGGCCGTCCCCGCTGTTGACCACGAGCATGAGCGCGGTCTGCCCGCCCACATTCCGGATCGACCGGTAGGCGCCGGCCGGGACCGACAGCATGTCCCACTCGCCCAGCCGGACTGTCCGGGCGTCGACGCCACGGTTGAGGGTGACCTCCCATTCGCCGTCCTTGACCATCAGTACCTGGCGTTCCGCATGCCGGTGCGCGGAGACGCCGGCGCCCGGCTCGGCGCGCAGCCATGCGATGTTGTGCCCATGCGGATTGTGGATCCGCGGCACCTGGGTCGCGTCCTCGGTCATGCCGTAGCCGATCACCAGGCCGAGTTCGACCCCGCCGCCGGGGAGCGCGGAATCGAGCAGTGCGCGCCGCGACCATTCGATATCGTCCGGGGTCGCGATCCGTTCCCGCATCTGTTCGGCCGTGAACGGACGCAGCGCCGCGATCTGTTCGTCGCTGACCGGTTCGACCAGTTCGACACCTTCCGGGATCTCGTCCCCGGCGACGGTATCGACGAGTTTGTTGTCGGCGGTGAGGTAGAGGCCGTGCCCCTTGGCCTCCTCGAGGACCGAGGGACCCCAGATGATCCCGCCGGTGTCGTCCATGCCGAGCGCGGTGAACAGGAAGCCGTCGTCGGGGCCGATATTGGTGAAGCCGCGGAAGATCCAGGTCGGGATGGAGGCGATCTCACCTTCCCGGAGCACGAGTTCGCCCTGCTCCCCCTGCGCGCCCCACCGCAGCAGGTACTCGCCCTTGAAGCACAGGAAGACCTCGGCGGTGAAGTGCAGGTGCAGGTTGTTGGTGACCCCGTTGGGCATCGCGGCCGCGCCGATCTGGAAGCCGTGCGGTTCGCGCAGGTTGACCACCTGACCGGCGCTCTGGCTCACGCCGCGCCCGATCATCGAGTAGTTCTCCTTGCGGTCCGAGCCCGGTGTCCGGCAATCGATGAACGCCTGGTTGCAGGACACGAAGTCGGTGCGCCGGATGGTGTACCGGTCCAGATCCTCGGCGGTGACGGTGACTTCGGCAGACATCTGACCTCTTCTCCTCACGGTGGGCGCTCGACACGATCGGGCGGCGCAACCACACGGACGGAAATCGCGAATTCGACAATGATTTATACGTATGCATCGTGCCGGAGCAGGCGCTCGGTGTCAACGCCCGCCAGTCGATCGGCGGCACCATCCGCCCCGTTTTCCCCGATCATGAGGGCTATTCGCCGCCTCGAGACGATCGACGCCCTCCCCGGGAAGCAGACAACAGCAGACCCGCTTACATCGACTAAGATTCGTATTCACACAACCGCACCGGTCGCTTCCACGGCGGCCGCGCACCCGATCAGGGAGATCCATGCCGATCACGAGCCGCGATGTCGCACGACTGGCAGGCGTATCGCAGCCGACCGTCTCGCGCGCGCTGCGCGGCGATCCCCGGGTCGCCGAGGAAACCCGGGCCCGGGTACAGGAGGCGGTGGCCGCCCTGGGCTATGTGCCCAGCGAGGCCGGACGCAGCCTGGTGACCCGCCGGACCAGACGCATCGGCATCGTGGTCAGCGATCTGACCAACCCCTTCTATCCGCATCTGCTCGGCCCGCTGCACGACGAGCTGGAGCAGCACTCCTATCGGATGATGGTGTTCACCGAGCGGTCGGACAATCAGGTCCCGCTCGAACAGCTGGTGGACGGCTCGATCGACGGCGCGGTCCTGCTGACCAGCAATATCGACTCGCTGCTCCCGGGGGAGCTCCTGCGCCGCCGGCTGCCGTTCGTCTTCCTGAACCGCGAGAGCACCCCGCATACCGCCGACGCCGCGGTGGTGGACAACGAGCTCGGCGGGCGCCTGGCGGCGAACCACCTCACCGAGCACGGCCACCGCCGAATCGCCGGAATCTTCGGTCCCGCCGCCACCAGCACCGGACGCGACCGGGAGACCGGGTTCCGCGCCGCGCTCGCCGAGGCGGGCATCGCGTTGCCGAGCGTGTTCACCCGCCGGGGCCCGTTCGAATTCGAGACCGGCTACCGGGCGATGCTGGAACTACTCGATGCCGACCCGCGCCCGACAGCGGTGTTCTGTGGTAACGACGTCATCGCGATCGGGGCGCTCAACGCGGCCCTGGCCAGGGGCGTTAGCATTCCTGGGGACATCGGCATCATCGGCTTCGACAATATTCCGATGGCCGAGTGGGAGGCATTCCGCCTCACCACCGTGGGTCACGACCTCGACGCGATGGCCGCGGCGGCCGCGCGCCTGCTCGTCGAACGTCTCGAAAAAAAGAACAGCGACGACGGCCCGCGCCGCATCGTCATGACGCCGCAGCTCATCGAACGCGCCACCGTTTCCGCCCCGCGCCCGTAACAGCGTCGGCGCTGTTCGCGGTGCCCGACACCGGCCGTCCACGCGCGGATTCAGCGCACCTCGGGCCGGTAGTGCATACGTATCATGACCTCGCCCGACAAGGCCGTCGCTCCCACGATCCGGAAAGCCGGCACAACGGCTAACCAGACCGCTTGTGACCTAGTTAAGCCCACAAGCACGAGGTGACGGGTATGTAAACCTTACCCGGCCGCCCCAGTACGACCCCTTGTCTTTCTCGAATACATACGCATACACTCACCGGACACTGAGAGCCGCGTTACATTGCGCCGCCTCCCCCTCCCTCTCCCCCGTCCTGTGGGATCACAATCCGAAGGAGTTCAGAGTGAAGCCGAGCCGCCCCCACCGGGCCGAGCCACTCGCCGACCCCGGCGCCCCGACCTCCTGTCCGCCGCGATCGCGGGCCCGGCGATGACGGCCACCACCGCGGCCTCCCCCCGCCGCGGACATTCCGCCTGGCGCCGGATCGGCGTGCCGTACGCGCATCTGGCCCCCGCCCTCGTGGCCATCGTCCTCACGACGATCTACCCGCTGGGCGTCGCCCTGGTGAACAGCTTCCGGCACTGGCGGGTGAACGAGACCCGCGAACCCGAGCAGTTCGTGGGATTCGCGCAGTACACCAAGGCGCTGACCGACGATACCTTCCACAACGCGGTGTGGGTGACCGTGCTCTTCACCGTCATGTCGGTGGTGCTGTCGGTCGGGCTGGGCCTGATCATGGCCCTCGTCCTGAACAAGGCGACCCGGTTGAACAGCCTTACCAAGGCGCTGCTCATCCTGCCGTTCGCCATCGCCCCCGCCCTCAAGGGCTATTCCTGGCGCTTCATGTTCAACCCCGACTACGGCGTCTACGACGACATGCTCGACACCCTGCTACCGTTCACCCGGGACATCAACTGGCTCGGTGAACCGTTCTGGGCGCTGGTCGTGGTGACTCTGAGTGAGATCTGGGGCTGGGCGCCGCTCATCGCGCTCATGTTCCTCGGCGGCCTCGGTTCCATCTCACCGGAGATCCGCGATGCCGCGCGTGTCGACGGCGCCAACCCCTGGCAGGAGTTCTGGCGGATCAAGTTCCCGCTGCTGCGGCCGCTGATCCTGATCGTCGTATTCCTCAAGGCCGTATGGTCGGTGAAGATGTTCGACCAGGTCGTCACCACCACGGGCGGCGGTCCGGGCCGGGCCACCGAAACCCTGAACTTCTTCGCCTACGAGCAGGGCTTCACCTTCCTCGATATCGGCTACGCCTCGGCCGTCTCGTGGATCCTGGTCGTCGTGCTGGGCGTGCTCGCCACCGGATACCTGATCCTCATGGGTCGGCAGGAGCAGAAATGACCGACACCCTCGAATCCGTTCCCACCGCCGCCCGGCCGGCCCCGAAGGCGGTCCGCCGCGGTCCCTCGCTACTCGGGCGGGCCGGCAGTCTGCTGCGCCTGCTGGGCACCCTCGTGATCCTGTTCTTCGTGATGTTCCCGATCCTGTGGCTCACGCTCACCGCGTTCAAACCGGATCGTGCGGTCTTCTCCACCTCGATCCTGTTCCGGCCCTCCCTCGACAACTTCCGGGCGATCATCGGCGGCCAGAACGATCTCGTGGGGCCGATGTGGAACAGCGTCATCGTCGCCGTGGTCACCACCGTGATCGCGGTACCGCTGTCCATGCTGGCCGCCTATGGTTTCTCCCGGTACAAATTCCCCGGCGCGAAACCGATCCTGCTGGGCATCGTCGCGACCCAGTTCATCCCGGGTGTCGCGATCGCGCTGCCCTTCCTCACCATGTACCGCGACCTGGGGCTGCTCGACACCCATCTCGCACTGATCGTCACCAACCTGGCCATTGTGGTGCCGTACAACACCTGGTTGCTCAAGGGCTTCGTCGACGGCCTGCCCGTCGAGATCGAGGAGGCCGGCCGACTCGACGGCTGCGGCCAGCTCGCCCTGCTGTGGCGCGTGGTGACGCCGCTGGCCGCACCGGGCATCTTCGTCGGCGTGGTGTTCTCGTTCCTGCTGTCCTGGAACGAATTCCTCTTCCCGACCTTCCTGGCCCGCAGCAACGCGGTCACCCTCCCGGTCTCGCTGATGACGCTGGACCAGCCCGACGGTGTGCTGTGGGGCCAGATGGCGGCGGCCGGCCTGCTGGTGATGGTGCCGATGATCGTCCTGGCGACACTGGTGCGTAAGCACTTCGCGCAGGGCATGACCTTAGGAGCAGTCAAGTGAGGGCGCTGTCCGGACGACCGGAACACAAGAGACGGGGACGCGGTGTCCTGGCCTTGGTCTTCGCGACCGTGCTGGCCGTTCTGGCCGGGGGTTGTACGAGCGCCCCGGAGACCAAGAGCCTGATGGACCAGGTCGCGACGGCAGCCGTAGGGCCGGACGGCCTGCTCGACGGCAAACCCTACGACGGCACCACGATCCGCCTGCTCACCTGCTGTGCCACCGTGCCGCAGTTCGCCGCGCTGCACCAGCGCACCGCGGAGTTCACCGAGCGCACCGGTATCGAGGTCGAATGGTCGAATATCCCCTACGCGGCCTACCTGCAGAAGATCGTGGCCGAGAGCGCCATCGGTGGCGGCACCTACGACGCGCTCATCTGGCCGGACGCCTGGGGCCCGTCGCTGAAGATCGGGGTCCAGCCGCTGAACGAGGTGATGGCCGCCCACGGGGTGACCATGGACGATTTCTCCGGGCCGTTCAAGGAGGCCGCGTCCGCCGGTGATCCGGAGACAACCTACGGGATGCCGCTGCGCGGTTTCTCCTACAACCTCTTCTACCGCAAGGACATCTACGCGAAGCTGGGCCTGGAACCGCCCACGACGTGGGCGGAATACTATCGCCAGCTGGAGACGATCAAGCGGGCCACCCCGGAATATCCGGTGGCCGGTCAGTTCAACCGACGCAACGGCCAGAACCTGAACACCTGGCTGGCCATGCTGTGGAGCAACGGCGCGGAACTTCTCGACGAGAACGGCGACGCGGCATTCGACACCCCGGCAGGAGTAGCCGCGACCGAGAAGTACCTGGAGTCGTTCCGCGCGGGCTACAGCCCGCCGGAATCGTCGAACTGGAGCGAGCTGGAATCCACCAAAGCCTTCCAGAACGGCGATGCAGCCACCGTATTCACCTGGTCCTGGCATATGGAGGATTTCGTCAACCCGACGAAAGCGGCCCCCGAGTTGGCCGGCAATGTGGGCGTAGCACCGATGCCGGGCTTCCCCGGCCACGAGGCGCAGAGCTACGCCTACACCTGGCTGGCCGGCGTCATGAACACGTCGAACAACCAGGGCGCGGCCTGGGAGTACGTGAAGTGGATGACTGACGCGGCGACCGAACGCGCTATCGCGCTGGACAAATCGTCGCCGGCGACGAGCACCGGGATCACCATGCACGATTCGAACATGCTCGATCCCGAGGTCAACGCGGCCAACAACGACCTGCCCCGGCGACAATACGAAGCGCTGCAGTCCGCCCGCGCCATACCGATGAACCTGGATTGGCCCCGGATCATGGATGTGCTGGCCGTGGCCGTCAGCAATATGGCCAACGGCGACGATGTGCGCGAGCAACTCACCGACGCGGCACGCCGAATCGACGATCTCGACTGAGCGAGCGCCCTCGCTTCCACACGAAAGCCGAATGTATGACTTTGAAAGACAGTGCCTTCCTGCCCTATACCGATCCGGAGGAGTTCATCGTCGAGTGGACCGACCGCATCTGGGTGCAGCGCGGGGTCGGACTGATCAGGCAGAATTACGCCCCCGACGCGATCGTGCACGGCGCCTACGGCACCGGGGTCGGCGTGGAACCCGTGGTCGCCTCCACCCTGGCCAAGATCAGCGCCTTCCCGGACCGGGTGGGCCAGGCCGAGGACGTGGTGTGGGAAGCCCGCGGTGACGACGCGTTCCTCAGTTCGCATCGCATCTTCAGCAGCGGCACGAACTCCAAGCACACCGTCTACGGACCGCCCACCCATCGCCGGTTCTCACACCGGACCATCGCGAACTGCCTCTATCGCAACGGAGTGATGGAGGAGGAGTGGGTGATCCGCGACGAACTCGCCGTGGCCCAGGACCTCGGCCTGGATCCGTTCGAGGTGGCGCGCACCCTCGCCTTCCGCGGTTTCACCGGTTCGGCCGCTCGCGAGAAAGCGGTGCAACCCCTCACCGCCGGCGATTCGGGCGCCCGCCCCGATACCCACCGCGACGAATGCGCCTTCGTCCTGGACATGTTCGACACCGTGCCGGGCCAGGCCATGTTCCACCGGATCGACGAGTATATCGCCCGCGATATCACCTGCCACACGGTCGGCAACCGCACGCTCACCCGGCCGCGGAACTACCAGGAATCGTGGATGGACCTGCTCGCGCCCTTCCCCGATGCCCGGATCGAGGTGCGCGACATCGTGGCCAATGATTCGGCGCCGCACGGCGGGCTGCGGGTAGGTGTCGTCTGGTGGCTCACCGGTACCTACTCGGGACTGCCGGTTCTCGGCCCGGCCACCGGGTCCCGGGTCGAAATTCTCGGGTCCTCGCAGTTCCGGCTGCGCGAGGGCCGCATCGTCGAGGAGTGGCGGGTCTACGACCAACTCGCCGTCCTGGCCCAGCTCGCCCGCGCCCGCGGCGACGAACCCACCGCGGCGGCGGCCGCCGCCTCCGCTCCGGAAAGGCAGTGACATGGCAGAAGTCAGTTACCAGAAGGCGACCCGCCGCTACGCCGGGTCCGACAGCGCCGCCGTCGACCGCCTGGACCTGGATATCGCCGACGGCGAATTCCTGGTGCTGGTCGGACCGTCCGGCTCGGGTAAGACCACCGCGCTGCGCATGCTGGCCGGGCTCGAGGACGTCGACGACGGGTCGATCTCCATCGGCGACCGCGATGTCACCTTCGTCCAGCCGAAGGAACGCGATATCGCCATGGTGTTCCAGTCCTACGCGCTGTACCCGCATATGACCGTCGGCGACAATATGGGCTTCGCCCTGAAGCTCCAGGGCGTACCGAAGGACACCATCCGGCAGAAGGTCGCCGATGCGGCGAAGATGCTGGACCTCGCCCCGTTCCTCGATCGCAAGCCCAAGGCGCTCTCCGGCGGGCAGCGCCAGCGCGTGGCGATGGGCCGGGCGATCGTCCGCGATCCGGCGGTGTTCCTGATGGACGAGCCGCTGTCGAATCTCGATGCCAAACTGCGCGTGGAGACCCGCGCCAATATCGCCTCGCTGCAGCAGCGGCTGGCCACCACCACGGTCTACGTCACCCACGATCAGGTCGAGGCCATGACGATGGGCCACCGGGTGGCGGTGCTGAAAGACGGTGTGCTGCAACAGGTGGCGACCCCGCGCGAACTGTACGACCGTCCGGCCAATGCCTTCGTGGCGGGTTTCATGGGCTCGCCCGGCATGAACCTCACGACCTTGAGCGTATGCGCCGACGGAGTCGAGATCGGCGATTGCACCGTCCCGGTGGCGCGGTCGGCGGTCGCGGATCTGCGCGAGATCGTGTGCGGGATCCGGCCGGAGACACTGCGGTTGATCGGCGAAGAAGACGAGGGCTTCGCACTCACCGTGGAACTGGTCGAGGAGCTGGGCGCGGATGCGTATGTCTACGGCACCGTGCTGAGCCCGTCCGGACCGCATCGGGTGAATGTCCGGGTCGACGGCCGGACCCCGCCACGAATCGGGCAGACGGTGCGCGTCGGTGTCCGCAACCATGAGGAAGTGCATCTGTTCCATCCGGATACGGGCGCTCGCCTGGCGGCCTGAGCTGCCCCTTCACCGTGCGCCGGCCGGGCTCCGCCCCGGCCGGCGCATTGTGCTGTCCGCGCCCGGCACGGCTTCCGGCGCGTCGGCGCAGTTCCCGGATATCCTTCCCACATCGCCGCAACCGGCACTTCCCTGGCGATGAATACGTATGTACCCTAGGTCTCATGCCACTCGATCCGATTGCCTATCAGCCCTACGCCGACCCTGACGACTTCATCCGCGAGGTCACCGATCACATCTGGATCGAGCGCGCGATCGGCCATATCAACGACAACTACGAACCGGATTCGATCGTGCACGGCGTGTACGGCACCTCCACCACCGCACGCGAGGTGATCGAGGGAACACTCATGCGGATCTCGACCACCCCGAACCGGGTGGGCCAGGCCGAGGACATCGTCTGGGAGGCCCGCGGCGACGACGCGTTCCTCAGCTCGCATCTGGTGCTCGGTACCGACCTGGAGAACATCGAATACCGCAGCCGCAATATCGCCAACTGCCTCTACCGCCGCGGCCGGATGGTCGAGGAATGGGTCGTGCGCGACGCGCTGTCGGTGGCGCGCCAACTCGGCCAGGACCCCGACGAACTCGCCCGCCGGCAGGCATTCCGCGGCTTCAGCGGTTCCATGGCCGGCCCCGCCCCCGCCGATGTGATCACCGAAGGCGGGAGCGGTCCGCGGCCGGACGATTTCCGGCCCGAGGTCGAAATGGTGCTCGAGTTCATCGACTCGGTCTGGAACAAGCGCGAACTGGAACGGGTCGAGCAGTTCTGGATCCGCGACCTGTGGCTGAACACCATCGACGATCGCACCATCGCCCGCCCCGAGGGCTATCGGCGCGCACTGCTGCGTATGCTGCGGCCCTTCCCGGGCGGCACCTTCGACATCCGGGATGTCGCGGCCAACGACTCACCCCGCTACGGCGGCCTGCGCATCGCGGTGACCTGGAAGTTCACCGGAAAGTACGACGGGATCGCCGATTACGGCCCGCTCACCGGCTCACCGGTCGAGATCATCGGCATCTCCCAGTTCCTGGTCCAGTCCGGCAAGATCGTCAAGGAGACCCGGATCTACGACGATATCGCCACCCGGTCCCAGATCTACGCCCGTCGCGGCGACGAACCGTATGTGAGCCAGAACATCTACTGATCGCCGTCCGGGTCGCCGCCGGGCGCGGCGGCGACCCGATTGCGCAGCAGCATCTGCTGCGCCATCCGCGCCAGCTCTCGCGTCGCCGGCGACAGCACCCCCGATTCCCGCTGGACCAGCGCGATGGTGTCGTACAGCGGCGGCGCGAAACTCACCACCCGCACCTCGGGCGGGCAGGCGGAACTGGTCGCGACGGCGCGCGAGATGATCGTGTCCCCGATCCCCCGCCGCACCAGCCCGAGCGCCGATTCCACCTGTTCCACCTCGATCAGCGGTTCGATCCGGTGACCCGCGAGCTGAGCCCGTTCGGCCAGTTGGCGGCGGGTCGGTTCCTTCCATCCGTAGTGGGCGTCGTAGAGGACCACCGTGGCGTGGGCGAACTGGTCGATGGTGACAGCGCTCGCCACGCGCTCCGGTACGACGGAGGCGTAGAGCACCTCGTCCCGGACCAGCGGGGTCACCCGCAGCCCGTCGGCATCGATGGGCAGTACCACCAGGCCGGCTTCCAGCCGCCCCTCGGCGACCTCCGCCGCGACCTCGACCGAGTTCATCCCCACCAGCCGGATCCGTACCTCCGGGAATCGGCGATGGAACTCCTCGGCCAGATCGGACAGCAGATAGTACGAGGCATTGCGGAGCACGCCGAAGGTGGCCACACCGCCGGTCAGCGACCGCACCGATTTCAGCGCCGCCACCCCGCTGTCGGCCGCGGCCAGCGAGTGTTCGGCATGCGGCAGCAGCGCGACCCCGGCGGCGGTGAGGACAAGTTTGCGGCCGCCGCGGACGAACAGGATTGTCCCGTATTCGTCCTCGAGGGTCCGGACCAGTTCGGAGACCGAGGCCTGGGCGATACCGAGCGATTTGGCGGCGGCGGTGAACGTCCCGGTCCGGGCCGTGACGAGAAACGCGCGCAGTTGCCGGAGAGTCACAGGATGATCCTATGCCAAGAACAGCAACTACCCCGGTTGTCCGGGGCCGAGCTGGTTTCTAGGTTCGAATTCGTGACCCTCTCGCCCTGGCAGACCCACAGCGTCGCCGACCTCCGCCGGCTCCTGACGGACGGAACCGTGACCAGCGCGGAGATCACCCGAACGTATCTGGATCGGATCGACCGCTGCGACGGCGCCGGATCTCCGCCGCCGAACTCCATCGTCGATATCGACCGGGCGGCGGTCGAGCATGCGCGCGCCCGGGACCGCGAACGTGCCGCGGGCCGGGTTCGCGGCCCGCTGCACGGCATCCCGTTCGTGGTGAAAACCAATATCGCCGCGGTCGGCCTGCCGGCGACGGCAGGCAATCACGGGCTCGCTGCCTACCGCCCCCGCATCGATGCCGCCGTGGTCCGCGAACTCCGCGCCGCCGGGGCCGTCGTCCTCGCCTCCGCGAACATGTCGGAATTCGCCTGGCACGGGACATTCACCGAAAGCTCCGTCCGCGGTGTCACCGCCAATATCTTCGACCCCGCTCGCAGCGCGGGCGGGTCGAGCGGCGGGAGCGCGGTGGCGGTGGCCGCGGGTTTCGCGCCGATCTCCCTCGGCACCGATTCCTGCGGCTCGGTGGTGGGACCGGCGGTGCACGCCGGACTCGTCGGTTTCCGGCCGTCCGGTGGCGCGGTCGGCCGCAGCGGCGTCATCCCGCTGTCCCCGTCCCAGGATGTCGTCGGACCGATCGGCCGGACCGTGCGCGATATCGCGGAATTCGCCGACGCGATGACGGGCGGCCGGCATTCCTGGCTCGCCGGAGCGGCGGAAACCGATCTCACGGAACTCACCGCCGCCTACCTGACCTGGCCTTTCGAGACACCCTCCGGTCGCTCCGCGCCGCGCGGCCGCGACGACCGATCCGCCCGATTACGGATGCTCGCCGACCAGACGATCGACACACTCACACACGAATTCCGGCTGCGCCGCGCCGAGTTGCCGGAGCTGGACGCCGCTTTCGCCCGTGATGTGCTCACCGATAGCGGGTGGACGGACGCACGGCATTCGATCGACCGGTTCCTCGAACGGACCCCGGCCCGATACGAGCCGGCCGCCGACGTCCGGCCGGGATCCCGCCCCACCTTCGCCGATCTGCTCACCACGACGGCCCTCGACCGGGACACGGTCGCGGCGTGGCTGGCGGCGCCGCCGATACCGAACCCGGCCCACGACGCGGCCCTGGCGAAACAGCGCGCCGGGCGCCGAGCACTCACCGAACTGCTCACCCGCCGCGGCGTCGATGTACTCATCTATCCCACGGCCCCCGATATCGCACACCCCGGCTGGGCCGGGACCGCCGCGGCCGGAATCGCCTCGAACACCGGCGCGCCCTCGGTGCAGGTGCCCATCGGCGAGGTCGCGGGTTTCCCGGTCGGTCTGACGGTGACCGCGGCACCCGGCCGGGACACCCGCGCGCTGGCGGTCGCCGCGGCCCTGGAGGCGGTCGCGCCGAACGCGGTACGACCGCCCGGAATCGGAACTTGAGGCCGTACCGTTCACGGAGGTCCCGAGAGGCGAGCGGTACGGTGTCGGACGGGGGGTGCCCGGCCGTCGGCCGCCCGCGACCGTCGCGGTTTCCGACCGGCGCGGAGGCGCGGGGCGGGGCAACCCTCCGCCACGAGCGGGGTGACATGTGGGGGGCGACCGCGGCGCTGCCTACCTCGGTGGCGATCGGAGTGGATGGCGGCCGCGGCGGACGAGTTTCCCGGTACCGGCGCCCTGATCTCTCACCCGCAGCGGGTGAGGAACCGGCGTGCGACCGGCCCTAGGGTCGGTCCGGAAGCGTGCGCACCCTCGACGAAGGAGCCGGAGATGGCCGGTACGTTGACCGTCTGGAAGTTCCCCACCGCCACCGGCGCCGATACCGCCGTATCGGCATTGGGCGATCTGCAACGCCGGGAGTTGATCACCGTGCAGGAGCCGCGGTGGTGAGCTGGCCGGCGGACGCGAAGAAGCCCAAGACCCGTCAGTTGCACAGCCTGGCCGGGCTCGGTGCGCTGGGCGGCGCGTTCTGGGGCCTGCTGTTCGGGCTGTTGTTCTTCATCGCGCTCATCGGTGCCGCGATGGGTGCGGGTCTGAGCGCGATGTCGGGGTCGCTGGCCGATATCGGTATCGACGACGACTTCATCAAAGAGGTGCGCGACAAGCTGACCCCCGGTACCTCGGCGCTGTTCGCGTTGACCTCCGATGCCACGGTGGACCGCGTGCACGAGGCGTTCCACGGCCAGTCGGCGGAGTTGGTCTCCACCAACCTGTCCCATGAGCAGGAAGCCAAGCTGCGCGAGGTCTTCGCCGACTGATCTCCGGCTCCCGCCCCGCAGGAGTGCCTGTGAACACTCATCCACCGATTACCGGGCACGGGATCGTGGGCGATCGGCGGACCGCGGCGCCGGTGTCCTCGGCCGGGACGCTCCGATGAGGGATTCCGACCTGACCACTGTGCTGCACGGGCCGCTGTTCTCCCGCCGGATCCCACTGGACCGCGATAACGCCGCCAGCCGGATCAGCGCCTACATCTACGGCAACATTCTCGTGCTCACCGCCCTCGTCCCCGTGGCCACCGCCGAGAAACATCTCGGCATCCTCATCGTGGCCGGCACCGCCGTCTCCACCTTCCTGGCGCACAGTTTCGCCGAAACGGTCGCCCGCACCGTCCGCGAACAACACACCACCACCGTCGCCGACCGGGTCCGCGCCCTCCGCAATTCGGTACCGATCCTCACCTCCGCGGTCCTGCCCTGTGCCGTCCTCGCCGCCGGCCGGCTGGGCTGGCTGCAACCCCGGACCGCACAGGTTCTCGCCGAAGTGATCATCCTCGTGCGTATCGGCGGGATTGTCTTCGTCATCGGCAGACTCCGCGGCCGGCGTCCCACCCGTGCCACCGCGATCACCGCGCTGCTGCTCACCCTCGCCGCCGCCCTCGTCGTGATCGTCAAGATCGCGCTGACCCATTGAGGCCGCCCCACGCGACCCGCCGACACCGCGGCCCATGGGCTTACCTCGGCGCCGGAGGCGATCCCGGCGCACCCGGTCGCGTCGCCACGGATCGGGACGTGGGCCTGCTCCTCCTGCTCGCCGGCGGCGTTCCGGGATCAGCGCGTGGAACACCTCGGCTCCCTGGTGTCGTACTCGGCGGCGGTCACGGGGAGCGCATCGAGCCGGGCCGATGGACACAGGCAGTCTGTAACCATGAACAGCAGTGACCTCGCCCGTATCCTGCACGAGGTTCTTCGCGCCGTCACCCGCGGCGAACCGGATGTCACCACACTGGCGACCTCGCTGACCGAACTGGGACTCGATACCGGGACGGTCGGCGATATCGTCGACCACGCACGTCGCGACCGGGCCGAGGTCACCCGCCTGCGCCGCCGTGAACAGGAGCTCACCGCGCTGTTCTCCAGCGCCCGTGATCTGGCCGAGGAGCGTGATATCGACGCGCTGCTGGCCAGGTTGGTGGCGCGCGCCCACGAGATGATGGGCACCGACGTGACCTATCTGTCGGAATTCGACACCACCACCCGCGACCTGCATGTCCGCAAGACGATGGGGGCGGTGACCCCGCAATTCCAGGACCTGCATGTCCCCGCCGGAACGGGACTGGCGAGCCGGATCGCCGAGACCCGGGCAGCGCAGTGGGTGCCGCGGTACAGCGAGTACGCGGACGGCACCCACGAGCACACCATCGACGATGCCGTCTTCGCCGAGGGGATCATCTCCATCCTCGGCGTGCCCATGCTCTCCGACGGGACCGTGCTCGGCGTGCTCTTCGCCGCGACCCGGCAGGAACACCAGTTCACCCCCGACGAGATCGCGCTGCTCTCGGCGCTGGCCGACCACGCCTCGGTGGTGTTGCAGACCGCGAACATCCTCACGCAACTCCGGGAGTCGCAGGACCGCACTCGCGGCGCCCTGGATAAATTGACCGCGCACCTGGAAGCACGCGATCGGTCGAGCGCGGTCCACCAGGAACTCGTCCACGCCGTCCTCTCCGGCGGTGGCTTCACACAGGTCGCGCGCACCTTGGCGGCGGCGCTGGACCGGCGGGTGACGATCATCGACGCCGATTCCTTCTCGCTCGCCGCCTCCGCGGCCGCGGACCAGGAGCATACGGCGGTGAGTCTGGCCCCGGATGTGCGTGCCGCGATCTCGCTGAGTCGTGCGAGCGGGCACTGCCGGACCGTCGCGAACAACAGATCGGTCGAGGCGGTCGCCGCCGTCACCGCCGGTGAACTCCACTTCGGAGCCCTGCTGCTCAGCCCGGGCAGCGTGGAACTGGGTCCGGTGGAGCGACGCACGATCGAACGGGCGGCTCAGGTCGCCGCTCTACTGGCCCTGCAACAGCGGGCGGTCACCGACGCATACCGCCGTGAGCGCGGCGAACTCATCGCCGACCTGCTGCATTCCTCGCCAGAGCGGCGTCGCGGCATGGACCAGCGGGCGCGCAACCACCGCCTGACGTTGTCCGAACTGCGTACGCTGCTCATCGTCGATGTGCCGCCGGCCCGGCGGACCGGGGCCGAACGCGCCGTCGCGGGTTTTCTCGGCCGCGGCGGGTTGGTGGGTGAGCACGCGGCCACCATCACCGTCATCGCATCGGCTGCCGATCCGATAGCCTTGGCGAACGATCTGCGCAGGCATCTCATCGGCGCACTCGGGGCTCCGGTGCTGGTCGTGGCCTCGCCGCGGGCCGCCACGCCCGACGAACTCCCGGACCTGTTCCGCACAGCGCAACAGACAGTGCGACTGCTGGCCGGGCTGGGCATCGACGACCGCGCGGTCGCCACCGACGCCTACGCCCCGTACACCGTCCTGTTCGGCGCCAACCCGCAAGCCCTGCAGTCCTTCCTCGATCTCACCATCGGGCCGGTCGTCGACTACGACGCCCGGCACGGCACCGATCTGCTCACCACACTGCGTACCTTCGTGCGGCACGAGGCAAGCCCGACGAAGACCGCGCGAGCGCTGAACTACCACCCCAATACGATCCTGCAACGCCTCGAACGTCTCAAAGCCCTGCTCGGAGCGGATTGGCGCCAGGACGAACACCTGTTCCGTATCTCGCTCGCCACTCGGCTGGACGAGTTGCGTCCGGTATCCCGAGCATGAACAGCAAAATATGCCCTCAGCACACTGAAATCACGGTTTCGTGTGGTCATGACACATGTCGCGGGTTACAGCGCGGTCGTACCGTCGGACCCGGCAAATGTTCATCGGGGTCACGGATACCGCGCCCCCGCGATGTGGAGGGCGGCCCAGTGACCGTGAACAGCAGGATTCCGGGATTCAAGGACTCGTCCGTCGAGCACCGTCGCTCGGTTGTTTCCGAGCGGACCGGAGTAGCTGTCGCGGAGCTGGACGTTCTCGAACCCGCGCACGGCCTGGACACCGAGCATGCCGATCACATGATCGAGAATGTGATCGGAGTGCTGGGTATTCCGGTCGGCATCGCCACCAACTTCCGGGTGAACGGCCGAGATTATCTGGTCCCCATGGCCACCGAGGAGCCGTCGGTCGTCGCCGCGGCGAGCAATGCCGCACGCATGGCCCGCGAGCGAGGCGGATTCTTCACCTCCGGCACCGGTCCGGTGATGCAGGCGCAGATCCAGCTGCTGGACCTCCCCGATCCCGAGGCCGCGCGCCTGCGAATTCTGGAGCAACGCTCGACCATCGTGGACCTCGCCAACGAGCAGGACCCGACCCTGGTCCGGTTCGGCGGCGGCGCGACAGACCTACAGGTGCGCCTGGTGCCGACGCGAACCGGCACGCATGTCGTCGCGCATCTGGTGGTCGATGTGCGCGATGCGATGGGGGCCAACGCGGTCAACACCATGGCCGAGGCCATCGCGCCCCGGCTCGCGGCCGTCGCCGGCGGGCGGCCCCTGCTCCGCATCCTCACCAATATGGCCGATCGGCGAATCGTGCGGGCCCGCGCCGTTTTCGACCGTGACCTGCTGGGCGGTGAGCAGGTCGTCGACGATATCGTGCACGCCTCCGCACTCGCCGAAGCAGACCCCTACCGTGCCGCCACGCACAACAAGGGCATCATGAACGGCATCACCGCCGCGGTCCTGGCCTCCGGTAACGACACCCGCGCCGTCGAAGCGGGCTGTCACTCCCACGCCGTCGGTCCCGAGGGGCGGTACGCAGCTCTTTCGCACTTCGAGAGGACCGCCGACGGACACCTGTCCGGCACGCTGGAGGTGCCGATGGCGGTGGGTCTCGTGGGCGGAGCCACCAAGGCCCATCCCGTCGCACGGGCAGCGATCAAGATACTCGGCGTGGCGTCGGCCACCGAACTCGCGGAGGTCGTGGTCGCGGTGGGACTGGCCCAGAATCTCGCCGCCTGCCGCGCCCTCGCGGCCGAAGGTATCCAGCGTGGCCATATGAGCCTCCACGCCCGTACCGTCGCGGTCACCGCCGGAGCGAGCACCGGGGAACTCGACGCTGTCGTCGCGCAACTCATCCAGGACCGCAACATTCGCGTCGAGCACGCCGAGAAGGTGCTCACCGACCTGCGGAACGCAAGCTGAGGTGGCGCCGGACACCGAGGCCGTCCGCCGGCCCGCACCGCAGGTCCACCGCAGGCCGGATCTGCCGGCCGCGGTCCGGGTGTACGAGGTCGGCCCCCGCGACGGTCTCCAGGCAGAAGCCACTGTGGTGCCGACACCGGTCAAAGCCGAATTCTGTCGGCGGCTCGTCGCCGCGGGGGTGTCGGCGCTCGAGCTCACGAGCTTCGTCTCACCGCGATGGATCCCACAGCTGTCCGATGCCGAGCGACTGCTGGCCGTGCTGGACCTGCCCAGCGATATCCGCCGGGTGGTGCTGGCACCGAATCGCCGCGGGCTCGACAGGGCGTTGGCCGCCGGCGCCACGGAACTCGCCGTATTCGTGAGCGCGACCGAGACCTTCGCGGACAAGAATCTGCACACCACCGTCGCCGGCGCGATCGAATCCGCACGCCCCGTAGTGCACGGTGCCGGAGCACAGGGGCTTGCCACGCGCGGATACATCTCGATGTGTTTCGGGGACCCCTGGGAGGGCGCTGTCGGCACCTCGGCCGTAGCCGATATCGCCGAACGTCTCCTCGACCTGGGGGTGGCCTCGATCTCGCTGGGCGACACCATCGGGGTGGCCACGCCCGGACACGTCCTCGACCTGCTGGAAGCCCTGTTCGACCGCGGTATCCGCCCGGAGATCACGGCGATGCATTTCCACGACACCTACGGCCAGGCGCTCGCGAACGTCTATGCCGCCCTGAGCGCCGGGATCACCGAGTTCGACAGCGCCGCCGGCGGCCTGGGTCGCTGTCCGTATGCCGCCGGAGCCACCGGAAATCTCGCCACCGAGGACCTGGTGTGGATGCTGCACGGCCTCGGTATCACCACCGGTATCGATCTGGACGCGCTCATCGCGACTTCCTGGTGGATGTCGACCGTCATCGGTCGACCCAGCCCTTCCCGAGTGGTCCGCGCCCGCACCGCCTCGACATCCTGACCTGCCCGCCCCCACGACGCCGACGGAGTACCCATGCCCACCCAACCCCCGCCGACCACGGCACCGACACCGGTCGGCCCGCCCACCACAGAGCCGGCCGCCGGCAACGAACAACCGCAGTACCTGGAGGTATGGGGTGATACCGTCGTCGGTCGCCACCTGGCCCTATCCGTGGTCATCGGCATCGGCGTGAGCCTGTCCGCACTTCTGCTGTCGGACCGGGCTTTCTCTTCGTTCGTGGCCAACGACTCGCTCGCCGACGCCTACGCTCTCCTCGTGGGGATCGCCGGATGTGTGATCGCCGGTCTGATCTGCGGGTGGCTTTTCCGTCCGAAACGGATCGTGGTCACCGAGGTGTCCGAAGACGCGGCCGTCGGCGAGGTCATCGCCGCACTGCGCGAGGAACGACACGGGCTGGGCTCGCTCGACGATCTGCCCGCACACACCCGGCGCGAACTCGACGAACTCGGGTTGAGCCGGCGGTTCACCGAAGCCGAACACTCCACCACCGGGACAGTGTCATGAGTTCGATCCTCACCAGCGATATCGCGCTGGCCATCATGCTCGCCGTGGTCGGCGCAATCGTCTTCTCGTTGATCGGGATGGTCTCGGGTACCGACGAAACCGCGACCATCGCCCCGCTGACCCTGCTGGTGATTCTGCTCGGCGCTCCCCCGGCAGGCGTGTTCACCTTCTTCCTCGCCGGAGCCGTGGCCAAACATATGACGCATGCGGCGCCGACCACACTCCTCGGTATACCCGGGGACACGATGGCGGTTCCGCTCATGCGCGAAGCGCGGATGTTACGCGCACTCGGCGTGCCCCATATCGCGCTCCGCAAAGCGATCTCCGCGGCCCTCATCGCCGCTGTGATAGCCGTCCCCGCCGCCGTACTGTTCGCCGTGCTGCTGGCCCCGGTCGCCGACACGGTCCAGTCCGCCGCGCCGTGGTTGTTCCTGCTGGCCGCCCTCGGCATCGCCTACGCTTCGCCCGGGAAATGGGCGGGCGTGCTCGCGCTCGTACCCTTCGTGGTCCTCATCCTCGGCCTCAAACAGCTCACGGCCTCCTACGATGTCGCGCTCAACATCAGTTACTTCCTCGGCATCGCCGTCGGGCCACTGATCGCCGATCTCTTCTTGTCGTTGGGACCACAGGGACGTGCCGAGATGGCACGCAAGGAGCCGGCGACGGTATGGCTGGCACCCGACGTCAAGACCTGGAAGGGCTACTTTCCCAACCCTTTCCGGATCCTCGACCGTGGCCAGACCGGCTATGTCGCGGCCACCGCCACCGTGTCGAGCGCCACCTTCGTTTTCAGTCCGGTCGCCATGACGGTCCTGATGGGTGAAGTGGTCGGGAGCCGTATCAAGCACGGCTACCGTCGGCTCACCTCGGTGATCGCCGCCCGCAACGGCACGACCGAATCCACCTATATCGCCGAAGCCCTGATCCCCCTCATCGCCTTCGGACTGCCACTGAGTCCGGTCGCCGCCGGGCCCGCCGCCCCCCTGTTCAACGCGCCACCGGTTTTCACCACCGACGACGGCAACGGCAATATCGACAACCTGTCCACCGCACTCACCAGCACCGAATTCCTGTTCTACGGACTCGCTGCCGTCGCGGTGGCCGGGCTCATCGCCTACCCCTTCGCGATGAACTTCGCCCACCGGGCCGCGACCGTCGTCGTGCGGTTCGTGAGCCATGAAGCCATCATCGCCGCCTTCGCCGGACTGGTCGTGGTGATCAGCGTGTGGGAAGGCGGGATCCTGGGACTCGCCGTGACCCTCACGGTCGGCCTCGTGGGCGGCCTGCTGTGCCGGTTCTTCAAGATCCACGCCGGAGTGTTGTTCATGGGTTACTACGTCGCGGTATTGACGATCCCCGCAGTGCTCGCTCTCTGAGCGAGCACCGACCGTCTCCGGGAAATCCGAGGGTTCCGCCGCCGCTACCGACCACGGTGCGGCGGCGGAACCATTGCCATACAGCGTCTCCACAGTCCACACCGGTAGGCAAGCGACTCGCCGATTCCGGTGTCCTGGTCGAGCATGTTCCGGCGGGGCGTCATCGAGGCCGACGGACTCGCCTCGTCGGACGGGCTCGCGTCGGCGGCGGACTCGCGGCCGGGCATCCACCCACGCCACCGTGATCCCCACGGTGCTGCTCACCCTGGTCACAGCCCTCGCTGTGGTCGTCGATATCGCCCCGGCCCGCCGATAGCGCCCCTGCGGACACGGCAGAGCTTCATAGGGTTTCCCTTTGGCTATCCAAGGATTGCAATGGGTTGTCCATTGATACGGGAGGCCATACCGTCGAATCATGAAGTTCACCCCCGCCCGCCTCGCCGAACTCGAAGGCTCCTTCCAGATCCTCAAGCGCCCCGCGCTGGACCGCCCGGCCGCCCAGCGCGACCCGAGGGTCATCGCCACCGTCTCGGAGATGCTCTCCACGATCGAGCAGGGCGGCCTCGACGCGGTGCTGTCCTATGCCCGCGATCTCGACGGCTTCACCGCCACCCAGGTCGAACTCGGCGCGGCCGAACTGGCGCGGTCCGGCGATTCGCTGTCGCCCGAGCTGCGGGCGGCACTGGAACTGGGCCACGAACGGACCAGCGCGTTCGCCCGCGAAACCCGTTCGCATCTGGTGGATTTCGAAACCCGGCCGACACCCGGCCTGACCACCGGCGTGCGCTACGTACCGATCTCCCGGGTGGGCGCCTACGTGCCGGCCGGCCGTTTCCCGCTGCTCGCCGGGGCGTTCATGACCGTCGGCGTGGCCAAGGTGGCCGGGGTCCCGACCGTCCTCGCCTGCACTCCCCCGCGCCGCGACGGCACCGCCGACCCCGCCGTGCTCTACTCCTGCCATCTCTCCGGCGCCGACCGCGTCTATGTGCTGGGCGGTGTCCAGGCGCTGGCCGCCATGGCGTTCGGCCTGCTCGGTGAACCGTCGGTCGATATGCTCGTCGGCGCCGGCAACGCCTATGTGGCCGAGGCCAAACGGCAGCTTTTCGGCAAGGTCGCCATCGACCTGCCGGCCGGCCCGTCGGAGGTCGCGGTGATCGCCGACGAGACGGCCGATCCGGCCACCGTCGCCGCCGATCTCCTCGGCCAGGCCGAACACGGCACCGAATCGCCCGCCGCCCTGGTCACCACCTCGCGGCAACTCGGCGAAGCGGTGATCGCCGAGGCCGACCGGCAACTGGAAACCCTGAAGACCCGGGATATCGCCGGACCGGCCTGGCGCGACTACGGGTCGGTGACCTGGGCCAAGGACCCCGCGACCGCCGCGGCCCTGATGGACGATCTCGCGCCCGAACACCTGGAGATCCAGACCGCCGACGACGAGTACTACCACAACACCCTGCACAACTACGGCTCGATCTTCCTCGGCCGCTGGAGCACGGTGGCGTACTCCGACAAGGGCATGGCGGGCACCAACCATGTGCTGCCGACCGCCGGTGGCGCCAAACACAGTGCGGGCCTTTCGGTCTCCCGCTTCCTCAAGCCGCTGACCTACCAGCGCGTGGAGCGGTCGGCCACCCCCGAGGTGGCCGGTGCCGTCGAAACCATCTCGCAGTACGAAGGTATGGCCGCTCACGAGGCGACCGCGACCCTCCGCCTCGATGCCTACCGGGCCGGCGAGGCCTGAAATACGCCCCGGCGGGCCGTCGGCCCGCGCGGCCGTAACCGGCGTGCCCCCACCCCGAATCACGCGAGGTGGGGGCACTCCGATTCTCGAGCTCAGGGCCACCAGAGCGCGACCGTGAGCCCCAGCAGACCCAGCACCAGCTGCATCAGCGTCAGGTCAGCCATCCACCGGCCGCCCCCGCGGGCCCTCGGCACTGCCCCAGCGGTGACCGCGCGGGTAGAGCCGGATCGGGTGATCAATGCCGCGTGCTCGGTGACCAGCTGCCGCACCGATTCGGCGTGTTCGAAACCGGGTACAACCACTGCCCGCGCGCCGAACTCGCTCGCGTGCCGGGCCAGCGCCAGCACGGTCACCAGCGGACGCGCGTCCGTGTACACGGTGTACACGAGCCGATATCCGTGCCGCCGCGCCAGCTCGTGCAGGTCCACGGTGGGCGCGGGAACATCACGCCTGACCAGACCAATCGCGGCCGGACTCTCAGCAGTGACCACGCGGGCCTCCCGCGTCCGCGCACCATCGCCGCATCGCGGATGCGATGAACTCCAACTTCTCGATCGGCGGCAGCACCGCCGCGGGCCCGTCCGGAATCCGCGTGCCCCCCGGGGTGCGAGCAGGTAGCCGGCCCGGACACGCTTCGCTCGGCCGACCGCACCGTAATCCTGTGGCATACATGGTTGATCCACTGCTCCTGGCTAGTCTTGGAGGGCACCCGGCGCAGGGTCCAACAAGCGCTTCCCCATTCGTACTGTTCTCGTTCCCGCCACTTTTGACATCCAAGCTCCAGGAACCCCCGGTGGCCTACGTCGAAGGACTGGCCGGCGACCTATATCTGGAACGCGAGGCCGAAGTGAAGCGGTTCTCCCGGGAGGCAGAATCCATCCGGCAGGTAGCGTTGCCCAGGTCGGCATCGAGGGACCTGATGCTGAAAGCACTAAAGGAGTGGCAACCGTGATCGAGCAGACGGCCGCGAAGTGGTTCAAGAGCAGCCGCAGCCATGGTGGTAAAGACTGCGTGGAAGCTGCACATCTGGAAAACGGACATGTGGGCGTGCGCGACTCCAAGAATCCGACGGGCCCCGCTCTGATCTTCACACCTGGTGAATGGGACGCCTTCCTGGCGGGCACCAAGTCCGGAGAGTTCGACCGGTCGTAGCCCTCGACCAATGAAACACCGGCCCGAGGCCGGTCACTCGGTCGCCGCGACTGCCTCGAAACGGGGCCGTGACGGCGACCGAGTCGTTTCCGCTTCCGGCCGACCCACCCGTATCCCTCGGCTTGCTCGACCGGCCCATGCCTACGGGACCGCCTCCTGAGTACGCGGAACATACTGGGCCAGTGGGCAAGTCAGAGACTGCGAGTAGTTTCGCAGCCATGTCCGCCCAACCGTCGAACCCGCACGACGCGTATTTCCGGCACGTCCTGGCCCGCCCCGCCGACGCCGCCTCGGAACTTCGCGCCGCGCTTCCCGATACCCTCACTCGGCGGATCGACTGGAGCCGACTACAACTGCAACCGGGTAGCTTCGTCTCCACCGAACTACGCTCCCGATACAGCGATCTGCTCTATCGCACCCACCTCGACGGCCACGCGGCGTACATCTATCTGCTCATCGAACATCAGAGCAGCGTCGACCGGTTCATGCCGCTACGCATCCTCGAATACCTGGTCAACATCTGGAACCAGCACCGCGACCACCACCCGCACGCCCGCACCCTACCGGCTGTCATCCCCTTGGTCGTACACAGCAACAGCACCGGCCATCCCTGGAACGCACCCACCGAGATATCGGACCTCATCGATGTCGCCCCCGCGACCCGAGAAATCCTCCGGCCACATCTACCGCGGCTGAGGTTCCTCCTCGACGATATCGCCGCCATCGACCTGGCTGCCCTGCGTGCCCGCGACCTCACCCCGGCCACCCGCGTCATGCTGGCCCTGCACAAGATCGCACCCCGGAACACAGACCTCGGCTCCGATATGCTGGAGCTGGTCGACGACCTGCGAGCCCTGTCGGCAGGACCGAACCCGATAAGCGACCTCCAGGCTGTCATGACCTACATACTCATAGTGGGCGAAACCACCGAAGAAGGTCTGGACCCGTTGATCGAGCAACTCGGTCCCCGAGCCAAGGAGGCAATAGTGACCACAGCCGAACGGCTCCGCGCCGAGGGCCGTGCCGAGGGCCGCGCCGAGGGCCGCGCCGCAACGTTGATCGAGTTGCTGACCGTAAAGTTCGGATCGGTACCGGAGACAACGATCCGCACGATCCGCGCTGCCGCCCCGGACCGCGTCGACACCTGGCTCCATCGCCTGATCACCGCCACCACGCTCGATCAGGTTTTCGCCTGAGGGCCACGGCCTCCTCGACCGTATGCGCGTTCCGTCGTCGGCCGGGCATCCGGCTCGGCCACGACAGCACCGTGTACCGGCTGCCGTGGTGAGACACGGCACCGCACGCTCGGCACGACAGGCCGAAGTCGCCGTCTGCCCTAATTGTCCGCGCTGAGCGCCTGGGTGCGCGCGCTCAGCGAACGACCGAGCTCGCTTACCTCCGCATCCATCTCGGGCAGCCAGGTGCGGGTGGCGGTGCCGACGAATCGCTCGACCAGGGGGGTCTGCAGCACCGGTTTCAGCCAGCGCAGCGCGCCCGCCCACCCGGGCACATTGATCCGCTCGGCACGCCGCTCGATGCCCCGTTCGAAGGCGGCAGCGCACTCCCGCACCGTGACAGTTTTCTGGAACAGGGCCGGCAACGAGGCGAGCGCCCGCGCGGCGGCCGGCAGGTCGATGAACGTTTCTCGCACCAGCGCGGTGTCGATCCACAACATATGCGCCGACCCGACCGCGACGCCCCGGTAGCCGACCTCCGCGCGCACCGCGTTGGCGAACTGCTCGACCCCGGCTTTCGTCGCGGAGTAACCCGCCAGCCCCGGCATCGCCACATAGGCGGCGACGGAGGAGACGAACAGCACGTAGCCGCGACGTTCGATGACCGCGGGCAGGGCGGCACGCACGGTATGGAAACATCCGACGAGGTTCACGTCGATCACCCGCCGGAAGGCGGCGGGGTCCACCGCCAGAACCGATCCGTAACTGCCTATACCGGCATTGGCCACGACGATATCGATTCCGCCGAACCGTTCGGTTCCCCGCGCGACCGCATCCTCCATCGCGGCGAGATCACACACATCGGCGGTAACCGCCACGACGTACTCGTCGCCGCCCAGCTCTATGGCGAGCTCCCGCAGCGGGGGCGGATCGATATCGGTGAGCACCAGCCGCGCGCCACGCACCCGCAGCCGCCGGGCGAGCTCCGCACCGATACCGCGGGCGCTCCCGGTGATGAGTACGACCTTTCCGGTGAAGGCGGTCATGACGTTGAAGGTTAGACCGGCCGGTCCGGCTCCGGAAGGGTTCGACCGCCGATATCGGCGCCTGTGAGCGTGCTGTTATCGCGACGGCGGACTCTGCGCGCCCCGGACCCGAATTGTGACCCGGCCACTCTGCCGCGAGATATGGCACCGGCGTCGCCCTCGGGCCCGGCCGAGGGCACTTCGTCGATGTTCCGCGGATGCCGCCGCACCCGCTGACAGCCGGTGGCCGGCCCCTGATCCGGGTGGCGGGTCAGCGACGCCGGGATGATCTCCCGCGCACCGCGGCCGCGTAACCGGCCGGGTCCCCTCCCAGACGTTCGCCGCCGGCGCGCATAGCACCACGAGGGACACATCTCCGGTATCGCGGAACCCGCCGATCGACACGCCGTCTCGGGCGACGTTCTCCACTTCCACCACGATCGCGTGGAACGGCCCGTCCAGTCGTTTCCCGGCCCAGTGGCCGCTCCGGCCGTTCGGCCGGGGCTGTGGGATGGCCGACTCGGTCACAGCTGGTTCAGCAGCCCTGCCGCCACGGCGCGGGCGTGGCGCAAACGGTTGCTATCGCCTTCCAGGCCGCGCGTGTCATGGCACCCTCCAGAAGGAAAGCCAGGTGTTCCGCCGTGGTTCGGACGAGGTCGGGACGCTCGGGCAACAGTGCCGCGATGTGCTCGGCTATCAGGCGCTCGACTTCCTCTTTGTGGCGGCGCACCAGAGCGCGCCCCTCGTCCCCGGCGGGCATTTCCGCAGCGGCGTTCAGCAGCCCGCAGCCACGGAAGCCGTCCCTCGAGGCGCTGTCGATGTAGGTGTCGAAGACGGCCAGAGCGCCGTCGCGAGGGTTGTGGACCGCTTGGAGGCGTGAACGGTACCGCGTCATCCATTCCTCGTGGCGGGCATCCAGGTAGGCGCGGACGAGTTCGGCCTTGGAGGAGAAGTTGTTGTACAGGCTCATCTTCGCCACCCCGGCCTCGGCGGTGATCGTGTCGATCCCGGTCGCCGCGACCCCGTCGCTGTAGAAACGCGACGCCGCAGCGGCCAAGACACTTTCCCGAGCCGGCCGCCGCCGCCCGGCGCTCGGTGCCTGCTCCACCCCACTCGAGGGCGAGGACGCCCCGGGTCTCCGCTCGATGAATGTGTCCGGCAGGGATCGGCCGGGCCATGAGCAGCACACCACGGACACGCCGCCGCCGACGCGTACATCGAGATCCCCCGCAGCCTTCGCCGCCGAGTCGAGCGTTTCCTCCGGGATGGTCCGCACGAAATGGAATGTGGTGCCGCCCTCTATCTCCCGTGTCGGCCGCTGCTGGCGAGTGAAGGCGAACACTGGAATGCCGAAGGGCGGGGTCGGGCCCCAGGTTCAGATCGACTCGGACGTCGCCATTCACCACTCCTCAAGTGATTGTAGAATGCAATCACTAGGCTGAATGGGGTGCCCGGCCGTGTGAAGGAGGAGCTATGGAGCCGAGATCCGGATGTGCGATCAATGCCGCAGTCGAAGCGCTCGGCGATCACTGGTCGGTACTGGTGCTGCGCGACGTGATCTTCGGAGACCGCCGATACTTCCGCGAGCTGCTCAACGGATCGATCGAGGGCATCGCGTCGAATATCCTCAGCGACCGACTCAAGAAGCTCGTCGCCGCCGGCATCTTGACCAAGGAGGACGTCACGCGCGGTCGACGCGCCCGCTACAGCCTCACCGAGGCCGGCATCCAGACCCTGCCGATCATCTACGCCCTCGGCAACTGGGGTCTCGACTGGCGCACGGGGACACCGGAGTTGCGTGCCCGCCAGGAACTCATGCGCACCGAAGGCATGCCGTTCATCGAAGAACTCATGCAGGATCTGCGCACCCGGCACCTCGATGCCGCGCCGGCCGAGCGGGAGGGCCCGGGCCCACTCGAACGGCTCGCCGCGGTGTATGCCGCGGCCACCGTCGATACCGCGCTCGAAACCCCCGCCGACGACCGCAGGACGACATAGGCATCGCCGCGGCAAAGACATCCGCGGCCCCGCCCGCATCGGTCCACCACGGAGTACGCACCGGCCCGGCACCACCGCACCGACCCGGATGCCGCGGGCCGAACTCCTCCAACCGAGCCTCCGCGCCGACCACGGCACGAAAGAGGCCGGCAAGAAGTCGATTCGGCGGGCCGGTGCTCGACATCACACGCTAATAGTTGTTGCGTTAACTATTAGCGGACTACATTCGAGTCGGCAGGGGTATCCGGGCGAATGGAGGCGCGTTGACCACGGAAATCGACGACCCGCTGCGGCTGGAGCGGCAGGTGTGTTTCGCATTGGCTGTGGCGAACCGCTCGGTACTCGCTGTGTACAGGCCGCTGCTGGAACCACTCGGCCTGACCCACCCGCAGTATCTCGTCATGCTGGCGCTCTGGGGTGAGGCACCGATGTCGGTGAAGGCCATCGCCGAGGCGATCCAGCTCGACTCCCCCACACTGTCCCCGCTGCTCAAACGCTTGGAGAGCGCCGGTCTGGTGACCCGGCGGCGCGACCCCCGCGATGAACGCACCCTGGTCGTCGACCTCACCGCCGCGGGGCGCGCGCTCCGCCGCGAGGCCGAGCAGATTCCGCCCGCCGTCGTCGACCGGCTCGGCGTGGAACTCGCCGACCTCGAGGAGTTACGCGAAGTACTCGGCCGCGTCAACGCGGCGGCCCGCCGAGCGGCACTCGCGTACCCGGAGAACGAATCATGAACGTCCCCGCGAACCACTTCGGCGTACCGCGGCGTCCGGACCGTCGACAGGAGGGCCCCGTGACAGGCCAGACCCCCACCCCGGCACAGCGCATCCGCTACCTCCTCGGCGAGCCCCTGCCGCCCTCGATGCAGCAGTGGGTCCTGCGGGACCAGACCGGCCCGGGCGCCACTCGACGGTACCTCCAGCGCTTCCTACTACCCCCGCTCCCGTTCCTGTGCCTGTTCGCGCTGGTACCGGGACCGTGGTGGATGGGATTCTCGATGGCCACGCTGGTGTTCATCCCGCTCGCCTTCTTCGCGGTCGCCCTGGTGTACGTGCACCGGCGCCATGTCCTGGTCAAGCACGGTCTCGATCCCGCACTGGCCGACCCGAACCGCAACCGCCGCGCCGCCGAGGAGCGGGCGAGCTACGAAATGCGCTATCACCGCGGCTGATCCCCGTCCGGCGCGGCGTCGGGGGCGCCCGGATCCGACACGTCGGCGCCCGCGGTCCCGACCGGGCCCCTTCGCGCAGAGGTGGTCTTCGACCACGCCCAGGATCTGCTCGTACTCGAAGGCCACCGCTCACCCGGCGCGACGCGGTCGAGTTGGCCGACGCGGCCACCGAGACTCCTACGATGTGCTCGTCGGCGACTGCTTTCCCCATCCCCCTTCTACGTTATACACGATCCGCGGCCCTCATGAGACGCCGAAATGTGGTCCATAATCGCCCACTGATGCGTAAACCACCAGGTGAGGAGCGGCGGATGAGTTATGTGCTGGGCTTCGAGGAAATCGACCGGACGCAGCTCGCGACCGTCGGCGGCAAGGGCGCCAACCTCGGCGAGTTGTCGCGGATCGAAGGCATCGCGGTACCGGAGGGTTTCTGCGTGACGACGGCCGCCTTCCAGCGTGTCGTGGCCGAAATGCCGGCGATCGACGACCGGATCGATCGGTTGTCGCAGCTCGAACCGGATGACCGGGAGTCGATCCGGGTACTGAGCGCGGAGATCCGCGCGGAAATCGAGGAATGCGCTGTTCCCGGCGATGTGGCGGCGGCGATCACCGGCGCACTCGCCCGGCTCGGGACGCACGAGCCCTGTGCCGTCCGATCCAGCGCGACGGCCGAGGATCTGCCGACCGCGTCGTTCGCCGGGCAGCAGGACACCTTCCTGAATGTCGTGGGACCGGAGGCGGTACTGCGGCACGTCGGGCGGTGCTGGGGATCGCTGTTCACCGAACGAGCCGTCGTCTATCGCCTGCGCAACGGCTTCGACCAGCGGAAGGTGCGAATGGGGGTGGTCGTGCAGCGGATGGTGTTCCCGCAGGCGGCCGGCATCCTGGTCACCGCGGACCCGGTCACGTCCAACCGTAAGGTCGTTTCCGTGGATGCCGGCTTCGGCCTCGGTGAGGCCCTGGTTTCCGGACTGGTGAACCCGGATGTCTACACGGTGCGCGACGGCACAGTCGTTTCCGAGACCGTGGCCACGAAACGGGTCGCCGTCCGGGCCGCGCCGGAGGGCGGCACGCGCGTCGAGGAGGTCGAGCCCGAACGGCAGAACCGGCGGGTGCTCACCGAGGCGCAGATCGTGCGCCTCGCGCACCTGGGCCGCCGCATCGAGGCGCATTTCGGCAGCCCACAGGACATCGAATGGTGCCTGGTGGACGACGAGTTCCGCATCGTGCAGAGCCGGCCGCTCACCGCATTGTTCCCGATTCCCGAGGCCGACGACGACGACAACCACGTATACATCTCCGTCGGCCATCAGCAGATGATGACCGACCCCATGAAGCCGCTGGGTATCTCCGTATGGCAGCTGACGAGCCCGGCGCCCATGCGGCACGCGGGCGGCCGGTTGTTCGTGGATGCCACCCGGGGACTGGCGACGCCGGCGACCCGCGCGGCCATGGTCGAGGGTTTCAGCAAATCCGATCCGCTGACCGGAGACGCGCTGCGGACCGTCCTCGAACGTGACAGCTTCCTCCGGCCGGGTCCGGAGGCGGCGCCTGCCGGTCCGCTGTCCGGTGCCGGCCCCGACCTGATCGAAGCCGATCCGGCCGTGGTCGACGAGCTGATCGCGGACAGCGAGGCCTCCCTGGAAACGCTGAAACGCGCTATCGGCACCAAGTCCGGGCCGGAACTGGTCGACTTCGTACTGGCCGATATCGAGGAGCTGCGGCGGGTGCTGTTCCACCCGCGTAGCCAGCAGGTGATCAAGGCGGGGATGGAGGCCACCTGGTGGCTCAACGATCGGCTGCGGGAATGGCTGGGCGAGAAGAATGCGGCCGACACCCTCGCGCAATCGGTTCCGCACAATGTCACCGCGGAAATGGGCCTGGCGCTGCTCGATGTCGCCGATGTGATCCGGCCGCACCCGGAGGTGGTGGCCTTTCTACGGCATATCGAGGACACGGGTGCCGAGGGGGCCGGTTTCCTGGACGAGTTGGCCCGGCTGCCTGGCGGTGATGCGGCACGCGCGGCCATCGACGCCTATCTCGACCGGTACGGAATGCGTTGTGCCGGCGAAATCGATATCACGCGGCCGCGCTGGAGCGAGCGCCCCGCCGCGCTCGTACCGACGATCGTCAACAACATCAGGAGTTTCGAAGCGGGCGCCGGCACCCGACGCTTCGAGAACGGCCGGTGCCAGGCCGAGCGGAAAGCGGAGGAACTACTGGCGCGGCTGCGCGCGCTACCGGACGGAGACCGGAAAGCCGAGGAGACCGCGCGCATGATCGCCCGGGTCCGCGTCTTCTCCGGATACCGGGAGTATCCGAAGTACGGCATGGTCAGCCGTTACCAGGTCTACAAACAAGCTCTGTCCCGCGAGGCCGAGCGTCTCGTGCGGGCCCGGGTGCTGCGTGAACCCGACGATATCTTCTTCCTGACATTCGAGGAACTCCGTGAGGTCGTGCGCACACACCAGGCGAGCGCGGAACTCATCCGCGAGCGCAGGGACGCCTTCCGCTCGTACGGGGCCCTCACGCCACCCCGGGTGCTGACCTCGGACGGCGAGACCGTCACCGGTGCGTACCGGCGCGCGGATGTACCGGACGATGCGCTCCCCGGCATGCCGGTCTCCACCGGGACCGTCGAAGGACGCGCCCGCGTCGTCCGGGATATGGCGCGGGCCGATCTGGAACCCGGCGATATCCTGGTCACCGCCTATACCGATCCGAGCTGGACTCCCCTGTTCGTCGCGCTCACGGGTTTGGTGACCGAGGTGGGCGGACTGATGACCCACGGTGCGGTGATCGCCCGCGAGTACGGCCTGCCGGCCGTCGTGGGTGTGGAGCACGCCACCCGGCTGATCCGGGACGGGCAGCGGATCCGGGTGAACGGGACGGACGGGTACATCGAGATCCTGTCCCGGCCTGACGAGTGAGATCCGGGGCCGGCCCGGCGGCCGGACCCGGCACGCCGTAGCCCGCACCCGACGAAGCCGCTCCTGGGGAGACGGATCACTCGGTCGTCGCGGCCTTGCCGGCAGCGGGGTTCGCGACGACCGGACCGTTCGCCCCGGCCCCGGCGGAGTCCGGGTCACCGAGCGTGCCGACGGTAGCTCCGGGCGTGCCCGCTCCGGAAGCGGCGGGCCCGCCGCGACGTTCGCGCCGCCACAGCGGCCGGCGCGGCCGGGCGACGAGAACAGTGCTCAACGGCGTACGCAGGGCGATCTCGACCACCGCGAGACTCGCGGCCAGCACGATCACGGTGAGCACCGTGGAGCGCAGAGGCGGGACCGGGTCGAGCAGCGGATCCACCGGCAGCACCCGGTACACGACGTCGATCATCATCGGGTGCACCGCGAAGACCCCGAACGCGCGGCGCGCGCCGTAGCTCACCACCCGCGCGACCGGCCCCGTACCGTCGCCACGATGGTCGTTCCAGGCCATACCCACGAGGTAGATCAGGGTCAGTGTGCCCACGAAAAGCGGCAGGAACTGGGGATTCCACGCCGCGGAGGTGCGCATCGGATCGATCCCCTCGGCAGCCACATCGCGCAGATGCCCGGCGATACCGTACGCGCAGCCCACCGCGGCCGCCCCGACCAGCAGGGGCAGGTTCGCGCGGATCCACGCATCCGCGCGGTCGAAATGTACCGCGAGCAACGCGCCGATCACCGCGAACAGCGCGTACATCGGGAGGGTCTTCCACAGGTGGAGGTAGCCGCCCCAGCCCAGCAGCTCGGGTGCGCCGGGCCAGTCGAAGAATGCGAACATCGCCCATTGCACGGCCAAGGCGCCGACGAGCAATTCCAGATGGTGCCCAGCTGTACGGGTGATCAGCCATTGCAGCGCGGGGAACAGCAGATAGATCTGCATCGAGATGAGCAGGAAGTACAGGTGGTACCGGCCGTCGCCGGTGAGGACACTGTGAGCCGAATCCCGGGCCAGATCCCGCGGTCCCGGCATCGGCGTGGAATCGTCCCACCAGACCAGGAACACTGTGTAGAGCACCGACCACGCCAGATACGGCAGGACCACCTGACCGAATCGCCGGCGCCAGAACGCGAGCGGCGAGACCTTCCGGCCCGAATAACCCAGGAACAGCACGAAGACGGTGATCGCCACGAACCCGTACCGGGTGGTGTGGGCCACGGTCGCCATCAAGCCGGTACCGCCGGCCACATCGGGGGTGGTCCCGTGCGTATGCGAGGCGACGACCAGAGTGAACAGGGCGACCCGCACGAAATCGGCGGTGTGGTTGTACGGACGCGCCGCCGGGGGATCGGCTGCCTGTGGAGCGTTCGCGTGCGTCTTTGCCAGCGTGTCAACCACAGAAAACCCTTACCCATGCTTACGAGACCGAATCTGTTTACCGCATCGGTGTACCCAGCGGCAAGCCAGTGCGCCAGGTCTCCCCGATCACCGGGATACGTTGCCGTACAGCGGATCTGTCGTGCCCGGCGCCGGATGGGGCAGTGCACCCGCCACCCTGCCGACGTTTCGGCCCGTAGGCTTCCGCGAAGAGCGCCCTGGCGTTTACCGCCGGGCGGGCGGGCGAGGTGCCGGTGCCGGGCACGGGATGCCCGGAATCGACACCCGAGCGGTCAGACGCGCTCTTTCGACCTGGTCCGCACCCGCAGCGCGATCGGCTTCTGGGTTTCGGCGAAGAAATCGTTGCCCTTGTCGTCCACCACGATGAACGCCGGGAAGTCCTCCACCTCGATCTTCCAGACCGCTTCCATACCCAGTTCGGGGTATTCCAGGACCTCCACCGATTTGATGCAGTCCAGGGCGAGCCGGGCGGCGGGGCCGCCGATGGAGCCGAGGTAGAAACCGCCGTGTTCCTTGCACGCCTTGGTGACCTGCGCCGACCGGTTGCCCTTGGCCAGCATCACGAACGACCCACCGGCCGCCTGGAACTGGTCGACGTAGGAGTCCATTCGGCCCGCGGTGGTCGGACCGAAGGAACCCGATGCGTAACCGTCCGGGGTTTTGGCGGGCCCCGCGTAGTACACGGCCATATCCCGCAGGTATTGCGGCATCTCCTCGCCCGCGTCCAGCCGCTCCTTGATCTTGGCGTGCGCGATGTCGCGGGCCACCACCAGCGGCCCCGACAGCGAGAGGCGGGTCTTCACCGGATATTTCGACAGTTCCGCGCGAATCTCGTCCATCGGCCGGTTCAGATCGACCTGCACCACATCGCCGCCGAGGATCTCATCGGTCTGCTCGGGCAGATACTGCGCGGGTTCCCGTTCGAGCTGCTCCAGGAACACCCCCTCGGGGGTGATCTTCGCCAGCGCCTGGCGGTCCGCGGAACAGGACACCGCGAGCGCCACCGGGCAGCTCGCGCCGTGCCGGGGCAGGCGCACCACGCGCACGTCGTGGCAGAAGTACTTTCCGCCGAACTGGGCGCCGATCCCGAAGGACTGGGTCAGCTTGAAGACTTCCTGCTCGAGTTCCAGATCGCGGAAGGCGTGCCCGGTCATCGACCCCTCGGTGGGCAAACTGTCCAGGTAGTGCGCGGACGCGTATTTGGCGGTTTTCAGCGCGAATTCGGCACTGGTACCGCCGATCACCACGGCGAGGTGGTAGGGCGGGCAGGCCGCAGTGCCCAGCGAGCGGATCTTCTCGTCGAGGAATTCCAGCATCCGGGTGGGGTTCAGGATGGCCTTGGTCTCCTGGTACAGGAACGATTTGTTGGCCGAACCACCGCCCTTGGCCATATACAGGAATTTGTAGGACGGCTGCGCGGGATCGCCGGGCGTGGAGTACAGCTCGACCTGCGCAGGCAGATTGGAGCCGGTGTTCTTCTCGTCCCACATGGTGAGGGGTGCGAGCTGGGAGTACCGCAAGTTCAGCTTCGTGTAGGCGTCGAACACGCCGCGGCTGATCCACTCGGCGTCGTCGGCACCGGTGAGCACGCCCTCGGATTTCTTGCCCATCACGATGGCGGTGCCGGTGTCCTGGCACATGGGCAAAATGCCGCCGGCCGAGATGTTCACGTTCTTCAGCAGGTCCAGCGCGACGAAACGGTCGTTACCGCTGGCCTCGGGGTCGTCGATGATCCGGCGCAGCTGGGCCAGATGCGCGGGCCGCAGGTAATGGCTGATGTCGTGCATCGCCTCGGCGGTCAGCAGTCGCAGGACCTCGGGGTCGACCTGGAGGAAGGTCCGGCCGCCGGATTCGAAGGTGCTGACGCCCTCGGTAGTGAGCAGCCGGTACGGGGTGTCGTCGGCGCCGATCGGGAGCAGGTCTGAATAACGGAACTCGGGCGCGGTCACCGATCGCACTCCTTTGAAGGTGGGCTGCGGGTCGAACACGGCGCAGCCGCCGGTGAAGGCCACTGCGCCGGGGTCTGGCACAGCGAGCGTAGCGGCCGGCGGGCACCCCACCTGGAGTTAGGCGACCCTAAATCGTAACCCGGCGGCCGCTCCGGCAGGACGCCGTCCGAATCCGGCGCATTCCGCGGCGGCTCCGTAGCCACGTTTCACGGGCGATCCATAGGGGCGCCAGGTCTCGGCCGACAGGCCTCCCGGTGCCGCCCGATCCTGCGCCCCGGTGACACCGGTCGTCCCCGTCCCGGTATGCCGCCGGTCCGAGGGCCGGCTTTCGGCCGCGCGCCGACGGCTCGGCAAGCACGCACCGGCACCAGACCGTCCGCCGCTCCGGGAGCGGGTCCCGCCGGATGCCGGTGAGATCGGCCCCGGGCTACGAAATACGCACGGCGACCGCGCTATACCGCTTCCGAAGCCGGTTCCGGAACCCGCAGCGGCGCGTCGACGCCCAACCGGCGCTCGAAGCCCTCCGGGATCACGATATCGGACCGGTCCAGCTCGGCGACCGTGGTCTTGCGCAGCCCGAGCAGCGCGGAATCGATTCCGCCGCGCAGGATATCGAGCACGTTCTCCACCCCGGCCTGACCGTTGGCCGCCAGACCCCACAGGTACGCGCGGCCGATCATCACCGCGCGCGCTCCGAGGGCCACGGCCTTGACCACATCGCTGCCGCGGCGAATACCGCCGTCGAGCAGGATCTCGATCTCGTGCCCCACCGCATCGGCGACCACCGGGAGGGCTCGGATGGAGGCCGGGGTGCCGTCCAGGTTGTTCCCACCGTGGTTGGACACCGAGATGGCGGCCACACCGGCGTCGACCGCGCGGCGTGCGTCGTCCACCCGCATCACACCCTTGAGCATGACCGGCCCGTCCCACTGTTCGCAGACCCAGGCGACATCGGCCCAATCCGGCGGAGGCGTACCCATCCATTCGCCGTAGGCGCCGAAGAAGCCCGGCGCGGGCGCCTCGCCGAGCGTCATATTGGGCGCGGTGAGATCGGGCAGCGAGCCCGATTTCAGATACCGGGTCAGCCAGCGCGGTTTGGCCACCACCTGCGGCGCGAAACTCGCCATCGTCTTCAGGTCCAGTTTCTCCGGGATCACCGGGCTGCCCCAGTCGCGGCCGTGCGAGAAGGACCAGTCGAGGGTGAGGATCAGGCCCACCGCGCCCGCGGCCTTCGCGCGCGCCATTCGCCCGGCGATATCGTCCTTGCTGCCGCACCAGTAGAGCTGGAAGAAGGTGGCCGGGTTGGCCGCGACGACCTCCTCGACCGATTTGCTGGCGAACGAGGAGAGCCCCATGGCGGTGCCCCGGGCCGCCGCGGCGCGGGCCACCGCGACCTCGCCGTCGGGATGGACGGCCTGGACGCCGGTGGGCGAGATGATCACCGGCATGGAGACCCGCTGACCCAGCACGGTGGTGGACTGGTCGCGTTCGCCGATGGGTCCGGCCACATGTGGGGCGAACCCGAGTTCACCGAAGGCGGCTTGGTTGTCGTCGATGGTCAGCCCGCGTTCCGAACCTGCCACCAGCGCGCCGTACACGGATTTCGGCAGCCGTTTCTTCGCCCGCCGATGCGCTTCGGCGACGGTTTCGAACCACGGATTCATGGTCGGATCCTTTCCACTGGTTCCGGCCACCACTGCCGGATCTGGTCGTACAACTGGGAAATGAGCAGGTCGAGCAGTCGGGCACCCTCGGCCGCGGTGGCCCCGGTGGGATCGCCGAGTACACCGTTGGCGCTCACCGCCGCCACCCCACCGGACCGCAGCTGCAGCAGGATGTCGGCGAGCGGCCTGATATCACCGGGTTCGGCGCGGTCGACGCGGACGCGGTCCGGGTCGACCGCCAGCTGCAGCGAGGTTTCGGTTCGCCCGGCGTGCGCGTCACCGTTGTGGCGCGGCAGGAAGAGCCGGATATCGCGGGATTCGCGCCGCAGCAGGTCCACGGCCCGGCGCAAGGCCTCGATATTGCCGCCGTGCGCGTTGACCAGCACGATCCGCTCGAAGGTCGCGGTCGCCGACCGGCACAGTTCCACGATGAGCAGTTCCAGGGCCGCCAGCCCGATCGACAGTGTGCCGGGGAAGCCGGCGTGCTCACCGCTGGCGCCGTAGGCGATTGCGGGGGCGACGAGTACCTGGGGACAGCGCGCGGCCACGCCCGCGCACAGCGCGACGGCGAGATCGGTGTCGGTGGACAGCGGCAGATGCGGCCCGTGTTGCTCGGTCGCGCCCACCGGCACGACCAACACCGGCGCGGTCGCGCGCAACGCGGCCACGTCGGGCGATGTGAGGTCCGCCACCTTCATGGGCCGAGATTAACGTCAGTCACTGACATAATCAATAGGCCCGCCTGCGGAGTGGCCCGCAGCGTACGACTCCGACCGGTTGCCCGGGAAATGCGAGGTCGCCACGCCCGACCCGGAAACGGGATACCGGCGCACGTGCCCGAGTCCGCGACACCTCGCCGACTCGGGCCCGCGACGCCGCGGCGGGGCCGGAGAACTCGGGGGTACCGTCCCCGAACCCGGTGGCAGCAGCGCAGTATTACCTCGTGACACCACAGCACTCCCGCGGCCGGCCGCGGGGAACCACCAAACGCGAGCTCGAGCTGATCGCGATGCGGTTGTTCAGCGAACAGGGCTTCGACGAGACCACCGTCGAGCAGATCGCCGCCGCGGCCGGGATCAGCGGTCGCACCTTCTTCCGCTACTTCCCGGGAAAGGCGGAGGTGCTCTGGTACTCGTTCGACGACGAGGTCACCGCGCTACGCGCCGCGTTCGCCACCGTGCCCGAGACCGAACCCATGATGGCGGCGGTCCGGCGGGTGGTGGTGAACGCCAACCGGTACCGCGCCGAGGACGTCCCCGAGCTGCGGATGCGGATGAAACTGGTCGCCGATGTGCCCGCGCTGGCCGCCACCGCCGGCACCCATTACGACGCGTGGGAGCGGGCGGTGGGCGAGTTCGCCGCCGGTCGGCTCGGGGAACCCGCCGATTCGCTCGTCCCGATGGCGGTCGGCCGCACCACCCTGGCCGCCGCCCGGGCGGCCTTCGACGCGTGGCTCGCCCGGGCGGACGCGGACCTCACCGTGTATCTCGATCGGGCGCTGGCGGCGCTGGAGCGGGGTTTCGCCACCCCCGGCGCGGCTCCGCTCACCTCGGCGCGGTAGAACCGGACCGGCAGGTTTCACCAGTATGGGCACAGGGGTATGACTAGGCTCGGTATCGGCACGACCGCCGGAAAATCTATGATGTACCCGACCGCCGTCGAAAGGGGCCCGAGTTACATGTCCGAGGTGTCCATGGGCCTTTCGGCGGACTCATTGGCCGAGGTTTCCGTCGACAAGCTGCTTCCGCAGCTCGTCGAACACCTGCGCCAGAACCGCACCGCACTGCGTGAGGAGTGGGCACGGCGCATCAGCGAAGCACGGCTGCTCACGGCGATGACGCCCGAAGAGGTCTTCTCCGAGGCGACCTCCACGTACGACTATTACGTGGAGGTGCTCGAAACCGGAAGCGTCGAAGCGCTGCAGGGTTATGCCCGCGATCTGTCCGAGCGCATCATCCCGAGAGGGGTGGAAACCGACGAGATCCTCGGGATGGTGCTGCTGTTGCGGGACGTGTTGGCCCGCTCCTTGTTCGAGAAGTACCAATCCAACTTCGACCTCCTCAATGCCGTCCTCGACGCGTACGAGCCGGCCGCGAATCGGATCGCCAACACGGTGGCCATCTCCTTCGTACAAGAACGCGAGCGGGTGATACGCCAGCAGCAGGAAGCGATCCGCGAGCTGTCCACTCCCGTGCTCCAGGTGCGCGAACAGTTGCTGATCTTGCCGATAATCGGCGTTCTCGACAGCCAGCGGGCCCGGCAGCTCACCGAACAGCTGCTGCGGGCGATACGGGACAACCGCGCCAAGGTCGTGGTCATCGACATAACCGGTGTGCCCGATATCGACTCCACGGTCGCCAACCACCTGGTGCAGACCGTGGATGCCTCCGGGTTGATGGGTGCGAGCGTGATCATGACCGGCCTGTCCTCGGAGATCGCGCTGACCCTCGTGACCATCGGCTTGGATCTGTCGAAGGTGAACGCGGTCGGCGACCTGCAGGGCGGCATCGAAGAAGCGGAGCGGTTGCTGGGCTACGAAGTATCCCGCGCGACCGAGCGCAGCGAACGCGATTCGCGCTGACGGAATAGATATGCCGGTACCGATCCTCAAACAGGGCACATATCTGATCGCGTCAGTTCAGTCCGCGCTGACCGACGCCGATACCGAGCGCCTACAGGCCGACCTGATGAGCCAGGTCAGCAAGTATCGCGCCCAAGGCATCATCGTCGACGTGACAGCCATCGATGTGATGGATTCCTTCGCCGCCAGGTCGTTGCGCACCATCGCCCATATGACGCAGCTACGCGGCGCGGAGACCGTCATCGTCGGCCTGCAGCCCGAGGTCGCATTCGCTATGGTGCAACTCGGCCTCACCTTCGAGGACATGCACACCGCACTGGACCTCGAGGAGGGCTTGGCTTGGCTGAACCGCAAGGCTTCGGCCCGGCACCGAGATGGTCGTGACCGTGGCCGCTGAGCAGGTGGTTATCGCGGTGAAGATGTCGAACGACATCGTGACCGCACGTCAGGCCGGGCGGGAGCTGGCCGAGGAACTCGGCTTCACGCTCACCGACCGGACGATGATCTCCACGGCGATCTCCGAGGTCGCGCGGAATATCACCAGTTACGCCGGTAGCGGCGAGATCCGGCTCCAGGTGGACGAGCGCGACGGGCGCCGTGCACTCGTGGTCCAGGCCAAGGACCAGGGGCCGGGGATCATCGACATCCCCCGGGCCATGGAGGACGGCTATTCCACCGGTCTCGGCCTGGGTCTGGGGCTCCCCGGAGCCAAACGCCTGATGGACGGTATGGCCATCGAATCCGCGCCCGGCCAGGGCACCCTGGTGGAGATGTGGAAGTGGGTGCCGCACGGTGCATGAGGACGGGTACATCGGCCGGATCGAATGGGCGATGGCCGGCCGACCCCTCCCCGGCCAGGATGTGTCCGGGGATCGGTGTGTCGCCCTGGACACCGGTACCGGCACCGTATTGTTCGCGGTACTCGACGGTCTCGGCCACGGCGCGGCCGCGGCCGCCGCGGTGGACCGCGCGACCCGGGTGCTCGCCGAGAACCGCGCCGAGCCACTGGACGTGCTGATGGCGCTGTGCCATCGGGCCATGTCCGATACTCGTGGCGCCGCGGTCACCCTGGCTTTGTTCGGCGCGGAGGAAACGCAGTGGCTGGGTGTCGGAAATATCGATTCGATCGTGCTCACCGCGGGCCCCGCCGGGCCGCAGGTCAGCGCCACCGCGCTACAGAGCGGGGGGATCGTCGGGTATCGGCTGCCGTCCACCCTGCAGCCGCAGACGGTCCCGGTCCGGCCGGGCGATCTGCTGCTGATGACCACCGACGGGGTGGAGGCGGAACCGGGCCAGGGTGTGGACCTCGCGAAATCCACCGCCGAAATCGCCCAGGAACTGCTGAGCCGGCACGCCAAGGACACCGACGACGCCCTGGTGCTCGCGGCGCGGGTCCGGGGCGTGTCCAACGGCGTCGCCCAGCGGGAAGCATCGTGATCCCGCGAGGCCGGCGATGAGCACCGTGCTCGCGGCATTCCTCGACGCCTACGCCGATGCGTTACGCCGCCATCTCGCCGACCCGGAGGGCGACGGCCTGGCCGAGGGCCACGAGCTGGGCCGCCGGGCACTGGTCGAGGGCATCAGCCTGCTCGATCTCACCGAGCACCACTTCCGGGTGGTGAAACAGGCACAGGCCGAGGCCGGTGAGACGGCCGGGCCGCCCGATGCGGGCCGCGCGGAGAATCTGCTCGCCGAGGGCGCGCTCGAATTCCTGTTACAGACCCTGATCACCCTGGACGTGGCCACCCGCGGCTACCTCGACGGCACCCGCCGGTACGAGCAGCAGCGTTCCCGGGCCGACGATCTGGCCGGACGCGACGAATTCCGCACTGCCTTGGTCGAATCGCTGCAGGACGGGTTCTTCGTCGCCGACGCTCGCGGCAGCATCATCGAGGTGAACAAGGCGTTCGGCGAGCTCACCGGCTACGGCGCGGCCGGTGTCCCGTATCCGCTGCCGCATCCCTGGTCGATCCCGGAGGGCCCGCGCTACCCGGACCTGGGCACCGAGTCGTCCCGGTTCGTGGTACCGATCCAGCATCGGGACGGCCGCCGCCGCTGGATCGGGGTGAGTACCAGCGCGCTGGTCAAGCCCGACGGCGAGGAGCATATCTTCGTCGGCACCGTCCGCGATGTCACCGCCGAACACGACGCCCAGGCGCGCGACCAGGCCGCGAACCGGCTGGCGACCGCGCTGGCGGCGGCCACCACGGTCGCCGAGGTCCTCGAGGTGGGTCTGGACGAGTTGCGGCGCACGGTCGGCGCGGAGACCGCGGTGGTGGCGGTCTGGGCCGGTCCCACCGCACCGGAGGTCTATATTTCCGGCAATCCCCCGGCCGCCGCGGCGGGTTCCCGGCTCGAACCGGCGACGGAGGCGATTCTCAAACGCGCCCGCGTGCGGCCCGGGCGCACGCTCATCGCGGTCCCGGAGGGCGCGGGCAGCGCACAGGGCATCGTGGCGCCACTCGGCGAGAAGAGCGATGCCGCGCTGTGGCTGCGTTTCGCCGTCCCGCGAGTCGTCGACGCGGCCGACTGGACGCTGTTCTCGCTGCTCATCGGGCATCTCAGTCTGGCCGTCCAGCGAGCCCGCAACTTCGATCAGGCGCGCTCGACCTCACTGACCCTGCAGCGCGCCATGCTCGGTCCCATCGAACTCCCGCCCCGGTTCTCGGTGCACTACGAACCGGCTCTGCCGCCGCTGGAGATCGGCGGCGACTGGTACGACGTGGTCCCGCTGCCCAACGGCACCATCGGCGTGGTGGTCGGTGACTGTGTGGGCCGTGGCCTGTCCGCGGCCGTGGTGATGGGGCAGTTGCGTACCGCCGCCCGCGCGCTGCTGCTGCGCGGTGCCGGGCCGGCCCAGTTGCTCACCGAACTCGACCCGGTGGCGGCCCGGATTCCGGGAGCGCTGTGCACCACTGTCTGCGCGGCGGTGCTGGATCCGGTACGCGGGCTGGTCCGGTACAGCAACGCGGGCCATATGCCGCCCATCCTGGCCGATGTGGACAAAACCGGGCGCATGCTCGAGGGCGGCCGGTCGGTGCCGCTGGCGACCTTCGAGACCGCGCGCCGCCCGGAGGCCACCACGCCGCTGCCACCCGGGTCGACCCTGGTGTTGTTCACCGACGGCCTGGTGGAACGCCGCGGTGAGGATATCGACGAGGGTTTCACCAAGATCGCCACCGTTTTGGCCGATACCGCCGAGAAGCTGCCGCGCCAGGTCGCCGACTCGGTATTGTCGGCGCTACGGCCCGAGGGCGGATACGACGACGATATCGCCATGGTGGTCTACCGGCAGCCGCCCGCGCCGCTGCGGCTGGATGTACCGGCCCGGCCGGACCGGCTGGCCATGCTGCGTCGTACGCTGACAGCATGGCTGTCGTCCGCGGCGGTACCGCACAACCTCACCTCGGATCTGGTGGCCGCCACCAACGAGGCGTGCAGCAACAGTATCGAGCACGCCTATCGCAACGGCGGCAGTGACGCCGAACGGGTGGTGCTCACCGCCGAATGCGTAGGCGACCGGGTGGTCATCGAGACCATCGATACCGGGACCTGGCGTCCGCGTCCGGCCGATCCGGGGCCGCGAGGCCGCGGCATCGATATGATGCGGGCGCTCACCGAAGAACTCGAAATAGATCACCACCGGGGACCCGGAACCCGGGTACGGATGTCGGTCACGCTTCCGGCGATCACGTTCCCGGTGGCCAGCGCCCTGCGCGGGACGGGGAATCGGTCCGGCGGGGATACGATGCAGCGAGATCGAGAGACTCATGGCAGATTGTGATGATGTGACCAATACTCCTCCAGACGCGAACCCGCTCACGGATACGATGACGACCTCTGTCGCCGACCACGACGGTGTCACCGTGCTCACGGTGACCGGCGAGGTCGATCTCGCCACGGCTCCTGCCCTGGAGACCGCGATCGATGCCGCCCTCGAGGCCGAACCGGTCGGCCTGGTCGTCGACCTCGCTGCTGTGAGCTTTCTGGCGTCGGCCGGGATGGCCGCGCTGGTCGCCGCCCATCAGCGGGCCGGTGACAAGACCACGATCGCCCTGGTGGCCGACGGGCCCGCCACCAGCCGGCAGCTGAAGATGACGGCGCTGGACCAGGTCTTCGCCCTGCATACGACGCTGGACGCGGCCCTGGCGGGCTTCCGGGCGGGCTGAACCGCGCCACCACACCGGGCCGGGCCGGCGGACGATCCGCCGACCCGGCCCGGGCCGTTTCCGGAGCCGGATCAGTCGCAGATCGCGCGGAACTGTTCGATCAGCTTGACCCGGTCGGCCGGTGTCGCGGCCAGTGGCGCGACATTGAGCACGGTGACTCCCGCTTCGGCGAACGCGGCGACCCGTTCCTTCACGTATCCGGCCGGGCCGATCAGCGAGATATCGCGCACCAGCGAGTCCGGAACCACCTGTACCGCTTCGTCTTTCCGGCCCGCCAGATACAGCTCCTGGATCCGGTCGGCCTCCGCGCCGTAGCCGTAACGGGTGGCGAGGGTGTGATAGAAGTTCTTGCCCTTGGCGCCCATTCCGCCGATATAGAGCGCCAACATGGGTTTCACGAAGCCCAGGAGCGGTTCCACGTCTTCGCCGATGGCCAGGGCCGGTCCGGCGTAGATGTCGAGCGGGCCGAGTTCCGGGTCGCGCCGGTCCTTTCCGGCCCGCAGCGCGTCACCGAAGACGGCGTCGGCGCGTTCGGGCAGGAAGAAGATCGGCTGCCAGCCCTCGGCGACCTCGGCGGCCAGGGCCACGTTCTTGGGACCCAGCGCGGCGAGCAGCACCGGGATACGTTCGCGCACCGGATGGTTGATCAGCTTCAGTGGTTTGCCCAACCCGGTGCCGACCCCTTCGGGCAGCGGGATCTGGTAGTACTTGCCCTGGTAGTCGAGCCGTTCCCGGCGCCAGACCTTGCGGCAGATCTCCACGAGTTCGCGGGTCCGTCCGATCGGCGCATCGTAGGGCACCCCGTGGAATCCCTCGATGACCTGGGGCCCGGAGGCACCCAGGCCGAGCACGAACCGGCCGTCGGAGACGAAATCCAACCCCGCGGCGGTCATCGCGGTCAGCGTGGGCGTGCGGGTGTAGAGCTGCAGGATCCCCGAGGCCAGCTGCAAACGGGAGGTCTTGGCGGCGAGATAGCCCAGCGCGCTCACCGCGTCGAAGGAGTACGCCTCGGGCACGAACACGATGTCCAGTCCGGCACGCTCCAGATCGGCCACTTCGGCCGCCGCCTCGCTGAAGCCACCCGAGTAGTTGATGCTCAATCCGATCCGCATGCCCTCAACATAATCCCGGCTGCGGGGTGGCCACGCACCGGCCACGCCGGGCGACGCGGTAGGTTGAACACGAGAGCACAGCGCACTGCGCAGCTAACTTCGAGCAATTATGATCGAGAAAGGCCGAATCGTGTCGGAGCCCACCCAATCGCCACAGCACACCGCCAGCGGTTTCGCGGGTTCACCGATCGGTGACTACCTGGGCGAACTCGCGGCGAAGGTCCCGGCCCCGGGCGGCGGCGCGGTGGCCGCGCTGCACGCCGCGCAGGCGGCCGCACTGGTCGCCATGGTCGCGCGCTACACCACCCGCGCCAAGGACGCCGACCATCGGCCGGTGATCGACCGCATCATCGCGGCTGCCGATATCGCCCGCGGGGGCGCGCTGGCGCTGGCCGACGCCGACGCCCGGGCCTTCACCGCCGTCGGCGCCGCCTACAAGCTGCCCAAGGGCACCGACAGCGAAGCCGCCGCGCGGACGGCGGCGATCCACGACGCCCTGCTCGAGGCCGCCCGGGTCCCCGCCGCGGTGATCGACGCGGCGGACGAAATCCTCTCGTTGGCAACCGAACTGCTGCCGATCGGAAATCCGAACGTGGTCACCGATATCGGCGCGGCCGCCGCGGCGGCGCGGGCCGCCGTGGTGACCTCCCAGCTGAATATCGAGATCAATGTCGTCTCGCTTCCGGAAGAACACGCCGCCGCTTTCACCGAGGTGCCGGCGCGGATCGGGGAAATCACCGACCGGGCCGAAACACTGCATCGGGAGGTACTTCGCGCGGTTCGCGGCGGATGATTCGGGTACACAAACAGCACGTGCGAAATTAACCAGGTTTATGCCGAACTGGGATTTTTCGAGATCAAGTGCAGAACGGAGCACGCGTAGAATGGGCTTCGTTCCTGATATTCACACTGCTCCACCGCTCGACCAGGCTCGAGCAGCTAGACCGGCCGGCGGCGCACCGGCGGCCGGGGAACTGTTTGCCCCAGCTCGACGAGTGCAGGAGGTAACGGTGAGGATCGGGTACACATCGGCTCCGGTCGCGGCGGAACTCCCCGACCCAGGTATCGATGTCATCACCGAACACGGAGTCGTTTCCAATATCGCCGACTGTTCGGCGGATCCAGGAGTGTTGACGCTCGGCCAGGCCCGGCGCGCACACGATATCCACCGGCTCTGTTCTCCCGAATGCCAGGTCCGCAGACGGGCCCGTCTCACCTTGGCCGTCGCTTCGGCCGCCCCGGATCGTCCCACATTCGGCATTTCGCCCGGGCGGTCCGCGCACTACGGCGATTGATTCCCGCGTGGCGGGTGAAAACATCGTCCCGCCACGCCCCTTTCCGGCGCCGGGTATTCCGGCGCGCTTTCGATAGCGGTACCGAACTCGCACCGAATGGTTCTCTAGCAGCTCCACCCAATGGCCGGGTGGCGATCGGCGTATGCCGCGCGGCCACTAGTAGAGGAGGAAGAGTTGAGCACCATATTCACGAATGCGGAATCCGAATCGGATACTCCGGCGCGAAAACCACGGCGCGCCCGGTTCGGCGGTAACGGCCGAAATCACCCGCTGAACATCGTGTTGGTGGCCCCGCCCTATTTCGATGTCCCCCCGGCCGGTTACGGCGGCGTCGAAGCCGTGGTCGCCGAACTGGCCGACACCCTGATCGCACGCGGCCACCGGGTGACGCTACTGGGCGCCGGAAAGCCCGGTACCGAGGCGGAATTCGTCCCGGTCTGGGAGAGCACGCAGGCCGAGCGGCTGGGCGACCCCTTCCCGGAAGTGGTCAATGCGCTCAAGGTGCGGCGCGTAGTGGAAAAACTGGCCCGCTCCCGGCATATCGATATCATCCACGACCATACTTTCGCCGGCCCGTTGAACGCCCCCGCCTACGAGGCACTGGGCATTCCGACCGCGGTCACGGTGCACGGGCCGGTCGACAACGATATGTGGGAGTACTACGGCGCCCTGGACGAACACACCCGTCTCGTCGCGATCAGCGACCGGCAGCGTGAACTGGCGCCGAGTTTCAACTGGATCGGCCGGGTGCACAATGCGCTGCGACCCAGCGAATGGCCCTTCCGGACCGAGAAGCAGGACTATGCGCTGTTCCTCGGCCGCTACGCCTCCTACAAGGGCCCCCACCTCGCATTGCGCGCCGCGCACGAGGCCGGGATCAAGCTGGTCCTCGCCGGTAAGTGCAACGAGCCGCCCGAGAAGGCGTTCTTCGCCCAGGAGATCGAGCCGCTGCTCACCGATACCGACCACGTCTTCGGGGAAGCCGACGCGGTCGCCAAACGGGAACTGCTGGCGGGCGCGCGCTGCCTGCTGTTCCCGATCCGCTGGGAAGAGCCGTTCGGCATCGTGATGATCGAGGCCATGGCCTGCGGCACCCCGGTGGTGGCGTTGCGCGGCGGCGCGGTCGAGGAAGTGATCGAGCACGGGGTCACCGGCTTCATCTGCGATCATCCCGACGAACTGCCCGCGGCGATCGCGCGGGCCGGCGAACTGGATCCGCACGCGTGCCGACGGCGTGTCGAGGATTATTTCGGCGTGGATCAGCTGGGTGCCGGGTACGAGACGGCCTATTACCGCATACTCGATGCGTGGGACGAAGCCCACAGCAGCGCCCAGGCATTGTCCGCCGTCGGTACGCGTCGCACTGCGGTACCCGAGATACGCGCCGACGCCGGCACGACACCGGTATGGAGTAGGGCATGAACGCACCGCCGAGAATTCTCAACTCCGGCCAACCCGCCGCCATCAATGGCGGCGGGGGGACCGTGACCCTGGTCGAGGCGAGCACCTTCTGCTTGTCCGACCCCCTCGGCGATATCCATTCCGGCACCTCGCAGGGCCTGTTCTACCGGGACTCCCGGGTGATCTCCAGATGGGAGCTCCGTTTGGACGGGCAACCGGCCGAACACCTGACGGTGCTCACCCCGGAAGCATTCAAGGGCCGCTTCATCCTGCGCAAACCCCCGCGCGCCGGTGTCGCCGACAGCACTGTGCTGGTGGTGCGCCGGCGGCTCATCGGCAACGGGCTCAAGGAAACCATCACCGTGCGCAACCTCGGGCACGAGGACACGGCGATGACCATCACCCTGTTCGTCGATTCCGATTTCGCGGATCTGTTCGCGGTCAAGGAGGGCCGTAACCACGGCGGCGGCGCCGAGCACAATGCCGTCGACGGCGATCTACACCTGACCGACCATGCCGAGCCCGGACGCGGCCTGACCATCAGCGCCACCGCCGGGGCGGTCATGCTGCCCGGCACCATCACCTGGCAGGTGGTGGTGCCGGCCCGCGGGCGCTGGGATACCGAGATCCTGGCCCATCCGGTCATATCGCACCGCCGGGTGCCGATGGCGTTCGGGGACGACGAGGACAGCCCGATCAGCCGGTTGAAGGCATGGCGGGCCACCGCCACCGACCTCACCGCCACCGATCCGGCCCTGTCGGAGGTGCTGCAGCGCACCGAGAGCGATCTGGGCGCGCTGCGTATCGACGGCAGCACCGACGGCGCTCCGGCCTATGTGGCCGCGGGCGCCCCGTGGTTCATGGCCCTGTTCGGCCGGGACAGTCTGCTCACGTCGTGGATGGCGCTGCCGCTGGACTCCGCGCTCGCCGTCGGTACCCTGCGCCGGCTGGCGGATCTACAGGGTACGAAGGTCAACCCGATCACCGAGGAGGAGCCGGGGCGCATCATGCACGAGATGCGGCACGGCCCGGCCAGCGGCCAGGTACTCGGCGGGACCGTCTACTACGGTTCGGTGGACGCGACACCGCTGTTCGTGATGCTGCTCGCCGAATGCTGGCGCTGGGGCGCGGGGGACCAGGTGGTCCGCGAACTGCTCCCGGCCGCCGACGCGGCCCTGGCCTGGATCGACGAATACGGCGACGCCGACGGCGACGGATTCGTCGAATACCGCCGTAAAACCGATCGCGGCCTGAGCAATCAGGGCTGGAAGGACAGTTTCGACGCGATCAACGACGCCTCCGGCCATCTGGCCGAACCGTCCATCGCATTGTGCGAGGTCCAGGGCTATGTGTACGCGGCCCGTCTGGCCCGTGCCCAGCTCGCCGATCATTTCGGCGATACCGGCACCGCCGCCCGGCTGCGCGAGCAGGCCGAGAACCTCAAGGACCGGTTCGACGAGGCGTTCTGGGTCGCCAAGAACGGCTGGTACGCCGTGGCCCTGGACGGCCAGAAGAACCAGGTCGACGCGCTGACCAGCAATGCCGCCCAATGCCTGTGGTCCGGCATCGTATCCGACGAGCGTGCCGCCGAACTCATCGAACGGCTGGCCGATGGGTGTATGGACAGCGGTTTCGGCCTGCGCACCCTCGCGGCGGGAATGGGCGCCTACAACCCGATGAGCTATCACAACGGTTCGGTGTGGCCGCACGACACCGCGCTCGCGGTCGCCGGGCTGCTCCGGTACCGGCATATCGCCGGCGCCTCGGACCTGGCCGAGCGCCTCACCACGGGCCTGCTCGACGCGGCCATCGACTTCGGCGGCAGGCTGCCGGAGCTGTTCTGCGGATTCGCCCGGACCGAGTTCCGCTCGCCGGTCCCCTACCCCACCTCCTGCTCCCCGCAGGCGTGGGCGAGCGCGGCGCCGCTGCTGCTGGTGCGCTCCTTCCTCGGGCTCTCGCCGTGTGTACCGCATCGTGTCCTGCGGGTGACCCCGCAGTTGCCCCGGGAATGGGGGAAAGTGGGCCTGACCGACCTGAGACTGGGTTCTGCCACGGTCAGCATCCACGCCGAGGGCTCCACCATGCACGTCCACGGGCTGCCCGACGACTGGCAACTCGTCACCGAATAGCAATCACGCGGTGTGTCTACATCGCGAACAGGTGCCGGGACGATATCTTGGGTGGTTGAGTTGATCATGGCCCCTTAGGATGGACGTCTGTCCACCAGTCGTCCGTAAGGGGTGGAACCATGAATATCGTTGCCCGGCACCTTTTTCTAGCGATCGCGATCGCACTCTCGCTGGCCGTCGCCCCCGCCGGGGCGAACGCCATGACGATCGATCCACCCGGCCCCGCGCCCGTGGCCTCGACAACTCCCGCCGACGGCGCTCTGGTCGGAATCGCCCATCCGGTTACCGTCCGGTTCTCCGGCGCGGTCACGGACCGGGCCCGCGCCGAGCAGTCGCTGTCGGTGACCGCCGGCGATCCACTGCCCGGCACCTATACCTGGCGCGGTGACCGGGAACTGACCTGGACACCCACCGGATATCTGCCGGCGAACAGCACGCTCACCGTGAATTTCGGCGACCGCCGTACCCAGTTCCAGACCAACGGCGGGGTGATCGCGGACGCGAACATGTCCACCCACACCTTCACCGTCAGCATGGGCGGCGTGGTGGTGCGGATCATGCCCGCGTCCATGGGCAAACCCGGTTACGAGACACCCACCGGCACCTATCCGGTGCTGGAGAAATTCCGCAACATCATCTTCGATTCGCGGACCATCGGTATCCCCCTGGATTCTGCGGAGGGCTACCTGATCGACGGAGAATGGGCCGAGCGGCTCACCTGGGGTGGTGTCTTCGTCCACTCCGCGCCCTGGTCGGTCGATCAGCAGGGCAATTCCAATGTGAGTCATGGCTGTATCAATCTGGCTCCCGGCGACGCCTCGTGGTACTACGAGAACGTCGGTATCGGTGATCCGGTGAACATCCACTGGTGATCGGGCCACCGGGCGCGCCTGCCGCGCCCGGTGCCCGCCCCGCGCTGCGGTCCGGTCGCCGAGCCACTAGAACAATGAAGAGCGATCGCGCGTCGTGAACCGATGAAGGGGGCCGCGCCATGGATCGACCGCCGTCGGGTCCCGCCGACGGGGAACGGTATCCCCGGGATCGCACCGGCCCACCCCGGGAGCGGGACCCGCGCACGCCACCCGGACCCGGATACACGAATCAGGACCCGTCTCGCCGTGGCCACCCGGCCCCCTCCGGGCAGCGGAACCCGTACCCGGCACCCGCGTCCCGCGACGCCGACCCGGACCCGTATGCCGGCCTCTACCGGCCGCATTACGGCGATTCGGCGGCACCGGCCGATTCGATGCCCACCGAACCCATACCGGTGCTCCGGCTGCCGGGATGGGACAGCGGTAACGCCCGCTACGAGGGCTCCTGGTCGGACTGGGTCGCCCGGTCGAGCGCCGACCCGGCCGAACCCGAGGCCACGGCGGTGGATCCCGGTGTGGTTCCGCCTCCCGCCGATACCGCACCACCGCCCGCGGCCGACCCGGCCACCGAGTCCCCCGCCGCAGCCGAGGCCGAGCCGGTAGCGCCCCCCGCGGACACCTCCCCCGCGGGCGCCCGAGAACGCCTGCGCCGGCGGTTGACCTCACCCGACCACACCACTCCGGCGCCCGTCCGCGCGACTGCCCCCACGTCCGGCCGGAGCCGCGTAGTTCCGGTGCTGCTGGGAGTCGCGGGGGTCGCGGCCCTCGGCGCGGCCGCGTATGTACAGTTCGCGATCGTCGGCGGGGACGAACAGCGCGCCCCCGCCGCGGCGGCGCCCAGCGCCACGGCGCCCGCCGCCCCTGCCGCCGACCCGCACTGCGTGGCCGAACGGGTCGGTAACACCGTGCAGGGCAACGAACCGGGTGGCACCGATTCGGGGCCGTCGGCCATCTTCGGGTTCCAGCACGCCTACTACGTCGCCCGGTCCGGGGAGCAGGCCCGCGCGCTGGTCGCGGGAGACGCCGCCGTCCCGGCGGCCGCCGATATCCAGCGCGGTATAGACACCATCCCGGAGGGGACCACCTACTGCGTCCGGATCGCTCCTGGCGCGTTCGTCGGCCAGTACACCGTCACCGTCACCGAGTACCGGCCCGGCTCGGCACCGCTGGGATACAACCCGCAACTGGTCACGACGATGCGAATCGGTGACCGGACCTTGATCACCGGTATCGGCCCCATGCCCTGAGTGCCACGATTCGGCCCGGATCGGCGAACGAGGTGGTCCGGCGCGCTCGCGAAGCGCAGACTCGGGGGATGGACGCCATCGGTACGGCCCGGGTGCCGGATCATCCGACAGTACTGGCCGCCCTGTCCCTCGCCCGGCGGGCGCCGTCGGTGCACAATACGCAACCGTGGCGCTGGGTGTTCGACGGTCACCGGCTGCATCTGCACCGCGACACCAGCCGGCAGCTGTTCTCGGCAGATCCGCAGGGCAGACAACTGACCATCAGCTGCGGAGCCATCCTCGACCACACCAGGACCGCGTTCGCGGCGGCCGGCTGGGATACCGAGGTGATCCGGCTGCCCGATACGGCGCCCGACCACCTCGCCACCATCGATTTCGCGCCCGCCGCCGAGGTCTCCGATACCGTCCGGGCCCGTGCCACGGCCATCGAGCAGCGCTACACCGACCGGCTGCCGATGCTGCCACCCCGCGACTGGGACCGGGTCGAACCGGCCCTGTGCGCGGCGGCCGATGCCCGCGGGGCCCGGATCGAGGTACTCGGCGACTCCGCCCGGCTCCGCTTGGCCGCCGCCTCGGCGCAATCGGCGGCGCTGCGCGAATACGACCCGCAGTACCTGAACGAACTGCACTGGTGGGCGGGTAACACCTCCCCCGCCGACGGGGTGCCGATCTCCGCGCTGGTCTCGGCGGCGGAAGCTGCGCAGGTCGGGGTGGGCCGGGCCTTTCCCACCGCGCCGCCCTCGCTGCGGCGCGGGGAACTGACCGACGCATCGCGGCTACTGGTGCTCGGTTCGGACACCGACGGCTCCCTGGATTGGCTGCGAACCGGGGAAGCACTGTCCGCGGTACTGCTCGACTGCACGGCCGCCGGGCTGGCGACCTGCCCGCTGACCCATATCACCGAAGTCCCGGTGAGCCGGCGCGCCATCGCGGCCCTGCTTCCCGAGCCCGCGATTCCGCAAGTCGTGGTCCGGGTGGGCATCGCGCCCACCTCGGCGGCTCAACCCCCGACCCCGCGACGTACCGTCGCCGATTTTCTGGAACTGCATCGCACCGCCTGACCGGTGCGCACCTCACCTACCGTTCAGGTACACCGGCAGCCGGTGATGACCGTTGGAGATGAAACTCGGCACCACTCCCAGTTCCGCGGGCGCCACGGCGAGTTCCATCTTCGGGAAGCGCTCGAAGACGGCCGGTAGCGCGACCACCGCCTCCAGCCGGGCCAGCGGCGCGCCCAGACAGTGATGGGCACCGTACCCGAAGGCCAGATGCTTCTTCACCTTGCGGGCCGGGTCGAACTCGTCCGCAGTGTCCCCGTAGATGTTCGGATCCCGATTCGCCCCCGCATAACCGGCGAGGATCGCCTCGCCCTTCGCGATCTCGACACCACCGAGCACGAGATCCTCGACCGCATAGCGCAGCGGCACATGCGCTACCGGCGCCTCGAACCGAAGCGCCTCCTCCACCAGATCCGCCCAGGACATCCTGCCCTCGGCCAGATCGGCCCGTTGCCGCGGGCGTGTCAGCAGCAGATACATCGCCTGGTCGAGCAGGTTCACCGTGGTCTCGTGCCCGGCGCTGATCACCAGTAGCAAGGTATCGACGAGTTCCTGTTCGGTGAGCGAGGACTCGACGTCGGCGCTGTCGACTATCAGCAGGCTGGTCATATCGTCGCCCGGGTTCTCCCGGCGATAGGCCACCAGACGGAAGAGTAGCGCCTGCATCTCGGCGAAGTTCTGCTGAGACTTCGCCGGGGACAGAGTGGTGTCGAAGATACGGTCCACACAGTTGCGCAGTGGCGCCTTCAATTCGTTCGGCACCCCCATCAGTTCGCTGATCACTCGGATGGGCAGCGGATAGGCCAGTCCGTCTCGGAGGTCGGCGCTCTCACCGTCCGGCGTCGCGGCCAGCGTATCGAGCAACTCCTCGGTGATCGCTTCGATGCGGGGACGCAGCGCCATCGTGCGCCGCTGGGTGAATGCCGGGGCAACGAGTTTGCGCAGCCGACGGTGTTCGGGGCCGTAAGCGGTGAACATGTTGTTCACCGCGACCCAGGGCAGCAGCGGCCACTCGGCCGAGATCTCGCCGCTCTGGAACGCCGGCCAGTGCGCCCGGGGATCCTTCGATACCTGCGGTCCGGATAGAATCTTCTCGAGGATGGTCGCGTCGGTGACCGACCAGGCGCGCACGCCGCCCGGGAGCTCCACCAGAATCACCGGCCCCTGTTCCCGGAGCCGGGAGATCTCGCCCTGGATATCCGAGCCGCCGGGGTCCAGGACGACGGGGTCGATACGGTGCTGCATCGGGTACTCCTTTTGACTCGGCGAACTACTGCATGCCGGCCACAGTGATCGGCGGGCTCTTGGGGAAGGTGACCGGAAGCGATACCAGCGACCGGTTGAACGGACCGGGTCGCCAGCGCAACTCCTCGGGAGGTACCGCCAATTCCAGCTCCGGAAGTGCGTCCAGCAGTTGATCGATCGCGTCCTGCACGATTAGCAGGGCCCCCGGGCGTATGGGACAGGCGTGCGGTCCGGCGCCGAACGCCAGATGCGCCCGGTTGTCGGTGAAATCGCCGGTGCGGATGGCCGGATCGTTGTTGCAGCCGGTCATGCTGATCAGCACCGGTTGATGTGCGGGCAACCATACGTCCCCGATGAGGATCGGTTGCCGCGGATAGCTGATGCAGTAGTTGGCCATCGGCGGATCGTTGAACAGTACCTCGTCCAGCGCATCCCGGGTGGACAGGCTTCCGTCCAGGACATTGGCCGCGAACCGCTCGTCGGTCAGCATCAGCAACAGCGTGTTCACGATCAGATTCTGTGTCGGCTCGATCCCCGCGCCGTAGAGCGTCACGAGCTGGTGGATCATTTCCTCGTCGGCCAGATTCGCCGAGTGCTCCACCAGCCAGCTGGTCACATCGGCGCCCGGTTCGGCCCGTTTGAGGCGGGTCAGTTCCAGAAACGCCTCGGACAGCATCTGGCTGCCCGCTGCGGCATCGACCGTATCGAACATGGCCGCCATCCCGGTCGCCGCGCGGTGCCCGAGTTCGGGCGAACAGCCGATCAATTCGTTGAGGGTGGCGAAGATCAGCGGGAGTGCGAACTGGCTGATCACATCGCAGTGACCGTCCGCGCAGAACGAGTTGATCAGCGGGATCGCATTGGCTTCCACGGTCTGGTGCAGCCGGTGCAGGTCGATCTTGTTCAAGGCCGACGCGGCCGCCGACCGATATCGCACATGGTCACGACCGGCACTGCGGAGAGGGTTGGGCCGCCACTCCATCATCGGCCGGATCGGTGAGTCGGCCGGAATATTACGTTCCCACATCCGCGGATCGGCGGGGAAATGTTCCGGGTCGTTCAGGATTCGCAGGGCTGTGTGATAGCCGATCACCAGGGTGGCGGGCACTCCCGGGGCCAGCTCCACCGGAGCCAGCGACCCGAAACTCTGTCGCATTTCCCGGTACACCCGGTGTGGATCGGCAGCGTACTCGGCAGAGTACAAGGGGACACGTGGGCCGTCGAAATCTATCGGCGCTACGGTCGACAGAGGTTCGCTCTCGATATTCAACGTCTGCTGGTTCCTGCGGCTGTAGTCTGCGGCCGGCCGTCCGGCCGGGGGGCTGAATTCGCGACTCTACCCGAGCCTCGCACAGGCGAAAGGGTTTTCGCAGCCCGAACGATGATTCGACCCGACCCAAGACCGTAACCCCCTGCCCGACAGGCACATCGGCTCGTCTACCGCCACGGTTGTGCCGTGGCCCGGGTCCGGCCGAGGCGGAATTACCGGAGCACCCGGGCGGGGACCACGGTCGGCGGCTCAACCTATCCGGATCGGCGGACTCTCGGGAAAGGTGACCGGCAGCGATACCAGCGCGCGATGGAACGGCCCGGGCCGCCAGCGCAACTCCGTACGTGGCACCGCAAGCCGCATTTCCGGCACCGCGTCCAGCAGTTGATCAATGGCATCCTGAACCACCAGCAAAGCCACCGACCGGGCCGGACAGCTGTGCGGGCCCGCGCTGAAGGCCAGATGGGACCGGTTGAGGGCCGGCCCATCGGCTTTGATGGCGGGATCGTTGTTGCACGCGGTCATCCCGATCAATACCGGCTGGTGTGCCGGCAACCAGATCCCGTCGATCAGTATCGGCTGCCGCGGATAGCTGACGCAGTAGTTGGACAGCGGCGGATCGTTGAACAGCACCTCGTCGAGGGCGTCACGGGTGGAGAGACTGCCGTCCAGCACATTGGCGGCGAACCGCTCATCGGTCAGCATCAGCAGCAGCGTATTCGCGATCAGGTTCTGCGGCGGCTCGGTACCCGCGCCGTAGAGCAGCGCCAGCTGCTGCCGGGTCTCCTCGTCACTCAACTGCACCGGATGCCGGACCAGCCGGGTGGTGATGTCGTCACCGGGCTTGATCCGTTTGAGCCGGGCCAGTTCCAGCAGCGCGTCGGCCTGGGTGGCATTACCTTCGGCCGCGTCCACCGTATCGAACATGGCCGCCAGGCCGCGGGCCGCGCGGTGCCCGAGTTCGGGCGGGCAGCCGAGCATGGCGTTGAGGGTGGCGAAGATCAGCGGGGAGGCGTACTGCCCGACCACATCGCAGTAGCCGTCGGCACAGAAGGAGTTGATCAGCGTGACCGCGATCTGCTCGATGGTGGTGCGCAATTCGTGCATATCGATCTCGCCGATGGCCGAGACCGCGGCCGACCGGTAGCGGATCCGTTCCTGACCGACGGTGCGCAGCGGATTGGGCCGGTATTCCATCATGGGCAATACCGGGCAGTCTTCGGGTATGCCGCGCTGCCATACCCGAGGGTCGGCGGGAAAGTGCTCGGGATCGTTGAGGATTCGCAGGGCGGTGTGATAGCCGATCACCAGGGTGGCCGGGACACCCGGGGCCAGCTCCACCGGAGCCAGCGACCCGAAACGCTGCCGCATCTCCCGGTACACCTTGTGCGGATCAGCGGCGAACTCCTCCGAGTACAGGGGAACGTAGGGGCCGATGGGATCTACCGGAGAGCCGTGGATCACCAGGCGTGGATCGGGAACGCGGTCCTGCTCATGTTGTGCTGTGGTCAAGACATCACACTCCGAGGTTCATATGAATCGGCGAATAGTGCGTTCTCGCAGACCTATCCGCCGACCCATACATTCCGCTCAGCGACGTCCGCGACGAGCCATCAGCATGAAGTTGTAGTAACCGGAACCATTTACGCTACCGGGTTCAGCCCAGGTACACGGGCAATTCCTGGTGACCGTTGGAAACGAAGCTGACCACCGGCTTCAATTCGCCGACCTCGACGGCCAACCGGATATCCGGGAACCGCCGGAACAGCGCGGGCAGCGCCAGCTCGCCCTCCATCCGGGCCAGGGGCGCACCGATGCAATGGTGCGCCCCGTGCCCGAAGGACACATGATCCTTGACCACCCGGGTCACGTCGAAGATATCGGCGGTGGCACCGTGGATCTTGGGGTCACGGCCGGCCGCGGCGTAGGAGGCCAGGATCGCCTCGCCCTTGCCGATCCGCAGCCCCTCGATCTCGATGTCCTCCACCGCGTACCGCAGCGGCAGATGCGCCACCGGCGCCTGGTAGCGCAGTGTCTCCTCGACCACCTCCGACCAGCTCACCTCACCCGCCAGCGCGGCCGCGCGCTGCTCGGGATGGGTGAGCAACGCGACAATGGCCTGGTCGAGCAGGTTGACCGTTGTCTCGTGGCCGGCATTGATGACCAGCATCAGGGTTTCGACGATCTGCTTCTCGGTGAGCTGCGAACCGTCCTCGTCGCGGCTGCTGATCATCACGCTGGTGATGTCGTCGCCGGGGTTGTCGCGCCGATAGGCGACCAGTTCGGTCACCAGACCGTACATCTCGACGAAATTGGCCTGCGCCCCGGCCTGATCGATCGTGGTGTCGAAGTACCGGTCCACACAGACCCGCAGGCCCGCACCGAGGGATTCCGGAACACCCAGCAGTTCGGTGATCACCTGGATCGGCACCGGGTAGGCGTAGCCCTCGCGCAGGTCGACGACCTGACCCGCGGGTACGGCGGCCAGCCGGTCCAGCAGATCGGCGACGAGCGCTTCCACCCGTGGGCGCAGCGCGGCGGTCCGCCGATGAGTGAAGGCCGGGGACACCAGCCGGCGCAGCCGGCGATGATCGGCCCCGTAGGTGGTGAACATGTTCTCTACCGCGATCCACGGCAGCAGCGGCCAGTCCTCGGTGATCTCACCGTTCACGAACGCCGTCCAGTGCTGGCGCGGATCCTTGGACACCCGCGGATCGGCCAGCAGGCTCTTCAGGACCGCCGCGTCGGTGACCGACCACGCGGGCACATTACCCGGCAACTCGATCAGCGCGGCGGGCCCCTGGGCACGCAACCTCGCCGCTTCCCCTTGGGTATCGGCACCGGCCATATCCAGGACGATGGGTTGGCGTTCCAACGACTGACTCCTTAGACGAGAGGCAAGGGAGGAGAAGGCGGAAAAACGACGGGTAGGGCGGCCAGGGCCCGGTGGAAGGGCCCGGGGCGCCAGACGAGGTCCTCGGGTGCCACCGCGAGTTCCAGTTCGGGCAGCGCGTCGAGCAGCAGGTCGATCGCCCCCTGCACCACCACGAACGCCGGCGACTGCGCGGGACACGCGTGTGGTCCGATACTCCAGGCCAGATGGGAGCGGTTGCCCGTATGGTCGGCGCCCCGGATGGCCGGATCGTTGTTGCACGCGGACAGGCTGATCACCACCGGCTGGTGGGCGGGCAACCAGGTGTTCTCGACGAGAATCGGCTGCCGCGGATAGGTGGTGCAGAAGTTGGCCATCGGCGGGTCGTTGAACAGCACCTCGTCCAGCGCGTCGCGGGTGGACAGCGCACCGCCGAGCATGTTCCCGCCGAACCGCTCGTCGGTCATCATGAGCAGCAGGGTGTTGTTGATCAGGTTCTGCTGCGGCTCCACACCGGCGCCGTAGAAGCTGATCAGATTGGACAGCAGCTCTTCGTCGTCGAGTTTCGCTGGATGATGCACCAGCCGGGAGGTCACATCGTCGGCCGGATCGGAACGCTTCATGAAGACGAGCTCCATCAGCGCTTCGCTGAGATGGGTCATCCCCCATTCGGCGTTGACCGTGTCGAACAACGCGGCCATCCCGTTGGCGACGCGCTCACCCAGCTCCAGTGAGCAACCCACCATCCGGTTGATCACCTCGAACACCAGCGGGAACGCGTACTGCGTGACCAGATCGGCCTTGCCCGTCTCGCAGAAGGAGTTGATCAGCGGAACCGCGATCCGCTCCACGGTCTGGTGCAGTTCGTGCAGGTCGATACCGTCGATCGCGTGCACATACGCCTGGCGGTACCGCTGATGCAGTTCACCGCTATTGCGCAGGGCGTTGGGGTACCACTCCATCATCGGTTTGATCGGCGAATCCGGCGGGATGCTCGTCTGCCAGGTCCGCGGATCGGCGGGGAAGCGGTCGGGATCGTTGAGGATCCGCACGGCCGCGTCGTAACCGATCACCAGGGTGGCGGGCACATCCGGGGCCAGATCGATGGGGACCAGTGACCCGTACCGGCTCCGCATCGCGGCGTAGGCGCGATGCGGATCACCGGCGAACTCTTCGGAGAAGAGACCGAAGCGGTCGCCGGCACCTCCGGTGGGGTCTCCGTGAACGACCGGGCAACCGGCGAACGGAGGTTGTTGTTGCGGAACCGGAGAGAACTGCGTTGTCAAAGACGAGACTCCAATCGGCGGAACAGGAACTCGACGAGCGTGATCAGCGACTGCAGGCAGGTGCGCCGATCACGGGCGTCGAGGGCTATGAGCGGAGTGTCGTCGGTCAGGTCGAGTGCCTCGCGCACTTCCGACAGCGGGAAGCGGTTAGAACCCTCGAACTCGTTCACCCCGACCGCGTACGGCACCCCGCGCTCCTCGAGGACCGCCAGTACCTCGTCGGCCTTCTCGATACGCCGGGTGTCCACCAGGACCAGCGCGCCCAGTGCGCCCTTGGCCAGTTCCTCCCACAACGGAATGAACCGCTGCTGGCCCGGCGTACCGAAGAGGTACAGGGCCAGTTCGGGGTTGAGCGTGATACGGCCGAAGTCCATCGCGACCGTGGTCTGCGTTTTCGACCCCAGCCCACCCAGATCGTCGATACCGACGCTGGCCTCGGTGATGGTCTCTTCGGTACGCAGCGGTTTGATCTCGGAAATACTGCTCACGAAGGTGGTTTTGCCGACGCCGAAATTACCGGCCACCAGCAATTTCACCGAGCGGGTCACCGTCTCCGGCACATAGTCGACCGCGCGGCCGTATTCCGCGGACCGATCAGGCCGGGAGAGCACGGAGCCCATTGAGTACCTCCTCGAGCAGGGCGATCTCCGGCATTATTTCCGCCGGGGTCGGGATATTGAGATGTCCGCTGTCCAGCAGATCGGACACGACGATCGTCACCACCGAAGGCGGGAGGTCGAGATAGGCGGCGACCTCCGCAATGGACAGGGCGCCGCGGGCACAGACATCGACCACCCGGCGCGCATCCGGTGTGGAGCCCGGCGCCGCATCTCCGACGGCGACGACCAGGGTGACCAGGCCGAGCTCACGGGTCGGACGGGAGCGTCCGCCGGTCCGCACATACGCGCGGACCAGGTCTGGATCACGCCGCGACCGGCTCATTGCAGATCGCCGCCGTGTGCGCCTCTGCGAGGTTCACTCCCGAGCTCGTGGCCGACCCGCCCGGCGAGCTCGTTCATCCGGTGGGCGATCAGGCCCACGTCGATATCGGTCATGGTCGCCACACCCAGGAGCGCGCCCTCGCCCGCCGCGGTGATCATGATCATGCCCTGGTCGTATTCGGTCATGTTCTGCCGTACATCGTTTCCGTTGCTACCGCAGAACTCGCCGAGCGCCTTACCGAGCGAACGCAGGCCGGAGGCGGCAGCGGCGAACCGCTCGGCATCGTCTTTCGCGATACCCGCCGAATGGGCGATACGCAGCCCGTCCTCGGACAACAGGACGGCGAATCGGACGCCGGGAACCTCGAGATCGTCCAGTAACCAGCCCAGTTTGTTGGTGCTGTCGGATACCACTGTCCTCGGTGAACCCATCAGGATGTCATCCCTTCGGTGTGTTCGGATGCGGCGGCACGGCCGCTCTTGGAGCCGCTCTGCCAGGCAGCGGCGATATCGGGGCGGGGCTGCCCCGGTTCGGTCCTGTCCTGTCCGGACACGCGATCGTTGATGTCATCAGGGACGGCCGCGGCACGGCGCCGGCGCCGGGGCAGACCGCCGCTGGTGATGTCGTGGACTGTCGTACGCTGCTCGCTCTCGGTCTCGTCGATGCCACCTGCCGCCGAAGTCCGTTCGACAGGCCGGGAGCTCTCGGACACGACCGGGATCGCGGCGTGCGCGCCGGTACTTGTCGCCGAATGTGCTCCGATACCGGACGATACGGCGTTCCCGCTCAGAGCGTTACCGGAGCTTCCCGATACCGACGAGGCCTGGCCACCGGGAACCGCGGCGAGTTCCCGCGGTGCCGACGCGCCGGCCGGGGACGCGGCGTCGTTGTCCTGGTTGGACTTCGGTGCGACCAGCAGTGCCTCCGGGATGTAGACCATGGCGCGCATACCGCCGTAGGCGTTGGGCCCGTCGATGTAGACGGTGAACCCGTACCGGCGGGCGAGCGCGGCGATACCCGGGAAACCGACCTTGGGAGCCGGCCCGAGCTGATGGATATCGATCGAGCGTTCGTTGGCCAGGACCTGGCGGGCCTCTTCCATCTGCTCGGCGTTCATCCGGACACCGGCGTCGTCGACGATCACGGTCACACCGTGATGACCTTCCTGGAAGGTCACGTCCACGAAGGAGGTGGGCGGGGAGTAGCGCAGCGCGTTGTCGATGAGCGAGGCCAGCGTGTGCACCAGCGGTTCGACCGCACGACTGATGACGATGCGGTCCAGCTGGGACGGACGGACCCGCAGGTAGTCGCGGACACGACCGGTCGCGCCGCCGACGACGTCGGTGAGCGACTGGGCGGGCCAGCGGCGGCCGGGCAGACCACCACAGACGATCACGTAGGACTGCGCCTGACGGATCATCTGCTGCACGGTGTGGTCGATCCGGATGAGGGTCTCGTAGACGCGGTCGTCGCGGTGTTCGCGGAGCGCGGAGCTCACGACCTGGGAGACGTCGGCTCCCAGGCTCACCACGGAGGTACCGAACGAGCGGACCGCGGCGCTGGTCGCCTCGCGGGCAAGGGTTTCCGAGCGTTCGCGGCCGGCGTCGGCCTCGGTCCGGACGTTCCGTTCGGCGGCGGAGACGGCGGTACGGACCTGCTCCTCCATCTCCCGGGTGACGGCTTCGCGGGCTTCGCTCTGGACCGTCCGCAGGTCTTCGGTGACCCGGTCGAGGATCCAGCGCAGGCACTGGGCGAAACGCGAATTCTCCAGTCCGGGGGGTACTTCGGGCGCCACGGAGGTCTGGTCGAAGCGGCGGGTGGACTCCGAGAGGGCGGGCAACGTGCTGGCCGCGAGATGCTCGAGCGCATCGTCGCGTACGGCTAGTTCCCGCTCGAGCACATCGAGTCGTTTCTGTTGGTCTCGCACGGCCCGAACGGCGTACCACGCCACGCCGAGCACCAATATGGGGGCGAGTATCCAGGGAAGCAGCACGGCGGTATTCAGATTCATCAGCTTTCTCGTCGTTGACGGGGCTCGAGGCGCGCCACGCGGTGCCGTGGCATGCCACGACGCTTCGTCTCGCCTTCCTCGCGACGCCGACCATGTTCGCCCCTGGCCGGATGAGGTCCGCGCCGGGCACCGCGGTAACGGTCGGTGACATATCCCTTAGTTACTTTCGAGTACTCGAAAGTAACTAAGGGACAAGTCATTCGGCCGATCGATGACCACCGGAGCACATACGCCGATGGCCCGGAACCCGACGACTCGCCCACAGTAGCAGCATTGCCGTGAACTCTCTCAATAACGGCCGATAATCGATTGTCACCGTTCCGTGATAGGGCCGCGACCTCGCAGAATGCGGAAAGGTATTGCGAGCGTGAAGATCACGACCACAGGACTCCGCGGGGACCGCGCGTGCAGCCGGGGGTGCCCCAACGCACATTGCGATCGCATGGCCGATCACCAGGGCCGGAACACCGAAAGAAGACCGACCGGTCGGTGATTGGCGACGGACCCGGAAAATTGATATCAAGACAGGTCCAATACTGTCCGGGGCCACTCGATTCGGACGCCCCGCCCCGGCCGAAATGCCCAATGCGCGCATCCCGGCACACGGCGCGATGATCACCGCGGAGCCTGGAATAGCCGTATTCCAGTAAAGCCCCGGCATTACCGGACGAAATGCGACCGGGGCTCCGGAACGGCCGACCGGTCCGTACCGCCGGCCGGCTTCCGGGCTTCTGTCCGCACCAATTCGGGTACAGACCGGAACGCGACGGCGACCCTGTCGGTCGCCGTCGCGAAGTACTGCGCGCGGTGGGTGCGCGGGCCTCAGACCGTGAAGCCCAGCGCCCGCAACTGTTCCCGGCCGTCCTCGGTGATCTTGTCCGGGCCCCACGGCGGCATCCAGACCCAATTGATCTTCAGATCGTCCACCAGCCCGCTGCGCACCAGCGCATTCCGGGACTGATCCTCGATCACATCGGTGAGCGGGCAGGCGGCCGAGGTCAGCGTCATATCCAGCACCGCGGTGGTCTCCTCGACCCGCATGCCGTAGACGAGGCCCAGATCTACGACATTGATACCGAGCTCGGGATCGACCACATCGCGCATGGCCTCCTCGAGATCGGCGAGCTGCGCCAGATCCTCGGCCGAGAGTTCGGCTTCGGGTCCGGCGGCCGGCTCCGGCGCGGTGTCCTCGGTGGCAGATATGTCGGTCATGCTGTTTCCCCGTTCCGTGAGCGGTCGGTAGCGGACGCACCGGGCTCCGCGGCGGAATCGGCCGCGCCGTCGACCCGCAGCACCGCGTCCTTGAATGCCATCCAGCCCAGTAACGCGCATTTCACCCGGGCCGGGTATTTGGCGACACCGGCGAAAGCGATTCCGTCGCCGATAACGTCCTCGTCGCCCTCGACGGTACCCCGGCTGCCGATCATCTCGTTGAACGAGTCGACCACACTCAGCGCCTCCCGTACCGGCAGCCCGATCACCTGATCGGTCAGCACCGAGACCGAGGCCTGGCTGATCGAGCAGCCCTGACCGTCGTAGGACACATCCTCGACCTCGCCGTCGCCGCCGAGCCGCACCCGCAACGTCACCTCGTCACCGCAGGTGGGATTGACGTGGTGCACCTCGGCGCCGAACGGTTCCCGCAGGCCGCGGTTGTGCGGATGCTTGTAGTGATCCAGGATCACTTCCTGGTACATCTGCTCCATACGCATGTTCTAGGCAACCCCGAAGAAGCTCTGGGCCTTCCGCACCGCGGCGACCATCTTGTCCACCTCGTCCACGGTGTTGTACAGGGCGAACGAGGCGCGGGCGGTCGCGGCCACACCGAAACGCCGGTGCAGCGGCCAGGCGCAGTGGTGACCCACCCGGATCGCCACGCCCTCGTCGTCGAGGATCTGGCCCAGGTCGTGCGCGTGGATTCCGTCGGCGAGGAAGGCGACCGCGCCACCGCGGTCGACATTCTCGGTCGGGCCGATGATCCGCACACCCGGTACGTCGCCAAGCCCGGCGAGCGCGGCATCGACGAGGGTGTGCTCGTGCGCGGCCACCGCGTCCATCCCGACCTTCTCGAGGTAGCGCACGGCGGCGCCCAGTCCGATGACCTGAGAGGTCATCGGGACACCGGCCTCGAAACGCTGTGGCGGCGCCGCATAGGTCGTCTGCTCCATGGTGACGGTCTCGATCATGGAACCGCCGGTGATGAAGGGCGGGGTCTCCTCGAGCAGCGTTCGCTTCCCGAACAGCACACCGACTCCGGAGGGGCCGAGCATCTTGTGCCCGGAGAAGGCCGCGAAATCGACGTCCAGGGCACGGAAGTCGACCGGGGCGTGCGGTACCGACTGGCAGGCGTCGAGGACCACCAGCGCGCCCACGGCCCGGGCCCGGCGCACCAACTCGGCGACCGGCGCCACCGCACCGGTGACATTCGACTGGTGGCTGAAGGCCACGACCTTGGTGGCCGGCGACAGTTCGAGCGAGTCCAGGTCGATACGGCCGTCGTCGGTGACGCCGTACCAGCGCAGGGTGGCGCCGGTCCGGCGGGCGAGTTCCTGCCAGGGCACCAGATTCGCGTGATGCTCCAATTCGGTGATCACGATCTCGTCGCCCGGGCCCACGCGGTACGGGAACCGGTCGTCGGAGAACGCGTAGGTCACCAGATTGAGCGATTCGGTCGCGTTCTTGGTGAACACGATCTCCTCGGCGACGGCACCGACGAAACGGGCGATCTGTGCGCGGGCGTCCTCGTAGGCGTCGGTGGCCTCCTCCGACAGCTGATGGGCGCCGCGGTGGACGGCGGAATTGCTCGCCAGCAGGAAGTCACGTTCGGCGTCCAGTACCGCCAGCGGCCGCTGCGCGGTAGCCCCGGAATCCAGGTACACCAGCGGTTTCCCGTCCCGAACCGTACGGTTCAGGATCGGGAAGTCGGCCCGGATCCGGGCGACGTCGAAGGCGGGAAGGGTCGCGGTCATGTCAGGCTCCGGCTCCGGCCGTCCGGGTGAATTTCACATAGCCGCCTGCATCGAGTTCCTCGGCGAGCTCCGGGCCGCCCTCGGCCACGATGCGCCCGCCCACGAAGACGTGCACGAACTGCGGCTGGATATAGCGCAGGATCCGGGTGTAGTGGGTGATCAGCAAAACCCCGCCGTTCTCCCGCTCCCGGTAGCGGTTCACGCCCTCGGAGACGATACGCAGCGCGTCCACGTCCAGGCCGGAGTCGGTCTCGTCGAGGATGGCGATCTTCGGCTTCAGCAGACCCAGCTGCAGGATCTCGTGCCGCTTCTTCTCGCCACCGGAGAAGCCCTCGTTCACGCTGCGGTCGGCGAAGGCGGCGTCGATATCGAGTTCGTTCATCGACTCCTTCACCTCCTTGACCCAGTGCCGCAGCTTCGGCGCCTCACCGCGGACCGCGGTCGCCGCCGTACGCAGGAAGTTCGACATCGAGACACCGGGGACCTCCACCGGATACTGCATGGCCAGGAACAGTCCGGCCCGCGCCCGCTCGTCCACCGACATCTCCAGCACGTCCTCACCGTCGAGGGTGATCGACCCCGAGGTGACGGTGTACTTGGGATGCCCGGCGATGGCATAGGACAGCGTCGACTTACCGGAGCCGTTGGGGCCCATGATGGCGTGCGTCTCGCCGGATTTCACGGTGAGATTCACACCGTTGAGGATCTGGACGGTGTCCCCGTCGGGGGTGGCGACCTCGGCGTGCAGGTCCTTGATTTCCAGGGTGGTCATAGGGTGTCGAATTCCTTCGGTGGTCTGGGAGGCCCGGTGGTCGGTCAGGCGCCGATCGCGGCGAGTTCGGCTTCGATGGCCGCCTCGAGCCGCTCGGCGACCTCACCGACTCCGATCTTCTGGATGATCTCGTGGAAGAAACCGCGCACCACCAGGCGGCGGGCGGCGTCCTCCGGAATACCGCGGGCACGCAGATAGAACAGCTGCTCGTCATCGAACCGGCCGGTCGCCGAGGCATGGCCCGCGCCGACGATCTCACCGGTCTCGATCTCCAGGTTCGGTACCGAATCGGCACGGGCGCCATCGGTGAGCACCAGATTGCGGTTGATCTCGAACGTATCGGTGCCCTCGGCCGCGGCCCGGATCAGCACATCGCCGACCCAGACCGTGCGGGCATCGCCCTTCGGTGAATGGGGTTCGCCCTGCAGCGCGCCCTTGTACAGCACGTTCGATTTGCAGTGCGGCACCGCGTGATCGACCAGCAGGCGCTGTTCGAAATGCTGGCCGGCATCGGCGAAGTAGAGACCGAGCAGTTCGGCGTCACCGCCCGGGCCCGCGTAGCGGACATTGCCGGTGAGCCGGACCAGGTCACCGCCGAGGGTGACCGCGGTGTGCCGCAGCACCGCGTCGCGCCCCACGAGGGCGTGGTGCGCGGTGACGTGGACGACGTCATCGGCCCAGTCCTGGACCGCGACCACCGTCAGCTTGGCGCTGTCGCCGAGCACGAATTCGACGTTCTCGGCATAGGTTCCGCTGCCCCGCTGGTCGATCACCACGGTGGCGGCCGCGAATTCCGCCAGCCGTATCTGCAGATGGCCGTAGGCGGTCTTGCCCTCGCCCGGTCCGGTGATCCGCACGACGACTGTTTCGGCGACCTCGGTCTCCTTTCCCACCGAGAGGATCGTCGCCTGCTCGAAACCGGAGTACGCCTGCGCGGCGACCCGATCGGACGGGGTGCCACCCCGCCCGAGCCGGGCATCGTCGCGGCCCACCGTTTCCACGGTGACCCCGGCGACCGGCCCGACTTCGACCTCGGCCCGCCCGTCGGCGGTCGCGGTGCCGTTGTGCAGGCCGCGCAGCCGGCGCAGCGGGGTGAACCGCCACGCCTCGTCCTTACCGGAGGGGATCTCGAAGGCGTTCACATCGAAGGAGGTGAACACCTCTCCCTTGTTGATCGCCGGAGTACGAGCCTCGGCGGCCTCGGCAACGTTGTCCAGTGCCATCAGCCGACGGCTCCTTCCATCTGCAGTTCGATCAGGCGGTTGAGTTCCAGCGCGTATTCCATCGGGAGTTCCTTGGCGATGGGCTCGACGAAGCCGCGCACCACCATGGCCATCGCCTCGTCCTCGGTCATCCCGCGGCTCATGAGGTAGAACAGCTGATCCTCCGACACCTTGGACACCGTCGCCTCGTGTCCCATGGTCACGTCGTCCTCGCGGATGTCGACATAGGGGTAGGTGTCGGACCGACTGACGGTGTCGACCAGCAGCGCATCGCATTTCACGGTCGACTTGGATCCGTGGGCACCCTTGTTGACCTGCACCAGACCTCGGTAGGACGCGCGGCCGCCGCCCCGGGCCACCGACTTCGACACGATGGTCGAGGAGGTGTGCGGCGCCAGGTGCACCATCTTGGCGCCGGTGTCCTGGTGCTGGCCTTCACCGGCGAACGCGACGGAGAGCACCTCGCCCTTGGCATGCTCACCGGTCATCCACACGGCCGGGTACTTCATGGTGACCTTGGAGCCGATATTTCCGTCGATCCACTCCATGGTGGCGCCCGCTTCGGCCTTGGCCCGCTTGGTGACCAGGTTGTACACGTTGTTCGACCAGTTCTGGATGGTCGTGTAGCGGCAGCGTCCGCCCTTCTTCACGATGATCTCGACGACCGCCGAGTGCAGCGAATCCGATTTGTAGATCGGCGCGGTGCAGCCCTCGACGTAGTGCACATAGGCGCCCTCGTCGACGATGATCAGGGTCCGCTCGAACTGGCCCATGTTCTCGGTGTTGATCCGGAAGTAGGCCTGCAGCGGGATGTCCACGTGCACGCCGGGCGGCACATAGATGAAGGATCCACCCGACCACACCGCGGTGTTCAGCGCGGAGAACTTGTTGTCCCCGGCCGGAATGACCGTGCCGAAGTACTCGCGGAAGATCTCCGGGTGCTCCTTCAACGCGGTATCGGTGTCGAGGAAGATGACGCCCTGCTGTTCCAGGTCCTCGCGGATCTGGTGGTACACGACTTCGCTCTCGTACTGGGCGGCGACACCGGAGACCAGCCGCTGCTTCTCCGCCTCCGGGATCCCCAGCTTGTCGTAGGTGTTGCGGATGTCCTCGGGCAGGTCCTCCCAGCTCTCGGCCTGCTTCTCGGTCGAGCGCACGAAGTACTTGATGTTGTCGAAGTCGATACCGTCGAGGTTGGAGCCCCAGTTCGGCATGGGCTTGCGGTCGAAGATGCGCAGCGCCTTGAGCCGGTTCTCCAGCATCCAGGCCGGCTCGTCCTTCTTGGCCGAGATATCGCGAACGACCTCCTCGGAGAGACCACGCTGCGCGCTGGCGCCGGCCGCATCCGAGTCGGCCCAGCCGTAACCGTATTTACCCAGCGAGGCAATGGCCTCCTCCTGGGTGAGCGGTGGCACCTGGTCGGTGGTGGTCGTCATTCGGCGCTCCTTCCGGAGTCGTTCGGTGCGTCCGTTGCGGGCTGCGCAACGGTTGAAGGTGAAGCATGCTTCGGTCGATCGGTGGCCGCCGTGGGCAGCACCGTCAGTGGTACATGGGTGGTGCAGGCGCAGTCACCGTTGGCGATGGTGGCCAAGCGCTGCACATGGGTGCCGAGGACCTCCCGGAAGGCCGCGAGTTCGGCCTCGCACAGTTCGGGGAATTCCTCGGCGACATGAGCGACCGGGCAGTGGTGCTGGCAGATCTGCACACCCGCGCCCACCCGGCGGGTACTCGCGGCGAACCCCGCGTCCGAGAGCGCCGTGGCGATCTCCTCGGCCTTGGCGGCCGTACCCGCTCGCGCGGAATCGTCCCCGGTGGTGGACTCCGCCGCCGGCTCCGCGCCGTGGCCGGGGAGCGGTTCGATCCCGTCGACCAGGGTGCGGGCGCGTTTGCGGGCGAATTCGGTGACCGCTTCCTCGCCGCCGATCTCCCGCAACTGCCGGATGGCCGCACCGGCGAGATCGTCGTAGGCGTGCCCGAGCATGCCGCGCCCGGCCGCGGTGAGCTGGTACTGCTTGGCCGGCCGTCCGCGACCCTTCTGCTGCCAGGGCGCCGACCGTCCGGCGCGCGCCTGCCCCGATTCGATGAGCGCGTCCAGATGCCGGCGTACACCGGCGGGCGCCAGGCCCAGGGCACCACCTATCGCGGTCGCGGTGATCGGTCCCTCCTCCAGCAGCAGCCGGACGATCGCGGCGCGAGTATGCCCTTCGCCGCCGGTCGCGGGCACGCCGACGGACCCGGGGCCGGCCCGGTGACCAGCCCTTTCGTCCACATTCGGCAAACCCATAGTTTTCACAACATCAGTGTGGCGGAATTCGTTCCCGAAATCTAATAAGGGTGCCCTGAGCAGGTGGGTCGTCCGCTGCGGCGGCGCCGGACATGAATTGCCGAAATAGCCTGCTCGGGCGAGAAAGCGCCGTTCTTGCCTCTCCTGCCGGATCAGGGCAGTGATGTGCTTCACTGCGCTGGAGGTCCGGGCGGATCCGCGACACCGCGCCGGAGAAGTTGCTGCCCGGCTGCGCCCCGTCCTGTCCTCTGCCCGACCGAATGGTCCACCGGGCCCACCGCACCGCGCGTCGGGAAGTCCCGCGCGGATCTCCACCGGCGCCGGAAATCGCGCGCCCGGCGCCGGACACCCCCGGTAGCCAGAAGATGTCCGGACCGGAACCGGCGCCGCGGCCACCGGTCGGCCCGCGGCCGGCGCGCCGGCCCGCCCGCGCGTGATGCCGCGACCCGGGCACCGGCAGCGCCCCCGGCGAACTAGTCTCGGTGACCGTGGCAGGACAGGCAGGCGCCCCGGGCGCAGTGGCGTCGCGCGGGCAGCGCGCACTGAAACTGGTGCGGCGCGCCCTCGGACTCGATGTCCCACCCTCGGATCACACCATCGCGGTCCTGCACAGCGACGAATCCGAGGTTCCGGGGCTCGACCGCCGGGAGCGGGCGCAACTGGACCGGATCCGGCTGATGGGCGCCACCGGCACCGTGCTCATGGCGATCAGCGCTCTCGGTATCGGCGCCCAGCCAGTCCATCAGAATCCGACCTCGGGAATGCGGGTCCTGGGCATTTTCGCGCGGGCGCACACCGGATCCCTGGCCATGTGCATGGTCGGCACGGTGACCGTGGTGCTGGCATGGCTGCTGCTCGGGCGGTTCGCCGTCGGCGGGATCGGCGGTTCGCCACGGCACCGGCTCACCCGGCGCCAGTTCGACCGCACCCTGCTGTTGTGGATCATCCCGCTGTGCGTGGCGCCGCCGATGTTCAGCAACGACGTCTATTCCTATCTGGCGCAGAGCGAGATCGCCGCCCGCGGGATCGATCCGTACCTGGAGGGCCCCGTCGCCGGGCTCGGTATCGACAATGTGCTGACCAACAATGTTCCCAACATCTGGCGCGAGACGCCCGCGCCCTACGGACCGCTATTCCTGTGGATCGGGCACGGAATCGCCGAGCTCACCGGGGAGAACATCCTGGCGGGGGTCTGGGTGCACCGGCTGCTGGCGCTGGCGGGTGTGGCGCTGATCGTCTGGGCGCTGCCGCGCCTGTCCGTGCGCTGCGGGGTGGCGCCGGTGAGCGCGCTGTGGCTGGGTGCGGCGAACCCTCTGGTCCTGTTCCATCTGATCGGCGGGGTGCACAACGACGCGCTCATGCTCGGTCTGATGCTGGCCGGCCTGGAGTTCATGCTGCGCGCGATCCACGGGGTGCCCGGCGACGGCGGGCCGCCGCCGCTGGACGGCCGCGGCTGGGCGCTACTGGTGGGCGGGGCGGTCGTGATCAGCCTGTCGTCCTCGGTGAAGGTCACCTCGATCATCGCGCTGGGCTTCGCGGGAATGGCCCTGGCCCGCCGCTGGGGGCCAGGGCTGCGGCCGATCCTGACCGCGGCCGGGCTGCTCGGCTTGATCGCGGTGGTGGTCACCGTGGTGATCAGCACCGCCAGCGGTCTCGGTTTCGGCTGGCTCTACACCCTGAACACGGCGAACGCGGTGCGCAGCTGGATGTCGCTACCCACCGCACTGGGCATTGTCACCGGATTCGGCGGTGTCCTGCTCGGCCTCGGCGACCACACCACCGCGCTACTCTCCATCACCCGGCCCATCGCCGCCGTGGTAGCGGGTTTCATCACCGTGCGCATGCTGGTCGCCACCTGGACCGGACGCCTGCATCCGGTGGGCGCGCTCGGGGTATCGCTGGGCGCGATCGTGCTGCTGTTCCCGGTCGTCCAGCCCTGGTATCTGCTGTGGGCCATCGTCCCGATGGCGGCCTGGGCCACCCGGCCGGCCTTCCGCGGCCCGGCGATCGGTATCTCCGCAGTGGTCAGTGTGATTCTCATGCCGCGCGGCGCCGACCTCGAGGTGTTCCAGATCGTGGGGTCGGCGGTGGCCACCGTGATCGTGTCACTGCTGTTCATCGTGGTCACCCGGAACTCATTGCCCTGGCGAGCGCAGCAGGGGGTGTCGGCCCCGTCACAGCCGGCCGGGGCCTACGGTGGGACCTCGTGACCGCTTCCCGGGTGCCCGCCGTACAGGTGGACCACGTCGCCAAACGCTACGGCGAGACGATCGCGGTGGACGGCATCGGTTTCACCATCGAGCCCGCACAGGTTTTCGCCCTGCTCGGTCCGAACGGTGCCGGTAAGACCACCACGGTGGAGATGTGCGAGGGCTTCGTCCGACCGGATTCGGGCCGGGTGCGGGTCCTGGGCCTGGACCCGATCGCCGATTCCGAGCGGCTGCGCCCCCGGATCGGAGTAATGCTGCAGGGCGGCGGAGCCTATCCGGGCGCGCGGGCCGGGGAGATGCTGGATCTGGTCGCCTCGTATTCGGCGGACCCGCTGGACCCGGGCTGGCTACTCGGCGTGCTGGGCCTGGACGAGCACCGCCGGACCCCCTATCGCCGGCTCTCGGGTGGCCAGCAGCAGCGGCTGTCGCTGGCGTGCGCACTGGTCGGCCGCCCGGAGATCGTCTTCCTCGACGAACCCACCGCGGGGATGGACGCACAGGCCCGGATCCTGGTGTGGGAGTTGATCGATGCATTGCGACGCGACGGTGTCAGTGTCCTGCTCACCACCCATCTCATGGACGAGGCCGAGGAACTGGCCGACCATCTCGTGATCGTCGACCACGGGCGCATTGTCGCCTCCGGTACGCCGGCCGAGGTGACCGCGCACGGCGCGGCCGGACAGCTCCGTTTCGCCGCGCCGCCGAAACTGGACCTGGAACTGTTGCAGATGGCGCTGCCGGAGGGCTTCTCGCCCAGAGAGACCAGCCCCGGCTCGTACCTGGTGGAGGGTGAGATCAACCCGCAGGTGCTGGCCACGGTGACCGCCTGGTGTGCCCGCGTGAACGTGCTCGCGACCGATATCCGGATCGACCAGCGCCGGCTCGAAGACGTATTCCTGGAACTGACCGGACGGGATCTGCGCGCATGAGGTGCTATACCTCCGCCTCCGCGGAGCGCATCCGCCGGCTTCGGAAAAGGCCGAGTCTGCGATACCTCCCTCGCCACGGACCGGACCTGTCGGTCTCGAAGGAGACCCGGTGATGCGCGATACCCGCGCCTGCGCTACGACCCCCACGGACCGCATCGGATCAGTTTCGAGGGAGGCGCTGTGATGCGATACCTCCGCCTTCGCTGTGGCCTCCGCGGACCGCATACGTCAGTTTCGAGGGAGGCCCTGTGACCAAGCCGGAGTTGACGGCCAACCGGTTCGAACCCGGTACTTTCGCGCCCGCGCCCCGGCCCGCACCGCGGGCGGCCATGTTGTTCGCGCAGACCCGGCTGGATCTGGTGCTGCTGCTGCGCAACGGCGAGCAACTCCTGCTCACCATGTTCATCCCGGTGACCCTGCTGATCGGGCTGGCGCTGTTGCCCTTCGGCGATATGGGCCCGGACAAAATCGACAAGATCGTGCCCGCCGTGATGATGGTGGCGGTGATGTCGACCGCGTTCACCGGTCAGGCCATCGCTGTCGGTTTCGACCGCCGCTACGGCGCGCTCAAGCGACTGGGCGCCACTCCCCTGCCGCGCTGGGGGATCATCGCGGGTAAGAGCGGGGCCGTCCTGCTGGTGGTGATCCTGCAGGCGGTGCTGCTGGGCCTCATCGGAGTGGCGCTGGGCTGGCGGCCGACACCGCTGGGGTTGCTGCTGGGCGCGGTGCTGATCGCGCTGGGTACCGCCACGTTCGCGGCGATGGGCCTGCTGCTCGGCGGCACGCTCAAGGCCGAGGTGGTGCTGGCGCTGGCGAATATCCTCTGGTTCGTCATGCTCGGTATCGCCAGCGTGGTCTTCGCCTCCGACGAACTACCCACGGCGGTCCATACTCTGGTGCGGCTGGTCCCTTCGGGGGCGCTAGCGGTCGCGCTGGAACACGCGCTGAGCGGCGGGGTCGACTGGCTCGGAGTGGGCGCGTTGATTGTCTGGGGTACCGGCGCGGGCCTGCTGGCGGCCCGCTGGTTCCGTTTCGAATGATTTCCACGACATGCTGTAGTAGTCCGGGTGTGGGCCGGCGGTTGCCGCCCGCTACCATCGGCACGTGCTGTATCGCGCATTCCTGCGACTCGTCGACCGGCTGCCGCTGCCCTCGCGGCGCACCCAGCTGCTGATCGCGCTGGCGGTGATCGCCTCCCAGGCCGGTATCGCCGTGACCGGCGCGATCGTCCGCGTCACCGCGTCCGGTCTGGGCTGCCCCACCTGGCCACAGTGCTTCCCGGGCAGTTTCACCCCGATCGGGGTCTCCGAAGTGGCCGTGCTGCACCAAGCGGTGGAGTTCGGCAACCGCATGCTCACCTTCGTGGTGACGCTGTGCGCGGCGCTCATCGTGCTCGCGGTCACCCGGGCCCGGCGCCGGCGGGAAGTTCTCGTCTACGCCTGGCTCATGCCCGCCGGCACCGTCGTACAGGCGATCATCGGCGGTATCACGGTGCTGTCCGGGCTGCTGTGGTGGACCGTCGCGCTGCACCTGCTCGCATCCATGCTCATGGTGTGGGCGGCCGCGGTGATGTACGCGAAGATCGCCTCCCCCGACGACGGTGTCGACACCGTCCGTGCGCCCGCGCCTCTGCGCTGGTTGACCGCACTGAGCGGAATCGCCCTGGCCGGGGTGCTGATCGCGGGCACGCTGGTGACCGGCGCCGGCCCGCATGCCGGCGACAAGAGCATCGAACGCCCGGTGGCCCGGCTCGAGGTGGAGATCGTGACGCTGGTGCATCTGCATTCGCAGCTGCTGATCGGCTACCTCGCGTTGCTGATCGGTCTCGCCTTCGGACTCTTCGCGACCGGTATCACCAAGCCGGTGCGCGACCGCCTGTTCGTTCTGCTCGGGCTGGTGCTCGCGCAGTCGATGGTCGGCATCGTCCAGTACTTCACCGACGTCCCGGCGGCGCTGGTCGCGATCCATGTCGGTGGCGCGGCCCTGTGCACCGCCGCGACCGCCGCGCTGTGGGCGTCCCTGCGTACCCGGGAACCCCTACCCGCCCCGGTCGTGGAACCGAGCGCCCAGCCGGCCTGAGGCGACCGCGCCGAAAGGTCGGCCGGACTCGCCTGGGCTCGGTCACCGGTCGCGTCGTTCGGCCGTGCGGATTCCCCGACCCCGCCGAGCCACGGCGGGCGGCTCGCATCCGTGATCACCGAACAGTCCGGCCGCCACGGATACACGTGACTACCCGGCTCGTGACGCCTCCCCGAACGGGTATCGCCGCCGGGCCGCCTCAGGTCGCGCTCGGCCCGTTCTGGTAGCTGCGCGCCACCAGCGCCGAAGTCAGATACCACAGACCCGTGGGGATCGCCGGATCGAATCCGGTGAGCATCCGGACCCGTTTGAGCCGGTAGTCGAGCGTATTGGTGTGCATATGCATCAGCCGGGCGGTGCGCTGCCGATTGAAATTGTTGGCGATGTGCTGGCGCAGCGTTTCCAGCAGTTCGGGATGTTCGTCGAGCGGATCGAGGATGGCGCTCAGGTGCTCGCGGGCCGGGCCCGGCCGGGTGATCTGGAATTCCAGGGCCAGATCGGTGAACCGGTGCAGACCGCCGCCGTCGGTGATGCGCTGCACGGTGTCGAGGAGTTCATGAGCGCGGTCGGTGGCATCGGGGATCTCGGCGGTGGCCGCGGTGACGACGGTGCCCGTGACGGGCACCTGCGCCGCCTGCGCCAGGCGCGCGATCAACTCGTCCAAGGTGTCCTCGGGGAAAGCGTCCGCGGGCAACAGCACCGTGCCGCCGTCGATACTGAGCAGCGACAGCGCCTTCTCCCCGCAACTGCGGGCGAGCTCGGCCTGGACGCGGCGCAGTTTGCGCCGGGCGACGATCCGGCCGTCGACCTGCGGCGCGGATTCGTCCGGATGCGGCGCCAGCGCCAACGCCAGCACCTGGTACGCCTCGGCGATCTCGATCCCGCATTCCCGGGCCATGGTGGCGGTACTGTGCCCACCGAGCAGCGCGGAGGTCAGCGTGTGCACCGCGGTGTGGTGTTCGGAGACCACCCCCCGGTATTCGCCGACATAGGCCAGCGCCACCTCCGAGGTGATCGTGTCCAGGATTTCCAGCATCCGGCGGGCGGTGTCGACCAGGGTCGCCGAATCGGCCGGCCCCGCGGTGACCATGATGCGATCGAATCCGAGTTTGAAACCCTCGTGGATGGCATGGTTGATCGTGTCGATCGGGATGCCCTCGCGAGCCCATTCGGCGGCGGCTTCCCGGACCTGTTCGATCTTTTCCGGCAGCTCGCGGCCATCGAGCCGGCTCACCGTGAGTTCCAGGCAGAGCCGGGTGACCGCGGTGACATCGCCCTGGAGCGCGTCGCCCGGAAGGGTCCCGCAGGGCGCCACGTGTTCGACGAAATGACCGACCATCTGACGCGACAGGGTCGATACGTCCCGCAGGTGGTTCGAGATCGGACGGCCGGACACCGTGAGTCTGGAACGGGTCGGACTGCTGACCGTCATATCGGCTCCTTCTACCCCGGGGCTGACGCTCGAGGCACTAACGGTAGCGCGAACCGGTTACTCGTCAGTAGTTTTTGATCGGGAAACTGTTCGAGCTACCTGCGGCCCGAGCGCGCGACCTGTGAGCACCCACAGGTGTCAGTTCTCGTTGCGAGCCTTCGGAAATCGTGTCTGACCGGCGACCCAGCCGGCCATCTTCGCCCAGTGACCGGTCCGCGGCGTGGTACGTGCCACCAGATCGCGTTCCCAGCCCTCGGCGGCGGTGAGCCCGTCCACCGCGTCGATCACAGCCTGCGCGGTGGCGGTATCGGCGACCATCCGATCTCCGAGAACACCGTCGGAACCGACCAGGGTGAGCCGCACACCCCGGCGGCCCACCGGCTGCGGCACGGCCTCGGCCAAACCCCCGTGCGCGGCGACGAACTTACGCACCGACTCGACGATCTCCCGGGGAGCGGCGACGGTGGCGGTAACGGAATCTGCACTCATGGCGAGGAGTTTACCGGCGAGTAGGCCGGCGCCGCCGGACCCGGTCCGAACCACCCGGTCGCCACGGCGGCGGCCTTCGGCACCGCCGCGGCGGACCCCTGTTTTCCGGGTGCGGGCACCGGTGTAGAACTGGACCCATGCGCGCGATCCAGGTAGACCGGCACGGCGGTCCGGAAGTGCTGACCCTCGCCGAGGTTCCCGATCCGGAGCCCGGGCCGAATCAGCTACTGGTCGATATCGATGCCGTCGGCGTCAATTTCATCGATACCTATTTCCGCACCGGTACCTATCCGCGCCCGGTGCCCTACATTCCGGGTTCCGAGGGCACCGGAGTGGTGGCCGAAATCGGCTCCGACGTCACCCAATTCGCGGTCGGCGACCGGGTGGCGTGGGCGGCGGGGCCGAGCAGCTACGCCCCGCGCGCGGTGGTGGACGAGGCGGTCGCGGTGGCGGTACCCGGCGATATCGATCCGGCGGTGGCGGCCTCGGCCCTGCTGCAGGGTATGACGGCGCACTATCTGATCGAATCGGTCTACCGCCCTGAACCGGGCGAGACGATCCTGGTGCACGCGGGCGCCGGCGGGGTCGGGCTGCTGCTCACCCAGCTGGCCGTGGCGCGCGATATCCGGGTGATCACCACGGTGTCCACCGACGAGAAGGAGGCCCTGTCGCGCGGCGCCGGCGCCTGGGAGGTGCTGCGCTACGGCGACGATCTCGCCGAGCGGGTCCGTGAACTGACCGGCGGCGAGGGTGTCGCGGCGGTCTACGACGGCGTGGGCGCGGCCACTTTCGACGCCAGCCTCGCCTCGTTGCGGGTCCGCGGCACGCTGGCACTGTTCGGCGCGGCCAGCGGCCCGGTGCCGCCGGTCGATCTGCAACGGCTCAACGCGGCCGGGTCGGTATTCGTGACCCGCCCCAATATCGCCCACTACACCCGCGATCGCGCCGAGCTGGACTGGCGGGCCGGCGATATCTTCGAGGCCGTCGCCGACGGCTCGCTCACCGTCCGGGTCGGCGCCACCTATCCGCTGGCCGAGGCCGAACAGGCGCATCGCGATCTGGAGAGCCGTAAGACCACCGGCTCGATCGTGCTGCTGCCCTGATCCGTTCGACCGGGCGCGGTCTCAGTAGTCGCGCCCGGTCAAGCCGCGATAGACGAAGCGCGTCAGGCTTGCCACGGCTTCGTCGTCCGCGATCTGCACCGCGCCGTCCTCGACCCCGGCCGCGATGGCCTGGACGAGATAGAACATCATCGCCAGACTGGTGTCGACCGTGCCGGGCAGCGTCATCCCCTGCGCCATCAGACCGTCCAGATGGTCGGCGATATCCCGGCGCTGTTCCGCGCCGAATTGCGCCATCTCGCGGGCGAATTCCTCGTTGACAAGGGCAGCCTGCCCCATCGCCCGCATGATCACGGCGTGCTCGCGGGCGAAGTGCCAGAAGCCGGCGATATGGAACCGGACGGCGTCGGGGTCGCTGAAATCCGGATTGTGCTCGGCCTGCCCGGCCTGTTCGTCCCCGGCCTCCCCCAGATCGGCGAGCAGCGCCCGGAGCAGTTCTTCTTTGCTCGCGAAATGGTTGTAGAACGACCCCGCCGACCGGCCTGCCGCCGCCGTGATGTCGGTGATCTTGGTGTTCAGATAGCCGCGCTCCGCGAAGACCCGCCGCGCGGCCGCCTTGAGCGCCAGCTCTGTTTCTTCCGCCCGTTCGCGCCGGCTCGATCCCACCGACCTCACCTCCTTGACACGGCAACCTACCAACCTCAATACTGAATGTAGATTCACTGAATCTACATTCACTCAACTTGTCGATCAGGAGCTTTCATGTCGCCTTCCGTCCTCATCGCCGGCGCCGGCCCCACCGGCCTCACCCTCGCCCTGGATCTGGCCCGCCGGAACATCGCCGTGCGTATCGTCGACAAGGCCGTCGAGTTCTGCCCCGGATCGCGCGGTGACGGCATCCAGCCGCGGTCGCTCGAAGTGTTCGACGATCTGGGGGTACTCGAGGCCGTGCGGGCAGCGGGCGCCCCGGCGCCGGTCATGCGGGCCTATTTCGACGGGCAGTCGGTCGGCGAGCACCGGATGGCCGAGCCCGTCGATCCCACCCCGGCGGTCCCCTACCCCAACAGCTGGTTTCTCGGACAGGCGCAGACCGAGGCGATCCTGCGGACCCGGCTGGCGGAGTTCGGTGTGCGGGTAGAACTCGGCACGACGCTCCTGTCGTTCACCCAGGACGACTCGAGTGTCACGGCGCGCCTGTCGAGCGACCGGGGCACGGAAACCCTGCGGGTCGCCTACCTGGTCGGCGCCGACGGCGGCGGCAGTACCGTCCGTAAACAGGCAGGGATCGCGTTCGAGGGAACCACCGACGAATCACTGCGGATGCTGCTCGGTGATGTCCGGGCCGACGCCCTCGACCACAACTACGGCTACTGGTTCGCCGCAGCCGCCGAGCCGACCCGGGGCGTCGCGCTGTCGCCGCTTCCGGGCGGGCGTCATTTCCAGTTCGCCGCGCCCTTCGCCGACGGCACCGAACCCACCCTGGAGACATTGCAGACAGCCATCGATCGCTGGTCGGGACGCAGCGATATCACCCTGACCGATCTGATCTGGACAACGGTCTGGCGGCCCAATATCCGGCTCGCCGGGCGATTCCGGGCCGGGCGCGTGCTGCTGGCGGGCGACGCCGCGCATGTGCACCCGCCCACCGGCGGGCAGGGTATGAACACCGGCCTCCAGGACGCCTACAACCTGGGCTGGAAACTCGCGGCCGCGCTGGCCGGCGACGAGGAGCCGCTGTCGACCTACGAACCGGAACGCCGCACGGTCGCGGCCCGGGTGCTCGGTATCAGCTCCGCGCTGCTCGGCAAGCTCGTCGACGGGGCGGAAGACGCCATGGAACGCGGCGCGGAGACCCGCCAGCTCGACATCAGCTACCGCGACCCGGCCGACACCCGACCCGTCGCGGCCGGCGACCGCGCCCCCGACGCACCGCTGAAAGGTGCCGATGGCCGGCCGCTGCGGCTGTTCGATCTCTTTCGCGGGCCGCACGCCACACTGCTCTGCTTCGGCGCCACGGGCGACTTGCCCGAGTTGCCCGGCACCCGGAGTTATGCGGTGGTCGAGCCGGGCGTCTCGGTCTCCGGTCCCGCGGTGATCGACGTCGAGGGTCACGCCCGCGCCGCCTACCACGCCGGCGCGGGGACTCGGATCCTGATTCGCCCGGACGGCTATATCGGGCAGGTCGGTTGACGGCGGGTTGATTCCGGCAGGCCACCCCGAAAGCAGGCGCCGGTGCGGCTCACCAGGGTGGTGCCGGGGGTTCAGCCGAAGAAGACGTCACCCAGCGTGGTCCAGCCGAGTACCGAATCGACGGCCAGGCCGCAGAACACCACCGCGAGGTAGTTGTTGGACTGGAGGAACAGCCGCAGCGGTTTGACCGATTCGCCCCGGTGGACCCCGGCGTAGAGCTGGTGGGCCATCAGCAGGAACCAGGCGCCGGCGACCAGGGCCACCGCCGTGTAGATCACCCCGGTGGCCGGGACCAGTGCCAGCGTGGTGAGCACGGTCAGCCAGGTGTAGATGACGATCTGTTTGGTGACGGTCCGCTCGGTGGCGACCACCGGCAGCATCGGCACCCCGGCCGCGCGGTAGTCCTCCTTGTAGCGCATGGCCAGCGCCCAGGTGTGCGGCGGCGTCCAGAAGAAGATCACGCCGAACAGCGCCAGGGCGGGCCAGCCGATGGTGCCGGTGACCGCTGACCAGCCGACGAGCGCGGGCATACACCCGGCCGCGCCGCCCCAGACCACATTCTGCGACGTACGCCGTTTGAGGCCGAGGGTGTAGACGAAAACGTAGAACAGGATGGTCGCGACGACGAGCACACCGCTGAGCAGATTGGCCTGCCACCACAGCCAGGCGAACGAGCCGATACCCAGGACGACCCCGAAGACGAAGGCGTGCGAGGTCGGGACCGCGTCCCGGGCGAGCGGCCGTTTGGCGGTCCGCTTCATCACCTTGTCGATATCGGCGTCGGCGACGCAGTTGAGCGTATTGGCGCTGGCCGCGCCCATCCAGCCGCCGAACAGGGTGGCCAGGATCAGCCGGATATCGACCGTGCCCCGGTCGGCCAGCAACATCGTGGGGATGGTGGCCACCAGCAACAGTTCGATGACGCGCGGTTTGGTGAGCGCGATATAGGCGAGCGGACGGCGGGCGACGCGGGCGAGTTTCGCACTGCCGAGGACGCGGTCCGCGGGTGCCGGAGCGGAATCGTGGGCGCCGCCGACCCCCGTGTCATGACCGATCCGCACTATCTCTCCTCGCACGCTGTGCTTCCGCATCCGGTTTGGGAAGGAGCAGCGCGCGGCTGCGACGCGGCTACTACTACAGACGATGGTAGACCCACGCCCGGTGCGCGCCGCCGCTCGCCCCTGTGCGCTCACCCCGGACGCCGCGTTCCCCGGGTGGGCCGGTGCGGCCGGACACCGCGGCCATCCGGGGAACGACCGGCTCGCGCGACTGGCCGGGGGGCGTGCACCGGGGGCGGCCGGTCGCAATTAGGGTAGGGGGTGTATGCGGCGCCACAGTCACCGCGCCGCACCGGTTCGCCACCCCGCCCGCCCCCAATTTCGACGCCTCGAAATGTCAGGAGAAACACGGTCGTGTCAGTGACAGACGACATCCGCGCCCTCACCCAGCCGAACCTTCCGGACGACTGGACGGATCTGGACACCAAAGCTGTCGACACCGTCCGGGTCCTGGCCGCCGACGCGGTGCAGGCCGCGGGCAACGGCCACCCCGGTACCGCCATGAGCCTGGCGCCGCTGGCCTACACGCTGTTCCAGCGCACCATGCGGCACGACCCCGCCGACCCCGAGTGGGTGGGCCGCGACCGGTTCGTCCTGTCGTGCGGACACTCCAGCCTGACCCTCTACATCCAGCTGTACCTGGCCGGTTTCGGCCTGGAACTCGACGATCTGCGCAACCTGCGTAAATGGGGCTCGCTGACACCGGGCCACCCGGAGTACCGGCACACCAAGGGCGTGGAGATCACCACCGGTCCACTGGGCCAGGGCCTGGCCTCGGCGGTGGGTATGGCCATGGCCGCCCGCCGTGAGCGCGGCCTGTTCGACGCCGAAGCCGCGGCCGGGGCCAGCCCGTTCGATCACCACATCTACGTGATCGCCTCCGACGGCGATATGGAGGAGGGCGTCACCTCCGAGGCCTCCTCCCTGGCGGGCACCCAGCAGCTCGGCAACCTGGTGGTGATCTACGACGACAACAAGATCTCCATCGAGGACGACACCACCATCGCCTTCACCGAGGACGTGGCGGCGCGGTACGCGGCCTACGGCTGGCATGTGGAGGTGGTGGAGGGCGGCGAGGACGTCGTCGCGATCGAGTCGGCACTGGCGGCGGCCAAGGCCGAGATCGGTAGGCCGTCGCTGATCCTGCTGCGCACCATCATCGGCTACCCGGCCCCGAACAAGATGAACACCGGTGCCGCGCACGGCGCCGCGCTCGGCCCCGACGAGGTAGCCGGCACCAAACGCGCCCTCGGTTTCGATCCCGAGCAGAGCTTCCAGGTCGCCGACGAGGTCATCGCCCACACCCGCAAGGCCGCCGAACGCGGCGCGCGGGCGCATGCGGACTGGACCGTCGAGTTCGACGCATGGGCCCAGCGCGCACCCGAGGCCAAGGCGCTGTTCGACCGGCTGTTCAACGGACAGCTGCCCGAGGGCTGGGACAAGGGCCTGCCCACCTGGGAGCCCGACGCGAAGGGCCTGGCCACCCGGAAGGCTTCGGCCAAGGTACTGAGCGCCCTGGGCCCGGTACTGCCGGAGCTGTGGGGCGGATCGGCCGACCTCGCCGAATCGAACAACACCACCATTCCGGATTCGCTCAGCTTCGGCCCCGAGGCCATTTCAACCGGTATGTGGAAGGCGAGCCCCTACGGCCGGACCCTGCACTTCGGCGTCCGTGAGCACGCCATGGGTTCCATCCTCAACGGCATCGCCCTGCACGGTCCCACCCGGCCCTACGGTGGCACCTTCCTGGTGTTCAGCGATTACATGCGCCCGGCCGTCCGCCTGGCCGCGCTGATGCGGGTGCCGGTCACCTATGTCTGGACCCACGATTCGATCGGTCTCGGCGAGGACGGCCCGACCCACCAGCCCATCGAGCAGTTGGCCGCGCTGCGGGCCATCCCGGGCCTGTCGGTGGTGCGTCCCGGTGACGCCAACGAAACCGCGTACGCCTGGCGTACCGTGATCGAGAAGCACAGCGGTAAGCACAATTCCCCGTTCGTCTCCAGCGATGCCGTGGGCACCGGCGGTCCGGCCGCACTGGCCCTGACCCGCCAGGACCTGCCGGTACTGGAGGGCACCAGCCTCGAGGGTGTCGCCAAGGGCGGTTACATCCTGGCCGAGGCCTCCACCGGCGTACCGCAGGTGATCCTCATCGGTACCGGCTCCGAGCTCCAACTCGCCGTCGCCGCCCGCACTACGCTGGAGGAGCAGGGCATCGGCACCCGGGTGGTCTCGATGCCGTGCGTGGAGTGGTTCGACGCGCAGGACAAGGCGTATCGCGACGAGGTGCTGCCCCCGGCGGTCGCCGCGCGCGTCGTCGTCGAGGCCGGTATCGCGATGCCGTGGTACCGGTTCACCGGCGACGCGGGCGAGATCGTCTCGATCGAACATTTCGGCGCCTCGGCCGATTACAAGACCCTGTTCCGCGAGTTCGGCTTCACGCCGGAGGCTGTCGTCGCCGCCGCGCAGCGCACGCTCGACAATGTGAAGGGATAAGGGCCCATGGCACAGAACGAGAACATCGCCGCCCTCGCCGCGGCCGGGGTATCGGTGTGGCTGGACGATCTGTCCCGCGATCGGATCAATTCCGGCAACCTCGCCGAACTGATCGCTACCCGCGGGGTCGTCGGAGTCACCACCAACCCCACAATTTTCCAGGGCGCCCTCAGCAAGGGCCACGCCTACGACGCACAGGTCCGTGAGCTGGCCGCCCGCGGCGCCGACGTCGACGCCGCGATCCGCACCATCACCACCGATGATGTCCGCGCGGCCTGTGATGTGCTGGCCCCGGTATTCGATCGGACCGGTGGCGTGGACGGCCGGGTTTCCATCGAGGTGGACCCACGGATGGCCTTCGATGCCGACAAGACCGCCGCCCAGGCGGTCGAACTGTGGAAGATCGTCGACCGGCCGAACCTGTTCATCAAGATCCCGGCCACCGAGGCGGGCCTGCCCGCCATCACCGCGGTGATCGAGGAGGGCATCAGCGTGAACGTCACGCTGATCTTCTCGGTGCAGCGCTACCGCGCGGTCATGGGCGCCTACCTCGACGGGCTGCGCAAGGCACGGGTCGCCGGACACGATCTCGGCAAGATCCATTCGGTGGCGTCCTTCTTCGTCTCGCGGGTGGACACCGAGATCGACAAACGCCTCGAGGCGATCGGCACCCCGGAGGCACTGGCGTTGCGCGGGAAGGCCGGCGTGGCCAACGCCCGCCTCGCCTACGCCGAGTACGAGGACGTTTTCGCCCCCGGCGGCAACCACGTCTCCACCTTCAACCACCTGGCCTCGTCCGGTGCCAACCGGCAGCGGCCGCTGTGGGCGTCGACCGGTGTGAAGAACCCCGACTACCCGGACACCCTCTACGTGACCGAACTGGTCGCGGCGAACACCGTGAACACGCTGCCGGAGAAAACACTCGAGGCCGTCGCCGATCACGGCGAGGTCCGCGGGGACACCGTCTCCGGCACTGCCACCGAGGCCGCCGAGGTCTTCGACCAACTGCGGGCGGCCGGTATCGATCTCGACGACGTCTTCGCCGTGCTCGAACGCGAGGGCGTGGACAAGTTCGAGAAGTCCTGGGAGGAACTGCTGGAGGCCACCACGGCCGAACTTCGGTCCGCTGCGACGGCGTCCTCCGCGGGTCCCTCCGTGGCCACGCAGGCCACTTCTTCCGGGCCCGACGCTGCGGACGCAGGGGGTAACTGACCACGATGGCCGGCGCTCCGGAGAGCACTGACACCGCATCCGGCACACCGTGGCGTAATCCGCTGCGGGACAGCCGGGACAAACGGATTCCGCGGATCGCGGGCCCGTGCAGCATGGTGATCTTCGGGGTCACCGGTGACTTGTCCCGGCGCAAACTCATGCCGGCCATCTACGATCTGGCGAACCGGGGGCTGCTGCCCCCGGGTTTCGCATTGGTCGGATTCGCCCGCCGGGAGATGTCGGACCCGGATTTCGGCGAGATCGTGCACGACGCCGTCCGCGAACACGCGCGCACCCCGTTCCGCCAGGAGGTCTGGGATCATCTGGCCGAGGGTTTCCGGTTCGTGCAGGGCACCTTCGAGGACGATGCCGCGTTCGGCCGCCTCGCCGATACTCTCGCCCGCCTCGACGACGAGCGCGGCACCGGCGGTAACCATGCCTTCTACCTGTCGATTCCGCCGAACGCCTTCCCGGTGGTGCTGGACCAGCTGCACCGCCACCGGCTGACCAGTTCGGCGGCCGCGCTCGGCCGCGCGCCGTGGCGGCGGGTCGTGATCGAGAAGCCGTTCGGGCACGATCTCAAAAGCGCGCACGAATTGAACGCCCTGGTGAACCGGGTGTTCCCCGAGGAGACGGTCTTCCGGATCGACCACTATCTCGGCAAGGAGACGGTGCAGAACATCCTGGCGCTGCGTTTCGCCAACCAGCTGTTCGATCCGATCTGGAATGCCAACTACGTCGATCACGTCCAGATCACCATGGCCGAGGACATCGGGCTGGGCGGCCGGGCCGGGTACTACGACGGTATCGGCGCCGCCCGCGATGTGATCCAGAACCACCTGCTGCAGTTGCTCGCGCTCACCGCCATGGAGGAGCCGATCAGCTTCGAACCCCGTCAGCTGCAGAACGAGAAGATCAAGGTACTCTCCGCCACCAAACTTGTGGAACCGCTCGACGAGACCACCGCCCGCGGCCAGTACGCGGCCGGCTGGCAGGGCGGCCAGGAAGTGGTGGGCCTGCTAGACGAGGAGGGTTTCGATCCGCAATCGCGCACCGAGACCTACGCGGCGCTGACCCTCGAGGTCGATACCCGGCGCTGGGCGGGCGTGCCGTTCTACCTGCGCACCGGGAAACGCCTCGGCCGCCGGGTCACCGAGATCGCGGTGGTGTTCAAACGTGCCCCACATCTGCCCTTCGACCAGACGATGACCGAGGAGCTCGGCGAGAACGCGCTCGTCATCCGGGTGCAGCCGGATGAGGGCATCACCATGCGGTTCGGGTCGAAGGTGCCTGGATCGTCGATGGAAGTGCGCGATGTGAACATGGACTTCAGCTACGGCGAGGCGTTCACCGAATCGTCTCCGGAGGCCTACGAGCGGTTGATCCTGGATGTGCTGCTCGGCGAGCCATCCCTGTTCCCGGTCAACGCGGAGGTCGAATTGTCCTGGCGCATCCTGGACCCGGTCCTGGCCCACTGGGCCGCCGACGGGAAACCCGAACAGTACGAAGCCGGGACCTGGGGCCCGGATTCCGCCGACGCCATGCTGGCCCGCACCGGCCGGGAATGGCGGCGGCCGTGATCATCGATATCCCCGACACCACGACCGGCACGGTCACCAAGCGTCTGGTGCAGCTGCGCGAGAGCAACGGCGTGATCACCATGGGCCGGGTGCTGACCCTGGTGGTGTGCACCCTGGACAGTTCCGAAGCCGAGGAGGCCATCGACGCCGCCAACGACGCCAGCCGCGAACACCCCTGCCGGGTGGTGGTTCTGGCGCGCGGTGACCGGTCGGCCCCGACCCGGCTGGACGCGCAGATCCGCGTCGGCGGGGACGCGGGCGCCGCCGAGGTGATCGTGCTCCGGCTGCAGGGGCAGCTGGTGAACCACGAGAGCAGTGTGGTGATCCCGTTCCTGCTGCCCGATACCCCGGTGGTGGCGTGGTGGCCGCGGGGCGCCCCGGAGTTCCCGTCCCGGGATTCGGTGGGCCGGTTGGCGACCCGGCGGATCACCGACGCCACCTTCGCACCCGACCCGCAGGCGACCATCAAGAAACGGCGCGGCTCCTACGCGCCCGGTGATTCCGATCTGGCGTGGAGCCGGATCACCTACTGGCGGGCGCTGCTGGTCGCGGCGATGGACGAACCCCCGTTCGAACCCGTCCATTCGGTGTCCGTTTCGGGGCTGCGCGACGAGCCCGCCCTGGACATGCTGGCGGGTTGGCTGTCCCGGCGACTGGGTTGCCCCGTGTACCGGCAGACCGGGGAGCTGCGGGTGGAGTTGCGCCGGAAGTCGGTGTCCATCGCCATCGAGCGCCCGCAGACCGGTGTCACCGCCACCCTGACCCGCACCGGTGACCCGGTGCAGCGGATCGCGCTGGCGCGCCGTGAGACCCGCGACTGCCTGGCCGAGGAACTGCGCCGGCTGGACGCGGATGAGATCTATGCCGAGTCCCTGGCCGGAATCGAAGGAGTTACCTATGACCACTAGCTCCGCGGCCGCCGTCGAAGTCCATGCCGACGGTGACGCCCTGACCACCGCCGCCGCCCGGCTGTTCGTCGAGGTCCTGGCCGCCGCCCAGGCCGAACGCGGCTCGGCGTCGGTGGTGGTGACCGGCGGTGGCACGGGTATCACCCTGTTGGAGAAGGTCCGCAACGATCCGGGCGAGCTCGACTGGTCGAAACTCGACGTGTTCTGGGGCGACGAACGTTTCGTACCCGCCGGGGATCCGGAGCGCAACGAACTCCAGGCGCACCGGGCCCTGCTGGACCACGTCCCGGTGGACCCGGCCCGGATCCACACCGTGGCAACCTCCGACGGTGAATACCCTGACCCGGTCGAGGCGGCCGCCGAATACGCCACCGCCGTACGCGCCCATCTCGCCACCCACGGCGCGTTCGACCTGCACCTACTGGGGATGGGCCCGGACGGGCATATCAATTCGCTGTTCCCCGGGCACGCCGACGCGATCGGCGAGGAACACGAATACGCCGTCGCGGTCACCGATTCCCCCAAACCACCGCCGGTGCGGGTCACGCTGACCTACCCGGCGATCCGCCGTTCCCGTCATGTGGTCCTGGTGGTCTCCGGCTCCGGGAAGGCCGAGCCCGTCGCGGCGGCGGTCAACGGAGCCGACCCGCTCGAGATCCCGGCGGCGGGGGCGCACGGTACGGAGTCGACCACCTGGCTGCTGGACGAGGACGCCGCCGCCGGACTGCGCTGACGGCGGCTCGCCGGTCGCGTGCCGTGGTCGGCGCACGCAATCCGACTTCGCGACCATGAGCAGCCGCGGCTGCCCGGCCGGTTCGGGGCCGGCCGGCGCAGCCCGATTCTGGCCGGGCATTCCGGGGTCGCGCCGAATCGCCGATCAGCCGGCCGGCACGGCTCCCTGTCGGGGCAGGCCCAGCGATTTCACGAGGTTCAGCATTTCGGCATGGTGCAGGGCAGCGGGGTCCCGCGCCACACCGGATCGATATCCGCGCGGGCGCCGGCGAAGAGCATGTGCACCAGGTGGGCGGCGGGAACGGAATCGCCTGCCGGCGGGCCACCCGGGACAGACGGTCAGCGGCGCACCGGAGCCGGCGCGACACGATGCGGCCCGGTACACCACCCGGTCACCCGCTCCGCCCCCTAGTCTGGTGAGGTGAGGACCCGGTGAGCATCCAGGACCCCGACCAGCGGTTCCGCGCGGAGATCGCGGCGCTGCGCGGCCCCACGCCGACCTTCTCCGACCAGTTCCTGCCACCGGGGTTCACCGGACCGGATTTCGTGGAGTTGTTCGAGGCGCAGGTGCTGAGCCGGCAGGCCGATCTCACCGCGCGGCGGCTGGCTGCGAGCGGGCGGGGCTTCTACAGCATCGGTTCGGCGGGGCATGAGGGCAATGTCGCGCTGGCGGCGGCGAGCCGGGTCACCGATCCGGTTCTGCCGCACTATCGCTCGGGTGCCTTTTTCGTCCATCGCGCCCGCCGGGCCGGGGTGGCGGATCCGGTGCGCGATATCCTGCTGGGAGTGGTGGCCGCCGCGGCCGATCCCATCTCCGGGGGACGGCACAAGGTGTTCGGCAGCGCGGTGGCGAATATCGTCCCGCAGACCTCCACCATCGCCTCGCACTTGCCGCGCGCGGTCGGGCTCGCGTTCGCCCTCGAGCGCGCCGAGCGCCTCGGAGTGGCCTGTCCGTGGCCGTCGGACGCGGTGGTGCTCTGCGGTTTCGGGGATGCCTCGGCCAATCATTCGACCGCGGCGGGCGCGATCAACGCCGCGGTCCATACCGCGCATCTGGGCGTTCCCGTCCCGGTGCTGTTCGTCTGCGAGGACAACGGGATCGGAATCAGTGTGCCCACTCCGCCCGATTGGATCGAGCACGCCTACGGGCACCGGCCGGGTCTGCGCTGGTTCGAGGCCGACGGCTGCGACCTGCCCGACGCTTTGCGCGCCGCCGTGGCGGCGGTGGACTGGGTCCGTACCCACCGGCGTCCGGCTTTTCTGCATCTGCGCACGGTGCGGCTCTTCGGACATGCCGGATCCGATGTGGAGAGCGGCTACCGGGATCCCGCCGCGATCGATAGCGACCTGGCGCGCGATCCGGTCGCCGCCACCGCGCGGTTGCTGATCGAGGCCGGTATCCGCACACCGCGGGAAGTACTCGGCCGATACGACCGGCTGGCCCATCAGGTCGCCGCCACCGCGGCGGAAGTGTGCCGGGAACCGGAACTCACCACGACCGGCGCGGTACTCGCACCGCTGGCGCCGGCCCACCCGGAGCGAGTGCGTGACGAGGTCCGGCGCCGGCCCGGTGAAGGGCAGGGAGTCGCGGAGAGCTTTCCCGCGACCCGGCGGCCCGCGGAGGTGCCCGGCACCGCGGCCCGGTCCGGAGAAGAGGCCGGGCCGGAAGGCGGTGTCCGGCCCGCCGACAGAGCGAGCTCCGGAGGCGGCGTGGCGGGCGGCCCGGATTCCGGCTCGGAGACGCTGGCACAGGCGATCAACCGCACCCTCGCCGGCCTGCTCGCCCGGGACCCCGAAATCCTGGTCTTCGGCGAGGACGTCGCTCGTAAAGGCGGCGTCTACGGTGTGACAAAAGGACTACGCAAGCGCTTCGGACCGCGGCGGGTGTTCGATACCTTGCTCGACGAGCAGAGCATTCTCGGGACGGCACTCGGCGCCGGCCTCGCGGGTTTCCTGCCGATTCCGGAAATCCAGTACCTGGCCTACGTACACAATGCGCTGGACCAGGTACGCGGCGAGGCGGCGACCCTGTCCTTCTTCTCGGCCGGCCGCTACCGCAACCCGATGGTGGTGCGTATCGCCGGCTACGCCTACCAGCGCGGATTCGGCGGCCACTTCCACAATGACAACTCCGTTGCCGCGCTGCGTGATATACCCGGCGTGATCGTGGCATCACCGTCGCGACCCGACGATGCGGCGGCGCTGCTGCGCACCTGCGTCGCCGCCGCCCGCGTGGACGGCCGGGTGTGCGTGTTCCTGGAGCCCATCGCCCTCTATCATACCCGCGACCTGTACGAACCCGACGACGGCCGGTGGGCGGCGGCCACTGCGGAAACCGGCCATGTGCCGATCGGCCGGGCCCGTATCTACGGCGACGGAACGGATCTGACGATCGTCGCCTTCGCCAATTCGGTACCGATGAGTCTGCGGGTGGCCCGCCGTCTCGCGCAGCGCGGTGCCGGTGCCCGGGTCCTCGACCTGCGCTGGCTCGCCCCGCTCCCGCACTCCGATCTGATCCGACATGCCGAGGCCACCGGACGGGTCCTGGTCGCCGATGAGACCCGGCGCAGTGGCGGTGTTTCCGAATCCGTGTACGCGGCACTGGTGGACGCTGGATTCACCGGCGCACTGGCCCGGGTCACCAGCGCGGACAGTTTCGTCCCACTGGGTCCTGCCGCCGCGACCGTGCTGCTGAGCGAAGCCGAAATCGAAGCGGCCGCCGACCGGCTGCTCGCTTCCGACCCCGGCCGACCCGTGGCCGCGCGATCGATCAGCGACCGATACCGGGATTGATCGCCGCGAGATAGGTGTCGTCCGGCGGCCCGATCGCGAACATCCCGGATTGACCGGACCGGTCGTGACGCCCAGCCCCGCGGCGGAGTTCTGTCACCCCGGAACTCGCCGCGGGGCCGCGTCGATCCGCCGGACGCCCGAGTTGCCCGATCCGCATATCCGTCATGCGTCGCAGACCGTCGCGCTCGGGAAGTGCCCGTGCGACCGTGGCGTCGGGGACTTCGATCGTGAGGAGCGCTGATGAGAGTAGCGGGCCGGGTCTCTGTCACGGCCGCGTCGGTTTGCCTGCCCACGGCGGTCCGGACCGTCGCAACGGCGACCGCCTCCGGCGCGTTGTCCGCTGCGCAGGCTGCGGTGAGCGAGCCGGACCGGGGTGTTCGTGGGGGACGGTCGATCTGCCGAGTGGCTCACGGTCGAGGCGGCACGCGATGCGTTGTCGAAAGCGTCCATCACCGTAGCCGATCTCGATCTGGTGTTGTCCGCGTACGCATTCGGCGGCTGTCTACCGACCTGACACGACCGATTCGGTTCTTTCCACACCACCGCAGCCCGATTCGGGCGGATTCCGCTGTGCCCGCCCGCTTTTTCGAGCACCATCTGTTCGTGTGATGATCAGACGAGTTCATGGAATTGCCCTGCTGTCCCTGGCTGCCGCGACATTCGCATCCCTCACCGCCGCGCCGGCGGTCGCGGACGCACCCTTCACCGCACCGCAGGTCACCTTCGCGGGTACCGCACCGGGAACGGTGATCGCGACCCTGCACAACCCGAACGACCGGGGTCAGTGCTGGGCGGAGGCGGGCGTCGGCCCGGAGAACAACCACGTCTTCTTCGGGGAGGCGAAACCGGAATCGCTGGCCGGCCCCGGCCAGACCGTCGAAACCTCGCTGACAGGCCTCGAATCGGGGACCACGATCACTGCCCGCGGCGGATGCGCCGATACCGGTCCCGCGGGCGGGTACGAGCTGGGCGAATTCGTCACGGTCGTCGTCCCCTAGCCGGGTACGGCCCGGGCCATCCGGGCCGTCTGCGCGAAATGGGCGCCGAGCACCGCGCCGGCCTCGTCGGAGCCGACACACAATGCCGTGGCCGATGCCGAACGCCGGCCACCCCTACCGATGCCGTGCCGATCTCCGGCGCGAGAGGGGCCGCGGAGGCAGCGCAGAAGACCGGAGTCCGGCCGCGGCGCACGATGATCGACCGCCCCGAGGCCGGCGCTCGCCGTGGCGTCGGCACGGGCCTCGAGGGCCGCCGCAGTGTACTGTTCTCAGGGCCGCCCTGCCCCCGGTGCCGGCGCGGGGAAGGCCACCACCCGGCCAGTGGGTCCGGGCGTCTCCGCGCCGTACTCCTGGCCGACCACAAAGAGCCGGGGACGATCGGGGTCACGGTCCAGCACGCAGGCGAATGCTCCGCGGTCGAACTCCACGGTGTCCAGGATCGCGCCGCCTTCGGCCACTCGGACGCAATGCCGGTTACCCACATCCGCGTACCAGACCGCACCCTCGGTATCGAGGCAGATACCGTCGGGGTGGTCGCCGGGCGTGGCTGCCCAGACCCGGCGGCCGGCAAGGTCACCCGTGGATGTGATGTCGTAGGCGGTGAGTCGCTCGGCGTAGGATTCGGCGACGATCAGGGTGGCGCCGTCGGCGGTGACCGCCATCCCGTTCGGGAACGCGAGATCGTCGGCGACCCGGCGCACGGTACCGTCCGGAGTCACCAGCACGACGAATCCGGGTGCGAAATCCCCACCGGGGAATTCGAATCCGATGCTGTTGACGTAGGTGTTGCCCCGCTCATCGACGATGATATCGTTCCACGGTATGTCCGCTTCCCCGCCGAGGTCGGCATGGGTTACCAGAGTGCCGCCGGGTTCGCGGCGCAACAGGCGCCGGCGGCCCGAATCGACGATCAGCAGCCGCCCGTCCGGCAGGAAGTCGATACACATCGGGAACGAGGGCACAGCGGCGATGACCTCCCCCCGGCCCGAGCCGTCCACCGCGATCACCTGGTTCGCGCCCCAGTCGGAGAACCACAGCCGGCCCGCGTGCCAGCGCGGCGATTCACCGAACACGACTCCCTCGAGCACTATCTCTGGTGTCTCCACGTGATCTTCCCTTCGTTCGGGGGTGGTGATAAGGACCCGGCGAACGCCCGGAATTCATCGCTCGGCGCGGCTGTGATGCGCGGCGGCGGGTTTGCGATCAGCCGATTCCGTACGCGGCGAGCATGTCGAGCAGGGCGCGTGGGCGCTGCTCGGTAGGTAGTGGATCGACGAGTTCGACCAGGCAGCCGATATCGGCGGCGGCACCATCGGCCTCGGCACTGTCCCCGACCATCAAGGTCTCGCCCGGCGGTACACCGATGCGTTCGCAGGCGCGTGCGAACAGCCGCGGATCGGGTTTCACGGCGCCTTCGCGATACGAGAGCACGAACTCGCGCACGTAGTCGGCGGTTCCGGCACGTTCGAAGGCCGGCCGGATATCCCAGGCGATATTGCTGAGGACCGCCACCGGCAACTCGAGAGCCGCCACCGCCTTCAACGCGGCCGCCGTATCCGGGTACGGGGTCCACGCGTCGGCCGATATCAGCTGGTCGTAGGGGTGGTCCGGGTTACCGACCCCGGACCCCGCCAGCACGGCCGTATACAGTTCGCGGTGCAGCGGCGGGTCGAGATCGCGGCGGTTCCAGTCGTCGTACAGACGTTCGGGCAGCCCCTCGGGTCGTCCGGTCGGCGCGGTCATCCGGCGCATGATCTCGGCTCGGCGGACACCGGTGAGCAGTGCACCGCGGTGATCGATCAAGCCGTCGAGTACCGGTTCGAACCGGAAGAGTGTGCCGGAGAAGTCGAAGAGTACGCCGCGGATGGTCATGCGGGTCAGATTACGGATGACCGCGAGCGGCCGGACGCGGGCCGCAGTCGCGACAGGGTTCCCGGGGTCAGCCGCTGCGCGAGTGTCTCCAATGCCGTGACCACTCCGATGACCTCCTCGGGGTCGTCGGTGCCGAGCGCCGCCGCGAGCGCGGTATCGATCGTGGTCGCTCGGACCGTATCGACCCGGTCCGAGGCGTCGGGCGCCTGGCGGATCAGGACGCGACGCCGGTCGGCCGGATCCGGCTCGCTCACGATCGCGCCCGCCTCCCGCAGCCGCGCGACGCATCCGGAGACCTGGCTCTGCGGCAGACCCGTGCGCGTGGCGATCTCCCCCACCGCGCTACCGGGATGCTCGACGATATCGCTGGCCACGATCAGCACCGACCGCACACTCGTCGAGTACCGCGGCAGCCCCTCGGTCGGCATCGCCTCCTCGCCGATCTTCATCAGCGTGCGCCCGAGCAGGAAGAGTTCGACTCCGTTCACTCGGGGCACGCTACCCCAAACGCATCACCAAATACATCTTTCTTGATGTATCTAAAAAGATGGATTACGGTTCTCGGCATGCGCAACTTCCGAACCGGCCGCCTCCCCGTCCCCGGCGCGACCCTGTACTACGAGATCCGCGGGACCGGCCCGCTGCTCCTGCTGCTACAGGGCGGGGACGGCAATACCGCCCGCGCCGCCGACCTGGCCGGACGACTCGCCACCGACTACACCGTGGTTGTCCCCGACCGCCGCGGACTGTCCGGCAGCGCGCTCGACGATCCCGCCGTGCCGGTCACGGTGGCCACCCACGCCGACGACATCCACCGGCTGCTGGCCGCACTCACCGACGAGCCGGCTCGGATATTCGGCTCCAGCTACGGCGCGCTCATCGCGCTCACCCTGGCCGGCGATCATCCGGAACAGGTCCACACCCTCATCGCCCACGACCCCGCCACGATGGGCCTGCTACCGGCCGCGGCCCGCGAGCGTGCCGAACGCGACCTCGCCGCCCTCGACGAGGTCCACCGTCGCGACGGCGCACTGCCCGCGCTCCGGAAACTCGCCGAACTGGTCCACGCCGATTCCTCCGATCGGGAGCCCGGCGTCGCACCACCGGCACCGCGTGACCCCGGAGACCTGCGCGATCTGGACTTCTTCCTGTCCCGGGATCTGCCGGAGATCCGCTCGTCGGCCCTCGACGCCGCGCATATCGCCGCACTCGCCGCGACCCCGGTCCATATCGTGCCGGCCGCCGGGCGCGGCTCCCGGGAGATCTGGAACTACGACTGCACCCGGGCCCTGGCCACCCTGCTGGACAGCACGGTCACCGAATTCCCCGGCGGCCACAGCCTTTCCACCCATCCCGCCGCTTTCACGGCCCGGCTGCGCGAAGTGCTGCGCGATGCCGAACGCACACCGACGGCGGCAGGCCCGCACAACGGCTGACCGGCACTCACCGGCACGGTGCGGTTCCGGCCGAACCGGCACATTCGGCTCGACACCACCTCGCCGACGACCGAGAAGCCCTCACCCGGCGGTGAGCTCGGCGAGGGCGCCCAGCAGGAAACTGTTCACGGTCTCCGTCGCCTCCAACTGCACCAGATGCCCGGCGCCCGGGACCCGCTGCACGGCACGCAGATCCGGCAGCAGGGCGCGCATCGTTTCGAGGGGATCGCGACCGCTGAAGCCTTCCATATCGGGATCGTTCTCACCGTAGACGAAGTACACCGGAACCGTGGGTACCGCCGCGGCGTAGCCGGCCGTCAGTTCCCAATTGCGGTCGATGGCCCGGTACCAGTTCAGTCCACCGGTGAACCCGGTGCGTTCGAAATCGCCGGCCAGGATGTCGAATTCGTCCTCCGACAGCCACGACCAGGGCAGTTCGGGCGCCACGGGCAGAGCATCGATATAGCGGGTACCCGGCGGGTTCTTCCACACATCGAGATAGTGGAAATCCCCGCTCAGCGCGAAGTAGACCCGGGAAAGGAATTCGCGTGGCCGGTCGGCCAGATGCGCGTCGGCCACGCCGGGTTCCTGGAAGTACTGCAGGTGCAGGAAATGCCGCTCGGCCATCTTCCCCCAGTAGTAACCGGGCGGTTTCGGGGCGCGCGGGGCGAAGGGGTTGTTCAGGATCACCAGTCCGCGTACCCGTTCCGGCGCGCGCAGCGCGAGCTCCCACAGCAGGGCCGCGCCGAAATCGACGCCCACGAAAACCGCCTGGTCGGCGTCGATATCGTCGAGCAACGCGAGCAGGTCGCCGACCACGGCCTCGTTGGTGTAATCGTCGATCGACTGCGGCGCACCGGTCCGGCCCGCGCCGCGTAGGTCGGGGGCCAGGGCCCGGTATCCGGCGGCGCCGGCCGCGGCGAGCTGGCGATGCCAGACGTACCAGGTGTGCGGGAATCCGTGGCAGAAGATCACCGGGTGGCCCCGGCCCTGGTCGGCTACATGCATTCGCACGCCGCCGGTGTCGACGAAACGGTGTGTCGGCCCCACCGAACCTCCCGAATGCTAGAACGCGTTACAGTTTCACGGTAACGTCCCGGGACTGTGAGCGGAACACCACACCCCCTGCAGAACCGGATCGCGGTGGTCACCGGTGCCAGCCGTGGGATCGGTAAAGGCATCGCCCTGGAACTGGGCGCCGCCGGCGCGACCGTCTACGTGACCGGGCGCTCGGACCGGCCGGGCAAACTCCCGGGCACCGTGGGCGAAACGGCCGCGCGGATCGACGAACTCGGCGGCACCGGCGTACCGGTGGTGTGCGATCACCGCGACGACAACGCGACCGCCGCCCTCTTCGAGCGGATCGGCAACGATCACGACCGGCTCGACATCCTGGTGAACAATGTCTACAACTCCCCCGCCGCCGCCCGCTGGCTCGGCCGAAAATTCTGGGAGGTACCGCCCGCGGCGTGGGACGAAACCTTCGAGGTGGGTGTCCGCTCGCACTACGCGGCCGCCGTCTACGCCGCGCCGCTGCTGCTGAAGGGCGACGGCTTGATCGTCAATGTCTCCTCGCCGGGTTCGCAGCGGTATATGCACAACGCGGTGTACGGGGTCGCCAAAACCGCCCTCGACCGGATGACCGCCGATTTCGCGCGCGATCTCGCCGGTACCCGGGTGACCGCGGTCTCGATCTGGCCGGGCATCGTCGATACCGAACTACTCCAGATGGTGCCCGCCGACGCGGACGGCAACCGGGTGGTAACACTGCCCGGAGAGGGCAGTGTCGACCTGAACCAGGCGGAGAGCCCACGGTTCGCGGGCCGTGCGGTGGTGGCCCTCGCCACCGACCCCGAACGCGGGAAACGGTCCGGGCAGGCCTGGAAGGTCGCCGATCTGGCCGGCGACTACGGGTTCACCGATGTGGACGGGAGAGTCCCGCGTCACGACTGACCGGCAGGTCAGGCGAATTTGATCTCCAGCCCGATCCCCAGGATCGCGATGAACCAGATCATGCCGGTGAAGATGGTGATGCGGTTGAGGTTCTTCTCGGCGACGGTCGACCCGGACAGACTCGACTGCATCCCACCACCGAACAGGCTGGACAGACCTCCGCCCTTGGCCCGGTGCAGCAGCACCAGCAGCACCAGCAGCAGGCTGGTGACGATCAGGAGGATATCCAGGAACATCCGCATGCCGGACAGTCTAGAGGGTGCGCCGCGGCGAATCCCATTCGCCGTCCGAGCACGGCAGCAGCGACAGCTGGGCGGGAAAGCGCACGGGCGAAGAACTCGGTGGCGCCCGAGCAGCGCACGCCGGGGCGGGCGGTGGTGCACACCGAGCGCACGGCCGGGGCGAACGCGGAGGTACGCCTATGGTCGCGGTTCCACCGATACCAGGTGAGTAAGCCTCTCGTCGTGCGCGAATTCCGATACCGCCCGCTCACGCATCAGGTCCTGGGCCGTCAGCCGCACCTTGTGCTGCTGCATGTGCTCGGACCAGGAGCGCACCACGAACGCCTCCACATAGCGGTCCGTACTGCCCACATCGCGATAGATCCGCCATTCCATCGCGCCCGTGCGCTGCCGTGACCGCCCCACGAAGCTCATGGCCGCCAGGAATTCCGGCACCTTGTCCGCCGGCACGTCGTAGTCCTTGAGCACCAGTACCGGACCGTCGTCGGGGTCCGGTTCCACCACCAGCTGTGGTTCCGGCCAGTACGCGTGCGGCGTCAGATCGAAACCGGGTACGAACTGCCGCAGCGGCAGCCAGATCGTGCTGAGCGCGCACCCGCCGAGTAGTACTGCCGCCGCCAGCAGCGCGGTGACCGCACCGTAGGCCCCGGCGACCAGGCCCCACACCACCGAGCCGATCGCCTGCCCGGCCATGAACACCAGCAGGTACACCGACAGTCCCCGGGCCCGGACCCAGCCGGGCAGCAGCAACTGCATGGTCGCGTTCATGGTGGACAGGGTCAGCAGCCAGGACGCGCCCGCGAAGACGAGCAGGAGCAGCACCAGCGCCTCCACCCGCAGCAGCGCGGTACCGCAGCAGGCGATCCCGAACACCACCGCGGCGACCGCGACCTGCTGGGTCGGGGTCAGCAGGGCCCGCACCCGGGCCAGACCCAGCGCGCCGAGGACCGCGCCCACGCCGAGCGCGCCCAGCATGAGGCCGTAGCCGGAGGAACCGAGACCGAGCTGGTTGCGCGCGATCACCGGTAGCAGTGACCACAGCGCGCTGGCGGGCGCGACGAACAGGGCGGTGCGCAGCAGGACGCGCCGAATCGCGGGCGCGGATTTGATGAAGCGCGTGCCCGCTTGCAGGGCCGCCAGCGGTCGTTCGCTGGGCAGGTCCTTGGTGGTCACCCGCGGCCGGCGCCAGAACAGCAGTGCCGCGACGATCGCGGCGAACGATACGGCGTTGAGCGCGAACACCAGGGCCGGACCCGACAGGGCGACCAGGACACCGGCGATGGCCGGTCCCACGGCCCGGCCGATGTTCATGTTCATACTGCCGAGCGCGGCGGCCGAGGGGATCTGGTCCCGCGGCACCAGTTCGGGCTGAATCGCCTGCCAGGCGGGGCCCACCACCGCCTGGCCGCAGCCGAGCAGGAACAGCAGGGTGAGCAGGACCGAGGGCGTGGTGTGCCCGGCGGCGGTGGACACCGCCAGCGTGATCGCCAGGACCGCCATGGTGGATTGCGCGCCCAGCAGCAGGCGGCGGCGATCCAGCAGATCGGCCAGTACCCCGGACGGGATGGCCAGGATCATCACCGGCAGCGTCGTCGCGGTCTGCACGAAGGAGACCAGCGCGGCGGCATTGGGTTCGTCGACCAGTACCCACTGCGCCCCGACCATCTGCATCCAGGTGCCGAGATTGGACACCAGCTGCGCGATCCACAGCGCCCGATAGACCCGCGACCGCAATGGCGCCCAAGTGGAAACTGGTTTCGCTGCGGCGGTAGTCACTCGGGTCAGCATAGCGTCGCGCTCTGACCGGCCCGCCGGACGAAGGGACCCGCACCCGCGTCCCGGCACAGCACGCTCCCGGCCCGCGCCGGAACCCGGGCCCCGCGCGACCGTGTTCCGGCGCCGCGCGGGCTCATGCGGTGAGCCGGTCGTCCTCGCTGATGAGCCAGGTGGCGATCACACTCACCACCGCGGTCGACACCAGATAACCGCAGGCCAGCCATGGTGTGGAACCGCCCGCCGCGATCAGCGCCGTGACGATCATCGGAGTCAGGCCCGAGGCGTATATCCCGGAGAACTGGTAGACGAAGGACAGCCCGGTGTACCGCACCTGGGCCGGGTACAGCCCCGCGTACAAGGTGCCCTGGGCACCGTAGAACAGTGCGTGCGCCACACCGAACACCACGATGATCGCGACGGTGAAGATGACGATATTACCGATCTCGAAAAGCGCGAACACCGGATACACCAGCACCCCGTAGGCGGCGATACCGGCGATGTAGACCCGGCGCGGCCCGAAGCGGTCGGCGAGCAGACCGGACACCGGGATGAGCGTCGCCATCACCACCGCGGCGGCGGTGACCGCCACCAGCACCGGCACCTGCTCGAAGCCGAGATGCCCGGTCGCGAACGTGATCGCGAAAACACCCCAGGTATTGAACGCCGCGCCCTCACCCCAGCGCGACAGCAATCCGAGCACGGTGTTGCGCCGGGAGCGGACATTGCGGAAGAGCTCGACCACAGGCACTTTCGAGATCCGGTTGAGCCGGTCGACCTCCCGGAAAGCGGGTGTCTCGTCGATTTTCAGACGCACCACCAGTCCGATCAGCACCAGCACCAGGCTGGCGCCGAACGCGATCCGCCAGCCGTAGCCCAGGAACGCCGTTTCGCTCAGCGTGGTCCGCAGCACCGCGAACACACCGGTCCCCAGGGCGAGTCCGAGTGCCAGCCCGACCTGCGGATAGCTGCCGAACAGGCCGACTTTCCGGCGCGGGCTGTGCTCGACGGCGAGCAGCACCGCGCCGGCCCACTCACCGCCCAGCGCGAAACCCTGCAGCATCCGCAGCAGCAGGAGCAGGATCGGGGCCGCCACGCCGATCGCGGCGGCGGTGGGCAGTACCCCCATCAGTGCGGTGGACCCGCCCATGATCGCCATGGTCAGGGCCAGGGTCTTCTTTCGTCCGATCCGATCGCCGATATGGCCGAATACGAGTCCGCCGACCGGCCGCATCACGAAACCGACGGCGAAGGTCGCGAACGACAGCATGGTTCCGACGAAGGCACTGTTGTTCGGGAAGAAGAGTTTGTCGAAGACGAGACCCGCCGCGGTGGCGTAGAGGAAGAAGTCGTACCACTCGACGGTGGTGCCGATCAGGCTCGCCACCACCGCCTTCCTGGTGTCCGCGGCTCCGAGCTCCACCACGGGCGGCGCGGCGCGATCGTCCGGGCGGGCGCCGGCCGGCCCCGTTTCCAGTAAGGACATCGTGTTCCCTTCGCTCCCGCGTCGATCGCCGAGCGAGGATACGAAGACAACGGCACAGGTAGGAACCGTTGGAATCAGCAAGATTCGAGCACCGGGCGAGTTTCGGCGCCCGGGACCCGGCCGCGCGCCGGGTAGCATCGCAGTCATGCCGGGACCAGCGCTCCGAATCGGTGCCGCCCTGTCACTGCTGCTGCTCGCCGCGACAGCGTGCTCGCACAACGAGCCGGCGCCGACCCCACCCGAACCCACACCCATGGGCCACACCTATATCTCCACCGAGGTCACCGGCACACCCATTCCCGGCGGCGGCCCGCTCACCCTCACCTTCGCCGACGACCGGATCTCGGCGGCGGCCGGATGCAACACCCACAGCGGTGCGGTGGATCTCCGCGACCACGTCCTGCACGTCTCCGAACTCGCGAGCACGCTCGTCGGCTGCCCGGGCGACCGGGCCGGCTCCGACGCCTGGGTCGGGGACCTGCTGCGCGCGGACCCCAGCTGGCAGCTCGACCGGGATCGGCTGACGCTGACCGGGAAGGGCACCACCGTCGTCCTCACCGACAAGAAGGTGCTGCAACCGGACCGCCCGATCCGCGGCACCGAATGGGTGGTGACCAGCCTGCTCACCCCCGACGCACAGATCAGCTCACAGATCGTCGATCAGATCCGGCCGGCACTCACCATCGCCGCCGACGATTCGCTCACCGGGTTCGCCGGCTGCAACCGGATGACCGGCCGGGCGGTGATGGTCGCAACACCGGCCGGAGCCGATATAACGTTCACGGCGGCCACCACCCGGATGATGTGCGGTTCGGAGATCATGGAAGTCGAACAGGCCGTTCTGACCGCACTGGACGGGACGGTACAGGCCACAGTGGATGCGGATACCCTCACACTGCGCAACCCCAACGGCCACGGGTTGATCCTGCGTACCCGATAGTGTGACGTTGCCGCCGACGGAGTCCGGCGGGGCTCGTCCGGGGCTCCGACGATATCCGTCATCCGTCGTCGCCGCCCGCCTCCTCCGGAGCGATACCCAGGTTTTCGACCGAGAGACGTATCGGCGCGGCCCCGGTCGGGTTCATCAGTACTTCGGCTCCGGACGGGACAACGTCCGCGAGCGCCTGCCCGTGGACCGGAAACCACAGGTCCACATCGACATCATTCTTCTGAAGTTCGGCCGTGACCACGACGACGCACGGGATCCCGTCCGGCGCCGCGCCCAGCAGCGGCCGGCCCGATCTGTCACAGCCGATCTCCACCACCGAGTCCCGGAGCATCCGGATGAGGTCCGCACCGAGCCGACCACCGACCGCGACCCGGCGCAGGACGGCGTCGAGGGGGTCGGTCGGTACCTCGGGTCCGCTCGGGCAGTAACGCGGATTGGGCCGAAACGGGCCGGCACTACCGTCCGCGCGTAACTCCCAGCCGCCCACCACGGCCTCCACCGGCGGCGCTCCGGCACTATCCTGGCCGCCCCAGCCGGGATCGATCAGAACGAACCAGTTGTCGTTGCGAACAGCTTCGGACGGTGGCTCAACCACGAGTATCCGTTCTCGAATCCTTCTGTTCGACCGTATTTTTCCATGCGGACGATGTTGCAGCCAACTGAACGAATGCTGTTTCGTATCACCGTGACTCGGGATCTCCCTCTCCGCGCCGGTCACCTGGATCCGCATACTCGACGGATGAAAGGGCTGGCGTCGGAGCCGATCTCCGGTTCCAGGTTGGCTGTGTCGATGCGCGAGGCGACCGAGCTCCTTGCACGAACGGCACGGAACGAAGGCCGGAACCTCCACGAGGTGTTGACCGCGTACAGCGGTACCGTCCGCAATTCCGCGGGGCAAGTTTCCAATGCCGACAGTGCGGGTGCGGACCTTGCGCAAGTCGTCGCGGGTACCGGCCCCCGGGGGCCGTGGCTCATCGGCTGGGACGGCAGCTACCGGCATTTCACCTTTGAATCCCGTCATGTCCGCAGCGTGCCGCTGCTGGATCATGAGGGAAGAATAATCGGAGTTTCCTTCCCGACTCATCACACAGGTGACAACGCGGATCGGAAGGCCTATCGGACGTGGTCGCGAATGCCGAACCGACTGAGCGATACCGAGATCGTTCCCGAAATCCGCATCGACCGGGCCGGGCGCCGGGAACCCAGATGGAAGGATCGGGGACCCGCCCAACTTGCGCCCTGGGCAGTGGACGCGCACGACGGGGTGCTTTACGTGCACGCCCACGCAGGCCGGCGCGGTTTCGAGATAGACTCCAATGTCGGCACCGACGACGACCCGGACTGGCGGACCCTCCTCGCACCGAGGCGTTTCTTCGGACATATCCTCGCGGCGAATCGGCATTTCCAGGTGGCTTCCAGGGCAGCACCACGCCGACCGCTGGTGATGCTGTGCTGCCACGCCGGAAACCCTGAGTACGGGCACGCGCTGCACGCCACGGAGGTCCTGCACAGTGAAGGCCTACGCCACGACGTCTACGCGACGGTCGCCCAGAACTGGATCGGGTGGGATAAAGAAAACGGAACCGCGGGAGTCATAGTGGAGGTGCCGGCGGGCATCTCTCCGAGCGACGCGGTGGTCGCCATCCGGGCGCCGGACGAGGCCGCACCGCCTGTCGGCACCGGCCAGGGGGCACCCCTGGCCGCAACCATTCCCCCGCCTGCGGAACGACGCGGCGGCGCGGATGCGCTCCCATCGACGGACAAATGATCGGGACGGAGAAGTGATTCGTCGCGCATCGCCACGTCGATGCGGCTCGATCAAGGGCAAGCCGCGGTCGTCGGCAGGGTGGTGGATTCACTGAGCGGTGGCCACCGTATGGCGGCTGGGCTGCCGCGCCTTTTCCGACCGGAGCGAGAGCAGTGTTCCCGCCACCGCGAACACGGCCACAACGGCTCCGGGGTCGCCGCGGCATTTCCAGGTAGTCGATGAAGTCGTCGCACCCACTCCTGACGTTTCCGCTGCGGCGTCGTGTACCGCCGTTACGCCGCCGACAACCGTCCGCGTGATCGGATGCGGCCCAGGCCCGCGGTAGCCCACGGTACGTGAACGACGAGGCCCGCCGGTGGAGAACCGGCGGGCCTCATCGGGTTATCGATCGGTCAGGGCAGCGGGCCGCCCGCCGCGATGGCGGACAGGGTGGCGAATTCGTCGCCCTTGAGCGACGCCCCACCTACCAGGGCCCCGTCGATATCGGTCTGCTTGGTCAGCTCGCCGACATTCTTGGCATTCACCGAACCGCCGTAGAGCACCCGGACGGTCTCGGCGATCTGCTCGCCGGCCAGCTGCACCAGTTCGCCGCGGATCGCACCGCAGACCTCCTGCGCGTCGGCGGGGGTCGCGACCTTGCCGGTACCGATCGCCCATACGGGTTCGTAGGCGATCACCACCTTCGCGATCTCCTCGGCCGACAGACCCTTCAGCGAACCCCGCAACTGTTCGAGGTTGTACTCGACATGGGTGCCCGCATCGCGCACGTTCAGGCCCTCACCGATGCAGACGATCGGCGTGATGCCGTGCTTCAGCGCCTGCTTGGCCTTCGCCAGCACCGTGGCGTCGTCCTCGTTGTGGTACTGACGGCGCTCGGAATGCCCGACCACCGCGAACGCGCAGCCGAGTTTCGCCAGCATCGCCGCGCCGATCTCGCCGGTGTAGGCGCCCGATTCGTGCACCGACACATCCTGCGCACCGTAGGTGATACGCAGTTTGTCGCCTTCGACCAGCGTCTGCACGCTACGGATATCGACGAACGGCGGAATCACCGTCACATCGACCTTGTCGAAGTACTTGTCGGGCAGCGCGAACGCGATCTTCTGCACCAGGGCGATGGCCTCGAGGTGATTGAGGTTCATCTTCCAGTTGCCCGCGATCAGCGGTTTCCGGGCCATCTACGCACCCTCCGCTTCCTCGAGCACGCTGATACCGGGCAGTGTCTTACCTTCCAGGTACTCCAGCGATGCCCCACCACCCGTCGAGATATGCGAGAAATCGCCCTCCGGGATACCCAGCGCCCGCACGGCCGCGGCGGAATCGCCGCCACCGACCACGGTGAACGCGCCCTTACCGGTGGCCGTGGCAATGGCCTCGGCGACCCCGCGGGTTCCGGCCGCGAACTTCTCGAACTCGAACACACCCATCGGGCCGTTCCAGAACACGGTGCGCGCCTCGGTGAGCAGCACCGCGAAACGCTGCACCGACTCGGGGCCGATATCCAGACCCAGCCAACCGTCCGGGATCTCGTGCGCCGACACCACCTTCGACTCCGCGTCGGCGGAGAAGGAGTCGGCGACGACGATATCGCGCGGCAGATGGATGACGTCGGCGTAGCGATCCAGCAGGCCCTTGCAGGTCTCGATCATCTCCTCCTGCAGGAGCGAGGAACCGACCGAAAGACCCTCGGCGGCGAGGAAGGTGAAGCACATACCGCCACCGATGACCAGCGTGTCGACCTTGGGCGCCAGCGCCTCGATCACCGCCAGCTTGTCCGACACCTTCGACCCGCCCAGCACCACCGCGTACGGGCGGTCGGTGGACTCGGTCAGCTTGGCCAGCACATCGGCTTCCGCCGCGACGAGCGTGCCCGCGTAGTGCGGCAGCATTTTCGCCACGTCGTACACCGAGGCCTGTTTGCGGTGCACCACACCGAAACCGTCGGAGACGAACGCGCCGTCGTCGCCTACCAGTTCCACCAGCGCGGCGGCCAGCTTCGCACGCTCGGCGTCGTCCTTGCTGGTCTCCCGCGGGTCGAAGCGGACGTTCTCCAGCAGCAGCACATCACCGTCGGTCAGGCCCTCGGACCGCGCCAGCGCGTCCTGGCCCACCACATCGCCGGCGAGCTGCACATTGCGACCCAGTTCGGCGGCGAGCCGGGTCGCCACCGGAGCCAGCGACAGCGCCGGGTCCGGGGCACCCTTCGGACGGCCGAGGTGCGCGGTGACGACCACCTTGGCGCCGGCTTCCACCAGCGCGCGAATGGTCGGAACCGACGCCACGATGCGGCCCGGATCGGTGATCTGCCCGTTGTCCAGCGGAACATTGAGGTCGGAGCGCACCAGCACCCCGCGCCCCTCGACGCCCTCGGCGAGGAGATCTTCCAGAGTTTTGACAGTCACGCCGTTCCTCAGAGGGATTTGCCGACGAGGCCGATGAGGTCGGCGAGACGGTTGGAGTAGCCCCACTCGTTGTCGTACCAAGAGTAGACCTTCACCTGGTCGTCGATCACCTTGGTGAGCGGCGCGTCGTAGATAGACGAGTGCGGGTCGGTGACGATATCGCTGGACACGATCGGGTCGACGCTGTACTTCAGGATGCCCTTCAGCGGACCCTCGGCGGCCGCCTTGAACGCCGCGTTGATCTCGTCGACAGTCGCCTTCTTGGCGAGATCGGCCGTCAGGTCGGTGATCGAGCCGGTGGGAATCGGCACCCGCAGCGAGTAACCGTCGAGCTTGCCGTTCAGTTCCGGCAGCACCAGGCCGATTGCCTTGGCCGCACCGGTGCTGGTCGGCACGATGTTCACCGCGGCCGCGCGGGCGCGACGCAGATCCTTGTGCGGGCCGTCCTGCAGGTTCTGGTCCTGCGTGTAGGCGTGGATGGTGGTCATCAAGCCCTTCACGATGCCGAACTCGTCGTTCAGCACTTTGGCCAGCGGGCCCAGGCAGTTGGTGGTGCAGGAGGCGTTGGAGATGATGTTCTGGCTGCCGTCGTACTTGTCGTCGTTGACACCCATCACAATGGTGATGTCCTCGCCCTTGGCCGGGGCGGAGATGATGACCTTTTTCGCGCCCGCGGCCAGATGCCCCTTGGCCTTGGTGGCGTCGGTGAAAATACCGGTGGACTCGACCACGACGTCTACGCCCAGGTCACCCCACGGCAGCGCCGCCGGGCCCTCCTTGATCGCCAGCGCCTTGATGCGCTGATCGCCCACCACGATGGTGTCCTCACCGTCGAGGGACACATCCTGGGGCAGCCGGCCCAGGATCGAGTCGTACTTCAGCAGCGTGGCGAGGGTCGCGTTGTCGGTGAGATCGTTGACCGCCACGATCTCGATATCGGTGGTGCCGAGCGCCTTCTGCGCCTCCACCGCCCGGAAGAAGTTACGTCCGATACGACCGAAGCCGTTGATACCTACCCGGACAGTCACGTTATCGCTCCTCAGCTGTCAAGCGGATCGTTCCGATGCCCTGTCAACCCTAATGCCTCGCGGTCGCCTCTCCGACAGGCACCTGGTGTTCGTGAGCACCGGGTATCCGCGCACCCGGCCGGATCTCTCCGGCAGTCCCGCCCGGCGTCCGGGAGGATGGTGGAGATGCCGAACGAACACGCTGCCACGACCCCGCACATCCGCCCCGCCACCGCCGCCGACACATCCCGCGCCGTCAGCACCCTCACCCGGGCCTTCGCCGACTATCCGTGGACCCGGCACACCCTCGCCGCCGATGACCACGAACGCCGCCTGGCCACCTTCCAGGAACTGTTCCTCACCCGGATCGGCCTCCCGCACGGCAGGGTGTGGGTGGCCGACGACGGTGACGCGGTAGCCGTCTGGACCACCCCGACCACCGACGCCGAGGCCGTATTCACCGAACTCGGTCCACGCTTCGCCGAACTGGCCGGCGATCGCGCCGCCGCCTACAGCGCCGCGGAGGCAGCCCTGGCACCGCATCGCCCGGCCGGCCCCGTCTGGTTCCTGGGTACCGTCGGCGTGGATCCCGTACGCCGTGGGCACGGGCTGGGCCGCGCGGTGATCGAACCGGGCCTGGCCGCGGCGGAACGCGACGGAGTCCCCGCTTTCCTGGAAACGTCCACGGAGGCCAATGTCCGTTTCTACGAACATCTCGGATTCCGGATCAGCGCCGAAGTGGAGATCCCGGACAACGGTCCCCGCACCTGGTGCATGCTGCGCTGAGACCGCCGGCTGCGCATACCCGCCGCAGCGGATCGGCCGGGACGGACCGGTGCGGACCGTCCGGGCCTGGCCGCCGGACGGCCTCAGGCGTCGTCGAGCAGCTCCGCGGTGACCGCCGATTCGGTATCCGGCACCCCGAGCTCCTTGGCCCGCCGGTCGGCCATCGACAGCAATCGTCGAATCCGCCCCGCCACCGCGTCCTTGGTCATCGGCGGGTCGGCCAGCTGTCCGAGTTCCTCGAGGGAGGCCTGCCGGTGTTCCACCCGCAGCTTCCCCGCCGCGGCCAGATGGTCGGGCACATCCTCGCCGAGCAGTTCGAGGGCCCGCTCCACCCGGGCGGCCGCGGCCACCGCGGCGCGGGCGGAGCGACGCAGATTGGCGTCGTCGAAGTTGGCGAGCCGGTTGGCGGTGGCGCGGACCTCACGGCGCATCCGGCGCTCTTCCCAGGTGAGCCGGGTGTCCTGGGCGCCCATCCGAGTGAGCAGGGCACCGATGGCCTCCCCGTCACGGACCACGACCCGGTCGGTGCCGCGCACTTCGCGGGCCTTGGCGGAGATTCCGAGCCGGCGGGCGGCACCGACCAGTGCCAGCGCGGCTTCGGGGCCGGGGCAGCTCACTTCGAGGGCCGAGGAGCGACCGGGTTCGGTGAGCGAACCGTGGGCCAGGAAGGCACCGCGCCATGCGGCTTCCGCGTCCGCGACGCTACCGCCGACGACCTGGGCGGGGAGTCCGCGGACGGGCCGGCCGCGGACATCGAGCAGGCCGGTCTGCCGCGCGAGGGCCTCGCCCTCCTTCGCGACCCGGACCACATAGCGGGAGGATTTGCGCAGGCCGCCGGCGCTCAGCACATGCACATCCGACCCGTATCCGTAGAGTTCGAAGATCTCCCGCCGCAGCCGCCGGGCAATGGAACCCATATCGACTTCGGCTTCGACTATCACCCGCCCGCCGACGATATGGAGGCCGCCGGCGAAACGCAGCAGGGCGGACAGTTCGGCTTTGCGCGCACTCACCTGTGTTACGGCGAGCCGGCTCAGCTCGTCTTTCACTTCGGCTGTCATCGCCACGAGACGTGCTCCTTTCCACCCAACCCGGACCGCACATCCTGACCCATGTGCCGTCCCTCGACTCGAAGCCCCGGCAACTGTGGCCGAGGCGCGCGGATCAGTTGATCCAGTGCGGCGGCGAGCTTTCCGGGGTCGTGCCGGTCGGTTCCCGCGTCGGCGACATCGGAAAAGACTACTCGCGCCCGTAATTGGCCGGCAGCCCTGGCCACATGCTCACGTTCCCGCCCTTCCGGCACGCACCCGGAGTCGACCAGAACCTCGTCGACCGCGAAATCCGGTGCGTGCTGGGACAATACATGGAGATGCCGTTCGGCGGAGAACCCCGCGGTCTCACCGGGCTGCGCGGCGAGGTTCAGAATCAGCACTTTACGCGCCCGGGTGTGGACCAGTGCGTCCCGGAGCCCGGGTACGAGCAGATGCGGTATCACACTGGTGAACCAGGAGCCCGGCCCCAGAATCACCGCGTCCGCGCGTTCGATGGCGGCGGTGGCCGCCGCGCAGGACGGTGGATCGGCGGGCAGCAGCCGTACCCGCCGCACCTTGCCCGGTGTCGTGGCGACCGCGACCTGGCCGCGGATACAGCGGCTCACCCGCGGATCGGCTTCCAGACCGGAGACATCGGCCTCGATATCCAGCGGGATATCCGACATGGGCAGGACCCGCCCGCTGATACCGAGCAGCTCGCCCACCTGGTCGAGGGCGGCCACCGGGTCCCCGAGCACCTCGGTGAGCCCGGCCAGCAGCAGGTTGCCCACGGAATGCCCGGCCAGGGCGCCGGTGCCGCCGAACCGGTGCTGCACGGTCCGGGTGAGCACCCCGTCGGCGTCGGCGGCCAGCGCGGCCAGCGCCATCCGCAGATCACCGGGCGGCGGCACCCCGAGTTCGGCACGCAACCGGCCGGAGGAACCGCCGTCGTCGGCGACCGTCACCACCGCACTGATCCGGCGCGTGATGCGCCGGATCGCCGTGAGTGTCGCGTACAGCCCATGGCCACCGCCGAGCGCGGCGACCGCGGGACCGGACGGGTCGGCGGCTCCGTTGTCCGCGCGACTCATTCGCGCCCCAGATCCCGGTGCAGTACCCGTACCGCGTCCACCGGCCCGTCCGCGCCCGCGTCGATCCGGCTACCGGTGATCTTGCCGAGGGCCTCGGCGATCGCGACGCTGCGATGTCTACCGCCGGTGCAGCCCACTGCGACCGTCATGTAACGCTTCCCCTCTTGGCGATAACCTTGCGTGGTCAGCTCGATCAGGTGATCACAGGTCCGCAGATAGTCGTCGGCGCCCGGACGCGACAGCACATAGTCGCTGACCACCGTTTCCTGACCGCTGTGCTGCCGAAGTTCTGGTACCCAGTGCGGGTTGGGCAGGAAACGCACATCCAGCACCATGTCCGCGTCCAGCGGGACACCGTACTTGAATCCGAAGGATTGAACGGTCAACTGCAGCGCAGCGGGCGTGCCGCCGCCGTAGACCTCCTCCAGTTTCCGGTGCAACTGGTGGATGGACAGTTCGGTGGTGTCGATGACCACATCGGCGGCGGCCTTCACGCCCGCGAGCCGGACCCGTTCGGCGGCGATGCCGGCCGATAGGGTCCCCTCGGCGCTATCGTTCTGCAGCGGATGGCGGCGCCGGGCGAATCCGAACCGGCGAATCAGCACATCGTCGGAGGCCTCCAGGAACAGGATGCGGGTGGGGACGCCGCGGGCGCGCAGCTGTTCGATGACGGCGGGCAGATCTCCGGTGAAGAATCGGCTGCGCACGTCCATGACGATCGCCAGCCGCAGAATGGGCGGATCGGCCGAGGCACCCAGTTCCACCATGCGGCCGATGAGTTCCGGCGGCAGATTGTCGGTGACATACCAGCCCAGATCTTCCAGTACCCGCGCGGCCGTGCCCCGCCCCGCACCGGACAGGCCGGTCACCATCACGACTTCGACCGGGGTGCCCGGGCCGGAATCGGTACCCGGCACCACTGTCGTACTGTTGTTCGATTCGACGCGAGTCATGTACCACCCGGATCTTGTTCGGGAATTGCGTTTCGGTCACCCAGCTGTAGGTCGGCACCCCGGAACTGTCGCGGGGGCGCAGGAACAAACGTACGTGACCGGCGCCGGTCGCCGCGCGGTTGCCGCGGCCGCCGCGCCGGAGGCTATTGCTCGTGCAGCGCCGCCAGTACCGCCTCCGCGGTGGCGCGGCCGATACCGGGCACCTCGATGATCTCCTCGACGGTGGCCTCTTTGAGTCGCGCGACCGAACCGAAATGGGTCACCAGCGCGGTCCGCCGGGTCTCCCCGAGGCCGCGGACCGCGTCCAGCGCCGACGCCGTCATCCGCCGCGACCGTTTGCTGCGATGGAAGGTGATGGCGAAGCGGTGTGCTTCGTCACGCACCCGCTGCAGCAGGTAGAGGGCCTCGCTGGTACGCGGCAGCACCACCGGGTCGGGTTCGCCGGGAACCCACACTTCTTCGAGCCGTTTGGCCAGGCCCACCACGGCGATATCGGTGAGGCCGAACTCCTCGAGCACCTCCGCCGCGGCCGCCACCTGCGGCGCGCCACCGTCGACGACATAGAGGTTGGGCGGATAGGCGAACTTGCGCGGCCGGCCGGTCTTCGGATCGATACCGGGCCGGGTCACGATCTCCGCGTCGGCCTCCGCCGGGCCGGTTCCGTCGTCCGCCGGCGGCGTACCGAATTCGGGTACCTGCGCCGACCCCGCGAGATCGGCCTGCTCGGCGGCGTCGCGTTCCCGGCGCAGCCGCGCGAATCGGCGCCTGGTCACCTCGGCGATACTGCCGACATCGTCGGAGCGCCCCTCACCGGCGGCCTCCCGGATCGCGTAGTGGCGGTAGTCGGACTTCTTGGGCAGCCCGTCCTCGAAGACCACCAGCGAAGCCACCACATCGGTGCCCTGTACATGGCTGATGTCCACACATTCGATACGCAGCGGCGCGCTGTCGAGGTCGAGGGCGTCCTGGATGTCCTGCAAGGCCACCGACCGGGAGGTCAGGTCACCGGCGCGGCGGAGTTTGTGCTGGGCCAGCGCCTCCTTCGCATTACGCGCCACCGTCTCGGCGAGGGCTTTCTTGTCGCCGCGCTGCGGTACCCGCAACCGCACCGACGCGCCGCGCAAGTTCGACAGCCAGCGCTGGACCTCCTCGGCATCGGCCGGGAGTTCGGGGACCAGCACCTCACGCGGTACCACGGCCGCGGCCTGCTCGCCCGCGGTCTGCTCGGCCACGGCGGTCTGCTCCGCGTAGAACTGGGTGAGGAACTGCTCCACCAGTGCGGCCAGTTCACCGTCCTGCTCCGGGGTATCGGCCGCATCACCGGATTTGTCGACCACCCAGCCACGCTGCCCGCGCACCCGGCCGTCGCGGACATGGAAGATCTGCACCGCGACCTCGAGGTCGTCCCCGGCGAAGGCGATCACATCGGCGTCGGTGCCGTCGCCCAGTACGACGGCCTGTTTCTCCAGTGCCCGGCGCAGGGCCTGGACATCGTCGCGCAGCCGGGCCGCGCTCTCGAAATCGAGGTCCTCGGCGGCCGCCTGCATCCGGCGTTCCAGGTCCTTGACCATCCGGTCGGTGCGGCCGGCCAGGAAATCACAGAAATCGTCGACGATCCGCCGGTGCTCGGCGGCCGAGACCCGGCCCACACACGGGGCCGAGCATTTGTCGATATAGCCGAGCAGGCAGGGGCGGCCCATCTGGCTGTGCCGTTTGAACACCCCGGCCGAGCAGGTGCGGGCGGGAAAGACGCGCAACAGCAGATCGAGAGTCTCCCGGATCGCCCAGGCGTGGGCATAGGGGCCGAAATAACGCACCCCCTTCTTCCGGGCGCCCCGGTAGACGAACAGTCGCGGGTACTCCTCGTTCAGCGTGACCGCCAGCACCGGATAGGACTTGTCGTCGCGGTAACGGACGTTGAACCGCGGATCGAACTCCTTGATCCAGTTGTACTCGAGCTGCAGCGCTTCCACCTCGGTGGAGACCACGGTCCATTCCACGCTCGCGGCGGTGGTGACCATCTGGCGGGTACGCGGATGCAGGGCAGCGATATCGGCGAAGTACGAGTTGAGCCGATTGCGCAGGCTTTTCGCCTTACCGACATAGATGACCCGGCCGTAGGAGTCCCGGAACTTGTAGACACCGGGTTCGAGTGGAATGGAGCCGGGCTGCGGCCGGTACGTCGCGGGATCTGCCACGTATCCAGCGTAGTAGCGGGCTCGGACACATCCGGCCGCCGGTCGGCAGAGCCCGGGAGAGGCCGCACGGCCGCATCTGCGACCGGAGGGCGTGTGGGCGGCACGCCGGGACACTCGGCTCCGTGCCCCGGCCCCGCCGGGGTCCGCCACCCGGCCGCTCGCCGCCTGTTTCCCCCACGCGGGGCGAGTTCGCCCACCACTGTCGCCGCATCCCGCTACAGTTCGAATATGCGCCCGATACAACGGATTCGGTACGCGCTGACGGTGACGGCGCTGCTCGTGGCAGGCTCGCTCAGCGGATGCTCCGACGATACCGGGGCCGCGGGCCCCTGCACCCCGGCACCGAACGGCACTCCGGTGACCGCCGCGCCGGCCGCGGGTTCGGCCGCCCCCACCTCGCGTGATCTGGCGACCAACCCGGAGATCGCGTCGGGCTATCGCAGCGAGATGACCGCGGTCCGCACCAACGGCTATGCCGTATCCACCGCCAACTCCCACGCGACGCGCGCGGCCTGCGAGGTGCTCCGGGCCGGCGGCACCGCGGCGGACGCGCTGATCACCGCACAGACCGTGCTGGGGCTCACCGAACCGCAGGCGTCGGGTCTGGGCGGTGGGGCGTTCCTGCTCTACTACGACGCGGAACACGAGACGCTGGATGCCTACGACGGCCGGGAGACCGCACCGGCCGCGGCCACCGAGAACTATCTGCGCTGGATCAGCGATACCGACCGCACCGAACCGAAACCGGACACCCGCGTCAGCGGGCGCTCCATCGGGGTGCCGGGGGTGGTCCGGATGCTCGAGCTGGCGCATACCGAGCACGGCCACATCCCGTGGCGGGAACTGTTCGATCCCGCCGTGGCGCTGGCGGACCAGGGATTCGAGATCAGTCCACGACTCGCCGGGCAGATCGCCGACTCCGCGGCCGAACTGGCCCGGGACCCGGCGGCGGCCGAGTACTTCCTGGATACGGATGGTTCCCCCAAGGCGGCGGGCACGGTTCTCACCAACCCCGCCCTGTCGAAAACCCTCACCACGGTGGCCGCCGAGGGCGCGGAGGGTTTCTACACCGGCCCGATCGCCGAGGACATCGTCGCCGCGGCCACCGCGCGGGAAGGCGGGCGCACCCCGAGTCTCCTGGAAGCCGCGGACCTCGACTCCTACCGCGCGGTGAAACGCACTCCGCTGTGCACCGGCTACCGCGCGCACGAGATCTGCGGAATGCCCGGCCCGTCCTCCGGCGGTATCACGGTCGCGGCCACGCTCGGCATCCTGGAGAACTTCGATCTTCCCGCCCTACCGCCACAGCAGGTCGACCGTAACGGTGGTGTCCCGCGGGCCGAGGCGGTACACCTCATCGCCGAGGCCGAACGCCTCGCCTACGCCGACCGGGACAAATTCGTCGCCGATCCGGATTACGTACCGCTGCCCGGTAATTCACCGGAAACACTGGTGAACCCGGAGTACCTGGACAAACGCGCCGAACTCATCGACCCACGCCGGAGCATGGGCACCGCGCAGGCCGGGAACTTCGGCGCCGCACCGGTGGGTATCGGCCCTCAGCAGCCCGAACACGGCACCAGCCATATCTCGGTGGTCGATTCCTACGGCAATGCCGCGGCCATGACCACCACGGTGGAATCGGCCTTCGGTTCCTTCCACATGGTGGACGGGTTCCTGCTGAACAACCAGCTCACCGATTTCGCGACCGACCCGCTGGGCACCGACGGCAAGCCGGTCGCCAACCGGATCGAACCGGGAAAGCGGCCGCGCAGTTCCATGAGCCCGACGCTGGTGTTCGAGCAGGCCAAGGACTCCGAGCGCGGTGCGCTCACCCATGTGGTCGGCTCCCCCGGCGGCTCGGTCATCATCCAGTTCGTGGTGAAAACCCTTGTCGGCATGCTGGATTGGGGCCTGGATCCACAGCAGGCGGTCTCCGCGCCGGCCGTCGGCGCCGCCAATACGCCCGTCACGAATGTGGGCGGCGAGCATCCGGCGATCGACGCGAGCGACGACGGCGCGCACGACCCCCTCGTCACCCGGCTGCGCGAACGGGGCCATCAGGTCTCGGTGGCCCCGCAGACCAGCGGGCTGAGTGTGCTCGGCCGGGACGGTGACCACAGCTGGATCGGCGGGGCCGATCCCCGGCGCGAAGGCGAGGTCCTCGGCGATACGCGGTGAATCACGCCGGACCGTGGCGGCTCACCCGCGCCGGGTGAGCCGCCGGGCGGTATCCGGTGGTCCCCTGGTGTCATGCCGAGCACCGATACCGCCGGGCTGTCCCGGGCCGAACTCACCACCCTGGCGGCCGAGGCGTTCATCTACGGTTTTCCACTCGTCTACGACCTCCGGCAGATCACACGGTTCACCGGAGAAGGGGTAGGTGGCCTGCCGCCGGCACCGCTCAATGTGTTCGGCCATGCCACCGCGCTGGCCGGGCCGCAGGACACCTTCGTTTCGATCAACAACGACACCGTGTATTCGATCGCCACCATCTCCACCGCGGCCGGCCCGGTGCGCCTGGACATACCGGATACGGCCGGCCGCTACTACGTCATGCAGTTCGTCGACGCCTGGACGAACAACTTCGCCTATATCGGTCATCGCGCCACCGGGACTCTCCCGGGGGCCTATCTGCTGGTGGCGCCCGGCTGGGACGGTATGCCGCCGGAGGGCGTCACGGTCATCGAGTTCCCGACCACGGTCGCCACCATTGTGGGCCGGTGGGCCGTGGACGGGGAATCGGATCTGCCGGCGGTCCGCGCTCTCCAGGACGCCCTGCACCTGACGCCGACCGCCGCCGCACCGGATCTGCCCGCCCCCACACCGGGGGTCCCGGAAGATCTGCGCTTCTTCGAAGAGCTCCGCGTCGGTATCCGGGCCTTTCCGCCCGCTGAGCGTGACCGCCGCTACCAGCAGCGCTTCGCGCCGCTGGGGTTACTGGACACCGATACGCCCTATTCCGATCTCGACCCGGATCGGGCGTCGGCGCTGCGGGAGGGTCTCGCGGCCGGCAGGGAGCGCCTCGAGACGGCTGCGACCCACGGCGGCGCGCCGCGGCAGAACGGCTGGAATCTGACCTACCACATCTTCGACTACAACCTGGATTTCTTCGGCGTCGGAGCCCTCGACGATCCGCACTGGAAACTCCCCGACGACCCGGATCGCTATCTACTGCGCGCGGGCGCGGCCCGCGGCGGGCTCTGGGGCAACCACGGCTACGAGGCCGCCTACGCGATGGCCTTCACCGACCGCGACGACCGGCCGCTGCACGGCTCCCACCGCTACGAGATGCGCTTCGCCGAGACTCCGCCGTGCGGCGCGTTCTGGTCGCTGACCATGTACGACACCCCGGACTTCTTCCTCGTCGAGAACCCGATCGGACGCTACTCGCTGGGTGACCGGACCCCCGGCCTGCACACGGTGAACGGATCGCTGACCGTGGTGGTGCAGCACGACGAACCCACCGATCCGCAGCGGCGGGCCAACTGGCTCCCGGCCCCGGCCGGCCCGTTCCGGCCGATGCTGCGTATCTACGAACCGCTCGATGCCGTATTCGACGGCAGCTATCAGCTGCCACCGATAGTCCGGGTGGAGTAGCCGACCGGGACCGAGCAGGCGATTCGCCCCGGCCCGGGGAACCGGACACCGGGTCCGATCAGTCCGGTGGGGCGTACTTTATACCGAGGTCGCGGAGCCGGTCCAGCGCCGCCGCGGCGTGCTCACCGTCGTTGGATCGCACCGCCAGCATCGGGACGTAGTCGTCGTTCACCAGCTCGAGCCGGGCCCACGCCTTACGGTCCGGGAACGACACCCCGCGGATATGTTTCCATTCGAACTCGTTGTCGCCGAGCACATTCCGGACCACGACCCCGCGGCGGCCGGCCCGGACCCGCGGGCGAGTGAGCAGCAGGACGGCCGCTGCGCCGAAAATCCCGATACACGCCATCGCGAACTGATCGACCACCCGGAAGTTGACCCCGGTGTAGTCGGTCCGCAGGAAGATCCCCAACAGTGCGAAGGCCACCACCAGGAACACCGCGACGATCACCGCCGTGCGTCGCGATTTCCGCGGGCGTACCTCCAGCTCCCATTGGGCAGCGGCCCCCGGGTCACCGCCGGAGGCATCCCCCCGGCGCCGGATCCATCCGACCGGCACGACTCAGCCTGCCGCGCGCAGGCCGCGCAGGGTGAGAGCGGCGTCCAGGGCGGCGGCCGCCGCCTGTTCGCCCTTGTTCTCCGCCGAATCCGGCAGTCCGGCCCGGTCGAGGGCTTGTGCTTCGTCGTCGGTGGTGAGCACGCCGTTGGCAACCGGGGTGCTCTCGTCCAGCGAGACCCGGGTCAGGCCGGCGGTCACCGAATCGCAGACATAGTCGAAATGCGGGGTGCCCCCCCGGATCACCACACCGAGCGCGACCACGGCGTCGTGGGTGCGGGCCAGCTCCTGGGCCAGTACCGGCAGCTCCATCGCGCCGGCGCACCGCGCGACGGTGGTGTGCCGCACCCCGGCCTCGGCCGCGACGCGTTCGGCATTGGCGACGAGGGTGTCGCAGATCTCGGTGTGCCAGCGCGAGGCCACGATCGCCAGCCGCAGGTCCTTGGCGTCGGCGAGCGCGAAGCTCGGTACCCCGGTGCCGCTCATCGGTTTCCGCCTTTCGATCCGGGGGACGTCACTGCGCCGTCTCCCCGAGGTCCAGATCGTCCAGACCCACCAGGTCGTGGCCCATCCGGTCGCGTTTGGTGCGCAGGTAGCGCAGGTTCTCGGCATTCGCCCGGACCGGCATGGGCACCCGCTCGGTGATGCGCAACCCGTAGCCGTCGAGCCCGACCCGTTTGGCCGGGTTGTTGGTGAGCAGCCGCATGGACCGCAGCCCCAGATCGACGAGGATCTGCGCGCCGGTCCCGTAGTCGCGGGCATCGGCGGGCAGGCCGAGCTCGATATTGGCGTCGACCGTATCGTGGCCCGAATCCTGCAGCTGATAGGCCTGCAGCTTGTGCATGAGCCCGATACCGCGGCCTTCGTGCCCGCGCATGTAGAGCACCACGCCGCGGCCCTCGGCGGCCACCATCTCCAAGGCCGCGTCCAACTGCGGCCCGCAGTCGCAGCGCAGCGAACCGAACACGTCACCGGTCAGGCATTCCGAATGCACCCGGACCAGCACGTCCTCGCCGTCACCGACATCCCCGCGCACCAGCGCGACATGTTCGACATCGTCGTAGATGCTCTGGTATCCGACGGCGGTGAACTCGCCGTGCACGGTCGGGATACGCGCCTGCGCCACCCGCACGACATGTTTCTCGTGCTTACGCCGCCAGGCGATCATCTCGGCGATCGAGATCAGCGCCAATTCGTGCTCGTCGGCGAAGACCCGCAGCTCGTCGGTGCGGGCCATATGCCCGTCTTCCTTCTGGCTGACGATCTCGCAGATCACCCCGGCCGGCCGCAGCCCGGCCATCCGCGCCAGATCCACCGCGGCCTCGGTATGCCCGGGCCGGCGCAGCACGCCCCCGTCCTTGGCGCGCAGCGGCACCACATGACCGGGACGGGTGAAATCGTTCGGTTTGGCGTCGCCGTCGGCCAGCAGCCGGATGGTGGTGGCTCGGTCGGCACCGGAGATACCGGTGGTCACGCCCTCCCGCGCATCCACCGACACGGTGTAGGCGGTGCCGTGCTTGTCCTGGTTCACCGCGTACATCGGCGGCAGTCCCAGCCGATCGCAATCGTCACCGGTGAGCGGTGCACAGATGTAACCCGAGGTGTAGCGGATCATGAACGCCACGAGCTCCGGGGTGGCCTTCTCGGCGGCGAAGATGAGGTCGCCCTCGTTCTCCCGGTCCTCGTCGTCGACCACGACGACCGGTTTACCGGCCGCGATATCGGCGACCGCGCGCTCGATGCTGTCGAACCTGGTCACGTCTGCAATGCTCCATCTCGATAGGTCCCGATCACACTACTGGGTCTGTTCGGCCGGTCCGGGCGCGGCCGCCGGTCGTCAGCCGCGCTGCTGGAGGCGCTCGACGTACTTGGCGATCACATCGACCTCGAGATTCACGACGGTCCCGGGGGTGGATGTGCCCAGATCGGTGAGACTCAGCGTGGTCGGGATCAGCGAGACCTCGAACCAGTCCCGGTTGCCGTCCGCGGCCGGTGTATCGGCCCGGCCCAGCCCGGAGACGGTGAGCGAAATACCGTTCACGGTGATGGATCCCTTCTCCACCACGTACCTGGCGATCGCGTCGGGCAGCGAGATCCGGACCACTTCCCAGTTGTCCGCCGGGGTCCGGGCCAGGATGGTGCCGGTGCCGTCCACATGCCCCTGGACGATATGACCGCCGAGCCGGCTGTTCACCGCCGCCGCACGCTCCAGATTGACCCGCGAACCCGGCTCCAGACCGCCGATACTCGACCGGCGCAGTGTCTCCCCCATGACATCGACGGTGAACGCGTCGTCGACGACATCGACGACGGTCAGACAGACCCCGTTGACCGCGATCGAATCACCGTGTCCGGCATCGGAGGTGACCACTTTCCCGCGGATCGTCAGCCGCGCCGCGTCGGCGGATTGTTCGCGGGCGACGATTTCGCCCAGTTCCTCGACGATGCCCGTGAACATGTCTTCTCCCGTTTCGCGTCGGTGTTCCGCATACGGAACGGCGGGAGTGGTACCGGGTATTCCCAGTTCGCCGTCCACGACCAGACTAGTTCTCGCCCTCCGGCCCGGCCATGACGCCGACCACCCTGCGGGAACCCCGGTCGGGCGGTCACGACACCGCAGGAGCGTATCCGGAAATTTTCCGATTGAGAGATGGCGGTCACATTCGGCCGGCACGCCCCTATACGGCTTCCGACGGGCAGAGATCCGGTCCGGACCGAACCCGATCGCACTCTCTTTCCCCCACCGATATCGCATCGAAACCCGAAATGTTTCTCGATTTGCACGCTCACAGCGGCTGACGCAATATGGTGAGGTGACCGGCTCGCCCACCTCGACGACCCCGCGGTGCGGCCCGGCGCAGCATTCGTACGAGGACGGCCACCGCCGCGGAACACCGTGCGCCACAAGCCATCACGACAATTGGATCCGCCCACACCGGCGCGGGCCGGGAACTACCGCACCGACGCGGGGCTCCGGCAGCTCCCGGCCCGGCGGCAGTGTTGTCCGGGCACCGGATCCGCGCGGGGACAACACCCGGCGGATCCATGCGATATCCGCCCCGGCGGATGCCCGCGCACCGGCCGGCCACGCCACCACTCGAGGAAGCCGCACCGCTATGACCACTTTCACCGAATCCGCCCTGGAACGACACTGCCGGCGGTACCGGGAGAAGGATCTGCTGCCCGCGGTGGTCGATCCGGCCTCCCGGCGCATCCTGTTGCATGTGGGCGCGACCTACGGCGCCATCACCATGCCGACCGAGCTCGGCGAACAGGTGTTGACCCGCCTGCGGGCGAAAGGGATCGCCGGGCCGGTCTTCGCCCACCCCCGGGCCCGGCGCTGGACCTTCCTCACCGGTCCGACCCGGCACGAGGAATTCACCGCTACCGCGGCCGCCGAACTATTCCGCCTCTACACCACCGTGGCCGGTACCGGCAGCCAGATCGTGCTGCCCTCACCCGAGGACGAGGCCAGCGGCTACCGCCTGTGGGTCGCGGGCCCCGAGGTACTGGGGACTCGGCCGCCCCAGCACGCGGTGGTCGACGCCGCGCGCGAATGCGCCGCCGGTACCCGCTGAACCCGGCGCGATCGTCGCCGGGTGGACCGCGATGGAGCCGACCCACGCTGTCGGGTTCCCGGCGGCGCAATCTCCACGTCGCACCCGGTCATGCCGGAGGTGGATCGGTCTTTCGCCGGTACAGCCCGGGCAGCACTGCTCGGGCCGCCTCCTGCCAGTGCCGGGCTTCCGCCGGATCGCCACGCTGTTCGAGGAGCAGTGCCAGCGCGCCCATCCCCTCCACCCGGCCGGCTTCGGCGGAAGCACGGCACATCCGCTCGGCTTCGTCCCATTCGTCTTGCTGGATGAGCAGTTTCGCCAAGGCGAGCACGCCGATACCGGCACCGGCCCTGATGCCTTTCCGGTACCAGTCCTCGGCCTCCGGGAGGTCACCGGCCTTTTCCCGGATCTTGCCGACTTCGACCATGGCAAGTCCGTTTCCCTCGCGGACCGCCAGCCGGAACCACCGCTCGGCGGCGGCCGTATCGCCTGTCGCCATGAGCTCGTTCCCGAGCCGGACCATCCCATCGGTGCTGCCCACCGCCGCGGCTTCGCCGAACCACCGGATCCCCTCCGACCGCTCGTTTCGCGCCAGGTGCTGAATACCGAGATTGATCATCGCGTCGGGTTCACCGGCCGCGGCCGCCATCCGGAGCCATGAGTCGGCCTCGACGGTCTCGCCCTGATCCGCTGCCATCAGTCCCAAGCATGTCCAGCCGGCCGCGTCACCCGCGTCCGCCGCTCGCCGATACCACGACACGGCCTGTTCGCGCTCCCCCCGGCGCTCGAGTAGTCCACCCATCCTGAGCATGGAACGCGTCCGGCCCGCGGCGATCGCGGCACGGTACCAACGTTCGGCTTCGCCGGTGTGGCCGCGCCGCTCCAGCACATCGCCCAGGAGTTCGGCCGCCTGCGGTTGCCCTGCCTCGGCCGCGTGCCGATACCACGATTCGGCCTCGGCGACGGCACCCCGGTTGTAGAGGAATGTCCCCAGGAGGGTCATCCCGTTGGACAGTCCCGCACCGGCCGCTTCGCGGTACCAGCGTTCGGCCCGCGTATCGTTTCCCTTTTCCTGGTGGTGTGCGCCCAGCAGGAGCATCATGTCGGTATTCCCGGCCGATATGGCCCGCCGGTACAGCTGTGCGGCTGCCTCCGGACGACCTTCCGTTTCGAGCCGGGTGCCAAGGCTGTACACCCCGGCCGGATCGGCGAGGTCGACCGGCTCGTACCCGGCACCGGCCGGGTGCCAGGATGCGTTGCGCACCAATGGCAGCCGGCCGACGGTATCGCTGCCGCTCATCCTCGGCTCCGGGAGACCGGCACTGCGCAACCGGTACAGCAGTTGCTCGTGGAGCGTGGTGATGTCGAGCAGCTCCGGACCGTCGGCCACACCGCACCTCAGGACATCGACGAGCCGGCCGGTGTACGCGGTGAAAACCGCTCCCGGCGGCGCCTTCGCCATCTCGTTGCTCTTCGTGGCGGTCAGCACACAGGTGCCCCGGATATCGAGCTGCCCGGCGACCTGCGCGGCATTCCCGGCCATGGTGCCGTGGGCATGCCCGCTGAAACAGCAGTCGAGCACCACGACTTTGGTGCGCGCGTCGGAGGACAGCATGGCTCGCCGCAGATCGTCGTAGGCGAGCGAGGTGAAATGCGGCTTGCTGTCCAGCGCGTACGAGGTGGCCAGGTAGAGGCGGCCGAAATCGGCATCGATGAGCCCGTGCCCCGCGAAGTAGACGAAGAACATATCGGTCGCTCGGCCGGCGATATCCTCGACTCGAAGCGCCAACTCCTGGGCATTCGCCGGGTCGCGGATGACGACACAGTGGTCATCCGGGAGACCGGCGAGCAGCGGATCGGTGAGAATCTCGTGGAGCGCGTCGAGGTTGTGCGGTACGGCGGGAATATCGGCGAGACCGTCTTCCCGGGGGTAGCTACCCACCCCGATGAGGCAGGCCCAGCTCCGGGCCGGGTCCGGCAGAACCATCACAACTCCCCCGCTGCCTCCCGTAATGCCTCGACCACCGCGAGCGGGTCCCTGACCCGCTTCCCGTCCAGCTCGACGGTCCCCTTCTGTCCGCGAATGGTCACCTTCAGATCGGCGGTGCGGTGCCGCACCCAGACACTCAGCGATCTGGCCAGCACTACGCCGGTACCCGACCCCAGCACCACCACCAGAGCGTCGCTCAGCCCGCCCATGTCTTCCGGGCCGGGCGCTGCCGGTGCGAATGCCGGGTTCGGTAGGTCCTCTTCCCGCTGCAGCCACCGGAACAAGGATCTGACCTCGGCGGCGGAGTCCGACGCGGCCGACACACTGATGGATACATCCACCGAACCCCCACTCACAGACACGAATTCGATCCTACGGGGTCGATACCGTGTGGCTCGGGGTTTCCGGCCCGATTCGTGGGCCGCGGCCGGAAGATGCTCCGCGGACGGGACCGGCACCGCGGCGAACAATACGGCCGCGGACTTCAGTGGGCCAGGTGATGCGCCGACCAGCTCGATTCCGCCTGCCGCCGCAACTTCTCCACCGTCGCGCCGGGATCCTCGGTGTTGTACACCGCCGACCCCGCCACGAAGCAGTCGATACCGGCCGCCGCGGCCTGCTCGATGGTGTCGGCGTTGATCCCGCCGTCGATCTCCACCACCAGGCGCAACTCCCCCGCGTCGACCAGACGCCGCACGATCCGGGCTTTCTCCAGCACCTCCGGAATGAACGACTGGCCGCCGAACCCGGGCTCCACACTCATCACCAGCAGCGTGTCGAAATCACGCAGGATCTCCAGGTACGGCTCGATGGGGGTGTTCGGCTTCACCGACAGGCCCGCCTTGGCGCCGGCGGCCCGGATATCACGGGCCACGGCCACCGGATCCTCGGTCGCCTCGGCGTGGAAGGTCACGTTGTAGGCGCCCGCCTCCGCGTACGGCGGCGCCCACCGGCCCGGATCCTCGATCATCAGATGGCAGTCCAGCGGAATATCGGTGGCCTTCAGCAGGCTCTGCACCACCGGCAACCCCAGGGTCAGATTCGGGACGAAATGCGCGTCCATCACATCCACGTGCAACCAGTCGGCGGTCGATACCGCATCGGCCTCGTCGGCCAGCCGGGCGAAATCGGCGGACAGGATCGACGGGGCGATCATCGGGACCGGAGGACGGGTGAACGTGGGGTCGGACGCAGTCACAGCGGGAGTGTATGGCGGCGCCCGCGGCGGCTCGGGCCCGGGGGCCGTGTTCGCCGGTGACGCCTCGGGCACGGCGGGGCCGGCGGCCGTCCGGAATACGGGTGAGGCACCGGCGGACCGGTTTCTCGGCAGGATTCCGCCTGCGGGTGTGCCCCGCTCCCCGCTTTGTGACAATGCGCCCATACACTCGGCTGCGTGATCAATACTTCGGCGGAACAAGGGCTCCACGGTGCCCCGGTGGAGATTCGGGTGGCGGCATCGGTGACACAGTTGCCGATCGTGCGCGGTCTCGCCGAGGCTCTGGTCCTGCTCAGTGATTTCACGCTGGACGAGGTCGCCGACATCCGGCTGGCGGTGGACGAGGCATGCTCCACTCTGATCGGCCTGGCGGCGCCCGAGACGAGCCTGCGGTGTGTGTTCAGTATCGGTGACACCGAATTACGGGTACAGGTCGCCGGGGTGGCGGCGCAGGAGGGACTGCCCGACGCGCGCAGTTTCGGCTGGCACGTCCTACGTACCCTGACCGATTCGGTGGACACCCGGCAGGACCCTTTCGATCAGCAGGTTTCCGGATATCCGACAGCGGTCGAGTTCCGTCGGGTCCGGGGGAAAGCGTAGTGAGCGAGCAGGACAAGCCGCTCGAATCTCCCGAGGACGAGCGGCACCGGGGATCGGCGAGCGCGGCCGACACCACCGAAGCCGACGCCGAGGCCGATACCGAAACCCGTGAGGAGCTGGAGAACTCGTCCTCGGCGGGCGGATACGACGATGTCGCGGATCTGTTCGGCCGGCTCGCCGCTGCCGAACCGGATTCGCCGGAGCAGGCGGCACTGCGCAATGAGTTGATCGCGCGTTGCATTCCGCTGGCCGACCATATCGCCCGGAAGTTCAGTGGCCGCGGCGAACCGTTCGACGATCTGACCCAGGTGGCCCGGGTGGGTCTGGTACACGCGGTGGACCGTTTCGATATCTCGCGCGGTTCGAATTTCCTGTCGTTCGCGGTGCCCACGATCATGGGCGAGGTACGCCGGTATTTCCGGGACAACACCTGGGCGATGCGGGTACCGCGGCGGGTCAAGGAGACCCATCTGCGGATCGGTGCCGCGGTGGATTCGCTGTCGCAGTCGCTGGGCCGTTCGCCGACGGCCAAGGAGATCGCCGCCGAGTTGGATGTCGACCCCGACGAGGTGACCCAGGCCGTGATCGCCGGTAACGCCTATCAGCCGACATCGATCGACGCCGCCTCGGTGGGACGCGATACGGACGCGTCCCTGCTGGACACTCTCGGTGAAGAGGAAGCGCAGTTCGACCGCGTCGAGGAGTATGTGGCGATCCGGCCGCTGCTGGCGGGATTGCCCGAGCGCGAGCGGCGGATTCTCACCATGCGGTTCTTCGAGTCGATGACCCAGACGCAGATCGCACAGCAAATGGGTATTTCGCAGATGCACGTGTCACGCATTCTCGCCAAGACCCTGGCCCGGTTGCGCGAACAGTCGTCCCGGGAGTAATCGCCGCACCTGTTGTGCCCGCTTCGCCGTTCGGTCTACCCTCACCCTTGAGAGTATGAGTGGGAATTTATCTCAAACGACCATTCCGAGAGCCCGCTTTTCTCCCTCCAGCAACCGATCAGCCGGATCAGCCCGTAATCCGGCGCTCCTGCGGGTCGCGCGTCGACGACGACGCGGCGGAAGGTGATGTGAGTTATGACCGCGGAAACCATCGCCCGGCAATGCACCCTGTGCGAAGCGCACTGCGGCATCCTGGTGACCGTCGAGGACACGAAAGTGGCCAGGGTCGAAGGCAATCCCGATGATGTGCTGTCCAAGGGCTACATCTGTCCCAAGGCCACCGCCATGGCGGGCCTGCACGACGATCCGGACCGGCTGCGCACCCCGGTGCGCCGCGTCGGCGAGAAATTCGAGCCCATCGGCTGGGATGAGGCCTTCCGCGAGATCGGCGAGCGCCTGCGCCGGGTGCGCCGGGAGCACGGACCGCATTCGGTGGGCATGTACCTGGGCAATCCGGCCGCCCACAATTCGGCGATCATGTACGCCTTCGCGCTGCGCATGGCACTGATGACCCGCAATTTCTACACGGCCTCCTCGATCGACCAGTTCCCGCAGGAATTCGTGGCCTGGCAGATGTACGGGTCGAATTTCCTCATGCCCATTGCCGATATCGACCGCACCGACCGGATGGTGATCATCGGAGCGAATCCGGCGGTCTCCAACGGATCGGTCACCACCATGCCGGGCGCCCGCGACCGGATCAAGGAGGTGCGCGCCCGCGGCGGCAAGGTCGTGGTGATCGATCCACGGCGTACCGAGACCGCCCGGCTGGCCGACGAGCACGTCTCGGTCCTGCCGGGTGGTGACCCCTATCTGCTGCTGGCCGTCCTGCACGTACTGATCACCGAGGATCTGTGCGACCGGACCGCCGTCCGCACCCAGTGCGCCGGGTTGGACGAGCTGCGCGAACTGGTCGCCGGGTTCTCGCCCGAGGACGCCGCACCCTACGCCGGTGTGGACGCCGAGACGATCCGACGGCTGGCCCGGGAGCACGCGGCCGCGAAATCGGCGGTGATGTACGCGCGGATCGGGGTGTGCCAGACGCTGACCGGCACCGTCACCCACTGGCTGGTCAACACCATCAACGCGATCACCGGCAATCTCGACAGCCCGGGCGGTCAGATGTATGCCACCCCGGCCGTGGACCTGCTGCCGCTGGCGCGCCGGGTGTCACCGTTCCACGGCGCCTGGACCGACCGCTCCGGTAAGTACAAATCGTTCCGGTTCGAACTGCCGGTGGCCGCGCTGGCCTCGGAGATCCTCGACGACGGCCCGGACCGGATCCGCGCCATGATCACCTACGCGGGCAACCCGGTACTGTCCACCCCGCAGCGCGGACAGCTCGACAAAGCACTGGGTTCGCTGGATTTCTATGTGGCCGTGGACATGTACGTCACCGAGACCACCCGGCACGCCGACATCATCCTGCCGCCGCTGTCGCCGCTGGAACGCGAGGATCTCGACATCCTGCTCACCATGTTCAGCGTGCACAACAACATTCGTTTCAACGCCCGAGCGGTCGCGCCCGAGCAGGAGGGGCTCGAGGACTGGGAGATCATGGCGCGGCTGACCACCGAGATCCTGCCGCTTCCACTGCGCTCGCTCACCGGCCGCGCCCTCAACGCGGCCTTCGCCCGGTTCAGCCCGCTGCGGGCCGCGGCCGTCGGTATCGCGGTCGGCCCGCACGGCGTACTGCGCCGGGGCCGTAAGGGCGTGACCGTGAAGAAGGTGCGCGCCGCCCGCGGCGGTATCGACCTGGGGCCGCTGCAACCGCGGCTGCATTCGCTCATCGCCACCCCCGACCGCAAAGTGCACCTGGCGCCACGGCAGTTCGTCACCGAGGCGCGCCGGCTCCTCGACGAGGCGCGCGCGGGCGGCGTGGACCGCGACCTCGGGTTCGATCTGCGGCTCATCGGCCGGCGTCATCTGCGCAGCAACAACTCCTGGCTGCACAATGTGCCCTCGATGGTGAAGGGCCGCGACCGTTGCACCGCGCTCATGCATCCGCAGGACGCGACCGCTCGCGGACTCACCGACGGCGGCCGCGTCATGGTGAGCTCACCCATCGGCTCCATCGTGGTGCCGGTGGAGATCAGTGACGAGATCCGGCCTGGCACGGTCGCCATCCCGCACGGCTGGGGTCACGGCGAACCGGGGGTCGGCTGGACTGTCGCGGCCGCGGTACCCGGCGCGAATGTGAATCTGCTGCACGATCCGGAACAGGTGGACCGTATCTCCGGTAATGCCGCGGTCAACAGCACCTGGGTGAAAGTCCACGCCGTATAGGCGGCACCCGCCGCGGGCCGGGCTAGCCCCACGACGACCCCGGTGAGCGCGAGAACGGTCAGAGATCGCGCTCGCGGGCACGCCGTAACCGAGCGGGCGCGACCAGCCACCAGGCCGCGTCCAGCAGTTCCCGCAACTGCCCGGGATCGACGCGGTGGAGGTCGATGAGGATGTAGGGGTAGCCGTCGTAGTGCGGGGTGGTGTAGAAGGCAGGGTCGCCGGAAGCCAGCAGCGCCTCCTTCTCCACCATCTCGCACCGCAGCGCGAGACCGCCCTCGGCTTCCGTGCGCAACCGTGCGAAACTCTTGCTCCCCGCTTTCAGAGCCGGGGTGTGGTGGGAGGTGGATTCGGTGACCTCCGGCAGCTCGGTGGCCATCCGAACCACATGCGCCCACGTGATACCCATAGCGACAGTGTGCCGGGCGCGGACGCGGCAGGTCCGGAAATCCGTCGCGCCTGCGCCCGGCGGTTACGCCGGTTTGCGCAGCGCGGCCACGAACATGGCATCGGTCCCGTGCCGATGCGGCCACAGCTGGGCCGCCGGACCCGCGCCGAGACCGGTGACCCCGGGGAGCAGCGGGCGGGCGTCGAGCTGTTCGGCGCCGGTACGGCGAACCGTATCCGCCACCACGGCAACGGTTTCCGGTAGATGGGGTGAGCAGGTGGAATACACCACCACACCGCCGGGGCGCACCAGGTCCCAGGCCGCGGTCAGCAGCTCGCGTTGCAGGGCGACCAGGTCGGCGATATCGCCGGGGGTCCGCCGCCACCGGGCCTCCGGGCGGCGGCGCAGCGCGCCGAGACCGGTACACGGGGCATCCACGAGGACGCGGTCGTAGCCGGCGGTCAGGCCGCTGTCACGGCCGTCGGCGATATGCACCTGCACGGGCAGCCCGCGCGTCGCGGTGCGGACCAGTTCGGCCCGGTGCCGGGCCGGCTCCACCGCGTCGATCCGGTAACCGTCGATATCGGCCAGCGCGCCGAGCAGCGCCGTCTTCCCGCCCGGACCCGCACACAGGTCCAGCCAGCGACCGCCGTCTGTGCCGTGTAGCGGGGCGCGGGCGAGCGCCAGGGCCACCAGCTGGCTGCCCTCGTCCTGGACCGCGGCCATGTTCTCTCGCACGGGTTCCAGCGCACCCGGGTCACCGCCCTCCAGATACACCGCGTACGGCGACCACCGGCCCTCCTCACCGCCAGTGACCAGCGCGAGCTCCTCGGCGGTGATATCGCCGGGACGCGCCACCAGATGCACCAGCGGCCGGGCGTCGTCGGCGGCGAGCAGCTCCGGCAGTTCACTCGCGTCCGCGCCCAGTGCGTCGGCGAATGCCTGCGCGATCCACGTCGGATGGGCGTATTCGAAGGCCATCCGGCCGATCGGATCGGTGGGGGCGAGCCTTTCGATCCACTCCCGCGGACTCCGCTCGGCGACCCGGCGCAGCACCGCATTGACGAAACCGGAACGCGCCGTGCCGGATTCGGCACGGGCGAGTTCGACCGCGGTGTGTACCGCGGCGTGGGGTTCGATCCGGGTGCGCAGCAACTGGTAGGTGCCGAGGCGCAGGATGTCCAGCAGCGAGCCGTCTATCTCGTCGATCCCACGTCCCGCGCAGTCGGCGATCACCGCGTCGAGCACACCCAGGGCCCGGCACGCGCCGTAACCGAGTTCGGTGGCCAGGGCCGCGTCCCGTCCCTCCACGCGGTACTCGCGCAGCAGTCCGGGCAGCACCAGGTTGGCGTAGGCGTCTCGTTCGCGGACGGCGCGCAGGGTCTCCAGCGCCACGGTGCGCGCCGGATCCGCCGGCGTGCGCGCGGCACGATCACCCCGGCCGGGCCGCTCCCGGCCCGGGCCGTCGGGCCGTCTGCCCGCGCCGCGGCCCTGCGACGCCGGACCCCGGCGCCGGTCGTCCCGGCTGTTACCCGCCCCTTTCCGGGCGGCATCCGGGCCCGCGGCGGCTCCACTCCGGCCGGGCCGGTCCGACGATCCGGCCGGGCGGCGGCCACGGCCCACACCGGTCTCTCGATCGGGGCGGCCGCCGCCCGCGCCGCGACCGGGCTCGGCCCCGCGGTGCCGCGGCTGCCCGCGGTCCCCACCGGACTCGGCGGTGCCCCTGAACTCGGGCCGATCCCGGCGTCGACGGGGCCCGGTGACGCCGTCGGAATCGCCCCGGGACGTCCCCGCCGGACGATCGCGGCGGGAACCGGTGGTGCGGTCCGGACGATCGCCGGTCGGACGCCGGTCGGTACGGGAGCCGCCCTCGCGCCGATCCTCCCGGGGTCCGGCCGGCGATTCGCCCCGGTGGAAACCCGCCGAGCGCTGGTCCTGCCGGGTCGTGTCCGACCGCTCGCTCTGCCGGGAATCATCCGCACCCCGGCGGAAACCACCCGGACGCCGGTCCGGCGCGGACCCGGACGCACGGTCGCCCCCGCGAGAACCGCCCTCGCGCCGATCCTGCCGAGGTTCGTCCGGCCGCCGGCCCGAGCCGGTCCCGGCCGAACGGCCACCCGGCCCGGAATCGTCCCGGCGCTCGGGCGATTCGTTCCGCGGTGCACCGGATTCGGCCGCGCGAGGTTCGGCGTGGCGCCGGAAGCCCCGGGGCCGGTCTCCACCCGAGCCGGTCATTCGACCACCGCGCCGGGCGCCGGCCGGGCACCGCGCGCCCAGTCGAGTGCCGCCATCATCCGTTTGCCCTGCGGCTGCACCTGGTCCAGCCGCACCGCGGTGGTGGCGGTGCCGACGAGCACACCGGTTTTGCGCACCTCGATCTGCCGCTCGGGCAGCACCTCTTCGACCAGTTCCACCGGGCCCAGTTTGAGACGGTTCCCGGCGACCGTGGTCCAGGCTCCGGGGAACGGGGTCACCGCGCGGATGGCGCGGCCGACGGCCAACGCGGGCTGATCCCAGCGGACCTGCGCCGCCTCGACGGTGATCTTGGGTGCGTAGGAGACACCGTCCGCCGGTTGTGGAATCGCCTGCAGGGTGCCGTCCTCGACACCGTCGAGCGTCTGCTCCAGCAGCGCCGCGCCACTGTCGGACAGTCGGCCCAGGAGATCGGCCGCGGTATCGGTGACCGCGATCCGCTCGGTCACCACGCCGTAGAGCGGTCCGGTGTCCAGACCGGTCTCGATCCGGAAGGTGGACGCGCCGGTGATCTCGTCGCCGGCCGCGATGGCGGCCTGCACCGGCGCCGCGCCGCGCCAGGCGGGCAACAGCGAGAAATGCAGATTGATCCACCCGTACTTCGGGATCTCGAGCACCCGAGGCGGTAGCAGCGCGCCGTAGGCGACCACCGGGCAGCAATCCGGCGCCAATTCCGTGAGTGCCTCCACGAATTCGGGATCGCCCGGCTTACCCGGGGTGAGGACCGGAATGCCGTGTTCGTCGGCGAGTCGCCCGACCGGTGAGCGTTTCAGCTTGCGGCCGCGTCCGGCGACGGCGTCGGGCCGCGTCACCACGGCGACCACCTCGTGCCGGGAGTCGAGGAGCCGGCGCAGCGACGGGACCGCCGGGTCGGGGGTACCGGCGAAAACGATCCGCATCAGTGGTCCCGCTCCGCGAGGGCGCGGCTCGGCCGGACAGTGAGCCCGGCGATGAACCAGTCGGATTCACGGATGGTGCGCATGGCCTGCTTCCGGTCGGGGGGATCGAGCCGATCGATGAACAGCGTGCCGTCCAGATGATCGGTTTCGTGCTGCACACAGCGCGCCAGCAGCCCCTCGGCCTCGAATTCGACCGGGTTGCCGTCCACATCCACACCGGTCGCCCGCACCCGCATGGCCCGCCTCGTATCGTGATTGACTCCCGGGATCGACAGGCAACCCTCCGGGCCGATCTGTTCCTCCTCGTCCAGCGCGGTCCAGCTCGGATTGACGAGATGCCCGCGGGCGTCGCGGGTGTCGTAGACGAACACCCGCAGACCGACACCGATCTGCGGCGCCGCCATCCCCACGCCACCGTCGTCGTACATGGTGTCGGTCAGATCGGTCACCAGCTGCCGCAGTTCGGGGCCGAACTCGGTGACCTCCGCCGCGCGGGCTCGCAGGATCGGATCGCCGAAGAGGCGGACGGACTGGACGGTCACGGTAGCTCCCGAAGACAGGTGGCAGGGCAGGAAGGTTTCATTCTAGGTAGCCCGGCCGGACCGTGTTCAGGCCGTCCGCCCACACCTGCGCTCCACTCCGGCCGGCCGGCCCGATACGGCCGAAGCGCGCGCATACCCCCGGTCCCCCGGATGGTGGATATTCGTGGCCGGGGCCACTCGGCCCCGGACCGCGGCGCCGGAATCAGATATTGCCGCCGATGATCACCTCGGGGATACCGGTGCCGAGCGGTACGGGTACACATACCGGTTCGGGAGCGTGGGCGGGGTCGAGGATCTGGAACAGCAGCTGGAACACATACGGGTCGTAGACCATGTGGAAATGCCCGGTGAGATCGACCGGGCAGCGGTCCTGCAGGACAATGTTGTGCGCCCCCGGGCCGCGCAGAGCGATATTGCCGAACGGCTGGATCACTTCGTCGACCCGGCTGCCGACCGTGGTGTAGCGAACCCCGGGCACGGTGTCGCCGCCCGCGTTGAGTGCCCGCATGAACGGCGAATCCTGCACCTGTTGGACCGCCGCCACGGAGACCGCCCGGGTCGCCAGATCCATCGCACCCGGGAGTTGCTCGGCAATCGGGACCAGGCCGTACAGCACCCCGCCGTAGGTGGGTGAGGCCAGGCCGACCCAGTTGCCGACGTCGGGTGCACCGCCGAGTTTGTTGATGTAGTAGCGGGTGACATTGGCGCCCTGGGAGAAACCGACGAGATCGACCTGCCGGGCCCCCGTCGCGGCGCGTACCTCGTCGACGAATTGCGCGATCTGGTAGGCGCTGAGCACGATGTCCTCGGTGCCGTAGGTACCGGCGCCCGGTTTACCGCCATAGTTCAGCGCGAAGACACAGAAGCCGTGGCCCACGAGCTGCGGCCCGATGACCGACCAGTCCGTGTAGGCGCTCGCGTCGGTGCCGTGCGCGAGGATCACCGGTCGCGGATGGGCCGCGTCCGGGACACAACCGAAATCGTTGACGCCGCGCGGCACCGCGTCCGGATGGGATTTCATATAGAGCACCGCTCCCAGCTGGTCGGGTTGCGGTGGCGCGGGATCCGTGGGGACCGACGCGGGAAGGTATCCGGCCGGCTGGGCGGTGCTCTCGACGCTCGCGAGCAACACCGACCCAGCCAGTGCGACAGCCACGGTCACCGCCCGCAGGACACGCCTGCCGGTTTGTGAACTGTCCCGCCCCATCGGCCATCGAAATTGTTTCACAACACAATCTTCTACCCTGCCGGCCGGACGGAAAACCGGGGCGGGAGGTCTTGATCACCCCGTTACTTTCCGGAGTCGTCGTCTCCGGCGAGGATGCGGTACAACGCTTTCCGGGCATCGGTGAGCACCTCGGCCGCCTTGGCCGCCTGCTCGGGGGTGCCCACCGCCGCGACCTGCGCCACTGCGCCCATTAGCGGTCCGATCAGGGCCCGCAGATCGCTGGTGTGGGCGCCGGCCCCTTCCTTGACCTCGGCCCACGGGTCCCCGAGGTCGGCCCGGTTCTCCGTAACGTGAGCGGTACCTGTCTCGGTCAGTTGCGCGGTCTTTCGGCCGGCGACTTTCTCGATGGTGATCAGACCCTCGTCCTCCAACTGTGACAGCGCCGGATAGATGGACCCGGGGCTGGGCCGCCAGAGATCGTCACTACGTTCGCGGATCTGCTGGATCAGCTCGTAACCGTGCATGGGGCGCTCGGCGAGCAGCAGCAGGATCGCCGCCCGTACGTCACCGCGCCGGCCCCGGCCACCCCGGCCGCGCCCACGTCCGAAACCCGGCCCGAATCCGGGGCCGAAACCGGGACCGAAGTCCCCGCCGAAGCCCGGACCGAAGCCGGGCGGGCCGCCGTGCCGGAAGGGACCGCCCGGACGCGGGCCGCGCCCACGACGCCCACGACCCCGGCGGAATTCTGCGTTCTCGATGTTCTCCATAGCAACCTCCTGAGCTACTCGATCGGTTTGTGTAGCATCGACGATATATCGACAATCTATCCAACGCAACCGTGTGCTCGATTAGTTCCTGGATCGTCCCGGGACGCCGCGGACCGCCGAGCCGACCGCTCCGGGCGGCCGTGGGATCGACGGGTGCCTCCGCGAGCGACCGGATCGTCCGCGAATACCGGAGCGGTACGTCGATACCGCCCGCTCACGCAGTGGCCTCGGCGGCGCCGGGGACCTGTGCACGCGGTCTGCCGCGCGGGTCCGGGGCGGGGCACTACACGGCCCGGCTCGCGTGGGTCAGCCGATTTCCAGCGGGTCTATCTGAACCCGCGGCGGCGACTCCGCCCGCTGACTACTCCGGATCGCCTGCGCCGCGGTGAGTGCCCGCGCCAGCGCCGCGCCGTGCGTTCGCGGTGTACGCAGCAGCACCCGTTCGACCTCGGCACCCGGGCCGTCGCCGTCGCCGCGCGCGCCGGAGGGCAACCGCGCGGCAGCCGGTAGCGGCACCGGACCCAGCACCTCCACCGCCGCCGGGAGTTCGGCGGCGGCGAGTAGACCGGCGATACCGTCCGGAGTGCCGTCGACCGCCGCCATCCGTACCGCCGGCGGGAATCCGACCTCGGTGCGCTGCGCCAGTTCGGCAGCCGCGTGCCCCGCCGGATCCCAGCGCAGCAGCGCCTGAACGGTCGGCACGGCGGGATCGGCCATCACCAGCACTTCACCATCGGGCCGCACCAGGGCCGCGGCGCTCAACCATCGGCGCAGGGCGTCCTCCGCGGCGCGTAGATCGGCGCGGCCGAGCAGCGCCCACCCGTCCAGGAGCAGCCCCACACCGTAGCCACCGGCGAGCAACGGTTCGGCGCCGACGGTGGCCACCACGACCTGGGGTCCGGGCGGCACCGTGTCCAGTACGGCCGCACCGCTGGACCCGCGGATCGGCACCCCGGGGAACGCCCTGCCGAGCTCTTCGGCGGTACGCACCGCACCGATGACCACGGCACGCAACGCCCGACCCCCGCAGGCCGGGCAACGGAACGCCGCCTCGGTGCGCCCGCACCAGCGGCAGAGCGGGCTGTGCGCCGCACTCTGGTCACCGGCGGGACGATCCGACCCTGGCAAGGACAGCGGCCCCACACACCGCCGGCAACGGGCGGGTGCGCGGCATCTCGTGCAGGCCAGCGCCGGAACATACCCGCGCCGCGGCACCTGCACCAGCACCCCGGACCCGGCGGCGAGCGCCTTGCGGGCCGCGGCGAAGGCGGCGGCGGGGATCCGGATCGCGCGCGCCATCGGATCGCGTTCGAGCGCGGCATCGCTGTCCCCCGGGGCGCTGATCCGCGGTGCGGCGGCCCGTAAGGTCGCCCGGTCGGCGAGCAGATCATGGGCCCATCCCGTGTCCACGACGGACTGGATCTCGGCGGTCCGGGCGAACCCGGCCGCCACGAAGGCGGCGCCGGTGGCGTGGGCACGGAGCATGGCGACCTCGCGCGCATGCGGGTAGGGGGCGCGGGGTTCGGCATAGGTATCGTCGCCGTCGTCCCAGATCGCGACAAGGCCCAGGTCAGCGGCGGGTGCGAAAACCGCACTGCGGGTCCCCACCACCACACGCGCGGTTCCGCGCAGCACGTCCAGCCAGCGCCGGTATCTGGCCGCCGGGCCCAGACCCGCCGACAATCCGACCGCCGAATCCCCGACCAGCCGTTCGCATTCGCGCAGCACCCGGTCGAGGTCGCGCTGGTCGGGCACCATCAGAATCGCGCTGCGGCCGTCCGCGGCCACCACCGCCGCGAGCTCGGCCAATCGCCGCGCCCAGTCCTCTCCCGGCAGTGCCTGCCACGCCGCCCGGGGGCCCCGGCGGCTCGCGAGTGCGGTCAGGAAGGCATCCCCGTGCCGGTACCGGCGCCAGGCGCCGGTATCCACTCCCGTGGGTGGCGCCGTGCGTTCCGCCGTCTCGGAACGGCCCCCCTCCCGCGCCCCCGCGCCGCCGGTATCCGAGCCGCGCACCGACGAATCGGCGGCCTCCGGCGCCGCGGCGGCTCCGGGCCCATCGACCACACGCAACGGCACCGCCGCATCGCCCGAGCCGGCCGTTCGACCGAGGCGACGCGACGCACCCGCCTCGGCGTGTGTACCCGCGTCGGTGCCCATTCCGGTCTCCGTGCCCGACTCGGTTTCCGTACCCGATCCGGTCTCCGTACCCGTCCCGGCATCGGTACGCAACCCCGGGTCCGTGCCCGGCTCGTCATTCACGCTCGACTCTGGCGCCGCGTCCGGCCCCACGGCCCCGGACGTCGTCGGCACGGTCGGGTCGTCCGTCGCCGCGCCCTTCTTCGCCGGCCCCCCGTTCTCCACCCGCGCATGCCGCGGCGGAATCGCCAGGCGCAGCACATCGGCACGGGTCCCGGCGCACCGGGCCGCTACGGTCGTCGCCAGGCGCAGGATCTCCGGGGTGAGTACTTGTTCGGCCGATACCACCCGCTCCAACCGGACCAGTTTGCCCGGGTGATCGGATTCGGCGTGCCGGGACAGCAGATAACCGTCCACCAGCCGCCCCGCGAACCGGACCCGGACGCGCACACCGGGGCGGGCTATATCGTCGAGCTCCGGCGGCACCAGATAGTCGAAATCACGGTCCAGGTGTGCGGGGGTGAGCAGCGGCAGCACCCGGGCGATCGGGCGATCGACCGGTCCCAGGGCCGCCGTCGCGGCCTTCTTCACACGAGCGCCCCGGCGCCGTGCCGGCCCCGACTCGGCCGACACCCCCGTCGACGCGGGGTCGGCGGGGGTGTCGGTGGGCGGTCGATCCACGCGGGACGTGGAACTTACAGTCCGGCCGCGGCGCGCAGCTTGTCCGCGCGGTCGGTGCGCTCCCAGGGCAGATCGATATCGGTGCGGCCGAAGTGCCCGTAGGCGGCGGTCGGCGCGTAGATCGGGCGCAGCAGATCCAGGTCCCGGATGATCGCGCCCGGGCGCAGGTCGAACACCTCGGTGATCGCCGACGAGATCTGGGCCGGATCGACCTTCTCGGTACCGAAGGTCTCCACGAACAGCCCGACCGGCGCCGATTTGCCGATCGCGTACGCGACCTGCACCTCTACCCGGTCCGCCAGACCGGCGGCGACCACGTTCTTGGCGACCCAGCGCATGGCGTAGGCGGCCGAGCGATCGACCTTCGAAGGGTCCTTACCGGAGAATGCGCCGCCACCGTGGCGGGCCATACCGCCGTAGGTGTCGACGATGATCTTGCGGCCGGTCAGGCCGGCATCGCCCATCGGGCCGCCGAGCACGAATTTGCCCGTGGGATTCACCAGCAGGCGGATATCGGAGATGTCCAGGTCGGGGATGGCGATATCGGCCAGCACCGCGTCGACGACCTTCTCCCGGATATCGGGGGCCAGCAGATTGTCGAGATCGATATCGGCGGCATGCTGGGTGGACAGCACCACGGTGTCCAGCCGTACCGCCTTGTCACCGTCGTACTCGATGGTGACCTGGGTTTTACCGTCCGGCCGCAGATACGGCAGCACACCGGTCTTGCGGACCTCGGTGAGCTTGCGCGACAGCCGGTGGGCCAGCGCGATCGGCAGCGGCATGAGTTCGGGGGTATCGGTGTTGGCGTAACCGAACATCAGGCCCTGATCACCGGCGCCCTGCTGTTCGATCTCGTCGTCGGAACCGCCGACCCGCGCCTCGTGGGAGGTGTCGACACCCTGCGCGATATCGGGCGACTGCGCACCGATCGCGATATTGACACCGCAGGAGTTGCCGTCGAATCCCTTTGCCGAGGAGTCGTATCCGATCTCGAGGATCTTTTCCCGGACGATATGCGGAATATCCGCATATGCCTCGGTGGTGACCTCGCCCGCGACGTGCACCTGACCGGTGGTCACCATGGTTTCCACGGCGACCCGGCTGCGGGGATCCTGGGCCAGGAGTGAGTCGAGGATGGAATCGCTGATGGCGTCACAAATCTTGTCCGGATGACCCTCGGTCACGGACTCACTGGTGAATAGCCGGCTACCGGACGTGCGCACAGTTTCCCTCTTCCTCAACGGTTACTCGTGTCCGGAGGGACCGTAGCGCAGGCTCCGGTCACGCCCCTGGACTCCCAGACTATTAGAACGGGCGGCGTAATTGGGGTTCTGGACACCATCCTGGACGGGTTTCCGACCGCGGTGTCCGCTCCCCGGCACGCGCACCCCCGAGCGGGCTGGATCGTATCGCGTTCATACCCCCGGTGGGCGTCTCTCGCCTCGCCACGGCCATGCCGACAGACTGATCCCGCGGTTCGCCGGGCCGCCCGGGGCTCAGCTCAGCGCCGGGGCTCAGCTCAGCAGGGGACCCAGCGCGTCGAGGACGCGGCTGGCCAGCAGCGCTTTGGATCCGTGGTCCAGCGCCTGTTCGCTACCGTCCGCGCGCAGCAGCCAGCCGTCATTGGTGTCGACCTCGAACGCCTTACCGTCGCCCACCGCGTTCACCACCAGCAGATCGCAGCCCTTACGGGCCAGTTTGGCCCGCGCGTGGGTGATGACGTCGCCGTCCGCGTCGCCGGTTTCGGCGGCGAATCCGACAATGGCCGTTCCGGGCAACCGGCCCTCCCGGCGCTCCTGGACCAGACCGGCGAGGATGTCCTCGTTCTTGGCCAGGGCGATGGTGTCGGGCTCGTCCTTGCCCTTCTTGATCTTGGCGGTGGCCACCGTGGCGGGCCGGAAATCGGCGACGGCGGCGGCCATGATCACCGCGTCGGCGCCGACCGCGTGCTTGTCGACCGCGGTTTTCAGCTGCTCGGCCGTGGTGATGTGGACCAGCTCGACCGCCGCCGGCGGTGCCATCTCGATGGTGTTGCCGGCGATGAGCGTGACCTGGGCGCCGCGCTGAGCGGCGACCCTGGCGAGCGCGTACCCCTGTTTACCGGAGCTGCGGTTGCCGAGGAAACGGACCGGGTCCAGCGGTTCCCGGGTGCCGCCCGCGGTGATCACCACCCGCCTGCCCACGAGGTCCCGCGGGATCGCGTCGGGGCGTTCGAGCAGCAGGGACGCGAGGCCGAAGATCTCCTCGGGTTCGGGCAGACGGCCCGGACCGGTATCGGTACCGGTGAGCCGACCGGACGCGGGCTCCATCACGGTGGCGCCGTGCGCGCGCAGAGCCGCCACATTCGCGACGGTCGCCGCGTGCTCCCACATCTCGGTGTGCATGGCGGGCGCGAACAGCACGGGACATCGGGCCGTGAGCAAGGTCGCGGTGAGCAGATCGTCGGCGCGCCCGTGCGCGGCCCGCGCCATGAGGTCCGCGGTGGCGGGCGCGATGACGACGAGTTCGGCCTCCTGGCCCAGCCGCACATGCGGCACCTCCGGAACATCCGAGAAGACCCCGGTGTGCACGGGATGGCCGGACAGCGCCTCGAAGGTCGCTGTGCCCACGAACTGCAGTGCCGCCTCGGTGGGGATCACCCGGACGGTATGGCCGGTCTCGGTGAACCGCCGCACCAGCGCGCATGCCTTGTACGCGGCGATTCCGCCGCCCACCCCGACAACTACCCGCGCCATAGCGCGCCTCCTGCCCTATCGGCCCATCACCCGGCTAACGGGTCATTCGCCTTCGGTGTGTTCGAGCAGATCGCTGTGGATCTCCCGCATCGCCACCGACAGCGGCTTCTCCTGGGGCAGCGGCTCCACCAGCGGGCCGACGTATTCGAGGATCCCGTCACCCAGCTGGTTGTAGTAGTCGTTGATCTGGCGGGCCCGTTTGGCCGCGTAGATCACCAGGCTGTACTTGGAGGAGGTGCGGTCGAGCAGTTCGTCGATCGGCGGATTGGTGAGGCCGACCGGGGTGTCGTAGGCGGGCGTAGCGGTATCCGTACTGCTCACTGAGGAAGCTCCTGCGGGGTCGGTGGCTCGGCTGCGCGGCGGCTCTCCGGCCGCGCAACTGGCTACGAATTGGAATTCGTGCTGACGAACAACGATACCAACTGCGCGCAGGCGCTGGTCACGGTGTCGTTCACGATCACAGTGTCGAACTCGTCACGTGCGGCCAGTTCCACCCGTGCCGTCGCCAGGCGGCGTTCGATGACCTCCGGCGATTCGGTGCCGCGGCTGCGTAGCCGGTCCACCAGCTCCTCCCAGCTGGGCGGCGCGAGGAACACCAGCACGGCCTCCGGCATTACCCGCCGGATCGAACGTGCACCTTCGAGATCGACCTCGATGAGCACCGGCAGCCCCTCCGACAACGCGGCGCGCACCGGCGCGGCCGGCGTACCGGACCGCTGCAACCCGCCGTGGATATCCGCCCATTCGAGCAGATCGCCGGAGTCGATCATCGCGTCGAACTCGGCCCGGCTGACGAACCGGTAATCACGACCGTCGACTTCACCGGGACGCGGGTCCCGTGTCGTCGCCGAGACGCTGAAAACCAGTTCCGGCAGCCGTTCGCGGACACATCGCACCACGGTGGATTTGCCCACGGCCGAGGGGCCGACCAGTACAACCAGCCGACCCTTCGTCATGTTCTCGATCACCGAGGGTGTCAGGCGCCGAGATCGAATTTGGCGAGCAGCGCCTTGCGCTGCCGGTCACCGAGACCACGCAGCCGGCGGGTCGGCGCGATCTCGAGCTCGTTCATGATCTCCTCGGCCTTGACCTTGCCGACCTTGGGCAGGGCTTCCAGCAGGGCGCGCACCTTCATCTTGCCGATGATCTCATTGCTCTCGGCCTGGCCGAGGACCTCTTTGAGGTCGGTGCCGCCGCGCTTCAGGCGATCCTTGAGTTCTGCCCGCTCACGGCGAGCGGCAGCCGCCTTCTCCAGAGCAGCGGCGCGCTGCTCATCAGTCAGCTGGGGAAGGGCCACGGTTCCTCCGTCTCATCATTCCTGCATCAAAACCTGCCGAACTACCCGGCAGTCTCAGCGACCGTACCCACGACGCCCCCGGATTGCGAACCCACCCCCCAGGTCAGGGCATGAATCGGACCCGGTATCGCCCCCTTGCCGACTCGCCCGCATCCCTGCTTGCCGTAACTGTGATCCGCACCCCCTCGCGCACGAAACAGCCTGCCATCAGCGGCTTTTCGTGCCAAAACCGAAGTTGCGGCGCGATAACCACACTTCCGCCGGACCCGCTGGCTACCTCTCAGCCGCCCTACCAGGAATTTTCTGGGAAATTTTCGCCGGAGCCCCTGCTGAGTGAGCGGAAGCGGCTCCGGCAACAAAAAACGGGCTCTCCCGGACCCCGCGAGACAACCCATGAGGCGCCCGTATCGTCCGAATATGTACAGCGTACAGCGGACGGCCGGGTGGGCATACACGAATCATCCGGAACGGAGCCGAGTATCGGATGCGGCACACTCCGGCGTCTCGTCGGCACCCGATCCAGGCCTCGAGTTCCGACACAACCCGAATGCG
>NZ_BDCJ01000019.1 GCF_001613445.1 Nocardia grenadensis NBRC 108939
CTACCCAGATCACGGCGGTCGCTCCCGCGGGTGTGGCCGGAACGGTGTCGGTCACGGTCACCACCGTCGGTGGCACGAGCAATGGAGTTTCCTACACCTACGCGGCGGTGCCCACGCTGAGCACGGTGGTGCCCGACGCCGGTCCGGTGACCGGAGGAAACACGGTCGTGCTCACCGGAACGGGACTGACCGGAGCGACCGCGGTGGGTTTCGGTGCCACACCGGCGACCTCGTTCACCGTCGACTCCGACACGCAGATCACCGCGGTCGCTCCCGCCGGGACGGGGACGGTGCTGGTGACCGTCACCACGGCGGGCGGCACGAGCAACGGCGTCGCCTACACCTATGTTGCGGTGCCTGCCCTCACGTCAGTTGTTCCGAACTCGGGCCCGGTAACCGGTAACACAGTGGTTGTACTCACCGGGACAGGACTGACCGGTGCCACCGCGGTCGACTTCGGGGCGAGCCCGTCGATTCTGTTCGCCGTCGACTCCGATACGCAAATCACCGCCCTCGTCCCCCCGGGTACCGCAGGGACGGTTTTGGTGACCGTCACCACGGCGGGCGGCACGAGCAACGGCGTCACCTACACCTATGTTGCGGTGCCTGCCCTCACCACAATCGCCCCGAACGCGGGACCGGCAGGCGGTGGGACGGTGGTCGTGCTCACCGGAACGGGACTGACCGGAGCCACCGCGGTCGACTTCGGCGCCACACCGGCGACCTTGTTCGCCGCCAACTCCGACACCCAGGTCACCGCACTCACCCCCGCGGGGACGGCCGGAACCGTGCCGGTCACCGTCACCACCGCGGGCGGCACAAGCAACGGCGTCGCCTACACCTACATCGCCGCGCCCGCTCTCAGCACAATCGCCCCGAACGCGGGACCGGTGACCGGTGGGACCACCGTCGTGCTCACCGGCACGGCACTGACCGGCGCCACCGGAGTGAATTTCGGTGGCACACCGGCAACGTCGTTCACCATCGATTCCGCCACCCAGATCACGGCCGTCGCGCCCGCGGGTGTGGCCGGGACGGTGCAGGTCACCGTCACCACCGGCGGCGGAACCAGCAACGGTCTGGGCTATGCCTATGTCGACGTCCCCACCTTGCTCACCGGTGCCCCGGACCTGGGCCCCGAAGCCGGTGGCACAACGGTCGTGCTGACCGGAACAGATCTGGCCGGAGCCACCGCGGTCGACTTCGGCGCCACACCGGCAGCATCGTTCACCGTCGATTCGAATACCCAGATCACGGCCGTCAGCCCGGCCGGGACCGGGCTGGCTGAGGTCACTGTCACCACACCAGGAGGAACCAGTAACAACGTCTTCTTCACCTACCTTCCGGTTCCGACCCTGACCTCCGTGGTTCCGGACAGCGGGCCCGAGACCGGTGGAGATTCGGTGACACTCACCGGGACGGACTTCGCCTACACCACCGAGGTGAGTTTCGGTACCGCACCGGCGGCGTTCACCGGTATCTCGGAAACACTGACCGTGGCCACCAGCCCCGCTGGAACCGGGACGGTGCTGGTGACCGTCACCACGCCGGGCGGAACCAGCAACGGCGTCTCCTACACCTACGTGCCGGCTCCAGGAGTCTGACAATCGATTGATCGGGCCGCCGGTGAACTATCACCGGCGGCTCGGTGTGTGCCCGCATCTCACTCCTCGCCCGGCACGAAGACGCAATTCAGACACTGGCGGACCTACCCGACCTGCCACAATGACTCCTGGTCCGGACGTACACCCGGATCAGATCACACTGTTTCACTGGCAGGACAACGGCAGAACCATCCTCAACGCCATTTCGGGACCAAACCGGGGATAAACGAGAGCTTGGTGAAAACAAAAAGGTCAGGCCCGATACTGAACCGGGCCTGACCTGAATTTTCAAGTGGAGCTATGGGGACTCGAACCCCTGACCCCCACGAAGGGGTTCATGAGACTGTTCGGTCCGGCAAGACATCAACGTTCGGCACAGACACCCCCGATCACCCCGGCGACGGCAACGAGAACAGCCTCATCGTTCCGCTGTGAAAACGGCGGAATATACTCGTCCGCAATCAATTACAACGCGCATCCAGGTAAGTCCATCAGGACCGAACTGCACGGCCTTCCCACCGGAGTACCTCGCACGCACTCCACAGCAGAGACTCGCCCCTCAATGACCGGTCGTCAGAACGTCAAGTCAACCGGCGGCAACGCAGCACCCCGGACCACTCGCCCGAGAAATTCCGTTACGTCCGTGCAGACGACTGAGCAGGGAGAATCCCATTCGACCGGTGACGCTCCTTCGGCTCCACGTACAGTCCTGCCCCGGCAGGCACCCGACGCCGACGTCATATCGACGATGAAAGCGCGGGGTAATCGGGGGGCCGACTCGAGTCGGCGCCACACCCGCGAAGCACCACCCGACGGCGGCGGCGTTCAGCCGGCCGGGAAGAGCTGATCGAGGTGGCTTCGCCGACAGCGACTGGTCGAACGGCGCCACCACCTCAGTGCCCGACTGCGCCAGCACCGTCAACAAGATCGGATACCGACGCTCCGGATCACGCCGCTCCAAAGCTTGCCCGGCTATCTGTCACCAGATTTCCATCACTGTTGTCACCGACCGCGCGCGTTGGCTTGAAGTCGAGTTACCCGCCATAGAACGTCCACTCATGCCGATGTCCGGACGTCCGCCGGGCGGCGGTGGACGGCGGCATCGAAGCGGGTAGCCGACAGCGACGGCGGGTTTCCGCCAGCGCGTAGTGATGTATCGATCCAGCATGATCATCATGAGTGCATCGTCAACGACAGCCACGTCCGTCCTACGGGATATGTACGAAGCCGAGGCGGCCTACCTTGCCAGCGGCGGTCCGGGCTCGGCATCGTTCTCCTTACTCGCGCCGTTCTTCACACCGGATGTTGTGTTGCACCAGGCCGACAATCTTCCCTATGGCGGAACCTGGTGCGGCCACGACGGTTTGGAGCGTTTCTTCCTCGCGATGAGCGGGGTGTGGGATCGCTTCGAGATGGCCGAACAGACTTTCCTGGCCGATGAGAGTCCGCTCGTCGTTCTCACACATGTGCGAGCCCGTGCACGCTCCACCGGCCGCGAACTCGATTTCCCGATCTTGCAGACGATCACCATCGATGCCGGACGGATCAGCGAGATTCGCCCGTTCTACTGGGATACCGCCGCTGTCGCCGATGTTTGCTCGCGGGTCCGAGCATCGGACGCTGTGTAATGCCGCATACTGCGCGATCTCGGTGACAGATGTCCTGATCAAGTGACAGATAACATGAGGACACGCCGCAGGGGCGCAGAGAACTCATCAGACCAAGAGTCGAACACCCCCTTTGATTGAAATCCATTCCGTGATCGAAGTCGGCGACAAGGTGCGCATCGGAGAGCCCGGGGCCTCGGTCTTCGTCGTGCGCGAGGTCGACGCGGACGAGGGGCGGGCCGTCATCGAGGCCGATTGACGCGGGCGCGCCGGGTCGATACCCGTTTTCGATGCCCATCAGCGCCCTCGCCCTTGTCGACCCCAGAGCCTCTGCCGGCGGGGCGTAGGCTACCGGCCGGGCCAGGGGTGTCGGACCACTGCGCGATCCTCGACCGCGACGACCAGGCCCGAAGAGAACAACAGCGCGACCCGGTCACCCCGCTACGCGGCGCCGAGCTGCTCGACGAGAAGTTCGGTCAGCGGCCCCGGTTGGTCTCTGTCGACGGGAGTGGGCACGGGGTCTAGGGCTCTCGGCGCCAACTCCTGCGCGTCCGACGTCGTCACCAGCTACCTGGTGGACGGCACCATGCCCGAACAAGATATGACCTGTCGCGCGGGCTAGGTGTTGCGGGCCAAGACGTTGTTGACGCCATCATCTGTGCGCCAGGCACATCCGTGATGCGGGCGCGGGCGAACGACGCTGAAATCTGGTTCGGCGTCAGCGCTGCTGGGTGCGGAGATGGATGCGTTCGCCTTGCTTGCCGAAGAGGCTGAGCACTTCGACATTCCCGCGCCCAGCGGCGCCGAACCAGTGCGGAATCCGACAGTCGAACTCGGCTGCTTCGCCCGCACCCATGATGAAGTCCTGGTCACTCAGTTTCACGCGGAGTTGTCCGCGGAGCACGTAAAGCCATTCGTAGCCGTCGTGAGTTCGTAGGTGTGGCTCGTCGTCGTGGGCTGGGATGGTCATTTTGTAGGCGCGTGGTTCTCCTTGCTGTCGTGACAGCGGGATCAGCACTCGGCCGTCTTTTCTGGTGGGCTGTTGAGGCACGCGCGGGTCGAGGATCCGGGGTGCCGCCACGATCTCGTCGAGCGGAATGCCCAGCGCCGCGGTGATCGGTAGGAGGAGTTCGAGACTTGGCTTGCGCTGCCCTGATTCCAGTCTGGACAGGGTGCTGGTCGAGATGCCGGTGGTGCGCGCGAGGCCGGCCAGGCTGATGCCCTTCTTCTCCCGGGCGCTTCGCAGCCGAGGAGCGATCTGCTCGATCACGCTACCGATGCTGGGTTGATCGTCCATGGACGGCAGTCAAGCAGTGTGTCCCGGATTCAGCAACGATTGTTGTCGAAAATTGCCGATACCGCCGATTCTCTAGTTGGAGGTGATCCGAATGAACACAACGAGGCAATCAACGACCGGATCGCAGGCAGCGACACTGTGGGACAGCATCATCATCGGCGGCGGAGCCGCTGGCTTGTCGGCCGGAGTGGTGCTCACGAGGGCACAGTTCGCGACCCTGGTCGTGGACGGTGGCGAACCCCGCAACGGGCCCGCCGAGCACATGCACGGGTACCTGACCCAGGACGGCATGGCGCCGAAGGAATTCGTCGCCAGGGGCCGGAGCGAACTGAGTCGTTACGGTGGGACACTCGTGCAAGCAGTCGTGGTCGAGGCCCGGAGCACGTCGGACGGTACGTTCGAGCTTCGACTCGACGACGGCAGTGCCCTGCGTACCCGGTCATTGCTGGTGGCGACCGGGCTGACCGACGAGCTCCCCGATATCTCGGGACTGTCCGAACGGTGGGCATCCACGGTGCACCACTGTCCCCACTGCCATGGCTACGAGGTGCGGGGTCGCAGTATCGCCGTGATCGGCAACCCGGCGACGGCGATGACGTCGGCGGTGTCGGTGCACCTGGCCGCGCTGATGCGCCGCTACAGCTCCTCGGTGACCTTCTGTACCAACGGCACCGACGTCAGCACAGCCGAACGGCAGCGACTCACAGCTTATGGCGTAAGTCTGATCGACGCGCATGTCACAAAGGTCGCGACACCCGCTAGCACAGCGGGCGGAAACTCGGTCGGGATCGAGCTCGACAACGGCAAGGCAGTCGCGTGTGAGGCCATCTTCGTGGCACCTCGTCCAGTGCCCCATGGCGCGATCTTGGTGACGTTGGGTGCGGGCACGGACCCAACGAGTGGACTTGTTGCGGTCGACTCCCAGGGGGCTACAGATGTTCCCGGGCTCTGGGCTGCCGGGAACGTGGTCAGCCCCAGAGCCCAAGTCATCACCGCGGCAGGAGCAGGCTCGACTGCCGCTATCAACATGGCTGGCTGGCTGCTCGAACAGGAGCTTTCGGCCGCCATCGCACGTGACGGACTCGATGACGGGGGCGTGAACTGATGACCAGCACCACCGCAGAGACGTCCTTGAACGGGCGATCCACGAGATTGCCTGCAGGGGTGTATCTGCTCGGCTTCAGCCTGTTCGCGATGGGTAGTGCGGAGTTCTTGTTGGCTGGCGTACTGCCGGCGGTCGCCGCTGACCTGGACGTCACGCTCTCCTCTGCCGGGTTCCTGATAACCGCGTTCGCGCTGGGCGTCGTGGTCGGCGGGCCACCGTTCGCTGTGCTCAGCCTGCGCTGGCCCCGCCGCACCGCGCTGATGGCAAGCCAGACCGTGTTCGCCGCCAGCATTGCCGTCGGACAGCTGGGCACCTACGAGGTCCTGCTGGTCACGCGACTGATCGCGGGGATAGCGTACGCGGCCTTCTTCGCCGTCGCGGCGGTGACTGCGATCAGCCTGGTAACGCCGGACCGCAAGGCCCGCGCCTCCGGAGTCGTGGTGAGCGGCCTCAGCGTGGCCATGGTGGCTGGGGGCCCGGTAGGCACGCTGATCAGCCACTTCACCCAGTGGCGCGACGGCTTCTGGGCCGTCGTAGCCCTCACGGTCGTAGGGATCATCGGTTGCCTCCTCGGGCTCCCCGCCGCAAACTCCGGCACCGCCGACTGCACCCGGCCGAGCTTGTCGCGGGAGTTCGCCGCGATGCGGAAACCGAGTCTGTGGGTCATTGTGGCGATCACGGTCCTGACCACCGCGGCGTACATGATCACGTTCAACTTCCTGGCAGCCATGCTCGAAGACATCACCAGCATGCCCGAAGTGTGGATCCCGGCTGTACTTGCGCTCTTCGGAGTCGGCGCCTTCATCGGTCTGTCCATCGGCGGCCGGGTCTCCGACCAGCGGCCGCACCTCGCACTCCTGGCCGGTGCATCAGCGATCGTGATCCTGTCGGTGGTGATGACTCCTGCGCTCCAACAGATCTGGGTGGCGGTGCCCACGGTCTTCCTGATCGGTATCGCCGCGTTCGTCCTGAACCCCGCCGTCTTCAGCCGCGTCTTCACCATCGCAGCCGACGCGCCCACCCTCGCAGGCGCCACCACCGTGTCGGCATTCCAACTGGGAATCAGCATCACCCCCGCTCTCGCAGCCGCCGCCCTCACACAAGGGGCAGCCCTCACAGCCGTATGCCTGATCGGGGCCGCCCTCGCGGCAGTTGCCGTACCCCTCATCCTCCTCGACCGGGCACGCCACTCGACCCACGACCGTGTCACCACGGCTGAGCTGGCTCAGGAAGGGGACCAGTGGTGACTCACTCGAATGCGCCGATCAGGTCGCGAACACGCTCGATTCGCTGCGGAAGGACAGTCTGAGCAGCCTGGCCTGCCTCGATCGTCTGCCGGGCGAATCGATGGCGCGGCCGGATCTCTGTACGCAGAACGCAAGGTGACCGGGAGGCCGTCCAGCGGCTCACTGATGTGGAGACCTGCGGCGGCTTGCGTGCCCTGGTTCCCAGATATCGAATCCGCCAGCCCGGTCTCGGTGGACACACCTGCCCACGTGACCGCATCGATTTCGGCAAACAGAATCCAGGACCAAAACGGGGGGTATCTGCGGGGCCAGACACAAATAGCAGGTCAGGCCCGGTCTAAGACCGGGCCTGACCTGCTATTTTTGTGGAGCTAAGGGGACTCGAACCCCTGACCCCACACTGCCAGCAGCTTGCTCACCCCCTGCTCAGGGGTGTTTTCCTGCGGAAACGGTATGTCTTCGATGTCGTAGTCGGCGTGGTCGGCGGGGACGTTGTCGTAGTAAGTGTCGTGAGGAGGCAGTTTTGCCGCCACATCGCAAATTTCACGAAAAACGCACGACCATTCATGCCGAGAGTGAATAACTCTCGCCTCGGTGGCGTCGCGGAGCGCCGCCGGGGCAGATGGTCGGGCACCGTCCGCCGGGATGAGTCCGTTTGCGGCGACGCGGGCGCAGGTAGCGGGTAGATGGTGGGCCGCGTTGTCGGCGGCCGAGCCACCGCCGTGCAGGTTCTCCGCTGCGGCGGCCGCGGCGACCGCATACCGGACCTTGTCGACGTCGGATCGTCCCACGCGGCCCACGGGCTTCGAGCTTGTCAGATAGTCGGTGGGGATGGTCGGGATCGAAGGGGCTGAACAGATTGATCGCCAACGGATCTCGATGCTCGACGGCAGGCGCCCGGCGGGCGGCGGCGAAGCCGAGTTCGGTTTCGGTGGCGTTGAGCACCACGCACAAGGCCTGGCGGTAGTCTTTGCCGGGCCAGCGCACCGCACCGCGTTCGTAGCGCGCGATCGTATGTGCATCGAGTTCACGGCGTCGGCCGGTAGTTCGCCACAGGTGGTCGTTGACCGCTTCGGCCAGTTCGGCGCGGGTCATCGATCGCCCCGCCACGGTCGGTGACGGGGTCGCTTCGCGGCGCTGCTGCAGTTTCAGGTTCGGTGTCGGCAACTTCGATCCCCTCGATCGGCCGCGCCCAGTCTATCGACCTGCCCGAACCCAGGACCGGTTCACGCCGATCTGCCCCGCAATCTGCCCTCCTGGAATGCCGCGCCGCACACGAGTCTGGAGGAACAAGTTCGACGCACACGCCGAATGAGCGAGACCCCTGATTCTCGCGCGGCGAGAGGAGACGACGATGAAACCACTTGTCTACGGCTACCTGCGACTCGACGTCGCGGGCGAACACATCCGAGACTGCGAGAGACGGATTCAGCAGTTCGCCGATCAGCAAGGCTACGACCTGGGCATGGTCTTTCACGAACGCATCTACGGGCGGGCTGGCCTGGATGCGCTGATCGCGGAACTGGTTCGCGCGCAATGCCGCAACGTTGTCGTGCCCGATCTGGAGCATCTGATCCGGCAGACGGCACTCCGGCAGGGAGTGGAGGCACGGCTGTGGTGCGCAGCCGGCGCGGGCGTGCTGGTTGCGGGCGCCTCGGCCGGGGTCCCGGATCGGGCGTTGGCGGGAGCGATCCGATGACAGCGGGCAGCGCTCGATTGCGCCCGCGTGGACCAGCCCCCGCAAGGGCCGACCAGCGCAGGTGAGCTGCCCTCTCGCCCACTGTCCCTCGTCCCTCGGCGGCGTGTTCCGCTGCGTGTGGGTGTGATCGGGTTGGGCAGGCAGGCGCTGGACGATCACCTGCCCGGGCTGGTCTCCTGCGAGGCCGCTGAGCTGGTGGCGGTGTGCGATGAGGATTCCGAGATCGTGCGCGAGCACCAGTACCGGTGCAGGGTCCCCGGGTACACCGACTTCACCACCATGCTGGGCTCGGAGCAGTTGGATCTGGTCGTGGTGTGCGTCCCGCACTGCGTCGGCCGCCGGGCGATCGAAGCCGCCGCCGAACACCGCGTCCACGTGCTGAAGGAGAAACCGTTCGCCACATCGCTGACCGAGGCCCGGGAGCTGGCGCGGCTGTGCGAGGACGCCGAGATCGAACTGATGGTCACTCTGCAACGCTGCTTCAACCCGATCTACACGAGCTTCCCACAGCTGGCCGATCAGATCGGAACGCCGTTCGTCATCGACGCCCGCTATACCCTGCACACCGCCGACCCCTCCGACGGGTGGCGCGGCGACATCGCCACCGCCGGCGGCGGCTGCGTGATCGACATGGGCTACCACGTCATCGACCTGATCCTGTGGTACTTCGGTCTCCCCGATCGCGTTACCGCGGACCTGTCGGTCGCGGCCCGCCCGGACCGCGAATACGACGCCGAAGACACCGCACTGGTGCACTTCTCCTACGACTCCGGCCTCTACGGATCCATCCTGCTATCCCGCTTCATCGGACCCAAAACCGAAGACCTTCGCCTGGTCGGCTCCAAGGGCATGGTCCATCTCGAACGCGGACGCATCCGCCGCCTCACCAACGGCGGGGAAGTCGTCGAATCCCTGCTCCGAGAACAAGCCTGGCCCTCGGCCGCAGCCACCCAGCTCGACTACTTCCGCCGGGTCATCGACGGTGAACGCCCCAACCTCGGCAGCCCTCGCCAGCACCTGGCCCACCTGCGCTTCGTCACCGCCTGCTACCAAGCTGCCCGCACCCACACCTGCGTCGATCCAAGGAGCTCCGGTGAACTCACCTCTCGCTCTGCTCGGCGGCACACCCGTCGTCACCGACCCGGCACCGCACTTCCAGTGGCCGCCGACCGATCACCTCACCCGCAAAGCCGTCCTGGCCCAGCTCGACGACACCATCTCCATCTACGACCGCTCCGGTGTCATCGCCGACCTCGAAGACGCGCTCGCCGCCTACTTCGGCAGCCGGTACGCCGTGCTCACCAGCTCCGGCACCGCCGGCCTGTACTCGATGTACGCGGCTTGCGGCCTGCGTCCCGGCGACGAGGTCATCGTGCCCGCTTACACCTTCTTCGCCACCGCCACTCCATTGCTGCACCTGGGCGTCATCCCGGTCCTGGCCGACTGCGACGACACCGGCAACCTCGACCCCCGCGAGCTTCCCCACCGCATCACCGAGAAGACAAAAGCCGTTGTCGTAACCCACATGTGGGGAATGCCCGCACAGATGCGCAGCCTCGCCGGCCTCGCCGAGGTCTACGGGCTGCAACTCCTCGAAGACGGCTCCCACGCCCACGGCGCGACCATAGGCGACGGCAAGATCGGCACCTTCGGCCGTGCCGCAGCCTTCAGCATGAACGGCCCCAAGCCGCTCTCGGCCGGCGAAGGCGGATTCGTGCTCACCGACGACGAAAACCTCTACTACCGGCTGCTCCTGCACGGCCAATACAACAAGCGATGCCGCAACGAAATCCCCGAACACCACTCCCTGCACCGCTACGCGGTCACCGGCATGGGTCTCAAACGCATCCACCCCCTCGCAGCCACCATCGCCCTCGACCAACTCCGCCACCTCGACGACTACCTCACCGGCCGCAACCACATCGCCACCTACATCGCCGATCGCCTCGACGGCTTACCCGGGATCGTCGCGACCCGGGCCGCGCCCGAGACCCGGCCCTCCTGGTACGGGATGGCCCTGCAATACCGACCCGAGGAACTCGAAGGAATCCCCGTCGAACGCATCCACCAGGCGCTACTGGCCGAGGGCTGCCGGGACATCGACCGACCGGGCTCCACCTGCCCTCTCAATCTGCTCGAACTCTTCCAGACGCCGGGTACCCTCTTCCCCGAATACGCAGGCGAATTCACCTACCGCCCCGGCGAATTCCCGCACGCCGAACACCTGCACCACCACATTCTCAAACTCCCCGTGTGGCACCGCGAACACGATCTCCCCCTCGTCGACCGCTACCTCGACGCCATCGAAAAAGTATTCCGCCACCCCGACCACCTGAAAGGATGAACACCATGACGACCCACCTCGAAGACCTCACCGCCGAAGCCGAACGCGACGGTGTCCAGCAACTCGTCGTCGGCGCGGTCGTCGAATACGACGGGCGCGTCCTGCTGCTGCGACGACCCGGCGACGACTTCATGGGCGGCATCTGGGAACTGCCCAGCGGCAAAGTCGAACCCGGTGAAAACCTCGACCAAGCCCTTGCCCGCGAAGTCGAGGAAGAAACCGGCCTCGAGGTCACCGGCATCGGCCGCTTCATCGACAGCTTCGACTACCGATCCGGCAGCGGAAAACACAGTCGGCAATTCAACTTCACCGTCCAATGCGCCGCACCCGAACCCGTCCGGCTCACCGAACACGACGCCTACACCTGGACCCCACTCACCGAGGAGCCGCCCGTCACCGACGCGGTCAAACAGACACTCACCACCTACCGAAACGCCGACTGAACGGCGAGATCGTCGTGGACGCGGGCACCAGGTGAGCGCTGATGGGCATTTGGCCGGCTGCCCGTGGGCCCCTCAGTCGCGGTCCTGCCGGTCAGCAGCTTCGAAGAGCACCGCAACCACCTACCCCTCATCACCAGAGTCCCGGCGTTTCGTGGCCGCCGACCGGACCGCCAGGCGCAACCTGCCTTTACGTCATCGGCATGACTCCAGTCGCACACCACAGGAGGACACGTCATCGGGAGGAGCGGCTCGGCCCCGGTCCGGTGACCACCACACCGACAAGAAAGGACCCTCACACCAGGATCTCGGGCGTGAGGGTCACTGTCGTCGAAAACTGTCGTAGAACCGACCAGATCGGGCATATTCAACGAATATAATCCCTGGTGGAGCTAAGGGGACTCGAACCCCTGACCCCCACGAAGGTGGTGTCGAGTGCCCGACCTCGAGCTCGCCGCCGCGCTGGTACGTACTCGGATGGACCGGCGCGGGCAGCGGGACTCGGGTCGGACCGGGGTGCGCTAGCGCTGATAGACCTCGACGTAGGCGTTGGTGGTCACCGCGATGACGCCGGGGCCGGTCCCGGTGCAGCCGGTGGTGATGCGCTCGCCGGACGGGGTGAAGGGGTAGCTGAGACTGTGGTACCCGCCGATGGCGTAGAGCGGGAACGGACCGTTTGCGTAGAGACCGAGGCATTCGACGCGCAGGACGTAATTACTGCCGCCGTCGGGTCGGCAGATCGCCGAGGCGCCGAAGAGATCACGTTCGACGACGCAGTCCTGGGGCGCGGCCTGGGCGGTGCCGGAACCGATGATCGCGACGAAGGCAAGGCCCGAGATCCCGGCGGTCGCGAGTCGCGCTGCGGAGGCGATGGTCTTCTTCATAGATGTTCTCCTGTGCCGAGGTGGTCGATGAGCTTCGCCGCGTCCGCGGTGTCGAGGTCGATATCGAAGATCTCGGTGAGGATCCTCGGGACGTCGGAAGGTTCCACCGTACGGGTTTCGCCGGTGCCGTCGGGGTAGTTGGTGTGCAGGGTGAGACCGTCGAGCATGTGGTGGACCTCCGGGTGGAGGCGCTGCGCGATGGGGCGGGTGGTGAACGGCGAATGCGAGGACGTCGAGACGTAGTAGTTGCCGACGGCCTGGTCGATCGGATACTGCGGATTCATCGTGAAAGTGCGGCGGGTGAGCCAGCCGTTGCGGGAGAAATGACGCAAGGTCCACAGACCGGCACCCAATACATCGGTCTCGTATTCGAGCATGAATCGCCATGCACCAACGGTGAATTCGCCGTCGACGGGAGCCAGTTCGATCGGTTCCATCGGCCCGGAGCCGAAACCGACATCGCACAACCAGGCTCGTTCGTCGTCGGTCGTGGTGACGTGCAGCAGGGCGTGTGTGGCGGGGAGCAGCCGGGTATCTGTGCCGAGGAATATCCGGCCGGCCAGGCCGGTGACGCCGAAACCGAGCCGTTCCAGCACCGCGGCGAACAACGCGCAGTTCTCGAAGCAGTAGCCGCCTCGACGGTGTCGAACCATCTTGTCCTGCATGGACTTCACGTCCAACCGGACCGGCCGGCCCAGGATGATCTCGAGATTCTCGAAAGGGAAGGTGGTGGTGTGCCGATCGGCCAGGTCGCGCAATATCGCCAGGGTCGGTGCCCGCTCGCCGGTGAAGCCGATGCGGGCCAGGTATGCGTCCAGGTCCAGGTCCGCACCGTGCCAGGTGTTCATGCGCGGCCCGGTCGGCGGCCGAAGTGTTCGACCAGTCGGGAGTAGCTGTCGTCGCCGTGGCCGGCGGCCAGCGCCTCGGCGACGAGTCGCCGGGTGTAGGTCGGCAGCGCGATATCGATTCCGCGGGCCTCGCTTTCTGCGATCACATCGTCGATGGAGGGCAGGTGGTGTTTGAGGGCGCCGAACGGGGTGGCGAATTCGGCGCGGTCGATCTCCCCGGCGAACAGCCCGAACAGCGACGGCAGCGCCGCCAGGGACGGCTCCGCCTGTTCGGCGTAGCGGCCGATCGGGATTCCGGCGTCGCGGAGCAGCGCCGCGGCGTGCAGGAACCCGTTCAGCAGGCCCCACATGATGTCGTGGAATGCCATTCCGTACAGCAGCGGCACTCCGGGGTCGGTGGACACGTAGGTCGCGCGGCCACCGAGTGCCCGCAGAACCGGTTCGTACCGGTCGAAGACCGGCCGGGGGCCGCCGAAGAAGATCACCGCGTCCGGCGAGCCGATCGCGGGAGCAATGGTCATGATCTGGCCGTGCAGGTAGTCCGCTCCCAAGCCGGTCACCAGATCGGCTGCGACCCGGGCTTGTTCGGAGGGGCCGTCGGTCAGGTTGACCACGGTACGCCCGGCCAGGGCGGTACCCGCCGTCCGCAGCAGCTGTTCGGCCGCTACGCCGCCCTGGACGTTGACGACCACCAGTTCGGCCGCACGGGCCGCCGCTTCCGGCGACTCCGCCGGGCGGGCGCCTGCGGCCACCAGCGGCTCGGCCTTCTCGGGGGACCGGTTCCAGACGGTGAGCGGGTGTCCGGCCGCCAGGAGCGCGGCGGCCAGCGCGGAACCCATCTCACCCAAACCGAGCAGTGCGATTGTCATCATTCTCCGATCTCGTTACTTGGTACAAGACCGTGCAACATCAACTTTTGTTGAGGTCAAGAGGGTGTGACGTAGGCGACCTCGGTCGGCACCGCGCCGATTGGGCAGCGACCAGCTCACCGAACTGATCGGACGGCCCGAGGCAGCGCGCGACGTGCGGACGCTGGTCGGCGCGCATCGCTTGGTGACCCCGGTCGGGCCCGGCGGTGTCGGCAAGACGCGCCTGGCGATCGAGGTGGCGCGCGCACTGCTCCCCGACCGGCCCGACGGCGCGTGGTTCGTCGAGCTGGCCGGGATCGAGGAGACCTCCGCCGCGCGCGACCGTCGTCGACACCGTGCGCACGGTGCTGGGCATCCGCGACGACGTCTGCTCCCCGGCCGATCCGGTCGACCAGCTGATCAGCGCGTTACGCGGCAAGCGGGTGCTGCTGGTCCTCGACAACTGCGAGCACCTGGTGACCGTGGTCGCCGAACTCAACACCGCCCCTCGACAACAATCGACAGCTCCCATCGCAGCCACGCGGCATCCAGGGCGGTTGGTCAAGACAATTGCTATCGAATCCCCGGTCCGGTCTCGGCGGACACAGCTGCCCACGCGACCGCATCGATTTCGGCAAACAGGATCTAGAACGAAAACGGGGGGTAAACGCGAGGCCAGACGCAAAAACAGGTTAAGCCCGGTCTTGGACCGGGCTTAACCTGCTAGTTTTGTGGAGCTAAGCCTCGATCCACCGATCGGTTACTGCCGGGTTGGGGTGGGGTGAATGGAGAAGTGCCCTTTGAGCTGGGAAGATCGCTGTTGTCTAGGCAGTGATCGGTCCGGTTCAGAAGGGCACTTCGGGTGCAAGTTTTGCATAGGTTCGCCGCGGAGTCAGCAGCGTTCGATGATCAGAGTCTTGTGTCGCTGGCCGGGCTGGTGCCGGTGATGCGGTTGGCCGAGCAAACCGGGTTGGGTGAGTTGCTGGCGGAGAAGGTGGCGATTTCCGAGCCGCGGATCCGTTCCGGAGCGGCCAACGCCGGTCCGAAGCTGACGACGTTGATTGCGGGGATGTGCGCTGGCGCCGACAGTATCGATGATGTCGGTGTGCTCCGCGCCGGCGGCATGCCCGCGGTGTTTCACCGGGTGTATGCGCCCTCGACGATCGGCACTTTGTTGCGGGAATTCAGTTTCGGTCATGCCCGTCAGCTCGAATCGGTGCTGGGTGCGCACTTGTCACGGCTGTGTCAGCGGGTCGATCTGCTGCCGGGCGCCGACCGGCGAGTGTTCGTCGATATCGATTCGTTGTTGCGGCCGGTGTATGGGTATGCCAAGCAGGGCGCGTCTTATGGGTTCACCAAGGTGTCGGGTAAACCGGTGTTGCGTAAGGGGCTTTCACCGTTGGCGACCACGATCAGCACCGACGGGTCCGCGCCGGTGATCGCGGGAATGCGGCTGCGTGCCGGCAAGGCCGGCTCGGCGAAAGGGGCAGCCCGGATGGTCGCCCAAGCTATCGCCTGCGCCCGCGGAGCCGGGGGTGAGCAGGGAGATCCTGGTTCGTGGGGATTCCGCATTCGGTGGCCGTGCGGTGATCGCCCGGTTGATCGTGCGTCGTGTCCGCGATGCTGCGCGTCAGGACGAGTTGTTCCCGGTCTGGCGGTATCACCCGTTCTTCACCGACTCGACCGAACCCGTCGTGGACGCCGACCTCACTCACCGCCGCCATGCCGTCATCGAGACCGTGTTCGCCGACCTGATCGACGGCCCGCTGGCGCATATGCCCTCTGGGCGTTTCGGCGCGAGTTCGGCTTGGGTGCTGTGCGCGGCGATCGCCCACAACCTGCTGCGGGCCGCCGGCCGACTCGCCGACCCGCAACTGGGCCGCGCTCGCGGGGCGAGCTTGCGCCGAAAGATCGTCCACGTTCCCGCTCGTTTCACTCGCCCGCAACGCCGACCCGTCCTACACCTGCCCGCTCACTGGCCCTGGGCCCGGGCCTGGCAGCAGTTGTGGCACGCCACCACCAGACTCTCGACCGCCTGAACACCGCGAAACACCCCTACGACCAGGAACAACAGTGGAAAGGCTGGGCAGACCAGCAGCTTCCCGACACCCAAATTCCAGTGGGCCGCGCGCCTGCGGCGCGGCCCGCTCATCAACTTCATCGGTGGATCGAGGCTTAGGACCAAAACGGGGGGTAAACGCGGGGCCGGACACAAGAAACAGGTCAGGCCCGATCTTAGATCGGGCCTGACCTGCTATTTCTGTGGAGCTAAGGGGACTCGAACCCCTGACCCCCACACTGCCAGTGTGGTGCGCTACCAGCTGCGCCATAGCCCCGAATGTTTGCCGCCGGTTCCCCGGCTGCCTGAACGAAGTTACACCACGGGGACGCCGGGCACCAAATCGCCTGGATTTCGGGTGAACGGCCAGGTCATGGTGCCAGGTGCTGGACCCATTCCGGCTCGTTGACGTCGATCTTGGTAGTGCCGTCGAACACACTCGGGGTGGCGGCGGCGCCGTCGAGGGCCGCGGTCAGGGCGTCGAGGGTGGCGGCGGCCTGGTCGGTCACCTGGCCGCGGCGGGCGCCGCCGGTGATGCAGTCGCGGGCGGGGCCGGTGGCGCCGGATTCGGTCGCGATGGTGAGCAGTTCGTCGTCGGTGAGTTCGGAGTCTTCGTCCGGCTGGCGGGTGGTGAACAGGGTGTCGTGGAATTTGGAGTAGGTGACGCCGGAACCGGTGTCGGCGACGCACTGGAGGGCGGCGATGGCGCGGGTGGAGTAGTCGCCGCTGGACGATTTGGGGTCGAGGAAGTTGACGAAGCGGTAGTGGACGGCCAGTTTGCCCTCGTCCAGCTTCTGTGCGATTTCCTGGCTGTAGAGGGTTTCCAGGGTGCCGCAGGACGGGCACATGGGGTCTTCGTAGACCTCGATCGTCTTGGGGGCCTCGGGGCGGCCGAGCCGGACGCCGCCGTCGCTCTGCAGGGCTGCCGTGACGGCCTCGTCGCGGACCGTGCCGTATCCCTCGTTGCGGACCTCGACCTGCTGGTCGCCGCCCCAGCGGTAGGCGAACACGACGATCAGCGCGATGAGGGCCAGGGCCAGCGCGCCGAGGGCGTAGGTGGTCCGGTTGGACATCGGCCGCGGGGTGTAATCGGACGGCTTGTTGCTCACGCGACCACTCTGCCGCATCCGGGCGAACCGGTCACGCACGAATCGTTGCGGTCCGGGTCAGCTGTGGTTTTCCGACCCGCTCTCGGCCGGTGTGGAGCCGGGGCGACCCACGGCGGCGGAGTCGGCGCCGGAGGTCTTCGCCAGCGAGACGCCGGAGTACACGGTCGCGCGGTCGGGGTCCGGTGCGGCGGGCGCGCGATCCATCGGCTCGGGCACGATCAGCCAGGCCAGCGCGGCGACGGCGAGCAGCGAACCGGTGACGGCCAGACCGGCGCCGTAGGACAACCGCTGGGCGATGGCACCGACCACGATCGGCCCCAGGACCGTGCCCAGGTCCTGGGCCATCTGGAAACCCGCGAGCATGGTGCCGCCGCGGGCGCGGTTGCCGATGATATCGCCGACGGCGGCCTGCTGGGCCGGGGTGAGCAGGCCGGATCCGATACCGGCGACGAACGAGGTGGCCAGCAGCCAGGTGAGGGTGGGTGCCAGGCCGAGGCCGGTGGTGCCGACGGCGCACACCAGCGCACCGGAGATCAGCAGTGGGCGGCGGCCGTAGCGGTCGGACAACCGCCCGGAGAAGAACAGCACGGTCGCATTGCCGGCCGCGAACACGGTGAGCGCGACACCGGCCATCCCGGCCGACTGGCCCAGCACTTCGACCACCAGCAGTGGAACGAGCGCCATCCGGACCCCGAACACCGCGGCTCCGCTGGCGAAGTTGGAGAACAGTGCCGCCCGGTACTCGGGGCGCGCGAGCCCCTGCCGGAAGCTGACGGTGGCGATATCGCGGCCGGTGTCGGATTCGGTGATGCGGGAATCGCGCAGATTGAAGTAGACGACCGCGACGGCGAGCAGTAGCGCGACCGCGTAGATGAGGAACGGGGCGCGCAGACCGAAGCCGGCCAGCGCGCCGCCGATCAGTGGGCCGGACAGGCCGCCGATGAGGAAACAGGTGGACCACAGTCCGGTGACCCGCCCCCGTTCGGTCGGTGGGGAGAGCCGGATCACCAGCGCCATGGACGAGACGGTGAACATGGTCGACCCGACCCCGCCCAGCGAGCGCAGCACCATCAGCTGCCAATAGGTCTGGGCGAAGGCGCTCGCACCGGTGGAGATCGCCACGATGAGCAGGCCGACCAGATAGATCCGCCGCTCCCCCAGCAACTGCACGAGCCGGCCGCTGACCGGCGCGAACAGCAGCCGCATGGCGGCGAAGGCACTGACGATGGCGGACGCGGCCGCGACGCCCACCCCGAAGCTGAGCGCGAACTGCGGCAGCACCGGGGACACCAGGCCGAACCCCATGGCGATACAGAAGGCGGCGCCGACCAGCACCCATATCTCGCTGGGTAGCGGCGGCTTGCCCGAGGTGTTCGGGGACCGGCGAACCGTGCGCGGACGCCGGAATCCCGGCTTTCGCCCCCCGACCTGCCCACCCGTTCCGTGCGCGTTCCCGGATCCGGGTCGATCATCTGCCAGGGCCTCACCACTCACCCCGGCAGTCAACGCCGGGGTGGACCCGACAATTCCCCGCGCCGGCGCGGGGTTCACCGAAAGGAGCGGTCCGCGGGGGTCGCGGAGGCGAGACGGCCGCTTCCGGCTCCCTGCCCTTTCCCGGCGCTCACCTCGGGACCGGCGCAGCCCGTACTGTTGACCGGCCCCTGGCTCCAGGCGATCCTTTTTCAGGACCGGCCCGCTCGCCGGACCGCACTGTCGCCCGACCCCGGCTCGGGGAATGCTTCCCGGCCGGCCCGGGCTCGTCGTCTCGCCCTGCCCGGCGAGCAGCCCCGGCTCCGGTCCCATTCCTGGACCGGCCCCGGGCGGCGTCTTCCCGGGCCGATCCGGGCGGCGTCGACCCGGACCGGCCCCGACCCCGCTACCCGTCGGCCAGTACCCGCCCGACCATCTCCCGGGCCTCCTCCTGGACCTGCGCGAGGTGCTCGGCGCCGTGGAAGGACTCGGCGTAGATCTTGTACTTGTTCTCGGTGCCCGACGGCCGCGCGGCGAACCAGGCGTTCTCGGTGCTCACTTTGAGTCCACCCAGCGCGGCGCCGTTGCCCCGGGCCCGGGTGGCGATATCGGTGATGGGTTCGCCCGCGATCTCGTCGCCGGTCACCTGCTCGGAGCTGAGACCGGCGAGCAGTTCCTTCTGGGCGGGGTCGGCGGGAGCATCGATCCGGGCGTAGGCGGGGCTGCCGTAGCGGCGTTCCAGTTCGTGGTAGCGGGTCGAGGGGCTCTGCCCGGTGACCGCGGCGATCTCGGCGGCCAGCAGGGCCAGCAGGATTCCGTCCTTCTCGGTGGTCCATACGGTGCCGTCCATCCGGAGGAACGATGCGCCCGCGCTCTCCTCACCGCCGAAGGCGAGGCTGCCGCTGAACAGTCCCGGCACGAACCATTTGAACCCGACCGGGACTTCGTACACGTCGCGGCCCAGCACACTCACCACCCGGTCGATCATCGAGGAGGTGACCGCGGTTTTACCGATCTTGGTGAGCGCGTCCCAGCCGCGCCGGTTGGCCACCAGGTATTCGATGGCCACCGCGAGGAAGTGGTTCGGGTTCATCAGGCCGCCGTCCGGCGTGACGATGCCGTGCCGGTCGGCGTCGGCGTCGTTTCCGGTGGAGATGTCGTAGTCGTCGCGGATCGCCACCAGCGAGGCCATGGCGTGCGGGGACGAGGGATCCATCCGGATCTGACCGTCGCTGTCGAGCGTCATGAACCGCCAGGTGGGGTCCACACTCGGGTTCACCACTTCCAGGTCGAGGTCGTAGCGCTGCCCGATCTCCTCCCAATAGTCGACGCTGGCACCACCCATGGGGTCGGCGCCGAGCCGGATCCCCGCGCCCCGGATGGCATCCAGGTTCAGTACCGCGGGGAGGTCGGCGATGTAGTGGTCGAGGTAGTCGTAGCGCTGCACCGAGTCCATCGCCCGGGTGAGCGGAGCGCGCTTCACCTCGGCCAGGCCGCCGCGCAACAGTTCGTTGGCGCGTTCGGCGATGCTGTCGGTGGCGCCGGTATCGGCCGGGCCGCCGTGCGGGGGGTTGTATTTGATGCCACCGTCGCGCGGCGGGTTGTGGGAGGGAGTCACCACGATGCCGTCGGCCTGGGGCCGGGCGCCGTCCCGGTTGTGGCGCACCACTGCGTGACTCAGCGCGGGGGTCGGCGTGTAGCGGCCGCGGGAATCGACCACGGCACCGATCTCGTTGCCGGCCAGTACTTCCAGGACCGTGGTCCACGCGGGTTCGGACAGTGCGTGGGTGTCGCGGGCGAGATAGACCGGTCCGGTGATGCCCCGGGTCGCCCGGTATTCGACCACAGCCTGGGTGATGGCGAGGATATGCGCCTCGTTGAAGGTGCCGTCCAGACTCGAACCACGGTGCCCGGAGGTACCGAAGATCACCCGCTGGGTGGGTTCGGCCGGGTCGGGTACCCGGCTGTAGTACGCGGTCACCAGCCCCGGAACATCCACCAGATCGCCGGGGCGGGCGGGCCGTCCGGCTCGATTATGGGCCATGCCCGGGTCTCCCTTCGTGGTCGGCCGCACGCGGCTGGTCATCGTGATCACCCGAACGGCCCTGCGGCCGCGTCCGGTGCTCCGGACCTTCCCGACACCATCATGACCCGACCCCTCTCGCTCGTACCGTACTGCGTTCAGCTCGTGCCGTACTGCGTTGCCACACCGTGCCTTCCGGCCACCGCACCGGCGGGCGGACCGGGCCGCGACGGTAGCAGGATGGGCACACCACCACTCGGACCGGACCTCACACCGGCGGCTACCGGTCCGAGAAGTGTACGAACCCGGCCGGGGTGGCCGGAACGGGTGGTGAACCCTGCCGCTCGCGCGGCACCGGCAACCGTCCGGCGGGTCCTGGATGGATGCCGATGCCGGTGACGAGCAGCTACCGTCATATCGGGCGGAGGGGGCCGGCCGCGGTGGAACCGCCGAATCGACGGCGCCGCAAATGGTCCCGAGCGCACCGGGATCGATTCGGCCGGATCGAAACCGATTCCGGTTACGGTCGAGCAGGTCAAGACCGCCGAACCAGGTCCGATGCCGATCCGGCGGCGCTGAGCTCCCGCAATCCGAATCTCCGCGCTTTTTCCCCATCGGCCGCCCTCTTCCCCTAGAGTTGGACGTGTGACCAAGTTATGGGTGAACTGGGCCGGTGATCAGCAATGCACACCGGCTCGCCTGTGTGCGCCGCGCGATCACGCGGAACTGGCCGCCGAACTCGCCCGCGCGGCCGAGGAGGGACACCGGGTCCGCGTCGCGGGCTCGGGCCACTCGTTCACCGATACCTGCCTCACCGACGGCGTTCTGCTCGACCTGTCCCGGCTGAACCGCGTCCTCGCGGCGGACCCGGCGACCGGTCTGGCCCGGGTACAAGCGGGAACGACCCTGGCGGCACTGAACGCCCGGCTCGACGACTACGGCCTGGCATTTCCCAACTTGGGCGATATCGATGTCCAGACCATCGCGGGCGCCACCGCCACCGGCACCCACGGCACCGGCGGCCGGCTACCCAATATCTCCGCCGCTCTGCACGCGGTGGAACTGATGACATCCGACGGCCATATCGTCGAACTGACCGAGGAGTCCACCCCGCAGGCCTGGCGTGCCGCCCGGGTCGGACTCGGGGCCCTGGGCGTGGTCACCGCGTTCACTCTGAAACTCGTCCCCTCGTTCGTCCTCGAAGGCGTCGAACGCCCGGTCCCGGTCGACGAAGTACTGGCCGATCCGGACTCGTATATCGACGGCAACGACCATTTCGAGTTCTACATGTTCGCGCACAGCCCGATCGCCATGACCAAGCGCAACAACCGCGTCGACCTTCCCGCCGCGCCGCGCCCCGAGCTGGTGGACTGGTTCGCCGATACCCTGCTGTCCAACCACGCCTTCGACGCGCTGTGCCGGCTCGCCCGCCGCCGGCCCGCGCTCATTCCGTGGATCCAGCGCGGCGCCGCCTACGCGGGCAGCTACCGCCGCCAGGTCGATCGCTCCTACCGGGTGTTCACCAGCCCCCGGCTGTTCCGCTTCACCGAAATGGAATACGCGATCCCCCGCGAGCATTCCGTCGCGGCGATCCGGGAGATCAAAGAGACCGCGCGGCGTTTCGACAGCCCGATGCCGATCGAGGTGCGCTGGGTGGCGGGTGACGACGCGTTCCTCTCCCCTGCGGGCGGACGCGCCACCTGCTATATCGCGGTGCATCAGTACCAGGGCATGGACCACGAGCCGTTCTTCCAGGCGTGCGAGGCGGTCTTCGACCGCTACGACGGCCGCCCGCACTGGGGCAAACGCCACTATCAGACCGCGGACACACTGCGCGGCCGCTATCCCGACTGGGACCGCTTCGCGGCGGTGCGCCGGCGCTACGACCCCGACGGCCGGTTCGCCAACGCCTATCTGGACCGGGTCCTCGGTCCGGTGTCAGCGACCGAGGATACGGTCGACCAGCTCGGGTAGTGCGGTGCCGATCGGTTCGCGCACGACCTCGGTCGCGAGCGAATCGTAGGGCGTGGGTTCGGCATTGACGATGACGAGATCGGCACCGGCCGATACCGCCCGCCCGCACAGTGAGGCCGCCGGCTCCACCTGCAACGAGGTCCCCACCGCCAGGAAGATCTCGGCCGTCTCGGCGGCCAGCGTCGCTTTGATCAGCGTGCGGTGATCGAGGGCCTGGCCGAACATGATGACATCGGCCTTGAGGACTCCCCCGCATTCCGGGCAGGGTGGATCCGCCTCACCGCCGGCCACCCGCTCCAGCGTGGCGGCCATGGTGGCGGTGTAGTCGCACTGCACACAGACGACGTCGAACATGTTGCCGTGGATTTCCACCACCCGCTGCGGGGTGGATCCGGCACGCTGATGGAGCCTGTCGATGTTCTGGGTGACGATGGTGAGCGCCCGGCCCGCTCGTTCGAGGTCCACCAGCGCGCGGTGGGCGCCGTTCGGTTCGGCCGCCCACGCGGGGTTGTCCCGGCGGGCGAGCCACGATTTCTCGCGCAGTGCCGGATCGGCCAGGTAGTGGTCGTAGGTCGACAGCAGTTCGGCGATGGGGTCTTCGGTCCAGACTCCGCGCGGTCCGCGGAAATCGGGGATACCGCTGTCGGTGGAGATTCCGGCGCCGGTGAGTGCGGCGATCCGGCCGGCGCGTGCATGCCAGTCGGTCACCGCCCCGCCTCCGGCCCGCCGCGCGCCGCGCGGGGCAGCGTCACCCGAGGGGTTGGATTGCACATGCCACGAGCTTAAGCAGCCGGGACCGCACACGCCTTCGAACAGGCTCCGGCCAATCGTTAGCAAACAATTTGCTGCATTTCGATTCGGCTTCCAGAGCCCGTGAAATCCTCTGTTCGCAATAGTCGCCCATAAACCGACCCAAAGTCTTTTAACAGGCATTTTTCCGAAAGATCACGAGCTCATCGCACAATTGCACGATTTCACCGGCGCCGCCGTGATCGCCGTCTCTTGATTTGCTGAGTGGTTTCCAGGAGGAGATTTATCCGTTACTGTTAACACATCCACACCGCCACCGAAACGGAGGTTCTGCCATGGCTCGCCACCGCATTCCCCGTCCGGCAGACTCGCGGGTCGGATACCACATTCCGAGTGATTACGGCAGTCACGGTTTGGTAACTCACGCCGCCGGGTACACCGAAGATATGACAGCTTTGCGCAACCGACCCACCCGGATCGCCGGCATGGAATGGGGCACCGCACTGCTGGCCCTCGCCACGTGCCTCATCTTCAGCACCAGCATCGCCGCCATCACACAATCCTTCGCGGCCGCACTGGTCGCCACCGCGAGCATTCTCCTCGGCCTCGGTATCGCCCTGCGAATCCTCAGATAAGCTCACCGGCCCGAATTCGCGCGCCCCGCCCACGAATATCTGCCCGCGCGGCTAGTCTGCGAGCATGGTATCCGGGGACGGGTCCGACGACACCATCGGCGGAGACGAGAGCGGTACCTCCGGCGAAGCGGCCGATGGTCCACCGCGGCGCCGGCGCGGAGACGCGGCAGTCGAGAGCGGCTGGCTCGATCGCCGGACCCGGCCGTATGCCACCGGCAGGCCCCGGCTCTCCACCGCCCTGCTGATCCTGGCCTTCGCCGCTGTGCTCGTTCTGTATCTGATCCTGCAACCCGGCTGACCAGCGACCGGGAATAATCCGGTTGCCGCGGCCGCTTAAGGTTGTCGTTATGAAGGAGAACGGGCGCAAGGTCATCGCGACCAACCGCCGGGCACGGCACAACTACACGATCCTGGACATCTACGAGGCCGGGATCGCGCTGGTCGGTACCGAGGTCAAGAGTCTGCGTGAGGGCAAGGCCTCACTGGTGGACGCCTTCGCGACCGTAGACAACGGCGAAGTGTGGCTACGGGGCCTGCACATCCCGGAGTTCAGCCACGGCACCTGGACCAACCACGCACCGCGCCGGGTCCGGAAGCTGCTGCTGCACAAACGGGAGATCGAGCGCCTGGTCGGCAAATCGCGCGAGGGCAACCAAACCCTCGTCCCGCTGTCGATGTACTTCTCCGACGGCAAGGTGAAGGTGGAGCTGGCCCTCGCCAAGGGTAAGCAGGATTACGACAAACGGCAGGATCTGGCCCGGCGGACCGCCGAACGCGAGGTCACCCGCGAGCTCGGCCGCCGCATCAAGGGCATGCGTTGAGCAGTCCCGGCGGCACCGGGAAAAAGGAATGAACCACGGTGGGTCAGGTGTTAATATGACTAGCCCGGCAAGGTGCCGGGACGTACGGGGCTGAACGGTTTCGACTGCGTACGTAGATTCAGGGGAAGCGTGTCGGTGCAGGCAAGAGACCACCGTAAGCGTCGTTGCAACCAATTAAGCGCCGATTCCAATCAGCGCGAGTACGCTCTCGCTGCCTAAGCGATAGCGTCTCTGTCGGCCCGAGGTTCGCCCTCGGCTTCGGTGCCGGCATCAGCTAGAGGGCTCACCGCGCGACTCGGTCGCGGAGTAGTGCGGGACATCCAACAGCGACTGGGATCGTCATCCCGGCTTGTTCGCGAGACCGGGAGATCCGAGTAGAGGCACAGCGAACTGCACACGGAGAAGCCTTGATGACGCGGCGGAGGACCCGGGTTCGATTCCCGGCAGCTCCACCAAAGGCCCGCAGGTCACCGACCTGCGGGCCTTTTCTGTGCGCTGGTACCGGCGAGTGCTCCGCGAGGCCGGGCCGATCCGGCGGTGGCGCACGGACCGGAACGCCGCAATCCGGTGCGCGTCGAGGATCTCGACGCACGGTTCCCGGGCGTGCTGAATCCGGTCGCGGGCTGGGAGCCGCCGACGGTCATGCATTCCTGTTACCCATCTTTTCTGTAACTCATCGTCCCACTAATGTGTATCATCACAGGTTCCGGTACATCGCCTGCCGCGACGCGTCGCCGCTGGTACCGGTGACGATCGAGGAGGATCGATGAGGCTGTTCGGTACTGCCGCCCCCGTCCGGGCGACCGATCCGGGAGACATCGCGTTGCACGCGCGCGATGTGCGCTTCGACTGGGCCGAGATCCCACTGCACTGGATGACCGCCGAACCCATCGCCTCCCATGTGATGAACTCGCTCAACCTCCTGCTACCCGAAGGCGAACGCAGTTTCCTGACCACTTTCGGCGAAGCCCTCCCGTTCGTGCGGGACGAGAAACTGCGCGAGGATATGCTCGGCTTCATCGGCCAGGAGTCGATGCACGCCGAAACTCACGCCGGCTCGCACGATATGCTGCTCACCGCCAACGGCATCGATCCGCGGCCGTTCCTGCGGCAGGCGGAATACCTGTTCCGCAAAACCGTCGGCCCCCGGCAGGGGACCGGGACCCGGGCCGGGCGCCAGCAGCTGGTCGACCGGCTCGGGGTCATCGCGTCGCTGGAACACTTCTTCGCGTTCCTCGGCGACTGGGTGCTCAACAGTGACCTGGAACAGTTCGACGCCGACCCGCGCATGCTCGACCTGTACCGCTGGCACGGCGCCGAAGAAGTGGAACACCGCAATGTGGCCCACGATGTCGCCGAATACTTCGGCGTGGGCTACTTCCGGCGCGGCGCGCTGATGCTGCTGGTCTTCCCGTCGTTCCTGGTACTGCTGGTGCGCGGCACCAAATATCTGGTGCACCGGGACCCGTCCCTGCCCGACCTGGGCTATCCGCGGCTGCTGCTGCGGATCTTCGGCGCCATGCGGCGCGGTGCGCTACCCGGCGTCCCCGCCCTGCTGATCAGTGCGCTGTCGACGTTCCGGCCGGGATACAGCCCGGAATCGGTGGGTTCCACCGCGCAGGCGATCGCCTATCTGGCGCAGTCCCCGGCCGCCCGGGCGGCCTCGTGACCGTCGCCGGCCCGCATCCGAGGGCGTCGCTTCCGCTACCGGCCGACCTATACGGCAGACCGCGTCGCGACCGGACCCTGCGGCTGCTCGACGCCGTGGTGGACGCCCGCATGCGCTGGACCGCCCTCACCAATCGGCGCGAGCCGACATCGCGCGCGGACGACAGACGGCTCGGTGTCCGCGTCGTCGAGCGGCGGATCCGGGCGCACGACAACGAGGTGGTGAGCCTGCGGCTGGCCGCGGCCGACGGCCGGGCCCTGCCGAGGTGGCGACCGGGCGCACATCTGGATGTGGAACTGCCTTCCGGGCGGCTGCGCCAGTACTCGCTGTGCGGGGACCCCGCCGATACCCGGACCTACCGGATCGCGGTCCGGCGCATCCCCGACGGCGGCGGAGGCTCCGAGGAGGTGCACCGGTCGTTGCGGGTCGGATCCGCGCTGACGGTGCGGGGCCCACGCAATGCGTTCCCGTTCGCGGTACCGGGCCACGGCTCTCCGGCCACCCGGCTACGGTTCGTGGCCGGAGGTATCGGTATCACCCCGATCCTGCCGATGATGCGACTGGCCGACTCCCTCGGCATCGACTGGACCGCGCTGTACACCGGACGTGCCCGCGAGACCCTGCCCTTCCTCGACGAGGTCGAGTGCTTCGGCGACCGGGTCGCCGTGCGCACCGACGACCGATCCGGGCTGCCCACCGGTGCCGAACTGGCGGACGGCGTGGACCGGGGTACCGCGGTGTACTGCTGCGGTCCGGCACCGATGCTCGGTGCGGTCACCACCGCCCTGCGCGGGGTCTCGGGTGTGGAACTGCATTTCGAACAGTTCTCGGCGCCGCCGATCGTGAACGGGGTGCCGTTCGAGATCGAATTGGCCCGCAGCGGCGAGGTACTCGCTGTCCCGGCCGACCGGTCCGCCCTGGACGTATTGCTGGCGCACCGCCCCGACCAGCCGTACTCGTGCCGCCAGGGTTTCTGTCGCACCTGCCGGGTACAGGTCCTGTCCGGTACACCCGACCACCGCGATTGCGTCCTGACCCCGGCCGAACGTACCGCCGGTGACCTGCTGGCATGCGTATCACGCTGTGCGGGTGACCGTCTGGTACTCGACCTCTAGCATTCCGTGAGCACCGAGGAGTAAGCGTGACCGAATCCGGCAACGAACCCATCGCGACCCGGCGCACGGTGCGCAGCGGCGCCTTCGACCTCGCGGTCTACGAGTACGGCGACCCCGCCGCCGATACCGTGGTGCTGGTCCATGGCTGGCCCGATACGAGCCACCTGTGGCACGGGGTGATCCCGCTGCTGGCCGATCGATTTCACGTGGTGGCCTATGACACCCGCGGTCACGGCGCCTCCACCCGCACCGGCCGGGTCGCCGATTTCCGGCTCGCGGAACTGGCCGCGGACTTCTTCGCGGTCGCCGACGCGGTCAGCCCCGACCGGCCGGTCCACGTCCTCGCGCACGACTGGGGTTCGGTCCAGGTCTGGGAGGCGGTCTGTGAGCCGCGGGCGGGCGGGCGCATCGCCTCATTCACCTCGGTCTCCGGCCCGAACCTCGACCACCTGGGCAAATGGGTGCGCGACCGGCTCGGCCGGCCCGGCCCGCGCAATATCTGGCAGCCTTTCACCCAGTTGCTGTCCTCGGCCTACACCGGGTTCTTCATGACCCCCGGTCTGCCGCGACTGGCGTTCGGCCTGCTCGCCACCGAGCACCGCTGGCGCCGGGTCATCCAGCTCATGAACGACACCGAACCGTCGACGATCTTCTTCGCCCCGACACTGAAGCGGGATATGGTCGACGGTCTGCTCATCTACCGCGCGAATATCTTCGCGCATCTGCTGAATCCGCGCGAACGCACCACCGACGTACCGGTCCAGCTCATCGTCGCCGGTCGCGATATCGCCGTGCGGCCGGCCGGTTACGACGATACGGGCCGGTGGGTCTCCCGGTTGTGGCGCCGCGATATCCCCGCCGGACACTGGATGCCGTTCTCCCATGCCGCGCTACTGGCCACCGCCACCACGGAATTCGTGGAGGCACTGCGCTACGGCGAGGTCGCCGTCGGGGTCACCGCGCTACGGTCCGGCGCGCAGCCGTCGCGCTGATCGCGGGCGATCCGGCCCACCGGCACGAACCGACCTGCTCCGGGCCGCTCACGACACGGCGGGTCGCCGGGTGGCGCGCCGGAAGCGTTCGCCCCAGACCCGGATGTGCTCGACCAGTTCCGGGGGTTCCAGAACCTGGAACTCGGCGTCGAGCGATCCCAGTGTCAGGGCGGGCCAGTCCAGCGAATCGGTGGTCATTGTGATCCGGCAACGGCCCGCGTCGATCTCCTCGACACTGCCCCAGCGTCCGAGACGCTGCCGCACCGACTCCGCCGGGGCTTCGACCAGTGCCTCGATCCGATGCAGATGCGGCATATTGTCCACGCCGGAACGGACGAACTCCGCGGCGTCCGCGGTGGGCAATTCCCGTGGTCGGAAACGCGCCCCGTCACCCGCCGGGCCGGTGAGCCGGTCGACCCGGAAACTGCGCCAATCGTGGCGGGTCAGGTCGAAGGCCACCAGGTACCAGCGCCGGCCCAGAGCGACCAGGCGATGCGGTTCGACATGCCGGACGCTTCGGCGGCCGTCGGCGGCGGTGTAGGTGAAGCGCAACCGCTCGCTGTCGCGGCAGGTCAGGGCCACCGTGGCGAGCGACGCCGGATCGAGGGCGGCGGAACGGTCGCCGCCCCAGTCCGCGGGCACCGTCATGGCCCGGATCGCCTCCACCCGTTTACGCAGCCGGGGCGGCATCACCTGCACTACCTTCGCCAGCGCGCGTACCGAGGACTCCGCGACGCCCTCCACCATGCCCTGCGTTGCGAACTGCAGTCCGACCACGAGTGCCACGGCTTCGTCGTCGTCGACCATCAGCGGCGGTAGCGCCGCCCCGGCGGCGAGCTGGTAGCCGCCGTCGACACCGCGTTGCGCTTCCACCGGATACCCCAGATCGCGCAGCCGGTCGATATCGCGCCGCAGGGTCCGCGGCGAGACTCCCAGCCGCTGCGCCAGCTCGGTGCCGGGCCAGTATTTGTGGGTCTGCAGCAGCGACAGCAGGCGCAGCGTCCGCGTGCTCGTATTGGCCATACCGTCGATTGTTCTCGAATTGCGGTCGGTTATTGGCCGCTGGGTCCGGATTTCGCTGAAGACCGGCCGGCACCACGAGTTCGCCGCCGTTCCGGGCCCGGCGCCCCGGCTAGTGCGTTCCGAGTGCCCGCAGTGATACGCCGGTGATGGTGTCGGCGAAGATTGAGCCGTCGGCGTGCTTACGGCCGTAGACCATGATCGGGGCACCCTCGGCGATCGCCTCGATGGTGGTGGCGATCAGCACGTAGATCTTGGTGTGGTCATCGGTGTGCACCACGACCTCCGAATGGCTGATCTCGCTCTTCACAGTGAGCGTGCTGCCGTCGTTGGTGAGCACCTTCCCCCATACGAAACCGGCCCCGATATCGGGGGATTCCGCAGCCGGCGCCGCGGTCTCGCGGGGCGTCATGGTCGAGGCGGCGATGGCCGCGGTCGGGGCGGCGGCCGAGTCGGAATCGGTCGTCCGCCCGAGGTAGAAGAATCCCACGGCGAGCAGCACAGCCATCCCGAGGCACAGGCCGAGCAGCGCGTGGCCGCCGACGGGAAGCAGTTCCAGAGCTTCGGCGTCCGGTCCGGTCCACACCGGATTCACGGTCTCGGGAGGCGGGCCCGCATGATGGGGCACTCGCGCCGTCGCCGCCGGGCCGGCCGGTATCCGGGCCGGGTGCGGCACCGGCGGATCGGGCACGGTCCACCGCCGTCCGCCGTCGTCGACAGCGGATTCCGTGGGCCGGCGTTCCGCCGGCGCCTGCTCGGCGAGGAGATCCGTGGATCGGTCCCGCTTCGGGTCGCATTCCGGTCGGCCGAGTGCCGAGGGTGATGCACTCGGCGCGGGGCCCGGCCCGCGGCCGGGCGGGCACTCGGCTAGATCGTCCTCGCTGTCGGACTCGGCGTCCTCGGCCCGCATATCGGCCGCGAGGCCGGAGTCGTGCGCGGCGGTTCCGAGTAGCCGCACCGAGTCGAGCGACCCGGTAGCTGCCGGGCGATTGCGGTGCGCCCGAGACCTCGCGGCCCGGATGACTCCCGGGTCCAAACTGCCGAACTGGTCGGCGGACAAGCCCGCGCGGTGGCGCGACCGCGACCACGGAGTGTGCTTGTTGGACATACTGCCAGGTTAGGTCCTCTGTTCAGGCCCCTATCGTCACTGACGGGAGGAATCATAGGATGAAAGCGGCTCTGTCACAGCAGGTTCCGCCCACCCTTGGCTCATCCGGCCGCCAGCACCTCGAGAACCTGCTCCCCGTAACGGGACAGCTTGTTCTCGCCGACACCGTTCACCGTGCCCAGCTCCCGCAGATCGGCGGGCTTGCGGGCGGCGATATCGCGGAGGGTGGCATCGTGGAACACCACGTACGCGGGAACACCCTGTTCCTTGGCGGTGTCGGCCCGCCACTGCCGCAATTTCTCGAACAGCGCGGTATCGGCGGTATCGAGATCGGCAGGCGCGGCTCGGCCGGATTTCGCGCTGCGCGCCGCTCGCGCGGGGGTGGGCCGCTCCGGTTCACGGCGTAGCGCGACGGTCCGGCCGTCGAAGAGCACGGCTTCGCTGGCCTCGGTCAGGGTGAGCACCCCGTAATCGCCGTGGACCGCGAGCAGCCCCTGGGCCAGCAGCTGCCGGACCACCCCCCGCCACTGGGTGTCACGCAGATCGGTGCCGACGCCGAACACGCTGAGTTCGTGGTGGTCGTACTGCTGCACCTTCTGGTTCTTCTTGCCGAGCAGGATATCGATGAGATGACCCGCGCCGAAGCTCTGCCCGCGCTCCCGTTTCAAGCGCAGTACCGCCGAGAGCAGTTTCTGCGCGGCCACGGTGCCGTCCCACGATTCGGGCGGGTTCAGGCAGGTATCGCAATTGCCGCACGGCTGCGGCGACTGACCGAAGTAGGCCAGCAGCCGGGCCCGGCGACAGTCGACCGTCTCGCACAGGGCGAGCATCGCGTCCAGGTGTAGCTGCAACTGACGGCGGTGCGCGGCATCTCCGTCGGAGGTCTCGATGAGTTTGCGCTGCTGCACCACGTCCTGCAGGCCGTAGACCATCCACGCGGTGGACGGCAGCCCGTCCCGCCCGGCACGTCCGGTCTCCTGGTAGTAGCCCTCGACGGATTTGGGCAGATCGAGGTGGGCGACGAACCGCACGTCGGGTTTGTCGATACCCATACCGAAGGCAATGGTCGCCACGACCACCAGGCCCTCCTCGCGCAGGAAGCGCGCCTGGTTCTCCGCGCGGGTACGGTTGTCCAGGCCCGCGTGGTACGGGACGGCCCGGATACCGTTCTCGGTGAGGAACGCGGCGGTCTTCTCGACGGAGTTTCGGGACAGGCAGTAGACGATGCCGGCGTCGCCGGGATGCTCGGCGCGCAGGAACTCCAGGAGCTGCCGATCGGGCCGGTTCTTCGGTTCGATGCGGTACTGGATATTCGGCCGGTCGAAACTGGCCACGAAGCGGCGGGCACCGCCCAGATCGAGCCTGGTGATGATCTCGTCGCGGGTCTTCTCGGTGGCGGTCGCGGTGAGCGCGATCCGGGGCACGTCGGGCCAGCGTTCGTGCAGCACGGACAGCGCCAGATAGTCGGGCCGGAAATCGTGACCCCACTGCGAGACGCAATGCGCCTCGTCGATCGCGAACAGCGCGATCCGGCCCCGGTCGAGCAGTTGGGCGGTGGATTCCATCCGCAGCCGCTCCGGCGCCAGATACAGCAGATCGAGTTCGCCGGCCGCGAACTGCGCTTCCACGGTGCGGCGTTCGTCCGGGAACTGGGTGGAGTTCAGGAAGCCGGCCCGCACCCCGAGCGCGCTGAGCGCGTCCACCTGGTCCTGCATGAGCGCGATCAGCGGGGAAACCACCACTCCGACGCCGTCGCGGACCAGCGCGGGAATCTGATAACACAGCGATTTGCCACCGCCGGTGGGCATGAGCACCAGCGCGTCGCCACCGCCGATCACCTGGTCGACGATCGCGCGCTGTTCGCCCCGGAAACTGTCGTAACCGAAGACCCGGTTCAGAATCCGCTGTGCCGCATCGGATTCGGCACCGGACTCGGGCACGGGCACGGGCGGGGCTTCGGGGGCTTCCACGCGGCCCATCCTACGAGCACCACCGGACAACCTGCGGGGCGTCCGGCGCGGACGCCGAGGTCCTGCGCGTAGTGCATACATGTGGATGAACCGGGATCCGCCGCCACCGCCGACACCGTGACCAGGGGCGCGCCGAATCGCGCGGTACCGCCGTGGATCACTTAGGTTTGTCCGGTATGGCATCCAGAACACGATCGCGCGCCCGGTGGGCGATGTGCACCGCCGCAACGGCAGCAGCGGCCTGGGTGAGCGCGGCGCCCGCGCACGCACAGGAATTCCCGGCCATGTGCGCCGACGGCTGGCAGGCGACCACGATCGTCGAGGGGGTCGGCAATCTGGAGAACCTGGATTCCGACGGGGCCGGTGGCTTCTATGTCACCGGCATCGTCGACGGCTACCTCGCCCACGTATCGGCCGACGGGTCGTTCGAGAAGCTGGTCACCGGACTGCAGCATCCGGCAGGCGTCCGGGTGGCCGGGCGCTCGGTGTACTTTCTGACCGGCGACGGGGTGACAGATCCGCCGGGCACGCTCCAGCGCTACGACCTCGACACCGGCGCGGTGACCGTGCTCCGCACCGGGCTCAACGGCCCGAACGGCCTGCTGTTGCTTCCCGACGGGGACCTGCTGATCAGCACGATCGGTCTGTCGCGGGCACCCACCGGAATCGCCCGGTACCGGCCGTCGACGGGTGAGTTCACGGAATCGTGGTCACCGCTCCCGCTGACCAACGGCCTGGCCCTGGCCCCCGACGGGGAATCGATCTACACGGACAATCTGACCATGCGGATCTTCCGGATCCCCCTGGATTCGCCCGCCGAGGCGCAGGTGGTCGCGGGGCCTCCGAACCTGCTCACCGTTCCCGACGATATGGAGGCCACCCGCGCCGGTGACCTGTACGTCGCCGATCACGGAGTCGGCGCGATCTACCGGGTGGACCCGGCCACGGGGGCCGGATGCGCGATCATCGCGGGCCTGATCAGACGGCCCGACCCGGTCCGGACCGTGCCCGATGGCACCACCTCGGTGCGGATCGCCCGCGACGGCGAGTCGTGGGCACTGTTTGTGACGGGGATGGACGGGGCGCTGCGGCGGTTGAACCCGCCCCCGGATATAGATCTGACACCGGCCGACGCCACGCATCGCTGATCGGAATTGCCGGCTCAGAGATAACTTTCGGAAGATCCGAACTGTCGCGCAATTGAGGTCGGAAAGTGGCCGCTGAGGGTCATATCGTGCTTCTCGAACACGGAATCCACCGAACCCTTACGGAAGGCGAAGATCTTGAGCGAGAACTCCACCCGCCCCCGGCCCGACACCGCCGCGCCCCTGTCCGGTGAACGCGCCGACCTGCTGGCCGAACTGCGGGCCGCGCGCTTCTTCCTGCGCTTCACCGCCCGCCAGCTGACCGAGGAACAGGCCGCGGCCCGCCCGACTCCCAGCACACTGTGCGTAGGTGGCCTGATCAAACATGTGACCGGGGTCGAGCGCGGCTGGGTGGATTTCATCGTCGACGGAATCTCTACCTCGAAGGATTTCGACGAACTGACGCCCGAGGATTTCGCGGCCCGGGAGAACGAATTCCGGATGCTGCCGGGTGAGACGCTCGCCGGGGTCCTCGCCGCCTACGACGAGGTGGCGCGCCGAACCGACGAGATGGTGGCCACCCTGCCCGATCTGGATGCGAAGTGGCCGCTGCCCAAGGCGCCCTGGTTCCAGGAAACCCACTGGTCGACGCGCCGGGTACTGCTGCACATCATCGCCGAGACCACGCAGCACGCGGGGCACGCGGACATCATCCGCGAGGCGATCGACGGCGCCAAGACCATGGGCTGACGGACCGGGAGGACCCCGCGCCCGCGCCGGGCGCGGGGCTCTGCCGCGTGCGGTAGGTCACCACTGTGCGTCGAGCGGGCGGTGGGGGCCGGCGGCCGCCCACTCCCGGGTGAGACGCGCCAGCTTCGCGGGCGCGACCTGTACACGCAGCGCGGCGATTCCCGTGGGAGCCATTTCGAGGCACAGGACGCCGTAGATTCGTCCGCTGACCTCGATCACGATCGCGGGATCGCCGTTGAGCACGGCCGCGTAGAAGGTGAGGTCGCCGCCGACGAAGGTGCGTTTGGCGCCGGTCGGGCGGAACAGCGTGCGCAGATAGCGGGCCACGGCGGCCGCACCCACCACCGGGCTCTTATGGGCCGGCACGGCGCCGCCACCGTCGGCCACGCTGACCACGTCACCGGTGAGCAGCCGGATCAGCGGCTCGGTATCGCCGCTGAGGGCGGCGGTGAGAAATTCGTCGGCGATCCGGCGCGCGGCCACCGCGTCGACCTCGATCCGGGACCGGCCGCCGAGATGCTGCGCGGCCCGGCGGTAGATCTGCTGGCAGTTCGATTCGGTGAGATCGAGGATCTCCGCGATCTCCCGGTGCGGATACCCGAACGCCTCGCGCAACACGTACACCGCGCGCTCGTTGGGGGTGAGCCGTTCCATCACGGTGAGCATCGCGAGCGAGACCGACTCGCGCTGCTCGGCGGTCTCGGCGGGACCGAGCATCGGACTCCCGGCCAGGACCGGCTCCGGGAGCCACTGCCCGACATAGGTCTCCCGGCGGGCCCGCGCCGAGGTGAGCTGGTTGATGCAGAGGTTGGTGAGCACCTTCGTCAACCAGGCCTCGGGCGTCTCGATCAGCTCCCGGTCCACCGCGTGCCACCGCAGGAACGTTTCCTGGACCGCGTCCTCGGCATCGCCGGCCGACCCCAGCAGCCGGTAGGCGATCGCCTCCAGACGGCGTCGGGCCCCCTCGAAGAGATCGGCCTCGTGCGTGCTGAGCGACATCAGCCCATAGTCGGCCATAGACGCAGCTCGCGTCCACCGCCGCGGATCCGGGCGCAGCACGGTGCCGAACCCGGGCGGTCCCGGGCGGGCGCCGCGGTGCACTGCGGACTAGCCGCGGAGGCGGAGCAGAACCTGCTGGTGCAGCCGTCCGTTGGAGGCCACCGCGTCCCCGCCGTGCGGGCCGGCGCGACCGTCGAGGGCGGTGAAGGTGCCGCCGGCCTCGCGGATCAGGATGTCCAGCGCGGCCAGATCCCACAGCGACACCTCGGGTTCGGCCGCGATATCCACCGCCCCCTCGGCGACCAAGCAGTAGCTGAAGAAGTCGCCGTAACCGCGGACCCGCCACACCTCGTCGGTGAGGTCGATGAACTGCTCGCGCAGACCGCGGTCCCGCCAGCCGGACAGGCTGGAGAACGCGAGGCTGGCCGCACCGAGATCGGCGACGGCGCTGACCGTGATGGGCTGCGGCGCACCGGGATGGAAACTCGACCACGCGCCCTGGCCTGCCGCGGCCCACCAGCGGCGGGCCAGCGCGGGCGCGCTCACCACACCGACCACCGGCACACCGTCCTCCAGCAGGGCGATGAGAGTGGCCCACACCGGGACGCCGCGCACGAAATTCTTGGTGCCGTCGATCGGATCGACGACCCATTGCCGGCCGGTGAACTCGGCCGTACCGCCGAATTCCTCGCCGAGCACCGCGTCCTCGGGGCGGCCGTGCCGCAGCATCCGGCGGATCGCCTCCTCCACGGCCAGATCGGCATCCGATACCGGAGTGAGGTCCGGTTTGGCATCGACCTTCAGGTCCAGCGCGCGGAACCGTTCCCGGGTGATCGCGTCCGCTTCGTCGGCCAGCCGCAATGCGAGTTCGAGGTCAGAGGAGTGAGCAGCCACACCCGAACACTATCGAGTCGGTCCGGGCGCGGCCGCGCGCCGTGCCGTCCTCCGTCCGTGGGGCGGTCCGCCGTCAGGCCGCCACCGCGCGGGCCGCCACCAGTGCCTCCGCCCACCAGTGCAGCCGATCCAGCATGACCTGGGCCGCGGCCTCCGGTTCCGCGGGTGCGAGCAATTGCCCGTCCTCCCCGAACAGCAGGTAGTAGCGGGGGAAGGAGACGTATTCGCGCACCGTGTGGGCGTCGAGTTCGTTGAACACCTGCCGGAGCTGTTCGATGGCCGGCAGTCCGCCGCTGGCCCCGCTGTAGCCGACGAACGCGATGGCCTTGCCCTGCCACTGGGTGAAATGCCAGTCGATGACGGCTTTCAGCGAGGCCGGGAAGCTGCGGTTGTAGTCGGGGGTGACGATGACGAACGCGTCGGCGGCCGCGAGCCGAGCGGTCAGGTCGAGCATTCCGGCGGGACGCTGCGGGTCGGGCTCGAGCGCCGGGGAAACGGCGGGTAGCGCCAAGGGGATTTCGGCGTCGGCCAGGTCGATCACGTCGATCTCGAACCGGTCGTGGCGGGCGGCCTGCGCGGTGATCCAGGAGGCGACGACCGGCCCGAAGCGGCCCTCGCGGACGCTGCCGATCAGCACCGCGAGACGTAGGGGCGTAGTGGACATGGTGTGCTCCGTTCTGCTCGGGCGGCCCGGCGGCCGCCGGAATCGAATCTGCCGTCCCGCGCGCCGCGGTGGGAGACCGCGCCGAGAGTGGTACTGCCACGGCCACCCTGAACGGCCGGCCCGCCGCTACCGTGGGCCTCGTGAGCGCGAACGAGATGGGCCTGTTCCTGCGCAGCAGGCGCGACGCGGTGACACCGGCCCAGGTGGGGCTGCCCACGGGCGCGCGCCGCCGGGCGCCCGGACTGCGCCGAGCCGAACTCGCCACGCTGGCGGGGGTCAGCGTCGAATACATCACCCGTCTCGAGCAGGGGCGGGACCGCAATCCCTCGCCCCAGGTCCTCGCCGCGCTGGCCGACGCGCTGGGACTCGCCTCCGCCGAACGGATCCACCTGTACCGCCTGACCAAGGCCGATACCGGGTTCAACTGCATGGGCCGGGCCCGGCCGGGTCGCGAGATCCGGCCGACGATCCGGGCCCTGCTCGATCAGCTCGACCCCGCGGCGGCGGTCGTGGTCAACCGGCTCACCGAGGTGCTGGCCTGCACCGAGGGCTACCGCAGGCTGATGGAACCGACCGGGGCGCTGGACGGGGCGCACTGGTCCAATCTCGCTCATTTCACCTTCACCGATCCGCGGGCCCGCGCGGTCTACCCGGATTGGGATCATCTGGCCGACCACTTGGTCGCCACCCTCAAACAGGGTCCTTTCCGTGCCGATCCGGAGATCGCGGCGCTGGCCGACCAGCTCACCATCACCGCGGGTGCGGCGTTCACCGACCGTCTCGCCACAGTGCCCAATCTGCCCGCCGCCACCGGCGTGACCCGGATGACTCATCCCACGGCCGGGACTCTCCGGCTGGCCTTCGAAACTCTGGACCTGTTCGCCGACGACGATCAGCAGCTGATCGTCCACCTGCCCGCCGACCCCGCGACGGCCACCGCGCTGGACCGCCTCGCCGGCCACCGCCCCGGCAACCTGCGGGCCGTCCCGAGCTGACCGGCGGCGGTTTCCGCGGGCCGCGCGGTACACCGCGACGGACGCTCCTAGTAGCCTTGAACACCGTGCATCCAGACGTGACCGCCGACCTCGCCGAACTCGACGCAACCCTCAAGACCGTCGAATCGGTCCTCGATATCGAGGAGCTGCGCCGCCGCATAGACGAACTGGAGCACCAGGCCGCCGATCCCGAGCTCTGGAACGACCAGGATCACGCGCAGCGGGTCACCAGCGAGCTCTCGCACGCCCAGGGCGAACTGCGCCGAGTCGAGGAGTTACGGCAGCGGCTCGAGGATCTGCCGGTGCTCTACGAGCTGGCCGAGGAGGAAGAAGGCGAGGCGAAGACCAGCGCACTGGCCGACGCCGACGCCGAACGGGCCGCGCTGCACACCGATGTGGAGGCGCTCGAGGTCCGCACCCTGCTGTCGGGCGAGTACGACAAACGTGACGCGCTGGTCAATATCCGTTCCGGCGCGGGCGGCGTGGACGCGGCCGACTGGGCCGAGATGCTGATGCGCATGTACATCCGCTGGGCCGACCGGCACAAGTACGCGGTCGAGGTCTACGACACCTCCTATGCCGAAGAAGCCGGTATCAAGAGCGCCACCTTCGCGGTGAAGACGCCGTACGCCTACGGCACCCTCTCGGTGGAGATGGGCACGCACCGGCTGGTCCGGATCAGCCCGTTCGACAACCAGGGCCGCCGCCAGACCTCCTTCGCGGAGGTCGAGGTGCTGCCGGTGGTGGAGACCACCGACCATATCGAGGTCCCGGAAACCGATATCCGGGTCGATGTGTACCGGTCCTCCGGACCCGGCGGCCAGAGCGTCAACACCACCGACTCGGCGGTCCGGATCACCCATATTCCCACCGGGATCGTGGTGACCTGCCAGAACGAGAAATCCCAGCTGCAGAACAAGGTGTCGGCCATGCGGGTGCTGCAGGCCAAACTGCTGGAACGCAAACGACAGGAGGAGCGCGCCCAGATGGATGCGCTCAAGACCAACGAGGGCGCGTCCTGGGGCAACCAGATGCGGTCCTATGTGCTGCACCCGTACCAGATGGTCAAGGATCTGCGCACGAACTTCGAGGTCAACAATCCCTCGGCGGTACTCGACGGCGATATCGACGGATTCATCGAATCCGGGATCCGCTGGCGGATGAGTACAGTGCTGCAGGAGAGCTAGCGGACCCGGATCCGGGACGTCGCAAGCCGTTTCGGTGATGCACGGGAGAGCAGGTGGTCTGATGCATGCGGAGGGGGCGCTGTCGCTGGCCGCGCCGGCGTTGTCTTCGGAGGTCACCTCATGGCTGCGGTCGTCCGGCCTGGAGATCGTGCTGCTGATCCTCGGGGCGATGCTGTTCGCCCGCTTCGCCACCTACCTGCGCGACCGGGTCACCCAGAAGATCGATTCCGGGTTCCGCGGCGGCGACGCGCTGGTCCGCTCCGAGGAGGCCAAGCACCGGCACGCGCTGGCGCAGGTGCTCACCTGGGTGGTGCTCACCGTGGCCTACGTGCTCGTCGCCATGGAGGTCCTGGGGCGGATCGGATTCTCGATGTCGGGCCTGGTCGCACCGGCGGCGGTCCTGGGTGCCGCGCTCGGTTTCGGCGCGCAGCGCATCGTGCAGGACATCCTGGCCGGGTTCTTCCTCATCACCGAACGGCAGTACGGGTTCGGCGATGTGGTGCGGATCGCGGTGACCGGTATCCAGGATCCGGCCGAGGGCACGGTCGAGGATGTGACGCTGCGGGTCACCAAATTGCGCAACCCGGACGGTGAGGTGATCACCGTGCCGAACGGCCAGATCGTGAAAGTCACCAATCTGTCCAAGGATTGGGCCCGGGCCGCGATCGATGTACCGGTCTCGGCCAGTGCCGATATCATCCGGATCAACGAAGTGCTGCACGAAGTGGGCGGCGAGGCCTACCGGGACCCCCGCCTCGAACCGCTGCTGCTCGACGAGCCGACGGTGATGGGCGTGGAGGACCTGACCGTGGACCAGATGAACATCCGGATGGTCGCCCGGACGCTGCCGGGTAAACAGTTCGAGGTGAGTCGCGAGCTACGGGTGCGCGTGGCCGCGGCCATGCGCCGGGAGGGCCTGCATGCGCGCCCGTAGATCCACGCTGATCCTGGCGTGCGGCTGGGTGGCGACCTTCGTGCTGTACCTGTTCGTCAAACCGGACCAGATCACGCCCGCGAAACCGGAGCCCGCCCCCGCCGTACCCGCCGTCCATCAGGTCCCTGTCCAGGTACTTCCGGCACGCTAGCGGGTACGACACGGCCCGCGGGCCGCTTCGTTATCGAATGGTTACACTGACTCCTCGTGATCACCCTGCGCAACGTCAGCAAGTCGTATCCGACCGCTACGCGACCAGCGCTGGAAAACATCACCGTCCATATCGACAAGGGTGAGTTCGTCTTCCTCATCGGTCCGTCGGGTTCGGGTAAATCGACCTTCATGCGGTTGCTGCTCAAAGAGGAGACACCGACCGCGGGCGAGATCTCGGTCGCGGATTTCCGTGTCGACCGGCTGCCGGGGCGGAGGGTGCCGCGTTTGCGGCAGCGGATCGGATGTGTTTTCCAGGATTTCCGGCTGCTGCAGCAGCGCACCGTCGCCCAGAACGTGGCCTTCGCGCTGGAGGTGATCGGCAAACGACGACAGTTCATCGACCGGACCGTGCCCGAAGTACTGGAACTGGTCGGGCTGGGCAGTAAGGCCGACCGGCTGCCCACCGAACTGTCCGGCGGCGAACAGCAGCGGGTCGCCATCGCCCGGGCCTTCGTCAACCGGCCGCTGGTCCTGCTGGCCGACGAACCCACCGGCAACCTCGACCCCGAGACGAGTTACGAGATCATGCTGCTGCTCGAGCACATCAACCGGATGGGCACCACCGTGCTCATGGCCACCCACGATCCACTGATCGTGGACGGTATGCGCCGGCGGGTGGTGGAACTCTACGAGGGTCATCTGGTCCGCGATCAGGCCGACGGCGGTTACGAGGTGCGCCGGTAATGCGGGCGGGATTCCTGTTCGGCGAGGTCTCCGAAGGACTGCGCCGCAATGTCACCATGACCGTCGCCATGATCCTGACGACCGCGGTCTCGCTGACCATGCTGGGTGGCGGTCTGCTGGCGGTGCGGATCGCCGACAAGACCGAACAGTACTTCTTGGACCGACTCGAGGTACGGCTGTATCTCACCGAGGACGTCTCCGCGACCGATCCGGATTGTGTGAACGATCCGTGCCGGACGCTCATGGCCGATCTCGAGGCCGTCGACGGCGTGCAGAACGTGCAGTACCTCAACCGGGACGGCGCGGTCCGGGAGGCGAAAGAGAAAACTTTCAAGGACCAGCCGGAACTGGCCGAATACGTGAGCGAGACGCCACTGCCGGCCTCGCTGCGGGTCAAGATGACCGACGCGTCGCTGTACCCGACGATCTACGAGCAGTTCTACGAGCGGCCCGGCGTCGGTATGGTCCGCAACGACAAGGACATCGTGGACCGGCTGGTCAGCCTGTTCGACGGCCTGCGCAACGCGGCGTTCGGTATGGCGCTGCTGCAGGCGGTGGCGGCGCTGCTGCTGATCGCGAATATGGTGCAGATCGCGGCCTTCACCCGGCGTACGGAGGTGAGCATCATGCGCCTGGTGGGCGCCACCCGCTGGTACACCCAGCTGCCGTTCCTCCTGGAGGCGGTGGCCGCCGCGCTGGCGGGCGGTCTGCTGGCCACGGCCGGCCTGTTCGTGGCCCGGCCACTGGTGATCGACCGGGCCCTGGGCGATCTGTTCGCCAGCAATGTGTTCCCGCAGATCACCTTCGACGACATCTTCACCACCGCGCTCATGGTGATGCCGGTCGGCGTGCTGTTCGCCGGTCTCACCGCCTACGCGACCCTGCGCTGGTACGTGCGGGAATAGCCGGCCGGAGTCCGCGGTCCGGGTGACGACATCTCCCACCCGCGGTAACTCCGGTGACCGAGAACGCCCGCCCCGGATTCCGGGGCGGGCGTTCTCGGCTTCATCACCTGCGCGTTCCCCGCGCGCGTCCGCGCACCAGGACGTACGGACCACTCGACGCCTTTCTTACTCCGCAGTAAGATAGCCTTACTCCGCAGTAAGATACCTCGGGGTCCGACCCTCACCCCCGCGCGAGAAACAGGTGATGATGAGCATTCGAGACAGCGCTACCGAGCGGCGGTCGCCGGGCGGCGTCCGCCAGGAGAACGGGGTGGGCCTGCACCAACCCAAACGGGACTGGATGGGCGCCGCCATGCGGGTCATGTCGACCATCACCGGTTCGGAGCTGGCCGAGAAGTACAACCTGCGCAAGCCGATCGACCGGGTCACCTACCAGAGCACCAAAACCGGATTCCGCACCCTCGGCGCGGCCACCCGTGCCTTCAACAAGGTCGCCGGAGGCGGGGCACCCAAACGGCTCCCGGACAACGAGTCGAAGACCAAGGACTATTTCGACCTCACCCCCACCGACGAACAGCAGATGATCGTCGAGACGGTACGTGAGTTCGCGGCCGAGATCCTGCGTCCGGCCGCGCACGACGCCGATGATGCCGCCGCCGCGCCGGCCGATCTGCTCGGCCGGGCCGCGGAACTGGGTATCACCCTCATCAATGTGCCCGAAGAGCTCGAGGGCGCGGCCACCGAACGCGGCGCGGTCACCAATGCGATGGTCGCCGAGGCGCTCGGGCACGGCGATATGGGTCTCGCGCTGCCGATGCTCGCACCGAGCGGTGTCGCGGTCGCGCTGTCCCAATGGGGTACCGACGCTCAGCAGCAGACCTATCTGCCGGCCTTCACCGGTGAGAACGTCCCGCAGGCCTCCGTGGTCATCAGCGAACCGCGGGCCCTGTTCGACCCCTTCGCTCTGCAGACCAAGGCGGTCCGCTCCCCCAGCGGATACCGGCTGACCGGGGTGAAGAGCCTGGTTCCCGCGGCCGCCGACGCCGAGATCTTCATCGTGGGCGCCGAACTCGACGGCCGACCGGCCCTGTTCGTGGTCGAATCCGACGCCGAGGGCCTGTCGGTGGAAGCCGATCCGAGCATGGGTCTGCGCGCGGCCGGCCTGGGCCGGCTGGTCCTGGACAATGTGGCCCTCGCCGCCGACGCCGTCCTCGGCGAGGGCGATGCCGCGCAGCACGCGGCCGACTACCGCGACGCCGTCCAGCTCGCCCGCCTCGGCTGGGCTTCGCTGGCCACCGGCACCGGGCAGGCCGTACTGGACTACGTGATCCCCTACGTCAACGAGCGGGAAGCCTTCGGCGAACCGATCAGCCACCGCCAGGCGGTCGCGTTCATGGTCGCCGATATCGCCATCGAACTCGACGGTCTGCGCCTGGTCACGCTGCGTGGCGCCGCCCGCGCCGAACAGGGCCTCACCTTTGCCCGCGAAGCGGCGCTGGCCAAGAAGCTGGCGGCGGACAAGGGTATGCGCTTCGGACTGGACGGTGTCCAGTTGCTCGGCGGCCACGGCTTCACCAAGGAACACCCGGTCGAACGCTGGTACCGCGATCTGAGGGGTATCGCGGTCGCCGAGGGCGTGGTGTTGGTCTGAGTTCCCGGCGCAGTCACAGCTCTTTTCCCAGGAGATCTCCATGATCAATCTCGAACTTCCCAAGAAACTGCGGGCCAGTGCCAATCAGGCGCACCAGGTGGCCGCGCAGATCTTCCGGCCCATCTCGCGCAAATACGATCTCGGCGAGCACGAATACCCGGTGGAACTCGACACCATGGCCGCCATGGTCGACGGACTCAGCGATTCGGGCACGCAGAAGATCAGCGGGGCCAGCGGCGGACGCTCCGACGACGAGGCGCCTTCCACCGCTGTGCTTGTCAACGCCAACGGCGGCAATATGTCGGCGCTGCTCAACGCCCTGGAAACGTCTTGGGGCGATGTAGGACTGATGCTGTCCATCCCATACCAGGGGCTGGGCAATGCCGCGATCGCCGCGGTGGCCACCGACGAACAGCTGAAACGGTTCGGCAAGGTGTGGGCGTCGATGGCTATCACCGAACCGAGCTTCGGATCCGATTCGGCCGCGGTCACCACCACCGCCGTTCTCGACGGCGACGAATGGGTGCTCAACGGCGAGAAGATCTTCGTCACCGCGGGGCAGCGTTCCACCCATATCGTGGTGTGGGCGTCGGTGGACCGCAGCCTCGGCCGCGCCGCCATCAAATCGTTCGTGGTCCCGCGGGACGCTCCCGGTCTGTCGGTGGCCCGGCTCGAACACAAGCTCGGTATCAAGGCCTCCGATACCGCGGTGCTGTTGCTTCAGGACTGCCGGATCCCGAAGGACAATATCCTCGGCAGCCCGGAAGTGAACGTGGAGAAGGGTTTCGCGGGGGTCATGCAGACCTTCGACAACACCCGGCCCATGGTCGCGGCCATGGCCATCGGCGTCACCCGCGCCGCGCTCGAGGAACTGCGCACCATCCTCACCGACGCGGGTATCGAGATCTCCTACGACACCCCGCCCAACAATCAGCACGCGGCAGCGGCCGAGTTCCTGCGAATGGAAGCCGACTACGAATCCGCGTACCTGCTGGCCTTGCGGGCGGCCTGGATGGCCGACAACAAGAAGCCCAACTCGCTCGAGGCCTCGATGTCCAAGGCGAAGGCGGGTCGCACCGGCACCGATGTGACGCTGAAGTCGGTCGAACTGGCCGGCGCGGTCGGCTACTCGCAGCGGTTGCTGCTGGAGAAGTGGGGCCGGGACTCGAAGATTCTCGACATCTTCGAGGGCACCCAGCAGATCCAGCAGCTCATCGTCGCCCGCCGGGTTCTGGGCAAGACCAGCGCCGAACTGAAGTAGGCGGCAGGTGGGCCGGTGTGAGCTCGTCCGGCGGGCGCACACCGGTCCATATCGCTTCCGGGCGACGTCGGAGCCGCCCGGCAGTCACGGCAGCGGCACCCACGGGCTACGGCCGGCGCCGTCGCGGGCGAATGTACCGAACACGACTTCAGCGAAATGGTTACCGAAGGCCAGGTCACCGGTGGCGGCGATTCGTCGACCAGCCGGTGGCGCGCCTGTGCCTGCCTACCCGACCCGATCGTGGTCCGCGTCCGAGGACCAGTGCGGATACCGGACCTGTAGCGGCGTGTGCAGGGCGGCACCCAAGGCGAGCAGACGCCAGCGAACTACGGACCCGACTACTCGACCTGGTCGCGGCCGATTCGCCGTTACGGCCCCTCACCCAGCAGGACCAGCACACCCTGCAGCAGTTGCTCCAGCTCGCGGTCACTCCGGCTGATCCGGCGGTATCGGATACGAAACCGCGACCGACCGGCCGCGCGGCGGTCCTGGACAGCACCGGGACCTAGTGACAGTGTTTGTTCGATCGAACGATCGGTGCCACCGGATCCGCTCTTCCGCCGCGCCGGCACGAGTTCCACCACGCAGCACCCACACCGAGTCACTGAGCAGTACTCCGGACATCACCCTGCAAGGAGACTGGTTATGCGCATATCGGCCTTTACCCGTCGGCTCCTCACCTCTGCCGTGGGGACAGCCGCAGCCACCCTTCTGTTCACCGGGCACGCGACCGCCGAACCCGCCCAGGTCGATTGGACTTCGGCAACTCAGGCCCTGCACACCGCCGCGGCGGGCGATCCAGCCGCCGAGCAGGCAGTATCCCGGCTGCTCGGCGACCCGCGGGTTGCCACGGCCGCCCGTGATGCCGCCCTGCCCGCGCAGCCGTTCCAGATCCCGGCCGAATCCACTGTGGGCCGCGGCGGCGGCCCGGGAATGTACGGCTCGGGCCTGTCACTGAACGTCGACGGCTTCCGGTTCGCGTTCTTCGGCGGACCGGGCACGATCGCCCCGGATCAGACGGGCGCGCGGCTGGATGTCGTCTGGCTCAACCTCAACAACGGCCGCAGCGGTATCGAGCAGCTCACCGAGCATCGGGACATCATCGCCGACACCACGATCCGCACCCGGCCGATCGATCCGGGCCCGGGCCTGATCGTGGCCGCGGTGTACGGCAACCTGTGGCACCGCTGGCCGGTGCCGGTGAGCGCGGAGCACCCGGACGGGTTCCAGTACGTGCGCGGCGACATCACTTTCCCGTCGCTGGGCTCGGTCTACAACTGACCCGAGGCCGGCGGGCCGGTGCGGGCGGGCGTCGAATTGTCGACGCCCGCCCGCACCGGCCATCGCGGCGACCGCTCGCGGATGTCTTTTTTGTCCGGAGCGTACGGTGTGAGCGATTACACTTTCACTGCTACGGTGGCCACCGATATGCCGTTCGGAATCGCTAGGTCGAGTGCCGACGCGAGGATCTGTGGAGGTGTTCGAAGGTGAACCTGGCGCACACGCTGGAAGTCGTCAAGGCATACGGGCTGCTGCAGTCCAGCGGATTCATCGATCTGAGGAATCCGGGGGAAACGCTGCGAACGCTGAAGGATTCCAAGACCTACATCCCGCAGGCCACCCTGATCATGCACTCCGCGCGCATCGCGCCGGACGCACCCGGACTGGCCGACGAACGCGGTGAGCTGACCTACCGCGAACTGGATGAGCAGTCCACCAAGATCGCCCACGGACTGCGCGCCGCGGGAATCACCGAGGGGACCGTGATCGGCATCCTCGCCCGAGACCATCGCGGACTGATCCTCTCCATGGCCGCCGCGGGCAAGCTCGGCGTGAAGATCGCGCTGCTGAACACCGGTTTCGCCAAACCGCAGTTCGCCGAGGTGTGCGAACGGGAGCAGGTGAAGGCGGTTCTGCACGACAGCGAATTCCTCGGCCTGCTCGACGCGCTGCCCGCGGATATGCCCCGATTCCTCACCTGGGTCGACGAGGGCACCGAAATTCCCGAGGGCGCCCGGACACTGGACGATCTGATCGCCGAGAACGGCACCGAGGCGCTGCCGGTACCGGCCAAACCGGGTGGATTCATCATCCTTACCAGCGGTACCACCGGCCTGCCGAAGGGCGCGCCGCGGGAGAAGGCCAGCCCGGTGGCGACCGCGCAGTTCCTGGACCGGATGCCGTTCCCCAAGCGCGGCACCGTCGTCATCGTCTCGCCGATCTTCCACAGCACCGGTTTGGGTACCTACCTGGTGAGCATCGGTCTCACCAACAAGATCGTCATGCGGCGCCGGTTCGATGCCGAGGCCACGCTGAAGATGATCTCCGACCACAAGGCCGAACTGCTGGTCGCGGTACCGACCATGCTGCACCGGATGGTGGAACTGCCCGCCGAGGTCCGGGCGAAGTACGACATCTCCTCGCTGAAGGGGATCGTCCTGGCGGGTTCGGCGCTGTCACCGGAGCTGTGTGTCAAGGCGACCGAGGCATTCGGGCACGTGCTGTACAACCTCTACGGCTCCACCGAGGTCGCCATCGCCACGGTGGCCCAGCCGGCCGATCTGGCCAAGGCCCCCGGGACGGTCGGCCGCCCGCCGCTCACCTGCGATGTCCGCCTCTACGACGAGAACGACAAGGCCGTGACCGCCGAGAATGTCACCGCCCGGATCTTCGTCCGCAGCGGCGCGCCCTTCGAGGGCTACACCGACGGCCGGCACAAGCAGATCATCGACGGCTACATGTCCAGCGGCGACGTCGGCCATTTCACCGAGGACGGCCTGCTCATGGTGGACGGCCGCGACGACGACATGATCGTATCCGGCGGGGAGAACGTGTTCCCGCAGGAGGTCGAGAACCTGCTGCTCGAGCGTGACGATATCTTCGACGCCGCGGTGGTCGGCGTGGACGACGTGGAGTTCGGGAAGCGACTGCGCGCGTTCATCGTCCCCGAACCCGGGCACACCCCGGACGAGACCGAGATCAAGACCTACGTCAAGGAGAACCTGGCCCGGTACAAGGTGCCGCGCGAGGTCGTCTTCCTCGAAGATCTGCCCCGCAACCCGACCGGCAAACTGCTGCGCCGGGTGCTGGTGGAATACGAGGTCTGACATCTCTTCTGGTCGGGAAACCGGGAATTCTCACAGTAGTATCCCGGTTTCCCTACTGTCCGAGACAATGACCTGGCGGTCCCCGCGACGGTTGCTAGGGTTGGCGGTGCACAGGAGTTCGAGGAGGTAGCCGCCGTTCCCGGCGGTACACCGCGGAAGGTTGTCGCCGATGACATTGTCGCTGCCCGGCCCCGTTCGCAGAGCCGGCGATATCGCTTTGGCCGTGAACGTCATGCGCAAACGCGGCCTCTTCGATCCATTGCGGCTCGACCACGCCCTCCGGTCGATGAGCAATGCGACCAAGTACGGCCCGTTCGCCGGTGTGGTCATGCACGCCGTGCAGACCCGCCCCGACTCCCCGGCCATCGTGGACGAGTCCGGCGAACTCACCTTCCGCGAACTCGACGACCGCTCGAACGCCTTCGCCCGCGGCCTCACCGAACGCGGACTGCGGCCCGGCGATGTGGTCGCCGTCCTGGCCCGCGACCACCGCGGCATGGTGCTGAGTATGCTCACCGCCGGCAAACTCGGCCTGCGCGCGGTCCTGATGAACACCGGCTTCGCCAAACCGCAGTTCGCCGATGTGGCCGAACGCGAGAAGATCAAAGCCGTACTGCACGACAGCGAGTTCTTCGACCTGATGAGCGCCATCCCCGCCGAGATCCCGCGCATCCTCACCTGGGTGGACGAATCCGATGATGCCGACCCGGCGATCCCGACGGTCGAATCCGTCTCGGCGGGACAGTCCACCGCACCCCTGGCGGCCCCCGACAAACCGGGTGGGACGGTCATCCTCACCAGCGGCACCACCGGCACACCCAAGGGCGCCCCGCGCGACAAGGTCAGCCCGTTCATCACCGCCCAGTTCATCGACCGGGTGCCGCTGCCGACCGACGGCACCATGGTGATGGCCGCGCCCATCTTCCACGGCACCGGACTGTCCCAGTTCTCCCTCGGCCTGGCGCTGGGCAACCGGGTCGTGTTCCAGCAGCGCCGGTTCGACCCCGAACTCACCCTGGCCAATATCGCCCGGTACCGGGCGGATTCACTGGTCGTGGTGCCCACCATGCTGCAACGCATCCTGGACCAGCCGAAAGAGGTACTCGATCGCTACGACGTCTCGTCGCTGCGGGTGATCTTCGCGGCGGGCTCGGCCATCCAGCCCGATGTGGTGGTGCGTACGGGCGAACACTTCGGCGAGGTGCTGTACAACCTGTACGGCTCCACCGAATGCGCGGTGATCACCGTGGCCACGCCGCAGGAACTGAAGAAATCGCCGGCCACCGCGGGCCGGGCGCCGGTCGGGGTGCGGATCGCCCTCTACGACGAGAACCGCAAGCGGATCACCGCGCCGAATGTCACCGGCACGATCTTCATCGACAACCCGCACGCCTTCAAGGCCTACACCGACGGACGTACCAAGGAGACCGTCGACGGCATGATGTCCAGCGGCGATGTCGGGCATCTCGACTCCGACGGTCTGCTGTTCATCGATGGCCGCGACGACGACATGATCGTCTCCGGTGGCGAGAACGTGTTCCCGCAGGAGGTGGAACACCTCATCGCCGAACGGCCCGATGTACTCGAGGCCGCGGTGGTCGGCGTGGACGATCGGGAGTTCGGCAAACGGCTGCGCGCCGTGGTGGTCCCGGGGCCGGATTCGGCACGCGACGCCGAGGAGATCAAGGACTACGTCAAGGCGAATCTGGCCCGCTACAAGGTCCCGCGCGAAGTGGTGTTCCTCGACGAATTGCCACGCAACGCCACCGGGAAACTGCTGCGGAAACCACTGATGGAACTGGAACCCGGCAGCTGAATCCCGGAGCCACTCCGGATATCGGCTGCGCCGCAGGCAGGGCGGGGGTCCGATATCATCCTCTGGTGCGTATCAGGTTCGGTTCCACTTATGTGGTGGACCAGCTCGGCGCCGCCCGCGTCCGCGGTGCGGCGGCCGGCCTGATCTCGGGGGCCGTCTCGGTGGCCGCGCACGGCTGGGCAGACCGGACGAGTTCGCCCGACGGGACCGCGGTCGTCCTGCTGGCGCTGACGGCGGCGGCGGTCGGTGCCCTGGTCACCGGATTGCGCCCGCTGCGCACCGGCACCACCGGACTCGCCGCGGCGCTGACGGCCGGGCAACTGCTCGGCCATCTGAGCCTCGGTTGGAGTTCCGGCCATCTGCACCACGGTGACCTCCAGCCGAACCCCACCATGCTCACGGCGCACTTCGTCGTCGCCTGCGCCGCGGCGGTGGTCGTGCGCGGCGCCGAATTCGCCTACCGGGTCATGGCGACCGCCCTCGCGCGCCTGGTGCCGGTCGCGCCCCGGCCACCGGTACTCCCGGATCCACCCCCGCTGCGTCTACTGCACCGCGACCGGGTCGTCGCGTGGATCCTCGCGGCCGAGACGGGCCGCACCCGGGCACCGCCTCGGGCTGTGCCGATCTGATCTTCCACCCGGCCGTCCCGGCCGGGCGCCGACTGCCGCTGCGGTGATCTCCGCACGCACCCGCGCCCATGGCCCCGGCCGGTTCTCTCAGCGCGGCGACCCGAGTTCTCGGTGCGCGCCGCGTCCCCGCGCACCCGTCTACCTCCGGCCGGGTGCCGGGCCGGCACAGGACGCAGGTAACACCGATGAGTACCACCGAGGTCCCCGCGGCGCCCGCGGGCACCGCTACGGCGACCGATTCACCCCGGCCGGGAAGAGGCGCGTTCCGCGCGCTCGCGCTGCGGCTGCATTTCTACGCAGGCCTCTTCGTGGGGCCCTTTCTCCTGATCGCGGCGATGACCGGCGGCCTCTACGCCGTCGCGCCGAGTATCGAATCCTTCGTGAACCGGGATCTGCTGACGGTGGATTCCCGTGGCCCCGAGCGACCGCTGGCCGACCAGGTGACCGCCGGAACCGCGGTCCGGCCGCATCTCACACCGGTGGCGGTCGCACCCGCGCCGGCACCGGGTGAGACCACCCGGGTGCTGTTCAGCGATCCCACCCTCGGCGAATCCGAGCGGCGCGCCGTCTTCGTCGATCCGGTGACCGCGCGGCCGGTGGGCGAATCGGTGGTGTACGGCAGTTCCGGTGCGCTGCCCTTCCGGGCGTGGGTGTCCCAGATGCACCGCCATCTGCATCTCGGCGAACCCGGCCGGTTGTACTCCGAACTGGCGGCCTCCTGGCTGTGGCTGATCGCGCTCGCCGGGCTCGCCCTGTGGATCCGGCGGGTACGCAGCCGGCGGCAGCGTAACGCGGCGCGGTGGCTGTTCGTCCCGAACCGCGCGATCACACGGGAACGCCGGTTGAACTGGCATGCGGTGGTCGGGGTGTGGATTCTCCCGGCGGTGCTGCTGCTCTCGGCCACCGGACTCACCTGGTCGACCTATGCCGGCGCCAATATCGAGGCACTCCGGGAGAACCTCGGCTGGACCACACCTGTCGTCGCGACCGCGCTGCCCGGGTCGGCGGCGCCGGCCGATACCGGGCACGGCGATCATCACGGCGGTCACCCGGCCGGGCATTCGGTGCCGGCGGATCGGATCCAGCAATTGGATCGGGTCCTCGCCGCGGCACGCCAGGCCGGAGTCACCCGTCCCGCCGAGATCACGATCCCGGCGACCGACGGCACCGCGTTCGCGGTGAAGGAGCGGCGGCTGTCGGGCACACTCACCGCCGATGCCGCGGCCGTCGACGGGGCCACCGGCACCGTCACCGATCGGCTCCCCTACTCCGACTGGCCGTTCATGGCCAAGATGGCCAACTGGGGCATCCAGCTCCATATGGGCCTGATGTTCGGCGTGCTCAACCAGTTGTTGCTGCTGGCAGCGGCGATCGGGCTGATCACGGTGATCGTGCGCGGATACCTCATGTGGTGGCGGCGCCGGCCCGCCGCCCCGGGCCGCACCTTCGCGGTGGGTAGGCCACCGCGCCGCGGGGCATTGCGCCGGTCGGCGGTCCTGGCGGTGCCGGTGCTCGCCGCGGCCGCACTGATCGGCTGGTTCGCTCCGGTGTTCGGCCTGAGCCTGCTGGCCTTCCTCCTGGTCGACATCCTCGTCGGCGCGCTGCGCCGCGCACGTCCGGCGGCCTGAGCAAGAAGGTTCGGTGCCGTGATCGCCGCGGTGCCGAACCTTCTCGACCGGCCGAACCTCCTCAACCCACCGGGCCGGCGCCCGGACCGGCCACGGCCTCGATGGCCCGCGCGTCGGGAAAGCCCATGCTCGCGAGACGTTCCCGGACCGCCTGCTCGACCCGGCCGGCGGCAGCGGTATCGACCAGGGCGATAATGCTGCCCCCGAAACCACCCCCGACCATCCGCGACCCGTGGGCACCGGCCGCGCGAGCGGCGTCCACCGCCGCGTCCAGCACCGCGGTGGACACCTCGAAATCGTCTCGCAGCGAGTCGTGTCCCGCATCGAGCAGCGGACCGATTTCACGCGGGTCGGCTCCCGAGCGCAGCAGTTCCGCCACCGCGCGCACCCGGTCGTTCTCGCGGAGTACATGTCGCGCCCGCCGGTACAGCACCGGATCGGTGAGACCGGACAGTTGCCCGGCGTCGGCGATATCGCGCAGCGACGCGACCCCGAGAGCCGCCGCCGCGGCGGCGCATTCGGCACGACGGGCGCCGTACCCGCCGGCCGCGTGCTCATGGGTCTGCCCCGTATCGATGACCAGTAGCCGCAGGCCGGTGGCCGCGAGATCGAACGGAATCCGTTCGAAACCACCCGAATCGGAGGCACCGAAGGCACGTACATCCAGGTACAGGGCGTGTCCCGCGGTGCACAGGATGGATGCCGCCTGATCCAGGATGCCGGTGGGCGCACCCACGTAGTCGTTCTCGGCGGCCCGGGCGATATCGATCAGTTCCCGGTCGCCGACCTCCGGCGCGCACAGATCGCGCACCGCCACCGCGGCGGCACAGCACAGCGCCGCCGACGAGGACAGCCCGGCCCCGGCCGGGACGGCGCCGTCGAAATCCAGTTCCACACCTTCGATCCCGTGGCCGCGGCGCCCGAACTCCGCGACCACGCCGAGCGGGTACCGTGCCCAGCCCGGCAGCAGGTCCCGCTCGGTGGCCAGCGCCGCGGCCGGGAGCCGCACCGATTCACCCGGCCGCTGGCGTGAGCCCACCCGGACCAGATCATCGGCGTGCCGGGCACCTTCGCAGGTGACCACCAGGGGTATCGCTATCGGCAACACCAAGCCGTCGTTGTAGTCGGTGTGCTCGCCGATCAGGTTGACCCGGCCCGGCGCCGACCATCGACGACGCCCGCCGGTGCTCTCCTCGCATTCGGTCACCGGACTACCGTACGAGCCGCCCGCCGCTGCCCGAGAACCGCCGCGCCGCCACCATCGAGACACCTGTTACGACGTTGTTGTGCCAAGAGAGCGACAAATTCGACACTGCGTGTCATCATCGGATCCATAGTCCAGGTTTGGTGGGCCGCACGCACTGCGGACGGCTCGGACATCCCCTCGTACAGGAACACTCGGTTTGCGTCAGCCGCCGCTCGATGGACAGGTAGAGCACGACAGACAGATAAGGACCCAGGCCTGCGACGCGGCTCGATTTCACCGGGAATGGAGCGATCAAAGGGGGGCTGATGATCATCAGCGAACCGCAGGGAGCAGGGCAGCACGGTATCCACCGGATACGTTATGGCGCAGCGTTTTCCGTGTTGGTGGGCGCGCCGCTCCTGGTGCATCCGATACTCGGGTCCCGTCCGCTGTCGGTAGCGGTCACCTTGTTCGCGGCGGCCGGCACCGTCGGCATGATCTGCTTCGGCCTACGCCGGCATCGTCCGTCACATCCTCTGCCGTGGTATCTGCTGGCCGGGGCCACACTCCCCTTCGCGACCGGAACCGTGCTGCGGGAACTGACCGGCTACGCGTCCACCCCTCTGGACGAGATCTGCACGCTGGCCGGTTACCTGGGTTCCGGTCTGGCGGCGCTGATGTGGTTGCGGCCACGGCAGGCGCGGGCCCATCCCGATGTCGTCCTGGACTCGGGGCTGATCGGGCTCGGCGCGCTATTGGCGTCCTGGATCTTCCTCATCGCACCCGTGCTGCACTCCGAGACCCCGGACACGAACACGATCACGGCGGTGGCCCTACCGGTCTGCGATGCGCTACTGCTCACCCTGCTGGCACATTCGTTGGCCACCTCGAGCCGCTCGGAAACCTCGCTCCGCCTGTTGCACACGGCCCTCGCGGGAGTGCTGGCGACCGATCTCGGGTACCGACTGGTCGCGGCAGGGACCCTGAACACGGCACCGGAAGTACTGATCCTCCCCCTGATCGGCGCGTATCTGGCGGCCGGGGCGGCGGCCCTGCACCCGACCATGACGACGCTGGGCGCGCCGCGCACCATCCGTATCCACCATTCCCGTCAGCGTGCCAGCGTTATCGCCGTCGCCCTGGTGCTCTCCTCCCTGGTGCCGGTGGCCCGAGCCCCGCTGAGCCCGCTCGACCAGGTCATCGTGTCCTCGGTACTCGCCCTGCTGCTCATCGGATTGCTCATCCGCAGCGAACGCGCGATCGGCCACAGCGCCCGCAGCGAACGCCGCGCCCAGTACCAGGCCGACCACGATCCACTCACCGGATTGCTCAACCGTTCCGCGCTGCTGCGGGTACTGCATCGTGAGCACCGGGACTGGGCCGAACGCGCGCTCTGTCTGCTCTTCATCGATCTCGACGAGTTCAAGGCGATCAACGACAGTTACGGGCACACCGTCGGCGACGAGTTGATCGCCGAGGCAGCCACCCGGATCCGCTCCACCGTGCGCCGCGACGATGTGGTGGCCCGTTACGGCGGGGACGAATTCGTCGTCCTTGCTCCGCTGGAGCGGATGGAAGCGACCAAAATGGCCGAACGCCTGCTGGGTGTGTTCATGAAGCCGTTCCAGCTCAGCACCGGCGAAGTACCGCTGACAGCCAGTATCGGGCTGGCCTGCGGCGGCCCCCGCGATATCGACGCCAGCATCTACGACCTCATCCGCGACGCGGACGCTGCCATGTACCAGGCGAAACGGCGCGGATTCGGCTACATGTTCCACGACTCGATCCGGTACACCCCGCCCGAATCGAGCCGCCGCGGCTGGCGACCGCGGGAAACAGCGGTGTGATCTGCCCGCCTCCGGCGCCGCGGGGCGAGCCCGCCCGGCCGCGAACGCAGTTCGTCGGAACAAGCAGTGCAGTGCCGACTGTCGTGTGCCTCGACAGAACCGGGTAGGCCACAGCACTTGTCCGTCCCAACGGCCGCCGGTCTATGGACGGTCGGCCGCATCCGCCCCGGAGACCGAGCGGACCCCGCCCGCGGAGGTGGCTCCGGAGACGGGTCCGTATCGGCGGATGCGGATCAGTCGGTCAGTTCTTCCAAAAGTTTGCGCGCCTGCTCGAGTTCGGCCTGGAGCTGCTGGACCTTGGCTTCCTGAGCGCCCCGCACCGATTCCAGCAGACCGTCCACCACCTCGGACACCTCCGGCGGCAGGAGTTTCGCCGCCTGCGCCACGGCGGTACCGGTGACCGGGACCGCCCGCGCGGTCCGCTTCTTACCCGCGGTGACGTCCACAGTCCACTCACCGTCGCCGGTGCCGTTGATGGTGACGGTGACCTCCGGCGCCTTGGCCTTGCGCGCGGCCGGCGCCTTGGCAGCCTTGGCAGCGGCCGAGGTCCGCGGCGCCCCGGCCGGCTTCGACTCGGCGGCAGCACTCTTCGCCGGGGCGGGCGCCGGTTTCCGATCCGCGGCCGAGGGGGCGGGGGTGGACGGGGACGCGGCGGGAGTCACGGGCGGTTCCTTCTTCTCGGGGGCGGGTGGGGGCGCGGGTGGCGCGGCGGCCGGCTTGTCACGCTGGGGTTTTACCATCGTGACCTCGGTGGGGCCGAAGGACAGGACATCCTTGGACCCGGTGGGCCGGATCTGCAGGAAGTCACCGTCGGCGGGATCGCCGAGCGAGACCACCTTGCCCGACCGGCCTTCGGTGACCCCCACCGCCGCGGCGGTGAACCAGACCATCGGCGGGCGCCCCGCTTCGATCTCCGCGGCGATCTGCTCGAGGTCGTTGTCGGACAGAGGTTTCGGCTTCGTGCTCGATGTTGTTCGCGACGGCATGGGGTACTCCGGACAATCTCACTTGTTCGTCGAATAGCTGCGTGCACAGATGATGCCGCACCGCACCGACATTTTCACAAGCAGGCAGGTTACGTCACTCGGCCACCCATAGAACGTGTTCTATTGTGGGAACGAATTCCGGCCATCCGAAGGGAGTCACCGTGCCGCTGGAACCGACCGCCGCGGATCTGCGCGAGGCCGTTCTCGCGTCTCCGCGCGCCGTAGCGGCCCACGACCGGGCCGCCTGGGTGGGCCTGTTCGCCGCCGGTGCGGTGGTCAATGATCCGGTCGGCTCGGACCCGCACACCGGGTACGACGCGATCGCCCGGTTCTACGACACCTTCATCGCACCCAACGACATCGTGTTCGACGTGGCACACGATTTCGCCGGTCCGGCGACCGTGTTGCGCGATCTCACCATCACCATCACGATGTCGACCGGCGCCCGGGTCCGGGTACCCATGCATCTGCGCTACGAGGTGGTCGAACAGGACGGCACCCTGCGGATCGGATATCTCGCCGCGTACTGGGAACTGGTGCCCATGGTCGGGCAACTCATGGGCACCGGACCGAAGGGATGGCGGGCCGGCACCCGGCTCGGCGGCCTGCTGCTGCGTAATCAAGGCGTGCCCGGCCTGACGGGTATGGCGCGGGCGTGCACCGGTATCGGTGCCACCGGGAAACGGATCGCGCACCGGTTGTGCGCGGCGGCGGCCGCGGGTGATACCGCGACGGTCACCGCACTGACCGGCGACCGCGACACGGTGCGGTTGTGGTCGGGTGAGTCGATCGGCAGCGCGGAGTTGGCCGTACGAGCGCGCGGCCTGCGACAGGGCAAAACGCTGGCGGCGGGTCGTTCGGTCACGATCAGCGCCGATCTGCCCACCGGACCGGCGCTGCTGATCCTGGACTTCCACCCCACCCGGGACCGGATCGAGACGCTGCGAGTACATACGAACACTGTCGCCGCGCAATAGCCGCCCGATGCCGTCGCCCGGTCGGCACACCGCCTCGTGGCCCCGGCGCACACCCGCACGCACCCCCGCGTGACCGGGAGATATGACCTGAAGCGCGGCTTTCGCGCACACCATCGTCACTCCTGCGCCCTCATCACCACAGGGCACGATTGCGCCCCGGCTCTACACGCTCTATTTACTGAGACGCTGAGTCCCGGTAAATTCATCCATAGAGAGATGTACGCCATACGCACGAGGAGGCACCGATGACGCCGTCGACTCTGCCGCGGGCTCCCAAGCTGGACACCCGGTACCGCGAGACGCTGGAAACACTGTCGGAAGGCTCGGTGCACCGCCGGTTCGATCCGTATCTGGACATCGATTGGGATGCGCCCGAACTCGCCCTCGACCGCGACGATCCGCGCTGGATCCTCTCCCCCGACTACGACCCGCTCGGCGCCACCCGCTGGTACCGGGAACTACCGCCGGCGAAACAGATCGAGATCGGCCGCTGGCGGATCGCCAACGCCATCAAGGTCGGCGCAGCCTTCGAAACCGTACTCATCCGCGGGATGATGCAGTACATCGCGAAACTGCCCAACGGGTCGCCGGAGTTCCGCTACTGCCTGCACGAGATGACCGAAGAGTGCAACCACATCCAGATGTTCCAGGAACTGGTGAACCGCATCGGCGACGATGTCCCCGGCATGCGGCCGATCTTCCGGGCGCTCTCCCCGTTCATCGGGGTGGCCGGAGGCTACGCGCATGTGGTGCTGTTCCTGGGCATCCTGGGCGGCGAGGAGCCGATCGACCACTACCAGAAGGCGATGATCCGCAACGGCGCGAACCTACCGCCGCTGGTGGTCCGGACGATGGAGATCCATATCGCCGAGGAGGCGCGCCACATCTCCTTCGCGGGCGAATTCCTGCGCGCGCATATCGCGAAACTCGGCCCGGTCTCGACAGCGCTGTGCGGGCTGTCCTTCCCGCTGGCGCTGCGCTGGCTGGCCGGCGAGATCATGGCGCCGCCGCCGGAGTTCGCCCGCCGCTTCGACGTGCCACGCGAGGTGATCGAGGAGGCGTTCTGGCGTAGCCCGCACTCGCGGAAGATCCTGTCCGGCTACTTCGGCGATATGCGTGCCCTCGCCGACGAGCTCGGTCTGATGAACCCGGTCACCGCGCGGCTGTGGCGGGCACTCGGAATCGACGGCGACCGCTCGCGCTACCGCAGCGAACCTGAACGCCGGGTTCGGGCCTCGGTGGCCTGACCCGGGACGGCCGGGCCGACCGACGACGTTCGGCCCGGTCGACGACTCGCACACTCACGAGGACGAACCCCGCAGTCGGGCGACCACCTGCGCCAGTTCCCGGTCCGGGTCCACCGTCACACCGACCGTCCGGGCGGCGCCGTCGAGGATGTACCAGGCGTAGCCGGAGAGGTCGGCGACCATTTCCGCGCGCGTCCGGCTCGGCTCCGGATCGGCGACCCACGCGGCCAGCACCCCCTCGACCATGGTCACCACCGCGAACGGCACCGGCTCCAGCGCGGCCGACTCCACGTCCATGATGCGGGCGATCGCATCGATCAGCTCACGTGAGCGCTCGGTGATCCGGATCTTCAGGCTGGAGATCGCGTCCACACTGTCCGGCCCCCCGGCCGGCGGGCCGGTCCGCGCGAACGCGGCCAGATTGGGGTGGTCGCCCATCCAGTCCGCGACCGCGCGAACCGTCCGGGTGATGATCTCGCGCACCGAGCCGGACGATACGTCCAGCTGCGCGTCCAGCACGGCCCCCAGATCGTCGATCAGGTACGACCGGATGCGCCGGTCCAGATCCTCCCGGCCGCTGAACTGCCGGTACACGACGGACTTGGCGACCCCGGCCCGTTCGGCGATCTGCCGCACGGGCACGTCGGCGCCCAGGGGTTTCTCCTCCAGCAGTTCGACCGCGGCCCGCAGGATGCGCAACTGACGCTCGGTATTGTGCTGCTCCCAGCGCGCCTCGTATCCGTTGACCTCCCCCGGGATCCGCGATCGCGACGACGCCACCGACATGTCCGGCAGTGTACTCAGCACCGCCGCCCGAAGCGGCGGGTCCCGGCGGCGCCGCGCTCGGTCGGCCATCCGACCGGGGATTTCTTCACCGGGATTTCATATGCCACCCCGTTCTGCACGATCAAATGAAAGTACATTTACACCGGCATTAAATCGGGATTGCGCGCATACATCACGCAATACATTCGCCATATATTACAAACCGGTCGTTTTGTCGAATCCGGCAGCGGCGGCGCGTCACGTAGCATCGGAAGATGTTCTCGCACAGACACATCCAGAATACCGTGCGACAGATGGTTCCACCAGGAATAAGCCGGCGGCTGCCCACGGATTCCAATCCGTGGGCAGCCGGGGCGAAAAAGGCTAGAATTGCGGCACATTGGTACCGGGCGGGTCCGGCGATCTGCTGTCACTACGTTGCTCGGTCGCGGGAATTTCCGGCGACACCGGTTACGGGGGGCGGCGCAATCGGAGCAGCGTACGAATACGCGCAGCGACCCGCCGGCGCACCACGCGTACAGGAGGCAAGGATGCCCGACAACACCGGCCCCGAGGAGAACGACGTGGAATCGACCGCCGAGCACGCACCCGTGATCTGGCCGGAGCCCAGCCGGCTGGATTCCTGGTGGCGCGACATCATGACCGACCCGAGCGCCGCGGTCCCGGTCGCGGAGCCCGAATCGGTGCCTCCGAGCCTCACCCGCAACGGCTGAGCCGCCCGTACGCCGGACCCGGCACCGCAAGGTGCAGACACCGGTCGCCGATCCGACACCGGAGCACCGGGCGATACCGCGCATCGTTCCATTCGCCCGATCAGCAGTTGCTCGGATATCACTGCGCGCCATCACGGAGATCACGGCGACGGAGCCGAACCCCGGGCAGCACCGCCCGCGACCGGGCCCGGATCGGTCTCCACGAGAATGCGGGTTCTCGTGGAGCCGTGGCCAGGCCATCGCGGATTGCACTGGGGGCCGACTGCCCGATCGGCCGGTCCGCATCGGCCTCGGCGAGTGCCGCCCCGGGATCTCCGGAACCTTGCACTCCACCGCGGCGGATCGGATCACATGGAATTTCGAATCGTCGGCCGACGACGCTACGCACCGGTTGTGCACGGCAGGCCCGGCGCGGTGACCGCCGGTCGGCCGCTGCTACGAGGACCTTTCGACCGGGGAGAGGGCGATCACTTCGATTTCGATCAGCCATTCCGGCCGGGCCAGAGCAGAGACTTCCAGTAGGGTGTCCGCCGGATAGGGCTCGGCGAGAAACTCGGCGCGCAGTTCGAGCACATCGGGAAGATTGGCAGCCATGTCACGAACGAAGATGCCGACCTTCACCACATCGGTCAGGGTCGCACCCGACGCGGCCAGTACGGTCTCGACATTGCGGAAGGCCTGGCGGCCTTGTGCACGGAAGCCTCCCGGCACTGTCGTGCCGTCCTCGGTGAAACCGGCCTGACCCGAGACATAGATCATTCCGTTGGCCACAACGGCCTGGGAGATGCGATAAGGGTGATACCAATCGGGATCGGTGGCGATTTTGTGGATTCGGGCGGCCATCAGGCAGTCCTTTCGCTGGTCGGTACGCAGTGTCAGTGCTCAGCGTGACCGGTGCCGGATCCAGCAGCCAGCCCCTGCCCTACCCATGACCAGATAACCGGGGCCTGACCGACCCACCTTATAATCGCCCTTTGTGGGCGACGTGGAGCAAATCGGCAGTTTCTTGGCCTCACGCCGTGGACGGCTCCGGCCGGAAGAGGTCGGGCTCCCCTACTTCGGCACCCGGCGGCGCGTGCCCGGCCTGCGTCGCGAAGAACTCGCGCAAGTAGCCGGTATAAGCGCCGACTACTACGCTCGATTGGAGCAGGGACGGTTGGAGAACGTCTCCACCGAGATCCTCGACGCGGTCGCAACCGCCCTGCAACTGAGCCCGGATGAGCGCATTCACCTGCACAACCTGGCCCGACCACCATCGCTGGTCGGCCCCGTGGAGCCGAACCCGCCGGTCTTGCGTCCGGCCCTGCGCGTGCTCCTGGCCGCGCTCGAATCGGTGCCGGCCTACATCATCGGCCATCACACCAATCTGCTGGGGTGGAATCGGGCGGCGGAATTGCTGTTCGGGATCGATTTCGCCGACCTTCCGGACGAGCAGCGCAACTGGACGCACCTGGTTTTCCTGGATCCCCGCACCCGCGCGCTGTTCGCCGACGAGCACCCCGCCCTGGCCCGCCAGGTCGCCACCGATCTGCGCCTGCGGATCGGCCACCGGCCCGGCGATACCGCGCTCATCGCGCTGATCGATCGCATGCGTTCGGTCAGCCCACAGTTCGATGAGCTCTGGACCGCTCATGACGTCAACGATGTGGCGTTCGGCACCTATTACATCCAGCATCCCGAGATGGGCCCGGTAGAACTCGACTACGAATTCTTCTCACCGATAGCCGACCCGGGGGTCCGCGCCCTGGTGACCTATACCGCCAAGCCTGGCAGTCGCACCGAACAGGCGCTGCGCACGCTCATCGAGCGCGACCGGCAAAGCTAGGTCTGCCCGACCCAGGATCCCGGAACAGTGGTGCGCCGGGCACTGGTCCCTGTCGACACGGTCGGGAAGGCTCGTCGTCGCGTGCTCGGCACAGGGCCGTGCACGCAACCCGAGCAGACGAGGAGTCGACCCGTTGACGACCACTGAACACGATCTGACCCACCCGGCCCTGGAGCCGTTCCACCTCGCGGCGCTACCGCTACGCAATCGCCTGGCGGTGGCTCCGATGACGCGCGTATCTGCCGAACCCGATGGCACGCCGACCGCGCAGATGGTCGATTACTACCGTGAATTCGCCACGGGCGGTTTCGGTTTGATCACCACCGAGGGCATCTACACCGATGCCACCCACAGCCAGGGCTACTTCAATCAGCCAGGCCTGGTGACCGACCAGCATGTCGAAGGTTGGCGGACTGTGGTCGAGGCTGTCCACGCCGACGGAGCCGCGATCATGGCGCAGCTGATGCACGCGGGCGCGATCTCGCAGGGCAACTCCGGCGGTTTCGAGCCCATCGGCCCGTCGGCAGTTCGGCCGCGCGGACAGATGATGGTCGATTACGGCGGAGCGGGCGGCGCGTGGGGTGTGCCCCGAGAGATGTCGGTACGCGATATCGACGACGTAGTCGCCGGTTTCGTCACCGCCGCGGAGAACGCGCGAGCGGCGGGCTTCGACGGTGTGGAGATCCACGGCGCGAACGGTTATCTGCTCGACCAGTTTCTCACCGACTACACCAATCAGCGCGCCGACGAGTACGGGGGCTCGGTAACGAACCGCATCCGTCTCACCGCGCGGGTGCTGAACGAAGTGCGCGCCGCTGTGGGCGATTTTCCGGTCGGCGTGCGACTGTCGCAGACCAAGGTCAACGACTTCACCTATCGGTGGCCCGGCGGTGAGGCCGACGCACGCGTGGTATTCGCCGCCCTGGGCGAGGCCAGTTTCCTGCATATCGCCAGCGAGGGGAGAGATTTCATCGACACCGCGCGCTTCCCCAGCGGTGTGACGATCACTCGGCTGGCCCGTGAGGTCTCCGGCCGGCCGGTTGTGGCCAACGGTGGCATGCATGTGCTGGAGCAAGCCGCGGACGTTCTGGCCGGAGGGCATGCCGACGTACTGTCGGTGGGTCGTGGCGCATTGGCGAATCCAGATCTGCCGCGCCGTATCCAGGATGGTGCCGCGCTCGCGGCTTTCGATTACGCCATGCTGCATCCGATGGCAACCCTGGACTCCGCCGCTGCCTGGCGTGCCCGCTCCTGATGCCGGTTGCGATCGGCTCTGTTCCTATCAGCCGATGCGGATAGGACCTTCAGAGAACAGTAGGTGGGGCGGCACCGGGCAGAAATGCCGCTCCACCTCCTACTTCGAACCATGCGCTAAGCGTGTCCCGCCGTCGGCGTGAGCCGGACCAGTGGGATCTCCCGGTCGGTGCGCTTCTGGTAATCCCCGTAGACGGGATAGGTGGCGGTGATCCGGGACCACAGTGGCGCCCGCTGCTCGGCGGAGAGGATATGCGCGGTCATGGGCCGGCGCGGACCGTTGCGGAACGAGACCTCGACGGCGGGATTGTCGCGGAGGTTGCGGTACCACGCCGGGTGGGTGGGGTCGCCGGCCCGGGACGCGACGATGATGTACTCCTCGCCCTCGACGACCGGCGCGGTCAGCATGACCGAACGCGGTTGCCCGCTCTTGCGGCCGAGGGTGGTCAGCTCCAGGGCCGGCATCCCGAAGTACTCGGTCCCCAGGCGTCCGAAGCTGACCCGCAGTAGAGCTCGGTGCACGGCATTGACGGTCTTCAACGTGAAATCAGATGGCACGACAGCTCATCCCCTCCGGTTCGCGGCAGTTGATCCAGCGAAGCAGTTCGGTCGAGGTTCGGCAACGCCGTGGATCCGCCCGCTGCCGGAGTCCCGCCACAGGACGTGGCGCGGCGACTCCGCCGGCCCGCGGCGCCGCCGGAAGTTCATGACGCCCGCTGGGTTCGGCAGCTGAAATCCACCCGGCAGTACCCGGATCCGGTCGCCCGGACGCCCCTCGAGCGCAGTCGGCGAGCGGTCGCGCACCATCGACGGCCTTATCCGAGAGGCGGCTGAATTGCACCGATGTGATTCGATATATACGTTTCGGCTATTACCTGTTCGTTGACCGATAAATAGGTTTCGACCACCCGATTCGAACGATATCCACCCGACGGAGCCACCCCTGAAACGCTTTCCTTGATGAAATAGCTACATGATTGCCCATTCTTTATCCACGGCAACGCATTCGGTCGTCGACGGGTCCATCGTGTCGGACCGCACGCCGAATACGCACAGGTACCGGACGATTCGGGCACGAGGGTAGGTCGCACGGGTACCGCGGGAACCGGTCGCCGCCCCGAGCTCGGCGGGCACCACTTCCGCCGGCCGGCCGCACGACGGCGAACCGCACACGACCGCCTGCGTTCCACGGCGGTATCGGGCGGGCCCGGCAGCGGCAGAGGAGGCGGTCACCGAGCGATGCCGCGGCACGGAAAAGGAAAGGTCCCGGAGAGGGAATCTCTCCGGGACCTTCCTGTAGTAGCGGGGACAGGATTTGAACCTGCGACCTCTGGGTTATGAGCCCAGCGAGCTACCGAGCTGCTCCACCCCGCGTTGGGTGCCCCCAACATTACGCATTACCTCTCGCAACACCAAAACATGCCGCTGAGCTGGCCTGACGCCGATCGCGAGCAGGCCCGGGGCGCCGCGAGGCCGCGTCGACCACACCGCGGCCACCCCGACGAGCGGGCTCACGACATCCGGCCGGCCCGGCCACCGCTCGAACGGGCCACAGACACGAGGAAGGCCCCGGAACCATGGTTCCGGGGCCTTTCTCGTTAGTAGCGGGGACAGGATTTGAACCTGCGACCTCTGGGTTATGAGCCCAGCGAGCTACCGAGCTGCTCCACCCCGCGTTGGGTGAACACAACATTACACACGGCTTCCGAATACTGCCAAATCACCAGCTCAAACCACATATCCGCCAGCGCGCTCGCAGGCCGCACGGGCAGCCGGGGGGCGCACACCGGGCTCCGCCGGCAAGCACCCGGCCCGTCGGCACGCCGGACCCCGCGGCGGCAACCCGGCAACAGGACTCAGAACATTAACGGTGCGATTGCCCCTTGTTCCGATCGCTATGCGCGTGACACGAATTACCCATTTTGGGTGATCCCGGTCACATTTCCGCATTGCCATAGACGGCCATGGGTACGGGAGAAATCCGTTTATGACCTGGACTTTTCCACATATTCCCGGCCGACACCAATCGACGTATTGATAGTTATCGATACGTGATCTGACGAGATTTCTTCGTTACCGTCGTTCCCAGGCCCCGACCAGACCGGGACGGGCCGACCGAACCGGAGAACGCCGGCAACCCTGTCCCACGGTTCGGATCAAACCCCGACACATCACCTGGGGACAGGGGCACGCAAGCTTCCAACGCGCTGCCGGTGGGCACAGGGAGGGATTCGCATATGTCCAAGACCCGAAAGTTCAGCACCCGCGTTCTCGGCATGACTGCTATCGCCGGGGCCCTCGTTGCCGTACCGTTCGGTCTTTCCACCGCCACCGCAACGGCTGCCTCGGGCAACTGGGACGCCGTCGCCGAATGCGAGAGCAGCGGCAACTGGTCCACCAATACCGGCAACGGCTTCTACGGCGGCCTGCAGTTCACCCAGAGCACCTGGGAGGCCAACGGCGGCAGCGGCAGCGCACACAACGCCAGCCGCGAGGAGCAGATCCGCGTGGCCGAGAACGTTCTCGCCACTCAGGGCCCCGGCGCGTGGCCGGTGTGCGGTCAGTACCTGTGACCCTGCCCGGCGCGCACTGAGCGCGCCGCCATCCAGCGCGTACGAAGAGGAGGCGCTGCCATCCGGGTGGATGGCAGCGCCTCTTCTTTCGTTCTCCGGCCCGGAGTCCGACCGGACCCGCAGCAGCGCCGTGCGCGGAGCCGACAGCAATCGGCTCCGCAGCCGGGCTGTTACCTACCCCCGCCGGCGTCCTGATACGCCTTCACGGCGGCGTCCAGCTCGTCCAGCGCCCGGCCGAAGTCCTCGAAGTTGCCGGTACGCATGGCGGTGCGTACCGCTTCGATCTTGCGATCCAGCTCCACCGCCGCGGCATCCCGCGCGGCCGAACCGGTACTCGCGGGCGGTGGCGTCGAGCCGTTGGGGGTCGAGGCGCCCTGGTCCTGGGAATCATTACCCTGGGGCTGCGGCGGCGCGCTGCCGGGACTCGGCCGGGTGGCCGGATCGCCGCCGGACGGGGTGGCCAGCGCACCGGCACCGGGTAGCACCTGATTCAACGCGTCGGCCAGCGTCGACCCGTAGCCGACCTTCACGCTGCCGGCCTGGTCGCGGTAACTGACCAGTACTCGCAGCAGCTGCGGGAACGTGGCCGTGTTCTGACCGGTATTGCGCTCGTTGTAGAACGGCTCCACGTAGAGGATGCCGCCGTCGGCCACCGGCAGGGTGAGCAGATTGCCGTATCTGATCTTGTTCGAGTTCGACAGCAGCGTCTTCTCCTGGGAGACCTGTGGCGCTGTCGTCATCGTGTTCTGTGTCTGTTGCGGACCCTGGGTCTGCGTATCGGTCGGCAACTGCAGGATCCGGAACTTGCCGTAACCGTCCGGATCGGAGCGCACCGATATATAAGAGGACAGGAACTGCCGGTTGTACCCGACCATCGCACTGGTCAGATTGAACACCGGCTTACCGGTCTCCGGATCGCCGAGCAGCACGTAATACGGCGGCTGGCTGGCCGACACCCCCTCCACCGTCGGATCGGCGGGCACCGACCAGAAGGCGTTGTTGGTGAAGAACTCGCGCGGATCGTCCACGTGGTACTTGGTCAGCATCTCGCGCTGCACCTTGAACAAGTCCTCCGGATACCGGAAGTGCTCCCGTAGCTCGGGGCTGATCTCGCTCTCCGGAATCACCGCGTCCGGGAACACGCCCTGCCAGGCCTGCAGGACCGGGTCGCTGGGATCGGTCTCGTACAGCTTGACCGTGCCGTCGTAGGCGTCGACCGTGGCCTTCACCGAGTTCCGGATATAGCTGACCTCTTTACGCGGCAGCAGCCGGCCGGTGCGCTGGTCGATACTGTCCTCGACCGCGCCCTCGAGCGAGGTCGTCTGGGAGTAGGGGTAGCTGTCCAGCGTGGTGTAGGCATCCACGATCCAGACGATCCGGCCGTCCACCACCGCCGGATAGGCGTTGCCGTCCGGAGTCAGCCACGGCGCGACCTTCTCCACCCGGTCGCGCGGCGACCGGTTGTAGATGATCTTCGAATTATCGCTGATCGCCGAGGAGAACAGGATATTGCGTTCGGCGTACTTGGCCGCGAAAGCGAGCCGGTTGAACCAGTTGCCGATGGGCACTCCCCCGGCACCGTCATAGGTGAAGCGGGCCTGGTCGGTGTCGTACTCCCGGGGGTTCTGTCCTTCCTCCGCGCCGACTATGGCGTAGTCGGGATCGGACTGCGAGATCAGCTCGCCGTAGTAGATACGCGGCTGATCGACCTTGATCCGCTGCTGATCCTTCGGTGTGAACAGATCGCTGACCAGGAAGATCGGATAACCCGAGTCGCTACTGCCGCCCGCGGCGTTGGGATCCTCGGACTGCGGCCGGTTGACGCGGTTGGCGGGCGCGGCGACGAACCCGTTGCCGTGCGTGTAGACCGTGTGCTTGTTGATCCAGTCGGTCTGGTTACCGCTCAGGGTGGCCGGAGACAGTTCGCGGGCGGCCACGATGTAGTCCTGGATCTGTCCGTTGAGCGCGTACCGGTCGATATCGAGCGCCTCGGGGAAGCCGTAGAAGTTCTTCAGCTGCCGCAGCTGGGTGAACGTCGGGGACAGGATATTGGGATCCAGCAAGCGGGCGTTGGCGATGGTGGCATGGTCCACCGGCACGTTCACCGGATTCTTGCTGCTCTCCCCCTTGTAGTCGACGTATTCGATCTTGTCGTCGGTGATCCCGTAGGCATCCCGGGTGGCGGCGATATTGCGCTCGATGTACTCGCTCTCCTTCTCCGCCGCGTTCGGACGCACCGAGAACTGCTCGACCATGAGCGGCCACACCGCACCCACCAGTACCGAGGAGAGCACCAGCAGCGCCGCGGCCATCGCGGGCACCCGCAGATCACGCAGCACGATCCCGGCGAAGAAGGCCAGCGCGCAGATGATCGCGATGGACATCAAGATCAGTTTGGCCGGCAGCACCGCGTTGATATCGGTGAACGAACCACCGTTGAAGGTGGGCTCCTTCCGGCTGCTCATCAACAGCTCATAGCGGTCGAACCAGTAGGCGACGGCCTTCAGCAGCACGAAGATCCCGGCCAGAACCGCGAGCTGGATCCGCGCCGGCGTGGTGAGCACGCCCTCGCGCCCGGTCAGCCGCAGACCGCCGAAGATGTAGTGGGTCACCAGATTCGCGACGAACGCGATCACCACGGCGACGAACAACCAGTTCAGCACCATCCGGTAGAACGGCAGGTCGAAGGCGTAGAAACCCACATCCAGACCGAACTGCGGATCGGTCTGCCCGAACGAGCCGCCGTGCAGGAACAACTGCACGGTGACCCAGTTCGACTGGGCGACCAGCCCGGACAGCATGCCCAGCAACGCCGGGATACCGAGCCCGAACAGTTTCAGCTTGCCGAGCACCGTCGTCCGATACCGGGCGATCGGATCGCCGGCGCCCGAGGTCGGCACGAAGACCGGGCGTGATCGGTAGGCCAGTAACAGGGCGAGCCAGACGATCACCCCGACCAGAAGCGCGACCACCGCGAACACCGCGACCCTGGTCAGTAGCACGGTCAGGTAGACGCCGCGGAAATCGACCTCCCCGAACCAGAGCCAGTTCGTATAGGTATCGACGAGCCGAGGCCCTACCAACAGCAGTGCGGCCAGCACCACCGCGGCCACCAGCAGCAGACGACTGCGCCGGGACAGCGACGGTAAACCGGCGGGGGGGCGCATGCCCACGATGCCACTCTCCAGGGTCCGGCGGCGAGTGAACCGGTAACGCCACCGGCCGCTGCGCCGCAGTCCGAATTGTTGAGGTCGGGCCCGTACGGACCCTCATGGGCCCACTCTACGGAAAACGGACATGTTCGCGACCGCAGGGTTCGGGCGGTGTCGCGACGGCGGATGCGAGGATGGTCGAGTGAGCTCCGATCTGCATGCCGAAATCGTCCTTGCCCGTTCCGTCCACGAGGTCGCGGAGTTCGTGGACGCCGAGGGCTGGGGAAGATCACCGCAGATGTTCGCGCTGGTGCGAACCACGGATCTGGTGGCCGCCGAACCCGCGCTCATCGACGAGGTCGACGCCGCGGACGAATTGACACCGATCGCCCAGGACCCCCTGCCCGATCATGTGGCCGGCGGATCGATGGCACTCGACGAATTCCTCGCCACCACCAGTTGGCCCCCCGCGGTGGCGGGCTGTGTCCTGGTGCAGGAAATCGTGGTTCTCCCACCGGACGCCGAGGAGGATCTCGACGAGGCCCTCACTCCACTGCTGGCCGATGCGGACGCCGCCGACGCGGCCGGCCGGGCCGCCGCCCATGCGCACCCGGGACGGCGCGAAGCCCGGCTCTTCGCGGCTGTGCTGCGTTCGGGAAACAGTCTGTGCCTGTTGCAGCTACGGCCCGAAGAGAGCGAGGACGACGGCGCCGACCTCGACCTGCGCACCTACCCGAACCTCGCGCCGAACCTGGTGGAAGCGCTGCGGCACACATTCGAGGAATCCACCGACTGAACGGAGAACGCCCGGGCCCGCGGGCCCGGGCGCGGTTACGCCGCCGTCCTCGGATACCTCAGCCGCAGCCGACCACTTCCTGCCCCGCCGACAGATCCTCGAGCGCCTGCACCGCGCCCGCCAGCGTCTCCACCCGGACCAGCCGCAGACCGTCGGGGACCCGCTGACTCGCCTCGTTGCAGTTACCCGCCGGGACCAGGAATGTTTCCGCGCCCGCCTCCCGGGCCGCCATCATCTTGTACTGGATTCCGCCGATCGCGCCGACCTTGCCGTCCTCGTCGATACTGCCGGTCCCCGCCACGAACGACCCGCCGTCGAGGTCACCGGGGCTCAGTTTCTCCACCAGCGCCAGACTGAACATCAGACCGGCGGACGGGCCACCGATATCGGCCAGATTGAAATCGATCTGCATGGGCGGTGCCGCGGACTCGGTGGGCGTCAACCCGAGAAACCCTTTGGTCGCGTCATCGGTCCGGGCGCCCAGCGTGATATTCGCGGTCTGCTCGGCGCCGTCGCGGCGATACACCACCGGGACCACGGTCCCGGGCGCCCGGCTCGATGCCTCGTTGAGCACATCCTGAGCGGTCGCCACCGGTTTACCGTTCACGCTGACGAGCTGATCCCCGGCACGCAGCACGTCCTGGGCCGGAGCGCCCTCGATGACCTTGTGCACGAACACCGCGGTCGGCAGGTTCAGCTGACGCATCGCCGCGACCTCGGCATTGCTCTCCGAGTTCGTGAACTCCTGCTCGTTCGATTTGTCGACCTCCTCCCGGGACACCCCGGGCGGATACACCTCGGCGCGCGGCACGATACCGTGCCGGCCGCTCACCCAGAAGCCGAGCGCCTCGAAGATCGTCAGCCCGTCCCGCACCGCGACCGTGGTCATGTTCAGATGCCCGGAGGTCCGATCCACCTCGGCCCCCGACACCTGCACGACCTCGAGGCCGTCCACTTTGCCCAGCGTATCGACGGTGGGCCCCGGCCCCAGCGCCACGAACGGCACGGTGAAGACACTGCCCACCACACCGAACAACACAACCGGGACAAGGGCGACCAGGAGCGTGATGATCCGACGATTCACCCGGCCAACACTAGCCATCCGCTCCCGCACAATGCGGGACAGGCACGCGAGCGCGGCCCGTGAGATCACCCACCGCGCCCGAGTGGATCACGCCTGACGCGCGAGCGCCTGCTTCACCTCGGCCAAGGACGGATTGGTGGCGGTCGACCCGTCGGCGAATTTCAGCGTCGGCACCACATGATTGCCGTTGTTCACACTGCCGACGAACTCCGCCGACGCCGGATCCTGCTCGATATCGATCTCCACATAGCTGATCCCGGCCTCTTTCAGCTGGGTCTTCAACCGCCGGCAGTAACCGCACCAGGTGGTCGAGTACATGGTCAGATCAGGAGTCACGTCAGTCACGGACAGAGCAACACCGGCCGGGTCACGTTTATTGCAGTGTTTTTGGCGGCGCCTTCGGCGCCGCGGGGTTGAGGCCCCCTCGGTCTCGACCCCGCGCTGCCGAAGGCGGCGCATATATACACTGCCCGGGTGGGCGCAGTCGATCTTTCCGAGTTGGATCCGGAGCAGGCCGCCGCGGTCCGCGCGCCGCGCGGGCCCGTCTGTGTGCTGGCCGGCGCGGGTACCGGGAAGACGCGCACCATCACCTATCGCATCGCGTATCTGGTGGCGGCGGGGCAGGTGCGGGCGGATCAGGTGCTGGCCGTCACATTCACCGCCCGGGCGGCCGGGGAGATGCGGGCGCGACTGCGGGCACTCGGGTTGGGGTCGGCCGCCTCGACCGTGCAGGCCCGGACCTTCCATGCCGCCGCGCTGCGGCAGCTGCGGTATTTCTGGCCGCAGGTGGTCGGCGAGGTGCCGTGGCGGATGCTGGACGGTAAGTTCCCGGTCGTCGCGCAGGCCGCGAATCGGGTGGGTCTGGCTTCTGGGACCGAGAGTGTGAAGGATCTGCTCAGCGAGATCGAATGGGCCAAATCCTCGCTGGTGGCGCCGGAGGATTACGCGGCGGCGGCCGAGGCCCGCCGGCGGGAGACACCGTTCGCGGCCGCCCGGGTCGCTGAGGTCTACGCCGCCTACGAGTCGGTGAAAACGACACCGGAGGGTCTGCTGCTGGATTTCGACGATCTGCTGCTGCACACCGCCGCCGCGCTGGAGGACTATCCGTCGGTCGCCGACGAGTTCCGGGAACGCTATCGCTGCTTCGTCGTCGACGAATACCAGGACATCACCCCGCTGCAGCAGCGGGTCCTGGACGCCTGGCTGGGAGACCGTGACGATCTCACCGTCGTAGGGGACGCCAACCAGACCATTTACTCGTTCACCGGAGCCGGGCCCGGCCAGTTACTGGATTTCTCCCGCCGGTTCCCCGAAGCGACCGTGGTGCGGCTCGAGCGCGACTACCGCTCGACTCCGCAGGTTGTCGATCTCGCCAATCGGGTGATCGGAATGGCGCAGGGCCGGATCGCCGGGACCCGGCTGCAGTTGATCGGGCAGCGGCCGGATGGACCGGACCCGGAATTCGCGGAATACGACGAGCTCGCCGCGGAGGCGGCCGATATCGCCCGCCGGATCGAGGAACTCCTGGCCGGTGGCACCCCGGCGGCCGAGATCGCGGTGCTCTACCGGATCAACGCCCAGTCGGAGGCCTACGAACAGGCACTGACCGAACGCGGGATCGCCTACCAGGTCCGCGGTGGCGAGGGTTTCTTCCAGCGGCCGGAGGTCCGTCAGGCGGTGCAGGAGCTGCGTAAGGCGGCGACCCGCGACGATCTGCCCGAGACGGCGCGCTCCGGGAAGAACCTGGTGAGCCTCGTGCGGGCCGCGCTGGCGCCGATCGGTCTCACCGCGTCCGCGCCGGCGGGGGCGCAGGCCCGGCAGCGCTGGGAGTCCCTGACGGCGCTGGTGCGGCTGACCGAGGAACTAGTCGAGCACGAACCGGGCCTGGACCAGACCGGACTGTTGCGCGAACTCGCCGCGCGGGCCGAGGCCCGGCACCCACCGACCGTGCAGGGCGTGACCTTGGCCTCGTTGCACGCGGCCAAGGGCCTGGAGTGGGACGCGGTGTTCCTGGCCGGGCTCACCGACGGCACCCTGCCGATCTCCTACACGCTCAACGGTGACGGGTCGGTCGCCGATGTGGCGGCGCTGGAGGAGGAGCGGCGGCTGCTCTATGTGGGGGTGACTCGCGCCCGGGTCCATCTACGGTTGTCGTGGGCGCTGAGCCGCGGTGACGGTGACCGCCGGACACGGCGGCGATCCCGGTTCCTCGCCGGGCTGGTGCCCGACGGCTCCCCCGCGTCCCGCATCGCCGCCCCGGCGCGCCCCGCCGCGGACGCGAACCGGCCGGTGTGCCGGATATGCGGTCGTGCGCTGCTCGATTCGGAGACGCTACTCCTGCGCCGGTGCAAGAACTGTGTGGGACAACCGGATACGGAACTGCTCGGCGCACTCCAGGATTGGCGCCGGGAGAAGGCGGCCGAACTCGCCGTGGATCCGCGCGGGATCCTCGGTGTGAATACGCTCACCGCGATCGCCGAGCAGCTGCCCGATGACGAAGCCGCGCTGGCCGCACTGGGTATCGGCGAGAGCAAGATGCGCAAGTACGGGGCCGAGGTGCTGGCCATCATCCGGTCCCGGCGCCGTTCGATCGCCGGCCGGTAGTCATATTCGCTACCGAATCCGGCGAAACTGCAGGTAGAAAATAGGTTGTCGACTCCGGCGAGATTGCTTAAGGTGGAAATCGCGCTCGGGAGGGTACATCCACGCGCACAGTTGAGATCACGACCACGAGTACAGGAGGGAGGCAGTCAGATGAACGGCACAACGAACTACGGCTTCGTCACCGTAGCGCCGAATATGCGGTCATCCGCTGCTTCCCGGGGGTTCCTCGCTTTGCAGGGGACCGGCCTGTCCTGCCTCGATATTGCGGGTGAGCAGGCGCGTATCCGCTATTCGCATCAGCCGAACATCGTCGAATCGCAGGACCAGTCCGTCGTGAACTGGCACCCGGGGGCTGCTCTGGCAGCCGTCGGCTCCTTCGCTATCGATCCCGCCGCAGCACCCGCGGTGGCAGATAAGCGACCGGAAAGCCTTCGCAAAGGACACCGAGCGACCGTGAACAGGCGGCCCCACAGCCGACCAAGGTAGGGATCAACCCCACCTCTCCTGGCCACGGGACGCAGATGCGAAACCGTGGCCAGAATTTTTTTGGCCTTCAGCCCACAAGGCATCGGTTTCGCAGCACGAACACCGAACCGCTGCACAACAAGCTGAAGGAGAACGACGTGGTCACCACCACCCAGAGCTGGCCGTCGGCCACCACTGATGTGGCGTGTAGCACCGTGGCAACCGATCCGGGGGGCCAGCGGCAGCGCGTCCTGCCCTGTCGAGCGGGCGATCCCGATCTGTGGTTCGCCGAGAGCCCGGTCCAGCTGGAAGAGGCCAAGGCGCTGTGCGCGTCCTGCCCGATCCGTAAGGGCTGCCTGACCGCGGCCATCGATCGGCGGGAGCCGTGGGGCGTCTGGGGCGGCGAGATCTTCGATCAGGGGGTCGTCATTGCCCGAAAGCGTCCGCGGGGCCGACCGCGCAAGGTTGCCAGCTGTGTCTGACCGGCACCCTGTGTCCCTCGCGGGCATCCACCACCCACACCGGAAACGAGCCGCTCATCGCTTCGCCGATGAGCGGCTCGTTCGCTGCTGTACCGGTAACGTTATGCGCGCGGTGCTCACCGGAACCCGGGGAACTCTTGCGCGGTAATGCTTTTCAGGCGCTGTCCCGCTGATCCCGGAAACCGGGCAGCCAGGTGGCGGCCAACCGCATGAACGGTACCTCGGCATCGAGCTGGGCGCAGATACCGATGGACCCGCCCAGCACCCGGAAGATCATCACATACTCGGCGGGCAACATCATCGCCCGCGCGGTCTTCATCTCCGGCGAGGAGTAATCGGTCGCCTTACCCGCCACCCGCTGCATCCAGCGCCGGGTGAAGTGGAACGATTCGGTGCGGATCGGGTCGGTGAACGGGCGCAGGTACTCCTCGATCTCGGCCTCGGTAAGAGTCCGGCCCGGCTGCACCCAGCCGTTGGCGTGCAAGATCTCGGTGAGTTCGCCGTACTCCTCGGCGACCGCCAACGCGAGGATGCGGCCCAGCAACTCCGGGAAACCGCCCGGCAGGGGCGCGCAGGCGCCGTAGTCGATCACCGCGAGCTTGCCCGCCGGAGTGATCATGAAGTTGCCCGGATGCGGGTCCGCGTGCAGCAGCCCCACCGTCTCCGGCGCGGAGAAATGGAACCGGCCCATCAGCCCGGCTACCCGGTTGCGCAGGGCCCGAGTCCCCTCCGGGTCCGCCTGGCCGGCGCTGATGATCGCGGAAACCGGTGTGCCGTCGAGCCATTCGCTCACGATCACCTTCGGCGCACTGGCGACCACCTTGGGCACCACGAATTCGGGATGCCCGTCATAGGCCTTGCTGAACGCCCGCTGATTCGCGGCCTCGTTGCGATAGTCCAGTTCTTCTTCGGTGCGCTCGGTGATCTCGGCGAGCAGCGGTTTCACATCGGCGCCGGGGATGACCTTCGCGAACAGGCCGGTCATCCGGTTCAGGGTGCGCAGGTCGGCGCGTAGCGCCTCGTCGGCCCCTGGGTACTGCACCTTCACCGCGACCGGCCGCCCGTCCGCCCACACCGCCCGGTGCACCTGGCCGATACTCGCCGACGCGGCCGGAGTGTCCTCGAACGACCGGAACCGCTTACGCCAATCGGTACCGAGCTGCTGGTCCAGGACGCGGTGCACGGTGGCGGCGGGCATCGGCGGCGCGGCGGCCTGCAGTTTGGTGAGCGCCTCGCGATAGTGCTCGCCGAACTCCTCCGGTACCGCGGCCTCCATCACACTGAGGGCCTGCCCGAATTTCATGGCGCCGCCCTTGAGTTCCCCGAGTACGGCGAACAACTGTTCGGCCGCCTTCTGGTTCAGCTCGGTGTTGATCTCTTGACGATCGCCACCCGCGAGCTTCTTGCCGAAACCGACCGCGGCGCGCCCCGCTACTCCCAGCGGGATCTTTGCCAACTTGGCATTGCGGGACATGGGCCGGCGCACGATCTCAGACACTCCCCCATAATGGCCGACAACCCCGCTTCGCTGCCACGGAAAACCGGAGCAAATTACCCTCGGCACCGAATGTGAATGTCATCACACACTTTCGACGACCGTGTTTCCGAGACAACCACAGCGGGGATGCGGCGCCCACGACCGGCGATCGAGAGACCGGGTATCGAGATCGAGTTCGAGGGTTCTGTTCAGCGTTTCCGGTGGAAAACGCGGCTCGCAGGCAATGATCGTCTCGAGTTCGCCGAGCGCCAGCGCGGCCACCGCGGCGATCCCGGCGGGGCTGGCATGACCGGTCCGTCCGAGCAGTTGTGCGGCCAGTCGCGGCCATTCCGCGTCGTGATCGACTCTGGTCAGATCCGCGCAGCGCAGGCAGCTGGTCCGCCCCGGCTGGACCAGCGGGCCGACGATCCCCTTCCCGTCACGCAGCCGCACGACCAGATGGGCGGTCCGTGCATGGGACAGATCGCGCACCAGCCGGGGATCCGGGATCAGCGCGTCGGCGAGCACCACTAGATCGGCGGGCCGGGCCCGGCCGTCGATCTCACCGCGGTAGTCGCGCGAGCGTTGTGGGCGGACTCCCAGATCCCGCAGGCCGGCGGTGATCGCGTCGGTGAGCGGGCCGATGCCGTGCACCCGGATCGATCGCACGCGACCGGCGGGGCGGGGCGGGTGAACCAGGAGGCCCGCGGTATCGATCATCTCGAACAGGGCCGTGGCCTGTGCGAGTTCCAATCCGAGCGAGCGGGATCGCCAGAGGATCGCGGGTTTGCTGTTCAGCCCATCGATCAGCCGGAGGAAACCCAGCACCTGCTGGGTTTCCAGGCCCGGCGCCACACAGAGCACCGCGGTATCGGGATCCCAGCCCAATTGGACCTGTCCGGTGGATCGGACCAGGATCGGCACCCGGGGATGCAGCAGGGGGCCGCGTGGCCGGAGCATCGTCATGCCGGAAGTATGCGAGTGTCGTTGCGGTGCAACCGGGTTCGCGCACCGGGTTGTCCACAGGATTTCGCCCTGTGGACAACTCCGTTTTTCGAGGTGAGCGGGTGTCCGCGACAGCTGCGCGGCGGCCCGCGGAAAGTCGGAGGGAACAGGCCCCGGGAGTCACCGCCGGGGCCTGTCGATCCGCTACTTCTTACCGGATTCCGGATCTTCCGGATCGGACTCGGGACGCTGTTCGCCGCCCCTGTCGCTCTCGTCCTCGGCGCTCGCCGCCGCACGTTCGGCGGCCTCGGTGGCGGCCAATTGCGCGAGCGGGTCATCGAACGCGCCCGCGCCACCGCCGATCACCGTATCGATGAACCCGGCGGGCTTATCGAGATCGGCGGAGTCGGGGAGCAGATCGGGATGCGCCCACACTCCGTCCCGCGCCTCGATACCGGCGTCGTCGGTGAGTCGCTGCCACAGGGTGGCCGCCTCGCGCAATTTGCGCGGACGCAGTTCCAGACCGACCAGCGTGGCGAAGGTTTGCTCGGCGGGCCCACCGGTGGCCCGGCGCCGGCGCAGTGTTTCGGCGAGCGCGCCCGCGCCCGGTAGCCGATCGCCCACCGCCGCGGCCACCACCACCTGTACCCAGCCCTCGATCAGGGCGAGCAGGGTTTCCAGCCGGTCCAGCGCCTGTTTCTGCTCGGGCGTGGTCTGCGGCTCGAAGCTGCCCTGGGCGAGGATCTCCTCGAGTTTGGACGGATCGGTGAGCGCGGTCGGATCGAGATTGCGGGCGGCGTCCTCGAGGGCGGAGAAGTCCATGGTGATCCCCCGCGCGTAGTCCTCGACGGCGCCGAGGACCTGCTGGCGCAACCAGGGCACATGAACGAACAGCCGCTGGTGGGCGACCTCGCGGGCGGCGAGGAACACCATGATCTCGCTCTCCGGCTGCTCGAGTCCCTCGCTGAACTCCGAGATGGCGGTGGGCAGCAAGGCGGCGGTACCGGCCGGGCCCAGCGGCAGGCCGATATCGGTGCCGGTCAGCACCTCCTTGGCCAGCTGGCCCAGCGCTTGGCCGAGTTGGGAGCCGAAGGCCAGCCCGCCCATCTGGCCGAGCATCCCCATCATGGGGCCGGCCATCTCGCGGGCCTCCTCGGGCAACCCGGCGGTCCACATACCGGAGATCTGCTGGGCCACCGGATCGCACAGCCGCTGCCAGGTCGGCAGGGTTTTCTCGATCCAGTCGTTGGCGGTCCAGGCGACGGTGCTCGTCGCACCGGCCGGGAAGGTGGTCGCATCGTCGAGCCACAGTTCGGCCAGGCGCGCGGCATCGGCGACCGCGGCGGCGGTACCGCTGGACACGGGTGGGACGGTTTTCCCGAGCTGCTGGCGGGCCAGCCGCTTGGCCACGTCGTAGTTGACCGGGCCGCCACCACCCCCGCCGGACATACCCTGCCCCATACCGCTCAGCATCTGGCCGAGCGAGGACAGCATCTGACCCAATGCCGCCGGATCGAACCCGGCGCCGCCGGCACCGAAACCGAAGGGGTCGTTTCCGCCGCCGCCCGGTTTGTCGCCGCGGCCGCGATCGTCGTCGTCGCCGTGCGAGAAGCCGAACGGGAGGTCACTCATTCCGCCTCACCCGCCGGCATAGCGTCCGGGTGGTGTCCGGGGAGCGCGCGCGCACCGTTATCGGGCGCTTCGTGAAGCTGCATATCGTCCATAGTAGGCGCGGCGAACCGCCCGGTCCGCGTCCCCGGACGGTCTTCGCGCTGGGTGAACATCGCGGCGGGTGCCGCCCCGCCTCGGTTCGCCCCGTAGCGCCGGGCCCCTACCGGGCGGCGACCCAGGATTCCACGATCGTCCGGGCGATCGAGATCGAGCCGGGCAGCAGCAGTCGTGCTTCGCCGGCCGGGGCGGTCTCGCCCGCCTCCGGGCGGGTCCACCGGCCGCCCGCCGCCAGCGCGTCGCGCACCTCGTCGCGGGTGAACCAGTGCGCCTCGGCGATCTCACCGTCGCTGAAGACCAGCGCCTGGTCGGGGTCGGCCCGCGCGGCGAAACCGAGCATCAGCGAGCGCGGGAACGGCCACGGCTGGCTGCCGAGGTACTCGATATCGCGCACGTCGAGCCCGACCTCCTCGCGCATTTCCCGCTCGACGCACCGTTCCAGCGACTCCCCCGCCTCCACGAACCCGGCCAGCAGCGAGAACATCGTCTCCGGCCAGCTGTGCTGCCGGGCCAGCAGCACCCGGTCGCCGCCATCGTGGATGAGACAGATCACAGCGGGGTCGGTACGCGGGAAATCCTCACGGCCGTCCTCGGCCACCCGGGACCAGCCGCCCTTGGCCGGTATGGTCGGGGTGCCGTCCGCGCCGTGAAAGGCCGCGCCGGCATGCCAGTTGATCAGCGCCAGCGCGGTGGACAGGACCCCGGCCGTGAAATCGTCGATCGAGGCGTCGGCGAGCCGCCGCAGATCCCGCAGGGTGCCGGTGAGCGCCTCGTCACGCACCGCCCACAGGTGCACTCCGTCGCGCACTCCGAGGAACACCGCGTCGGGGCTCGGCTCGGGGGACAGCTCGAGCGCGGCGTCCCAGACCAGCGCCTCCGACTCGTAGCGCACCACGCCACGCGGCCCCACCCGGAGCAACCGGGCCGTGGACCAGCCGTCCTTCAGCGACTGTTCGTCGGTGCGCAGATGATCGGCGCGGTCCAGCGCCGAACGGGACAGCAGGGGAATCTGGTTGAGTCGGAAAACGGCCACGTATCGAGACTATCGCGGCTCGATAACAGCCGTGGCGGGTCAGCGGGCGCGCCGGATGTAGAGAAGTTTGTCGCCGGTTTCCAGGGCGTCGACCGCCGGCTCACCGACACGCACCAGCTCACCGGCCCGGACCACCCCGAGCACGATATCGCTGAGATGCCGCGGTGACCCGCCGACCTCACTGGGTTCCACCTCACGCTCGGCGACCGCGAAACCGTGCTCCGGAGTGAGTAGATCCTCCATCATCTCCACGACGCTGGGCGTGGTGGTGGCGATCCCGAGCAGCCGGCCCGTGGTCTCCGAGGACACCACCACCGAATCGGCGCCGGATTGCCGCAGCAGATGAATGTTCTCCGATTCACGGATGGAGGCGACGATCTTCGCCTTCTTGGTGAGTTCCCGGGCGGACAGGGTGACCAGGACCGCGGTGTCGTCGCGGTTGGTGGCGACGATGACCGAGGCCGCGTTCTGCACACCCGCCAGCCGCAGCACGTCGGACTGGGTGGCCGACCCGTGCACGGTGACCAGCCCCGCGGTCGAGGCCGCCTCGAGACTCACCGCGTCCGTGTCGACGACGACGATATCGGCGGGCTGCACGCCGTCACCGAGCATGGCGTCGATGGCGGTGCGGCCTTTGGTGCCGTACCCGACGACGACGGTGTGATTACGCACGGTGCGCCTCCAACGCTGGATCTTCAGAGCCTGGCGGGAACGTTCGGTGAGTACCGCCAGTGTGGTGCCGACCAGGACGATGAGGAACAGCACGCGCAGCGGGGTGATGACGAAGATGTTCACCAGCCGGGCCGACGGGGTGACCGGGGTGATATCGCCGTACCCGGTGGTGGACAGCGAGACGGTCGCGTAATAGAACGCGTCCAGCAGGCTCACCGTATCGTCGGCGCCGTCCCGATAGCCGTCCCGGCCGAGATACACCACGATCGAGGCGGCGCACAGCAGCCCGACCGCGAACAGCACCCGACGGAACAGCGAGATCCACGGACTGTTCTGCACCTCCGGGATACGGAGCAGCCCGACCAGCGCGAAATCCGGTGGTTCGGCCGCGCCGCGGGCCCGGCTCCCGAGATCGGCGAACCGCGAACTCACCGGCGACGCCTTTCGCCGATCCGGTCGTCACGCACACCGGTCACCGTCAGTCCCTCCGACACAGCTCGGGAGCCTACCCGCTCCCCCACCGTCACGTCGGGCGCATGGTCACGGCGGGTATCTATGGTGATGCCATGGCAGATATCACCCCGGCGGGCGCACCGGATTCCGGTCGCACCCCGGCGCTTCGATTGGCCGCGCTGCTCCTCGGCGCCGGCGTCCTGCATTTCGTGGCTCCCAAACCGTTCGATTCGATCGTCCCTCCGCAGTTGCCCGGAAAGGCACGCTCCTACACCTACTGGTCCGGCGTGGCCGAAATCGGCGTCGGCACCGCGCTGTTGATCCCGCGGACCCGGCGGCTCGGTGGTCGGCTGGCCGCGTTGCTCTTCATCGCGGTGTTCCCGGCGAATATCCAGTTCGCCGCGGATTCGGTGCGTAATCCGAAGGCACCGTCGATCCTGAAGGCGGTCTCGGTACTGCGCCTTCCGCTGCAGTGGCCGATGATCACCAGCGCGCTGGCGGTGAGCCGCCGGGCCCGGCGGGGTCAGTGACCGGCCGAACCCTCGCAGCCCGCGCTCACAACATCCGGTTCTCGTCCCCGTCTCGGCGGGTCGAATCGGTGAGCAGCGCCGCCAGTTCCTCCGGACCCGGTAGGCGCTCGGGCGCCACCGTGCGACCGCTGCGCACATAGTGGAAGGCGGCGCCGATCCGGTCCAGCACGCGCGGTTCGGTTTCGCCGGTACGCGCCACCACCAGTCGCGCCCACGCCAGCCGGTAGACCGCCAGCTGCACCGCCACCGCGGCCTCGTCGGCCGGGCCTGGTTCGGCGCCGGTCTTCCAGTCGACGACGGTCCAGCCGCCGCCGGGTTCGGCGAACACCGCGTCCATCCGACCGCGGATCACCACCCCGGCGATGGTGGTCTCGAACGGCACTTCGATCTCTACCGGTCGGCGCGCCGACCAGGGCGAGGACAGGAACGCGTCCTGCATCCGGGCCAGTTCCGCGTCGGCGGCCGCCCCCGCGTCGGCCGCGCCGGGCAGATCGTCGAGGCCGGGCAACTGATCGGTGGCGAACCAGCGCTGCACCCAGGCGTGGAAGGCGGTGCCGCGGCGGGCCAGCGGATTGGGTGGGTAGGGCAGCGGGCGGCGCAGCCGGGCGGCGAGCCGGCCCGGATCGGCGCGCAACTCGACCAGCGCCGTCGCCGGCAGCTGGGTGGGCAGTTCGACCTCGGCCACGGCATCCGCACCGGACCGGTATTCGGCGAGCAGCGCGTCCACATCGGCGATCCAGCCGTCGGGATCGTCGCCGGGTTCGGGCACGTCCGCGCCGGCGGCGAATTCCGCCAGCGCCGCGTGGACCATCGCGGCTCCGGCTTCGATATCGTCGCGACGAGCACCGAGCGGGTCACCGGGCCAGGACGCGGTCACCGGGGTGGCCGCCAGCGGATTCGGCTCGCCGGGTTCGGGACCGGCGGCCCAGCAACCGATTTCGACCCCGCTACCGGGCCGGTCGGCGGCGGTTTTCACCTCGAGCAGGAATTCCGACGGGCCCTTCGGCTTGTCGCCGGTTTCGGGCCAGTGGTGCGCGGAGACCAGCAGGACGCGTTCGGTACGGGTGAGCGCGACGTAGAACAGCCGGCGGTCCTCGTCGAGCCGGCGCCGCGCCAGCGCTTCCTTGTGTGCGGTGAGGCCGCGCTGCAATTCCGCGCGGTCGGTGACCTCGGACAGATCGAGAACCGGGACACCGTCCGGGGATTCCGCGGTGGCCCGGTCGCCGCGCAGCGAGGTGGGTAGTTCGGCCAGGGCACCGAGCCAGGTGTTCACGCCGCGGGTGGACGGGAACACATCCCGGGTGACGTGCGGTACCGCGACCACCTCCCACTCCAGTCCTTTCGCCGCGTGTACTGTGAGTACCTGGACCCGATCCGGGGCGACCTCCACCTCGCCCGGTTCCAGACCGTTCTCGACCGATTCGGCGGCGGTGAGAAAAGCGAGCAGACCACCGAGGGTGGCCCCGGCGTCGTTCGCGAAGCCGGCGACCACTTCGGCGAAGGCGTCCAGGTGTTCGCGGCCGGCGCCGGAACCCGCGAGCGCGCGCCGGGCCTGGCTCTCGACGCCGACACCGATGGTGCGTTCCACATCGGCGACCAGTTCGGTGAGCGGCTGCGCCGCCCGTTCGCGCAATATCGCCAGTTCCCGCCCCAGCGCGGTCACCCGCCGGTATCCGGCCGCCGAATAGCGGTCCGGCGGACCGGGATCGGCGATCGCGTCGGCCAGGCCGGCCCGTTCGGCGGGTTCGGGAGCCACTTCGTGCAGGGCCGCCGCCAGGGTGGTGGAGTCGGTGATATCGCCACCGGGGTCGCGGGTGATGGACAGTTCCCGGGCCCGCCGGGCCAGCGCGGCCAGATCGGCGCTCCCGATCCGCCACCGGGCACCGGTGAGGATCCGGACCGCGGCGCTGCCGGCGGCGGGGTCGGCGACGAGGCGCAGGGTGGCGACGATATCGGCGACCTCCGGGGTCGACAGCAGACCGCCCAGCCCGACGATCTCGACCGGTAACCCCTGCGCCCGTAACTCCTCGGCGAGTTCGGCGGCGTCGGCGTTGCGCCGGATCAGGACCGCGGAGGTGGGCGGGGGCCGGTCGGCGGCCCGGGCTTCGGCCCAGTGCGCGGCGATCCGTTCGGCGATCCACCGGCGTTCGCTCGCCACGGTATCGGTGAGCGCGAGCGCGACGACGCCCGGTTCCGCACCGGGTTTCGCACGCAACGGGTCGACGGTGACGCCGCCGCTGTCCCGGGCCACCGCGCGCAGCGGCTCTACGACCATATTCGCCAGATCGAGCGCCTCGGGCGGATTGCGCCAGCTGGTCAGCAGCGGCAACACCGGCGCCGGGACACCGGGGGCGGCCGGGAAATCGGTGGTGAAGCGCGGGAGATTGGCGGCCGAGGCGCCGCGCCAGCCGTAGATGGACTGCATGGGGTCACCGACCGCGGTCACCGCGAGCTCGCGCGGGCGCGCCCCGCGGGACCGCGGGGCGCGCTGTTCCGGGTAACCGGCGCCGAACAGCGCGGACAGCAGTATGCGCTGGGCGTGGCCGGTGTCCTGGTATTCGTCCAGCAGCACCAGCCGGAAGCGGGCACGTTCGGCGGTGGCGACATCGGGGTGCTCGGCGGCCAACCGCGCCGCCAGCGACATCTGGGCCCCGAAATCCAGGGCGCCACGCTGGTACAGCGTCTCCCGCAACTGCTGGACCAGCGGCAGCAGCGCCACCCGCTCGCGCTGGGCACGCAGGATCGACAGCAGATCCTTGTTCGGTCCGCCGCGCTGCCGCGGACCGGGCGGCAGGGTGTGCACGAGTTTCTCGAGTTCGGTATGCGCCTCGGCGAGTTCCTCCGGTTCCACCAGATGCTCGGCCAGCTGGCCGGACAGCGCGAGTACCGCCTCGGTGACCGTGAGCGGCGAACGGTCGGTATCCAGGTCGCCGTCCCAGCCGCGCACCACCTGATGGGCGAGCTGCCACAGCTGGGTCTCGGTGAGCAGCGCCGCCGACGGTTCCACCGGCAGCAGCAGGCCGTGTTCGCTCAGCAGCCGGCCGGCATAGGAGTGGTAGGTACTGATCTCGGGCTCCGCACCGGCCAGGCCGGCACGCAGTTCGCCGGAGGGGTCGAGATCCCGCAGCAGCCGGGACCCGGCCAGCCGGGCCAGCCGCGTACGGATCCGGGCGGTGAGCTGCTGAGCGGCCTTGCGGGTGAAGGTCAGCCCGAGCACCTCCTCCGGCGTGACCAGCCGGTTGGCCACCATCCACACCACCCGGGCCGCCATGGTCTCGGTTTTTCCGGCGCCCGCCCCGGCCACCACCAGCGCCGGACCGGGCGGTGCGGCGATCACCGCGGCCTGTTCCGCGGTCGGCGGGGGGAGCCCGAGTGCGTCGGCCAGCTGTCCCGGCGAGACCCGAGCGCTCACTCGTCGGTCACCTGACGCCCGGCGTCCTGCACCGGGCAGCTGTTCTTCACGGCGCAGTGCCGGCAGCCCTCGTTGCGGATCGCCAGGAAACCGGGGCCCTCGGTGCTCGCGGCCGCGGCGTGGATGGTTTCGCGCCAGGTCTCCAGTGCCTCGGCGTCCAACGGGGGCTGGACCCGCTCCTTGGCCACCCCGCCGGCCGCCGGTAATCCGACGTACACCAGCCGTGCGCCACCGGGTTCGGGAGCACCGGCGTGCTCCTCCAGGGCGCCGGCCGCGGCGGCGACCTGGTAGGTCGCCAGCTGGGCGTGCTGGGCGGCATCGGCTTCGCTGACCGGATTCTTCCCCGTCTTCACATCGACGATGACGAACCGGCCCGCGGCGTCCCGTTCCAGCCGGTCGATGCGGCCGCGAATGCGGACCTCGGGCATATCGGCGGCGGGCGCGGGCAGCACACAGTCGACCGGTACCTCGATACCGGCCTGGGTGAGTTCGCCGCGGGTGGTGCGCACCCAGGCGACGAACGCGTCCAGCATGGCCTCGGTGCGGCGCAGTTCTTGCCGGGAGTACCAGCTGGTCTCCGGATCGATACCGGACCAGGTCCGGGCGAGTTCGGCGCGCACCTGATCCAGTGGTACGCGGCCGGCCAGCGCCTGGACCAGGGTGTGCACCAGGGTTCCTTTGACGGCGTACGGATTCTCGCCGTCGGATCCGCCGTTGCGTTCCAGCGCCCACCGCAGCGGACAGGTCCGCAGCAGCTCTACCGTCGAGGGCGACAGCGCGATCGGGGCGTCGTCTTCCCACAGGGTCTCGGTGGAGCTGAGCCCGGGCACCCCGTACCAGTCGTCGGGCGCGGTACCGGGAATCCCGGCCAGCGCGAGCCGGGCCAGTTGCCGGGCGGCGCGGCGGCGGCGTTCGTCCCCGGCGCCGGGATCGCAGACCGCCGCGCGGAGTTCGGCGATCAGCGCGTGCAGGGCGAGCACCCGGCCGGGTTCGGCGACCGGAAGCGCACCCGGTTCCCCACCGGTCTCACCGCCCAGCAATTCGGCCAGGAATCGGGACGGCACCAGATCACGATCGCCGGTCACCGATTCCACCGCCGTCACCAGCAGCGACCGGCGGGCCCGGCTGCACGCGACGAACAACAGCCGGCGCTCCTCGGCCAGGACGGGGGCGGCGCGGCTGACCCGTTCGGTGATACCGGCGACCTCGTCCACCAGCTCCTCGGTGTGCAGCAGCGTCCCCCGCGGCCGGGGGTCCGGCCAGATCCCCTCCTGCACTCCGGCGACCGCGACAACCTCCCATTCCCGGCCGGAGGCCGAGTGGGCGCTCAGGAGGTCCACCGCCTCCTCCCGCTGCGTCCGTACCGCCCGGTCCTGCGGGATCTGCTGCTGGAGCAGGTATTCGACGAAACCTTCTATGGTCGCGCCCGGGAGGCGGTCGGTGTAGGCGGCCGCGGCGTCGAACAGCGCGACCGCGGCGTCGAGATCGCGGTCGGCCTGCATACCTACCGCTCCCCCGCGCCGGGACTGCGCCAGCCAGCGCCGCTCCAGCCGCGACCCGGTCCACAACGCCCACAGCACGTCCTCGAGGCCGCCGCCCTCGCGCCGGACCCGGCGGGCGCGGTCCAGTGCGCGGGCCACCCGCTCCAGCGGGGCGATCTCGACCTCGGTGAGGCCCGCCAGGATCTGATCGTCGCCCGCGCCGAGCAGCAGCTCCCGTAGCACCTCCACCGAAGGGCGGTCCGGACCGGAGCCGCGCGGGCCCGGTCGCCGGGGTTCGGTATCCGGTCCGCCGGCCGGGGATCGCGGATCTGTTCGGGGGACTTCGGATTCGTCGGCGGTCTCGCCCGGGGCCGGCCCGACTGCCTCCGCGTCGGATCCGCCGACCGATCCGACCGGCTCCCCGGCGGCAGTGTCCGGGCGGCCGGCAGCGTCACCTGATTCTTCCTGGAAGACGTCGGGATCGGCCATACGGCCGGAGCCGACCGGTTCTCGGCTGTCCCTGCTGGTACCCGACCCGCCCGCGCGGCCCCGCGACTCGAATCGAGCACTATCGGTTCGCGCGGGTCCGGACGCGTCCGCACCGATGGCCACCTCGGACTCGTCGCCGTGACCGGGGTACGGCTCCGGCGGGAAATCCTCTTCGTCGACCGGTTCCGGTGGGAGACCGTCCCACGGGTCGTCACCGAAGCTCTCCTCATCGATCCCATACCAGTCCGCGTCGGCCCGGTGTCGGCTGACCTCGGCGAAGAGGTCCCGGGGCGGCAGTTCGTCGACGGGATCGTCGGTCCGGTAGGTATCGAGGACGGGTGGTTCGTGTATCGGCTCGGGCGGGAAGTCCGGTGTCGCGGCGAAGTCCGGACCGGGGATGCGGGCAGGGTCCGCTCCCGAGGCACCCGCAGGGTCCGCTCCCGAGGCACCCGCAAGGCCCGATCCCGAGGCACCCGCAAGGCCCGATCCCGAGGCACCCGCAAGACCCGATCCCCGGGCACCGGCGAGGTTCGGGCCCGAGGCACCGGCAGGGTTCGCGCCCGGCACAGCGTCGAGGTCCGGATCCGGGACACCGGCAACGCCCGGACCGGCGGCAGCGTCCGGAACCGGCGGACCGGCTGCGTTCGAGCTCTGGGCACCGGCGGAGTTCGGGGTGCGGGCGAGTTCTACCGCGACGCGGCGGATCCCGCGCCGCAGCCGCCGCAGGCCGATCGCGTCGGCCCCGCCGAGCGGTCCGGCCAGGAGGTCGAGCGCCTCGTCGGGACCGAACAGGGATTCGGTGGATCCGGCGCCACGTCGCGTGGCCTCGCCGGCGAGCACGGCCCGCAGCGCCAGCAGCATCCAGGCGGCACCGCGGCGACGGGCCAGCGGTATATCGTTCGCGGGTTGCGCGATCGGGACCCCGGCCGCCAGCAGGGCCCGGCGCAGTGGCGGCAGCAGCAATGGCACCGAACGCACGATCACCGCCATCTGCGACCAGGGCACGCCCTCGGTGAGATGCGCGCGGCGCAGATGGTCGGCGATCAGTGACGCTTCCTTGGCGGGGCTGCCGAGTACCCGCACCCGTACTTCGGCCGGGACGGGTGCTTCGGTACCGGTATCCGGGGGCACCTCACCGCGTTCCGCGGGGCCCAGGTCGGCCCGAGTGATGCGATGCGGGGCGTGCCCGGGTAGCCGCGACGCGATCCGGGCGGTGGCGGTGGTGATCGCCGGGCCGGACCGATGGTTGTCGTAGAGGACGATGCGCCGATCCGCCGGGGAGTCCTCGGTGAGGAAGCGCGAATCGGCGCCGCGGAAGGTGTACACGGCCTGGTCGGGATCACCGGCGATCACCGTGGTCCCGGCCCCGGCCGCCAGCACCCGCACCAGCAGCGCCGCCTGCGGGTCCAGATGCTGGGCGTCGTCGACGAGCAGACAGCGCAACCGGGCCCGTTCGGCCGCCAGCAGTTCGGGGTCGCCGGCCAGTGCGTCCAGGGCGGCGCCGACGAGTTCGGCCGCGTTCAGGGCGGGCGCCGACGCCTCGGGCGCGGCCACCCCGACCGACCAGCGCAGCAGCATCGCCTGTTCGTAGCGGAGCGCGAAACTTCCGGCCGCGATCCAGTCGGGACGGTCCCGGCGCCGGCCGAGATCGATCAGCTCCTCCGGCCCCAGCCCGCGTTCGGTGGCCCGCAGCATGAGATCGCGCAGTTCATCGGCGAATCCGGTGAGCCCCAGTGCGGGCTGTAACCGCCGCGGCCACAGGTCACCGGCACCGGCGGCGATATCGGCCATATCGCCGCGCAACATCTCGCGCAGCACGGCGTCCTGTTCGGCACCGGTGAGCAGCCGCGGTGGCGGATTCCCGTGCCGGGCGGCCTGCCGGCGCAGGATCCCGAAGGCGTAGGAGTGGATTGTGCGGGCCAGCGGCTCCCGGGTCGCGCCGGCGACGCCGGGCACCGCGGCCGGCGGTCGAACCGGCTCGGCGAGCCCGAACAGCGCGCCCGCCCCCGGCTCGGCGGCGCGTGCCGCAGCGTCCGCGGACGGAGCACCCCTGACGACCGGGGCGCACACCGTCCAGTTGTCCAGCCGTTCGGTGAGCGCGTCCCGGGCGGTCGCCGCCGCCTGTTTGGAATGGGTGAGCAGCAGCACCGACTCCGGATCCGCGCCCGCGGCGATCCGCGTCGCGGCCAGATCGATCAGCAGGGCTGTCTTCCCGGTGCCGGGGCCTCCGAGCACCCGCCGGATCCGGTCCGGGCCCGGTTGCGCGGCGGTAGCCGACGGCGGGACGGCGAACAGCGCGCCGACATCGGCTCCCCAGGTCCGAGCCCGGGGAGCCGCCGCTTTCCGGCGCACCAGCCGCACCGGCTTATCCGAACGCACCACGACGGCTATTGCAACAGACGGGGCCGACACCGCCGATACCACGTCGGAACCGCCCCCGCCACGGTGTCGGAGCGCTCGGATAAGAATGTCATTGTGTCCACACTGCATGTTCACCGTTTCGGCCCGGCGACCGGCCCGGTGCTGCTGGCCCTGCACGGCCTGAGCGGCCACGGGAAACGTTGGGAGGCGCTGGCCACCGAGTTCCTGCCCGATATCCGGGTGATCGCCCCCGACCTGCGCGGACACGGCCGTTCCACCGCACTGCCGCCCTGGGACCTCGAAATGATCGTCGCCGATCTGGTCGCGTTGATCACCGCCGAAACCGCGGAGCCGGTGGTGGTGGCCGCCCACTCCTTCGGCGGTGCGTGCGCACTGCATCTGGCGCGGCGGCACCCGGAGTTGGTCCGCGGTCTGGTCCTGCTCGATCCGGCCGTCGCATTGGATCCGGCGTGGTTGCACGAGATCGCCGAGGCCACTCTCGACTCGCCCGATTACACCGATGCGGACGAGGCCCGGGTGGACAAACTGGCGACGGGCTGGGGCGCGGTCGCGCCGGAGCTGCTGCGCGCCGAACTCGACGAGCACCTGGTGCCCGCCGCGGCCGGCCGGATGCGCTGGCGGGTGGATACGGCGGCACTCATCGCGTATTGGGGTCAGCTCGCGCGTGACCCGGCACTTCCCGAGCCCGGTCTGCCCACCGCACTGGTCCGGGCCACCAAGGTGGATCCGCCGTTCGTCACGCCGGAACTCCGCGCCGCACTGGCCGACCGGCTCGGCTCGGCGCTGACCGTGCACGAATGGGATTGTGAGCATATGGTCGCCCAGATCCTGCCGCGTGAGACCGCGGCGCTGATCCGGGGCGTGCTCTGATGGTCACCAGCGACGAACAGATCGAACGCGTCCGTGAATTGGTCGCGGCGATTCCGCCGGGCCGGGTCGCGACCTACGGCGATATCGCGGCGGCGGCCGGACTGTCGACCCCGCGGACCGTGGGCTGGATCATGCGCACCGATTCCGCCGATCTGCCCTGGCACCGGGTGCTGGGCGCCTCGGGCCGGCCGGCCGCCCACCTCACCGACCGGCAGCTGCGGCTGCTCGCGGCCGAGGGCGTACCCGTCACCGACGGCCGGGTCACACTGCGTACCGCACGTCACCGGTTCGACTGAACCGCGGCCGGTCAGCCGGGTTCGAGCACGCGTTGCAGGAAGCGCCGCGTCCGCTCTTCCCGCGGCTCGCCGATCACCTGCTCCGCCGGGCCCCGCTCGACGATGACGCCCGCGTCGAGGAACAGGACCTGGTCGGCCACCTGCCGCGCGAACCGGATCTCGTGGGTGACAATCACCATCGTCCAGTCCTGGGTGGCCAGGTCCTTGATCACCGCCAGCACCTCACCGACCAGTTCGGGATCCAGCGCCGAGGTCGGCTCGTCGAACAGCACCACCCGCGGTTTCAGTGCCAGGGCCCGCGCGATCCCGACCCGCTGCTGCTGGCCGCCCGAGAGCTGGAACGGATAGGCGTCCACACGGTCGGCCAGACCCACCTGCGCCAACAGGGTCCGTGCCTCGGCGACCGCCTCTTCCCGAGGCCGCCGCTGGGCGACGACCGGACCTTCGACGATGTTCTCGAGCACCGTGCGATGTGGGAAGAGGTTGTGCGACTGGAAGACCATTCCGCTCTGGGCACGCAACCGGCTCGTCTCCCGGCGCCCCACCCGCCCGCGGGGCAACCGGGCGAAGTCGATCTCGACATCGTCGATGCCGACCACTCCCCGCTCCGGGATATCCAGCGCATTCAGTGACCGCAGCACGGTGGTCTTGCCCGACCCCGAAGGCCCCAACAGTACCGTCGCGGTTCCCCGCGGCGATTCGAAGTCGATACCGCGCAGCACCTGCCGGTCGCCGAAGGACTTCTCCAGGCCGCGCACCCGGATCCGGGCGAGCTCGGTGTTCTGGTCGGTGGTGTCGGTCATTTCGCCACGTACCTGTCGAGTCGGGTCTCCAGTCGTTTCTGACCGGCGGAGAGGGCCACGCAGATCACCCAGTAGTACAGCGCGGCGAAAGTGTAGAGCGCGAGGAATTCATTGCTCTCGGCCGCCGCGAGCTGGGCCTCCCGGAAGAGTTCGGTCAGCAGTACCACCGAGCCCAGGGAGGTGTCCTTGAGCAGCGAGAGCAAGGTGTTGGACAGCGGCGGCACCGCGGTCCTGGTGGCCTGCGGAAGGATGATGCGGCGCAGCGTCTGCGCGTAGCCGAGGCCGACGGTGGCCGCCGCCTCGAACTGCCCCTTCGGCACGGACAGGATCGCCGACCGGATCACCTCGGCCGCATAGCCGGCCACATTGAGACTGAAGGCGATCACGGCCGCGAGGAACGGATCGAACTTCAACCCGATCTGGGGCAGCCCGTAGAAGACGATGAACAGCTGGACCAGCAGCGGTGTTCCGCGAATTATCGAGATGAACGCGCGGGCCGGTCCGGCCAGGACCCGGTAGGAGGAGATCCGCGCGAGCGCGACCAGCAGTGCGAGCCCGAGCCCGATCGCGAAACTCAGCGCGGTCAACGGGACGGTCACCTGCACCAGCCCGACGAGCATCGGCCACGCCGCCCCGCGCAGCACTTCCCAGGTGTCGCGGTGGCCGCGGCCCTCGGACAGGTCGGCGCTGCCGCCGTCGGGTACCGACACATCGGCCCGGAAGTATTTCTGCGAGATGGCGGCGAGCGTTCCGTCGGCGGCCAGCGCGGCGATCGCCCGGTTCGCCTGGTCCAGCAGTGCCGAGTCGTTCTCGCGGAAGGCGAGGACCTGTTCGCTGGTCTCCGCCCCGGCGTCACCGACGATCTCGATATCGGTGGACCCGGTACTGGCCAGGTAGTCGAGCACGGCGATGTTGTCGTTGACGATCGCGTCGACCCGGCCCTGGGTGAGCAGCGCGGCGGCCTGCGTGAACCCTTCGACCGCTTCGACGTGGGCCCCGGCGTCGCGCGCTACCCGAGCCCAGTTGCTGGTGCTCGACTGCGCGGTGGTCCGGCCGGCCAGATCATCCAGGGTCCGGATGCGCTCGTCGCCGATGCGCCGGACGATCACCCCACGGGAGTAGGTGTAGCTATCGGACAGGCCGTATTTCGCCCGGCGCTCGTCGTTGACCGAGACCTGGTTGGCGATGACGTCGATCCGGCCGGAGTCCAGCGCGGGAAAGATAGCGTCCCACTGGGTCTCGACGAATTCGATATTCCAGTCGGCCCGGTCGGCGATCTCCTCGATCACTTCGATGTCGTATCCGGTCAGCTGCCGGCTGCGCGGATCATGGAACGAGAACGGCGGATAGGTGCCCTCGGTACCGACCCGGACCACCGGCCGGTCGGGATCCTGCGCCGTCGCCATGCCCGGCTGCGTGACCCCGGCGAGCACCAGCAACAGGGACAGCACCATCCCCCGTAGTACGTGTCGCATCGGCGACCCCCTCATTTCGGACGGAACCGGAATCCGGTCCTCGGAGGGAGAGTAGTGCGCCCCGGGCAGGGGCGCCGGACGGACCGGTGGCGGGCGGTCACCCCACTGTCCGGAAATCCGGCGGTCGGCGCCTCCGGACCGCCCATCGTCCCAGACGGCGAATAGCATGACCGTATGCCGAATTCTCCGCTGGCTCCGGACGTGATCGTGCTCGCCGGGGGGCGGGCCAGCCGTATGGGCGGCGTCGACAAACCGGGCCTGGTGGTCGGCGGGCGGTCCATGCTGCAGACGGCGCTGGCCGCGGTGGCCTCCCTCGGGCGGACGGTGGTGGTCGGGCCGCCGCGCCCGGACCTCGCCGCGCATATCGTGCAGACCAGGGAGCCGGAGCCGGGCTCGGGTCCGGTCGCGGCGGTCGCGGCCGGCCTGGCCGCGCTCGGTGCCGAACCCGCGCCCCGGATCGTCGTCCTCGCCGCGGACCTTCCGTTCCTCACCGACACGGCGATCGGTGAATTGGTGCGGCAGAGTGCGGATTTCGACGCGGTGTTCGCCGCCGACCCTGCCGGGCGCCCCCAGTATCTGATCGGCGTGTGGCGGACCGAACCGCTCGCGACCCGGCTCGCCGAACTCGACAGCGTGCTCAACCAGCCGATGAAAGCCCTGGTCCCGCATCGCACGACCATCGTGGAACTGCCCGGGATAGACGACTGTGATACCCCCGGCGAGATCGCCGCCGCCCGCAGCGCACTCGGCGACCGGGGCGCCGGCGATTCCGCGCCGGCCGCTCCCCGGGCCGACACTGCGCCGGTATCACTCGAGCGGGCCCGGGAACTGCTGCGTACCGACCTGTCCCGGCTCCCCGAACACGAGGCGGATCTGCCCGCGGTGCGCGGGGCCGCCCTCGCCGCACCGCTCACCGCCGCCGAGGCCCTGCCCCGCTTCGATGTCTCGGCCATGGACGGGTACGCCGTCGCCGGGGACGGCCCGTGGGAGCTGCGCGCCGATATCGGTTTCGCCGGCGGGCAGCGACCCGACGGGCTACGTCCGGGCGAAGCGGTGCGGATCGCCACCGGCGCCCAGGTTCCGGAAGGCACCACCCGGGTGCTGCGCGACGAGTTCGCTCGGATCGCCGGCGACCGCGTAGTGCACCGGCTTCCGGAGACCCCGCCGCGCTCCGATATCCGCCGCCGCGGCGAGGACCGCACTCCCGGCGACGAGATCGCACCGGCCGGCACCGCGGTGACGCCCGCGCTCGTCTCCGCCGCCGCGGCCGTCGAGGTCACCACCGCCGCGGTCCGCGGTCCGGTCCGCGCTCGTATCGTCATGACCGGCGACGAGATCCGCAGCAGCGGTCCGCTGCGGGCGGGGCAGACGCGCGATTCGATCGGCCCGATCCTGCCCGAACTGCTCGCCGCGCACGGTGTCCCGCTGCTCGACCGGGTGCACCTCCGCGATACCGCCCACGGTTTCGACCAGGTCCTTGCCACGGCGGCCGATTGCGAGCTGTTGGTCGTGGTCGGAGCCACCGGTGGGGGTGCGGCCGATCAGCTACGCGGTGCTCTGGACCGCTGTGGGGCGCGGTTGCTGGTGTCCCGGCTCGCCCTGCGTCCGGGCGGGTCCACCGTCGTCGCCGAACTCGATTCCACGACAACGGTTCTCGGCCTTCCCGGCAATCCTTACGCGGCGATCGCGACCCTGCTCGCCCTGGTACCCGCGATCGTCGGAGGCCGTACTGGCGCCCCCGCTCCCCGCCGGGCCCGCGGGCCCCTGCGAAACGCGGGCGAGATCTCCGGCGCGGTGGCGCGGATCGTGCCCGCCCGGTACGCGACACAGCCAGGTGGCGGTTGGGTGGGTGATCCGGCGATCCGCACCGCCCACCTCGGCGGACTCATCGACCGCGACGGTCTGGTCGTCGTGCCGGCGAGGGCCCGCGACGACGACCACGTCGAGTTCATCCCCCTGGTCTAGCCGTGTGCCCGGTTCCGATCGGCGCTGCTCCGGTCGTCTATGTTCGCTGACACGCGGGAGTGACCGGCGGCGCCCATACGCCGATCTTGTGTACACAGATCCACACTTCCACCGGCTGGGAACAGTCGCGGCGAGCGGCGCGGCTACGGATCATCTACGCTGACTGCCCGATCCAACCGCGTCGGCGGTCGCTCGAGCAAATTCGAGGTACGCGATGTTCAGCGTTTTCCGGTGGGGGCGGAGCCGGCGTCCCCTATCCGCCACCGTATGCGCGGTGCTCGCCGCCGCCGGTGCGGCGCTGATCCCCGGATACACCGCGGTGGCCGCACCCACCGCGGCCGCACCCGCCGTGACGGTGTACCCGGGCATGGAGATCCGGCATACCGAGATAGCCGACGGGAAGGCGGTCACCACCCGCTGCACCGTGGGACTCACCGGTTCGATCGGCTCGGCCCAGTACGCGGTGACCGCCGGCCACTGCTACCACCAGGGAATCGTCACCGACAAAATCGGTAACCCGATCGGCTGGTTCGAATTCCACCGCCCGGACGAGGGCCTGAAGTTCGGTTTCGGGTTGATCCGCCTGTACGACGGGATCGGCGTCGCCGCCTCCATGGGCCGGTTCGGGCTGTCCACGGTGGATATGAAACCGCAGCTGGGACAGGAGATCTGCAAGATCGGCGCGACCACCGGCTGGAGTTGCGGATCGATCACCGAAGCGAACGAGGAGTGGCTCTACGCGACCAACGCGCTCGGCGCCGAGGCCGGCGACTCCGGGGCGGTGGTCTACCGCCAGACCTCCGACGGGCATGCCGCGTTCGTCGGGATCCTGGTGGCCTACGACGACGCCCAGGGCCGCAGCGCGGTCGTGGAACCGGCCGCCCTGCTGTTCGAGCAGATCGACCGGTACGGCCCGACCCGCGACGACCCGTTCGTCTGGTACCGGGTCTGATCCCCTGCGGGGTCGCCAGGGTCTGCTCCTATGCGACCCCGCACCCGGTGAGGTACTGCACTTCTCCGAAGACCCGACGATCACCCGCTTCGTGCCCCATACGGCCGCGACCGCCCGGCAGGCCGAACCGTATGTCTGGGCCGTCGACGCGGCCCGCGCACCCGACCACTGGCAGACCCTGACCACCAGCACACCGGGGTTCAGCGGCATCCGGTTACGGAACGCGCGCTGACGGGCCGCCCGCCGCTATGCCCGGCGAGCAGCGCGAGTGGTCAGCGTACCGACGCCCGGTCCCCGGCCCGGACCGCGCGGCGGTAGCGGTCCGCGATCAACCGGACCACGGAGGGATGGACCCCGATCGGCTCGGCCACTCCGGTCGCCCCCGCCCGGTGCAGCCGCTCGTGGAAGAGCCCGTGCGCGAGCAGGTACGAGGCGATGAACACCCGCTCCTGTCCGGTCTCCCGGAGCTGAGCCACGACTTCGGGTACCCGGGGCGCCCCGGTGGCGACGTAGGCGGTGCGCACCGGCGTCGCGAGCTGCGCGGTGAGCATGGCGGCGGCGCGGCGCACATCGGCACGAGCGCGCGGGTCCGAGGAGCCGGCGGCCGCGAAGACCACGGCATCCCCGGACCGCCAACCGGCCGCCCGCAACCGTACGGCCATGACGCGGGCCAGCGCGGGGTCGGGGCCCATGGCCGCGGTGACGGTCACCGCGAGATGCCCGCTGTCGGCCACCTCGCGGGGTACGTCCTGGTAGACGTGATATCCGGAGGCCAGGAAGGCCGGCACCAGCACGGCCGGAACGGAATCGCCGGCCACCACGGCCCGGGTGGCCAGATCGCGCAACACCTCGGCCGGCGAGGGGCCGAGCACATCGACGAAGGCTGTGCGCACGGCCGGGTTCGCGCCGCTGTCCGCCTCGGATCCCGCCGGTGGCTCGGGTGGACATCCGCAGTTCACGTAGCCGGGCGCCGGGGCATGACGGCCGGGCGAGCCGGGATGGACACACCCTGCGTCCGGGACGCCGGGACGCCGGTCCAGTTCGTGCCCGACCGCTTCGGCCAGCGCGGCGATCATCTGCACGCCCTTCGCGCTGCGGGTGCCGTGCGCGACCAGCACCAGCGCGGGCCGCGGCCGCCTCACCCCGGCACCACCGTCCGGACATAGCGCGCGTTGCGCGCCGGGGCCGCCGGCGCCGGATCGGCATTGTTGTCGGTGCATTCGGCCGGATCCATGGCCAGCCGGTACCCGCGCTTGACCACGGTCTGGATCGCTTTGGGGGTGCCCAGACCCGCCCGCAGCCGCGCGATCGCGGTCTCCACCGCGTGCGTATCGTCACCGCCGCCGGGCAGCGCGGCCAGCAGATTCTCGCGGGAGACCACCCGGCCCGGCTGGCGGGCCAGTGAACGCATCAGTGCCATGGGCGCCGGGGCGAGCTGTTTCACCGTGCCGTCCACCACCACACACGCACCGCGCACACTGATGGTGTGCCCGGCGGCATTGATGCGGCCGGCCCGGCGCGGAAGTTCCTCGGCGACATGGCGGGCCAGGGCGCCCAGCCGGGCCCGGCCGGGCATCGTGGTGGGCACCCCGAGCTCCTCGAGCGGGGCCGCGGTGATCGGGCCGACGCACGCCGCCGGCACCCGGCTGCGCAATGCGTGCAACACCCCCTCCAGCACTCCGGTCTCCTCGGCGCGCATCAGCATCGAGGCCACCGCCGGAGCACTGGTGAAAGTCACACAGTCGATCGCGGAGGTCACGACGGCCTCGATCAGCTGATCCATCGGACCGCGGTCGGCGGGCGGCTCCCACCGGTACACCGGCACGGGCACCACATCGGCGCCCGCGCACCGCAGCACCTCGCAGAAGTCGGGGATCGGTTCCCATTCGGTGGTGGCGCCATGCAACTGGACCGCGATTCGCACGCCCTCGACACCCTCGGCGAGCAGATGATCCAGCACCTCCGCCGAGGACTCCGACACCGGGGACCACTCCTCGCGCAGTTCCGCGGCCCGGATCGCGCCCTTGGCCTTCGGGCCCCGGGCCAGCATCCGGGTGCCGCCCAGAGTCGCACGCAACTGTTCGGCCAGGCCCCAGCCCTCGGCAGCCTCCATCCAGCCACGGAACCCGATACCGGTGGTGGCCACCGCGATCTGCGGCGGGTCGGCGACCAGGTCACCGGTCACCCGTTCCAGTTCGGTGTCGTCGGCGAGCGGGATGATCCGGATGGCCGGTGCGGATACGACCGACGCACCCCGCCGGGTGAGCAGGCTGGCGAACTCCTCGGCCCGCCGGGCCGCGGTGATACCGATCGTGAAGCCGGCCAGCGCGGTGTTCGTCTCCGGAACCGTCATACCGGGCAGCCGTCCGGGGCCACCGTCACGGGCCTGCCCGAGATCGACACCTGTCCGTCGTCCACGCGCACGGAATATACCGGCAGGCTCGTCGTCGCGTCGTCCAGGCACCGGCCGTCCAGCAGGGAGAAGGCCTGCTTCAACAGCGGTGACACGACCACCGGCTCACCGCCGCGATCGCCGACGATACCGCGCGACATCACTGCCGCCCGGCCGAACGGATCGATATTGCCGACCGCGTACAACGTGCCCTCGGGCAGCAGGAACAGGGCCACCTGGGCGCCGCCGGGCAGCAGCACCGCCACACCGCGGCCGGGGATCAGGTACTCGAGCGGGCACGCCCGGGTCCACCCGGTGGTGGCCGGAACAACTACTGGGGTGTCGATCACGGTCATTGGTGTCTCCTCCACACGCCGTTACCCATTGGTACCGGCGGCCTGTTTCTTGACGGTTAAGCCGTCATTTCCCACTCGTAGCGGCCGACGCCGAAGCCCTGCCGGGCAGGCTGTGCCGATCGCGGCCCGCCCGGCACGCCCTACGTGGTTACGCCGCACTGCCGCCTCCGGGCATACCGGGCAGGCTGTGCCCATCGCGGCCCGCCCGGCACGCCCTATGTGGTTACGCCGCACTGCCGCCTCCGGGCATACCGGGCAGGCTGTGCCCATCGCGGCCCGCCCGGCACGCCCTACGTGGTTACGCCGCACTGCCGCCTCCGGGCATACCGGGCAGGCCGAGCAGCACCGGGACCTTGCGTTCACCGCTGTCGTCGAAGGCGATGGTCGGGTCGGCCTCGGCCGGGGCGTTGACGAACGATACGAACCGCGACAACTTCTCCTCGTCGTCGAGGACCGCGGCCCATTCGTCGCGGTAGCCGGCCACATGGTCGGCCATCGCGCGCTCCAGATCGGCGGCGATCCCGAGGATGTCCTCGCACACCACCTCGCGCACGTAGTCGATACCCAGGTCTTCCTGCCACGGCGCGGTGCGCTGCAGCCGGTCCGCGGTCCGGATGTAGAACATCAGATACCGGTCGATATAGGCGATGAGGGTCTCGTCGTCCAGATCGCCCGCGAGCAGGACCGCGTGTTTGGGGGTCAGGCCGCCGTTACCGCCCACATACAGGTTCCACCCGTTCTCGGTCGCGATGACGCCCACATCCTTGCCGCGGGCCTCGGCGCATTCCCGGGCACAACCGGATACGGCCAGTTTCAGTTTGTGCGGCGAACGCAGCCCACGGTAGCGCTTCTCCAGCAGCACGGCCATGCCGACCGAATCCTGCTGGCCGTACCGGCACCAGGTGGAACCGACGCAGCTCTTCACCGTGCGCAGCGATTTACCGTACGCGTGGCCCGATTCCATACCGGCGTCCACCAGGCGTTTCCAGATGAGCGGCAGCTGTTCCACCCGCGCGCCGAACAGGTCGATCCGCTGTCCGCCGGTGATCTTGGTGTAGAGACCGAACTCTTTGGCGACCTCACCGATCACGATCAGCTGTTCCGGGGTGACCTCGCCCCCCGGCATCCGCGGCACCACCGAATAGGTGCCGTTCTTCTGCATATTGGCCAGGAAGTGGTCGTTGGTGTCCTGTAGCGCGGCCTGTTCGCCCTCCAGGATGTGCTCGCTGGAGGTGGAGGCCAGAATCGAGGCGACCGTCGGCTTGCAGATATCGCAACCGGTCCCCCGGCCGTGCCGGGCGATGAGCTCGGAGAAGGTGCGGATACCGGTGGCCTGCACGATCCGGAACAGTTCGGCGCGCGACTGCTCGAAGTGCTCGCACAGCGCCTGGGACATCTCGACGCCGGACTGTTCGAGCACCTTCTTGATCATCGGCACGCAACCGCCACAGGAGGTGCCGGCCTTGGTGCAGGCCTTGATGGCCGGGATATCACGGGCGCCCTCGGTGATGGCGCCGCAGATGGCGCCCTTGCGTACATCGTTGCACGAGCAGATCTGGGCTTCGTCGGGCAGCGCGTCGGCGCCCAGTTCCGCCCCCGCCGGGGAGATGAGCGCGGCCGGTTCGGCCGGCAGCGGCCGGCCCACCAGCGGGCGCAGCGCGGCGTACTGGGTGGCATCGCCGACGAGGATGCCGCCCAGCAGGGTCTGCGCGTCATCGGAGATCACCAGCTTGGCGTAGGTGCCACGGGCGGCGTCGTGCAGTACCACCGACAGCGCGCCCTCGGTGGTGCCGTGCGCGTCGCCGAAACTCGCCACATCCACCCCGAGCAGTTTGAGCTTGGTGGACATATCGGCGCCGGAGAACTCACCGGCACCGCCCAGCAGGCGGTCGGCCACGATCTCGGCGGTGCTGTAGCCGGGCGCCACCAGCCCGTAGCAGACCCCTTCGATCGCGGCGCATTCACCGATGGCGTAGATATTCGGATCGGAGGTGGCCAGTCCCAGGTCGGTGATCACGCCACCGCGCGGGCCCACCTCGAGCCCCGCGTCGCGGGCGATCTGGTCCCGCGGCCGGACTCCCGCGGAGAACACCACCAGCGCGGCATCGATGATGGTGTCGTCGGACAGGGTGACCCGCAGCCGTTCGGCCGGGTCGGCGGCCGCATCGCGTTCGATCCCGGCGGTGCCCACGCCGGTGTGCACCCGCAGCCCCAGGTCGGTGACCAGTTTCTCCAGGATCGCGCCGCCGCCCTCGTCGACCTGGGCCGGCATCAGGCGGTCGTTGTACTCGACCACGTGCGGGGTGAGCCCGAGCAGGCGCAGCGCATTGGCGGCCTCCAGCCCGAGCAGGCCACCGCCGACGACCACACCGTGGGCGCCCGGTCCGGCCGCGTCGGCCGCGGCCCGGATGCCGTCCAGATCCTCGATGGTCCGGTAGACGAAGCATTCCTGGTGTTCGTGCCCCGGCACGGGCGGTACGAACGGGTAGGAACCGGTCGCCAGGACCAGCGCGTCGTAGTCGAGCACCTCACCGGAGGTGGTGGTGACCTTCTGGGCGTCCTTGTCGATGGCCTCGGCCCGCTGGCCGAGGCGCAGGTCGACCAGTTCGTCACCGGCGTACTCGTTCCCTGGTAGCGCCAGCGAGCCGGCGTCCCAACTACCGATATACGAGGACAGACCGACCCGGTCGTAGGCGGGCGATTTCTCCTCGCCGAGGACGACGACCTGCCACTGCCCCGCCTCGTCCCGGGCGCGGACGGCCTCGACGAACCGGTGTCCGACCATGCCGTGACCGGCGACGACGACTGTTCTGCGCTGTGCGTTCATGGTGTCCTCCGTGGGGATCCGGGGTCAGACGGTCGCCGATGACCGGGCGGACCGGGATTCGGTGGGCTGAGAATTGCGGTAACCGGCTTCGACCCGCCCGACCAGGGCTTCGACGGCCACGACGACCTCACGGTCGCGGACCGGGGCGGCGCAGAAACACCGCCCAGGTGACCAGGGCGCAGGCAATGTAGAACGCCGTGAACACCCAGAAGGCGGTGGTGGCGATCTTCTTACGCCGGCTTCCCAGGCCGCGGTGTCCTCGGCATCCCTGCGCTCCAGCTTCGGCCGCCGCAGCAGCGCCGCCCGGGCATTGCCGCGACCCTCGGACTGCGTGCTCACACGGCCTCCCAACGTGGTTCGACCCCACGGTAGGAAACCGGTATTGCGGAAATGCTGCCTGAGATGACCGTCGAATCAAAGGTTTCTCACGCGCTTCACGGCACTCGGGTGAGCATCGGGACCGGATTCCCGTGACCGGTTCAGCGCGGGGAGACCGAGTCCTCGAGCATTCGCGGTTTACACGCCTGCCAGGCGCCGGTGAGCAGCACCAGTACCGAGACACAGAGCAGCGCGAAGGGCGCGGTCCACCCGTCGGTGAGCGTGTGCAGCATGCCGAACACCAGCGGTCCCACGCAGGCCAGCGCGTACCCGACCCCCTGTGTGAACCCCGACAGCGCGGCCGAACCGGCCGGCGTCCGGGTGCGCAGATTGATGAGGGTGAGTGTCATCGGGAAGGTACTCGGGCCCAGACCGAGGATCGCCACCCACAGGACGGGCGCGCTCATGGGCGCGAAGAGCAGCCCGGCGAAGGCCACGAAGAAACAGGCGGCACACCCCACCACCACCGGATACGGGTTGGTGAGCCGGGCGGCCACCGTGGGCGCGGTGAGGGCCGCGATCAGTCCCACGAGCGCGAACAGGGCCACCATGGAACCGCCGAAGGCCGCGTCGGCGCCGGCGTCGGCGAGGATCGTCGGCAGCCAGGTGAATACCGAGTAGGTGGTCAGCGAGGTCATGCCGAAGGTTGCCGCCATCCCCCAGGCCAGCGGCGAGCGCCACACCTTGGGGGCTGGCGCGCTGCCGGCATCCGGCAGTCCGGTGGTGTCCGCATCCGCCCGGCCGCGCCGCACGCGCAGTACGCCGATCCAGGGGACGGCCGCCGCGAAGCCGAGCAGGGCCCACACCCCCAGGGAGACGCGCCAGCCGTGCGCTTCCGCCAACGGCACCGCGACCAGCGCCGGCAGTACGGTGCCGATCTGCACCATGGTGATGTAGAGCGCGCTCACCGTGGCGAGCCGGTCCGGGAAATAGCGTTTGACCAGTGGAGGAACCACGATATTGCCGATCCCCATACCGCCGAGCGCGAGCGCGGAGAACAGCAGCAGCTCGGCCGTCCCCGAGACGAGGACCCGCACGAGCATGCCGGTCCCGGCGGCCGCCATCGCCAGCAGCACGGTCCGTTCCAATCCGAGTCGGCGGGCCAGGAGCGGCGCCAGCAGCCCGGTCACGGAGAACATAAGGGTCGGGATCATCCCGAAGACACCGACGACGGCGGTGGAGTAACCGATATCGCGCCCGATGTCCTCAGCGAGCGGTGTGAACGCGGTGACGGCCACGCGCAGTACGAGAGCGGACATGACAATTGCCGCGAGCACCAGTAAACGGCCTTCGATAAGCTTGCGTTTCCGCTGCTCGAGAGGTGGATCGGCCGCTTGGGAGGTCTCGGGCAGCGCAGCAGTCACCGAGAAATCATAGGATGACCCTATGACAGGGGCAATAATATTGTGATGGGCGGTACTGTGTTGCCGTGCAAAGCGTGCGCCGCACCAGTCTCATCGCCCAGGTCACCGAGCAACTCAAAGAGGATATCCGCTCGGGGCGCTGGCCGATCGGGACGCGGATCCCCACCGAGCCCGAACTGGCCGAACTCACCGGCACCGGCCGCAACACCCTACGCGAGGCCGTCCAGGCGCTGGTCCATGCCGGCATGCTGGAACGGCGACAGGGTTCCGGTACCTACGTCATCGCCACCTCCGAGGTGGGCGGGACACTGACCAAATACTTCGCCGAAGCCGCCGAACGCGATGTCCTGGAACTACGCCACGGACTCGAGGCCACCGCGGCCGCGCTGGCCGCCCATCGGCGCGATGACACCGATATCGCCACGCTGCGCCGGCTACTCGACGACCGCAACCGGCTGTGGCGGGTGGATCGGGCCGCGGCGATCGAAGCCGATGTCCAACTACACCGAGCGATCGTGCTCGCCAGCGGCAATGCCGTGTACATCGAGTTCTACGACTCGGTGCTGGGCTACATCGAATCCGGGATCCGCTCGCGCACCGACCGTATCGACAGCTGGTACGCCGCCGAACATCGCGAACTGGTACAGGCCATCATCGACGGTGACGCCGACAAGGCCGCCCGGACCTCCCGATGTTTCCTCGACACCCTGCTGGCCGACTACCGCGACCACTAGACGTACCTTCGCTGCGCTCCGGGTTCCCTCGAGGTTACGGACCGATCACAGCGGTGTAGCTCCGCCGTGAGCGGGATTTGTGGCGATCGTCATTGCCTGCCATGTGGTGGAAACACCCGGCTCCTAGCGTTTTCTCACGTCACGACACCACACTCGACCGCCCGGCCGCCGCGGCCGGGCACCCCCGGTCCGGGGGGGCGTCGAGTAACGACGAGAGGGGCGCCGATGACCGCGACAGCCGACACCGGACGGCAACCACCCGCTACCGCAACGACTTTCGTCCATCAGCGCCGGGGCCGCTGGATCGACCGGTGGGAACCGGACAACGAGCGGTTCTGGAGATCCGGCGCCGACCGCACGGCCAAGAAGAATTTGGTGTTCTCGGTATTCGCGGAGAACCTCGGCTTCAGCATCTGGGTCCTGTGGGCCAGCGTCGTCACCGGGATGGGCGCTGCCGGTTTCGCCTTCCTGGATGGGCTCGGTAAAGGCGACCCGACCGCGGTCAGCAATGCCCTCCTGCTCACATCCATCCCCACCCTGGTCGGTTCGACCCTGCGTATCCCCTACACCTTCGCCATCCCCCGGTTCGGCGGGCGGGCCTTCACGGTGTTCAGCGCCGCCATGCTGCTCGTCCCCACCGTCGGCCTGATCTTCTTCGTCAATCAGCCCGGTACCCCGATGTGGGTTTTCGTGGTGCTGGCCGCGCTGTCCGGTTTCGGCGGCGGTAATTTCTCCTCGTCGATGGCCAATATCTCGTTCTTCTTCCCGGACGGGAAGAAGGGCGCCGCGCTCGGGATCAATGCCGCGGGCGGCAATCTCGGTGTCGCCCAGACCCAACTGCTGGTGCCGCTGCTGATCACCCTCGGCACCCATCTCACCGCGAAGGACGCGGCCGGTTACCGCTTCGGGATCACCCTGGCGGTGCTGGTGTGGATTCCATTCATCCTGGCCGCCGCGTTCGGCGCGCTGCGATACATGGACAGCCTGTCCACCGCGAAATCCGACGGACGCTCCTACAAACCCGCACTGACCAATCACCACACCTGGGTGATGGCGTTCCTCTACATCGGCACCTTCGGTTCGTTCATCGGCTTCTCGTTCGCGTTCCCGACGCTCATCAAGGCGAATTTCCCGGATCTGGCCAGTATCGGCTGGATCACCACCCTCGGAAATCTGGCGTTCCTCGGCGCCCTGGTCGGCTCGTTCTCCCGCCCGTTCGGCGGCTGGCTCTCGGACAAACTGGGCGGCGGTGCGAAGATCACCGTCGCCGTGTTCGGCGGGATGGCCGTAGCGGTCGCACTCATCATGGCCGCGCTCGAGATGCAGAGTTTCCCGCTCTACCTGCTGGCCTTCCTGATGCTCTTCGTACTCACCGGTATCGGCAACGGCTCCACCTACCGGATGATCCCGTCCATCTTCAGCGCCCAGGCGAAGAAGTACGCCTTCGAGCACGGCCTCGAGCCGGCGGAAGGGGCGGCCTCGGCGAAACGGCAGGCGGGTGCGGCCATCGGGGTCATCGGAGCGGTCGGTGCCTTCGGCGGTTTCGTACTCCAGCAGGCACTGCGCCTGTCCAACACCAACTTCGGCACCATGGCGCCCGCGTTCTGGGCCTACGCCGCGGCGTTCCTGGTGATGGCCGGCGTCACCTGGTGGTTCTACCGCCGTACCTCGTTCGCGGTGGGCCGGGTGCCGTCACTGGCGTACGCCAACGTCTGACGGCTCCGCAGCCATGGCAGAGTCCGGCCGGTTCGATACCGGCCGGGCCCTCCCCATGCCGGGTCCCGCGCGGAGCCACCGGTCTCACAGCAGGAATCGCACCATATCCGCCGTCCGGACCAATCCCGGCAGTGCTTCCGGTGTGGACCGCGGATGCAATACATGCACCGCCAGCCGGAACATGACCGCGCGCAACAGCATCTGCGGCCATTCCGGCAGATCGGACCAGCGCTCCAGCAGCCCGTCGTCGGCTCCGCCCCACGACAGCGCGTCCACCACGACCACCCCCGCCGCCCACGCCGGCGGGCGCCAGTACGGGGTCAGATCGGTGAGCGCGGGGGTCTGTGCCCCGGCGAACAGTACGGTGCCGAACAGATCGCCGTGCACCAGTTGCGGCGGGGTCCGGACGGGTTTGCGCAACGTGGCCAGCTGCCCGATCAGTTCGAGGCTGTGCCGGCCGTCGGGCGAGTTCTCCATCACCGCCCCCGCCGCGCGCAGCGTCCGCAGCGGCACGGCCTCCCACGCCGCCCGGTCCGCGGCGACGAAGACGTCCACATCCAGCCAGGGCGTAACCGGCGGCTGCGAAAGGAATCGGGGCCGCTCGAGGGTGGCGGTGGCCTTGTGCAGGCGCAGCGAGACCGAGACCACCTCGTCGTGGCGTGGTTCCGGACAGCCCGTCATGAAGGTGTCGCACCGCCAGCCCGACACCACGTACCGGCCGTCGGTGGCCCGCACCGGGCGGGCCAGCCGCAGCCCGTCCACCCGCAGGCTCTCCCGGACCTTCGCCGACCAGGCGGCACGCGCATGATCGGCGACAGGGCTGAGCACCACATCGCCGAGGCGCCAGCCACCTTCCCAGTCGCCGAGGGCGACCGGGGTCAGCTCCCGCAGACCGTACGTGGCCCGCACATGTTCGGGGGGTTCGACAGTGGTGGTCACGGCCGTACCGTACTCCCGCCACCGGGCCCCGGTATCGCGCCACACCGTGTCGTAGCAGTGCCGCGACACACCGCGGCCGGCCCCGGTCACACACCGTGTACACCGGTCGAGGCCGTCGGCCGCACGCTGTTCACGCGCAGGTCAGCGGCCTAACGCGGGGCGGCTCAGTACACCGGGAGCGACGGGTCGACCTGGTGCGCCCAGGCGATCACGCCGCCCTGCAGATGCGTGGCGTCGGCGAAACCCGCCCGCTTGAGCGCGGCCAGCGCCTCCGCCGACCGGACACCCGTCTTGCAGTGCAGCACGATCTTGCGGTTCTGCGGCAGTTCCGCCAGCGCCTCCCCCGAGAGAATGCGGTCCTTCGGGATCAGCGTCGCGCCTTCGATGTGCACGATGTCCCATTCCACCGGTTCACGCACATCGATCAACTCCACATCACCGGCGTCCAGCAGGTCCTTGAGCTCCCGCGCGGTCACCGTGGAACCGACGGCCGCGGCCTGCCCCTCCTCGGACACCACACCGCAGAACGCCTCGTAGTCGATCAGTTCGGTGATCGGCTGCCGCGCGGGATCGCGCCGCAGTTTGATGGTCCGGTAGCTCATATCGAGTGCGTCGTACACCATGAGCCGGCCCAGCAGCGGGTCACCGATACCGGTGATCAATTTGATGGCCTCGGTCACCATCACCGAGCCGATGGACGCGCACAGCACACCCAGCACGCCGCCCTCGGCGCAGGAGGGCACCATCCCCGGCGGCGGGGCCTCCGGGTACAGATCGCGATAGTTGATCCCGCGACCGTTCGGGGCATCCTCCCAGAACACCGAGACCTGGCCCTCGAACCGGTAGATCGAACCCCACACATACGGTTTGCCGGCCAACACCGCGGCATCGTTGACCAGGTAGCGGGTCGCGAAGTTGTCGGTACCGTCCACGATCAGGTCGTATTCGGCGAACAGCTGCACCGCGTTCTCCGGCTCCAGCCGGATCTTGTGCAATCGCACGTCGATCCCGGAATTGATCTCCAGAATGGAATCGCGGGCGCTATCGGCCTTGGGCCGTCCAATATCGGATTCACCGTGGATGACCTGCCGTTGCAGATTCGAGGCATCGACCTCGTCGAACTCGACGATGCCCAGGGTGCCCACACCGGCGGCGGCCAGGTACAGCAACGCCGGAGAACCCAGCCCGCCGGCGCCGATCACGAGCACCTTCGCGTTCTTCAGCCGTTTCTGCCCGTCCATCCCGAGGTCGGGAATGATCAGGTGACGGCTGTAACGGGCGACCTCGTCCCTGGTCAGCTCGGCGGCGGGCTCCACAAGTGGGGGCAGGGACTGCGGTGTTGACACGTCTTCGAACTCCTCGTATCGAAATAGCCGGATGCGGTGTGCGGATGCGTACGGCCGGTGACCCGTGGCCGCTGTGACCCGCACCCACACCGGCGTAGGTTCCCGGTACAACGCCGGCGCGAGGGTCATTCTTCCCGGCCCGGCGCCGGACCGGCCCGTGCGCCCCGGAGCGAGCTCAACCTCGCGGATACGGCCAGGGGTTGAAGCGGCAGGTCTTGCCGTCCATCGGCACGACCCCGTACGGATCCAGGGCGGCGATCTCGTTGTTGGCGGTGCCGAAGGTCTGCTGCATCATCACCGGGGCCAGACCGCCCTCGCTCTCGCAGGGCTGATGCTCGTGGTAGCCGATAGCGTGCCCGACCTCGTGGTTGACCAGATACTGCCGATAGGAGCCGATATCGCCGTCGAACGCCGGAGCCCCGCGCACCCAGCGCGCCTCCGACAGCACCACCCGGCCCTGATCGGAGTTGTAGCACGAGGAATCGATCGGGATATCGAAACCGCAGGCCTCACGGGTGGTCGCGCGGGCGGTGAGCGAGATCCGGAAATCCGGCTCCCCGCGATCGATACGCTGGAATGCGAATTTGCGGTCGTGCACCCAGCTCTTCGGATTACCGAGCGTGGATTCGACCAGCCGGGCCACCGATTCGTCGCCACCGAAATTCCGGGTATCGATGCCATTCTCGACCTCGACCGTGTAGGTGAAGGTGTACTGCTCGCCCGCGCCGACCCGGGCCGAGGTGCCCGGCACGATCCGCCAGGTCCCCTTACCGGTCTCGGTGAACTTCCCGCCCGCGGGCAGCGCCCCGATCGGCAGATCCTCCGGGAAGGTCCCGTCGCCCGGCGGTGCGCCGATGACCCCCGCGCTGGCCGGCGGCGGTCCGAGCGCCCCGAAACCGGGATCGATCGGGTCCGCCGGGCCCTCACGACCCGTACGTACCGCGTCGACCACGACGAACACCGTCAGCACCAGCAGGACCGGCAACGCGTACACCCGCCACCCGTACCTGGATACGACGAAACGCAGCCGGCGGCGGCGCGACCCGGCCGCGAGCCGGGCGGCGGGCGGCGGATCACCCTCCGGGTCCCGGCGCGCGCGCAGCGGTTCCCGGGATCCGTCGCCGTGCGGTAACGCCGGCGTAGCCCGGGCGGCGACCGCGAGCTCTGAATCCGGGGGGCGGTGCGCGCTGCGCCCGCCACCGGAGGGGTTTTCCGGTCGGTCGGTCACGGCTCCACACTCTCACAACCCGCCGTAACGGCCACAATGGAAGTACCCCGGCGGCCATGCCCCCGGTACCGCGCGAGCCACTTTCCGGCATTCCCGAAGGGCACCACACGGATCGGGGCCGGTCCGGGTTCACCAACCCGGGTCGGCAACAGCAGCGTAAGCGAGTATGGTGCTCGAAAGACCCGGTACACACCCCTTTGCCGGGGAATCGACTGGGAGATCCGAATATGACCGACCTCGTGGACCGGATGACGTCCCGCTCGTCGTCCGGCACCGCCCCCAAACGTGGCACCCGGCTTCCCCGTGACGAGCGGCGCCAGCAACTACTCGCGGCCGCCAGCGAGATCTTCGTCCTACGCGGTTATCACGCCGCCGGTATGGACGAGATCTCCCAGTGCGCCGGCGTCAGCAAGCCGGTGCTCTACCAGCACTTCACCAGCAAGCTGGAGCTGTACCTGGCCGTCCTGCAGAACTATGTCGACATGCTGGTGTCCAGTGTGCGCCAGGCGCTGCGCTCCACCACCGACAACAAGCAGCGTGTACGCGCGGCGGTCGCGGCCTACTACGACTTCGTGGACAACGAGATGCAGGGCTTCCGCCTGGTCTTCGAATCCGATCTCACCAACGAACCCCAGGTCCAGCGCCGCGTCGAACAAGCCACCGAAGCCTGCGTGGACGCGGTCTACGACCTCGTCGCCCACGATTCCGGCCTCGACCCCTACCGGGCCCGCATCCTCGCGGTCGGCCTGGTCGGCGCGAGCCAGTTCACCGCCCGGTACTGGCTGGAAGCCGACCGCCCCATCCCCAAGGACGAAGCCGTGGACACCACCGTGGCACTGGCCTGGGGCGGCCTCAAACACGTCCCCCTGCACCCGATCGGCTGACCCACGCCGACCGGACCGGAACACGACGAAGCCCCTGCCGAACCGGCAGGGGCTTCCGTTCGTCCGGGCCCGGTACTCAGACCGCGGCGAAACCCACCCGGCCGCCGGTCACGGCCCCGATCTCTACATAGGCGACCTTGCCGGCCTGGATCAGATACTTGCGGCCCTTCTCGTCGGCCAACGCCAGGACCCCGCCGGTAGCGGCCAGCGCCTCGGAAACCAGAGCCTCGACCTCGTCCGGGCTCTGCGCGCTGGCGATGACGAGTTCCCGCGGGCTATCCGAAATACCGATCTTGACCTCCACGGCCAACCTCCGAACCTAGAGTCCTGTGCTGTCCCAGTAAGGCTAGTTGAGCCGCCGGAGCCCGGACACCCGACGGGGTGCGCTGTCAGCGAACAGTGCCCATCTGCGGCGCCTCCGGCGCCGCGGGTCGGGGCCCTGTAACCCCGATTCTTCACTCCGCCGCTCAGTCGCTACGCTCCTTCGCTCTGTCGCTCCAGAATCGGGGGCGGGCCCCGACCACTGAGGTAGACCATCCGGAACAGACAGGAGGTGCATGCTGTCGCGCGCCTCGACCAGCATGGGGAGGCTCACTTCACTGTAAGTGCTCAACGGTCACCGATCTATGGACGGACGACCGCACACGCTCAGTCGCTACGCTCCTTCGCTCTGTCGCTCCAGAATCGGGGGCGGGCCCCGACCACTGAGGTAGACCATCCGGAACAGACAGGAGGTGCATGCTGCCGTGCGCCTGGACCGGCTCGCGGAGGCTCACATCCGGCCGCGTCGAAACGTCAGAGACCGAGTACCGCCATTCGTTCGGCGTGGGCGCTCTGCATATGTTCGAACAGGGTGGCGATCCCGTTGAGATCCCCGGTGGCCGCCAGCACGAGTTCGGTGAGCTCGTCGCGCTGCGCCATCACGTACTGGGCCTGGGTGATCGCTTCGCCGAGCAACCGGCGGCCCCACAGGGTGAGCCGATCACGTTCGGATCTACTGGCCGCGACCGCCCGCCGGACTTCTTCCACGACGAATTCCGAGTGGCCGGTATCGGCGAGCACATCGCGCACCACGGCCGCTACATCCGGGCTCAGCGCACCGGCGATCTCGCGGTAGAAATCGGCGGCGATACCGTCACCGACATGGAATTTGACCATCGACTCCAGCCAGGTGGAGGGGTCGGTTGAGCGATGGTAGTCGTCGAGCGCGCGGGTGAACGGGGCCATGGCCGCGTACACATCGGCGCCGCGCGCGGTCAGGGCCACGTCGAGCCGTTCGAAATGCGCGAGTTCGGCCGCCGCCATCCGGGCCACCGCGACCTTGCCGCGCAGTGTGGGTGACAGCGTGGCTTCCTCGCTCAACCGGTAGAACGCGGATATCTCGCCGTAGGCGAGTACCGCGAACAGGTCGGTCACGCCGGCATGATCGGCGGGGATCGGCGAAGTGGACGAATCGCTCGGTGTAACAACCGGCCCGGCGGGTGACTGTGCTCCCATGGAACTCCAGCGTAGTACGCCACCGTTACACGACGCCGCGCTCACACCGGTGTGGTGAGGAACTTGTCGATATAGGTCCAGGTCGTCGCGCGGGCGGTGGCGCCGGCGAGGATGCCCAGGTGCCCGCCGGGTGCGGTTTCGTAGTGGACGGCCTTCGCTCCGGTGAGCGTGCGCACGCCGTGCTCGACCGCACGGGCCGGGGTGATGACATCGGCGGGCCCGCCGACCAGCAGTACCGGGGCGGTGATATCGGCCAGCCGAATCGATCCCCGCCCGAAATCGACCACGCCGCGGCCGATTTCGTCGCGCAACACCAGCCGATTCCACAGCTGCTGGTACATGCGGCCCGGATAGCCGGGCATATCGGCCATGAAGCGGTCGATGGCCTCCATCCGGGCGAGGGATTCGGTGCGGGCGAGATTGTTGGCCACGAACCAGGGCCGTTTGACCTCCCGGTCCCAGGCGGTGATGCGGTAGGCGAGCCGGGTCAGGGGCGCCGGGACACCGCCCACCGCGCGCAGCGCAGCACCCACGGCGTCCCCGGTGCCGGTGAGCCGCGCGGCCGCGGCGAGCTGCGGCGTCATCGGCATCGCGCGGTAGTTCAGCGGTGCCCCGACCGCGGTGATCGACCGCACCGGCAGGTCACTGCCCGCGGCCGCGGTCAGCAGCGCCATGGTGCCGCCCAGCGACCAACCGACCAGGTCCACCTCCGGTTCGCCGCCGGCGGCGGCCCGATCGGCGGCGGTGCGGCGGATCGCCTCGGGCAGGATGTCGTAGACCCAGTCGTCGAAGCCCATCCGGCGGTCGGCGTAGGTGATCTCGCCGTAGTCGATCACATACGGCGCGCGACCGGTCGCCAGCAGGAACTCCGCCAGGCTCTGGCCGGGGCGTAGATCGAAGCAGCTCGCGGGCGCGGCGAGCGGCGGCACCAGCAGTACCGCGGCCGCCGACGGTGCGGCGGTACCGGCGAGCAGGGCGGGTTCGAAGCGCCGGAGCAGGCGATGCGGTTCGTCCCACAGCACCGACGCGGGAGTCGGACGACGCCCTTCCACGCCGTCACCGAACGTCAGCGCCCAGGCGTTGCGTGCGGCCCGCTCGACGGTCCGGGACAGCTCGCCGTCCGGGTCCACCGCCCGGACGGCGCGATCGGCCAGGGCGATACCTCGGTCTGCGATGCTCACGGCACGAATCTCTCATAGATGTATACGGCGGTACCAGTTATACCGGTAACCGTCCGGTCGAGTGTGTGCCGAATCACTTCCTACCTGCGCGGATTTCCGGTCGCACGTGAACACCTGCCGCAACGGGCGAAACGCTGTGCCGCGCAGGGCAGCTCACCGGAAGAGCCCACCGAAACGAACAACGTCCAGCGGATTTGCGCGAGCGCCTTTCGGAGCGCGGAACAATAGCACGCTACAATCGCGACGGACAACGGAAGAATTCAGCCGATCCATGAGAACCGGCAGCGCCGAAAGTCGCGCACCCCGGGTGCGCCGTGCGGTGGTCGAAGAATTCTCCGGGGTCCACGGAAAATGTGCGCGCACCAGATCCGCATCACCGATGCGCTGCGCCGATGTCCGAGCTTCGCTGCCCTCATCCGGGCACCTGCCGACATCCGGCGGCGGCCCGGGTGAGTATCGCAGGGCGGATCCGTGGTCGTCGCGGACCAGCCGGTCCGCCCCACGCCTCGTGCGCGTGTAGCGCGATAACGAGGGAAGGCACGAACCTGAGCAAGATCACAGTTGAACCGGAACCCGGTCTGGCGGAGACGCTGTTGACAGCCGAGTTGGACTCCGCCCACACCGCACCGACATTCACCGAATTGGGAGTACGCGACGAAATCGTGCGCGCGCTCGGTGAGATCGGTATCGAACGCACTTTCGCAATCCAGGAACTCACCCTGCCCCTGGCCCTGACCGGCGAGGATCTCATCGGTCAGGCCCGTACCGGAATGGGTAAAACCTTCGGTTTCGGAGTTCCTTTGCTGCACCGGATCAGCACCGCCGAATCCGGAACCACGCCGCTGGACGGGACCCCGCGCGCCCTGGTCATCGTTCCTACGCGCGAACTGTGCATCCAGGTGACCCAGGATCTGGAGAACGCGGCGAAGTACCTCACCAACCAGAAGGGTCCGCTGCGGGTCACCTCGATCTACGGCGGCCGCCCCTACGAAGCGCAGATCGCGGCGTTGCGCGCGGGCGTCGATGTCGTGGTCGGTACGCCGGGCCGGCTGCTCGACCTGGCCGATCAGCAGCATCTGATCCTCGGCAAAGTGGGCGTCCTGGTATTGGACGAGGCCGATGAAATGCTCGATCTGGGCTTCCTGCCCGATATCGAGCGCATTCTCGGGATGGTGCCGGACAAGCGGCAGACCATGCTGTTCTCGGCGACCATGCCCGGCCCGATCATCACCCTGGCCCGCACTTTCCTCACCCGGCCGACCCATATCCGCGCCGAGGAACCCCACGATTCGGCGGTTCACGATCGCACCGCGCAATTCGTGTACCGGGCACACGCGCTGGACAAGAGTGAACTGGTCGCACGGGTGCTCCAGGCCGAGAGCCGGGGCGCCACCATGATCTTCACCCGCACCAAACGCACCGCGCAGAAGGTCGCCGACGAATTGGCCGAGCGCGGTTTCGCGGTCGGCGCGGTACACGGCGATCTCGGGCAGATCGCGCGCGAGAAGGCCCTGACCAAATTCCGGAAGGGCACCATCGACGTCCTGGTCGCCACCGATGTCGCGGCACGCGGTATCGATATCGACGACGTGACCCATGTCGTGAACTATCAGTGCCCGGAGGACGAGAAGACCTATGTGCACCGGATCGGCCGCACCGGCCGGGCCGGACGCACCGGCGTCGCGGTCACGCTGATCGACTGGGACGAACTGACCCGCTGGGCGTCCATCGACGCCGCGCTCGGGCTGGGCATTCCCGACCCCGTGGAAACCTATTCACGCTCCCCGCACCTGTTCGCCGACCTGGGCATCCCCGAGGGTGCCGCCGGCACCGTCGGCGCGCGCAAACCCCAGCGCGACCCCGATGCCGTGGTGGTGGAGCGGCCCGAGCGGGCACCGCGCAAGCGCAACCGCCGACGCACCCGCGGCGGCCAACCGGTCGAGGCGGCGGACGCGACCACCACCGAAACCGACGCGCCGGCCGGCACCGGTCCGGATGCCGAGGCGCAACCGGCCGAGGCACCCGCACGGCGGCGACGCCGGCGGCGGCGCTCGGCCGATACCGAGTCCGGTGGAACCGAGCACCCCGGTTCGGGCGCCACCGACGCACCGGCGGCCGAGTCCGGTACACCGGCGGCCGAGGCCGGGGACAACGGGGCGGAGAAGCCCGCCCGCCGTCGGCGGCGCCGCAAGCCGGCCGACGCCGAGAAGGGCAGTGCGGGTGCTCCGCGTGCCGAGAGCGCCGCCGGCCCGGCGCCGGTGACCGAGAACGCGGCGGCCCAGGCCTGACCCACGCAGCACGAGCGTCGGTGGTGATCGATACCGCCGGCGCTCGTGGTGTCTCCGGACCCGGGAGACCGGCGCGGGGCTCACGAGCACCGTCGGATGCGGTACCTGCCATCCGTTACGCTCGCCTACGTGCTCGCACCCGAGCGGCGAACGCGCGCCGACGTCATCACCGCAGCCGCGATCGCCGTGTTCGTGGTGGTCGTGGTGATCGTGGCGTGGGCGACCAGCGGGGTGGCGAACACCGAGTCGATCGTCGCCGACGAACCGGCCCGGCCGCCGCAACCCGCCGCGAAGTTGCCCGCGAAGCTCCAGGAGATGTGGCGCGCGCCCGATACGGCGACCGGCCGGGCGCTCACCGCCGAGGGCGTCGCGGTCACCGGGGCGGACGGCAGTGTGGTCGGACACGATCCGCGGACCGGCGAACAGGTCTGGCGTTACACCCGTGAGCTGCCGCTGTGCGGAGTGGAATCCCAGTTCGGCATGGTGGTCGCGGTCTACCGCACCGGCCGCGGCTGTAGCGAGACGACCATGGTCTCCGGCGCCGACGGGCAACGCCGGACCGCCCGCAGCAGCTATATGGACGGGCAGGTGCGACTGTCGGTCGACGGCACCTATGTCCTCGCCCAGGGTCCCGATCGGCTGGAGGTCTGGCGGTCGGATCTGGTGCGCACCCTCGAATACGGCTACGTGGACGCCAAGGAGAACTGGAAGACCCAGCCGCGGAAGGGGTGTGCGCTGCTGTCGGCCGCCTCCAGCCCGTCCCGGCTGGCGGTCGTGGAACGCTGCCCGGGTGAGCCGGCGAACCGGATCACCGTACTGGCACCGGCCCCCAAGGACGACAATGTGCCCGAGGAGTACGGGTCACGACTGCTGGAGGGCGCGGGCGCCGCATCCGCCGACGCGCGCGTGATCGCGGTGTCGGACAACCGGATCGCGGTCTACCAGCCCGGCACCGACGGACCCGGATCCGAGGCGCCGCGACTGACGATCCTCGACGCCAAGGGCAATCCCGTCGTGGTGCAGGAGCTCTCGGCCCCACTCGACCCGGCCGCCGCCACGGTACGCACCAACTCGGCGTTCCTGGTGTTCACCGGTAACAGTGTCATCGCCCTGAATTCCGCTACCTTCGAGCCGATGTGGACCGCGGCCGACGCGCTCGGTACCCCGGTCCCGATGGCCGGGAAACTGTTGCTACCGGTGCCCGGTGCGATCGCCGCGCTCGATCCGGCGACCGGCGCCCGGACGAACCGCATCCCGGTGGCACGCCCCGATTACGGCGGTGGCCCGATCTCGCTCGGCGCACTCGGTACCACAGTGCTCGAGCACCGGGACGGTCAACTCGTGGCCCTCGCCGACCCCGCCACCGTCGACACGCCGCGCAGCGATACCGAGCGGCCGGCAAAACCGTTGCGGTGAACCGTTTTCTGTCGGTGCCCTCCGGCAGACTGCGCGCCATGACCGAAGCAGCGCGATCTCTCGACACGGCTCCCGTGGCCGGCCGGCTCCGTTACGACGATCCCGACGCCCCGTGGAACCAGTTCGCCGAGCAGGGCCCGGCCGACTGGAACAGCGAGGTGATCCGGGAGTTCCGCGCCAACGGCGGACGGGTCGGCGGCGCCTACGCGGAGGCCGAACTGCTGCTGCTCACCACCACCGGTACGCGGACCGGTAAGCGACATGTGGTCCCGCTGGGCGCACTGTACCGCGGCGAAACCCTATACGTCAGTTCGTTCGTCGAGGGTGGTTACCCCGCCTGGTATCACAATGTGCGCGCGGATCCGGCGGTGATCGTGGAACTGGGTGATCACGTGTACCACGGCACCGCCCGGGTGCTCACCGGCGCCGAATACGACGAGTTCGCGGCCTGGGTATCGGCGAACAATCCGCTGCTCGCCGACTTCCAGGCCACCACCGACCATCCGGTGCCGCTGGTGGTACTCACCCTGGCCACCTGACGCCGGGCACCGCCGGGTCCCGAATGGCTGCGGCGGCCCGGCGGCCGGGCATGATGGACCGTATGCCCGGCTCCGACGACGCCCGTGTGGTGCTGGTCCGCCACGGTGAGACCGATTGGTCGGTGCGACACCGTCACACCGGCCGCACGGACCTACCGCTGACCGATACCGGCACCCGGCAGGCCACCGCGGCCGGCCGGGTGCTGTCCACGCTGCGGTTGCGTGATCCGCTGGTCTACGTCAGTCCCCGCCTACGCGCCCGGCGCACCGCCGAATTGGCCGGGCTACCCGACCCGCGGATCGATCCCGACCTCGCAGAATGGGACTACGGCGACTACGAGGGCCGCACCACCGCCGAGATTCGCACCCGGAATCCCGGCTGGACGGTGTGGACCGGCACGATCCCCGGTGGCGAATCCGCCGAGCAGGTCGGCACCCGCGCCGACCGGGTGCTGCACCGGGCGGCCGCCGCCCTCGGTACCCGGGATGTGGTCCTGGTCGGGCACGGGCATTTCTCCCGGGCCCTGATCGCCCGCTGGCTGGGGTTCGAGGTCCGGGAGGGACGCCGATTCGCGCTCACCACCGCCGCGGTGAGCGTCCTGGGCCACGAACACGAGGACCCCACGTTATGGGCACACAATCTGCGCGCCGGCACCCTCGAATGATCCCGCGCGGGCGGCCCGACCGGCACACCTCCCATCCGGGCTCCGGCCCCCGACCAGACAAGGATTCCGCGCCAGTGACCTCCGCCCCGCTCATCCGCCGCGCCGCACCCGCCGACGTACCCGCCCTCGTCGATCTGGTGTACGGCCTGGCCGAATACGAGAAAGCCCGGGACGAATGCACGCTCACGGCCGAACAACTGCACGCCGCGCTGTTCGGTCCCGAGCCCGTGGTTTTCGCCCATGTGGCGCTGCTGGACGGTGTGGTCAGCGGCTGCGCCATCTGGTTCCGCAACTTCTCCACCTGGGACGGCGTGCACGGGATATATCTCGAGGATCTGTACGTAACCCCCGCGGCCCGCGGTAGCGGTCTCGGCCGGGCGCTGCTCGCGGCGCTCGCCCAGGAGGCGCGGACCCACGGCTACAGCAGGGTGAGCTGGTCGGTGCTCACCTGGAACTCGCCCTCGATCGGGTTCTACGAATCACTCGGCGCGCGCGTCCAGGACGAGTGGGTGGGCTACCGGCTCTCCGGCGAAGCTCTCACCGCCCTGGCCGAGACGTCGCAGACCGCCGCGACGGAGTGAAGCGCGGCGCCGGTCATTCCTCGCCGGTCACCCCGTACTCCTGCGCCGCCCAGCGCGAGCTCGGCGGCGCGAACAACAGGCCCAGCGCGCCCAGCGCCACCACTCCCAGCACGGTCCCGTACAGCGGCTGCCCCGACCCGAACAGCAGCGACCACACCACCGGCAACAGCAGCAGCTGGGTGATCACCGCGATCGCCCGCCCCCAGCGCTGCCCGAACAGCAGGCCGATCCCGGAAGCCAGCACCGCGCCACCCAGAATCCCGAACCACATGGCCGTGCCGTAGCCGCTGATCTCGTCCTCCCGGTGCCCCAGCAGCGCCCGCACGATCAGCACCGCCGCCACGGTTACCGCGACCGCGCCTTCCAGCGTCACCAACCCCCCGGCGCCACGGACCGTCCCGGGCACACCACCGACGTCTTTTCGCTCGACCACCCGGCCAGCTTAGGTGGACACACTCCCAACCCCCACCCGCAGCGTCACGTGATCGATACCTCCTCCGGCCGGACCGTCCATTCATTCCATTAAGGTGCGTAGGTGCGGACGTTGTTGATCGTCAACCCCAATGCGACCTCTACCACGGCGGCCACGCGAGATCTGCTCGCGCACGCGCTCGAGAGCCGGACCCAGCTGACGGTGGCGCACACCCAGCATCGTGGACATGCCGCGGAGTTGGCGCAGTGGGCGGCGACCAATGAGATGGATCTGATCGTGGTGCACGGCGGGGACGGGACGGTCAACGAGACCATCAACGGTTTCGTCCCGCTGCCGCAGGTGGACGACGGGCAGGTGTGGCGGCCGCGGCTCGGCATAATTCCCGGTGGTTCGGCCAATGTGTTCGCGCGGTCCCTCGATATCCGGCCGGACCCGGTGGCGGCCACCAACCAGTTGATCGATCTGCTCAAGGCCGGTGACGCCGATCGCCGAATCGGGTTGGGGCTCACCGATGATCGCTGGTTCTGCTTCAGTGCGGGCGTCGGTTTGGACGCCGATGTGTGTGCCGCGATCGATACCGCTCGGGCCAAGGGGCATGCCGCGACCCCGGCACGTTATGTGCGCACGACCGTCCGTCAATTCTTCCGCGTCAAACAGGACCGGCCCGAAGTCACGGTGCACGTTCCCGGACACGAACCTGTTTCCGGTGTTCATTACGCCTTTGTGACCAATACCAGTCCCTGGACTTATCTGAACGCCACTCCGGTGTGTACCAATCCGGGTACCCGGTTCGAAACCGGACTCGGTGTGTTCGCCGTGCGAACCATGGCGTTACTGCCTACACTGCGCCTGGCGACACAACTGCTGTCGCCGCACTCCGAGCCGAAGTCACGGAAATTGTTCCGTGACGACGACGTCCCGTCGGTGCGCATCACCAGCGCCGATCCCATCGGTCTGCAAATCGACGGCGACTTCATCGGTGAACGTGACGTGGTGGATTTCACCGCTGTGCCCAACGTCCTGGACGTGGTCGCCCCGCGGCCGGTTTGAACTGACGCATTCGGGAAATACATCTCGTTGTGCTGCAGAAACCGGCGTAGGCGAGTACAAAGGACTGCGGCAGGTCCCCGATGCGGGACTTCAGTGCGTGAGCTTCCCCACGGTGCATCGGATACCTATTGACATCTACGGTGTTCGTGAAAGCATTCACAAGCAACCGTGCGGAAACATTCAGTTCGCACAAGTGAACGACCCACCAACCGAATCGGCGCCCGGTAGCGGCGCCCTACTAAGGAGCAGAAGGAATGGACTGGCGCCATAAGGCCATCTGTCGCGACGAGGACCCTGAACTGTTTTTCCCGGTGGGCAACAGTGGTCCTGCGCTCGCGCAGATTGCCGATGCCAAGCTGGTCTGCGCTCGCTGCCCTGTGACCGCCGAATGCCTCTCCTGGGCTCTGGGATCCGGGCAGGACGCCGGCGTATGGGGCGGAATGAGTGAAGACGAGCGGCGTGCGCTCAAGCGCCGCAATGCGCGCACCCGCACTCGGACCGCCGTCTAGAGCGCAGGGAAGCGATTACCGGACCCGGCCCGGTCCGGAGAGTCGCGAGTGCCCGGCACCAGCATTCTGGTGCCGGGCTGAATCTTTTCTACGGTCCGTCGGCACGGGCACGAGACTTTACCGGAATACAGCCCCGGAAATTCCCGAGTGTTTTCCACCACAGGCGATCCCGAGCGTGCATAATTGATACCGGCGAGTTTCCGTCGGGTATCAGCGTGCCGAACGGCGCCCCAGCGGCACACGCAGTACCGCGTCGGTGCCGATATCGGACCCCGGATGCAGGCCGATGGTGCCACCCAACTCCGCCGTGACCAGCGTGCGCACGATCTGCAGGCCGAGACTGTCCGAGGACTGCAGGCTGAATCCTTCCGGCAGGCCCCGCCCGTCATCGCTGATGATCACGTCCAGCCAGCGTGCCGAACGCTCCGCGCGGATGGTCACCGTACCGTTCTGCCCGCCGTCGAAGGCGTGCTCGATGGCGTTCTGCACCAATTCGGTGAGCACCATGACCAGCGGCGTGGCCCGCTCCGCGGAGAAGACGCCCAGAGAACCGGCGCGGCGCACCGTGATCCGGGCCGTGTGCACCGTGGCGACATCCGCCATGATCGGCAACAGCCGGTCCACGACCTCATCCAGATCGACTTCCTCGTCGACGGACATGGACAGCATCTCGTGCACCGACGCGATGGAGGTCACCCGGCGCACCGATTCGGTGAGCGCCCCCCGCGCCTCCTCGTTCTCGGTACGCCGGGCCTGTAGCCGCAAGAGCGCGGCCACCGTCTGCAGATTGTTCTTCACCCGGTGGTGGATCTCGCGGATGGTGGCGTCCTTGCTGAGCAACGCCCGGTCCCGGCGTTTGACCTCGGTGACATCGCGGACCAGCACCGCCGCCCCCGCCAGTTGCCCGTGCGGCCGCAACACCAGGGTGCGCAGCAGCACGGTCGCCCCCCGCGCCTCCACCTCCATCCGGCGCCCGGTACGACCCGCCAGCGCGGCCTGGATATCCCCCACTACCTCCTGCGCGTCGAACGGGTCGGTGACCAGCGACCGAGTGGTGACAGCCAGATCCTGGCCCGCCAGATCGGCCTGCAACCCCATGCGGTGATACGCCGAAAGCGCGTTCGGGCTGGCGTAGGTGACGATCCCCTCGGTATCGAGCCGGATGAACCCGTCGCCCGCCCGCGGGCTGGAATGGGTGGCAGCCCGGTCCTCCGTGGTCGGGAACGTTCCGTCGGCGATCATCTGGCACAGATCATCGGCGCAGGCGACATAGGCGATCTCGAGCCCACTGCGCACCCGCGACCGCTGCCGGTCGGTATCCCGGCTGAGCACCGCGATCACATCGTCACCGCACCGCACCGGAATCGCCTCCCGGATCGCGTGCACCGGATGCGGGTGGTAGACCCCCTGCGCCTCCCCCTCGGTATCGGTGCGCACGATCTCCCCGCGGGTGAGCGCCTCGAACACCTGCGAATGCTCGGAATACCGGGCTGTGGTCCCGACCAGATCCTCCAGATGCACCGTCGGCGCGGTGGTCGGCCGACACTGGGCGACACATACGATATCGGCGCCGTCGTCGACCGGCCCCGCCCCCACCCACAGCAACAGATCCGAAAACGACAGGTCGGCGAGCAACTGCCAGTCCCCGACCACCCGCTGCAGATGATCCACTCCCGCCCCGGGCAGATCGGTGTGCTCGGCCAGCAGATCACTCAGTGTCGACATACTGTAATTCTGGCGCGCCTTCGGCGCGCGGGGTTGAGACCCCCTTGGTCTTGCCGTTCAGGCCTCGAGACTCGCGCTTCGCGCATGCGCTTCGAGGCCTGAACGGCGAGACGGGCCTCAACCCTTTCAGGGCCTCGCTGAACTCGGCACCGAGCGAGTGCCGCTGTGCGTGAAAGCGATCGGACGCCAGGTAGCCCGTGCGGTCGAGCCGGCCGTCGAATGCTGACGCAACCCGCATGTGTCGAGTTGTGCGAGACACAGGGTTGAGGCCCCTCCAGCCCGTTGGCCGAAGGTGATCAATGGTCGGCCTCTATAGACGATCCACCGCGCATCGCATGCGCCGAAAGCGCGAGTCCCGAGGGCCGAAACCGCGAGACCGAGGGGGCCTCGACCCCACGACGCCGCCGGCGCCAAGATCACTGCACCACGGCGATGAGGTCACCTTGCTGAAGAACCTGGCCCGGGGTGACCGCGATGGAGGCGACCTCGCCACCGACCTCGGTGATCACCGGGATCTCCATCTTCATGGATTCGAGCAGAACCAGGGTCTGGTCGATCGTCACCCGGTCCCCGACTGCGACCTCGACGGTGAGCACCGTGGACACCATCTCCGCCCGCACTTCTTCCGCCATGACACCCCGTTCGGTAGGTTCGTTCCGGTATCGGGGCCCTGCCCGCTGTACCGCCGTCGGTACAGCCAACCACACATGGAAGAATGGCCGGGATCAACATGTACTCCCCGCAGTCGCGGGATATGTCCCCAGGAGGGAGCTACCTATGGGTAAGCGTGGCCGCAAGAAGCGCAGCCGTAAGGGAAATGCCGCCAATCACGGCAAGCGTCCCAACGCCTGAGCCGACCGGCCGAGGCCGGGCAACAGACACCGAGCGGCCCGCACTTCGTCGAAGTGCGGGCCGCTCGGTGTTCGGGGCGTGGGCGGGCCGGTCTCAGGCCCGGTTCGGGTCGGCCGGGAGATCGCCGGTCCGGAAGGTCACCGCCCGGATCTCCACGCCGAGCCGTTCGCGCAGCGAATCGGGGGCCTTCTCGCCGCCGCATTTGCGGTGCAGCATGCTCTTGATCTTCTCTTCGATGCCGTAGGCCTCGATACAGGGCGCGCAGTGGTCCATATGGTGCTGGAGCCGTTCGCGGGTGCGGTCGTCGCATTCGCCGTCGAGCATGAGCCAGACGTCGGCCAGTACCGCCGTGCAGTCGAGCTCCATATCGGGGTCGTGCTCGGTGCTCACTGCTTGACCTCCTGGCGCACCGCCGCGGCGGTATCGGCATCGCCGGACTCGGACGCGGTGCGGTTGAACCCGCGTTCACGCGCCACATCGGCGAGCAAACCCTTCAGTTGTTTCCGTCCGCGATGCAAACGGGACATCACCGTACCGATAGGAGTGCCCATGATGTCGGCGATTTCCTTGTACGGGAACCCTTCGACATCGGCGTAGTACACCGCCATCCGGAACTCCTCGGGCAGTTGCACGAGGGCGGCTTTGATGTCGTCGTCGGGAAGGGCGTCGAGGGCTTCGACCTCGGCCGAACGCAGACCGGTCGAACTGTGCTCGGCGGTGGCGGCGAGCTGCCAGTCGGTGATCTCGTCGGTGGGGTACTGCGCGGGCTGGCGCTGTTTCTTCCGATACGAGTTGATGTAGGTGTTCGTGAGGATCCGGTAGAGCCAGGCCCGCAGGTTGGTGCCCTCTTTGAAGGACTTGAATCCGGCATAGGCCTTGACGTAGGTCTCCTGGACCAGGTCTTCGGCATCGGCGGGGTTACGCGTCATCCGCAGGGCAGCGCCGTAGAGCTGGTCCAGCATGGGTAGCGCGTCCCGCTCGAACCGCTGGGCCAGTTCGGCGTCGGTCTCCGGCTGCCCGGCAGGCCGCGCGTCGGCGCCGGTGTCGGTCGCCACGTCGTCCTCGCTCGTCACACGTGTCCCTTCGATCGGCTTACCTGCCAAATCTACCGGGAGCGTGAACTGCGGGAAGAACCGCGTGCGCGCCGAAGCCGGATCGTGGTGGACCGGGCGTGGTTCGACGAGAACGGGCACCGTCACTCCTTCACTCGTGCGCGGGGCCGCACCAGCGGAACCGTAGGTTCCGTCCGATGCGCTGTTTCTGCCGCGTACAACTCACTGCGCCCGCGAAGTGTTCCCCGACCACGGGAAAGTGACCTCACAGATCGGCTCGGCGCGGCCCGGGTAGGGTCCGACCCATGGCAGCAGCCGCCACTCCGGCGATCCGGGCACTGGTCACCGCCGGTGCGGCCCACACCGTGCACAGCTACGACCACGACCCGCGCGCCGGAACCTACGGTGGTGAAGCGGTCGATGTGCTGGTCGCCCGGCTCGGTGTCGCCCCGGGACAGATCTTCAAGACATTGGTGCTGGAGTTGTCCACCGGGGCGCTGGCGGTCGCGGTGCTGCCGGTTCCCGGCACGCTGTCGCCGAAGGCCGCGGCGGCGGCGCTGGGGGTGCCCAAGGCGGCGCTGGCCGACCGGGTCCGGGCCGAGCGCGGCACCGGTTACGTGCTGGGCGGTATCTCTCCGCTGGGACAGCGCAAACGCCATCCCACGGTGGTGGACGACTCCGCGCTCGGCTGGGATCGGGTGTTGTGCAGTGCGGGGCGGCGGGGCCTGGAGATCGAAGTCGCGCCCGCCGATCTGGTCCGGTTGACCGGCGCGGTCACCGCCCCGGTCACCGCCTGAGAACCGGGCGCGGGCGCCTGATCGGCCCGCTCCCCGCGTGCCGAAGGGCAATTCAGCAGGTCAGGCCGGTTCGTATGCGTTACTTGGTACGTCCGATCGTCTGACCCGAGGATGTGATGCGATATGTCCCCGCGCAAATTCGTGCGCACCGTGTTCCTCGCCGTGTCCGCGGCCGTGGCCCTGTCCCTCGGCCCGGCGGTGCTGTCGGCGCCGGCGGCCCTGGCGGCGCCGGGTGAGTTCCCGTTCGACGGCCAGGGCGGTTCGAAGAGCGAATCGGAGAACCGCACCCCGGAGAACCGCGACCAGGAGAACCGCGCCCTGGAGAACGATCTCGGTAAGCGCGTCGAGGAGGCCGGCGAGCGCGCCGAGGAAGCCGGCGGCGGAATGGTGACCCAGGCCATCGATATGAGCGCCGATATGTTGAAATGCGGCCTGCATATCGCCACTCCGGCGATCGAGTGCCCCCTGAACAGCTGAACCCCGTATCCGCCCGGGGCGATTCGCCGTCCCGGGCGGATACGAGTTCACAGCAGGGTGGTCTGCTCCGCCGCATCCGGGGCGGGCGCCAGTAGTTCCGGCCCGTTGTTCTTCACACTGTTCACCAGGGTCGACACCGGCCGGGCCGTGATCGCGGCCGCCAGGGCCTCGCTGGGCGGCCCGAGCAGATCGGCGGGGGCGCGGTGATCGGGGTCGAGCCAGGCGTCCCAGTGTTCGCGGGGCATGGGCAGCGGCATCCGGTCGTGGATCCGGGTGAGGTCACCGATGGCGTCGGTGGTGAGGATGGTGCACGACAGCAGCGGTTGCGGATCGTCGAGCGACCGGTCCCGCCAGACCGACCACAGCCCCGCCATGTACAGCCGCTCACCGTCCGGACGAGACATGAAGTACGGGTGTTTGACCATTTTGGGCTTCTTCCCGTTGCCCGGCCCCGCCGGATCGGGCTCGACGAGCCATTCGTACCAGCCGTCCATCGGGACCAGGCAGCGCCGGTATTTCACCGCGTCCCGGAAGGACGGGAGCTCCGCCGCCCGGTCCGCCCGGGCGTTGAACAGCGGCTTCCCCTTCACCGGGACTCCCGGTTCGGCGGCTTTGCTCCAGTGTGGAATCAATCCCCAGCGCATCCGCCGGATACGGCGGCTCGGTGTGTCGTCGGGGTGTTCGTGGGTATGCCGGTCCACGACCGTGACGATCTGCGTCGTCGGCGCGACGTTGTAGTTCACGCCGGGCACCCGGGCGCCGGTGTTCGCCCCCTCCCCGGCCGCCGGCCCGGCACCGCCCGGCGCTTCGTAGCCGCCGGAGGCCCCGGTTTCGTCGAGGGCGTCCAACTCGACCGCGAGCCGGCCGGGATCCGTCGTTGTCGCATACCGTCCGCACATCTTCCGATACTTACACCGAATACCGACAGATCAAGACAATCCCGGCCCCGTCCGCAACAATGAGAGCAGCACTTGGTGACGTGTTGAGAGTTATGCCTTAGCATCCTCTCACCGAGGACGCGGCGGTCACAGGCTGCCCGTCCACGCGCGCAGCTACCGCCCTACTTCCGCAGAGGAGAACCTGTGACAACCACCGAAAACGCCACCGAGAAAGAATCGGTGCTCACCTCGGTCGATCCGGCCACAGGAGCCACCCTGGCCACGTACTCGATCGCCGACGAGAAGGCGGTCGGCGCGGCTGTCGCGAAGGCGCGCGCCGCCGCGCCGGTCTGGGAGGATCTGGGTTTCGACGGCCGGAAGAAGGCCCTGCTGCGCTGGTCCAGCCGGCTGGTCACCAAATCCGACGAATTCTGCGCGCTCATCCACGCCGAGAACGGTAAACCGCTCGACGACGCTTTTCTGGAACTGATGCTCGCGCTCGAGCACATCGCCTGGGCGGCCAAGCACGCCAAGAAGGTCCTGTCCCCCCAGAAGATCCCCTCGGGCCCGCTGATGGCGAACTTCTCGGCCCGCATCGAATACCGGCCGCTGGGTGTCATCGGCGTGATCGGACCGTGGAACTATCCCGTCTACACCCCTAACGGGTCGCTGGCCTACGCCCTGGCCGCCGGTAACACCGTGGTGTTCAAGCCGTCGGAATTCTCCACCGGAATCGGCAATTTTCTCGCGGAGGCATTCTCCGAGGCCAATCCGGAACTGCCCGAGGGCGTTTTCGTCGCGATCAACGGTTTCGGCGCGACCGGTGCCGCGCTGGTGAAATCGGATGTGGACAAGATCGCGTTCACCGGTTCGGCCGCCACCGGACGCAAGATCATGGCCTCGGCCGCCGAGAACCTCACCCCGGTGCTGCTGGAATGCGGCGGTAAAGACCCCGTGATCGTGGCGGCGGACGCGGATGTGAAGGCCGCCGCCGACGCCATCGCCTGGGGCGCCACCTCGAACAGCGGCCAGACCTGCGCCGGCGTGGAACGCGTCTACGTGGACAAGTCGGTCAAGGAGGAGTTCCTCGCCGAACTGACCCGCATCCTGAAGGATGTGAAACCGGGTTCGGACAAGGACGCCGCCTACGGTCCGATGACCATGCCGAGCCAGATCGACATCGTCAAGAAGCATATCGACGCGGCCCTGGCCAGCGGCGGCAAAGCCCTGCTGGGCGGCCCCGAATCGATCAAGGGCCCTTTCATCGAACCGGTCGTGCTGGTGGACGTGGACGAGGACTCGGCGGCGGTCAAGGAGGAGACCTTCGGACCGACGGTGACCGTCACCACGGTGAACAGCATCGACGAGGCCGTGGATCTCGCCAACAACACCACCTTCGGCCTGGCCTCCGCGGTCTACTCGAAGAAGCAGGGACTCGAGATCGCCCGGCGGCTGAAGGTCGGCGCGACATCGGTGAACTCGGTCCTCGGCTTCGCCGCCATCCCCGGGCTGCCCTTCGGCGGCAGCGCCGATTCCGGTATCGGTCGTATCCACGGTGAGCCGGGTATGCGCGAATTCGCCCGGCCGCATTCGATCGCGGTGCAGCGCTTCACGATTCCCGGGATGGCGTTGCAGAGCTACCGCCGCACCCAGGCGAACATGAAGATGCTGCGCCGAATGGTTCCGCTGCTGCACGGCCGGAACAAGTAGTCCGGCCACCACAGGTGCGAACGCGATCGGTGGTGCCCGGCGACACACTGACGAGCACCACCGATACGCCTGTCGGCCCGATGCGCCAAGATGGTCTGGTGAGTTTCTGGCCAGCGCCCCATGTCGATGCCCCAGTGCATGCGACCGTCACCCTGCCCGGCTCCAAATCGATCACGAACAGAGCGCTGGTCCTGGCGGCGCTCGCCGATGGTCCCTCGACCATCACCGGAGCCCTGCGCAGCCGTGACACCGGTCTGATGATCGCCGCGCTACGTGCCCTGGGCACCCAGATCATCGGCGACGCCGACACCCTGGCCGTCACCCCCGCGCCGCTCCGGGGCGGTCGGGTCGACTGCGGCCTGGCCGGCACCGTGATGCGTTTCGTGCCCCCGGTGGCGACCCTCGCGGTGAGCGAAACGGCCTTCGACGGCGATATCGCCGCCCGGGTCCGCCCGCTGCGCACCATCCTCGACGCCTTGCGCGGACTCGGCGCGGATATCGAGGGGGACGCCCTGCCGTTCACCGTGCGCGGGACCGGCGCCCTGCGCGGTGGCGCCATCACCATCGACGCCTCCGGTTCTTCGCAGTTCGTCTCCGGTCTGCTGTTGTCGGGCGCCCGTTTCGACGAGGGCGTAATGGTGCGTCACTCCGGGAGCGCGCTGCCCTCCATGCCGCATATCGAGATGACGGTCGAGATGCTGCGCCGCGCCGATGTCGTGGTCGAGGCGCCGACCGACGTCCGGGGCGAACAGACCTGGACCGTGTCCCCCGGCCCGATCCGCGCGGTCGACTGGACGGTCGAGCCGGACCTGTCCAATGCCACCCCGTTTCTGGCCGCGGCCGCGGTCACCGGCGGCCGTGTCAGCATTCCGCACTGGCCGCGGCTGACCACACAGGCCGGCGATGTGATCCGGGAGATCCTGGTACGGATGGGCGCCGAGGCAGGTTTCAGTGACGGCGCACTCACGGTGACCGGTCCGGACCGGCTGGCCGGTATCGATATCGATCTGCACGATGTGGGCGAGCTGACTCCGACCGTCGCGGCGCTGGCGGCACTGGCCGATTCGGCGTCCCGGCTGCGGGGCATCGCCCATCTGCGCGGACACGAAACCGACCGGCTGGCCGCACTGTCCACCGAGATCAACCGGCTCGGCGGGCAGGTGTCCGAAACCGAGGACGGACTGGAGATCGTCCCCGCCCCACTGCACGGCGGCCGCTGGCATTCCTACGCCGACCACCGGATGGCCACGGCGGGCGCGATTCTCGGACTCGCCGTACCGGGGATCGAGATCGAGGACATCGGGACGACGGCCAAAACCCTGCCCGATTTCGTCGCCCTGTGGGAATCGATGCTCGACCCGCGGTCGGCCGAACCGGGAGCGGCTCACTGAGCCGGCGCGGCCGCACCACCGCCTCCTACGACGAATCCGATGTCCGGGTGCGTCCCGGGCGGAGTTCGCGGCCGCGGACCAAGACCCGCCCGGAACACCGCGATGCGCAGCCGGCGATGGTGGTGTCGGTGGACCGGGGGCGTTGGGGGTGCGTGCTCGACGGCGATCCGCAGCGTCCGCTGGTGGCCATGCGGGCCCGGGAACTGGGGCGCACGCCCATCGTTGTCGGTGATCGGGTCGAGGTGGTCGGCGACCTGTCCGGGCGGCCCGACACCCTCGCGCGGATCATCCGGGTCACCGAGCGCACCACCGTGCTGCGGCGCACCGCCGACGACACCGATCCGTTCGAGCGGGTGGTGGTCGGAAACGCGGAGAAGTTGTTCATCGTGGTGGCGCTGGCCGATCCGCCGCCGCGTACCGGGTTCGTCGAGCGGGCCATGGTGGCCGCCTACGCGGGCGGGCTGGAACCGGTCCTGTGTCTCACCAAACACGACCTTGCCGGCGACTCGGATTTCGCGACCGCATTCGACGATCTGGACCTGACCATTGTCTACGCGGGCATCGACGACCCCCTTGATACGACATCGGCCCTGCTCACCGGCCATCTCACCTGTTTCCTGGGGCATTCCGGGGTGGGGAAATCCACCCTGGTCAACCGCCTGGTTCCCGACGCCGCGCGGGCGGTCGGCGAGGTGTCCGGGGTCGGCAAGGGCAAGCACACCTCCACCCAATCGGTCGCGCTGGCGCTGCCGGATGGCGGCTGGGTCATCGACACGCCGGGTATCCGGTCGTTCGGCCTCGCCCACATCACGCCCGACGATGTGATCGCGGCCTTCACCGACCTCGCCGCGGCGATCGAGGACTGCCCACGCGGTTGTACACATCTGGGCCCGCCCGCCGATCCGGAATGCGCGCTGGACGAACTCCCGGACAAGGCGCGGCGAGTGGCCGCGATCCGCCGTCTGCTGGTCGCGCTGAACTGCAACGACCAGTGGTGAGCATGCCGGTTACGGCAGCCGGTCGTTCTTCCGCGTCCCTCGGTGCCCGGGGTTTCGGCGTCTTGGGCGGAACTCGGTCTTCCACCAGCGGCCGGGTGTGCATCGCCGGCCGCGCGCTGACGTACGCGGGACCACCCAAACCGCCAGTTGCACCGTTTGTTATGGTTTAATCATAACAAGGAGGTACCCATGACCAACCTGACCTCGCTCCGGCTCTGCCTACTCGCCGGACTCCCACCGATCCTGTCCGCCGTGCCCAACATCGTGTTGCTGGCCGCGGCGGCCGACCGACTGCCCGACCCGCTGGCCACCCATTTCACCGCCGACGGCGCCGACGGCTTCACCGGCCGGGTAACGACGATGTTCGTCTCCGCCGGTCTGGGCCTCGGCCTGGGAGTCATTTTCGCCGCGATCCTCATGGTGGGCGTACGCACCAACGCGCGCCGGGCCGATACTCCCCTGGACCCCATCCGGTCACTGGTCGCCACGGCCTGGGGTGTGGGCGGATTCGTCGGCGCCATCCTGCTGGCGGGCACCATCGCCAACTTGGATGCCGTCGATCCCACGCGGGTCACGCTCTCGGGCTGGGCGTTCGCGGCCGCGGCGGCCGCCGGGCTACTGTTCGGTGCGGCGGGCTGGCTGGCCGCACCGGCGAGCCCGGTGACACCCGGCCCGGCACCGGCCGAACCCCTCCCACTCGGGCGTTCCGAACGCGTCAGCTGGTCTCGGCGGGCGGTGTCGCCGTGGATGCTGTTGACCGGTGTGGTCGCTGTGCTCATGGGGGTGGTGGTCGGACTCGTCGCCCAGCCGCTGGCCGGTGTGCTACTGGCGTTCACCGGGGTGCTGCTCGCGCACCTGGCGCTGCTGCGGGTGGTCGTGGACCAGCGCGGTCTCACCGTGGGGACCGGCGTGCTGGGCTGGCCGCGGTGGCGACTGCGGCCCGGTGACATCACGGAGGTATCGGCCGACGACATCTCCCCCCTCCAGTACGGCGGGTACGGTATCCGGATGATCCCGGGCGCCACGGCCGTGGTGCTACGCGCCGGGCCCGGCATCGTGGTGACCCGCCGCTCGGGGCGCCGGTTCGTGGTCTCGGTCGACGACGCCGGCACGGGTGCGGGTGTCCTGGCCGGTGTCGTCGCACGGGCGGACTGACCCCGGTGCTGATCCGTGTCGACCCGGCGCGGTCCGAACCGCTGGCCGACCAGATCGCGGCCTGTGTCCGGCGCGCGATCGCCGACGGTGCCGCGCCCGCCGGTACCCGGCTGCCCGGCGCCCGGGAACTCGCGGCATCGTTGGACGTCAGTATCCACACCGTGCTCGCGGGATATCAGCGGTTGCGCGACGAGGGGCTGATCGAACTCCGCCGCGGGCGCGGTGCCACGGTCCGCGCCGGAACACCGGACGGGCGGGCGGCGGTGGTCGAACTCGCCCGGCAACTCGTGGACGCGGCCCGTCGCATCGACCTCGACGAGACCGAACTGCTCGACCTCGTCCGCGCCGCCGCGCGCTGACCGCGCCCGCGCTGCGCTCGCCGCCGGGCGCGGCGTAGCTGCGCGGCTGGGTCGCTCGATGTTCGGCCGCGCGGTCGGGTCGATATGGGGATGCGCTGACCCCGAGCCGAGTATCAACGTGCGGTCGCCGTCACGCCCGGCTGCGGGCGGGCACGGTCAGCGGACACGCCAGGTCAACCAATATTCCCGAAAATCGATCAGGCAAATTCATGGGATGTTCGGCGACGCACGGCGAATCAGCAAACCGCGGGCTTCCCGCCGCGTTAATATGCGGCGCGCACCGAAGTTATTCGGCCGAGACGGCACCGAGACGTCGGCGCGACAGTCCGGGTCCGAGCCGTCGCGGCGGGCCTCGCCGGCCCCAACAACCCGTCCCGCACCAACGAACACAGAAGGAATGATGCTCAAAATCCTGACCATCGGCGCGGTCACGGCCGCGCTCGTGTTCGGCAGCTTCTCCAGTGCCTCGGCACACCCGCCCGCCGCCTCGCGGCCGGGTTCGGCGGGTGTGCACAGCCCGGCGGGCAAGGACGATTCCGTCGCGCAACTACCCTTCACCGACCGAGAATTCCTCCGCGCCAGTGCGTTCGACGACGAGACCCGACAACTACAGGACGCGGCGATCGCCCTCGCCCACGCCCAATGCGATTACCTCGGCACCTCCGGCAACACCCCGGCGAACCGTGCCTATCTCGCCGAGGAAGCGCGGCCGTTCGTGGAATACCCCTACTTGTTCCTGGAAGCCGCGGTCGGCACCTACTGCCCGCAGCACACCGCGCTGGACTGAACAGCGACCCACGCGGCGTTCCGGCCACCCCTGACGGCAACGACGGCGCCGCTCCCGACATCCGGGAGCGGCGCCGCCTGTTACCAGCTCAGTGCTTACGCCGGGTCTTGGGACCGCGGCCCTGTTTCGTCTGCGCCCGGGCCGCCTCGCGGCGTTCCCGCCGGGTGCCCGGCGTCTGCCCGTCGGAGCCGTACTCCTCCGCGTCGCTGTGCACCGCGGTGCGGCCGCCCTCGTCCGGCCCCGAGTAGCTCAGGCCCCGCGGGCCCGAATCGTCGATACCGCGGGCGCGCAGGGCCGGCGGCGCGCCATTGAGGATCGGCAGCTTCTCGGTGGGGTACTGGCTCTCCGGCGGCACCGGCTGCGAGCCGATCGGGGAACGCAGACCCTGGCCCACCTGGACACCGTCGGGTTGCGGCTGCTGGACCTCCACCTGGACGTTGAACAGGATGCCGACGGCATCCTCCTTCAACCCCTCCAGCATGTTGGAGAACATATCGAAACCCTCGCGCTGGTATTCCACCAGCGGATCACGCTGGGCCATCGCGCGCAGGCCGATGCCTTCCTTCAGGTAGTCCATCTCGTAGAGGTGCTCACGCCACTTCCGGTCCAGCACCGACAGCAGCACCTGGCGTTCCAGGGTGCGCATACTGCCCTCGCCGGCCAGGCCGTCGATCTCGGACTCACGCCGCTCGTAGGCGGAGTGCGCGTCATCGAGGAGGGTTTCGAGCAAATCCTCACGGGTGATCTCCCCGGCCTCACCGACCTCGGTCTCACCGGTGATGTCGCGGTGGTTCAGGCTCACCGGGTAGAGCGTTCTCAACGCTCCCCACAGTTTGTCGAGATCCCAGTCCTCCACGTAACCCTCGGCGGTGGCCCCGTCCACATAGGCGGTGATCACGTCGGTGATCATGCTCTGGACCTGACCCTCCATATCCTCGCCGCGCAGGATCTGGTTGCGCTCGTTGTAGATGACGGTGCGCTGCTGGTTCATCACCTCGTCGTATTTGAGCACGTTCTTACGGATCTCGAAGTTCTGCTGCTCGACCTGGGTCTGCGCGCTCTTGATGGCCTTGGAGACCATCTTCGCCTCGATCGGCACATCGTCGGGCAGATTGAGCCGAGTCATGATCGACTCCAGCGCCGCGCCGTTGAAACGGCGCATGAGCTCGTCGCCGAGCGACAGGTAGAACCGCGATTCGCCCGGGTCGCCCTGGCGACCGGACCGGCCGCGCAGCTGGTTGTCGATACGCCGGGAGTCGTGGCGCTCGGTACCGAGCACATAGAGGCCGCCGGCCTCCTTGACCGCCTCGGCGTCCTCGGCGACCTGCTTCTTCACCTTCTCCAGCGCGTGGAACCAGTTGGCCTGGTATTCCTCGGGGGTGTTCACCGGGTCCAGGCCCTGCTGGCGCAGCAGGGTGTCGGTGATGATGTCGGGGTTGCCACCGAGCACGATATCGGTACCGCGGCCGGCCATATTCGTCGCGACGGTCACCGTGCCGGGGCGGCCCGCCTCCGCGATGATCTGCGCTTCCTTCTCATGGAACTTCGCGTTCAGCACATTGTGCGGAACACCGCGCTTGGTGAGCTGCTTGGACAGATACTCCGACCGGTCCACGCTGGTGGTACCGATCAGAACCGGCTGGCCCGCCTGGTGGCGCTCCACCACGTCGTCGACCACGGCGTTGAATTTCGCCTCTTCGGTCTTGTAGATCAGGTCGGCCTGGTCGATACGGACCGGCGGCTTGTTGGTCGGGATCGGGATGACACCCAGGCTGTAGATCTGATGCAACTCGGCCGCCTCGGTCTCGGCGGTACCGGTCATCCCGGAGAGCTTGTCGTAGAGGCGGAAGTAGTTCTGCAGCGTGATGGTGGCCAGGGTCTGGTTCTCCGGCTGGATCTCGACCCCTTCCTTGGCCTCGATCGCCTGGTGCATACCCTCGTTGTACCGGCGGCCGACCAGGATGCGCCCGGTGAACTCGTCGACGATGATCACCTCGCCGTCGCGGACGATGTAGTCCTTGTCCTTGGTGTAGAGCTCCTTGGCCTTGACGGAGTTGTTCAGGTAGCTCACCAGCGGGGAGTTGGCGGCCTCGTACAGATTGTCGATACCGAGCTGGTCCTCGACGAATTCCACACCCGCCTCGTGCACGCCGATGGTGCGTTTCTTGATATCGACCTCGTAGTGGAGATCTTTTTTCAGAAGCGAGGCAATTCGGGCGAATTCGGCATACCACTTGCTGGAGGCGTCCGCGGGACCGGAGATGATGAGCGGAGTACGCGCCTCGTCGATCAGAATCGAGTCGACCTCGTCGACCACGGCGAAATTGTGGCCGCGCTGAACCAGATCGTCCAGCGAATGGGTCATATTGTCGCGCAGATAGTCGAAGCCGAATTCGTTGTTGGTGCCGTAGGTGATATCGGCACCGTAGGCCTCGCGCCGCTGCGGCGGCGTCATACCGGCCAGGATCGCACCCACCTCGAGGCCCAGGAAACGGTGCACCCGGCCCATCCACTCGGAGTCACGTTTGGCCAGATAGTCGTTGGTGGTGACGATATGCACGCCGTCACCGCTGATCGCGTTCAGGTAGGCCGGCAGCACCGACGTCAGAGTTTTGCCCTCACCGGTCTTCATCTCGGCGATATTGCCCAGATGCAGCGCCGCGCCACCCATGATCTGCACTTTGTAGTGCTTCTGCTGCAATACCCGCCATGAGGCCTCGCGTGCCACCGCGAATGCCTCCAACAGCAGGTCGTCGAGCGATTCCCCGTCGGCATAGCGCTCGCGGAATTCGTCGGTTTTGGCACGCAGCTCGGTATCGGTGAGGTCGGAGTAGTCGCCCTCGAGCCCGATCACCTCGTCGGCGAGATGGGAGAGGCGCTTGACCATGCGACCCTCACCAAAACGTAGCAACCTCGTCAGTGTCAGCGCAGGCACGAGTCTCGTCAGTCCTCTGGGTCGGTTTCGGCTCCGATGTCGGCGGCGCGCGGCCCGACGAGGGGCCACGAAGCCGCAGCTTGCTTCATGGTAATGCGGCTCCCATGGTAGGCGCCGCCGCGTACCCGGCCAGTGTGCCTCGTTCGACATTCGCCGAGCGGTCGGGGCCCGCGGCGGCTATATCACCCAGAGCTCGCGCGCAAGCCTCCGAATTACATATCGGAATATCACACACAATGGTGCGGGAACAGGTACTACCTGGTCACAATGGAGACCGGATTCCGGACTCCGAAGGAGCAGACACCAGGGTGATAGCGAAGCTGACACCGCAGGACGCGGACTTCTTCCGGCTGGAATCGACCACCCACCCGGTACACATCGGGTCACTGGCCGTTCTCGACAACACCGGCGACGACGGCGAGCCGATCCTCGACTACCAGGGGCTGGTCGATCTGGTCGAGTCACGCCTGCCGCTGGTGCCCCGGTATCGCCGCAAGGTGCGCGAGATCCCCCTGTCGCTGGGGCGCCCGGTGTGGGTGGAGGACAGCCGCTTCGATATCACCTACCACCTGCGCCGTTCGGCCCTCCCCTCGCCGGGTGGCGACGACCAGCTCTACGACCTGACCGCCCGGCTGGGTTCCCGGCCCCTGGACCCGGGCCGCCCGCTGTGGGAGATGTATCTGATCGAAGGGCTGAGCGGGGGGCGGTGCGCGATCTACACGAAATCGCACGCGGCCCTCGTCGACGGGCAGGCCGCGCTGGAGATCGGCCATGTCGTCGTCGACGGAGCCGAGTCCCCGCGCGAGATAGCGGACGACGCGTGGATCCCCCGCCGCGAACCCAGCGATACCGATCTCCTGCTGGGCGCCCTCGGGCATCTGGTGGCCCAGCCCGGCGCGGCGGTGGAGGTGCTACGCGAGGTGGGTGCGGGTACCGCCGGATTCATCGGAACGGCCGGACGGACGGTGGAGGGCGCGGTGGCCGCGGTGCGCTCGGCGGCCAGCGGCACCCCGGACAGTCCACTGAACACGCGCACCTCCCGGCAGCGCCGGTTCACCGTCGCGGTCACCGAGCTCGACGACTACAAACGGGTACATCAGCAGGCGGGGTGCACGATCAACGATGCCGTGCTGGCCGTGGTCACCGGCGCGCTACGCAACTGGCTGCTGTCGCGGAACAAGGGCCTGACCGAATCGAGCGTGCTCCGCGCGGTCGTGCCGATGTCGGGCTACGGCAGGGAGCCGGGTACCGGCCGCACCCTGCCCAGCGGGATCACCCCGTTCCTGATCGATCTGCCGGTCGGCGAGCCCAGCCCGGTCATGCGGTTGTCCCATATCGCTCATGCCACCGCCGAGGACGCCCGCGGCCGGCACGGCGTACGGGCCTCGACGCTCGTACACCTCGCCGGGTTCGCTCCGGCCAGCCTGCACGCGATGAGTGTGCGGGCGGCGAGTACGTTCGCAGACCATACGTTCAATCTGGTGATCACCAACGCGCCGGGCCCGCAGACGCCCATGTTCGTCGGCGGCGCGCGGATGCTGGAGATGTACCCGGTTTCGCCACTGCTGCGCAACCAGGCGACGAGTATCGGGATCACGTCCTACGACGGGCGGGTCTGCTACGGACTCAATGCCGATCGCGAGGCGATGGCCGATATCGGGGTCCTGGCCGCGTCGGTGCCCGAATCGATGGAGGAGTTACTCGGTGCCTGCCTCTGACCGGACCATGCGCGTGTACGTGCCGGCGACCGTGCCCATGCTGCGCGAGCTCGTGGACAAACGGGTACTGCACGCGGTCGGCGGGACGGCTTTCGCGCTCACGCCCACGCTCCGCGAGGCCTATGCCTCGGGCGACGACGAAGAGCTGGCCGAGGTCGCCATGGCCGAGGCCGCGCGCGCGGCGCTGCGACTGCTGGCCGAGGAGGTGCACGGTTCCACGACCCCGATGTACCGCCGCGCGGTCGTCGCGGTGGATGTGGAGGGCGCGACCCTGCGCCCGGACCTGGACGACGCGGTGGTGAAACTGGACGGACCGATCGAGTACGAGCGGGTCGCGTCGGTTCATCTGGACCTCGCCGAAGCCGAATCGGCGGTGGCCGAGGCGGTCGACAATGTCGATGCCGCCGACCTCGGCGACGAGGACGCCGAGTTCGTACTGGGCGACGCCGAGGACCATCAGCTGGCCTGGTACGCCACCCAGGAACTGCCGTTCCTCATCGAACTGCTGTGAGCCCACGCTTGTGACCGGGGACCGCCGGCACCGCCGCTCGCTGTGAGCCGCAACCGGGTCCGTGGAGGCCGTTCACCTGGGCCCCCACGACAACCTACGATGCCGTAACCTGGTGCCACGGCGCGCTGCGGGCGCGGACAACACAGGAGAAGAACAGCGCAAATGGGCAGGAAACCGAACGCGATGACGGTGCGCGGTGTCAAGAACTGGCTGGAGGCACCGGCGGCCGGTATCGCCGAACGCGGCGGCAAACTGAATCTGCTGCGAGGCGCGGTGGCGCGGGTCACCACGCCCCTGCTCCCCGACGACTATCTACATCTGGCCAACCCGCTGTGGTCGGCGCGGGAACTGCGCGGCCGGGTGGTCGACGTCCGTAAGGAAACCGCCGATTCGGCGACCCTGGTGATCAAACCCGGTTGGGGCTTCGACTTCCGCTACGAACCCGGGCAGTACATCGGTATCGGGATCCTGGTGCAGGGTCGCTGGCACTGGCGGTCTTATTCGCTCACCAGCCCGCCCGACTGGGACGACCCGCACTACGGCAAGAAGGCCATCGCCATCACGGTGAAGGCGATGCCGGAGGGTTTCCTGTCCAGTCACCTGGTCAACGGTGTGTCGGCCGGGACGATCGTGCGGCTGGCCGCGCCGCAGGGCGCGTTCGTGCTGCCGTCCCCGCCGCCGCCGAAGGTGCTGTTCCTCACCGCCGGGTCCGGTATCACCCCGGTCATGTCGATGCTGCGCGCCCTCGATCGCCGCGACGCGGTGACCGATGTGGTGCACATCCATTCGGCGCGGACCGCCGCGGACGTGATGTTCGCCGCCGAACTCGACGCACTGCACACGCGGCATCCCGGATTCGTCTCCCACGTCCACCTCACCGGCGAGAAGGGCAAGTTCGCCACCGCCGCCCTGGACGAGCTCTATCCCGATTGGCGGGAGCGCCAGACCTGGGCGTGCGGCCCGCTGGGCATGCTCGACGAGGTCGAGAAGCACTGGCAGGAGGCCGGGCTCGAATCGGCGCTGCACGTGGAGCGGTTCGAGGTGGAGCGGTCGGCGACCGGCGAGGGCGGCACCGTCACCTTCGGTAGAAGTGGCCGCACGGTCACCGTGGACGGCGCGACCACCCTGCTGGAAGCCGGTGAATCCGCTGGAGTTCAGCTGCCGTTCGGCTGCCGGATGGGTATCTGCCAGACCTGTGTGGTCACCTTGAGTTCGGGACATGCCCGCGATCTGCGCAACGGCACGGAGCGGTTCGAAGGAGAGAAGGTACAGACGTGCATCTCCGCCGCGGCGGGTGATTGCACACTGGATATGTGACAGGCGACGGTTCACCCGGCGAGCGCCGCTTCCGGGTACGCTCGGGGTAGCTTCCCGGATCCGGGAAGATCGCGGGAACACGCGTTCCCGCTTGAAGCCAGGTCCGACCGCCGGCGTGGACGTGTGTCAGCGTGCGAACTGCACCGTTGGCGCTATCGCGGTCCGACACCAGACCAGCCGGGTGGACAGACGGTCGGCACACGGACGCGCTCGACCGAAGAGTCGGCGGCGGTACGCCTATCCCGCTGCCGTCTTCGCGGACAGCGCCTACAGAAGGGACGCCGGTGGCAATCACCGACATCAGAGCCTTTGCCCACCTCACGGCCGAGGATGTCGAGACGCTGGGACAGGAACTCGACACCATCCGTCGTTCGGTCGAGCAGTCCCTGGGCGAACGGGACGCCCGGTACATCCGGCGGACGATCGCGGCCCAGCGCGGCCTGGAACTGGCCGCCCGCGGCGTCCTGTTCGGTAGCCGGAACCGGTGGGCCTGGCTGGCCGGTACCGCCATGCTCTCGGTCGCCAAGATCATCGAGAACATGGAACTCGGTCACAACATCAGCCACGGCCAGTGGGACTGGATGAACGATCCGGAGATCCACTCGACCAACTGGGAATGGGATATGACCGGTCCGTCGGCACAGTGGCGGCGGGCGCACAACTATTCCCATCACACCTATACCAACGTGTTGGGCAAGGATGAGGATCTCGGCTTCGGCATCTTGCGAATGACCCGAGATGAACCGTGGCGGCCGGTGCACCTGGTGCAGCCGATCGCCAATATCATCTTGGCCGCAGCGTTCGAATGGGGCATCGCTCTGCATGATTGGGCGATCGAGAAAGAGCTCACCGGAACACCGCGGAACCAGCTCCTCTCCGAACCGAACAAACTGTTCGTCCGCAAGATCGCCCGGCAGGTAGCGAAAGATTTCCTGCTCTATCCCGCGGTCACCGGGCCGGCCTTCATGTCGACTTTGAAGGCGAACGCCACCGCGAACCTGATCCGCAATCTGTGGGCCTACGCGGTGATCTTCTGCGGCCATTTCCCCGACGGCGCGGAGAAGTTCACCGAGGAACAGCTCGTGGGCGAGACACCCGGTGAATGGTATCTGCGGCAGATGCTGGGCAGCGCGAACTTCTCCGCCGGTCCGGTCATGGGCTTCATGAGCGGCAATCTGAGCTACCAGATCGAGCACCATCTCTTCCCGGATCTGCCCAGCAACCGCTACCCCGAGGTCGCGGTCGGCGTACGAGATCTCTGCGAGAAATACGATCTGCCCTACACCACCGGATCCCTGGGCAAGCAGTATCTGCTCGCCTTCCGCACCATTCACAAGCTCGCCCTGCCCGATCGATTCCTGCGGCGCACCGCCGACGATGCACCGGAGACCTCCTCCGAACGCAAGTTCGCCGGGGTCACCGTGTCCGCGGGGTCGGAGAACCGGCCGTGGAGTATCGACCCGGCGACCGGAAAACGCCGCGGTCTGCGCTGGGCGTTGCACGAGGCGAAAATCGCGCTTCGCGCCAAAGCCGAGCAAGAGAAGGAAATGCTACGCACCGCCGAACGCACCCTGCGGGCGAAGGCCCGGCAAGAGCAGGATCTACTCCGGCGGGCCCGGCACACGCTACGCAAATCACAGCGTTCCCACTCGGCCTGAGTGGCGCGGTTCGATTCCGGAAGATAATCGAGTACCGGGTGTAACACGACTGCCACGGCAGGCGATCATCCCCATCGAGGCCCAAGTGTGACGCACGGTTGCGCGGTTTCCCCGCACTTATCATTCGTCTTTGGTACCCGCAATAGGGCGCACACCACATTTTCTGAGCAAATCCCCAAACCTACGGTGTCGTAACTTACGGTAGGGTAGCCGCCATGGCTATCTCGGATGTCAAGGAATACGCGCATCTCACCGAGGCGGATGTCGAGGCTCTCGGAGCCGAGTTCGACGCGATTCGCCGGGACATCGAATCGACCCGGGGCGAGCGCGACGCCCGATACATTCGCAATGTCATCAGGCTGCAGCGGGCGCTCGAGCTCAGCGGCCGGACGGTCCTGTTCGCCAGTTTCCTGCCCCCCGCCTGGTTGGCGGGCGTGGCGCTACTGGGCACCGCCAAGATCATCGAGAACATGGAGATCGGGCACAATGTGATGCACGGTCAGTGGGACTGGATGAACGATCCGGAGATCCACTCCACCCACTGGGAATGGGACAACGCGGGCCCGTCCAAGCACTGGAAGCACACCCACAATTACCTGCACCACAAGTACACCAACGTCCTGGGAATGGACGACGATATCGGCTACGGCCTGCTCCGGGTCACCCGTGATCAGCGCTGGAAGCCGTTCAACATCGGTAACCCGGTCTACAACCTGGTGCTGCAGTCACTGTTCGAATACGGCGTCGCGATCCAGCACCTCGAACTCGGGAAACTGGCCGCCGGAAAGTTCGAGCCGGGCAGCGCGGAACGGGCGGAATTCGACCGCAAGGTCGACGAGGTAGTAGCCAAGGTCAAAAAGCAGGCGCTCAAGGACTACGTCGTCTACCCGTTGCTGACCGGGCCCTCGTTCTTCCACACCCTCACCGCCAATCTCACGGCGAACGTGATCCGCAATGTCTGGTCCAACGCGGTCATCTTCTGCGGCCACTTCCCCGACGGCGCCGAGAAATTCACCAAGGCCGATATCGACAACGAGTCCCAGGCCCAGTGGTACCTGCGGCAGATGCTGGGCAGCGCCAATATCTCCGGCGGCAAGCTGATGCATTTCATGACCGGCAATCTCAGCCACCAGATCGAACACCATCTCTTCCCCGATCTGCCCAGCAACCGCTACGCGGAGGTCGCGGTGCGGGTACGCGAACTGTGCGACAAATACGACCTGCCGTACACCACCGGATCGCTGCCGGTGCAGTACTTCAAGGCATGGCGCACCATCCTGAAACTGGCGCTGCCCAACAAATATCTCCGCCACACCGCCGACGACGCCCCCGAAACGGCCTCGGAACGGAAATTCAACGGGCAGGCGGTCTCCACGTTCGACCCCATCACCGGAAAGCGCCGGGGCCTGCGCACGGCGATCGCCGAAGGCCGCCGCCGGCTCCGCCGCCGCTCGGTCGCCCTGGCGGGCTGAGCCACCAGCGGTGGGGTCGCGGGTCCGAGCTCCGCTCCGCCCTGCGATCCCGCCGCACCCGTACGCGCGTCGGCCGTGCACAGACTCCGGCAGGACGCGAACACTCGACAGACCGGCCACCGCGGTTCCCGGACCCGACCGGTCACACAGCGCGTCCACTTCGATGTGCTGGTGAGCGATGTGAAGATCACCGAACCGCCCGTGCCGGCGAGGGATGCCGCTTTCGTCCGGACATTCACGGTGCCGATTTCAAGGCGGCCCATAAAAGGGTCGAGGCCCGTCCCGCCCTCGGCCGGAGGTGGGCCTGTGTGTATTCGCGCCGCCTGCGGCGGCGCGGGGTCGAGGCCCCCTTGGTCTCACCGTTTCGGCCTCGAGACTCGAGCCTCCGGCTCATGCGACGTGCGGTCGGCCTTCCACGGAAGGCCGACCGTTGAGCGCCTTCGGTCAAGGGGCGAGACGGGCCTCAACCCTTCGAGGTGCCTCGTAGAACTCGACACATACGGGTTGCGTCGGCATTCGACGTCCGGGTCGGCAGGTGGGTTGTCCATAGAGCGCGACCATTGAACGCGACCCGAGACCGGGGAGCACAATAGTGCTGTGTGTGCAGCGGAGATGAGCGTTTACGAAGCCATCCGGACCCGCCGGGATGTGCGGGCGGAGTTCACCGGGGAACCCATCGACGACACCACCCTGTGGCGGATCCTCGAGGCGGCGCACTGCGCCCCCAGCGTCGGTAACTCGCAGCCCTGGGATTTCGTGATCGTCCGTAATCGAGCGACCCTGCGGACATTCGCCGCCCATGTGGCCGAGCGACGGCGCGACTTCGCGCATTCGCTACCCGCCGACCGGGCGCGGACCTTCGCGCCCATCAAGATCGACGGAATCGAGGAGAGCGGCACCGGCATCGTGGTCGTCCATGACGACGCGCGGGGTGGGCCGCAGGTACTGGGCCGGGCGACTGTACCCGAAACCGGTTTGTACTCGACTATTCTCGCGATCCAGAACCTGTGGCTGGCGGCTACCGCCGAACGGGTGGGGGTGGGCTGGGTGTCGTTCTACGACGAGGCCTTCCTCACCGGCCTGATGGATCTGCCCGCGGGCGTCCGGCCGGTCGCCTGGCTCTGTATCGGCCCGGTGGCCGAATTCCAGCAGGTTCCGGATCTGGAACGATTCGGCTGGCGGGAGCGGCGTCCGCTGCACGCCGCCGTCCACGAAGAGCGGTACACCCCGGCTGGCCGGGAATAATAGAGCCGACCGGCCCAACGTGCGGACCGGTCGGCTGCAGTGTCGGCTAGGCGAGCCTGATCAGGCCGTAGTCGAAGGCATGCCGGCGATAGACCACCGACGGACGATCGGTTTCCTTGTCCTGGAACAGGAAGAAATCGTGGCCAACCAACTCCATTTGGTAGAGGGCGTCGTCTACCGTCATCGGGATCGCCGAGTGCACCTTGGTGCGCACGATATGCCCGGGCCCCTCGTATTCGGGGTAATCGGCCGCGAAATCGGACCGTTTCGCACTGTGCGGATAGTGGTCGTGCGGAATTCCGGAGAGGTCGCCGAGTAGCGCCTCATCGGCCAGATCGGCGGTGGCGTCGTGTACCGAGACCGGAGTCTTCTCGCCGTAGTGGACGCGGCGACGGTCCTTCGTGCGACGCAGCCGGCTTTCCAGTTTGGCGGTCACGGCCTCGAATGCGGCGTAGAAACTGTCCGCGCAGGCCTCGGCCCGGACAATCGGACCCTTACCGCGCGCGGTGATCTCCACCCGCTGGCAGTTCTTGCGTTGACGACGGTTGCGCTCGTGGAACAGCTCCACGTCGAAGAGGAAAATCGATGGATCGAAGCGTTCCAGCCGGGACAGCTTGTCCGACACATAGATTCGGAAATGGTCGGGAACCTCGACATTGCGGCCCTTGACGACGATATCCGCCCGGGTGTCCCGCGGTCGGTCCAACTGGTCGTCCAGCTGCGTCTCGGCTGTGTCCTGAACTGAAGGTCGTGAAGTAGTCGTCACGCGTACCTCCCGGATTCGGCCGCACACTTGTCGTCGCATGCGGCGGGATGAAACGGTGCCGGCCATGTCGGATCCAGTCGGCCGGCACGTGATGTACGAGGCCCACCTCCAAACTCCCGGATCGGGTGTGTGCACGCGACGCTAGTACGAGGATCGGAGGTTCGCCACTGTTCACGCAAATTTCCCGGATTCACCCAGCACACGTCACGAATACGCCATCCGCGCGTGTTCCTGCGGCAACGAGGGCCCGGGTGCACGCGGACACGGTGGCACCTGTCGTCAATACGTCGTCGACCAGAACGACCTGCGCGTTCAGCGCGTGCGCCGATAGCGGCGCGGCGCTCACCCGGCCGCGTAGATTGCGGTCGCGCTCGCGCGCCGACAGACCGGCCGAATCGCGGACTCCCCACCAGACTCTCAGACAAGGCAGAACCTGGCAACTGCCCAGCGATCGGGCCGCGATCCGCGCGCACCGCAGTACCGGGTCGCCACCGCGCCGCCGCGCCGCGGCCCGCCGGCTCGGCGAAGGTACAAGTATCAGGGGCCGGTCCGGTGCCCGCAACTCGGCCAGTCCGGCCGCGAGGGCGAGCCCCAGTGGGCGGGCGAGATCACGACGGTGCCGTTCCTTGGCCGCCAGTACGGCCTGCCGCGCCGGGCCGTGGTAGCGGCTCAGCGCCCAGCACGGCACCCCCGGATCGGCCCGGGGATACACCCGGATCGGCGGGCCGGAGACACTGCGGGCGCACTCGGCACACCACGGTGTCCCGGGCAGGCGGCAACCGCCGCATTCCGACGGTACGACCAGATCCAGCAGTGTCCGCATACGCACAGTGTGCCGGTGGACACCGACAACCGAGGCCGGGTTCAGCCCGGCAGCACCGGCACGGCGTCCGCGCCGAGACCGGGAACCTCACGCCAGTAGGGATCGCCGCCTTCGGGCGTGCGGGTGAATTCCAGTACCGCGCGGGAATCGGCGGCATACTGGCGTTCGATGGAAGCGGTGACCTGGCGGACCGGCGGAGTGAGGTTGCGGCCGCCCAGCGAAGCCATACCGGAGCCGTCGATCTTCACCGTCCGCACCGGATCCACATTGCCCGCGGTGGCCAGGATGACCGTATCGTCGCTGAACCAGTCGACCGAGGTCGCGGCGGTACTCAACTCCATGGCGATCTGGCGCGGTGCGGTGAGCGCGAAGGCACCGTCCGGCCGCCGCAACACCATGGAGACGTACACCTTGCCATCGGCGATCAACACCGCGCCGACGCCGTTACGGGAGATCCGCAGTTCGGTGATCGGCAGTTCGAAGGTCGGCCCGGAACTCGGGGCGAGCAACTGGGCGGTATCCACCTCCTGGACCGACACGGTGCCGGTATCGCGGTTGGTGACCGCGCGGATCACCCGATTCCCGTCGATAACCGCCCAGGCCGCGCTGCCGTCGGCGGTCCAGGACGGGCGGGTGATGGCCCCGCCCTCGGCGACCGGGAACGCGTTACCCCCGTAGCTGCCCACCATCAGCGTGCGCTGCGGCTGCGGCGGCTCGCGGCCCGCGTCGGCGACGGCGGCCACCAGCTTCCCGTCCGGCGACAACCCCACCGACTGCAGGTTCTGTACGTCACCGAAGTAGCCCGGGGCCGGGGCGGGGGCACGATTCTCCTCCACCTTGACCAGCTTGCCCTCGCGCAGCGCGTGCAGTCCGATCAGGGCGTCCGGCTCCACGGAATCGGCGAGCGGTCCCAGATCGTCGATCGACCAGCCGTTGCCGGCCAACCGCTCGTCCAGCGGCCGGCCGTCGTCGAGCAGCATGTAGGGGCCGAGCACATCGGCCCCAGCGAGGGTGAACACCACCTGGGCAGCGAACAATTCCCGGTCACGGGGGCTCAGTTCGCCGATCCCGGTGAAGTCGATCCGCACGCCGCCCAGGCCCACGCCGACGCCCACCGGATCACCGTTGGCCTTGGTGACGGTCCCGCGCACCGCGACAGGCGGGGCCAGGTAGTTGCGTACGACCGGAGCGATATACGGCTGCGGGCCGGAAATCAGCTTCGCCACCAGTTGCTGCGCCAGCTCGTCCGGGCGCCCCGCGACCCAGCGCAGATCCGGCGCCACATGCTGGCCGTCGGCGGTGACGAAGTACAGGGCGTGCCGCCGGTAGGACTGGGTGAACGCACTGTACTCCATCACCACGCCGTCGGGCAGTTCGTCGATACGCCACTGGCCGTCGACCCGGATCATCTCGATCTTGTTCTCGATGATCCCGTCCACCGCGTGGTACGACCCGTCCGCGGCGAGCTCGCCGACCTTACGCGCGCGCAGCACGTAGGTCGCCTCGTTCTCGTTACGCGATTCCCGCAGGGTATCCGCGCGCTCCACGATCACGGTCGATTCGGTGTCGTTCCACTGGGTCGACGCGGCGGGCGTCATGTACTGGCGGGCGGCGAGGTGGCCGTCGGCGGGATCTGCGGTGGCCTGCAGGAAATCGCGCAGCAGCAGATCCGGATCCCGCCCCGGCGTCGGGGCCGGGGGCCCCTCGGCGGTCGGTTCCTGGTTGATCGTGCCGAGCGCCTGGGGTTGCGAGGAGTCGGGCAGATTCGCGCAACCGCCCGTGGCGGCCAGGCCGATCACCGCCGCCGCCACCACCAACTGCCGGAACCACCGCCTGCGTGCGCTCATGACTTCCGGTCCCCGCGGTCGGTGGTGGGCACCGAGCCACCGGCCGGGCCGGGTGGCTGTGGGTTCGCGGCGTCACCCGGTCCGGCTTCCGGATTGCGCGCGGACGGTCCGGAATCCGGACCGGCGTCGTGCGTCTCGACCGCCGGCACTCCCGGCGCCGGGGTTTCCGGTTCCGCAGTGCCCGTGTCCGGCTCGGCGGGTGCCGCGGGCAGGGGCGCCCACGGCTCGGTTTCGGTGACCGGCGGGCCGAGTTCCACCCGTTCGCCGCCGACCCGCTCGCTCTCGGTGTGCGGCCGTCGCGGCGCCCGGCGCATACCGGGTTCCAGCGGTAGCGGGCTCTTACCCAGCTTCTGGCCGCGGATCAGTGGCAGGGTCAGCCGGAAACTCGCGCCGACCCCGGGTCGTCCCCACGCCTCGAGTTTGCCGTCGTGCAGGTTGGCGTCCTCGACGCTGATCGACAAACCGAGCCCGGTCCCCCCGGACCGGCGCATCCGCGAAGGGTCGGACCGCCAGAACCTGCTGAACACCAGTTTCTCCTCCCCCGGCCGCAGACCGACACCCTGATCCCGCACCACCACGGCGAGGGCGTTGGCTTCGGTGTCACCGCGCATCCGGATCAGGACGGGTTTGCCCTCGCTGTGGTCGATCGCGTTGGCGAGCAGATTGCGCAGCACCCGCTCCACCCGGCGCGGATCGACCTCGGCGACCACCGGCTCCTCGGGCAGGTCGATGACCACCTCGATACCGGTGTCCCGGGCCAGATGCCGCACCGTGGAAATGGCCGCGCGGACGCACATCCGCACATCCAGCGACTCCACTTGGAGTTCGGCGACGCCTGCATCGTGGCGCGAGATCTCCAGCAGATCGTTGAGCAGGCCTTCGAAGCGGTCCAACTCGGTGACCAGTAGTTCGGCGCTGCGGGCCAGCGCGGGATCGAGATCGTCGCTGCTGCCGTGGATGAGATCGGCGGCCATCCGCACCGTGGTCAGCGGGGTACGCAACTCGTGGCTGACATCGGAGGTGAAGCGCCGCTGCAGATTGCCGAATTCCTCCAGCTGGTTGATCTGGTTGGACAGGCTCTCGGCCATTTCGTTGAACGCTTTCGCCAGCCGGGCGATATCGTCGTCGCCACGCACCAGCATGCGTTCCTTGAGCCGGCCGTCGGCGAACCGGCCCGCGATCCGGGCGGCCGACCGGATCGGCAGCACCACCTGCCGGGTCACCAGGGCTGTGATGGCGGCCAGCAGGATCAGCAGCACCACACCACCGACCAGCATGGTCCCGCGCATGAGCGCCAGACTGCGTTCCTCGTTGCCCAGCGGGAAGATCAGATAGATCTCCAGCGTGGGCACCTCGGCGCTGGGGCTGCCGATGATGAGCGCGCGACCGTGGTAGCCGTCCGGGTCCGAGACGGTGGCGAACTGGTAACTGACCTGGTTGCGCTGGACGAACCGGCGCAGCGCGTCGGGCACCTCTTTGATGGGCCCGGCGGTGATCACCTGCTGCGGAGTCCCGCCGATCATGCTCAGCGCCGAATCGAAACTGCCCGCCGCGCCGCCGGTCCGGCTCGAATCGCGACGGTTGGACAGCGAGTCCCGGGCGTTGGTCAGCCGCTGCTCCTGGCTGGTGAGATCGTGGACCCCGGCCAGCTGGGTTTCGACCGTATTGCGGACCCGGTCCATCTCCTCGACTCCGGCATTGATCTTCGCATCGAGCAGCCGGTCGGTGATCTGGCTGGTCAGCACGACACCGAGCACCGTGATGACGATCAGCGACAGTGTGAGAGTCGAAACGATGACCCGCAACTGCAACGAACGCCGCCACAGCAGACCCAGCGATCGGCCGACATGCTGGAACCATTCGTTGACCGGTGCCAACGCCTCCCGCGCGTCGGCGAGACGCCCGTTCTGTCCGACTTTCCGACCGGCGTCCGACCCTACGTGGTCGCGCAAGGTAGCGCCTCCGGACCCGGGCCCTCGAGCCGGATCACGGCGGACCGGCCTTGTACCCCACACCGCGGACGGTCAAGACGATCTCGGGATTCTCCGGATCTTTTTCGACCTTCGCTCGTAGTCGCTGCACATGCACGTTCACCAGGCGGGTGTCGGCGGCGTGCCGGTAACCCCAGACCTGTTCCAGCAGTACCTCGCGGGTGAACACCTGGCGCGGTTTGCGGGCCAGCGCCACCAGCAGATCGAACTCCAGCGGCGTGAGCGAGATCTGCGCGCCCTCGCGGGTGACCTTGTGCGCCGGGACATCGATCACGATATCGGCGATGTTCAGCAGCTCGGCCGGTTCTTCCTCGGTGCGGCGCAGCCGGGCCCGGACCCGGGCCACCAGTTCCTTCGGTTTGAACGGTTTGACGATGTAGTCGTCGGCTCCGGATTCGAGACCGAGCACCACATCGACAGTGTCCGTCTTGGCGGTGAGCATCACGATCGGCACACCCGAGTCGGCGCGCAGCACCCGGCACACATCGATGCCGTTCATCCCGGGCAGCATGAGATCGAGCAGCACCAGATCGGGCCGGATCTCACGAACTGCCGACAGGGCCTGGGTGCCGTCGCCGACCACGTGCGGATCGAAACCCTCGCCCCGCAGGACGATGGTGAGCATCTCCGCGAGCGCCATATCGTCGTCGACGACCAGAATCTTCGGCTTCATAGTTACTATGTTGTCATCTCCCGCGCTCGTAACGGGCCGCCACGCCACACAGTGGCGCGTTCCCGCCGGATATCCAACACTAATTCGCGACCAATGCGGCGAGCCGCGCGGCCAATGAGTTCATTTCCCCGGCGAGCCGGCCGGAACCGTCTTCTTCGGTGGATCGGAAAACCCACCAGGTTCCGTACCAATCACGCCGAGCAAGATCACGGTACACCTCGGCGGTACGTTCCTGTAATCCGCCGTCGCGTTCGTAAGCGTCCAAGTCGCGCGACGCATCGTGTTCACCGCGGCGGCGCGCGCGAGAGGCCGCGACCTCGACCGGAACATCGAGCAGCAACTGCACCCGCGGTACCGGGAGTTCGAACCGGCCGAATTCCAATTCCCCCACCCACCGCACGATTTCCCCGTCGGCGGACTGGCCCAGCCGGGCCGCGTTGTAGGCGGCATTGGAGGCCACGTACCGGTCCAGCACGACGATATCGTTGTCGACGAGCAATTTCGCCAGTTCGTCGGCGGCCTCGGCCCGGTCGAGCGCGAACAGAACGGCCATGGCGTTCACCGACGCCGCCAGATCACCGTGCGCGCCGCGTAATGCCTCGGCGGCCAGATCCGCGTGCACCGACCGGCCGTAGCGCGGGAACGCGAGGGTAGCGACCCGGAGTCCGCGACTGTCGAGCGCGGCCGCCAGCCCGGCGATCAGCGTCCGCTTACCCGCACCGTCGAGGCCTTCGACCGAGACCAGCACACCCATATGGAGCAGCCTACTCGGATATGCGCGCCCACCTGCGGGCCAGGTGGGCGCGCATGGAGTTGGCCGATCCGGTGGGATCAGTACCGGTAGTGCTCGGGCTTGAACGGACCTTCGACGTCGACGTTGATGTACTCGGCCTGATCCTTGGTGAGCTTGGTCAGCGTGCCGCCGAGCGCCTCCACGTGGATCCGGGCGACCTTCTCGTCGAGCACCTTGGGCAGGCGGTAGACCTCGTTGTCGTACTCTTCCGGCTTGGTCCAGAGTTCGATCTGCGCGATCACCTGGTTGGAGAAACTGTTGCTCATCACGAACGAGGGGTGGCCCGTGGCGTTGCCGAGGTTGAGCAGACGTCCCTCCGACAGCACGATGATGGACTTACCGGATTCCCCGAACGTCCACAGGTCGACCTGGGGTTTGATATTCAACTTCGTCGCGCCGGAACGTTCCAGGCCCGCCATATCGATTTCGTTGTCGAAATGGCCGATATTGCCGAGAATGGCCTGGTCCTTCATCGCCTTCATATGCTCGAGGGTGATGATGTCCTTGTTGCCGGTGGAGGTGATGACGATATCGGCGTCGGCGATGGCCTGTTCCACGGTGACCACGTCGAAGCCGTCCATCAGCGCCTGCAGGGCGTTGATCGGATCGATCTCGGTGACCTGGACGCGGGCGCCCTGGCCGGCCAGCGATTCCGCACAACCCTTGCCCACATCGCCGTAACCGCAGATCAGCACCTTCTTACCGCCGATGAGGACATCGGTGCCGCGGTTGATGCCGTCGATCAGCGAATGCCGGGTGCCGTACTTGTTGTCGAACTTCGACTTGGTGACCGAATCGTTGACATTGATCGCGGGGAAGCTCAGCTCGCCGGCGGCGGCGAACTGGTAGAGCCGTAGGACGCCGGTGGTGGTCTCCTCGGTGACGCCCTTGACGCTTTCGGCGATCGCGCTCCACTTACCCTTGTCGCTCTCGAACCGGTCACGCAGCAGGTTCAGGAACACGGTGTACTCGGCGGAATGCTCCTCGTCGGCCGGTGGAACCACCCCCGCCTTCTCGAACTGGGCTCCGCGCAGGACGAGCATGGTGGCGTCGCCGCCGTCGTCGAGGATCATATTGGCCGGCTCGCCGGGCCAGGTGAGCATCTGCTCGGCCGCCCACCAGTACTCCTCCAGCGTTTCGCCCTTCCAGGCGAAAACGGGAGTGCCCTGCGGCGCGTCGACCGTGCCGTGCGGGCCCACCACCACGGCCGCGGCCGCGTGGTCCTGGGTGGAGAAGATATTGCAGGAGGCCCACCGCACCTGCGCGCCCAGCGCGGTGAGGGTCTCGATCAGCACAGCCGTCTGCACGGTCATATGCAGCGAACCGGAGATCCGGGCACCCTTCAACGGGGCGACATCGGCGTACTCGCGGCGCAGGGCCATCAATCCGGGCATCTCGTGCTCGGCCAGCCGGATCTCCTTGCGGCCGAAATCGGCCAGCGCCAGATCCGCGACCTTGTATTCGACACCGTTGCGGGTATCGGTGCTCAGCGAGGTTCGAGGCAGTTCGGAGGTCGTCATCAGCGTGGATCAGCCTTCTCTCGGTTAGGGCATGAGCGAGTCAGGCCCGGAGGCGGTAGCGGAGCGTCACCACGCAGGGCCCTCGCTCATGCCCGATAAACACGGTCTCGATCGCAAGGCTAGCCGGTTGGCCCGCACTGTGGTGCGGGTGTGCCGGTCGGTGCGATAGCCGATCGGTAACGCTCCCGGCGGGTCCGGTGATCAGGCCGCGACAGGGCCCTGGGCCGCCACCGGCAGCCGGCGGCGCCTACCGGGAGACAGATGGGCCCGGCTGATATCGCCGTCGTAGTGGGCGAGGACCCGTTTGTCCATCACCCGCCGCCACAGCGGCGGAACGATGGCCAGCACCACCATGGCCGCGTAGCCGGCGGGCAGTTGCGGAGCCTCGTCCGAACTTCGCAGGGTCTGGTACCGGCGCCCCGGGTTGGCGTGATGGTCGCTGTGCCGCTGGAGATGGAAAAGGAAGATATTCGTGACCAGCCGGTCGCTGTTCCAGCTGTCGCGCGGAGTGCACCGGCGATAGCGGCCGTCCGGCTTACGTTCCCGGAGCAGTCCGTAGTGCTCGATGTAGTTCACCGTTTCCAGCAGCCCGGCGCCGAGCGCCGCCTGCAACAGCAGGTACGGCAGAATTTCCCAGCCGAAGACCAGCATCAGGGCACCGAAGAGCGCCACGGTCATCGACCAGGCCTGCAAGATGTGGTTGCGGGGGCTCCACCAGCCGCGACCGGCCCGCCGCAGCCGTTCCCGCTCGAGGGTGATCGCGGAGCGGAAGCCACCGATCACACTCCGCGGCAGGAAGGTCCACAGGCTCTCACCGAGCCGGGCACTGGCCGGATCATCCGGGGTGGCGACCCGGGCGTGGTGGCCACGGTTGTGTTCGACGAAGAAGTGGCCGTACCCGGATTGCGCCAGGGCGACCTTGGCCAGCCAGCGTTCCAGGTGTTCCACCCGGTGCCCGAGTTCGTGTGCGGCGTTGATACCGATTCCGGAGACCAGTCCGAGGGTGGTGGCGAGTCCGATCTTGTCGAGGACGCTCAGCTCGGAACCGGCCCACAGGTAGCCGGCCAGGGTGAGGCCGATGAGCTGGAAGGGCAGGAAGAGGTAGGTGCACCAGCGGTAGAAGCGATCATTGGAAAGAGTCTCGTAATCCTCGTCGCGCGGGTTGGTGCCGTCGTCGCCGACGAGCACATCGAGCAGCGGAATGATCACCAGCACCACGATCGGCCCGAGCCACCAGAACACCTCGATGCCGGTGTGCAGCACCAGCTGTGACGGCAACAGCGCACAGGCCGGTGCGATCAGTCCGAGAATCCACAGATGGCGTTTGGGATCGGCCGATCCAGCCGACTTACCAACCAATTGCACTTTTTGCCCCGCATATTGAGAACCCGTACCGACAGCGGCCTACATATTGACAGAATATGCGTCACCGATGCGTCCTTGTTCGCTCCGAACGTGGGCACCGTTACACACCGGTACCGCACCGGGGGTCGAGTCACCCCGCATCCGAGCAACCCCGCGACCTCTCCGCTATCGATCAATCGTCAGCATGAGCGTGTGATAACGCCATATCCTTCGAAACAGCGAATTCACCGCAATCCACGTTCGGCGAGCACGGCCGCGACGTAGGGGCTGAAAACTCGCCCCAGTTCGGCCGGCGCATCGTGACCGGGCGGCGGCGGGGTGGGAATGTAACTGATCGCCAACCGCACCAGCGCGTGGGCGAAGGTACGGGCCTGGGCCTGCGTCAGCGCGATCCAGCTGCGCTGCATCACCGTCGACAGCCGCTCGGTGGCATGGGCGATCAGCGCCCCGGCGTCGAGGGTGATGAGCCGGAGCAGGTCGAGTTTCACCTCACCCAGCAGCAGTGACTGCACGAGCGGGTCCTGGGCCGAATCGTGGAAATAGCGCGCCAGACCGTCCCGGATGGATGCCTGGGCATCTCCCACATTGGCGGCCAGCGCCGTTTCCACATGGTCCACCAGGTGGTCGGCGAGCCGGACGGCGTAGGCCTCGGCGAGCCCACCACGCGAACCGAATTCGTTGTAGAGGGTCTGGCGGCTCACCCCGGCACCGGCCGCCACATCGGTGAGCGTGATCTTGGACCAGTCACGCTGCACCAGCAGGTCGCGCATCGCGTCGAGGATGGTTGTGCGCAGCAGCTCACGCGCAGACCCCTGGGTGGTGTTCCGGGCTCCGGTGCTCGGCATATCAGCGACACTGGCACGAACCCACCATGTGAGTCAAAGTTTCAAGTTCGTTCGATTTCGATCATGAAGAAGTCCGACTTGGCCGCACCGCAGTCCGGGCACGTCCAATCGTCGGGAATATCGTCCCAGCGGGTACCGGCCGCGATACCGTCCTCCGGCCACCCGAGGGCCTCGTCGTATTCGAAGCCGCACTGGGCGCACTGATACAGCTTGTAATCGGTCATGGAGCACACCGGCCTTTCGGTCGATAGGGCTACCACCGGCCGCGGGGCCCGGCGGGCAACGGCTCGAAATCGATCTTCTCCCGGACCGCGCAGTCCGGGCAGCACCAGTCGTCGGGCACCTCCGACCAGGGCGTACCCGGCGGGAAACCCTCACGGGGGGCACCCGCGCGCTCATCGTAGACGTAGTCGCACACGGGGCAGCGGTATTCGCTCATTCCGGAGCCTCCATCGCGGTCGTGCCGTAGCGCGCGAGTACCCGGTCCCGCACCGGAGGATGGATATTCGCGCGGGTGATATCGCCGCCGTAGTGCGCCAGCACCCGTTTGTCCATCACGCGCCGCCACAGCGGCGGCACATAGGCGAGGGTGATCATTCCCGCGTACCCGGCGGGCAGCGCCGGGGCCTGCTGCCAGGTGCGCAGCGCCTGGTATCGCCGGGTCGGGTAGGCATGGTGATCGCTGTGCCGCTGCAGGTGGTAGAGAAAGATATTGGTGACCAGGAAATCGCTGTTCCAGCTGTGCGCGGGGGTGGGGCGCTCATAGCGTCCGGAAGAAGTACGCTGCCGCGCCAGACCGTAATGCTCCGTGTAGTTCACCGCCTCCAGCAAGCCGAATCCCACCACCGCCTGCAGCAGCAGATACGGCAGTAGTTCGATCCCGAACACGAGGACGAGCGCGGTGAACAGCACCACGGTCAGCAGCCAGGCGGTCAGCACATCGTTACGCCGGTTCCACGGCCCGAACCCGAGCCGCTGCAAGCGGGTACGTTCCAGCGACCACGCCGAGCGCAGGCCACCCCGGACCGACCGCGGCAAAAATGCCCAGAAACTCTCGCCGAACCGGGCGCTGGCCGGGTCCTCGGGGGTCGCTACCCGCACATGATGACCACGATTGTGTTCGATATAGAAATGGCCGTAGGCGCTCTGCGCGAGCGCGATCCTGGACAGCCGCCGCTCCAGACCCACTTTCTTGTGGCCGAGCTCGTGCGCGGTGTTGATGCCGATGCCGCCGATCACCCCCATCGTTACGGCCAGGCCGATCTTGTCGATCAGGTACAGCCCACCCTCGACCGGCAGCTGCGCGCCGTCGGCGGTGATCAGGTAGGCACCGGCGAGCAGGGTCGCGTACTGGCACGGCAGATACAGGTAGGTGAGGTAGCGGTAGTACCTGTCCCGCTCCAGCGCGGCCACGGTCGATTCGGGTGGGTTGGATCCGTCCGTCCCGACCATTCGATCGGCTATCGGGATGATCAGATAGAGCAGGATGGGCCCGAGCCAGAACACGATATGGATCAGACCGGGACGGCCCATGGCAGCCAGCGCCCAGACCGCCGGGATACCGATGACGAACAGTCCGGTGGGCGCCAGCAGACCCCACAGCCACAGGTACCGCTTGGGGTCACGCCAAGATTCGGGTGGAGTGGATTCGAAGGGCTCGACAGGCATCTCCGTCTCACTTCTGATAGGGGCATGGGCAGGCTCCGACCTGCTGTCCGACTTCCTCACGCCGGGCGCACTGGGCGCACCACACTCACTCCTGACACGGTAAACGCGAAGAAGGCCCGAAGCGGACACGTTTATAAGTTCGGTAAAGAACGGATTCGGGTTCACGCATACGTTATGTAGCGACCCGTTTCCGAGGCCATCCGCGAGCGAAACCGCTGCTCAGCCGTGACCGGCCGAGCAGCGGGCTCCTCAGCAAATCAGTACATCGGCGTCCGCGGGCAGCCCGTCGACGGGCCACCACCGCAGATCGGCGGACTCCGCGCTACGCACCGGGACAGCTCCCGGGGGCGCGGTGATCCGGAACAGCAGATCCAGATGCCGGGTCGGGGCACCGAGCGAACAGGTGATCGGATGCGCCTGGGCACCGTAGAGTTCGGGCTCCAGCCGGAGCCCGGGGATTCCCGATTCCTCGGTGGCCTCGCGTAGGGCGGCGGCGGCCACGGTGTCGTCATCGGGCTCGCAGTGCCCGCCGAGCTGGATCCAGCGTCCGACCCGCGGATGCAGGGTCAGCAGTACCTCGCGGCCGTCGGCGGAGAACACCACGGCCGAGGCGGTGATATGCCCGGGTGCGTGCTCCCGCAGGCAGCCGCGCGGCGCCGAGCCGAGGAAGGCCAGCATCGCCTCCCGCAGCGAGGCGTCGGCGCCCGAATCCGGCCGCCACGCGGTCAGTAGTTCGGTCGCCGACGCGTGCAGCGATTCGGTGGTCACAGTTCCACCAGCCCCGGGGCCGGGTCACGCGGGGGACGCGGCCGGAGTTCCTCGGTGGGATGCCCGACCGCGATGGCGCCCAGCGGGCTCCATTCGTCGTCCAGGCCGAGTACTTCCCGGGTCGTCTGCGGGGCGAAGATGGTCGACCCGATCCAGCAGCTGCCCAGCCCCTCGGTCGCCAGGGCGACCAGCAGTCCTTGGACAGCGGCCCCGACCGCGACGGTGAACATGGTCTGTTCGGCGGCGCGGCGGCGGTCGTCCGGATAGTCATGGGCGCCGTCGGGGACGCAGAACGGGATGATCACCTCGGGTGCGTCGAACAGAATGCGGCCGCGGTTCACCCGCTGTTCGGCCCGCTCTGGATCCAGACCGTCCGCCGCGAGATCGGCCCGCCATTCGCCGGCCATCGCCTCGAGCAACCGTCGCCGCCGGTCCTCGTCGCGCAACCAGACGAAACGCACCGGGCGGGTGTGGTGCGGAGCCGGTGCGGTGAGCGCCACCGCGACCGCGGCGCGGATCCCTTCGGGGTCGACGGGGTGGGGCGCGAAGCTGCGGACCGAGCGGCGCATCAGCACCGCTTCCCCGCGGCCGCGCGCGATCGCCTCGGCGGTGCCGAGCCAGAACAGGTCGTCGGTACCGGCGCGCACCAGATCGGCTGCGCCGGAACCGTTGTCGGCCACGGACAGGCCGCGCACCACCGCGATCGGGACCCCGCCCAGCTTGCCCTTCACCAGGTCCGCCGCGGCGGCCAGCTCGTCCGCGATCGCCACCTGGGTGACCTGTAGTTCGTTGCCCTGTCCGTCGACGGCCCCCGCGTAGTCGTGCAGCACCGGCAGTCCCGCCGAACCGATAGCGACATCGGTCTGCCCGTTACGCCAGGCACGGCCCATGGTGTCGGTGACGACCACCGCGATATTCACCCCGAGTCGCGCGCCCAGTGCCGAACGCAATCCCTTCGCGCTGCCGTCGGGATCGGCGGGCAGCAGCACCAATTCACCGTGCTCCACATTGGATCCGTCCACGCCGGACGCGGCCTGCACGATACCGAGCCGGTTCTCGGTGATCAGGGTCCGGCCGCGGCGCGCCACCACCCGCACCGCCTCTTGTTCGACCAGCCGTCGGCGCGCGGCATCGCGTTCCTCCGGATCGGTGGGGGCCGGCACGATCCGGCCCTCGGCCTTGGCGACGATCTTGCTGGTGACCACGAGGACATCACCGTCGGCCAGCCAGGGCGCCCGGGCGGCGATATGTTCGGCGAGATCGTCACCGGGCCGGAATTCCGGCAATCCGGTGATCGGCATAATCTGTAATTGCGCGGCGGCGTGGTCCGCGGCCACTATCCCGGCCAACGGTTCTGCGCTGGTCACGGCTTCACTCCTGCCAAATCGAGGGCCTCACGCACCATTTCGGCGGTGGTGGGCGGGTCGGTCATCACAAGGGGAACGCTGCGCACCTGTACGTCCGGGACCTCGGCGGTATCGGTCGTATGGATCAGCCAGCCGTCGAGAATGCCGGTGGCCGAACGGGGTCCATAGTGGCGCCCCACTGCCTCCGCCGTCGTCTCCACACCGATCACCGACAGGCACTCGTCGGCCATCCCGCGCAACGGTTTGCCGTCGATCACCGGCGAGACCCCGATCACCGGGGCCTTCGTGGTGCGCAGCGCACCACGAATTCCGGGCACCGCGAGGATCGATCCGACGCTGACAACGGGGTTCGAGGGAGCGAGTAATACGACATCGGCATCAGCTATGAGTTCGGTCACATTCGGTGCCGGTTTGGCGTCATCCGCCCCGATTGTGGCGAATCCGTGGGTTTCGACGGCGGCGCGGTGGCGAACCCACCACTCCTGGAAATGGATCGCGCGGCGTTCGCCAGGGCTCTCCGGGTCGCTGATAACAACATGCGTTTCACAGCGATCGTCGGTTGCCGGGACGAGTTTCACACCCGGTTGCCATCGTTTGCAGAGGGCTTCGGTAACCGCCGAGAGGGGATACCCGGCGCGTAGCATTTCGGTACGAACCAGGTGCGTCGCGATATCCCGGTCCCCCAGCCCGAACCAGTCGGGCTGGGCATGATATTTCGCGAGCTCCTCCTTGGCGTGCCACGTTTCCCCCAACCGGCCCCAGCCGCGCTCCGGGTCGATTCCACCGCCGAGCGTATACATGCAGGTATCGAGGTCGGGGCAGATTCTCAGCCCGTGCATCCAAACATCGTCGCCCACATTGACGATGGCGGAAACCTCCGCCTCGGGCAGGAGCTCCCGGACGCCCAGCAGGAACCGCGCGCCACCGACTCCGCCGACCAGGACGACGATACGGGGGCCATTGGCGGGTGCGCTGTCCGCTTGTTGTGAAGTCACATCTGTACACACTATGCCGCGTCGGAAATGGTGCGCCTTCCGCTATATTTGCCGCTCATTTGCTATTCGGGTCACAAGATCGACTCGGAATGCCGCGCGGGATAGTAACGGAATAGTGACGGTGGCTTGACCATCACTGCAGGCGGCGTGTCTAATCACAGACATGTCATTCCGGGTCGCGCGGGAAGTACAAGGCGCGTACGGAAACTCGAACGGATGTTCGAATTGGAATGGCAGGCTCGGGGAAGTCCGCGAGACAACGTCGCGGAGTTTGGCCGTCGGTATGCGCGTTGATCGACGGAAATGAATTCTTTCTGCGCTAACACACAGTGAGGAGGCGGAGCGATGGCCGATGATCTGGCCCCGGCCGGCATTCCGGTGGGTGTATCGCGAACCGATTCCACAGCAGGCGCAGCACGAGGCGTCGCTGTTGACAACGGCTGGTCCGGACCTGATCGGAGTGAGCGTGAATCGACACCCCGGCTCAGCCTGATCGTGACCGGTTTCGACGAGATGTTCGGCTCCATCGAAGAACAATGGCAAGAACGCGCACTGTGCGCGGAGACAGACCCGGAGGCCTTCTTCCCGGAGAAGGGTGGCTCCACCCGCGAGGCCAAACGCATCTGCATGGGATGCGAGGTCCGTGACGAATGCCTGGAATACGCGCTCGCGCACGATGAGCGCTTCGGAATCTGGGGCGGCCTGTCGGAGCGGGAGCGCCGGCGCCTCAAGCGCGGTATCGGCTGACGACACCGCTCGCGTCGGTGCGCCCCGGAGTATGTGGCCGGGGCGGGCCGTCGCGATCGGCGCTCACTGACTAACGTTCATGGTCATGGCACGATCCCGCAACCGCAGACCCCCGACCGCCCGGTCGGTCAGCCGTCGCGGCCGCGGTGTCCGCGGACCGATGCTGCCGCCGACCGTCCCGGCCTGGCGCACCAGGGGCCAGAAATTCGACCGGCTGGTACTGGAAGCCTTCGCGCCCCTGGACACCCGCTGGCACGATCGGCTCACCAAACTCGATATCGCCGTCGACGACGTACCCAAAATACGTCCACTGCACCCGGATTCGGTCACCTGGCCGGACGAGGTCGTCGCCGACGGCCCGGTCCCGCTGTCCCGGCTCATCCCCGCCGGCGTCGACCGGCACGGCACCCCCATCCGCGCACGAGTGGTGCTGTTCCGTAAACCCCTCGAACTGCGCGCCGGCGATCCGGAGGACCTGGTGGAACTGCTGCGCGAAGTACTGGTCCAACAGATCGCCACCTACCTCGGTGTCGACCCGGACGTCATAGACCCGGACCCGGAATAGGGCTGTCGACGGCGCCACCTTCCGTACCGGTGGATCGGTCGGACCAACGAACCGCATCGGACCGAACCCCGGCGGTGAGGGGCGGGCTCGCTTGCGAAGGCGAGGGTGTGGACTCACTCGCGAAGGTGAGGGTGTGAACTGCTCGCAAAGGTGCTGTGTTTTTGGCGGCGCCTTGGCCGAAGGTGCTCAATGGTCGCACTCTATGAACCGGCCCACCGCACATCGCATGCGCCGCAGGCGCGCAAAAACACAGCCTCGACCCCGCCCCGCCGGAGGCGGGGCAAATAGACACGAATCACACTGCGGCGCGCCGTATGCGAGTGGATCCATGAGCGTGTCTACCCCACTCGCGTCGGTGCGGCGGGTTACGCTCATCGACGTGATCTCCATGCGTCGTTGCTGCCGCCCCGGCTGCAAGAATCCGGCCGTCGCGACGCTGACCTATGTCTACTCGGACTCCACCGCGGTGGTGGGCCCGCTGGCGACGGTGGCCGAACCTCATTCCTGGGACCTCTGCGGAACCCACGCCTCCCGGATCACCGCCCCCAAGGGCTGGGATATGGTCCGGCACGAAGGCGGCTTCTCCACCAGCCCCGACGACGACGATCTGACCGCCCTCGCCGAGGCCGTCCGCGAGGCCGGGCTACGCCGCCGCCCGCCGGAACCCGACCAGCGCGGCTACCGCGACCACACCCCGCCGCCCCGCCCGACCCGTACCGGCCGCCGCGGCCACCTGCGCGTACTCCCCGATCCCCCCAGCTGAGCTGCGCTTATCGGCGGCGACTCCGACGCCGCAAACATAAGCATTAGGGTAGTCGCCATGACAGTCGCCCGCCCTGCCGAGTCCGTGAACGCGGTGATCAAGGCCTACGACATTCGCGGTGTGGTCTCCGACCAGCTCGATACCGATTTCGTCCGGGACACCGGTGCCGCGTTCGCCCGGTTGATGCGGGGTGAGCAGGCACGGCGCATTGTCGTCGGGCACGATATGCGCGCCTCGTCTCCCGAGCTGGTGGCGGCGTTCGCCGAGGGGGTGCTCGCCCAAGGACTCGATGTGGTCCATATCGGGCTGGCGTCCACCGATGAGCTGTATTTCGCCTCGGGCCGACTCGACTGCCCGGGCGCCATGTTCACGGCGAGCCACAATCCGGCCCGTTACAACGGCATCAAACTGTGCCGTCCGCGAGCGCTGCCGGTCGGTCAGGACACCGGTCTGGCGGCCATCGCCGCGGAGTTGATCTCCGGCGTACCCGGGTACGCCGGTGAGCCCGGTGGCGCCACCGAGATCGATCTGCTCGACGACTACGCCGCGTTCCTGCGCGACCTGGTGGATCTGGCCGGTATCCGGCCGCTGACCGTGGCGGTGGACGCCGGCAACGGGATGGGCGGGCATACCGTCCCCGCCGTACTCGGCGCACTGCCGCAGGTCACGGTCGTACCGCTGTACTTCGAGCTGGACGGCAGCTTCCCCAACCACGAGGCCAATCCCCTCGATCCGAAGAATCTGGTGGATCTGCAGGCACTGGTCCGCGATTCGGGCGCCGATATCGGGTTGGCCTTCGACGGCGACGCCGATCGCTGCTTCGTGGTCGACGAACAGGGGGATCCCGTCTCGCCGTCGGCCATCACGGCGCTGGTCGCCGAACGGGAGCTCGCCAAGGAGCCCGGGGCCACCATCATCCACAATCTGATCACTTCCCGATCGGTACCGGAGCTGGTGGCCGAGCTGGGCGGCAATCCGGTGCGATCGCGGGTGGGCCATTCGTTCATCAAACAGCTGATGGCCAGCTCCGGCGCCGTCTTCGGCGGGGAGCACTCCGCCCACTATTATTTCCGGGATTTCTGGGGCGCCGATTCCGGCATGCTGGCCGCTCTGCACGTACTGGCGGCCCTGGGCGAGGACAAGCGGCCCGTGTCGGAGCTGATGGCCTCCTACACGGCCTACGCCGCTTCCGGCGAGATCAACTCGACCGTCGACGACGCGGCCGCGCGGACCGGCGCCGTGCTCGACGAGTTCGCCGGGCGCGCGGTCTCGGTGGACCGGCTCGACGGTGTCACGGTGCAACTACCGGACCATGCCTGGTTCAACCTGCGCGCCTCCAATACCGAACCGCTGCTACGACTCAACGTCGAAGCCAGGTCGCAGAAGGAAGTAGACGCACTCGTGACCGAGATCCTGCGCATCGTCCGCGCCTGACTGGAATAGTGGAAATACACACCGTGGATTCGCCCGTTCCAGACCCGGTGTCCACAACGCGGGCGGTCGCGGCCGAGACCGACAACAGCGCGATGAGGGGAGGTGCCACGCCCGATGATCGCTGACACCCCGGTACTCGATCTGGACGATGCCGCAATGCTCGAAGCCGCCGATACCGGCGGCGCCCTCCGGTCGGCCGCGTCCGGTGGTGCCCAGGTGCGTGCCACCGCGGCAGCCGTGGCGGAAGGGGCGCTCACCCGGCTCGACGGTTTGCGCCCGCGGAGTCTGCTGCTGGTCTCCGGCCCCGGACGGGCCACCCGGGCCGCCGCACTGCTCGTCGCGACTCTCGGCGACCGGACCGGTCTGCCGCTGGTCCAGGTCACCACGGTGCCCTCCTGGGCCGGCCCACTGGACGTGGTGCTGGTGGCCGGCGACGACGCCGGCGATCCACGGCTCATCGACGCCGTCGACCGGGCGCTGCGCCGCGGCGCGGAGGTGGTCGTGGCGGCACCGGACGAAGGTCCGCTGCGCGCCGCCGCGGCCGGGCGGGCCGCGCTGCTCGCGCCCCGCATCCCAGTACTCGACGAGAACCGGCTGCTGCGCTATCTCGGCATCGGAATCGCGGTCCTGCAGGCCATCGACGGGCATCGCAGCGCCACATTCCTGCCCGAACTGGCCGAACTGGCCGATGTCCTCGACACCGAGGCCCTGCGCGACGGCCCGCAGCATGAGGTCTTCCACAATCCCGCCAAGAATCTGGCCGCGCGGACCCAACAGCGCGGACTCATCCTCGCCGGCGACAGCGAAGCTACCACCGGGCTCGCGCTGCACGCGGCCGAGGTGCTGTTGCAATCGGCGGGCCGCACCGCGACCGCGGTGGATCTCGCTGTCGCGGTGACCGCGCTACCCCGTCTGGTGAACGCCGCCACCGCGGCCGCACCCGACTACGATCCGCTGTTCCACGACGAGCAACTCGACGGTCCGCCGCCGGTGGAGAAGAAGCGGATCTTCTTGTGCAGCACCGATTCCGATCTCATGGCGGCGCGCCGCCGGATCGCGGTATTCGGTGGAGCGGGCGGCGGCACCGTGGACGCAGACCTGGTCACCGCGGAACTCGAAGCGATTCCCGCCGACCCGGCCCGCGCCGGGTCGGCGGACCCCCAACCGGTACCCACACCGATCGGTGGTGAACTGGACCGTCTCGCGGTGCTCGCGTTGCGCTGGGAGATGGCAGCGGCCTATCTGCGGCTCATCGGCGGCCGGGCGATCGCGGCGAGCGATCCGGACAGCTACGACGGGGGACACTACTAGTGCACGAACTCGTGGGTGCGCTGCGCTCGTACGCCTGGGGCTCACGCACCGCGCTCGCCGAACTCTGCGGACGCCAGGTCCCGTCGGCACACCCGGAAGCGGAACTGTGGTTCGGTGCCCATCCCGCCGACCCGGCCTATCTGCGCATCGACGACGGCACCCGGTCGCTGCTGGAGGCGGTGTCGGAGAATCCGGACGAGGAACTCGGCGCGGCCGCCGCGCGGTTCGGTGACCGGCTGCCGTTCCTGCTGAAGATCCTGGCCGCCGAGGAACCGCTGTCGCTCCAAGCCCATCCGAGCGCGGAACAGGCACGGTCCGGGTTCGCCCGGGAGAACCGCACCCAGGTACCGCTCGACTCCCCGATGCGCAACTACCGCGACGACAGCCACAAACCCGAACTGGTGGTCGCGCTGGAAAGGTTCGAGGCACTCGCCGGATTCCGCGACCCACTGCGCACGGTGGATCTCTTCCGTGCCCTGGAGGTCGCCGAACTCACCCAGTACGCCGACCTGCTTGCCGCACAACCCGATTCCGATGGCCTGCGGACGCTGTTCACCAGCTGGATCACCCTCCCGCCGAACGTACTGGACACTCTGCTGCCGACCGTGCTGGACGGCTGCGTGCGATACCTGTCCAATTCCGAACGGGAATTCGCCGCCGAAGCCCGCACCACGCTGGAACTGGCCGAAGCCTATCCCGGTGACGCCGGTGTGCTGGCCGCGATGCTGCTGAACCGGATCACCCTGCAGCCCGGTCAGGGCCTGTTCCTCGCCGCCGGGAATCTGCACGCCTACCTGCACGGCGTGGCGGTGGAGATCATGGCCAACTCCGACAATGTGCTGCGCGGCGGGCTCACCCCCAAACACGTCGACGTTCCGGAGCTGCTGAAAGTGCTGGACTTCGAACCGATCGACCTGCCCCTGGTCCTCCCCCAGCCCGCCGGTGACGGTTCCGTCCGTTATGACACCCCGGCCCCCGAATTCGCGCTGCGCCGTTTCGACCTCACCGCCGGATCCGCCCTCGTGCCGCTGACCGACGCGGGCCCGGGCATCGTGCTCTGCACAGCCGGTTCGGCCCGCCTACTGGACGGCGATTCGAAGGTCACCCTGGCCCGCGGCTCGGCCGCGTGGATTTCGGCGACGGACAAGGATATTCGCGCCCAGGCCACCGACGAACCCGCCACCTTGTTCTGCGCCTGCGTCGGCGCCGTGTGAATCAGGGGAGCCGGTCCACCGGATAGTGCCCGTCCGGGGGACGAACTCGGGCGCCGGAGTGTTTGGCGGGGACATGGTGTCTGCCCAGTGTTACCGCGGTGATCGGCGTCAACCCAGCCGACAAAGGTGAGAGGTGGGCCTGCTCGCAAAGATGAGAAGTGGGCCTACTCGCAAAAGTGCTGTGTTTATTGGCGCCACCTGCGGCGGCGCGGGGTTGAGGCCCCCTTGGTCTCGCCGTTTCGGCCTCGAGACTCGCGCCTGCGGCGCATGCGCTTCGAGGCCGAAACGGCGAGACGGGCCTCAACCCTTTGAGGTGTCTCGTAAGACTCAACGCATGCGGGTTGCGTCGGCATTCGATGTTCGGGTCGGATGCCGACTCGACCGCCCGGCCGACCTGGCATCTGGTCACCTTCACGAATAGCAGCGCCCGCTCGGTGCCGAGTCTTACGAGGCCCTGAAAGGGTCGAGGCCTCCTTGGTCCCGCGGCGCCGGAGGCGCCGCCATCCAACACAGCATAGGCTGTGGCGCGGCGTGGCTTCGGACCAATGGTTCGGGCATCGGAGTAGCAGGAGGGTGGCGGATGTCGGCTGGTGGAAGTAAGCGGGCGATTCTCGCCGCGTTGTCGGCGAATGCCGGGATCGCGGTGGCCAAGTTCGTGGGTGCCGCGATCACCGGGTCGGCGTCGATGCTGGCGGAGGGCGTGCACTCGGTCGCCGATACCGCCAACCAGGGTTTGCTGCTGTTCGGGCAGAACCGGGCCGAGCAGCAGGCCGATGAACTGCATCCGTTCGGGTACGGGCGTAGCCGTTATTTCTATTCGTTCGTGGTGGCGCTGGTGCTGTTCACGCTGGGTTCGGTGTATGCCCTCTACGAGGGTGTGCACAAGATCCAGCATCCGGAGGAGTTGAGTTCGCCGATCGTGGCCGTGGTGATCCTGGTGATCGCTATCGCGTTGGAGAGCTACAGTTTCCGCACCGCGGTGAAGGAGTCGGCGCCGCTGAAAGGGCGGGCGAGCTGGTGGCAGTTCATTCGTAATTCGCGGAGCCCGGAGTTGCCGGTGGTGCTACTGGAGGACACCGGCGCGTTGATCGGTCTGGTTTTCGCGCTCGGTGGTGTGGGACTCACGATGGTGACCGGCGATCCGGTGTGGGACGGGGTGGGCACGCTGGCGATCGGTGGCCTGCTGGGTGTGATCGCGATCGTGTTGATCATCGAGATGCAGAGTCTGTTGATCGGTGAGGGCGCGACTCCCGAGGAGGACCGGGCGATTCGCGAGAACCTGGTGGACGGGACCACCATCGACCGCCTGATCCATATCAAGACCCAGTATCTGGGCCCGGAGGAGCTGCTGGTGGCGGCGAAGGTCGCGGTGACGCCGGGGCTGGATATCGCGCAGATCGCGGCGGGTATCGATGCGGCGGAGAGCCGGGTGCGGGCGGCGGTCCCGGCCGCGCGGATCATCTATCTGGAACCGGACCTGTATCGGGAGACCGCGCGCGAGGCCTAGGTCGCCGGATCCGGCGCGATGTCCGCGGCGAGCAGCCGGTAGGGGTCGGTGCGGTCGCCGAAGACCGTGCGCAGCGCGTGCCGGGCGGCGTGTAGGCCGCTCATACCGTGGACGCCGCCGCCGGGCGGGGTCGCCGAGGAACACAGGTACACACCGGGCAGCCCGGTGCCGTACGGATTCCAGCGCGGTACCGGGCGGAAAACGGTTTGCGCGAGGGTCATCGCTCCCGCGTTGATATCGCCACCGACATAGTTGGCGTTGTATGCGGGCATTTCGGCGGCCGTCCGTACATGTTTCGCGAGGACGAGGTCGCGGAAGCCGGGGGCGAATCGTTCGATCTGACCGGCCACGAGTTCGCTGACGTCACGGTCGGAGCCGTGCGGTACGTGGGCGTAGGCATAGAGGGTGTGCTGTCCGGCAGGGGCCCGGGTCGGGTCGACCACGCCGGGCTGGATGACCAGGGTGAAGGGGCGGTCGGTGTGGATTCCGGCGGCTACCGCGTGTTCGGCGGCCATCGCTTCGGCCCGGCTGCCGACCAGATGCAGGGTCCCGGCTTCGGCGCATCCGGGTGCCTGCCACGGCACCGGCCCCGACAGTGCGAAATCCACCTTGCAGGAACCGCCGCCGTAGCGGTAACGGTCGAGCCGGCGGCGATATCCGGCGGGGAGACGGTCGCCGGCGATTTGGAGCAATTCGGCCGGGGCGATATCGCAGAGCACCGCGCGCGCGGTCGGGAATTCGGCCAGGGAGTCCACCCGATGGCCGGTGTACAGCCGCCCGCCGCGCCGGCGCAGATCGGCGGCCAGCGCGTCCATGATCGCCTGGCTGCCGCCGCGCGGCACCGGCCAGCCGACCGCGTGGGCGAGAGTGGCCAGCAGCAGTCCCGCGCCCACCGCGGGCAGCTGCCGGGGCGGGACGATGACGTGCTCGGCGACCCCGGTGAACAGCGCGGGCGCGATCCCGTCACGGAAACGGGTGTTCCAGAGCGGGGAGCCCTGTTCGAGCATGCGCAGGCCGAACCGGACGGTGGCGGGGCTGAAGGGGATATGCCGCATATCCGACATCGCCGTACGTACGACGTGCTGCCAGTCCCGGATCAACGGTGCGAACAGCGATCGCCAGGCCTTACCGTCGACTCCCAGTTCGTCGACTGTCCGCTCCAGGTCCCGCCACGCGATCCCGGCAGTACCGCCATCCAGTGGATGGGCATAGGACGCCACCGGGGTGAGCAGTTCGACCCCGTGCGCGGCGAGATCGAATGCCTGGAAGAACGGGGAGGCCAGGGCCATGGGATGGGCGCCCGCGCATTCGTCGTGCCGGAACCCGGGCAGGGTCGTCTCCGCGGTCCGACAGCCGCCGCCCAGGGTATCCGCGGCCTCGTACACCTCGACCTCGAGCCCCGCGGCGGCCATGGTCACCGCCGCCGCGAGGCCGTTGGGGCCAGAACCTACCACTACGACATCCGCCATCCCCCGATTGTGCCTTCTCGGACGGTTCAGGGTCGGACAGCCACCGCGTCCACCTCGAACAGCATTGTGGGGAGCGCGAGGGCCGCGACGCCGGTCAGCGTCTGGACCGGCGGCCGGTCGCCCCAGATCTCGGCGATTTTCGCGCCGACCACGGCCAGTTTGTCCGGGCCGTGGTCGACGATATGGGTGCGCAGCTGAGCGATATCGGCGAAATCCAGGCCTACCGAACGCAGCGCGGTGCCCAGGTTGGCGAATGCCCGCTCCACTTGACCGGCGAAATCACCGGTTGTGGTGGCGCCCTGTCCGTCGGAATCGTATTGACCGGCGACGAACACCAGTTCGCCGCTGGTCACAGCCACATGGCTGTAGCCGAACGGGACCGGATCGTGCAGGCCGGCCGGATTGCTGATCTCGATGGACATACCGATTCTCCTCGATGCGATGACTCTTCGACAGCGATCCGACGATTCGCGCGCGCCGAGTGTGACATCACCGTCGCGGATCAGGCGATGGCCTGCCCGACCCGGGCGCGGGGACCGGTGTGGACCGGCAGGGTCTCGTAGCCGTGCAGGGTGTACAACTGCCGCCGCCGCGGCGTGCCGTCGAGCCGGAGGTCGGGAAACTGTTCGAAGAGCGCGCGCAAGGCGTGGGCCGCCTCCATCCGGGCCAGACTCGCACCGAGGCAGGCGTGGATACCGCTGCTGAAGCCGAGGTGTTCCTTGGCGTTGGGGCGGGTGATGTCGAAGCGGGCCGGCTCGGGGAACATCGCCGGATCGCGGTTGGCACCGGCCAGCGACAGCACCAGGGTCGTGCCCTCGCGCAACCGCTTACCCGCGATATCCACGTCGGCGCGCGCCAGCCGCGCGGTGGTCTGCACCGGGGGATCGAAACGCAGGATCTCCTCCACCGCGCCGGGCCACAGCTCCGGTTCGTCCAGGAGGCGGGCGCGCTGCTCGGGATGTTCGAGCAGCAGCACAATGCCTTTGGAGATGAGGTTGACCGTGGTCTCGAAACCCGCGCCCATCAGCAGGGTCGCCGACGCGCACAATTCGTGGGTGGACAGTTCGCCCTTGCGGACCAGGCTGGTGAGGATATCGTCGCCGGGTTCGGCGCGCAGCCGGTCGATATGGTCGAGCAGATAGTCCTGTACCGCTTCGAAGGAGCGCATGGCGCGTTCGTGGGCGCGCCAGGAGATCCCGATATCCAGCAGCGGACTGATGGCGTCACCCCAGCTCAGGAACATCTGTCGATCGCGGTCGGGGAACCCGAGCATTTCGGAGATGATGGCGATCGGCACCTGCGCGGCGAACCGGCCGACCAGGTCGGCCGGAGCGTCCTCGGGCAGGGCGGCGAGTAGTTCCTCGGTGACCGTGACGACCCGATCCCGCAGGCGGCCGATGGCCCGCGGAGTGAAGGCCGCCGCGACCGGTTTGCGCATCCGGGTGTGTTCGGGTTGGTCGATCATCAACATGGAGGGCGGATCGACGGGATTGGCCGGGATCGGGCGGCGCGCCAGGGCACGGCGGGCGAATCCGGGCAGGCGGACGAGCGCGGGCATACCCACCCCGAAGCGATTGTCCCGTAATACTTCCCGGACCACCGCGTGATCCATGGTGATCCACAGGGGCCCGGCGCGGTGTATTCCGCCCTCCCCGCGTAGTTCCTCGAGCAACGGGTACGGGTTCGTGATCCCCTCGGGTCCGCCGTTGAGGCGGGCGAACAGATCCCCCCGGCGCAGCTGCGCTTTCTTCGCGACGCGAATCAGCCCGTGCTGATTCACCCAGCGGAACACGTATTCCGGTTTCATTCCCACCCACTCCTGTCATGCCGACGGCTTCCCGGTGCCGCGCCCCCGGCGGCCCGGGCGGCGGCAGGTGGCGGCCGGCCGGTCCGGTCGCGTTCGATGTCCACCGGCACCGGAGTACCACCGCGTCGAACGCTACGGACCGTGCGGCGGCCGGGGAACCTGCCGGAGTCGGAAACTCCGGCCCTACCGTGGTAGGAGAGGACCCGTCACAGGATGCAGGTGACCCGTTCGGTTTCCACCCGCCGCTCCCGCAGCGCCGGGTCGGGATTGGTCACCTGTACCAGGGAGGCGCCCGCGGTGAGCACCGCGAGGTAGCCGTCGATCAATTCGGCGGGGGTATCCCAGGCGGCGCTGGAGAGCACCCGGTCGCCTTCGGCGAAGCCCTGCCGGGCAGCGGATTTTCGAGCCTCGGTGAGCACCTCCGAGACCGACATACCGTCGAGGGCCGCACCGGTGCCGCCGGGCAGGAACTGATCTCCGTGCACGCGGACCGCGGTCGCGTAGTCGGTGACCCCGATGGGCAGATCACGGACCGGCCCACCCATCGGGTCCAGCGACAATGCCGCAACCTCGGGCGCGTCCTCGGTCTCGGCCAGCCGGTCCGCGGCGGCGAAAACGAGTTCCGCGTCGGGGTCGGCGTGCAGTACCACCTCGGTTCCCGCCCACCAGCAGCCGAGCAGGACCGCCGCGGTCTGCCAGTGCGCGGGCAGCAGCACCGCGACCCGCGCGCCCGGGGTGAGCCCGAACTCGTCACGGATCAGATTGCCGGTTTTGGCGGCCCAGTTGGCGAGGGTGAGCCCGGACAGCTCGATCCGGGCGCCGGTCGCATCGTCGTACCAGGTGACGCGGGGGGCGGCCGGTTCGCGGTCCAGAATCGGCTCGAGCACCGCTTCGGGAAGGGTCGTTGCCTGGTCTATGTCACGCATCGTCTGCTTTCGGCGCTCAATTCACACAGGTGGGTCCATCTTCGGCCGCCGCGATCGGCGGCGCGGGCGGTACCGGAGTGGCCGAGGTCGACGTAGAGCCGAAATCGATCACGTCTGCGCTACCGGATCCGGGGCCAGCGTAGTCGCTCGTCAGCACCACGCTCACCGCTCCCGTCGCAATCGACGGATCCGCGACGACGGGTACCCCGCCCAGCGCGTCCGCGACCGCTTTCGCGCCCGGATCCGACGCCGACGGAGCACGCACCTGACTCTGCGACACCGGCCCACCGGAATAGTTACCCACGGCCCCCCGGGTGTAACCGAGTCCGAGCAATTCCTGCGCGACCGAGTTCGCCAGACCCGAGATCGTGCTGGAGTTGTACACCGATACCTCGACATTCGCCGGGTTCACCTGCGGGGTGGCCGTCTCGGTCTCGGGCCGGCCGGTGGGTTCCTCCCCGACCAGCGCCGCGACATAGTCGTGTATCTCGTCGGGATCGACACGGACCACCGATTCCCCGTTGGTGGTGGTGCCGTTGAGATCGGCGACCGGAACGGTCTCGAAGGTGACCTCCCCGGCAGTGAGGTCCTGGAGCTGATTCAGGAAACCGATCAGATCCCAGCCCTCGTCGAGTACGACGGTGCGCCCCACCGCGTCGCTGAGTTCCCGCAACCGGCTCGGGTTGCTCAACGTATCGGCGCTCACGACCTGATGGACCAGCTGGGCCATGAACACCTGCTGGCGCACGATGCGATCCAGGTCACCGCGTTCGAGATTGTGGCGCTGCCGCACGAAGCTCAGTGCCTGGGGACCGTCGAGCTTCTGCCGCCCACCCGGGAAATACGCCCCCGAGAGCGGTTCGTCGACCGCATGGCGTAGGCAGACGTCCACCCCGCCCACTGCATCGGTGAGCAGGACGAACCCGAGCAGTGAGACCTCGGCGTAGTGGTCGACGGTGATCCCGGTCAGCCCGGCCACCGATTCGATCAGTGCCTGGCGCCCGCGCTGGGTCGATTGTTCCTCGGCATCCTCCGCCGAGACCCCCTCGGCGAGCAGATCGTCCTGCACGGTCTGTTTGGTGACCCCGTAGGCGGAATTGATCTTGCCTTTCCCCAGGCCCGGGATAGCGACGTAGGCGTCGCGGGGAATCGAGATGGCCGTGGCCGAGCGGCCGTCGTTGGGCACACGTACCAGCACGATGGTGTCGGTATTGGTACCTATCTCGTCACCGGCGTGCAGCATGGCCCGCTCGGCGTCGGTGAGCGGGTTGCCCTTGGCGTCGGTGCGCGAATCCACGCCGACGAGCAGGATGTCGACCGCGCCGTCGGTATGCCCGCCCAGGCCCAGATCGCTGATCCGCTCGATATTCGAGACCAGGGAATCCACCCCGCGCCAAGCGAACCCGGTCGCCACCAGCACCATCAGAGCAACTGATGCGACCAGGACCCGCACCGGGCTCCACAACGTCGGCTCCCCACGCTGCGCCACCTTGGACTTCCTCTCCCCTTACGGATCGGTCGAGGACCCCGACCCACTTCGCGTATGCCGTCGAAACACCTTCCGCACCACGCAGGCTAACCAACAGCAGCCCGGGTGACCCCGATTCGGCGACCGACGGCGTGCCAGACTGGGCCGGTGAACGCCGTTCTACCGCCCGCAACCGAAGTAGCCGACCGTCTCCTCGTCACCGGGGCGGGTGGTCAGGTGGGTGGTGAACTACTCCGGCGGATACCCGCTGTCCGTGCCTTCACCCGGTCCCGGCTCGACATCACCGATCGGGCAGCGGTGGAATCAGTGGTCCGGCCCGGCGATATCGTTCTCAATTGTGCCGCGTTCACCGCGGTCGACCGGGCCGAATCGGAGCCCGGAGCCGCCTTCGCCGCCAACGAGACCGGCCCGGCGGTATTGGCCGCGGCCTGCGCGCGCGCCGGCGCCCGGCTGATCCAACTCTCCACCGATTACGTCTTCCCCGGTACCGCCGAACGCCCCTACGAACCGTCCGATCCCACTGGGCCCACCACGGTGTACGGCCGCTCCAAACTCGCCGGGGAACGCGCGGTGCGTGACCTGTGCCCCCAGGCCCATATCGTGCGGACGGCCTGGGTGTACGCCGGGACCGGCACCGATTTCGTGGCCACCATGCGCCGGCTGGAAAAGGAACGCGACACCGTCTCCGTGGTGAACGACCAGATCGGCTCCCCCACCTTCGCCGCCGACCTAGCCGCCGGGCTGCTCGAACTGGCCGCGACACCCTCGGCACCTCCTGTGTTGCACGCCACGAACTCCGGCCGGGCCAGCTGGTACGACCTGGCCCGCGCGGTATTCGCCGGTATCGGCGCCGACCCCGAGCGGGTCCGGCCGTGCACCACCGCGGAATTTCCCCGGCCCGCCACCCGGCCCGCTTTCTCCGTGCTGTCCGGGACCGCCTGGCGCGACGCCGGACTGACACCTTTGCGCCCGTGGGAATCCGCGCTGACCGAGGCACTGAACCGGGCCGCCCGTTAGGGTGGTGCGCTGTGAGCGCTTCCGATACCCCGCACGACCGGCCACGTCTGGCCGTGGTCACGGTCACCTATTCGCCGGGCGAACATCTCGAGCATTTCATCAGCACCCTGGCCACGGCCACCGCGGAGAAGCCGCAGGTCATCCTGGCCGACAACGGCTCCACCGACGGTGTCCCCGAACTCGTGGCCGACGCCAATGCCCATGTGCGCTTCCTACCGACCGGCGGCAATATCGGATACGGCGGCGCCATCAACCGGGCCGTCGCCGAACTCGACCCCGAACTCGAATACGTGTTGATCGCCAACCCGGATATCCGGTGGGGCAACGATTCCATCGACATCATGCTCGAAGCGGCCCAGCGCTGGCCCCGGGCCGGCGCCATCGGGCCCAAGGTCCGCGAACCCGACGGCAGCGTCTACCCCTCGGCCCGCTCGGTACCCGGGATCATGGACGGCGCGGGTCACGCGATCCTCGGCGCCGTCTGGAAGACCAACCCGTGGACCCGGCGCTACCGTCAGGAGAACGAGGAGATCTCCGAACGCACCGTCGGCTGGCTGTCCGGATCGTGCCTGCTGGTGCGGCGCGCGGCGTTCGATTCGATCGAGGGCTTCGACTCGCGGTACTTCATGTACATGGAGGACGTCGACTTCGGTGACCGGATGGGCCGGGCCGGCTGGCACAACGTCTTCGTACCCGACGCCGAGGTCACCCACGCCAAGGGGCACGCGGCCGGACGCCACCCCGAGAAGATGCTGCCCGCCCACCACGCCAGCGCCTACCGCTTCCAGGCCGACCGGCATCCGCACTGGTGGCAGGCCCCGCTGCGCTGGGCACTGAAGGCCGGACTTGCGGTGCGCTGCCGGATTGCGGTTCGATCCGCTCTGCGTGCACGGGATCGGGAGCAGGCCGGATAGACAACCGACCGTTACCGTGCCGGGTCGATGATCGGATGGGAACAAGGGAGCTCCATGGCATCACAAGCAGGCGCTGACGCGGTGATTCTGGTCGGCGGAAAGGGGACACGGCTGCGGCCGCTGACCCTGTCGGCGCCCAAGCCGATGCTCCCGACAGCCGGGCTGCCGTTCCTGACCCATCTGCTGACCCGGATCGCGGGCGCGGGCATCACCCATGTGGTGCTCAGCACCTCCTACAAGGCCGAGGTCTTCGAGGAATACTTCGGTGACGGCGCCGAATTCGGCCTGGAGCTCGAATACGTCACCGAGACCGAACCGCTGGGCACCGGCGGCGGTATCCGCAACGTGCTGTCCCGGCTCACCGCGGACAACGTCATGGTGTTCAACGGTGACGTCCTCGGCGGCACCGACCTGACATCCATCCTGGAGACCCACGAGAAGACCCGGGCCGACGTCACCCTGCACCTGGTGCGGGTCAGCGATCCGCGCGCCTTCGGCTGCGTACCGACCGACGCCGACGGCCGGGTCACGGCCTTCCTGGAGAAGACCCAGGACCCGCCGACCGACCAGATCAACGCCGGCTGCTACGTCTTCCGGCGCGAATACATCGAGAAGATCCCGGCCGGGCGCCCGGTCTCGGTGGAGCGCGAAGTCTTCCCCGCGCTACTGACCGAGGGCGCTCGTGTCCAGGGTCACGTCGACACCTCGTACTGGCGGGATATGGGCACTCCGGAGGACTTCGTCCGGGGTTCCGCGGACCTGGTCCGCGGTATCGCCCCCTCCCCCGCGCTGCCCGGTCAGCGCGGCGAATCCCTCGTGCACGAAGGCGCCGGGATCGCCCCGGGCGCTCTGCTCATCGGCGGCACCGTGGTGGGCCGCGGCGCGGAAGTGGGCGCCGGTGCCCGCCTCGACGGCGCCATCCTGTTCGACGGCGCCAAAGTGGAGGCCGGAGCCACGGTGGAACGCTCCATCATCGGTTTCGGCGCCCGCATCGGCCCCCGCGCCCTGGTCCGCGACGGAGTGATCGGCGACGGTGCCAGCGTGGGTGCCCGCTGCGAACTGCTGCGCGGCGCCCGGGTGTGGCCGGGAGTGGAGATCCCCGACGGCGGGATCCGCTTTTCCACCGACGTGTAGTGGTTACGCGAAGCCGACGGCGCGTTCCCCCCAGGCGGTGAGCAGGTCGCCCTCGGGGTCCGGCACCACTCGGTCGATCGAATCGATCAGCAGTGTGTCCCGCGATTCCGGATGGTAGGGGGGCCAGTGTTTCGATCCGTCCAGCGCGGCCGGGACACCGTGGGCGGCGAAGGCCAGCCAGCGGCGCATCATCCGGCCCGAGACCTCGGCGGCCTGTTTACGGCCGCCGAGCCAGAAGGTGGGGTCGTGGTCGAAGGTGCCGAAGTTGCCGAACACGTACGGCAGCTCGGTGGCGTGACCGGCGCCGACGCGGGCGGCCCGCAGCATGGGCGTGGCGTGGTCGAAGCGGTACATCCAGGTCCGTGAGTGCTGGGCGTGACCGTCGGCCACCCACAGGGCCGGCATCCGGAACGCCGCGTCGGTGGACATGGCCAGCGCACCCCGCGGCTTCGCCAGATCGGGGTACACCGCGGTGATCTCGGCGAGTCGTTCCGCGGTCAGCCCGGGATGCCCGGCTTGGACCTGTTCGAGCATGGCGTTCACCGCTTGCGGGGTCACCGGCATGATCGGCGACCGGAACAGCCGGAACAGCGACGCCTCGTCCTTGTTGGTGCCGATGATGAGCGGTACCCGGTGTGACCGCCCGTCCCGGAAGCGGTCGGTGGGATACCCGGGAAGCAGATCCTCGTCGACGACCGGGGCGGCGGCCAGGGTGCCGGGCGCCTGCAGCGGTACCTCGTCGATCAGGACCGCGGCGGCTCGCACGATCCGTTCGAGCGGGCATTCGAGCAGTTCGCCGATCCGGGCGCGGGGCAGGTCGATCAGTTCACGGAAACGTTCGGCCACCCCGGCCGCGCGTTCCTGCCCGTACACGGTGGTGGCGGGTGGGCTCTGCGCGATGGCGCGCTGAAACAGGCCGGCGGCCCGCGGCGCGGTGAGCAGCGCCGTGACACAGCCGGCCCCGGAGGATTCCCCGAAGAGGACCACATTGCCCGGGTCACCACCGAAGGCGCCGATATTGTCGCGCACCCATTCCAGCGCCGCGAGCTGGTCGAGCAGGCCCAGATTGGGAACGAACTCGTCGGACAGCGACGACAGGTCCAGGAACCCGAACGCGCCCACCCGGTAGTTCACCGTCACCACCACCACGTCACCGGTCTCGGCCAGGTGGCGACCGTCGTAGACGCCCTGGGCCGCGGAGCCGAGGCAGTACGCGCCGCCGTGCAGCCACACCATCACCGGCCGCGGCTCCTCCGACGCGGTGGCCGGCGCCCAGATATTGAGCCACAGGCAGTCCTCGCCCATGGTCAGCGAGCGGTCCATGGGCACCGTGTTGGCCATATCCTGCGGCGCGATCTGCCCGGCGACCAGACAGTCGCGGACGCCATCCCAGCGCTCCGGGGCCCGCGGCGGCCGGAACCTACGGGGTCCGGCGACTGCGGCGGCATACGGAACACCCCGCCAGACCGATACCGCGCCCTCCCGGCTACCCCGGACCGCACCGAACTGGGTCCGCGCCACCGGGCCGCCCTCGTCGCCCACCCCAGGCGTCACCTCGAAGCACTGGACGTTCATCACAGACCTCCTCTACCTGTGCATTCGAGGGTACGACCGAAGTGGTTACACTTCAGTTTCAAAAATGTCGCGTTGCATCGCGAAAATGGGCCGTCGGCCCGCTCTAGAATTCGGCCATGCCGAGTTACGAGTTCCGCTGCCGCAGCTGCGGCGACACGTTCGAGATCAACCGCCCGATGGCGCAGGCGTCGAATCCGGCCCGTTGCCCGCACGGCCACGACGACACGGTGAAATTGCTGACCACCTTCGCGACCACCGGCCGCGCGGCCGCCCCGGCCGTCGCCGCGCCCGCCGCGCCTACCGGCGGTGGCTGCTGCGGCGGCGGTTGCTGCGCCTGATCCCGCGTCCCGGGCCGGGTCGCCACCCCGCGGCCCGGCCGGTCGCGGCGCGTCTCCACTGCGGCGGCCCGGCGCACGGGTCATTCCGCGACGCGAGGATCCGCGCTGCCGCGGTCGATATGGCCGAGATCGCGCTCCGGGGCGATCCGATCGCGGACCCGCTGTTTGAGTACCGCGATATCCGGAAATCCCCCATCGGCCCGGCGCTCCCACACCTGGGTGTCGTCGACCGTGATGCGGAAGACGCCACCCTCGCCGGGGATCAACGCGACCTCGCCGATATCGGTGGTGAAAGTGGTCAGCAGTTCCTGGGCCATCCAGCTCGCACGCAGCAGCCAACGGCACTGGGTGCAGTATTCGATGGCGATACGCGACACGACAGGTACATTACCGGCGGACCCGACGGGTGGCCGGGCGACCGGCCCGGCCGGTCACCATCGGTCGACCTCCCCGTCCACGTACTGCCAGCATCCATCGACCCGCAGGAATCGGCTGATCTCGTGCAACCGGCCCCGGCCACCCGGATCCCGATAATGCGCGGTGAATTCGACGGTCCCGGATTCGTCGAACGGACCGCCCCCGGACGCGTGCAGGATCTCCACGAACAGCCAGCGTCGGGCAGGGTCCGGCCCGAGTTCGGCGGGCCGCGTACCGGCGTGCCAGGTACGCAGCAGGTAGCCGGTATCGCCCACCGCGAAGGCGGTGAACCGGGACCGCATCAGCGCTTCGGCGGTGGGCGCCGGGCGACCTGCCAGCAGCGGTCCGCAGCATTCACCGAAGATATCGCCGTGGCGGCAAGGGCACGGCTTCGTATCGTCCACCTCCCGATTGTGCCCGGCGGGCGCCGGCCACCTCGGACACCGCCCGCTCATCCGGATACGGCGGCCAGTTCGGTGGCGATCCGGACGGTGTCGTCGCGCCAGCGGCGCAGCTCGGTGACACCGGGCGCGAGCTCGTAGTCGTGGTGATGGGTGGCATGCGACAGCGCGGTCCACAGGGCGGCGATCCGGGCGGCGGTGAGCGGGTCGGTCACCACGCGCAGCGCCAGCAGCTGGGCCCGCATCGGACAGCGTGCGAGGTCGGGTTCGGTCCGCGACCACAGATCGTCCACCGACTGTTCGAGCGCGATTCGCAGAATCCACGCGGTCGCGCGTGACCAGACACCGCCGGCGGCGGGCACCGAACCGTCCAGCAGCCGGTCGACCACCGCCAGCCTTTCCCCGATACCGGGCCGCGGGCCGGGGTCACCGGTGGGGCCGGACCGTACCGGCCGGCCGTCGGTCCGAAAGCCGCGGCCGCCACCCCCGCGCCGCCCCGAGCCCCGGCCCCGGCGTCCGCTCACCCCGCCAGCCACTCGGCGAAACGTTCGGTATCGGCGATCAGCTCGGCGAGATCGCGGTCGATCGGGACATGGGCACCGGCGGTGGCATCGCGCACGACCTCGACCGCCCAGCGCCCCTCCTTGGCCAGCTGTTTGTTCAGGTCCTCGATCCGGCGTCCCGGCCCCAGCACCGCGAGGGTGACCATCGCCCGGGTCGATTGGGCCCGGTCGATCCGTCGCTGTACCTCCCGGTGATCCATACCGCTGGCCAGCAGCACCCGCTTGGCCCGGGCCAGACTCGCCGCCTCCAGCGCGGAACGGCAGCAGGTCGCGACGAGTTCGTCGGCGATGGCCCGGGGCAGCTGCGGGGTTCGCAGCAGCGCGCGCGCGTCGTCGAGGTAGCGGTGGACGGGGTCGCTGGACAGCCGGATCTCCACCACCGAGCGTTCCCGGCGCTGCACCTCGACGATCCGGGCGTCGATCTGCATCCGGCGTACCGCCTCGGCGAGCCGGTCGTCGTGGGTGAACACCACCACCTGCCGCTCCCAGGCGACGGTGGCCAGCACCCGGGCCAGCCCGTCCACCTTCGCGGGATCCATCGCCTGCACCGGATCGTCGATCACCACGAACCGGAACGGGCTCGCCGCGACGGTCGCACGCGGCAGGAACAGGGCCAGGCCGAGCGCGTGCAGCTCACCCTGGCTCATCACCCCGAGCGCGGCGCCGTCCACATCGTCCACGGTGACCTCCAACTGCACCCGGCGCGCGCTGTTCGCGTTGCCCTGCAGATGGATGCCGCCGAGTTCGACGCTGCTCTGCTGGCGCAGGGTCTGCCACACCCACCGGGCCGTCCCGGCCAGCGGGGCCAGCCGCTCGTCACGCACCCGCGCGGTGGCCGCTTTCAACCACTCTTCGGCCGCGCGGGCGGTCTGTCGTTCCGCGGCCTGCGCCGCGACCGTGCCGGTGAGTTCGAGCCAGGCCCGCAGGCGCGGCGCGAACGGCGCCCATGCCTCGTCGAGCCGATCCAGTTCCTTACCGGCGCACCGCTGGACGAAATCCAGTTCGGCGGACAAATGCTCGTGCACGGCACGCAACCGATCGGGCAGTTCCCCCGGATCTTCCGATTCGGGCAGCCCCACCCAGCGGGCCCATACCTCGCCCAGTGTCACGGTGTCCAGGCCTGCGGTATCGGCCGCGGCCAGTGCCGGCGGGAGCTCGCCCGTGAGCACCCGCAGCTCCGCCAACGCCCGGGTGAGCTCGTCGCGCGCCCGGACGAGATCGGCCGTCCGTAGCGACAGTCCGGCGATCGCGGCCGCGGTATCGAGCAACCACTGCCGATCCAGCGTGCCGCCCCCACATACGGGGCAGGGCGTGGTGCTGTGCTCGTCGGTATCCGGACCCGTCCGTGTGCCGGCTGCGGAGAACAGTGGACCGGCGGGACGTGTGTCGGGCGTCCCGGGCCGCCCGTGCGTGGTGACGTGCGTGTACGCGGCGCGCAGCACCTCGAGGACGCGCAGGTCCGCGGCGACCTCGGGTGCGGTCGCCGCGGCGACCGCGGCAGCCGCGGTGGCGATTCGGGCCGCCAGCGCCGCTATCCGCTCGGCCGACGGTAACTTCAGGGCCAGTACCGCCCGCAAGGCGGCCGGTTCCGGCCCACCGGCGGTATCGCCTACCAGCGCCTCGAGCGCGCCGATATCCGGGGCCGGCTCGCGCAACAGCGCGACCGCGCGCCGCGCGCGCTGATCGGCGACCTCGGCGAGTTCGGTCAGCAGGGTCTGCCTGTCCCGGCGCGCGGTCCGGGCTGCGCGCTCGAGGTCCAGGCGGCGGACCCGGATCCGCTCGTGCGCGACGATCAGTTCGTCCAGGCCGAGCAACTGGTGCAGCGCGTCGAACAGTTCGCTGGGCTTCCCGTCCACCAGCGCGCCGAGTTCGCTGTAGGACAGGAACGGCCGATACAACTCCAGGGGCAGCGCCCAGTCACCGCTCGCGAACACCTGCTCGGGCCCGTCCCCGCGCCGCTGGGTCCAGGTGCCGCCCGGCAGCGGTTCTTCGGCGTCCCATTCCCGGGCCACGGTCAGCGCGGGTTCCGGCCCGTCGGTCCGCAGTTCCAGTTCCACCCGGACCGGGCCGGACCGGTGCAGGTTGCGCCAGCCCTCGCGCCACGCGGTCGAGCGGCCGTCCCAGCGGCGATTTCCGCCGGTCAACGCGAGTTCCGCGGCTTCGGCGAAACTCGATTTCCCGCTGCCGTTGCGGCCGGTCACCAGTGTCAGCCCCGGGCCGGTGGGCAATTCGAGCGTGGTCTCCGGGCCTATACCACGGAACCCGCCCACCCGGATGGTGCGCAGGAAGACACCGTCGAGGACGGAACCCGTTGCGCTCGCCATCGATTCGGCGGAGCCGGGCGGCGGGTCGAGGGCCGCGCGGACGAGCGCGGCCACCGCGGTGGGAATATCCGGATCCGCATCGATGCGACGCTTTATCACGTCGGCGGGCCGGACGAATGCCGCCCCGGATTCCTTTCCCACAGCGTTCACGGAAGTTCTCCACCCCCTCGAGGCCACACGCCTGTCGAGCCCCCGTGTGTGGTCGTACGGTCGAAAGCTGTGCGAAACGCTACCCGATGGCGGCCGTTCCGGACAGAGCCGGTTCCCGGCTCTGTCCCGGACGGTTGCGATACACCACGCCGGAACCGGGCGCGGGGAAGTACGCACGGCCGGCGGCTCGAACGTGCCCGCGGGGATGGGATCTGGTCATCGGCCGACCCGACCGGCTGCCGATGGCCACCCCTCGCCAACCCCGTCGGGCAGCTCGTCGGTGTGTCACCCTTCAGGGGTGGCTCGGTCTGGCCGAACAGAACAGAATGCCAGACTCGATCGGATCACGCAACATTTACGGAATTTCCCGGAGCCTCGAATGTGGTTCGGCGCCAAGCGCTTCCACCCATGACCATGCCGCGGAGAGATTCTGTCGGTGCGGTGCGATAGAAATCTCTCGACCGAGAGACGGGGGCATCATGACCGACCGAAACGAGTCCGCCGGATGACACAACGGTGGAGCGAGAACCAGGTGACAGCACTCGCGCCCGATACGAGTTCCCTCACCGCCGCCCGCAAACTGGCCGGAAAGTGGTCCGGCACCGGCCGGTCCGGGGCCACACTGTGGGGCTTGTGCAAGGGCAGCGGGCAAACCCCGTACCAGACGATCGTCGATCTGGCCGGTCCCGCTTTCCGCTGCTCCTGCCCGAGCCGCAAATTCCCGTGCAAACACGCCCTGTCACTGCTGCTGATCTGGTCGTCGGGCACGGTCGCGGAGTCCGCCGAAACCGCCGATTTCGCCGCCGAGTGGGTCGGCCGGCGGACCGCGAAGGCGGCCGCACCACCGAAGCGGCCGCGCGGCGGCGATCCGGCTACCGCGCAGCAGCGGCAGGAACGGGTGAAAGCCGGTCTGGCCGAACTCGATACCTGGCTCACCGACCAGATCCGCACCGGGCTGGCCCAGACGGATCGTTCCCACGCGGCGTTCGAGGCGGTGGCAGCGCGGCTGGTGGATGCCCAGGCGCCCGGCCCGGCCGCCGCGGTGCGCCGCCTGCCCGACGCGGTGGTGCGCCGGGCGAACTGGCCCGAAGTGCTGCTGGGCCGGTTCGCCTGGCTGCACCTGCTCATCACCGCCCATACGCGATCGGACACGCTGCCCGCGCCGCTGGCGGCTGCCGTCCGCGGCCATATCGGCTATCCGGTTCCGGCGGAAACGGTGCAGGCCGAGCCCGCCGTAACCGACCGGTGGCTGACCGTCGGCACGCGCACCGTGGAAGAAGACCGGTTGCATACGCGCCGGATCTGGCTCCACGGCATGCGGACCGGCCGGTGGGCACTGCTGGTGGATCATTCGTTCGGCTCCCCCGTCTTCGCCGCCGACACCCCGCCGATCGGCCTCGCGGCCGAGTACGCGGTGCACTTCTATCCGGTCGCGGCGCCGCTGCGCGCGGTGGTCGGCCCGGTCCGGGACGAGGCGGCACCCACCGCCGCGGAACCGCCGGAGACCGCCGGGGCAGGGACCGTCGCCGCGGCGCTGACGGATTTCGCCACGGCGGCTGCCGCCGATCCGTGGCTGGAGTCCTGGCCCGTACTACTGCGCGGGGTGACACCTGTCCGGGAGGGCGAGGACTGGCTGCTCGGCGAATCCGACGGCACCGCGCTGCCGCTGGCGGAGCCCGCACAACCGTGGCGGCTGCTCGCGCTGTCCGGCGGCCGGCCGGTGACCGTCTTCGGCCTCTGGACGGGCCGGCTGCTGGAGCTGATCTCCGTCCTGGCCGACGGGGAGTTCCACGATGCGGGGCCCGCCACGGACGCCGCCGGCTCCGCCGTCACCGCCACACCGGAGGCGGCGTCGATCGCCCTGCTGGGTACCACGCGCGGTACGGCCACTCCGCCGGGGATCGGTGCACCGGTCGCCGCGGCCGTCGCGGCGCTCCCGGAGCACGATGCCGCGCAGCGACTGCTCGCGGCCACCGCGCTGGAGATGGCCTGGGCGCGCGGCGGCTATCTGCCCCGCCGGGTCGAGGTATCCGCTGAGCCGGCCGCCGACGACCCCCGACCGGAACTCCCTCGCGCGGCCGCCGACCGGCTGGCCCTGCTGATCGAGTACCGGCCGGAATTCCTGCCCGAATGGTTCGCCGCCGCCGCGCCGCACGAATACCGCGCCCCGCACCGGCTGGTGGGAACGCTGCTCGCATTCGCCTCGAGCGACAGCGGCACACGCGAGGCGGCCCTGCGGCTGGCCGGCGCCCGCGGCCGCTGGCTGGCCGGGTGGATTCCCCGCTGGCACGATCTGACCCGGCGGGACACCGCCGAGCCCGAACCCACCGAGGAGACCTGGCATCTGGGCCGGCCACCGGAACGGCTCGCATGGCTGAACGCGCTGCGACACCGGGATCCGGCTGCCGCCCGCGCCGCCCTGACCGAGGCGTGGCCGCGGGAATCGGGTGCGCCGAAGGCCGAGTTGCTCCGGGTACTCGCCGACGGGCTGGGCCCCGCGGACGAGGAACTGCTCGAGCGCGCGCTGGGCGATCGCCGCGGCGATGTGCGTCGTACCGCCACGGAGTTGCTGGCCCGGCTGCCCGACTCGGCGTTCGCCGCGCGGATGGCCGCGCGCGCCGCCGACTGGATCGAATGCGGCGAGACCGGGGCAGGCCGGGGAACCGAGCTTTTCATCGGCATTCCCGAGACGCTGGACGAATCGGCGATCCGCGACGGTTTCACCGACGGCACCACGGAATTCGGTTACCGCTGGAACGGACAGCCCGATCTCACGGCGACCCGGCTGCGGAAACTGGTGGCCGCACTACCGCTGAGCTACTGGACCGGTCCCCTGGGCGCTCCGGCCCGCGCCGTGGTGACGCAGGTGGACGACCGTTTCCGGCAACCGCTGTTCGACGGCTGGATGGATGCCGCCCTCGCCCAGCGCGATATCCGCTGGGGGGAGGCGCTGTTCACCGCCGGGATGCCGTCGAACCTGGCGATCCTGCGCCGGCGTGAACTGTTCGCACTGCTCCCGCCCGGCGACCAGCTGCGTCATCTGCTGGGGCTGGGTACCTCCTGGCTGTCCGAACTGGAATCCCTGCTGCCCGCGGTGGCTCGTCCCTGGCCACCGGAATTGGCCCGCCATCTCCTGCACCTGTTCGAGGAACGGGCCCGGACCGCCGCAGCTCGGCCGGGCACACCCGGCACCAATCCCAGCGCACACCGTTCGCTGTTGCACACCGCCACACTCCATCTACCACCCGAGTTCGCGGGCGAGGTCACCGCGCTGGCGGGCCGCTGCGAAGCCGACGAGTGGGCCTCGGTCCTCGAATTCCTCGCCCACGACCTGCACCGACGATCCGCAATGCTCGAGGAGCTCCTATGACCACCGCCGTCACCGAACCCGCCCCGGCGCTGCTGCGCCCGCACGCCGAACAGGCCTTCGCCGACGAACTGCGTGCTCTGATCGCCGTGGACGATCGACCGCGACCGCCGTCCTGGACCATGTCGCCGTGGGCGGTGGTCACCTATCTGCTGGGCGGTGCCCTCCCCGACGGCACCGTGATCAGCCCCAAATACGTGGGACCGCGCCGGCTGATGGAGGTCGCCGTCGCGACCCTGGCCACCGATCGCGCCCTGCTGTTGCTCGGCGTCCCCGGCACCGCGAAGACCTGGGTCTCCGAACATCTCTCGGCCGCCATCAGCGGGTCGTCCACCCTGCTGGTCCAGGGCACCTCGGGAACCGCCGAGGAAGCCATCCGCTACGGCTGGAACTACGCCCGGCTGCTCGCCGAGGGCCCCAGCGATGCCGCGCTGGTGCCCTCGCCGATCCTGAACGCGATGCGTTCCGGCGCGATCGCCCGGCTCGAGGAACTCACCCGGATCCCGTCGGACGTCCAGGACGCGCTGATCACCATCCTGTCGGAGAAGACTCTGCCGGTTCCCGAACTCGGGAGGGAAGTGCAGGCCGCCAAGGGTTTCAACATCATCGCGACCGCCAACGACCGCGACCGCGGCGTGAATGAACTGTCCTCGGCCCTGCGCCGCCGGTTCAACACCGTCGTTCTCCCGCTGCCGGGCAGTGAAGCCGAGGAGATCGATATCGTCACCCGCCGGGTCGAGCAGCTGGGGTCGGCGTTGGAACTGCCCGAGGTCCCGGCTGCCGCCGAGGAGGTGCGCCGGGTGGTGCGTATCTTCCGCGAGCTGCGCGCGGGCCTCACCGCCGACGGCCGGACCAAGCTGAAGTCTCCGTCGGGCACACTCTCCACGGCCGAGGCCATCTCCGTGATCACCAACGGTATGGCACTGTCGGCGCATTTCGGTGACGGTGTCCTGCGAGCTGCCGATATCGCGGGCGCGGTGATCGGTTCGGTCGTCAAGGATCCGGTGGCCGATTCGGTGGTGTGGACCGAATACCTCGAGGCCGTCGTGCGCGAACGCCGCGAATGGGCCGATTTCTACCGTGCCTGCCGGGAGATCAACAAATGAGCCCCGCGCAGGCGGGCGAACCCGGCGAGACCCGGGTCTTCGGGATACGGCACCACGGCCCCGGATCGGCGCGGTCGTTGCGCCTGGCGCTGGAGGAGTTCCGGCCCGACACCGTACTGATCGAGGGCCCGGCGGATGCCGACCCCCTGGTGGTCCATATTGCCGCCGCGTCGATGGCACCACCGGTCGCCCTGCTCGGTTATATCTCCGACGAACCCGCCCGGGCCGCGTTCTGGCCGTACGCGGTGTTCTCCCCGGAATGGCAGGCGCTGCGCTACGCGGTCGACAATGAGGTACCCGTCCGGTTCTGCGATCTTCCCGCCGCCCAGGTCCTGGCCGTCGACGACCGCACCGGTGGCCGCGACGCGCTGGCCGAACTGGCGGCCGCGGGCGGTTACGACGATGCCGAACGCTGGTGGGACGCGGTGGTCGAATCGACCTCGGACATCGGGACCTTCGAGGCCATCACCGAGGCCATGGCCGCGCTCCGCGAGACCGCGATCATCGAACCGGAGACCGATACAGGCGCCGGCCCGACCGATGTGCCCGAATCCGGGCTCCGCGCCGGCGATCCGGGGTACCCACCGGCCGGCGGGTTCCGGATCGCTTCCGTCGATGAGGTCGGCGATGGTGCTCCCGGTGCGCCGCCGGCCGCGGCACTTCCCGGCGAGTTCCCGGCCTCCGATGCGGTCGGCGATCCGGCCCCACCACCACCCGAGCCGCTGATCCTGGACCGGCACACCCTGATCCGTGAAGCCCATATGCGGCAGGTCCTGCGCAAGGCACGCAAGGACGGCGCCCGCCGGATCGCCGTGGTATGCGGCGCCTGGCACGCCCCCGCGCTCCAGGAACCGCTCGGGCCGGCCGCGGCGGATCTTCGCCTCCTGAAAGGCCTGCCCAAGGTCAAGGCCACGCTGACCTGGGTGCCGTGGACGCATTCGCGGCTCGCCGCCGCCTCCGGTTACGGCGCGGGAGTCACCTCACCCGGGTGGTACCACCACTTGTTCACCGAGACCGAGCGTCCGATCGCATCCTGGCTCACCAAGGTCGCGAGCGTATTGCGCGGCCACGACCTGCCGGTCTCCAGTGCCCACATCATCGAGGCCGTACGGTTGGCGGAAACCCTGGCGGCCCTACGGGCTCGCCCGCTGGCCGGTCTCTCCGAGGTCACCGAGGCGACCCGCGCGGTGCTGTGCGAGGGCGACGATACGGCGCTGCGCCTGGTCGGGACGGAACTGGTGGTGGGCGAGGCGCTCGGCGCGGTACCGCCCGAGGCGCCGACCGTGCCACTGGAAGCCGATCTGCGGGCCACGGCCCGCACCCTGCGGCTGAAACAGGAAGCTCTGGTCCGCACGCTGGATCTCGACCTGCGTAAAGAACGCGATATCGGCAGGTCGCGGCTACTGCACCGGCTGCGGCTGCTCGGCGTGCACTGGGGCACGCCCAGCGCCGGAATCGTGCAGTCGAAAGGTACATTCCGGGAGACCTGGGAGCTGCGCTGGGAACCGGAGTTCGCGGTCCGGGTGATCGAGGCCGCCCGGTGGGGTACCACGGTGCAGGCGGCGGCCGAGGCGAAAATCCTCGATACGGCCGCGCGATCCGGCAGCGGGGTCACCGAACTCACCGAGGCGCTGGAATTCGCGCTGCTCGCCGAACTGCCGGGCGCACTCGACGGGCTCATCGCCCGGCTCGGTTCGGCGGCCGCGGTGAACCACGATATGACCCACCTGCTGGCGGCGCTGCCGGGCCTGCTGCGCACACTGCGGTACGGCGACGTGCGCGGCACCGATACCTCGGCGCTGACCCATGTCGCCGACAGCATGCTCGTCCGCATCTGCGCCGGTCTACCCGCCGCGGTCACCGGGCTCGGCGACGACACCGCCGCGGCGCTGCGCGATCAGCTCGATGCCGCCACCACCGCGATCCATACCCGGGGCCACGCCGAATCCATCGAACGGTGGCTGGCGGTACTGGCCCGGCTGGCCGACCGGCCCGATGTGCACGGCCTGCTGGTCGGCCGGACGGTACGCCTACTCTGCGACGCCGACCGGATCGATACCGAGGAGGCGGCCCGCCGGTTGGCGGCGGCGCTGTCGGTCGGCAATACCGCGGCCGCCAAGGCCGCGTGGGTCGACGGTTTCGTCGGCGGCCGCGGGCTGGTCCTGGTCCACGATCGCGCCCTGCTGCGGCTTATCGACAGCTGGCTCGCCGATCTGACCGAGGAGCAGTTCGTCGAGGTCGTGCCGCTGCTGCGGCGGACCTTCGGTGCCTTCGAATCCGGGGAGCGCCGCGCGATCGGCGAAGCCGTACGTGACGGCCGCCCGGCCGCGACCGCCGCCGCGGCCACCGAAATCGATCCGGCCCGCGGCCTGCTCACCCTGCGCGCCGTCGCCGGCATCCTGGGAGTCCCCGCTTGACCAATCCCCCGCCCGAAGGCGGGGGATTCCCTTCCGGCTCGCGCCGGAAAGCTCCTGCTTCACAACCGACCGCCCGTCCGGAGGGCTCCCGTTGAGGTCTTATACCGGCTCCACAGGCCGATACCGCCGGCCCGGCGGCCAGCTACGGAGGATCCGATGAACACCACCACACTGCACGACCGCACCGACGAGGCCCGGCTGCGCCGCTGGCGCCTGGTGCTCGGCGCGGCCGCCGAACCGGCGCTCGGCGCACTCGGCACCGCCGACGACAAGGCCATCGACAAAGCCCTCGGCGCGGTCTACGACAGCGGTGGCGGCACGGCCCGCTCCCGCGGTGACCGGGCCGGCGGCCTCGGCGGGTCCGCGCCGCGGGTCGCCCGCTGGCTCGGTGATATCCGTACCTACTTCCCGTCGACGGTGGTCGAGGTCGTGCAGCGGGACGCGGTGGAGCGGCTGAACCTCACCCAGCTGCTGCTGGAACCGGAGCTCATGGAGGCGGTCGAACCGGATGTGCATCTGGTCGGCACGCTGCTGAGCCTGAACCGGGTCATTCCGGAAACCACGAAGGCCACCGCCCGGATGGTGGTGTCGAAGGTGGTCAAGGAGATCGAGGAACGGATCGCGACCCGTACCGTGGCCGCGGTGAGCGGGGCGCTCAACCGGTCCACCCGGACCTCCCGGCCCAAACCGCGCGATATCGATTTCGACCGCACCATCCGCAAGAATCTCGCCAATTACCTGCCCGAACAGCGCACCATCATCGCGGAACGGCTGGTGGGTTACGGGCGGCGGGCCCAAGCGGTGCATCGTGATGTGATCCTGGCGATCGACCAATCCGGTTCCATGGCCTCCAGCGTGGTCTACTCGTCGGTGTTCGGCGCGGTGCTGGCGTCGATGCGGTCGCTGCGCACCTCACTGGTGGTTTTCGATACCGAGGTCGTGGACCTCACCGAGAAGCTGTCCGACCCGGTCGATGTGCTGTTCGGTACCCAACTCGGCGGCGGGACCTACATCAACCGGGCCATCGCCTACTGTCAGTCGCTCATCACCCGTCCCACCGACAGCCTGTTCTTCCTGATCTCCGACCTGTACGAGGGCGGGGTCCGGGAGGAGATGCTGCGCCGCGTGCACGCCTTGAAGGAATCAGGTGTCCAGGTCGTCGTGTTGCTCGCGCTCTCCGATGACGGCGCGCCCTCCTACGATCGCGAGAACGCCGCGGCGCTGGCGGCCCTCGGTGTGCCGGCCTTCGCCTGCACCCCCGACCGGTTTCCGGAGCTGCTGGCCCAGGCGCTGAACCGGGGGGATCTCATGCGCTGGGGAACCGAGCACCGCTGAACCCGGTGCGCACTCCGTGGTCCGGCCCGGGCGGACCGGACCACGGAGCCGGACTCACAGGTCGGCGATAGCGGCCAGCGGCGGGGTGCGCGCCGCCCGGATCGCCGGCCAGAGCGCGGCAAGCACTCCCACGATCGCGGAGCCGACCAGCATGTACACCAGCTGATCCCACGGCACCGCGATCTGGTCCAGCCCGAGATCGCGCAGAGTGCGCAGGAATCCGACGCCCAGCCCCAGGCCCAGGATCGCCCCCACGAGAGCACCGAACACCGCGATCAACATGGATTCCAGGTAGATCGTGCGGCGTACCTGCGCCCGCTGGGTGCCGACCGCGCGCAGCATGCCGATCTCCCGGCGGCGCTCCACCACCGACAGCGCCAGGGTGTTCACGATGCCCAGGACCGCGATCACCACCGCCAGCGCGAGCAGGCCGTACAGAATGGCCAGCAGATTGTTGATCTGCTTGGCGTTCTCGCCCTTGAATTCCTCGCGGTCCTGGACCTGCACGATCACGAATTCCTCGGTGGCCTGCTCCAGATCGGTGCGCATGGACGCAAGGTCGGTCCCCGGCCGGGCCTTGATCAGTACCGCGACATCGGCCCGCAGGGAGACCGGCACCGCCCGCTCGTATACCGTCGACGGCACCATCAACGGGCCCAGGACCTGCGAATCCGCGTAGACCCCGGCAACCGTCAACGGAATCTCGGTACCGTCGAGGGTTTTGACCGGTAGCCGGTCACCGGTGGTCACGCCGTGCTGGGTCGCCTCGTCCTGGCCGAGCAGGATTTCGGAGTCGCCGAGGGTGGAAGAACCGCTCAGCATGTCGAGGTTCACGACCTGGTCCAGGGGGCCGTCGGGCGAGGTGCCGAATTCGTCGTCGTCACCGATCTTCAGCGCCAGCCCGCGCAGGCCCACGGTCTGCGCCGCCTCGGGCACCTTCGCCCGCACCGCGTCGGCGGCGCCGGTCGGCACTCCCATCATCTGCGGCCCGGTGAGGACGTAATCGGCCTCGATGCCCTGGTCCACCACTCGGGAGATACTGACCTTCGCCGATTCGCCGAGCATGCCGATGGCGGTGACCAGCATGAGCCCCAGGGTCAGTGCGAACGCGGTGGCGGCGGTGCGACGGGGATTGCGGGTCGCGTTGTTGCGCGCCATTCGCCCGATCGACCCGAACGGCCGGATGAGCAGGCCCAGTCCGGCCAGCACCGGACGCGACAGCGCGGGCGAGGCGAGCAGCACCGCCAGAATCAGGCCCAGCGCCCCGACACCCACCACGGCGGCCGCCCCACCACCGGTGTAGCGGGCGCCCAGCACCACCAGCCCGATTCCGGCGACCGCCAGGACCGCACCGGTCACCGTGCGCACCCGCAGCGTGTCACCGGCGGAGGCGAACTCCTCGCGCATGGCCTGGACCGGCGGGATCCGGGAGGCGCGGCGGGCCGGCGCGTACGCGCTCACCACCGTCACCAGCAGGCCGACCGCGAAGGCGACCGCCACGGTCCGGGGCAGCACGGTCATCCGGCCCGTCGGCAATCCGAGATCGAACGCGTTCAGCAGCCCGGCGAGCCCGTAGGCGAGCCCGATACCGGCCAGCAGGCCGAGCAAGCTGCCGAGCACGCCGACGACCAGTGCCTCCCCGACCACCGACCGGCCCACCTGACCGCGGCTCGCGCCGACGGCCCGCAGCAGCGCGAGTTCGCGCAACCGCTGTGCCACCAGCATCGAGAAGGTGTTGTAGATGATGAAGGTGCCGACGATCAGCGCGATGGCCCCGAAGGCCAGCAGGAAGTAGTTCAGGAAGTTCAGTGCCTCGGAGAGCTGGGCCCGCATATCGGCGCGCACCTGGTCACCGTTCTGCACCTTGTAGTCCGGGTACAGCATGGACAGCCGGTCACGCAGGGTGTCCCCGGGTATGCCCTGGGCCGCGATATCGACGTAGGCGACGTGGGTCCCGTCGGTGAACAGTTCCCGGGCCTGCGCCTCGGTGAACTGCAAGCCGATAAAACCGCCGGTATCGGACGGCGGCGCGTAGATGCCGGTGACGGTGACGTCGATCGGGCCACCGTGTGAGGGGACGAGCACTTTGGTGTGGTCCCCGACCTTCAGGCCGGCCCGATCGGCGGCACCGGTGTTGAGTGCTATCTGGCCGGGTTCGGCAGGGGGTACACCGGCGACGAACGGATCGGGTTCGGCGACCGCCTGCTGCGGCGGGATATAGGCCTGCCCGGTACTGGGCGCGCCCCCGGTCTGCACCGCTTTCTTCCCGGACGGATCGAGCAGCACCACCGACCCCTGGATACCGGGGGCCACAGTGCGGACCCCGTCCATGGCGGCGATCCGGTCGACCACGTCCTGGGGGATACCCGCGGACTGCCGCTCCTCCGGGCTCACCCGCACATCGACGCCCTTGGCCTCGCCTGCGAAGATTCCGTCGAAGGTGCGCTGCAGCGTATCGGTGAAAACGAACGATCCCGCGATGAACGCGGTCCCGAGCACCACCGACAGCAGCGTCAGCACGAGCCGCACCTTGTGCGCGGCGAGATTGCGCAGTGCCACCCTGCGCATGGGATGGGCGGCCACTACCGGACCGCCCGCGCCGGCCGGGGACGCTCGCACATTCCGGGGTGCGTCACCGGACCTCCAGGGCTTTCATCCGGTCCAGCACCGAGTCGGCGGTCGGATCCCGCATCTCGTCCACGATTCGGCCGTCGGCCAGGAAGACCACGCGGTCGGCGTAGGCGGCGGCGGTGGGTTCGTGGGTGACAATGACGACCGTCTGACCGAATTCGTCCACCGCCGCCCGCAGGATCGACAAGACTTCGCCGGACGAATGGGAGTCCAGGTTGCCGGTCGGTTCGTCACCGAAGATGATCTGCGGTTTACCCGCCAGCGCCCGCGCGCAGGCGACGCGCTGCTGCTGACCGCCGGACAGTTCGCTGGGCCGGTGGCCGAGCCGGTCCTCCAGACCGAGCCGCTTCAGCACAGTGTCGATCCATTCCGAGTCCGGAGCCCGGCCGGCGATATCGAGCGGCAGGGTGATGTTCTCCAACGCGGTCAGCGTCGGGACCAGGTTGAAGGCCTGGAACACGAAGCCGACGCGGTCCCGGCGCAGCGCGGTCATCTGTTTGTCGGACAGGTCGGTGAGCTCGGTGTCCCCGATCCGCACCCGGCCGAAACTGGCATCGTCCAACCCCGCCAGACAGTGCATGAGGGTCGATTTCCCGGAGCCGGACGGCCCCATGATCGCGGTGAACTCGCCCCGTGCGAAATCGACCGTTACCGCGTCCAGCGCGGTGACCCGCGTATCCCCGGACCCGTAGACCTTGGTCAATTCGATGGCGCCGGCGGCGACGGTGGACGAGGAGCCCGGCTCGGCCGGGTCCACGTCGACAGCGTGAGCAGTCATGGGTCCAGTGTGTCGGGCCGCCGCGACCCGCGCCATCCGGGATCGCCCTGACCATTCGTACACCTGGAGGATCGCCGGGTACGCGGGTGGGATGACACCCACCGGTGAAAACGAAACGGCGGGCCGCACCTGCCGTGGGGCCCGCCGTTATCGCTTCGTCACTCAGTTCAGCGGTGCCGACTTCCACCAGGTCAGCATCTCGTCGATGGTGCCGACGATGCCGTCGGTGTACATCAGGTATTGGGCTCGTTCGGGATGATTGGTGAACACCGTGACCATCTTCGGGCCGTCGCTGTCCCATTTGTAGTTGGTGTAGGTTTGGCCGCCATTGGCGTCGGTGGATTTCTCCGAGGTCGCGGGCAGTCCCTTGACCACCGATTCCACATCGGCCGCGGAGGCGTAGGCGTAGATCCGGTAGAACGGATCGTCATTGTTGTTACCGCCGTAGCAGCGCCACTGCCAGGCCCATTTACCGAAGTCGGGTTCGCCGTCGTCGGGGCTGGGTGTGTAGCTGCTGTCGGTCTCCCAGCATTTCGCGTCGTGGTATCCGACCTCCGCGGAGGTCGACGCGGGCACCAGCCGCGGGAACTCCTTGCTGATGGAGTCCGCGGTGGCCGGGACCGGGGCCACGGTGGTCTGGGTACTGGTGCCGGCGGCCGTGGAGTCGGTTCCGCCGCCCCCGCTGCTCCCGGCGAGGGCCACCACGCCGATGACGACGCCGATCAGCACCACGAGCCCGACACAGAGGGCGACGACGAGCCCGGTGTTCGACTTGGGCGGGCGCGGTGCCTGCTGGACCTGCGCCATCGGCTGGGGATAGCTCGTGGGCTGGGCGTATCCGCCCGGCGATCCGCCACCGTAGGGCTGACCGACCGGGGTCGTGTACCCGAGCGTGCCGCCGTAGGGCTGCTGTTGCCCGTCACCGGGCCCCGGCTGGAATCCGCTCGCGTACTGCGGCGCTCCGCCGGCATAGGGCTGGCCCTGGACACCACCAGCATAAGGCTGGCCCTGGACACCACCGCCATAGGGCTGGCCCTGCACATTGCTCGCATAGGGTTGCGCCGGTGCGCCCCCCGCGTAGGGCTGGGGCGCCGCGGTGCTCGGGTACTGATTGGCCCCGCTGTTGTACGGCCCGGACTGATAGGCCGGGTTCACCATGGTGGGCGGCGGTACGGCCAGCGGGATCGCCGGAGAACTCGGCGAGGTCAGTGCCTGTTTGGCGGCTTCGGCGAAGTCGGTACAGGAGGTGAACCGGTCGTCGGGTCGCTTCGCCATCGCCTTGGCCAGGACCGCGTCCAAGGACGGCGGCAGTTCCGGCCGGGCCGCGCTCAGCGAGGGCGGCGGCGACTGCAGATGCCCCTGGATGACCCCCGCCGGGTTCGTGGAGGTGAACGGTCCGCTGCCGGTGAGCAGCCAGTACAGCGAACAGGCGAGCGAATACTGGTCCGAGCGGTGATCGAGATCGGCGCCGGTGAGCTGTTCGGGTGAGGCGTAGGCCAGCGTGGCCGTGAACGTACCGGTCTGGGTGAGGTGTCCGGTGTCGTCGCGCAGCCGCGCGATACCGAAATCGGTCAGGTAGACGCGTTCACCACGGCCTCCGGTCGAGCGGGCCAGCAGGATATTGGCCGGTTTCACGTCCCGGTGCATCACGCCCATACCGTGCGCGTAGTCGAGCGCGGACGCGGTTTCGGCGATGATCTGGACAGCACGTTCGGGCGGCAACTTCTGCGGATCCACCGAGGCGGCGTCGATACCGTCGATGTACTGCATCGAGATCCACAGCTGTTCGTCTTCGAGCCCGCGGTCGTAGACCGTGACGATATTGGGGTGGTCCAGGCGGGCGACCAGATCGGCCTCCCGTTCGAACCTGGCGCGCACCTCCTTGTCGAAGAACATCTCGCGGTTCAGCAGCTTGAGCGCTGTCATCCGCGGCAGCCGCGGATGTTTCGCGAGGTAGACCGAGCCCATCCCACCCCGGCCGAGTTGCCGGTCGATGACATAGCCGGCGAAAACATCGCCGTTGGCCAGCATGTCTGCTCCAATTCCCGCCTGCGGGACCGGGACCCACCGGTACGCAGGCGTAGACGAAAAGCGTGTCCGGACCGTGGCGCTCCGGGCACGCGAAATCATCGAAACCATAGCAGCAGTGGATCGAGCGCCGAGGGCTCTCACCGGTCCACATACGCAGCCGCAACACCGCCGCTACACGGATACCGCGCTACCGGCGCGCACGGAACCTCCGGCCCGGGCGACCGCCCGCGACGGTGCGGGACCCGGCGCTATGGCGCGGCGCCGGGATCCCGGGGCGGCCGGTGGGGTTGCGCCGGCGGCGGGGTCGCCCCGGGGCGGTTGCGGAAGCCGGGCAGATCGATGATCGCCGGTTCGGCCGGACTCGAACGGTGCGGCCGGGCCGGGCGGGTGGCCCGTTCGTCCGCCGAGGACATGAGGTCGGGCGCGTGCCGGGTATCGGGACCCGGCTGCCGGAACTCGGCCGAACCCGGTGGCGGCCCCGCCGTGGCCGGAGGCCGATGGTCACCGGGCCCCGGAGGCGGGCCGGGCTGCCGGTATTCCGCGGACCGGTAGGGCGGGGCCGCGCCCGGATGCGGGTATTCGGTGGACGGATACCGCGGCGGCGGACCGGGGCGGCGGTGTTCGGTGGCGGGATACGCCGGCAGCCGCCGCATCCCGGGCTGCCGGAACTCCCCCGATCCGTACCCCGGAGCGGGTCCGGTCGGTGCCGGATACCGCTGGGCGGGCCGCAATCTGACTCCCGGCGGCCCGCCACGCGGTCCCGGCGGGCGCAGTGTCCGCGCGGCGGCCGTCGCGAATTCGGTACAGCTGAGGAACCGGTCGGCGGGATTCTTGGCCAGTGCCCGCGCGAGGACCTCGTCGAGCCCCGGCGGTAGTCCGGGCCGGATCCGGGTGAGCCGGGGCACCGGCGTGGTCAGATGCGCCTGGATGAGCTCGGCCGGATTGTTGCCGCGATACGGCCCCGACCCGGTGAGCAGCCAGAACAGGGTGCAGGCCAGTGAGTACTGGTCGCCGCGGTGGTCGAGTTTCGCGCCGGTCAACTGTTCGGGTGCGGCGTAGGCCAGCGTCGCGGTGATGGTGTCGGCGGCGGCGATGGTGGTTTCGGCGTCGCGCACGCCCGCGATACCGAAATCGGTGAGCAGGACCCGTTCCGGCTGTCCGATGGGCGGTTTCGCGAGCAGGATGTTGCCCGGTTTCACATCCCGGTGCAGCACTCCGTTGGCATGGGCGAAGTCCAGGGCGATCCCGGTATCGGCCACGATCTGGACCGCCCGCCGGGGGTCGAGGACGTGCAGGTCCACCAGCGAGGCGTCCGAACCCGGGACGTACTGCATCGAGATCCAGAGCTGTTTGCCCTCGGCGCCGCGGTCGTAGACCGTGACGATATTGGGGTGCTCGAGCCGGCCCGCCAGTTCGGATTCCCGTTCGAACCGCAGGCGGATCTCCCTGTCGGAGTAAAGGTCCGGGTTCAGCAGTTTCAGCGCGACCAGTCGCGGGAGCCGTGGGTGCCGGGCGAGGAACACCATGCCCATACCGCCGACGCCCAGCCGCCGCCGGATAGCATAGCCCGCGAAGTCGTCACCGGGCTCGAGCATGGCCGATTCCCCCTCGTCGGGTCGTACGCGTGTCTTCCGGTGTATCTTCCCGCACCGCCCGGGCGCAACACGAGGGCCGGTTGTCGGTGCGGGCCGATAGTCTGACGCCATGCGCATTGGAGCACATGTCCGCACGGACAGCGACCCGATCGGGTACGGCGAGCGACTCGGCGCCGATGTCGTCCAATTGTTCGTGGTGGATCCGCAGAGCTGGGACAAACCCACGCCGCATCCGGCGACCGAGCAGATCCTGGCCAGCCCGATCGATGTGGTGGTCCATTCCTCGTATCAGATCAATGTGGCCAGCACCAACAACAGGCTGCGGATGCCCTCCCGTAACGCCGTGGCCCAGCAGGCGCGGGCGGCGGCCGATCTCGGCGCGTTCGGGCTGGTGGTGCACGGCGGTCATGTGCGCAACGACGACGAGATGGCGGCCGGTTTCGTCAACTGGCGCAAACTGTTCGAGCGCCAGCAGGACAAGGGCGGTTTCGCGGTTCCGATCCTGATCGAGAACACCGCCGGCGGCAACCATGCCATGGCCCGGCATTTCGACAGTATCGCCCGCCTCTGGGATGCGGTCGGCGACTACGGGGCCGGGTTCTGCCTCGATACCTGTCACGCCTGGGCGGGCGGGGAGGATCTGGTGGGCGTAGTCGAGCGGATCCGCGGCATCACGGGCCGGATCGATCTGGTGCACCTCAATTCCTCCCGGGACGCGTTCGATTCGGGCGCCGATCGGCATGCCAATTTCGCCGAGGGCACCATAGATCCGGGTCTGCTCACCGAGGTGTGCCGGACCGCCGACGCGCCGGTCGTGCTGGAGACCCCCGCCGAGGGAATCGCCGACGATCTGGCCTATCTGCGCGAGCATCTCGGCTAGCGCCGCGAAGCTCCCGGTTCGTGCCGGCCGGGGCATACCGAATCATGACGGCGACGCGGCGCCCGGATGATCGCACGTTGTGATCAGCGCGACCGCAATCCTGTTCGGTGCGGGGCCCCGGTGATGTGCTCGAGAGGCGAACGATTCCGCTCTCGATCCGTGAGGTGCCTCATGACATCCGACAACGCCACCCCCGCCACCCTCCCCACCGTGGTCAAGCTCGGATCCAAGATCGGAGCGCGCGTCGACGGGGTACGGCTGGGCGGTGATCTCGGTCCAGCGGCCGTCGAGACCATCCGCAAAGCACTGGTGGAACACAAGGTGATCTTCTTCCGCGGCCAGGATCAGCTCACCGAGGACGGCCAGTACGAATTCGCCGAACTGCTCGGCAGCCCGACCACCCCGCATCCGACGGTCACCTCGCACGGCGAGAAGACCCTGGCCATCGACTCGGAGTACGGCAGCGCCAACAGCTGGCACACCGATGTGACCTTCGTGGACCGCATCCCGAAGGCGTCGATCCTGCGGGCGGTGACCCTGCCGTCCTACGGCGGCTCCACCACCTGGGCCTCCACCGTGGCCGCCTACGAATCGCTGCCCGAGCCGCTGCGGCTGCTGGCGGAGAACCTGCGGGCGGTGCACACCAATGTCTACGACTATGTGGGCCGCCACGGTGAGCACCCGGACCAGAAGACCCGGGAGCACCGCGCCGAGTTCGAATCCTCGCTCTACGAAACCGAGCACCCGGTGGTGCGAGTTCATCCGGAGAGCGGCGAGCGCGCGCTGCTGCTCGGCCATTTCGTGCGCAACTTCGCCGGCTTCTCGACCACGGAGTCGCAGACGCTGTTCCGGCTCTTCCAGGATCGGGTGATCCGGCTGGAGAACACGGTGCGCTGGGAGTGGCAGCTCGGCGATGTCGCGATCTGGGACAACCGCGCCACCCAGCACTACGCGGTGAACGATTACGACGGACAGCCGCGCCGGCTCACCCGGATCACGCTCGCCGGCGACATCCCGGTGGGTGTCGACGGACGGCCGAGCGCGGTAATCACCGGTGACGCCGGTCACTACTCGGTGGTCGAGGCGCCCCGCGCGCTGGCCTCCTGAGCCGGTAGGTCCCGCGGCCGGGGCGAGCGCCGAGGTCCGCCGGGAAACCCGGGTGCGACCGGCCGCGGGGCCATCCGCCAGACTGGGGGCCATGACTTACTGGCCACCGACAGGTTCGCCCCAGGCGGCACCGGGCGCTACCGGGGCCTTCCCGGCCGATTCCGGGGCCGGCGTCGCAGACCGGGCCCGGACCGCCATGCGCCGCCCGCACGACGGTGGCGCGGGGGCCGCCCGATGAAACGACGTCGCACTGCCCGCGGCCCACGCAGCCGCAACCGTCACGAGCTGCGCGCCCCCGCGCACCGGCGGCCGACGGTCCATCCCAACCCCGCGGGTCTCAGCGACAAACCCTGCGGCGGCGTGATGTGTGTCCGTCCCGGGCCGGGACAGCCCGAGGCCGGGTCCTAGTACCGCTGCTCCCTGCTCAGCGCATACCGGGCATACCACCGAAGAGGAACTCGAATACGGTCGGATGGTTCTGGTAGATCCGGGTGGAGGGGATGAACGGATTGACCTCCGAGGTGTCGGTGACCACGTAGTCGGAGTGGCTGCCCGGCACCCGGTCCAGGACGCCCGCGCAGCGCGGGCCGCCGGTGGCATTCACCTTGGGTAGATCGTTCGGGTACTGGTAGGCCTCGGCCCCGTACATGAAGCTGGCGTTGAACGAGGCGCCCGGGTTCCGTCCGCCCATCAGGTCGTCGGCCAAGGGCATCGCTTTGGCCAGCCCGCGAATGACGCAGTCCAGCGAAGGTTTGTAGGCGTCGAGCAGATCGGTGGTGGGCCGGAGCAGGTCCAGCGCGGTGGCCAGGTTCTGTTCGTTCTCGGTCAGGACCGCGCCGGTGGTATCGGAGAGGCCGATCGTATCCAGCAGCAACGCGTCGAAGCTCTGCTCGTTGTCGGTGAGCGTGTGGCCGAGGGCGGTGGCATTGTCCACCGTGCGCAGCAGATCCGGCGCGGTATCGGCGTAGAGGTTCGTCACTGTGGCGGTGGCCTGGAAATCGTGCTGGAGTGCGGGGATGCTCGGATTGATCTCGCGCAACAGCCGGTCGGCGTTCACCAGCAGATCACCGAGTCGCTCACCGCGCCCCTGGAGCGCGGTACCGAGCGCGGTGAGCGTGGCATTCAGTTTCGTCGGTTCGACCATGTTCAGGACTTCGGTGAGCCGCTCGAACAGCGTGTTGAATTCGACGGTCACCGATTCGCCACGCAGAACCTGGCCCGGTTGCAGGCGGCCGGCGGGCTGGGCCGGTTCGACGAAGTTCACGTATTTGGCCCCGAAAACCGTGGTGGAGCGAATATCGACCCCGGCGTTGCCCGGGACGAGCCGCATCAGATCCGGGTTCATATCGAGTTCGAGGCGGACCTCCCCGTTACCGGATTCGATCTTCCCGACCCGGCCGACCTCCGCGCCCCGGAATTTCACCTTGGCGTCGGGATCCATCACCAGCCCGCTGCGCGGTACCACGACCGACACCGGTTCCTTCGGCGTGAACCCGCCGAAGAACATGACCAGCGAGAAGACCACGGCCGCGGCGATGACCACCACCATCCCCAGTGCCGCGAGCTTGTACCGCACGGCGGCCCAGACCTTGTGCCGTGTCGTTGTCGGCCGATCGGACCGATTGGGTATCGGTACCACCACTCACCTGCCTCGAGCGGTTCGGCACCCCGGCGTGCCGAACTGAACCGGATTTATGTCCAGACAGTTGTCCATGTTATGGGCGATTCAATCCGGGCGGGCGATTTTCACCGATCACGTCCGGATTGCGCCGAATCATGCTGTTCTCGCAGGTAGAAAGTGAAAAAGGCCCGCTCACCACTGGGTGAGCGGGCCTCGATCATAAGCCGTTACGGCATCGGTTACAGCGCTTTCTCGATCGCCGCGACCAGCGTGTCCGCGTCCGGTGTGGTAGTGGGCCGGAACCTCCCCACCACCCTCCCGTCCCGGTCGATCAGGAACTTCTCGAAGTTCCACTGCACATCACCGGCCGTATCCTCGGCGTCGGGGGTTTCGACGATTTCCCGGTACAGCGGGTGCCGGCCGTCGCCGTTCACCTCGACCTTCTCCAGCAGCGGAAAGTCCACACCGTAGGTGGTGGAACAGAACTGCTGGATCTCCTCGGCACTGCCCGGTTCCTGCCCCATGAACTGGTTGCACGGCACACCGACCACACTGAAACCACGATCCCCATAGTTCTTCTGCAGTTCGACCAACCCGGTGTACTGCGGTGTGAGACCGCATTTCGACGCGACGTTGACCAGCAGCACCACCCGGTCGCCGACCAGCTCACCGAGCGTGGACGCCGAACCCGACAGTGTGTTCACCGGAATATCCCGAACGTTCATGCGTAGCGCACCTGCCAACTCTTGATTCCGTTGATCCACCCCGATCGCAACCGTACCGGATCGGAAACGGAGAACAGGTCGGGCATGGCGTCGGCGATCGCGTTGAACATCAGGTCGATTTCCAGCCGGGCCAGATTGGCGCCCACACAGTAATGGGTGCCGGTGCCGCCGAACCCGACATGCGGATTCGGATCGCGCAGGATATCGAAGGTGAACGGTTCGTCGAATCCCGCTTCGTCGAAATTGGCCGAACTGTAGAACAATCCGAGGCGCTGCCCCTTCTTGATCTCCTGCCCACCCAGGATGTGGTCGGCGGTGGCGGTGCGCTGGAACGCGGTCACCGGAGTGGCCCAGCGCACGATTTCGTCCGGCGCGGTTCGCGGCCGCTGCTCCCGGTACAGCGCCCACTGTTCCGGATTGTCCACGAACGCCTTCATTCCGTGGGTGATGGCATTGCGGGTGGTCTCGTTACCGGCCACCGCGAGCAGGATGACGAAGAAACCGAACTCGTCGGAAGCCAGCCCCTCCCCATCGACATCGGCGTTGACCAGCTGGGTGACGATATCGTCGGCCGGACACGACCGCCGTTGTTCGGCCATGTTCCAGGCGTAGCCGAGGATCTCCGCCGAGGCCACGGTCGGGTCGCCGTATTCGGGATCGTCATAGTTGAGCATCTGGTTCGACCAGTCGAACACCTTGCGCCGGTCCGCCTGCGGGACTCCGAGCAGTTCGGCGATCGCCTGCAGGGGCAGTTCACAGGCGACCTGGGTGACGAAATCGCCGCCACCGCTCTTCTTCGCCTCGTGCACGATGCGGTGCGCGCGCTCGGTGAGCGCCGCACGCAGACCCTCCACCGCCCGCGGGGTGAAACCCCTGGAGATGATCCGTCGCACCTTGGAATGCTTCGGAGGGTCCATGTTCACCAGCAGTGCTTCGGTGAGCTGCATCTGGTCGGGGGTGATATCGCCGGGCAACCGGACGATGGACCCCTTCTGCTGCGAGGAGTACAGCTCCGGGTTGCGGGACAGCTCCTTGACGTCCTCCAACGTGCTGACCACCCAGTAGCCGCCGTCGTTGAAACCGCCCGAGGTCTCGTCGGATTGGGCGTTCCACCACACCGGTGCCGTCCGGCGCAGCAGCGCGAATTCCTCGACCGGACTGCGATCGGCCCACAGTGCGGGGTCGGTGAAATCGAAACCCGGGGGCAGTGCCGTGGACATCAGGAGTCCTTTCCTTCTTCCGGGAGCGGTCGCAACGGCGCTTCCGGTTGCACCTCGACCAGCACGAGATGGGCGCCCCGCGGGGTGCCGACGACCGCCGACACCGCCCGGGCCAGATCGGAGGCCCGCAACATGTACGGATGCCGTGCCAGGCCCCAGGCCTGCCAGGACTCCAGCAGCGGTCCCACCACCTCGGGCGATGCGTTCATACCCATGCCGGTGACAGTCGGGCCGGGCCGGACCAGTGAGGCCCGGATACCGGTGCCCTCGAGCTCCATCCGCAGTTGCTGCACCATTGCCTCGACGCCGGCCTTGGCGGCGCTGTAGGCCCCGTTCCACGGCCGCGGCAGCGGCGCGCAGTCGGAGCTGATCAGCACCACATCGCCGCGCCGGCGGGCCAGCATGCCGGGCAGTACCGCATGGGTCATGCGATGCGCGCCGACCAGATGGATCTGTACCTGATGCGCGAAATCGGCCGGGTCCATGTCCTGGATGAGACCGAATTCGATATCACCGGCCCCGGAGACCAGGATCTCGGTGGGCCCGATGGCCGCTTCGGCGGCGGCGACGAATTCGTCCACCGAGGCCTGGTCGGTCACATCGAGGCGGTGGGCGAAGGCGGTACCGCCGTCGGCCCGGATTTTCCCGGCCAGATCTTCCAGGATCTCCACCCGGCGCGCGCCGAGCGCCACCGGATGGCCCTGTGCGGCCAACTCCACGGCGGTGGCGGCACCGATACCCGACGAGGCACCGGCCACGATGGTCGGCCGCTTCTCGGGATGGGGGTCGAACCGGGGCATTACCGCACCTCCACGGAGATCGGGAGCTCGGCGAAGCCCCGCACATTGGACGAGTGGACGCGGACGAATTCGCCCTCGCGCACCCGGTAGGACTTCACCCGCGCGGCGAATTCGCGCAGGGCGACCGTCGCTTCCAGGCGGGCCAGATGGGCGCCGAGGCAGAAATGCACACCGGCGCCGAAGCTGGCCAGATTGCCCTTCTCGGCGCGATCCAGGTCGTAGGCGTCGGCGTCGTCGAAGACCTCGCCGTCCCGGTTGGCCGAACCGATCAGCAGCAGCACCTTCGACCCCGCCGGGACGACCCGGCCGTGGTACTCCAGATCCTCGGTGGCGGTCCGCGCGACGATCTGGCTCGAGGTGTCGTAGCGCAGGGTCTCCTCGATCCAGTCCGTGACGCGGTCCGGATCGGCGGTGACCTTGGCGTATTCCGCCGGGTTGCGACCGGCCCAGTACAGGGCGTTGCCCAGCAGTTTGGTGGTGGTCTCGTTCCCGGCCACCACCATCAGGAACATGAAGCCGATGATCTCGTCGTCGGTGAGCCGGTCACCGTCGATCTCGGCCCCGAGCAGCGCGGAGGTCAGGTCGTCGGTGGCGTTCTCCCGGCGCGTCGCGACCATGTCCGAGTAGTAGACCACCAGGTTCAGCGAGGCCTCGATCGCCGAATCCGGGACATCGGTCACCCCGTCCTCGCGGTGCATGACCATATCGGCCATATGGCGGATCTCGTCGCGGTCGGCGGCCGGGACCCCCATCAGCTCGGAGATGACGTCCATCGGCAGTTTGCCCGCGAAGTCCTGGATCCAGTCGAATTCGCCGCGCTCGAGCGCCGGTTCCAGGTATTCGAGTGTCAGGTCCCGGATGCGGGTCTCCATATCGGCGACCCGCTTGGGGGTGAAACCTTTGAACACCAGCTTGCGCATCCGCATATGCCGGGGATCGTCCATGGCGAGAAACGACATGGTTCTGTGCGCGTGCGGCCCCCAGGCCGCGGGGTCGAGCGACACGCCGTTGGCATTCGACAGCGCGGCGGCGTTGCGGAATCCCGCGGTGACATCCGCGTGCCGCGACAGCGCGTAGAAGTCGAGTTCGGCGTTGTAGTAGAGCGGCGCCTCCGCGCGCAGCCGGGCGTAGATCGGGTACGGGTCTTCGTGGAAGACGTAGTCGTAGGGATCGAACGCCACCGGCTCCAACGATGCGGCCGTCATCGGACCCACCTCTGTTTCGATAACGAGTTCTCGCCGGGCGCGACCGATTGGCCACCAAGGGGAGACACATAGCTGGACATGTGTCTGGACGGTACCAGGGGCGCGCCCCCGCGACAATGATCGTACGGGAATCGACTGTTCAGGAGCGCGGGCGCGGCCACGTATCGGTAGCGATCCGACCCACCGCCCGCGATCCCGCCGGATATGCGGCACGATCAGCACGGAGCGCCGAACTATAGAACCCGTTCTTGCACTCCGGAAAGAGTCCGGACTATATTCCAAACACCTGTCCAGACAGTATTGGGGTCTTCCATGAACAGTCTTCTGCCCGGCGACAGTTCTCGACTGCTGATCGGCGGCAGCCTCGTGCCCGGCGGCAACGGCGTGTTCGAGAATGTGAACCCGGCGACCGAAGAGGTCATCGGCACCGCGGCCGACGCTGACGCCGCCGATATGAATGCCGCCATCGCCGCCGCCCGCACCGCCTTCGACGAGACCGATTGGTCCCGTGACCACGCGTTCCGGGTGCGCTGCCTGGAGCAGTTGCAGGCCGGGCTGAAGGCGCACGCGGGGGAACTGCGCGAGATCACCGTGGCCGAGGTGGGCGCGCCGATCATGTTCACCAGCGGGCCCCAGCTCGAGGGCCCCGTCGAGGACCTGAGTTTCGCCACGCGATTGGCCAGGAACTACGAATGGGAAACCGAACTCGGGGTGGCCGCGCCGATGGGTATCAGCACCCATCGCGCGCTGCGCCGCGAAGCGGTCGGCGTGGTCGGCGCCATCACCCCGTGGAACTTCCCGCACCAGATCAACTTCGCGAAACTGGGTCCGGCACTGGCCGCCGGCAATACCGTCGTCCTCAAACCCGCCCCCGACACCCCGTGGTGTGCCGCCGCGCTCGCGTCGATCATCACCGAAGAGACGGAGCTCCCGCCCGGAGTGGTCAATATCGTCACCTCCGCCGATCACGGCCTGGGTGCTCAGCTGTCCGGTGATCCGCGGGTCGACCTGATCAGTTTCACCGGGTCCACCAACACCGGTCGCGCCGTGATGGCCGCGGCCGCGGCCAATCTCAAGAAGACCTTCCTCGAACTCGGTGGCAAATCGGCGTTCATCGTGCTCGACGACGCCGATCTCGCCAGCGCGGTGAGCTACGCGGGGTTCTCGCTGTGCGTCCACGCCGGCCAGGGCTGTGCACTGTCCTCGCGCCTGCTGGTACCGCGGCACAAATACGAGCAGGCGCTCGAGGCCGCCGCGAACACTATGCGCGGTATCCGCCCCGGCGACCCGACGAACCCCGGCACCGTCTGCGGTCCGGTGATCTCCGACCGCCAGCGCACCCGGGTACTCGGCTATATCGACAGCGCCCGTGCCGACGGCGGGCGGATCGTGGCCGGCGGCGGCCGCCCGGCCGAGCACGACCGCGGGTTCTATGTCGAACCCACCGTCATCGCCGATCTGGACAACAGCGCCAAGGCCGCCCAGGAGGAGATCTTCGGCCCGGTCCTGGTGGTGCTCCCCTACGACGGCGACGACGATGCCGTCCGGATCGCCAACGACTCCCCCTACGGCCTGTCCGGCGCGGTGTGGGGTAAGGACCCCGAGCGGATCCGCCGGGTCACCGACCGGGTGCGTACCGGCACGCTCGGCGTCAACGGCGGTATGTGGTACAGCGCCGACGCGCCCTTCGGCGGCTACAAACAGTCCGGTATCGGCCGCGAGATGGGGGTCGCCGGGTTCGAGGAGTACCTGGAGACCAAACTCGTCGCCACCGCGCAGTAGGCGCGCCCGGCCGGTCCCACAGCAGCGGAAACCCTTTCCGACCAAGCTTTCCCGATCAACGAGGAGCTCATCCCATGGCTCGTTTCACCGGCAGGACCGCCATCGTCACCGGCGCCGCCCGCGGTATCGGCGAGGTCTACGCGCAGGCCCTGGCCGCCGAGGGCGCGTCGGTCGTCGTCGCGGATCTGAACGAAGAGGGCGGTACCGCAGTCGCCGAGAAGATCGTGGCCGACGGCGGTACCGCGTCGTTCCACACCGTCGACGTCTCCGACCCGGATTCGGCGAAGGCACTGGCCGATTTCACCGTGGCGGAGTACGGCAAGATCGACCATCTGGTGAACAACGCCGCCATCTACGGCGGAATGAAACTCGACCTGCTGCTCACCGTGCCCTGGGACTACTACAAGAAGTTCATGTCGGTGAACCTGGACGGCGCCCTGGTGATGACCCGCGCAGTCTGGGAGAACATGGCGGCCAACGGCGGCGGGTCGATCGTCAACCAGTCCTCCACCGCGGCCTGGGTGTACTCCGGCTTCTACGGTCTGGCGAAGGTCGGGATCAACGGCCTCACCCAGCAGCTGGCCACCGAACTCGGCGGATCGAATATCCGGGTCAACGCGATCGCCCCGGGGCCCACCGATACCGAAGCCACCAAGACGACCACGCCCGAGAGCATGGTCAAGGATATGGTGAACCGGCTGCCGCTCAAGCGGATGGGCACGCCCGACGATATGGCCGGCGCCCTGCTCTACCTGCTCTCCGACGACGCCTCCTGGGTCACCGGGCAGATCTTCTGCGTCGACGGCGGCCAGGTGATCCGGTAGTGGGTGCGGACTCCGCCGGCGGCACCCGGGTCGGTTTCATCGGCCTGGGCGATATGGGCGGGCCGATGGCGAAGAAACTGCTGGGCTGGTCCGGCGGTCTCACCGTCTGCGATACCCGGCCCGAGGCGGTGGAGCCGTTCACCACCGCGGGGGCCGAGGCCACAGCCACCGCGGCCGAACTGGCCGCGAAATGCGGGGTCATCAGTATCGCGGTGGTGAACGACCGGCAGGTCCAAGCCGTACTCACCGGCGAGAACGGGGTATTGAGTACCGCCGCGCCGGGCACCGTGGTGGCCGTGCACTCCACCATCGGCGACGAGTCCGCGGTGGAATTCGCCCGCCGCTGCGCCGAACGCGGCGTGTATTTCGTGGACGCCCCGATCAGCGGCGGGGCCGCGGGCGCGAACAGCGGCCGGCTGGCCGTGATGATCGGCGGCAGCGCCGACGCGGTCGCGGCGGTGCGCGAACCGTTCGGCTGCTTCGCCGATCTCGTGGTGCACGCCGGCGAGGTCGGGGCCGGCACCCGCATGAAACTGGCCCGCAATCTGCTGCATTTCATCTCGTTCACCGCTGCCACCGAGGCACAGCGGCTGGCCGAGGCAGCCGGGCTCGATATCACCGCGCTGGGCAAGGTGGTCCGCCACTCCGACGCGGTGACCGGCGGGGCGGGTTCGATCATGCTGCGCGACACCACCGCGCCCATCGAAGAGGGCGATTTCTGGTTGCCGATCCTCACCCATGTCCGGGAACTCGGGGAAAAGGATCTATCCCTGGCGCTCGACCTCGGCGGCCGGGTCGACGCCGAACTCCCCTTGGCCGCGCTGGCACTGGCACGCCTCGGCGAGGGGCTGGGCGTCGGGCGGGGTGCGATCGCCACCGCGCGACAGGGAGCCGACGCGCCGCAAGACGCCCCCACCGCTGAGCGGGACGTCCACTCCACCCCCGCACCGGGGCGTGCCACCATCGCCGCACAGCAGGCCGCTCCGGGGACCCCGGCAGCCGGTGCGCAGAACGACAGTGAGGAATCCGAATAATGGCCGACCCCATCTCTCTCCGACCGTTACCCGCCGCCGAGGCCACCGAGTGGGACCGCACCGCCGATGTGGTCGTGGCCGGCTACGGGATCGCCGGTGTCTGCGCCGCGATCGAGGCGGCGCGGGCCGGGTCGAATGTGCTGATCCTGGAACGCACCAGCGGCTGGGGCGGTGCGGCGGCGCTGGCCGGCGGCTTCATCTACCTCGGTGGTGGCACGCCGTTGCAGCAGGCACTCGGTTTCGCGGACAGCCCGGAGAACATGGAGAAGTTCATGGTCGCCGCGCTGGGTCCGGGGGCGGATCGCGCGAAGATCGCCGACTACTGCCGCGGCAGTGTCGAGCACTACGAATGGCTGGTCGCCAACGGTGTGCCCTTCAAGGAGGAATTCTGGGGTGAACCCGGCTGGGAACCCCCGCACGACGAGGGACTGATGTATTCCGGCGGGGAGAACGCGGCCCCGTTCAACACTGTCGCGGACCCCGCCCCGCGCGGCCACGTCCCGCAGATGAGCAACAAGCGGACCGGGTCCAAGGGCGGCGGCTACATGCTGATGAAACCGCTGGCCGAAACCGCCGAGAAACTCGGCGTGACCGCCGAATACGACACCCGTATCCAGCGCCTGATCGTCGACGGCGACCGGGTCGTCGGCGTGGTCGCCAAACAGTACGGTAAGGAACTGAACATCCGGGCCGAGCGCGGGGTCGTCCTGGCCACCGGCAGTTTCGCCTATCACGACCAGATGATCGAGGGGTTCGCGCCGCGGCTCATCGGCCGCCCGGGCGCCGCCATCGAGGAACACGACGGGATCGCCATCCGGATCGCGCAGGCACTCGGCGCCGATCTGGCCCATATGGACGCCACCGAGGTCGCGTTCTTCGGCGATCCGCAGATGATGGCGCGCGGCATCCTGGTGAACGGCCGCGGCCAGCGGTATGTCCCCGAGGACACCTACCCCGGCCGGATCGGGCAGATGACCCTGTTCCACCAGGAGAACCAGGCGTTCCTGATCATCGGCGAGGCGGCCTACGAGGAATCGCTGACCACCGAGACCTCCACCCCGTTCTTCCGCCGGCCGCCGACCTGGGCGGCGGAGACGATCGCCGAACTCGAATCCGATATCGGCCTGCCCGAACTGGCCCTGCAGACCACGGTCGAGTTGTACAACAAGCACGCCGCGAACGGTCAGGACCCGCTGCTGGGCAAGAAAGCGGAGTGGACGAAACCCCTGGAGGGCCCCTTCGCCGCGTTCGATATGCGCGGTTTCACCGCGGGCTTCACCCTGGGCGGTCTGCGTACCGATCTGGATTCCCGGGTGCTGCACGTGAACGGCGAACCCATCCCCGGACTGTTCGCCGCCGGCCGCTGCACCTCCGGTGTCTGCGCGGGCGGATACGCCAGCGGGACCTCGCTGGGAGACGGCAGTTTCTACGGCCGCCGGGCCGGGATTACGGCCGCGAAGAACTGAAACGGTACATTCAGACACATGTCCGAAGGTGAATCCGTCGTCGTAGAGGCGACCCGTCGGCGGCTGTCCGCGAAACAGGCCGATACGGTCGACAAACTGACGAAGGCCGCGGTGGAGGTACTGACCCGCGAGGGGTTCGCGGGAATGACCATCCGCATGGTCGCCGCCGCGGCCGGGGTCGGCACCGCCACCGCGTACACCTATTTCTCGTCGAAGGAACATCTGGTCGCCGAGATCTTCTGGCGGCGGCTGGTGGCGGCGCCCTCACCGGTCAGCGAGGATCCCGATCCCACGGTCCGGGTGGTGGCCGAACTGCGTGCCATCGCCATGCTGGTCGCCGACGACCAGGAGGTCTCCGGCGCGGTCACCAGCGCGTTGCTCGGCCGTGATCCCGATGTGGCCCATCTACGCGCCCGCATCGGCCTGGAGATCCGCACCCGTATCGAGCGCGCACTGGGACAAGACCCGGATCCCGACGTGGTCGTCTCGCTGGAACTGGTCTACGCGGGTGCACTCGTCCGGGCCGGTATGGGCTATGCCTCCTACGCCGATATCGCCGACCTCATCGAGAAATCCGCGCTGTTGATCCTGCGCTGAGCACCGGAGCTTCGAGAAGTGAACAACCGCCCCAAACAGCTCGACTCGGCCTTCGTGCCGACTGTCATCAAGTACATGTCCAAGGTCAACACCTGGGCCTACCGGAAAACCGGCGGCCGGATCGGCGGCACCTGGCGCGTCGGGGCGGGCTTCCGCAAACCGGTGCCCACGCTGCTGCTGGAACACACCGGCCGCAAATCCGGTAAGCAGTTCACGGTGCCGCTGCTGTTCCTGCGCGACGACGCGAACATCATCGTGGTCGCCTCGCAGGGCGGACTGCCGAAGAACCCGCAGTGGTACCACAACCTCGTCGCGCAGCCGGAGACCACCGTGCAGATCGGCAAGGACCGGATTCCGGTGCGGGCCCGCCTCGCCGACGATGCCGAACGCGACCGGCTGTGGCCGAAACTGCTCGAACTGTACGCGGATTTCGACAACTACCAGTCGTGGACCGAACGCCGTATCCCGGTATTCGTGCTGGAGCCCCGCACGACCTGACAGTTCAGGTGTTCTCGGCCGGTCACGCGGTTCGCCGTGGTGACCACAGCGCGGTCGGCTCCGTGCCGGTATCGCCCGAGTCGCCCGTGGGCCGAGAACGCCCGCGGCCCGCGGCGGCGCTCCCGGCCCGGAGCTTCGGCGATCACCTCCCGGCGGAGCGACCCGATTCGGCGACACCTGTGGGGGCATCGCCGAATAGGGGTGTGGCTTCTCAGGCCTGCGCGGGCACATTGGCCCGCTCGGCGCCGAGAGTGGTGTCGGGTCCGTGCCCGGTGTGGACCACCGTCTGCTCTGGTAGCGCGAACAGTCGCTCGTTGATGGAGGCGAGGATGGTCGGGTAGTCGGAATAGGACCGGCCGGTCGCGCCCGGTCCGCCTTCGAACAACGTATCGCCGCTGAACACCTCGCCGCTCGCACCGAAGTACAGACAGCACGACCCCGGTGAGTGGCCCGGCGTGTGCAGGACCCGTAGTTCCGCGCCACCGACCCAAAACACCTCGCCGTCGGCCAGCGGCCGGTACTCCACGCCGGGATGGGTCTGCTGCCAGAGCACATCGTCGTCGGGATGCAAGAAGATCGGCGCACCGGTCGCCGCCGACAAAGTGGGCGCCACGGTGACGTGGTCGTTGTGCGCGTGCGTGCACACCACGGCGGTCACTCGGCGTCCGGCCACGGCGGCGAGAATCGGCTGCGCGTCGTGCGCGGCGTCGATGATCAGCACTTCGTCGTCGTCGCCGACGAGCCAGATATTGTTCGCCACATCCCAGCAGCCGCCGTCGAGGCAGAACTGCCCCTCGGTGACGATCCGTTCGACCCGGGCCGTCACAGGACCACCACCGAGCGCAGGACCTGCCCACCGTGCATGGTGTGGAAGGCCTGCTCCACCGCGTCCAGCCCGATCCGCTCGGTCACGAACCTGTCCAGCGGCAACCGGCCCTGCCGGTAGAGGTCGATCAGCATCGGGAAATCGCGTTCCGGCAGGCAGTCCCCGTACCAGGACGATTTCAGCGCGCCACCGCGGCTGAAGAAATCGATGAGCGGCATCTCCAGCGTCATATCGGGGGTCGGCACCCCGACCAGCACCACGGTGCCGGCCAGATCGCGCGCGTAGAACGCCTGCTGCCAGGTCTCCGGGCGGCCGACCGCGTCGATTACCACATCGGCACCGAATCCGCCGGTGAGGTCCTGGATTCCGGCGACCGCGTCGGTGGTGGACGCGTCGATGGTGTGGGTCGCGCCGAGTTCGCGCGCCCAGTCGAGTTTCCGGGCGTCGGTGTCCACCGCGATGATGGTGCCCGCGCCGGCCAGCCGGGCACCGGCGATCGCCGCGTCCCCGACTCCACCGCAGCCCAGTACCGCCACCGAATCGCCGCGGCCGACATTTCCGGTGTTCACCGCCGCGCCCAGACCCGCCATCACACCGCAGCCCAGCAGGCCGGCCACCGCCGGATCGGTCGCCGGATCGACCTTGGTGCACTGTCCTTCGTGGACCAGGGTCTTGTCGGCGAAGGCGCCGATACCGAGTGCCGGGGTGAGTTCGGTGCCGTCCTCGAGCGTCATGGGCACACCGGCGTTGAAAGTGTCGAAGCAGTACCAGGGGCGGCCGCGCCGACACGCACGGCACTGGCCGCAGACCGCCCGCCAGTTCAGGACGACGAAATCACCCGGTTCCACATGGGTGACCGCCGAACCCACCGTTTCCACCACACCCGCGGCCTCGTGACCCAGCAGGAACGGGAACTCGTCGTTGATCCCGCCCTCGCGGTAGGTGAGGTCGGTGTGGCAGACCCCGCACGCCTGGATCCGTACCACCACATCCCGGGGGCCGGGATCGGGTATCACGATCGGGACCAACTCGACCGGGGCACCGGCACTGCGGGCGATGACACCTCGAACCTGCTGGGGCACAGCATCTCCTCTCGGGCGGTAATGCGACGATGCACGACAGCGCATACGTTATCCGCCCACGCGCCGCACGGGCAGCGCCCCCGCGGAGGGCGGGCCGTCTCCGGCAACGAACGGGCGCCCCGGAACGCGGTGTGGCGGCGCACCCGCCGGGCACACCGCCACATCGTCGGCAAACGCTCAGAGAACTCCCCAGGCCTGCAGCAGATAGGTCACATTGGCGGCGATGGACGTGACGAGATTCGCCAGATTCAGGGCCGCGGACCCGGCTTCGATCATGTTCCACTCTTCTTTCTGATCCGACCCGACCGGAGCCCAAAGTACCGACGTAACCGAAGCCGGGCAAACGCGCGATCAGCCGGAAATCGGGCCACGAGGGATCGAATCGGCGAGTGAACAGCTGGCCGGAAAGGGGATCGGACACGAGTCCCACCCAGTGCGCAATCGCCGGCCCCGGGCCACACGAACGCTCGGATCGGGATCGTCGAGGAACACAGCGCGGCCGCCGGCTCAGCCGGCGATACCCGCCTCGGGTTCGGGACCGGGCCCATCGGCCCGCAGCTTCAGCAGGGTCAGTCCCGCGGTGCACGCCAGAATGAGACCGATCACGGTGATGATCACCTGCAGGGTCCCGATCCCGAAAGCCGCCGCACCCAGCCCTCCGGCGAAGACCAGCCAGCCCAGCACTCTGCCCACTGTCGCACCCGTACCACGCGATTCAGGATCCGCCGGCTCCGGAGCCTCCGCCGCAGCGGATTCCTCCGCCGCGCCCGGCAGGTCGGTGGTGGTCTGGTCTCCCATCATCTACTCCTCGATGGCGCCGATCCGGAAATCGTTGCGCGCCTACCACTTCAGTGCATAGTCACCGAGACTCCGGCGTCTCATGCGTCACTTCAGCAACATACGCTACGACCACAACCCGAAGATTGTTACGCGACACAAGCCCGCGACACGCGGCTGATATCAATTCGATACCTGAACCGTACCCTTTCTCGACCGTTCTACACGCGGTAACCAGGGGACCAGCAGATGGGGGTCTAGTTCTCCGCGGCGCGCTGAATTAAGGTTGGGCCACTGACATATCACAGGAGCGTCACCGATGGAGAGCAAAACGAAGGTCGCCGGACCCCTGGCGGCCGCCGGGGCGGTTTCCCTCGGGCTGGTGCTCATCGGCGCGTGCGGAATCGGTCACGAGGACACTTACATACCGCCGCCCCCGATCCGCTCCGGCCCGCAGGCCGCGGAACCGGCGGGGTTCACCGGCGAGCCCGCCACCGGTGTCGCGAAAGTGCTGATACCGCCGTCACCGTCGTGGCGGATGGCCCCGGAGCCGCCGCCCCGGCGGACCCTCCCGCCGGAGTACCAGATCTCCGTCACCTCGTCCGCGGGTCCGGGCGCCGAACCCACCGCCGGCGAGACCACCCGCCGGATCACCCTGTCCGCCACCCCGGATCCGACCGACCCGGCCGAGCCCGGCTGGACCACCGCCTCGCTGCCGAGTCCGCCGCTGGAGCCGGCCCACACCGAGTCCCCGATTCCCGCACCGGCTCCGGACACGACCGTGGTGATCGCCCCGGTTCCGCCCGAAGCCGAAGCCCGGCCGCCCGCCGAACCCCCGGTCACACCATCCAGCGCCCCCCCGGCGCCGCCCCCCGCCGAACCTCCGGCCGCGGTGCCGGCCGAACCTCCGGCCGCGGTGGACGAGCCGGGGTCCCCGGAAACGGATACGGCGGAAAGCGTCCCGGCGGAGTCGACGCCCACGCGGGTCCCCGTCGCACCCCGGGTCGCCACACCCACGACCGGCGACTCGACCACACCGGATTCCACCGAAGAGCCGCTCCTGCCCACCCCGACCGTCACCGTCGCACCCGGTAACTGACCCGATCCCGGTACTCAGTGTTCGGCGTAGGCGACCGACCGCTGGGCGGCGGCGACCATGGGCCGCAGGGCATTGGTGAAACCTTCGGCGCCCACCGGGGCGATCTCGACATCCTTGCCGGTATGGACCGCGTAGCGGCCGTCGCCGGTAATATCCACCCAGCACAGCACGCCGAACGGGGCCGGCCCGGTGTTCCGGTGTACCGACACCACGATCTGGCCGATACCGTCGCGGGGTAGTTTGAGCCGCTTACGGATCCGGGTCGCCGCGGTGGGCCCGGACACCGGGACGGTGACCCGGTCCCGGCCGTCCTCGACAACCTCGCTGCGCGCCGCGCGCAATCGCCCTCCGGTCCCGGCGGCCACGGCCGGCAGCGCCGCGATCACCCGCACCGGCAGCGAGGTAGCGGTGCCGGCGGTGATCCGCAGGTCGCCACCCCGGTCCGGCTGCGGGCCCGGCCGCTGGGTGGCGACCACTCCGATCCGGCCCGCCGACGCGCCGAGTATCCGCACGGCCGGGGCCCGGTAACCGTCCTGGGCGAACGTCGCCACGCTGACCTCGGGACCGGCCAGCACCCGTAGCGCCGCCTCCAGGTCGGCGTCGAGAGTGCTGTCGCACCACTGCCGTAGGGCGGGTAGCTGGGCGGTGCGCTCGACGGAATCGCGAGCCGACAGGCGCACCGCCAGCGGATAGGGAATACGGTCGCCGACGGTCCGTTCCCACGCCAGCGCGAACTGGTCCGGAGTGAGGAGCCAGTTCACTCCTCTTCCGTCCACTCACCCAGCACCGGCGGAGTGGTGGGATCCAGGGCGCCGATCAACTGCCCGGCCGGTTCGCCGGGTTCCAGATAGGTGAGTTCCTCGTCGGCGAAGTGGAGATCGTCCTCGGCCGGAGCGGTCCGCTCGGGGCGCGGCGCCACCGGGGTGCCTGATCGGACCGTATCGGCCGCCATGGCGCCGCCCATCAGACCGCCGATCGCGCCCGCGCCCATCCCGGTGACCGCCTCGCCGCCCGCGGACCGCTGCTGTTCGTCCCGGGAACGTTCCTGATCGCCGGTCGAACCCGCCGCGCGGACCGGGGCGGCGAACAGCGGGACACCCGTCGCCGGACTCGCCGGCGCGGGCCCGGCGGTGACCGGTGCCGCCGCGGTCGCGGTGGCGGACGCGGCGACCTGGTGGGTAGCCGCCGCGGCCGTGCTGTCGGGGCCGGAGCCGGCCGCAGCGAGGTTCGTTGCATCGGGCCGGACACCGGAGACCGTGACCGCCGGCGTCCCCGGCTCGCCCGGGGTCGCGGCTTCGGACGACGCCGGAACCGGCTGCCGGTCACCCACCGTCGTCGGCGCGGGTTCGGAGTGCGACCGCTGTCCCGCCGCGGTTTCCGGGCTCGGCACCGCGGGCGCGGCCGGGGCCGCTCCGTCCGGCGTCTCGGCGCCCGGCAGCGCGTCCGGGAGATCGGGGAATGCGGGCACCTGGGCGCCGGTCGGGACGAAGGCACCGATGTAGACGCTGTCCATCACCCGCACCACCTCGGCGCGATCGTCGCCGGCGGTCCGCTGCACGGCGATATTGCCGGTGGCCGCATGCGGGTCCAGCAGCGCCGCCGCGAGATCCGGTTCGGCGCCGGAGGGTTCGGGGATCGCGGCGCGCAATGTTTCCGCGGCGTCCCCGGCACGGCCGAGCCGCTGCCCGACGTCGGCGAGCACATCGGCGAGATGCCGCCCGGCGGCCTCGAAATCACGAACCGCGGCCGCGGCCGGACCGGCCGCCGACCCGCGCCAGCCGTCGGCGATGGCGCCGCGGATCTCGGTATGCGCCTGTGCCACCGCGTCGGTGAGACCGGTCGCCGCACTCTGCCAGGCCTGGCCGCCGGTCTGCAGCATCGACGGGTTCATGGCGGCCACCCCGGCGTATATCTGCCGGTGGGTGAGATTGTCGAATACTTCCACGGTGGGTGCGTACTCGGGATCGACGCGGTAGTGCACACCGCGCGCCCCGGCGCGGGGTAGTTCACGCACCGGAAACCCCCGTCGGTTCGGCGGTCCCGAGCGCCGCGGCGGTCTCGGTATCGGATTCGCGGTAGGCCGCCGCGGCGGCCCGGAAGGTGTGCGCGAGCTGCCGGGCGGTATCGGAGTATCGCCGCAGTGCCGCGATCGCCTCGGCGGCCTTGCCCTCGAATCCGGAGCGCAGTGCCGCACCCGAGTCGAAGCCCCCGAAACCCGGCAGCGACACCGCCGCCGACAACGTATCGATCTGGGCGTCCACCTGGTCGGCGAGTTGTTCGTAGCGCACCGCGCACTGTTCCGGCGCGCCCTCGGCCACCAGGACGCCGTCGATCCACAGCTGTCCGTCTTCGACGGCGGAATCGAGCGTGGTGATCGCGTTCGGCTGCATCGTGTCCCCCTTCCTGCTCCGCTGTCACACAGCGGATTTCACGGTCGTCGCACCGGCCCCGCGACGATCTCCTGCGTCCACTGCACGATATCGGCCGTCACCCGGGCGCGCACCCGCTCGTGCAGCAGATCGTGTCCGGCATCGGCGTATTCGCGCAGTTCCACCGCTTCGCGCCGGCGCGCCCACACCCGGACCGGGTCGATCGGCGCCCGGCGGTCGTCCACCCCGTGGACGACCAGGACCGGTGGGAGCCGCGGCCCGGGATCGTCGAGGGCGCGCGTCGGAGTACCACACAGCACCAGCCCCACCGGCGCATCGGCGGGTATCGCCGGGTTCGCCGCGACGGCGGGGTCCAGGGCCGGCGGGGTGGCACCCAATGCGGCGAGCGCGGTGATCGCGCCGAGCGAATGCCCCATCAACGTGAGCGGGAGTTCCGGGGCCTGCGTCCGCGCCAGGTCGAAGAGCGCGGCCGCGTCCGCGACGAGTTCGGAGAGGACCGGGCGGGCTCCGGGATCGCCTTCACTGAGCCCCTGCCCCGCCGGGTCGAGCGTCCAGACCGTTATACCCGCCTCGTTCAACTGCCGGGCGAACTCGTGGTAATGCCCGCTGTGCTGACCGGTACCCGGCAGCAACACCAGGCCGGTCGCGGCCCCGTCGACCGGTCGGTTCCGATAGTGCAGGCGGCCGCGCACGCCGTCGAAGAAACCCATGGCCGGATTCTGGCAAAGAATGACAGGCCGTTGGGGGGCCACGATCCGCCGGCGGTGGCCATCCCGTCCGCGCTACCGCGGACCGTACCGCTCGCGCCGGTGGGTCAGGCCGGGGCGGGCGCAGGCGCCGGTTCCGGCACAGGCGCAGGTGCGGGGGCCGGGGCGCCCGGTTCCGCGGGGGCGGACTGCGGCGCCGGAGCGGGGGCCGGGGCGGGCGCCTCGGGCACCGGGAACATGCCGACCGTGGGCGTCATCACACAGAGCGCGTCCGGATAGTTGATGGTGCCCCACATGGACGCGAGGACGGTACCCGGACCGCTGTCCACGGTCCGGGACAGCGACGGGGTGCCGAACTCGGTGAGATCGTCGAGCATATCGAGACCGCTGCGCCCGTTGTTGATATTGATCCAGGCGACCACGAGGCCGGAAGCCTGCGGGAGGCCGGGGTGGCCGGGGGTGGCATGGAAGGTCAGGGTGCCGGGGGTGCCGCTGATGTTGGCGCTGGGACCGTTGGCGGTGCCGGCCGCGATGATGGTCGTGATCGGGCCGTTGCTACCGCAGCCGAAGGTGGGCGCCGCGTAGACGAAGGGTGTGTACAGACCGATGGTGCTGATGTGGTTGGCCGCGACGAAGTCGGCATAGCGATCCAGCGCGTCCACACCGGCGCGGGTTTCCGGTTTGTCGGCGGCCTGCTCGGTGAGCGCCTGCATCGCCGCTTCGGCCGGGGTGGGCGCGGGTGCCGCGGCCGCCGGTGTGCAGGCGAGCACTGCGCTGATACCGAGGGCGGCTGCCGTGGCCGCGGTGCGCGCGACAATTTTGTTGTGCACTGCTGACTCCCTACATCCGATCGGGGCGATGGTGCCGGATCGGGCCGGCGACCCCCGCCCACCGCAGCAAAGTACCAGGCCCGTCCGGTTGCCGCCCGGTCACACTCCGCTCTCGTCCGCCGTGATCGACCGTGCGCTCCCGGCATATGTGATGCACTCGACACGGCAGGATCGGGGAGGGGTGTAAATTCTATGCGGGACAATCGAGACATATTTGGAGATGTGTATGAAATTAACTCTGTCTCCCGACGAGGTCGCCTTCCGTGACGAGCTGCGGAAGATCTACACCACCGCGATCCCGGCCGAGATCCGGGAACGCGTGAAGTACGGTCACGAGCTGTCTCGCGAGGACGTCGTGACCTCCCACCGGATCCTCAACGAGCACGGCCTGGCCGTACCGAACTGGCCGGTCGAATGGGGCGGCAAGGACTGGTCTCCGATGCAGCGGCATCTATGGCAGGACGAGATGCAGCTCGCCAGCGTGCCGGACCCACTGACCTTCAACGCCACCATGGTCGGCCCGGTCATCGCGCAGTTCGGCTCCGAGGAACTCAAGAAGCGTTTCCTGCCGGCCACCGCCAACCTCGACATCTGGTGGTGCCAGGGCTTCTCCGAACCCGACGCCGGTTCGGACCTGGCCTCGCTGCGCACCACCGCCGTGCGCGACGGTGACTCCTACATCGTCAACGGCCAGAAGATCTGGACCACCCTCGCCCAGTGGGCCGACTGGATCTTCTGCCTGGTCCGCACCGACCCGAACGCCCCGAAGAAGCAGGCCGGGATCTCCTTCCTGCTCTTCGACGTGAAATCGCCCGGTGTCACCATCCGGCCGATCAAACTCATCGACGGCGGGTACGAGGTCAACGAGGTCTTCTTCGAGAACGTCCGCGTTCCGGCCGACCAGCTGGTCGGCGAGGAGAACATGGGCTGGACCTACGCCAAGTTCCTGCTCGGCAACGAGCGCACCGGGATCACCGCCGTCGCCCGCACCAAGGTGCGGATCGGCGTGGCCAAGGAATACGCGGCCGCCACCAGGTCGGGTTCCGGAACCCTGCTCGAAGACCCGCTGTTCGCGGCACGTATCGCCGAACTGGAGAACGAGCTGCTCGCGCTGGAACTCACCCAGTTGCGGGTGGTGTCGAACTCGACCGAGGGCAAACCCAACCCCGCGTCGTCGGTGCTGAAAATGCGCGGTTCGGAACTGCAGCAGGCCGCCACCGAGCTGCTGCTCGATATCGCCGGCCCCGACGCGCTGCCGGTACACGCCACGGATATCGCCTCGCCGGAATGGGCGCAGCGCTCGGGTCCGAGCTACCTCAACTACCGCAAGACAACCATCTACGGAGGTTCCAGCGAGGTGCAGCGCACCATCATCGCCTCCTCGATCCTCGGATTGTGAGGTCAGGTAATGGATTTCGATCTCACCGATGAACAGGCCCTGCTCCGCGATACGGTGCGCGACCTGCTGAATCGCAATTACAACCCGGAATCCCGGCTGGAGGTCATCGGTACCGACCTCGGCTGGAACCGACAGGTCTGGAATCAGCTCGCCGAACTGGGCGTGCTCGGCCTGAGCTTCGCCGAAGAGGACGGTGGTATGGAGGCGGGCCCGGTGGAGACCATGCTGGTGCTCGAGGAGATCGGGCGGCGGCTGGCGCCGGAACCGCTGCTCGACGCGGTCCTGGTGCCGGGCGGGCTGATCGGCACGGTGGGCACGTCCGACCAGCGCCGGCGTGTCCTGCCCGAGGTCGCCGCCGGGTCGAAACTGCTGGCCTTCGCGCACGGGGAACCCGGCACCCGCTGGCCCGACCACGCGATCGCCACCACGGCCACCGCCCAGGGCGAGGGCTACACGCTCAGCGGCACCAAGAACCCGGTACCGCACGGCGACTGCGCCGACGAGCTGGTGGTCAGCGCGACCCTGCCCGACGGCGGCCTGGGCCTGTTCCTGGTCGCCGCCGACGCCACCGGGGTAACCCGCACCTCCTACGCGACGGTCGACGGCCTGCGCGGCGCCCAGATCGTCCTCGACGGCGCGGCCGCCGAACTGCTCGGTACCGGAGGCGATGCCACGAGCGCCGTGGACGAGGAGCTCGCCCGGGCCCAGGCCGGGTTGTGCGCGGAAGCGATCGGGGCGATGGCGGAGTCGCTGCGGCTGACCACCGACTATCTGAAAACCCGTAAACAGTTCGGTGTCACGCTGTCGAAGTTCCAGACCCTCACCCAGCGCGCCGCGAACATGTACGTCTCGCTCGAACTGGCCCGCAGTATGAGTTACTACCTCACCGCGTCGCTGGTCGACGACGCCGGGAACCGGGTCATCGCATCCCGGGCACGGTTGCAGGTCAGCCGGTCGGCGAGGCATATCGGCCAGGAAGCGATCCAGATGCACGGCGGGATCGGCGTCACCTCCGAGTACCCGGTGAGCCACTACGTGGCCCGGCTCACGGCCATCGAGCGCACGCTCGGTAGCTCGCTGGAGCACCTGCGGGTGCTGACCGCGCAGGTCGCCGACTACGCCCAGCCGGAGCTGTAACCCGGCCTGCCCGGCTCCGGACGCCCGGTACCGTTCACCGGGCGTCCGGCCGGAGCAACTCGGTCACCTCGGCGTCGTCGAGTTGGTGGAAATCGCGGTAGGCCCCGCCCACCCCGGCCAGCGCCGACGGCGCCTGCGGGCACACCACCTCGTCGGCTTCGGCGCGGATCCGGTCGAGCGCCTCGGGCGCCGATACCGGTACCGCGACCACGATCCGCCGCGGCTGCCGGGCCCGGGCCACCCGGCAGGCCACGACCATGGTCGCCCCTGTGGCCACCCCGTCGTCGACGATCACCACGGTCCGGTCCCGTAGCGGGATCGGCGGGACTTCACCGCGCCAGACGAGGCGGCGGCGGTCCAGTTCGGCGCGCTCGGCCGCCTCGATCGCCTCGATCCGCGCCCGGTCCAGTCCGGTCTGGCGCAGTACATCGGCATTGAGCACCCGCGCGCCCTCCTCCCCGATCGCGCCCGCCGCGAGCTCCGGCTGCCAGGGCACCCCGAGCTTGCGGACCAGCAGGATATCGAGATCGCCGCCGACGATATCGCGAACCGCCGCCGCCACCGGAACCCCGCCGCGGGGCAGTCCGAGCACCAGCGGGTGCTCCGCACGCAGGTGCGTCAGTTCGCTTCCCAGTGCGCGCCCGGCGGTGAGACGGTCGGCGTAGAGCATTACCTGTCGACGCTACTCGCTTCCGGCGCGGTGACCACGAATCTCCGCAGCGCAAGACTCGGGTTGGTCCGCCGGACCCGGTCCACCAGGCCGGACTCCAGCTCCGCGACGGCGATACCGGGCGCGTCGGCCAGTTCGGCCAGCACCCGGCCCGCGGGGTCGACGATCATCGAGGCACCGGCACCGCGCGGCCCGCACTGGTCGGCACCGGCCACATACACCGTGTTCTCGATGGCTCGGGCCCGCAGCAGCGTGGTCCACTGATCGACCTTGCCCGGTCCGGGGATCCACTGCGCGGGCAACAGCAGGACCTGCGCGCCGGACACGGCCAGTCGCCGGAACCCCTCCGGGAAGCGGAGATCGAAACAGGTCTGCAGTCCGAAGGTGAGTCCGTCGGCGGTGAACAGTGCCGGTTCGTCCAGCGGTCCGGGCGCCACCACCTCCGATTCGCGCTGACCGAACGCGTCGTAGAGGTGCACCTTGCGGTAGTGCGTGCGCAGGGAGCCGTCGGGACCGAGCACGACCAGAGTGTTGTGGATCCGCTCGTCACCGGGCGGGGCCGTCTCCACCATCCCGGCGACCAGGTACACCCCGGTCTCGACGGCCAGTTCCGACAAGGCGGTGACATACGGGCCGTCGAGCGGTTGCGCGGCGGCCAGGGCCCGCTCGTCGAGCCGGCCGAGCGCGAACATCGAATACTCGGGAGCCACCACGATCCGGGCGCCCTGCTCGGCCGCTGCCCGCACCTGCGCGGTGAGTGCGGCGAGATTGGCCTCGATATCGGTATGCGGTGCGAACTGCACGACCGCGAGAACCGTCGTACCGGCGTGCGGAGGGTCGGAGAGCTCGGTGGGGGCGGCGTTCATGCTGACACCGTATGGGCCGGTGGGCCGGACGACCAGGCCGTACCAGTAAACTCCTGGTCAATGAGCACCAATGAGGGCGACGACAACCTGGGCGAGAACCCCGGGGAGACCGAACCCGAAACCGCCGGACCGTCCTTCGCAGATCTCGGTATCGATGACCGCATCCTTTCGGCCATCGCCGACGTCGGCTACGAATCGCCCTCCCCCATCCAGGCCGCGACCATCCCGCCGCTGTTGGCGGGCACGGATGTAGTCGGTCTGGCACAGACCGGTACCGGTAAGACGGCGGCCTTCGCGATCCCCATCCTGATGGGCCTGCTGCAGGAGCATCCCGCCGGCAAACAGCCGGCCGCGCTGGTGCTCGCCCCCACCCGGGAACTGGCGATCCAGGTCGCCGAGGCGTTCGGCCGCTACGCCACGCATATGCCGGGCACCCATGTCCTGCCGATCTACGGCGGCCAGAGCTACGGGGTCCAGCTGTCCGGTCTCCGGCGCGGCGCCCAGGTGGTGGTGGGCACCCCGGGCCGGGTGATCGATCATCTGGAAAAGGGCACCCTGGACCTGTCGAAGCTGCGCTATCTGGTGCTCGACGAGGCCGACGAGATGCTGAAGATGGGGTTCCAGGAGGATGTGGAGCGCATCCTCGCCGACACCCCGGCCGAGAAGCAGGTGGCGCTGTTCTCCGCCACCATGCCCGCGGCGATCCGCAAGATCTCCAAGCAGTACCTGCGCGAGCCGGTCGAGATCACGGTCAAGGCCAAGACCAGCACCGCCACCAATATCGCCCAGCGCTGGGTGTTGGTATCGCATCAGCGCAAACTCGACGCGCTGACCAGGATCCTCGAGGTGGAGTCCTTCGAGGCCATGATCATTTTCGTGCGTACCAAACAGGCCACCGAGGAATTGGCCGAGAAACTGCGCGCCCGCGGTTTCTCCGCCGCGGCCATCAACGGCGATATCGCCCAGGCCCAGCGGGAACGGACCATCGGTCAGCTGAAAGCGGGCACACTCGACATCCTGGTCGCCACCGATGTCGCCGCCCGCGGGCTCGATGTGGACCGGATCTCCCATGTCGTGAACTACGACATCCCGCACGACACCGAATCCTATGTGCACCGCATCGGCCGGACCGGCCGCGCGGGCCGTAGCGGCGAGGCGCTGCTGTTCGTCGCCCCGCGCGAACGCCATCTGCTCAAATCCATCGAACGCGCCACCCGGCATCCGCTGACCGAGATGCAGCTGCCCAGCGTCGACGATGTGAACGCCCAGCGGGTCGCGAAGTTCGGCGACGCCATCACCGAGAATCTCAGCTCGGACAATCTCGCGCTGTTCCGCAAACTGATCGAGGACTACGAGCAGGAGCACAACACCCCGCTGGCCGATATCGCGGCCGCGCTGGCGGTGGCGGCGCACGACGGGGACAGCTTCTTCCTCGAACCCGAACCGGAGCCGGTGGAGCGGCCGCGGCGCGAACGGGCGCCGCGCCGGTTCGAGGAAGGCGGCTTCGAGGAACGTCGCGGTGCGTCCCGGCATCGCGCGACCGGCGCGGAGTTGGCCACGTACCGCATCAGCGTGGGCAAACGGCACCGGGTGGTGCCCGGCGCGATCGTCGGCGCCATCGCCAACGAGGGCGGCCTGCGGCGCAGCGATTTCGGGCATATCAGTATCCGGCCGGACCACAGCCTGGTGGAACTGCCCGCCCAGCTGCCGCCGGAGACCCTGGAGGCATTGCGCAGCACCCGCATCAGCGGTGTATTGATCCAGCTGCAGCTCGACCAGGGCCCGCCCGGGCATCGCTTCATCGGCCGCGGCCCCCGGCGCGACGGCCCGAAGCGTCAGGATCGCCGGAAACCGCGTTCCTGACGCGACGGCCCGTTCCACCAGGTCGGACCCGATGGCTACAGTGGGGCCCGTCCGGCCCGCGCGCGAGCGCCGGCCGGAGTGGCACTGGGCGCAGGAGGGCCGTCGTTGTTCGTTGTCGGTGATCGGGTGGTGTACGGCGCCGCGGATCTGGTGCGCGCCGCGCGCTGCGAATTCGCGCTGCTGCGCGCGCTCGACGCCGAACTGGGCACCGTGGGCCCGCTCCCCGATGGTGACAACGGGTACGCGACAGCCGATCACGCGCGCGACGGCCACGCGATCACGGCAATCGACCGGGTGCTCGGTGATATCCGGCAGCGATACACGAGCGCGCTGATCGAGATCCCCCGGCCGGGAGTGTCGCCCGATGCGCTCGCGGCGCTGTCCACGGCGCACACCGAAACCCTCGCCGCCCTCGACTCCGGCGCACCGGCGGTGCGCGATCCGCTCATCTCCGACGGGGAGGTGTTCGCCTCCGCCGATCTGCTGACCCGCACCGCCGACGGTATCCGGCTGCACGGCGTCGATACCGACGGTTCGGGGCCGGTCGCCACGGCGCTGCGGATCACCGTCGCCGCGGCGCTGTTCGAGCAACGATCGGTCCGGGTCGCCCCGCAACTGTCGGTCCACTCGGAAACCGGCAGCCACCACGTCGAGCTCTCCGACACCCGGCCGGTGTATTCGGCCCGGCGACAACGGGTCACCGAGATCCTGGCCGAGCATTCCAGCGAACTGCTGCCGGTGCAGTGGGGCGATCCGCGCTTCCGCGCCTGCCACCGGTGCGCCGTCTGCCGCGCCGCCCGCGCCGAGGCCCGGGATCTGCTGCTGGTCGCCGGAATGGATCTGCCCACGCGGGCCGCTCTGCGCGCGGCCGGTGTCGCCACCATCGACCGGCTCACCACCCGTACCGTCGCCACCCCGGAGATACCCCCGCGCCTGCTGACCCGGTTGCGCACCCAGGCCTTCGTCCAGCTGCGCCAGGAACATTCCGGCCGCGGCGAATACGTCACCGCCGACCCGTCCGCCCTCGATATGCTGCCCGCCGCCACCCCCGGCGACCTCGCACTCGACGTCGACGAGGTCGCCCCGGGCCGGTTACGGATCGAGATCGCCGCCCGCGATACCGTCCGCCTGACCCGTGAGATCCCGCTCGAATCCCCCGGGGTCACGCTCACGCGACGGCACGAACTGCGCGCCGTGGGGCGCCGGGCCTTCACCGATATCCTCGCCGCGCTCACCGAACCGCTGCTGGCCGAGCCCGATCTGCACATCTACCACTACACCGCCGCCGCCCGGACATTTCTGTTACACACCGCCGCCCGGCTCGGCTTCGGCGAGGAAACCGTGGACGTGCTGCTGCGGGCGGGCACCCTGGTGGACCTGTATCCGATATTCCGGGGCGCTTTCGTCGCCGGATCGCAGACCTACGCGCTGCCCGCCGTCGCCGCGGTGCTCGACGGCACCCCGGCGGATCCCGGGGCCCGTACCGTGCTGCGGCTCGCGGACCGGTTACGCGCACAGATGGGCGACCCGCCGGTCGGGCACGTCCAGACGCTGGACCGCCTGCTGCGTGAAACGCCCTCGGCGCAACCCTCGTCCACCGAGGCCGCCCTGGCCGAATTCGCCGCGCGGCGCCCGGACGTGGAGACGGAGGACCCGGCGGAACCGCACCGGGTCGCCGCACTGACCTCCGCGCTGCTCGGCTATCACCGCCGGGAACAGCAGACGGCCTGGTGGGCGCATATCGACCGGTTGACCCATCCGCCGGCCGACTGGGCCGCCGCACCCGGGGTCATGGTGGCCGATTCGGCCGCGGTCGATACGAAATGGCATATCGGTCCCGGTGATACGGTGCGCCGCTTCCTGCGGATCACCGGCCGGCTGGCCGGTCCGGGCCTCGCGCCGGGCACCACGGTCTGCGTGGTCTACGAACCCGCGGGACGCGCGCCGCGGGCCGTCCGTACCTGCGGGAAAGCCACGGTTCTCGGCTGTGCGGTGGACACCGATTTCGCCGATACCGTGCGCCTGGAGGAGACCCTGGCGCCCGGGGCCGAACCGCACGACGAACTGCCGGTCGCGCTGGCACCGGCACTGCCGGACCCGCCCGTCGCCGCGGCGGACGCGGTAGAGGATATCGGCCGGCAGCTGCTCGTCTCGCTGCCCGCGATCCCCGCGTCGCCGCTGTTCGACCTGCTGACCCGCCGCCCACCCCGCCTCGGCGCCACCGCCCCGGGCACCGCCGGGTCGCAGCTACCGCCCGCCGGGGAAGACCCGCGGGCCGCGATCTCCGCGGCGCTGCGCGACTTGGATCGTTCGTATCTCGCGGTGCAGGCTCCCACCGGAACCGGCCGGACCGCCGTCCTGGCCGATGTGCTGGCCGCGCTGGTCGCCGGGGACAACTGGCGGATCGGTATCGTCGCGCCGACCGTCGCGCCGGTCGAGAATCTGCTCGACGCGGTGGTGCGCGCGGGTGTGCTGCCCGAGCTGGTCGCCAAGAGCGACTCGGTGGCCGTGGCTCCCGAATGGCTGATCCTCGAAGCCGACCGCTATCCCCGGTTCCTGGCGAACGCGATCCGCGGCTGCGTGGTGGGCGGCACCCCCGCCGACTTCACCGACCCGCTACGGATCCCGCGTGATTCGCTGGACCTCCTGGTGATCGCCGACGCGAACGCCTTCCCACTGGCGACCACGGCCGCGGTCTCGGTGAGTGCCCGCAATCTGCTGCTCACCGGTGACCCGGCAGCCCGGTACGATCCCGATCCGGGCCCGCATCCGGAACCGGTGCGCACACCGGCCCTCACCTGGCCGAGTTCCGGTCACGTGACACTGCCGTCCACCCATGGATATTTCCTGGGCCGGACCCGGCGCCTGCATCCGCGGTTGAGCGAGGCGCTGTCACCGCTCTACTTCGACGGCCGGTTGCGGGCGTATCCGCCGCCCGCCGAGCCGTTCGCCGATGCCGTCGAGCCCGGAATCACCACGGTGCCGGTGGAGCACCACGGCGACAGCACGGCCTCCGACGCCGAAGCCCGCGAGGTCCTGCACCAGATCCGGAACCTGCTGGGACAGCGATGGGATGACGGCACCGGGCCCCGGCTCCTGCAACCGCACGACATTGTCGTGGTGTCCCCGTACCGTGCTCAGGTGAGCCGGATCCGGAGCCTGCTGGCGCGGGCGCGGTTCGAGGAAGTATTGGTGGGCACCCCGGATCTGCTCCGCGGACGAGAGGCGGCGGTGGTCCTGCTCTCCCTGGCGGCGTCGAGCCCCGAGGATTCGCCGATCACCGTCGGTGCGCTGCTGTCGCCCGCACTGGTACACGATGCGGTGGGCCGGGCCCGCCGGCGCGCGGTGATCGTACGTTCCCCGCTACTCACCGAATTCCTGCCGGAGACGCTCGATGAATTGGCGAGTATTTCCCGGTTCGTGCGATTGGAGAACCGATAGGTATTCACGGACCGATTCATCCTGCTGGGACAGTCGGTGCCGTTACCCGGAATTACTCGGCCCGAGAGGAATTACCGCCGAATATGGGCCACGCCGAATTCGTGTCGGCCTCATCCGAAACATTTACCTTCACCACGATATGTGGGCACCGCCGCGCGCGAGCCGTCACCGTCCACCAGATACAACCGGTCGAACCGTTCACACAGCTCACCGGCCTTGGCGTGCCGGAACCACACCCGGTCCCCGATCGACAGATCCGCGGCGCCGGCCAGCGGCGTCTGCACCTCGCCCGCCCCTTCCGTACCGAGCAGCCGTAACCCCTTCGGCCACACCGGTTCGGGCACCCGCGTCGCCCCCGCCGGCCCGGATGCGATATATCCCCCGGCGAAAACCGTAACCATTCCGGGCGCCGGCCGGCGCAGTACCGGTAACGCGAAAAACATTGCGGGCCTTGGACGGAACGATCGATATCCGTCGAACAGCGTCGGTACGTACAGGCCCGATCCTGCGGTGATCTCGGTGACGCCCGGTGCGGCGGCGGATAATTCGATCGAACCGGTACCGCCGCTGTTGACGATCTCGAGCGGACCGGTCACCGCGTGTACGGCGTCCAGCACCGCGCCGCGGCGGCGGCCGATCTCCCGAGCAGAGGCCTTCTTCACCAGCCGCACCGGCAGCGAGGTGTCCGGCAGCCCGGCGATCTGCGCCTCGTAGGTCATCAGCCCGACCACCCGGAATCCGCGGGCGGCGGCCGTCTCGGCCAGTTCGGCGGCCTGGTCCGGGGTCCGGATCGGCGAGCGACGCACCCCGAGATGCACGGGACCGATCCGCAGCGAGGCGTCCACGTCCAGGCAGATCCGGGGATGCACGGTCGCGCTGCCGACCGCGGCCCGAATGAGATCGAGCTGCGCCACATCGTCGACCATCAGCGTGATCGCCGCCAGCAGGACCGGGTCGCCGCCGAGTTCGGCCAGCGCCGCGCGATCGGCACTCGGGTAGCCGAGCAGCACATCACGGGCGCCCTGCCGGACCAGCCAGATCGCCTCGGCCGCCGAATAGGACATGAGGCCGGCGAAGCCGCCCGCGGCGGTCAGCCCGGTACCGAGCACTTCCTCCAGGACCGCGCGGCAGCGTACGGATTTACTGGCCACCCGGATGGGCCGACCCGCGGCACGGCGCACCAGGTCGGCGGCATTCGACCGCAGTGCGGTGAGGTCCACCGCGGCCAATGGCGGGTCCAGGTCCGCGGTGGCCGCGTGCAGTGGGGCAATCGGCGAGGTCGCACTCACCCGGACCACTCAACCATCGTACTGGTCGAACGTCCAGCTTTATCGAGAGGAGTTTCCGGTGTCGATCGCGCGGGTGATCAGATTGGAGACCAGATCGTCGAAGGCGACCAGGACGACCTCATCGTCACAATCGGCCAGCCAGCGCAGCACCGAACCCTGGACCACCATGATCACGTAGGACGCCACCGATTCGACCGGCTCGATCCAGCGGGTGCCGGAACGTGCGGCACACAGCTCGAGCCATTCGATCACATCACGCTGCTGGGCACGCTGCCGCTTGGAGACCACCGGGTCGGGCACATAGTCCGCGGTCGAGTCCCAGTGCCGGCACAGCGTCTGCACGGTCTTGGAGTAGGCGTGGATCTGCTGCACCGGCGTCGCCTTCACGAGCGGCCAGTAGGCGCTCACCCCGGCGTGCAGCAGCACCCGCAGCGCCCGTAATCCGGTGATATCCATAACCGCGTCGGCATGATCGACCGCTTCACGCACGGCCGACCGAATCCGGACCTCCGCTATTTCTCCACGTACGCCCAACGCAAGCTCCCTCGGCAAACAACTCGCACACTGCGGACCGAAAACTCGGCACCGCAGTGGCCGGCCGGATCGGTAGGCATAGGTCGGGAAATCGCAGCCTATCCAATCCGTCTTCTCGATATTAGAAGGTTTTCGGGGTTTGAGAACAGTTCTGGCTGGAAACTCGTACCCGAAGACTGTTTTCACGGTCCCGGCGGCAGCGAATCCACATACCCCGGGGAACCGGTACACGTGCGTCCGGCCCACCTGGACCGACCCCCGGGAGACGTACCCGTACCGCCACAGCGTCTCATGACAGAGACCGTCGGCCAGTCTACGACCGTGGTCCGGCGATCTTCGACGGCTGTGCGGCATCACACAACGCGCCCGGTCGGGCGCCCGTTAGCCTGATGCGGTGACAAGCTCTCCCCTCGCCGGGCATCTCCGGATCAGCGGCACCTTCAACTTTCGAGATCTCGGCGGATTGCGCCTGCGCGACGGCGGGACGACACGCCCCGGAGTCCTGCTCCGGTCGGCTCAGCTCAGCCGGCTCGACGACGCCGGCCACACCACCCTCCGGGAACTGGGCGTCGGGGCGGTCCACGATCTGCGCGGTCATCTCGAGATCGAACGTGCCGGCGCCGACCACCTGCCCCCGGAGATCCGGCTGAACATCACCCCCTTCGACGACGGTACGGTCACCGCGCCCCCGCACGAGGCGGGCGCGGGCCGGGAAGACGCGCCCGGCGCCGCCCTCGCCTACATGATGGACGTGTACCGCAATTTCCCGGCCCGGCCCGAGGCGCACGCCGCCATCACGGCCCTGGCCGAGGCGATCGTCGCCGACCGCGGGGCCGTCCTGGTGCATTGCGCCGCCGGTAAGGATCGCACCGGCTGGACCATCGCCACGCTGCTGCGCGCCGTCGGGGTCGCCGAGTCCGAGATCTTCGCCGACTACCTGCTGAGCAATCAGGCGGTCGCCGAACTGCGCACCTCGCTGAAGGACGAGTTCGGCGCGGAGCTGCCGCAGGCCGTGCTCGAGGTACGGGAGGAATACCTGCGCGCGGGTCTGGAATCCGGTCTCGAACTGCACGGTGATTTCGATGCGTATCTGAGCGCCGCCGGACTCACCCCCGACCTGCGGGAGCGGCTGCGGGAACGCCTCGTCGCCTGACGCTCAGGCGCTGCGCCGGACCAGTCCGTCGGTGCCGATGCGCACATGATCGCCGGTATGGAACCAGCTACCGGTGAAACGGTCGGCCGTGCGCTGCGGGTCGTTCCAGTAGCGCCTGGTCACATTGGGGCCGCGGCACAGCAGCTCGCCGCGCCCCGACACGGCCTCCGGTCCGTACAGCGCCAGCTCGGTACCGCCGAACGGGAACCCGAGCACCGTACCGTCGGCGTCGGAGGCCGGGCCGGCGGTCGGCCCCAGCGCAAGGCCGATACCGCTGGTCTCGGTCGCACCCCAAACCGCCCACTGCCGGGCCGCGGGGAAGACCGCACCCAGATCACCGGCGGACGTCGCCCCGGGCTCCCCGGTTTCGGCGCGACGACCGGCCGTGCTGATCCGGATCACCCGTTCGGTGCACAATCCACCGGCCCGTCCCGCGGCCAGCTCGGGCAGCAGGCCGCCGAGAACACGGGCACTGGCGGCGAGCGTATCCACACCTTCCTCGGCGATCGCCGCCGCCACCGCGCCGGTGCCCTGGGCCAGGACCACGGTGCCGCCCACCGCGAAGGTGGGCAGCAACTGGTCGACACAGCCGCTGGCGTGGGCCAGCGGCTGTAGCACGAGGTTGCGCATCCCGTCGGTGGGCAGATCGAGGGCGGCGACCATCGAGCGGATCGCGGAGAGCAGATTCTCGTTGGTCAGTTCCACCCCCGTCGGCACTCCGCCGGCCCCGGCACCGCTGGTGTAACAGAGCAGCGCCAGATCGCCGAGCGACGCACCGTCATCGATGAACGCGGCGCCGGCGGGCAGATCGGCGGCCCACCGGCTGTCGCTGCGGGTGGCGCCACAACCCCGGTCGGGCGGGCCCAGGACGAAATCGGCATCGCTGTCGGCGATGACCTCGTCGGCCGCCTCCTGCGGCAGCCCGTGATGGACCAGAACCGGTACCGCCCCGCTGAGCAGCGCTCCGAGGAACGCCTGCACCCAGCGCACCCCGGGGGGCATATGCACCGCGACCCGGTCCCCGTAGCCGATCCCGTGCTCCTGCAGCCCACCGGCCACCCGGGAGGCCGAATGCCACAGCTCCCGGTAGGTCAGCCGGCCGCCGCCGACCTCGACCACGGCCTCCCGGTTGGAGAACGCGTGCACCTGGAGATCGAGGAGCTCGGTGAGGGCGGGACCGAGATTGCCGTAGCGCAGGACACCGTCCGCGCCGCGCGACAGCGGCGCGGCGGCGCCGGCGTCGACGATATGGAACTCCACCGGCTCCGGCCGGCGGCCGGAGCCGGTGGACTGCCGTGCCGAGCCGGACGGACCGGCCGCGGGCCCGATGGTCGTGGTCGTACTGCCTTGCATCGGACCTCCGCACAGTCGAACAGCCTGACACTTGTGACTATATGATGCAGATCACAAATTCGGGTGCGGAGTCGGCGAATCGCCCGGGCCGATGACGAAATCGTCACCCGGTGTGTGTCAGCGCCCCCGGTAGGTGGCCTTCCCGGGTCCCAGTTCCAAGAAGCTGCGCACCGCCCGCGGCAGGTCCTCGGTGGCGAACAGGTCACCGGACACCTGCGGGGTCACCGAGTCCGCGTGCGCCACCCCACCCGACCGCCACGCCTCGATGATCCGTTTGGTGGCGGCATGCGCACGGGTGGGCCCCTCGGCCAGCCGGTGGGTCAGCGCGACCGCCGCAGTGTCGAGATCCTCGTGAATCTGGTTCACCACACCCCATTCGCGCATGGTCTCCGCGTCGTACAGGTCACCGGTCATCACCAATTCGCGGGCCCGGCCCGACCCGGCCCGTTCGGCCAGCCGCTGCGGCCCGCCCATCGACGGCGTCAACCCGACCACGATCTCCACCAGCCCGAACTTCGCCTTCGGCGCGGCCAGGATCAGATCGCAGGCCAGCGCGATCTCGAACGCCGCGGTGAGGGTGAGCCCGTGCGCGGCGAACAGCACCGGGCAGGGCAGTGCCTCGATCGGATGGCCGATCCGGGCGAAGAGGTCCTGCCACAGCTGGGCCCCCTGCGCGGCGGTGAGACCGTCGAAGGTGTGCACATCCACCCCACCCGAGACCACTTTGCCCTCGGCCCGGATCAGCAACGCACGCGGCGGCCGTGCCGACAGCTCGGCGAGATCCGCGACCAGGGCGTCGAACATGGCCTGATCGAACAGGTTCAGCGGGGGGCTCGCCAGCGTCAATGTGGCGACTTCGGCACCGCCGGCGGTGACCGTGCGTTCCAGCCGGGTGGGTTCGGTAGCGCTCATACCGTGATTATCGGGTATGAGCGGGGGCCCTCCGTGGCTACGCTCCGCTACCGCCTCCGGGCCTGATCCGCTCATACCGTCGGCTCATGGGCCCGCCCTGCGAGACTGGTGCCATGACCGACTCGGAAACCGAACAGGGCACCTACGTCGAACCGGGCGAATTCACACGCGACACCAACTACATCACCACCCGGATCACCGCCGACGGCCGCGACGGCTACCCGGTCGAACCGGACCGGTACCGGCTGATCGCCGCCCGCGCCTGCCCATGGGCCAACCGCACGCTGATCGCGCGCCGCCTGCTGGGCCTGGAATCGGTGATCTCGCTGGGCCTGTGCGGACCGACCCACGACAAGCTCAGCTGGACCTTCGATCTGGACCCGGGCGGGGTGGACCCGGTGCTGAAGATCCCGCGCCTGCGCGACGCCTACCTGGCCCGCTTCCCCGGCTATCCGCGCGGCATCACGGTGCCGGCGATCGTCGATACACCGACCGGCCAGGTCGTCACCAACGACTACGCGCAGATCACCCTGGACTTCTCCCTCGAATGGACCGAGTACCACCGCGACGGCGCGCCGCAGCTCTATCCGGAAGCGTCGCGCGCCGAGATCGACGAGGTGAACGCCCGGGTGTTCCGCGAGGTGAACAACGGCGTGTACCGCTGTGGTTTCGCCGGCGCCCAGGATGCCTACGACGCCGCCTACGACCGGCTCTTCACCGCCCTGGACTGGCTGTCGGACCGACTGACCGGGCAGCGCTATCTGGTCGGCGACACCATCACCGAAGCCGATATCCGACTGTTCACCACCCTGGCCCGGTTCGACCCCGTCTACCACGGCCATTTCAAATGCAACCGCAGCAAACTCAGCGAGATGCCGGTCCTGTGGGCCTACGCCCGAGACCTTTTCCAAACCCCTGGTTTCGGCGACACCATCGATTTCACCCAGATCAAGGACCACTACTACAAGGTCCACACCGACATCAACCCGACCCGGATCGTCCCCAAGGGACCGAACCTCGCCAACTGGCTCACCCCCCACGGCCGCGAATCACTCGGCGGCCGCCCCTTCGGCGACGGCACACCCCCACCACCCCCGGTCCCGGCCGAAGTGGTCCCGGCGGACCACGGGGCCCGGTAGACGGGAACGCCGTAGGTGCGACGGGGCGCGAACTGTGGACAGTCCGGCGGGTCAGTGGACAGGAATCGATGCGTATGGCCGCCGAGCAGTGGGCTAGTGGGCTCGCTCCCTGAAGAGTGGACCTGCTCGCAAAGGTGAGCGGGCGGGCTTGCACGCGAAGGTGCTGTGTTTTTTGGCGCCGCCTGCGGCGGCGCGGGGTTGAGGCCCCCTTGGTCTCGCCGTTTCGGCCTCGAGACTCGAGCCTTCGGCTCATGCGCTTTCGAGGCCGAAACGGCGAGACGGGCCTCAACCCTTTGAGGTGTCTCGTAAGACTCTCGACGCATGCGGGTTGCGTCGGCATTCGATGATCGGATCACATGCCGACTCGTTCGAATCGGAGGCCGACTCGACCACCCCACCGGCCTGGCATCTGATCGCTTCCACGAATAGCGGCCCTCTCGTGGTGCCGAGTCTTACGAGGCCCTGAAAGGGTCGAGGCCCGTCCCGCCGTTCAGGCCTCGAAAGCGCATGCGCGAAGCGCGAGTCTCGAGGCCTTAACGGCGGGACCAAGGGGGCCTCGACCCCGCGGCGCCGGAGGCGCCGCCAATAAACACAGCGTCGGAACCCGGGAAAGGGGTAGTCCGTTACCAGTCAGAGCGAACGTCCGGCCGCCGTGCCCTACAGTGCACAGAGGCCGTAGAGGAGGGATGACGCCGTGCGTAACGGGGCATTGGAAAAGGCCGTGGTCGAGGCGCTGGATCACGGTTCCCGGCTACAAGCACCCGCCGTCGCCAAGTATGTCGCGCGTTTGCGGCGCGCACATCCCGACGAGTCGCCCGCGCAGCTCGTCGAGCGGCTGGAACGCCAGTATCTGTTGGCGGTGACCGGTAGCGGTAGCGCGGTCGGGGCGTCGGCCGCGATTCCCGGAGTGGGGACCATCGCCGCGTTGGCGGCGGTGAGCGCGGAGACCACGTTCTTCATGGAGGCGTCGGCGTTGTTCACGCTGGCGGTGGCCTCGGTGCACGGGGTGCGGCCGGAGAACACCGAGCAGCGGCGGGCGCTGGTGCTCGCGGTGGTGCTCGGTGACACCGGGATGGAGATCGTGCAGAAGAGTGTCGGGACCTCGGCCAAGAACTGGGGCACCGTATTCGCGAACAAGATCCCGGGTCTGTCCGGGATGAACGATTCGCTGCTCAAGCGGTTCATCGTCCGCTTCATCACCAAGCGTGCCGCGCTGATGGCGGGCAAGGTGGTGCCCGCCGGGATCGGCGCGGTGATCGGCGGGGTCGGTAACCGGGCGCTGGGCAAGGCGACCGTCAACAACGCGCGCAAGGCGTTCGGCCCGGCACCGGCGTATTTCCCGGACGAGATGGTGATCGACGCCCAGGTGCCGACCGTGCTGGAGCAGCCGAAGAAGTCGCTGCCGCAGGGCGCGCCGAGCGAGCCGGCGCGCGATGAGGTCGGTGTGCGTGAGCGACGGACCCAGCCACCGGCCGGGCCGCGGTGACGCCCTCGGCGCGCCCGGCGATCACGGTCCGGGGTCTGACCAAGCGGTACGAGGATTTCAGCATCGGCGCCCAGGACATCTCCTTCGATGTCGCGGCGGGTACCTGCGCGGCGCTGGTGGGTCCGCCCGGTTCCGGGAAGTCGACGGTGGCCGGGATCCTGCTGGGGCTGCTCCCGCCGACGGCCGGGTCGGCCACGGTGACCGGCGGCGGCCGCAGTTCGGTGGTGGGTGCCGTCCTCGCGCCGCGTGGTCTGCATCCACGCCGGACGGTCCGCGATCATCTGCGGGTCTACGCCGCCGCGGCCGGCTGCCCGGACCGGCGGGTGCGCACCGTTCTGGAGATCACCGGTCTCACCGAGCGCGCCCGCGCCGTCCCCGACGATCTGTCCCCCGGCGAGGAGACCCGCGCGGCGCTGGCGACGGCCCTGCTGCCCGACCCGCGACTGCTGGTGCTCGATGATCCCGCCGCCGGTATGCAGCTGGGCGAACTGTCCTGGTTGCAGGGCTTCCTGCGGAGTCACACGCGACGCGGCGGTACCGTGCTGTTCACCACGCCGAGCCTGGTGACGGCCCTGCCGATCGCGGACCATCTGGTGGTGCTGAGCGGCGGGTCGGTGGTCTATCAGGGCAGCCCGGCCCGGCTGCGGCGCCGTAACCCGGATCGTCTGGTGGTGGCGTCGTCCTCGTCCATCGCCGTCGCCACCGCCCTGGCCGCCCGGGGTTTCACCGACGCGGTGATCCGGCCCGACGATCAATTGGCCGTGGCGGACGCGACCGAGGACGATATCGTGGCCGCCGCCCGCGCCGCCGATGTCCGGCTGGACCACATAGTCGCCGATCGGATCCATCCCGACCGGGTGCTCGCCTCCCTGACCCATGCGGCCGCGCCGCAGCCGGTCGGGCCCGGTATGCCGCCGCCCACCTCTCTGCCGTACGGGGTTGCCCGATGATCGATATCGTCCCCGCGGAACTGATTCCGCCGGTCCTGTCCGAGTACCGCAAAGCGGTGACCCTGCGCTACACCCGGGTGCTGGCCGGAGCACTGGTCGCGATATCGATCGTGACCGCTTCGGTGACCGCGATCATGGCCGGGCCGCGTGACCCGGACAGCGATCCGGTGACCGGTACCGCGACCATCGGGCTGTATCTGGCGCTGTTCGCGGTCGTGCTGGCGGCGGGTGTTTTCGGGGCCGCGGGCGCGGCGGGCGAGCACCAGCACAACACGCTGGTGACCACCGCGCTGTTCACGATGGACCGGGATCGGCTGGCCGGGTCGAAATATCTGGTGACCGCCGCCGCCGCGGTCGTGGCCGCGCTGGCGGTCGAGGTCGCGGCGATGGTGTGCCTGCTGCTGTTCGGCCGCGGCAAATTCGAGATCACAGCCGCCTTGTTCGGGGTGCTCGGTGGCGGTCTGCTGGCCGCGGCGTGCTGGGCGGTGATCGGCACCGGGCTCGGGCTGCTGCTGCGCTCGCCGGCCCTGGCGGGCGGCGCGGTGCTGGGGTGGCTCCTGCTCGCCGAACCACTGCTGTGGGTGGTGACCGCCGGGATCGGGCTGCCGGGCGCGGCGACGCTGCTGCCGGGCGCGGCGACGCTGAGTACCGTCCTGGTCGGCTCGTTCGCCGACAGCGATCTGCTGGCCCCCACACCGGCCGCCATCGTGGTGCTGCTGTTGTGGTCCGTCGGAGTCGGCGCGGCCGGCTGGTGGGCGCTGCGCCGGGCCGAACTGTGATCCGCTGAGCCTGTCCCGGCGGGAGCGCCGGGAACAAGACCTTGTCGCCGGGTGTCGTTATGGTCGATGACTGGTCCAGGCGAAGAGGGGCTCATGGGTAGCGGTGCACGGCCGGGATGGCTTCGCAGGCTGTGGTCGGAGTGCCGGCGCTACGGGAGCACGCTGGCCGGTATCGCCGTGGCCCTGGTGGCCGGCGCGGCGGCCGAGATCGTCGCACCGCTGCTCACCAAATGGGCCGTGGATTCGGCCACCAGCGGCGCCACCCGGGTGATCGGGATCGTCGCGGGACTGCTGGCCCTGCTGGCGGCGGGCCGGTTCGCCGCGTCCTTCGGGCGGCGGATGCTGGCCGGCAAATTGTCATTGGACGTCCAGCACGGGCTGCGGGTGCAGTTGCTCGGTTCGTTGCAGCGGCTGGACGGCGCCGGTCAGGACGCGCTGCGCACCGGCCAGGTGGTTTCCCGCTCGATCACCGATCTTCAGCTGGTGCAGTCGCTGCTGGCGATGGCCCCGCTCTCGGGCATGTCTTTTCTGCAGTTCGTGCTCGCCGCGGCGGTGATGCTGTGGCTGTCGCCGCCGCTGGCGGCGGTCGCGCTGCTCATGGTGCCGCTGGTGATCGTGGTGGTGTACCGGATGCGGCCCCGGCTGCACGCCGCGACCTGGTCGGCCCAGCAGCGGGCGGCCGAACTCGCCCAGCATGTGGAGGAGACGGTCACCGGGGTACGGGTGGTGAAGGGGTTCGGCCAGGAAGCCCGCATGGTCGATGTGCTCGAACAGCACGGCCGCAGGTTGTTCGCCGAGCGGATGCGCGCGGCCCGGATCAACGCCCGCTTCTCCCCCACCCTGGCGGCGATCCCGCAGGCGGGCCTGGTGGTGGTGATCGCCGTCGGCGGCTGGCTCGCGCTGCACGGCCAGATCGGTCTCGGCACCTTTCTCGCGTTCAGCGCCTATGTCACCACCATGACCACCACCGCCCGCACCATGGCGTCGGTGCTCATCCTGGCCCAGCTCACCCGGGCCGCGGCCGAACGGGTGTATCAGGTGATCGACGCGGGTCCGGCGGTGGCCGACCCGCCGCGGCCGGTCGCCGTGCCGGAGGGCCCTCTGGGGATCGAACTCGACGGGGTGAGCTTCGGCTTCGACACCGCCCAACCGGTGTTGCGCGACCTGGACCTGCGGGTCCGGCCGGGCGAGACGGTGGCGATCATCGGACCGGCGGGGTCTGGCAAGACCACGCTGTCGCTACTGCTGCCCCGGTTCTACGCGCCCGATGCCGGCCGGATCCGGCTGCTGGGCACCGGTACCGCGGAACCGGTGGATATCGCCGAGGTGTCCGCCGCGCAGTTGCGGGCCGCAGTGGGCGTGGTCTTCGACGATCCGTTCCTGTTCAGTTCCAGCGTGGCCGCCAATATCGCTCTCGGCAGGCCCGACGCCACACCGGAGGAGATCCGGGCGGCCGCACGACAGGCCGCCGCCGACGAGTTCATCGAACAGCTGCCGGACGGCTACGACACCGTCGTCGGGGAACGCGGGCTCACCCTCTCCGGTGGGCAGCGGCAGCGCATCGCCCTGGCCCGGGCATTGCTGGCCCGGCCGCGCATCCTGGTCCTCGACGACGCCACCTCCGCGGTGGACGCGGTGACCGAGGCCGCCATTTTCGGTGCACTGCCCGATCAGGGCGCCCGCACCACCATCATCCTGGCCCATCGCGAGTCGACCCTCGCCCATGCCGACCGGGTGATCCGCCTGCCCGAACCGGACACGGTGCCGGTCGCCGGCCCGGTCTACCAGCCCGACCGGCTGCCCGCGCCCGCGTCCGCCGACCGCTTCGGCCCCACCCCCGACCTCAGCGCGACCCCCGAACTGCGCCGCGCCATCGACGCGCTCCCCGCCGCCACCGAACGGCCGGGTCTGGACGAATCCCGCCTGCGTGAACCGGATCCGGGGTTCCGGCTGGGCCGGCTGCTGTGGCCGGTGCGGACCCTGGTGCTGGCCTCGGTGGCCCTGCTGGCACTGGACGCGCTGATCGGGGTCGGCTTCCCGCCGCTGGTCCGTCATGCGATCGATGCCGGGGTCACCGAGGGGCAGCCGGGCGCCCTCACCTGGTCGGCCGCACTCGGTACCGGGCTGGTGCTAGCGGGCTGGGTGGTGGCCGCCGCGACCACCCTGCTCACCTCCCGCACCGGCGAACGGGTGCTCTACGGACTACGCGTCCGCAGTTACGCCCACCTGCAACGGCTCGGTCTGGACTACTACGAACGCGAACTGTCCGGCCGGATCATGACCCGGATGACCACCGATGTGGACGCCCTGTCCACCTTCCTACAGACCGGGGTGTCCACCGCGCTGGTGAGCGTGCTGTCGCTGGGCGGTATCGCGGTCGCCCTGGTGGTGATCGATCTACGGCTCGCCCTGGTGGTCCTGCTCGGGGTGCTGCCGCCGCTGATCATCGCCACGGCGGTCTTCCGCCGGGTCGCCTCGGTGGCCTACACCGTCTCCCGGGAACGGGTCTCCACGGTCAACGCGGATTTCCAGGAGAACATCGCGGGGCTGCGAGCGGTACAGGCCAATCGGCACGAACGACTCGCGGCGCACCGGTTCGCCGAGTACTCCACGAAGTACCGGCGCAGCCGGATGCGGGCCCAGCGCGCCATCGCGTTGTACTTCGCGTTCGTGGCGGCGTGGACCGATCTGGCGCTGGCCCTGGTGGTTTTCAGCGGGGCGCACGCGGTGGCCGCCGGCACCACCAGCACCGGCACCCTGGTCGCCTTCGTGCTGTATCTGGAACTGCTGTTCGGTCCGGTCCAGCAGCTGTCGCAGGTGTTCGACGGATACCAGCAGGCGCGCGTGGGCCTGCGCCGCATCGGCGACCTGTTGCGGACCCCGTCCTCCATCCGTGCCGATCCGCCCGGTGCCGATCCCATCACCGCGGGCTTGCGGGGTGATCTTGCTCTCGACGCGGTACGGTTCCGCTATCCGGGCACCGAGCGTTTCGCTCTCGACGATGTGGATCTGGCGGTCGCGCCCGGACAGTCGCTGGCGCTGGTGGGCGCGACCGGCGCCGGGAAATCCACCATCGTCAAACTGCTCGCCCGCCTCTACGATCTCTCCGGCACCGATACCGGGGCCATCCGGGTGGACGGCGTCGATATCCGCGACTACCGGCTGGACCGCTACCGTGCCCGGCTCGGGATGGTCCCGCAGGAAGCTCACCTGTTCACCGGCGATATCGCGAGCAATATCGCCTTCGGGAAACCTTCCGCGACCGAGGCAGAGATCGAGGCGGCCGCCCGCGCGGTCGGTGCGCGGGAGATGATCGCGGGCCTGCCGGGCGGATTCCGGCGGCCGGTGGGCGAGCGCGGGCGCGGGCTCTCGGCGGGGCAGCGTCAGCTCATCGCGCTGGCCCGGGCCCAGCTGGTGGACCCCGATTTGTTGCTGCTCGACGAGGCGACCGCCACCCTCGACCCCGGTACCGAGGAGAAAGTGCTGGCCGCGACCGGATCGCTGGCTCGTCACCGCACCACCGTGGTGGTCGCGCACCGGCTGGCCACGGCCGCGCGGGCCGATCGGATCGCTGTGGTGGAGCACGGCCGGATCGTCGAAGTGGGCACTCATACCGAGCTCGTGGCAGCCGGTGGGCACTATGCCCGCCTCTGGACAGCGGCCGGAAGCGGCGAAGGAATATTCTCGGTCGAGGACGAGTCGTCAACAATGAGGTCGGGATTGTCCGGTGGTCGGTGACCGAGTGGATGTGCGCGGGGGCATATCCTCGTCTGGAGGGCGTATCGGTACCCATCCACCGAGGCCCGTGCCGGGCACGTCACAAACGTCGCAGCGCGAAGAACGAAATGAGGCGAACACCTGCTGTGAGCAGCTCAAAATCCCAGTTCGGTCAGAACCAGTGGCTGGTCGACGAGATGTATCAGAAGTTCAAACAGGATCCATCCTCGGTCGACGCCAGCTGGCACGAGTTCCTCGCCGACTACACCCCCGAGACCTCCGGTGATTCCGGTAACACCCAGTCCGCTCCGGCACCCGCGGCTCCGACCTCGGCGGTGAAATCCGCCCCTGCCGCCGTGCCCGCCGAAAATTCTTCGGTCCAGTCCCGGGCCACCGCCCCGACCGCGTCGGCCACCACGTCCGCTCCGGCGGCCGCGCCGAAGTCCGCCCCGGCCGCCACGACCGCCGCCCGGACCACCGCGGCCGCCCAGCAGCGTGCCCCGCAGACGACCCCGGCCCCGACGTCGAACGCCGCCGCCACCTCGGGTGCGCCCAAGCCGGCGCCGGCCGCGGACGAGAAGAAGGTGCTGCGTGGTGCCGCCGCCGCGGTCGCCAAGAACATGTCGGCGTCGCTGAGCATCCCGACCGCCACCAGCGTGCGGGCCGTGCCGGCCAAGCTGATGATCGACAACCGGCTGGTCATCAACAACCATCTCGCCCGCACCCGGGGCGGCAAGATCTCCTTCACCCATCTGCTCGGCTACGCGATCGTGCAGGCGGTGAAGGCGTTCCCGAACATGAACCGGCATTTCGCCGAGGTCGACGGTAAGCCGAACGCGGTCACCCCCGCGCACACCAACCTCGGTCTGGCCATCGACCTGCCCGGTAAGGACGGCAGCCGGTCGCTGGTCGTCGCCGCCATCAAGGGCACCGAGGACATGACCTTCGGTCAGTTCCACACCGCCTACGAGGACATCGTCCGCCGCGCCCGCGACGGCAAACTCACTGCAGAGGACTTCAGCGGGGTCACCATCTCGCTGACCAACCCGGGCACCATCGGCACCGTGCATTCCGTCCCGCGGCTGATGCAGGGCCAGGGCGCGATCATCGGCGCGGGTGCCATGGAGTACCCGGCGGAGTTCCAGGGCATGAGCGACGAGCGGATCGCCGAAATCGGTATCGGCAAGCTCATGACGTTGACCTCCACCTACGATCACCGCATCATCCAGGGCGCGGAGTCCGGTGATTTCCTGCGCACCATCCACAAGCTGCTCATCGCGGACGAGTTCTACGACGAGATCTTCCACGGTCTGGGCGTGCCGTACGAGCCGATCCGCTGGCGCAAGGACGTCAAGGAGCGCGGCGTCGACAAGAGCACCCGGGTGCTCGAGATGATCGCCGCCTACCGCAACCGCGGTCACCTGATGGCCGACACCGATCCGCTGCGGCTGGTCAAGGACAAGTTCCGCAGCCACCCCGACCTCGACGTCACCCAGCACGGCCTCACCCTGTGGGACCTGGACCGCGAGTTCAATGTCGGCGGCTTCCACGGCGAAGAGCGGATGAAGCTGCGCGATGTGCTGTCGGTGCTGCGCGATTCCTACTGCCGCCACGTCGGTGTGGAGTACACCCACATCCTCGAGGAAGACCAGCTGGCGTGGATGCAGGACCGGGTCGAGCAGAGGCATGTCAAGCCGACCGTCGCCCAGCAGAAGTACATCCTGAACCGGCTCAACGCGGCCGAGGCGTTCGAAACCTTCCTGCAGACCAAGTACGTCGGCCAGAAGCGTTTCTCGCTGGAGGGCGCCGAAGCCGTTATCCCCATGATGGACGCGGTGATCGACCAGTGCGCCGAGTACGCGCTCGACGAGGTCGTCATCGGTATGCCGCACCGCGGCCGCCTCAATGTGCTGGCCAATATCGTGGGCAAGCCGTACTCGAAGATCTTCACCGAGTTCGAGGGCAATATGAACCCGGCCGCCACCCACGGCTCGGGCGATGTGAAGTACCACCTCGGTGCGCGCGGCAACTACCTGCAAATGTTCGGTGACAACGAGATCGAGGTCTCGCTGACCGCCAACCCGTCGCATCTGGAAGCGGTCGATCCGGTGCTCGAGGGTCTGGTCCGTGCCAAGCAGGATCTGCTGGACAAGGGCGACGGCCCCGAGGGCTTCTCGGTCGTGCCGCTGATGCTGCACGGCGACGCCGCGTTCGCGGGTCAGGGCGTGGTCGCCGAGACCTTGAACCTGTCGGGTCTGCGCGGCTACCGCGTGGGCGGCACCATCCACATCGTGGTGAACAACCAGATCGGTTTCACCACGGCACCGGAGAACAGCCGTTCCACCGAGTACTCCACCGATATCGCCAAGTTCATCGGCGCCCCGATCTTCCACGTCAACGGCGACGACCCGGAGGCCTGCGACTGGGTGGCCCGCCTGGCGGTCGATTTCCGGCAGAAGTTCCGCAAGGACGTGGTCATCGACCTGATCTGCTATCGCCGTCGCGGCCACAACGAGGGCGACGACCCCTCGATGACCCAGCCGTACATGTACGACGTCATCGACACCAAACGCAGCGTCCGCAAGAGTTACACCGAGAGCCTGATCGGCCGTGGCGATATCTCGCTGAAGGAAGCCGAAGACGCTCTGCGTGACTACCAGGGTCAGTTGGAGCGGGTCTTCAACGAGGTCCGGGAGCTGGAGAAATACCCGCCGGGACCGAGCGAATCGGTGGAGGACGATCAGCAGGTCCCGTCCACCGTGCTCACCGCGGTCGACAAATCGGTGCTGCAGCGGATCGGCGACGCGTTCCTGAACGTGCCCGACGGTTTCAGCGTGCACCCGCGCGTGCAGCCGGTGCTGGAGAAGCGCCGCGAGATGGCCTACGAGGGCAAGGTCGACTGGGCGTTCGCCGAGTTGCTCGCCTTCGGCACCCTGATCGACGAGGGCCGGGCGGTCCGCCTGACCGGTCAGGATTCCCGGCGCGGCACCTTCACCCAGCGGCATTCGGTGATCATCGACCGGAAGACCGCGGCCGAGTACACCCCGCTGCACAACCTCAACAGCGCCAACCCGGGCTGGTTCGCGGTGCACGATTCGGCGCTGAGCGAATTCGCCGCTGTCGGCTTCGAGTACGGCTATTCGCTGGGTAACCCGGACGCGCTGGTGCTGTGGGAGGCCCAGTTCGGTGACTTCGTCAACGGCGCCCAGTCGATCATCGACGAGTTCATCTCCTCCGGTGAGGCCAAATGGGGCCAGCTGTCGGAGGTCGTGCTGCTGCTGCCGCACGGCCACGAGGGTCAGGGCCCGGACCACACCTCCGGGCGTATCGAACGCTTCCTGCAGTTGTGCGCGGAGGGTTCGATGACGGTGGCGGTGCCGTCCACCCCGGCGAACTACTTCCACCTGCTGCGCCGGCACGCGCTGGACGGTATCCGGCGTCCGCTGATCGTCTTCACCCCGAAGTCGATGCTGCGCAACAAGGCCGTGGTCAGCGATCTCAAGGATTTCACCGAGTCCAAGTTCCGCTCGGTGTTCGACGAGCCCACCTACGAGCAGGGCATCGGCGACCGCGCCGCGGTCAAGCGCATCCTGCTGACCAGCGGCAAGCTCTACTACGAGCTGGCCGCCGCGAAGGCCAAGCGCAAGCGTGACGATGTCGCCATCGTGCGGGTCGAGCAGCTCTACCCGCTGCCCAAGTTCCGGTTGAACGAGGCGCTGGAGCGGTACTCGAACGCCACCGAGATCGCCTGGGTCCAGGAGGAGCCGGCGAACCAGGGCGCGTGGCCGTTCTTCGGCCTGAACCTGCCGGAGCTGCTGCCGCAGCGGCTGGGCCGTCTGCGCCGTATCTCGCGTCGTGCCATGTCGGCCCCGTCCTCGGGTTCGAGCAAGGTGCACGCGGTGGAGCAGGCCGAGATCATCGAGGAGGCGTTCGCGCCGACCGACTGATCACCGATACACCGATACGGCCGACGCCGGGTGCGATCCACTCTCGATGTGGTGCACACCCGGCGTCGGCCGTTTCCGGACATCGGCGGGCACGCCGGCGCCACCTGATCCGTCCCGGCGACCGCACTGATGCCGGTGCCGCAGCAGATGCACTGGAACTCGCGCGGCCGGCCGACGGGCGAATCGGTTCCGGGCTGGGAATGCTCGACCGGCAACCGCACGGCATTCGTGCAATCCTCTGGGCACTTTATACCGAGACGGTGGAAGACAACTGAACCGGCGTGTGCCGAACCCTCAGCACACCGGTGGCGACCGGCCGGTGCAAACGAGAGGAACGGATGACCCAGGAACTCCAGCAGAGCGGCAGCGCGGGCCGCGGATCTCGAGGCGCTGCGGCAGGTGTACACCTCCGATGTCGTGTCCTTCGATATCGAGCCGCCGCTCCAGCACGTCGGGACGGCGGCGAAGATGGCGAACTGGGCGAAGGTGTTCCAGCTCCTCGACCACGTGACTTACGAGATTCGCGATGCGGCCTTCACCATCGGCGACGATGTCGCGTTCGGGCATGCCTTCGCTCGGCTCGGCGGCACTCTGAAGAACGGGGCGGCGATGAGCGGCATGTGGGTGCGGGTCACCTTCGGGCTGCGGAAGATCGACGGCACCTGGTTGATCGCGCACGACCAGGTGTCGGTCCCATTCGATATCGCCGACGGCAGGGGCGTGGTCGACCTCGAGCCCTGAGGGGTCGTCCGGTCGAGGGCCGGCCCTGGGCCCACAACCGGGTACGAGCCGGGTCGTGACGGTCGGCCGAGCGGCGGCCGATCCGTAGTGGAGGCCGGTGGTGGCGAAATCACCGCCTGGGGTGCGGGCCGGCGGGAACTACGTATTCGAGCGGGCCCGCATCATGGCCGGCGCCCACTCCGCGGGTCCCGGCCTGCGGCAACGTTCTCCGGCCCGGCCAGTTGTACCAGTACCGCGCCGGTGAGCACGATTGCCGCCCCGGCCAGCTGAGCCGGTCCGAGCGCTTGACCCAGCAGCAGCCAGGCCAGCGCGGCGGCGACCACCGGTTCCAGCAGTGCCAGCACACCGGCCAGGGCGACGGGGAGATCGCGCAGCGCCCGCAGACCCGCCAGGTAGGGCAGCACGGTTCCGATCACGGCCAGCGCGAGCAGCACCGGCCACACCGGAACCCGCGCACCGCCCAAGACCGCGACAGCGGTGAGCGATCCCGGCGGCAGCGTCCACGGCGGGGCGAGCACCGCCACCGGCACCGCGCCGATCACCAGCCCGGCCGCGGTGAACCCCGCCGGGTCGTGCCGGCGCGCACCGTGCTCGCCGAGCAGGAAGTACCCGGCCGAACAGAGCGCCGCCCCCAACCCGGCGGCCACCCCCAGCAGATCCAACCCGGTGCCCTGCCAGACCTGGGCGACCAACACCGATCCCACCGAGGCCAGCGCGATCCCCGCCCACACCAGCCGAGGCAGCCGGGTGCCCCGCACCACCCGCACCCACAGCGCGACCAGCGCCGGAGCCACGTTGACCAGCACCATCGCCACACCGACCGGAATCCGGGCCACCGCCACGAAGAACAGCAGCTGCACCCCGCCGACACCGAGCAGACCGTAGCCGAGCAGCAGTCGGAGATCGGCGCGGCCGAAGCGCAACGACCCCGGCCGCAACACCGCGACCACCGGCACCAGCAGTGCCGCGGCCGACGCGAGCCGTACCGAGGTCACCGCCGCCGGCGACCAGCCCGCCGCCATCACCGCCGCGGCCAGCGAACCCGAACTCGCGAACAGCACCCAGGAGAGTGCACTCAGTGCGGTCACCCGGCCCCGGCCCGGCGTCCGCCCCGCCTTCTCCGTCAAGGCCACGCCGACAGTGTGCCGGAGCGGTCGCCGCCCCGACTACCGGTTTTCCGGCCGCACGCACCCGGGTCCCGGAAGCGCGGACGGATTCGGCGAAGGACCGCCGGCCGCCATGACAGCCGACCTGGATTCCGCACTCCGAACCGCTGTGCCCGAATCGCGGTTCGACCGGCCGGGCTTCGGTGTCGTACGGACCGCTCGGCAGTTCGTCACGATGCCGACCGCGCGACGCGGAACCCGATATCGTCGAGCCGGACCGTGGGATGACTGCGCCGGCGGACCGAGGCGCGGCAACTCCAGTGTTCGTCGAACCACCCGCCCCCGCGAAGCACCCGGTAGCTGCCGTAGACCTCCGGGTCGTAGAGGTCCCAGCACCATTCCCAGACCGTGCCGAGCATGTCGTAGAGCCCCCACGCGTTGGGCCGCCGAGTCCGCACCTCGGGCAGTCGGTCGTCGGAATTCTCGCGGTACCTGGCGATATCGTCGAGCCGGCCGTAGCGCGGGCCGGTGGTGCCCGCGCGGCACGCGTGTTCCCACTCCGCCTCGGTCGGCAGCCGATATCCGCCGGCCGACGCGACCCGGGTGACCTCGCCGTCGGCGCCGACGCGGTACGCCGGTGTCAGGCCGTCGTGTTCGGACAGCGCATTGCAGAAGAGAACTGCCTCGTTCCAGGAGATGCTGTCGGCGGGCAGCCGGTCTCCTGGACTCCCGTCCGGCCGGCAGCCGGTGACCTGCGCGTACTGCGATCGCGTGACCGGCACGGCCCCCAGCCGGTACGGACCGACTTCCACCGACCAACTGCGTTGTGTCCGCCGATCCGACAACGTCACCCGTCCCGGCGGGATATCGACCAGGTCGATCCCTCCCACGTACGCATTCACCCGGTCGAACCTACCTGTACGAAAGCACCCGGGCCAGGGCACCGCAGCGAGTGACGGTGCCCGGACCTGCGGCGCGGTCATCGACGGCGAGCAGCGGCGCGCACCCCGAGGTCCTCCGTCGTCACCCGTACCACTCGATCGGCGGCGCTGGTCGCGGTGATCGCCTTCGCTCACCGCGTCGCGCATTTCACCCCTGGGAAGAACCGGGAATGCCGTGTTTCATCAGCGGCACGATGGTTGTGCGGACGAAAGCCCGGGCCTGCTCGGTATCGGTGAAATCGGTGCCGCCGCCGTTGCCCGGGGTGAGCATCAGCGAATGGGCCAGACGGGCGACCAGTTCGGCGACCGGCCGGGGGTCGTAGCGGTCGATCAGGCCGGCGTTCTGGGCATAGGTGAGCATGCCGGAGATGTAGTCGATACCGAGACCGACCAGGTGCTCGCCCTGCACGGTGTAGAAGCTCAGTGCTTCGTCCGGGGCGACCCGCAGCAAGTGGGTGACCAATCGGTGGATGCGGGTCTGCAGCAGGACGTGCAGCGTGGTCTCCTCGATCTGCGCGTCCACGCCGTCGGCGGCATCGGCGATCGCGGTCACCTCGTCCAGCATGCGCCGGGTCTCGCGTTCGATGACGGCCTCGACCAGTTTGTCCTTCCCTGCGAATCTGCGGTGGATGGTGATCCGGTTGATCCCGGCACGGCGCGCGATGTCCTCCAGGCTGGAGCGGCGGATCCCGAGTTGCAGGATCCGTTCCAGCGCGGCGTCCATGATCTTCTCGTCGACCTCGTCGTAGCCGTCCGTCACGTAACGAGGGTACGAATGCCGTTTCACAGCGTCCAACCGTGTCGTAGGTCCGGCGCGGTAGCACGGCGAAACGTCCAGCGGGGCTGCTCGCGCCGGTGGCCGTCCGCCTCCGGCGCACCATCGAGAATCGCCGCGCGAGCCGCGGCGACCAGCGCCCGATCGGCCGGCCGCGGCCGCGGGTTCGGATACCCGGCGGCGAGCGCGACGAGCACCCCGGGGTGGGCGAACTCGCGGCCGAAGGTACGGACCGGCCGGGCGGGTGCCGGCGCGCCGGGGTGGAGAGACGCCCGGGTCCGTCCCACCCCGGCCCCCATACCGATTCGGCCCGGCCGGGCCGAACCCCTGTTCGAGACCGCCCGGGTGTACTTGGATGAACTGATGCTGCTCGATCTCCAGTTGGACGCCCGCCCGGACCGCAGCGCCGAACGCGCCCGGACCCTCGTCGACGCCGGCGCGGCGGGGCTTTTCACTTTCGAAGGCCCCCACGATGTCATGCTCCCCCTGGCCGCCGTGGCCGGCCGGGTGGACGCCGACCTGATGACCAATGTCGCGATCGCCATGCCGCGCAGCCCGATACACCTCGCGCATGCCGCGTGGGACCTGCACTTGATGTCGGGTGGGCGGTTCCGGCTCGGACTCGGTTCGCAGATCCGTCCCCATATCGAGAAGCGTTACGGTGCCACCTGGTCCGCGCCGGCGGCCCGGATGCGCGAGATAGTGCTGGCGGTGCGGACGATCCTGCAGGCCTGGCAGGACGGCTCGCCGTTGGATTTCCGCGGCGAGTACACCCGGCACACTCTCATGCCGAGCACTTTCGTTCCCGGCCCGAACCCGTACGGACCCCCACCCGTACTGCTCGGCGCGCTCGGCCCACTGATGACCCGGACCGCGGCGGAGGTCGCGGACGGGCTGCTGGTGATGCCTTTCCACAGCCATCGGCATTTCCGGGAGCGCACGCTGCCCGCCGTGGCGGAGGGTATGAAGCAGGCGGGCCGCACCGAATTCCCTCTCTATCCGCAGGTGATCGTGGCGATGGGCCGGTCGGCGGAAGAACTCGCGGCAGCCTCGACCGGCGTACGCGGGCTGCTGGCGTTCTACGGTTCGACCCCGGCGTACCGGCCGGTGCTCGAGGTCGAGGGCTGGGAACAGCTGCAACCGGAACTCAACGCCCTCTCCAAGACCGGCAACATCATGACCATGTCCGACCGGATCTCCGACCATATGGTCGATACCCTCGCGGTCCGCGGCACTCCACAGGACTGTTCCGCCGAGATCATCCGCCGTTTCGGCGATTTCACCGACCGGGTGTGCTGCTACTTCCCCGGATACGACCCGCCCGCCGAGCAGATCGCCGCCCTCGCCGCCGGATTGGGCCGATAACCCCGCGGGTAGCCGATCCGTTTACCTCCGAGGTAATCGTGCGGCGGTCCGCTCGCCGTCATGATCGGTATATCGAACCGATCGAGAGGACGACGCCATGCCCGCCTACGTTATCGCCCATCTGCAGCCGGCCGATCCGCATCCCGAGATCGCCGAGTACATCGAGCGCATCCCCGCCACCTTCGAGCCTTTCGGTGGCCGCTTCCTCGTCCACGTCGCCCAGCACGAGGTCAAGGAAGGCCGCTGGCCCGGTTCCGTCGTAATGATCGGTTTTCCCGGCATGGAGGAGGCCCGGGCCTGGTGGGACTCCCCCGCCTATCGGGAGATCGCGCCGCTGCGCACACGGCATATCGACGGCGACCTGATCCTGGTCGACGGCGTCGCCCCCGGCTACGACCCCGCCACCACCGCCGCGGCCATGCGGGAGTCCATAGCCGCCGGGTGAGCGCGATACGCCGCACCCGTCCGCCCCGCGACGCCCGAGGACCCGACCCACGAGATAACCGAAAACCGGCGTGCCGCTGCCGGACTGCGAGTATGTATATCTCGCGATTCGGAGCTCTCATCCAGCCAAAAAGGGGACGGTTTTGACTGATAGGGACAGCAGTATCACGAGACGGCAACTCGGCCGATATCTGCGCGAGGCACGTGAAGCGATCGGCCTGACCATGGCCGAAGCGGCGGCGCTCATGGAGTGGGGCAAGAGCAGCCTGCAACGCATCGAGACGGGGCAGAACCAGCGGATCCGCATTCGCGATCTGGACGGGTTGATCGAGATCTACGAGATCGACGAGGAGAAAGCGGCGGGGTTGCGGGGACTGGCCCGCGAAACAGGCGCAAGGTCCTGGTGGCACGAATTCGGCAGTGTGATTCCGGCCAACTTCAGTGTGTACATGGGACTGGAATCCGCGGCCCGGGTCTTGACGACCTATCAACCCGACCTCGTACCGGGTCTGTTGCAGACCCAGGACTACGCACGCGCGTTGGCCCGGGTCGCGAGTCCCGACGACACCGTAGAGGAGCGCGAGCAGCGTGTCCGGCTCAAGATGCGGCGGCAGGCGCTGATCACCCGGAATGCCCGGCCGGCCCGGCTCAACGTCATCTTGGCCGAGACGGTGCTGCGCAGGACGATCGGCGGGCCTCGGGTCATGGCAACGCAATTGCGGCATCTGGCCGATGCCGGCACGCTCCCGAACGTGCGACTGCGCGTCCTGCCCTTCTCTGCCGGAATGCCCGTCGGTGAGCAGATCGGCCCTTTCGTGATCATGGAGTTCGACGCGGACGGCCCGGGCAGACCCGCCGAGCCGACGATCGTCTACGCCGAGAATTACACCGGCGACATGTACAGCGAGAAGGTCGGTATTGTGCAGCGATACGTAGAGGCGTGCGATCTCGTTCAAAGCGCCGCGCTGGATGAGGTCGGCAGCAGGAATCTGCTGCGCACGGCAGCAAGGGAGCACCAACGGTGAACGTCGACCTATCCGAAGCGAAATGGTTCAAGAGCAGTCGCAGTGGCGGAACCAAGGAGTGTGTGGAGGTCGCATTCCTCGACGGCGGGCATGTCGGCGTCCGTGACTCCAAGAACCCCACCGGCCCGGCGCTCGTTTTCACCGCCGCCGAGTGGGACGTCTTCACCGGTGGCACCCCGGATGGGCGTGCCGATGGCGGCTAACTCGATCGGCACGGCGGCAGCTGTGCAGACGGTCCGGTATGTGCGCCCGTCCGGACCGCTGCTCGGATGCGCCCCCTAGGATCGGTCGTATGGCAGCCGGGTCTCCTCGTCTGGTGGTGTTCGCCGGTCTCCCGGGATGCGGAAAGACCACCCTGGCACGGGCTCTCGCGGACGAACTCGGTGCGACGTTCCTGCGTATCGATACCTTCGAGGCAGCGATCGTTTCGACATTGGCGCCGTTCGAGAACAATCCGGTCGGTTACGTCGCGGCAGCCTGGGTGGCCGAGGACCAGTTACTGGGCGGGCGGCCCGTGGTCGTCGACGCGTGCAACAACCTCCGGAAGGCCAGAACGATGTGGAGCGATCTTGCGCTCGGATCGAAGGTTCCGCTGGACTGGGTGGAGGTGATCTGCTCGGACGCCGCCGAACATCGCCGCCGGGTGGAGTCCCGCACACCCGATCGGCCGGGACAGGGCAACCCGACCTGGGCTCAGGTGCGATCCCGGCGCTGGGAGCCGTTCACCGAACCGCGCATCCTGATCGACAACACGGGAAGCGCGGCAGCGCATGTGGCCACGATCCGCGCCGCACTTCCCGGTGCAGGACCGTAGCCGCGGGCCGAAACGACGACGGAGCGGCGCATACCGACCTCGCTCCGACGTCTACTGCTGAGCACCGGCGCGGATGCGCGTTATTTCCGTCGGAGCCACCGTGCAGCCGCGTACTGTACACCGGCGCGCGGCTGCCCGAGGCTCTCAGCTCGTGATCTCGTCGATCGAAGGTGATTCGTCCCTGGACAGCGTGATTCCGAGGTTTGTCGCCCTGCGCTCGAGTTCGTCGTCGTCCCCGTGCCCCAGATCGATGGCCGCGCCGTCGGCCGACAGCACCTCGACATTGAGGCACAGGGACTGGAGTTCCTTGAGCAGAACCTTGAACGATTCCGGGATGCCCGGTTCCGGAATGTTCTCGCCCTTGACGATCGCCTCGTAGACCTTCACCCGGCCCACCACATCGTCGGACTTGATGGTCAGCAGTTCCTGCAGCGTGTAGGCCGCGCCGTAGGCCTGCATGGCCCAGCACTCCATCTCACCGAAGCGCTGACCACCGAACTGCGCCTTACCACCGAGCGGCTGCTGGGTGATCATCGAGTACGGGCCGGTCGAGCGGGCGTGGATCTTGTCGTCGACCAGGTGGTGCAGCTTCAGGATGTACATGTAGCCCACCGCCACCGGGTACGGGAACGGCTCACCCGAGCGGCCGTCGAACAGGGTCGCTTTTCCGTCCGCCCCGACCATGACCTCGCCGTCCCGATTCGGCCGCGTGGCGGCCAATAGTCCGGCGAGTTCTTCCTCGCGTGCCCCGTCGAACGCCGGTGTCGCCAGATTCGTATCCGGCGCCGCCGAGAGCAGCTCGTCGGGCAGGCGTTGCGCCCACTCGGGTCGGTCACCGCCGGGGAGCGGCACCTCCCAGCCGGTC
>NZ_BDCJ01000020.1 GCF_001613445.1 Nocardia grenadensis NBRC 108939
TCAATGACAATCGACGGTCGAGTGCCCGGCATGCCGATCAACCGGTTAGGCGCGTTGACCCGGGGTTTATCGGTGAATTCCGGGGTCACCGCGCGGCTGCGGCGGCAGCTCGGGCGGTACGGGGAGGCGGTAGAGGCGCATAGGCGGCGACCGACGGACCAGCTTCGAGCCGCGCTTCGGATACCGGCGGTGCTCGGCCGGTCGCACCGACGATATCGCCGCCTGCGCTGTGCGCCGGCCGACCCCGTACGTGGTTTGCCACGCCCGCCCGAACGGCCCCGTACAGCTCGACGTCTCTGTCCAGTGCCAGGGCCCGGCAGGGGATCGGCGTGCGAGCGCCGCTGAGAACGGTATGCGACTGAAGCCGTCCGCCGAGGCCACCGCGTGCATGATCACTGTCGCCGTTTCCGGGGGATGCCGGCGACCACCCGAACTCATCGGCGGGTGCGGTCGGGCGGCCGTGTGCCGATTCGGGCGGACCGAATCCGGCCTCGCCGTGCGGAATATGGGTGCCCGGCCGGTATCGGGAGTCCATTGGGGGCGTTGCCCCGCCCGAAAATGGTAGCTACTGTCATAAAACAGTAACTACCATTTTCGAGAGGCTGTCATGTCGACCCTGCTGTATCGGATCGGGCGGTTCGGTTTTCGCGCTCGACGACTCGTGCTCATGTGCTGGGTGCTGCTCGTGGCCGCCCTGGGAGTGGGGGCCGCCACCCTGGCCTCCCCTTCCGCGACCTCCTTCAGCCTGCCCGACACACAATCCCAGGAAGCCCTCGATCTACTGGCGGAGCGGTTCGCCGAGGTTCCGTCGGCCGGCGGATCCGCCCAGATCGTCTTTATCGCCGAACACGGCACCGTGACCGATCCCGTGCTGCGCCGGCGGATCACCGAGGTGGTCGACGCCGCCGCCGGGGCGGCCGAGGTGGCGGCGGTGCGCAGCCCGTACGACAGCGGCCTGATCTCGGCGGATCGGCGGATCGCCGTCGCCGAGGTGACCTACGCCGTGTCCTTCGAGGCAGTGCGTGATTCGAGTCGTCAGGAACTGATGGACGTGGTCGAACGGAGCGGTTCGGCCGACCTGCGGGTCGCGGTGGGCGGCGACGTGATGGAGCTGATGCCGGATGTCAGTAAGGAACTCATCGGGTTGCTCGTCGCCGCGGTGGTTCTCGTGATCACGCTCGGGTCGCTGGTCGCCGCGGGGATGTCGCTGGTCACCGGGCTCACCGGGGTCGCGGTCGGGCTGCTGGGAATCCTCACGGCCACCGCCTTTCTCGACCTCGGCGTCACGACCCCGATCCTCGCGCTCATGCTCGGTCTCGCCGTCGGTATCGACTACGCGCTGTTCATCGTCTCCCGCTACACCCATGAGCTGACCCGGACTCCAGACTCCGAGGAGGCCATCGGCCGGGCGGTGGGCACCGCCGGATCCGCTGTCCTCTTCGCCGGCCTGACCGTGGTGATCGCACTGCTCGGACTCGGCGTCGTGAGGATCGGGCTGCTCACCGAAATGGGGGTCGCCGCCGCGGTGACCGTGGTCGTCGCGGTGCTGGTGGCCGTCACCCTGCTGCCGGCACTGCTCGGGTTCGCCGGGCGGCGGGTGCTGCGGCGCGGCCGGCTCCGGCAAGCGACCGCGGGTGCCTCGCCGGCGGCGACCGGCCGGCCGCGGCGGACGCTCGCACAGCGCTGGGCGGCGCTGACCACCCGCCGGCCGGTGACGACACTGATCGTCGCGTTTCTCGGACTCGGTGTCCTGACCCTGCCGGCGCTGGATCTGCGCCTCGGCGTGCCGGACCAGGGCACCTATCCCGAGCATTCGACGCAACGTCGGGCCTACGACGCGGTGGCGGAAGGGTTCGGTCCGGGGTTCAACGGACCGCTGCTGGTGGTCGTCGACCTCGCGGGCGCGCCACAGCCCGCGGACGCCGCACGGCAGGTGCACGCGGCCCTGGCCGGAGCCGAAGGGGTCGCCATGGTCGCACCGCCGGAATTCAACCCGGCCGGTGATACGGCCATCATCGGGGTCGTCCCGGAGAGCGGACCCGACAGCGAACAGACCGAGCAACTGGTTCAGCGGCTACGCGGCGGTGTCGCCGACAGCGTCGCCGATTCCGGTGCCCGGATCGCGGTCACCGGAACCGCCGCCGTCATCATCGACTTCAGCAGCCGGATGGCGGACGCCCTGTGGATCTACCTCCTGGTGGTGGTCGGTCTGTCATTCCTGCTGCTGATGACGGTCTTCCGCTCGATCGTCGTACCGCTGAAGGCCACCGGGGGTTTCCTGCTCACCGTGGCGGCGACCTTCGGTGTCCTGGTGGCCACCTTCCAGTGGGGTCATCTGGAATGGCTGGGTATCCGCGATACCGATGTGGTGGTGAGCATGTTGCCGATCTTCATCATCGGCGTCGTGTTCGGGCTGGCCATGGACTATGAGGTGTTCCTGGTGACCCGGATGCGGGAGGAATACGTGCACGGCGCCGCGGCGACCGCGGCGGTCCGCGCCGGTTTCGGGTACGGCGCGCGCGTGGTGTCCGCGGCCGCGATCATCATGGTGAGCGTGTTCGCCGGGTTCGCCACCGGCGAGGCGAGCGATATCGTGCAGATCGGGGTGGCGCTGGCGGCGGCGGTCGCGGTCGACGCCTTCGTGGTCCGGATGACCATCGTCCCGGCGGTACTCGCGCTCGTCGGTGAGAAAGCCTGGTGGTTGCCGCAGTGGCTGGACCGGCTCCTGCCGAACCTCGATGTCGAGGGGGAGAAGCTGCGCGTGGCGCCGGGTCCCGACCCCGCCGACGCACACCACCGCATTGTTGCGCCGGCGAAAGGTTCGGCAGGATGAAACCATGAGCACCGGCGGGCTGCGAGAACTCAAGAAGAAGCGGACGCGTGAAGCCATCCAGGATCACGCCCTGCGCCTCTACCGGGAAAAGGGATACGCCAACACCACGCTCGAGGAGGTGGCCGCGGCCGCCGAGGTCTCGCCGAGCACGCTGTTCCGCTATTTCCCCACCAAACCGGATACGGTGCTCTTCGACCGTGTGGACCCCATCTTCCTGGAGAAGTTCCTCGCCGAGCCCGCCGAGCTCTCCCCCCTGGAAGCCGGTCGCAATGCGCTGCTCGCCGTGCTCGCCAATACCGAGCAGGATCTGGCCGTAGTGGAAACCACCCGGATGAAACTCATTGCCACCGTGCCGGAGCTACGCGGCGCCGTCGCGCAGAAGGTCGAGACGGATCTGCCGCAGTTCATCGAGGCCGTCGCCCGCCGGACCGGCCGGGAACCGGCCGATCCGCGGGTGCGGTACTGGAGCGGTGCGGTGGCGGGCGTCGCTCTGATGGCCTATCTGCGCGCGATCGAGAACGGCGAGGACATCTACGCCGTAGTCGACGAGGCACTGGAGTTCCTCGCGAACGGGATGCCGCTCTGACAGCGAACGACGCCACCGGGTCCGCTACCCGAAGGCGCGCCCCTGCTCCTTGTCCAGTGCGGTCTCGGTCTTGTTCTTCAGTACGAAGAGGTAGACGACCAGCGAGATACCGATGACGACCGTCACGTACCCGATGAACCACGGCACCTGTCCGCCGTTCTTCGCGGCCTGGTAGATCATCGGCGCGGTACCGCCGAACACCGAATTGGCCAGGGCGTACCCGATACCGACGCCCAGGGCCCGGATATGCGAGGGGAACAGCTCGGCCTTGACGATGGCATTGATCGACGTGTAGCCGGTGAGCAGCACGTAACCGACGCAGGTCACCACCAGTGTCGCCGCCACCGAGGTGGCGTCCTGGAGGAAGGTGATGAGGAACCAGGTGTAGAGGACACCGCCGATGCCGAAGAACACCAGGACGGGTCTACGGCCCACCCTGTCGCTGATCAGTCCACCGACCGGCTGCAACAGCATGAGGAACACCAGCCCGGCCAGGTTGATCCAGGTGGCCGTCATCCCCTGACCTTCGAACGCGGTCTTGACCATGGCCGGGGCATTCACGCTGTAGGTGTAGAACGCGAGGGTCCCACCCATGGTGACCAGGAAGCACACCAGCAGCGGCCGCCAGTATTCGACCAGCAGGACGCGCAGGGAGCCCGATTCGGAATCCTCACCGCGCCGGACCGCGTCGAGCTGCTCCTGGGTCAGTGATTCGTCCATGCTCCGGCGCAACCAGAACACCACGACCGCGGCCATACCGCCGATGAAGAAGGCGATACGCCAGCCGAAATCGGAGATCTCCTGCTTGTCCATGAACACCTGCAACACCAGCAGCGTGAGCTGGGCGAGCACATGGCCGCCGATGAGGGTCACGTACTGGAACGACGAGAAGAAGCCGCGGCGTTCCCGGGTGGCCGCCTCGGACATGTAGGTGGCCGACGCACCGTACTCACCGCCGGTCGCGAACCCCTGCACCAGCCGGCACAGGATCAGGATCACGGCCGCGCCCACGCCGATCGTCTCGCGTCCCGGCACGAGTGCGATCACCAGCGAACAGGCCGCCATCAGCGAGACGCTGAAGGTGAGTGCCGCACGCCGGCCGCGCCGGTCGGCGTAGCGGCCGAAGAACCATGAGCCGACCGGGCGCATGAGGAATGTGACGGCGAAGATCGCGTACACGTAGACGGTGGAGTTCTTGTCCGCCGAATCGAAGAAGTGGCTCTCGAAATACGAGGCGAACACGGTGTAGACGTAGACGTCGTACCACTCGACGAGATTGCCCGACGATCCGCGCAGTGTGTTCCAGACCGCACGGCGGGTCGCCGCCCGCGACGAGGCCGATTCGGTGGCCGGTGGCCGGCCGTCGGGAACGGCCGGTCCCGAGGTTATGGTTTCGGACATAAGTGATCCCTCTCGTTCACCCGTACACGGAGCGCGCGAGGACCGGAATCCTGCGCGGCTCGGCACTCAGTGTGCAGGTAGAGGGCACGGTCCGGGGGTGAGGTTCGGAATATCCGTTGTCGGCGCAGGGCGGGTGAGCCCGGATATCCGCACAGCCGCAGGGTCTCCGGCGGCGGCGCGCGACGGACCGGATGCGGCTGTGGTCCGTCGGCGGTGCGCACCACCGGCGGTTACTGGTTCGTGAGCTGCGCGATCACCGTGGCCGGCCCCGGCCGCTCGGCGATCTCGGCCGCGACCTCCCGGGCGCGGCGCCGGTACGAGGCGTCTTCCAGCGCCTTCGTGACCGCCGGCGCGATACCGGCTGCCGAGTCGACCGTGATCGATGCCCCGGAGGCGGCGGCGCGCGCGGCATTGACAGGTTGGTCGGCGCCTTGGGGCCAGAGCACCATCGGCAGGCCGTGTGCCAGGGCACCGAGCACGGTACCGACGCCGCCGGCGCCGACCACCAGATCGGCCCGCTCGAGCAATTGCGCCAACGGGATGAAGGGCACATACCGCACATTCGACCGGCTTGCGTGGTCGCGCGGCGCCGGGACGGACCGGCCGGCTTCCGGATGCCGGAGGGACGAGCCGAGGGTGGCGATCACATCGGCCCCGGTACCCGCCACCGCCGCCACGACCGCCTCGAGAACGTCCGGGTCGGAGAAGATCGTGCCCAGGGTGACGAGCACCGTCGGCCTGCCGCGTTCACCGATGCCGGACAGGTCGATCGCGGCGTCCTGCGGGCGGCGGTGCGCCTGTGGCCGGACCGGAAGCACCCGCGTCCCGGGGGACCAGTCCGGGTCCTGTAGTTGCGGCGGGCACGGGTCGATACAACTCGACGGGGCGACGGGCCGGAGGCCCGCCCGGTCGTACCGGGTGGCGGCCGCGCGATCGATCTCCGTGGTGATCACCGTGGGCAGCGCCGGGCCGATACCCGCCCGGTGCCAGCCGACCCCGAGCCGGGCCGCGACGATCGGGCCGATCGCATCGAACGGTTCCGCGATCACCAGGTCCGCACCCCAGCCGGTGGCCCGGTCGATGCTGTCCTCGATACCGAGGTCGACGCGTGCGCCACCGAAGATCTCCCCGATCATCGCGGGTGCGGGCCGGTACATATCCGTCCCCGTGCGCCGGGCCGCTTCCTCGGAGAACGTGCCGGGCATCGCGCCCGCCCCGAGGTAGTCGACCGCCGGTGGAAGCTCGCCTTCGACAGTGTCGCGGAATCCGGCACTCGACAGGAGGCCGACGCTGTGCCCGGCCGCCACCGCCGCGTGCACGAGCGGCACCAGGGGCAGGATGTGGCCGAAGGCGGGGGTTGCGCTGAACAGCAGTTGCACGGGTTCTCCGGATCGTTGGGGATACGTTCGTCGGCAGCGGATTCCGATATCAGGGTGACATGTCCGCGGCCGGCGGTACGAATTCGCGGAGGGGCGCCGATGCCCGCCCGGCCGTGGCATCCGCGACCAGTACGGTCGCATCGAGCCGGATCGGTGCGGTGGGTGCGCCGCCGGCCGCGAGCCGGGATGCCATTCTCGGAATGCCATCGGGCGAGCAGGGATGTTTCGTGTTCGGTCCCACCGATCGCGGCCATGACGTACTTCCGGAAAACGAACGTGCCTGTGGGCGGCGATGCTAGCCGCGGAGATCCCCGGATATCACCCCACAGTGCGATTCGATCTCATACCGAGGGTTTACCGGGGTCGAGAATCCGGTCGATAGCGTCGGTTCCACGACATCACCACACCGTCTCGCACCGGGCATTACCCGCTGGGTCGGGTCTCCCATCGAGAGAGACCGGACGGCACCGGAAACGGGCGGGCGGGATCCGCACTCGACTCCGAGGAATTTCTATGACAACACCGGCCTTGGTCCCGGAATCACCGCCCCGGTCCGCGCGGCGCGGCGGCACCGGCGGCGACTACGCCCGCCTGCTGCGCCGGATCTCCGACGCGGGACTGATGAACCGGCGGCCCGGCTATTACGCCGTCCGGCTCGGTCTGGTGGGAATCGCGTACGTGGCCGGCTGGCTGGTGTTCGCCCTCGTCGGCGACTCGTGGTGGACACTCGCGGTGGCGGCGTTCCTGGCCGTGGCCTGCGCGCAGGTGGCACTCGTCATGCACGATGTCGCACATCGCCAGGTCTTCCGGCTTCGGCGGCCGACGGAACTCGTGGGCCGGATCGTCGGTAACGCGGGCATCGGCTTGGGCTACGGCTGGTGGCAGGACAAGCACACCCGCCATCACGCCAACCCGAACCACGAGGAACTCGACCCCGATGTCGCGCCCGACATCCTGATCTGGTCGCAACGGCAGGCGCGGGCCGGCCGCGGCCTGCCTCGTATCATCGGACGGGCGCAGGCATTCCTGTTCTTCCCCCTACTGCTGTTGGAAGGTGTCAACCTCCACATTGCGGGCATCCGCGCACTCCGCAATCGATCGATCGGACACCGCGGTGTGGAAGGCGCGCTGCTGCTCGGCCACTTCGCCGCCTACCTGGCCGCGGTGTTCGCGGTCCTGCCCGCCGACAAGGCATTCGCGTTCCTCATCGTCCACAAGGCGCTGTTCGGCCTGTACATGGGCTGCGCCTTCGCCCCGAACCACAAGGGTATGCCGACCCTGACCGGCGACGACCGCCCCGACTATCTACGTCGGCAGGTGCTGACCTCCCGCAATGTGCGGGGCGGTGTCCTGACCGACCTCGCGCTCGGCGGGCTCAACTATCAGATCGAGCACCATCTGTTCCCGAGCATGCCGACGCCGAATCTGCGCCACGCACAACGGATCGTCCGCGACTACTGCGCCGAAATCGGTGTGCCCTATCACGAGACCGGTCTGATCACGTCGTATCGGGAAGCGCTGGCCCACCTGCATCGGGTCGGCGCACCCCTGCGCGCCACCGGCTGACTCCGGGCGTACCGCGCCGCTTGTGCCATCGGAGTTCGCGATACCCCGAGCCCGCCGCGGGCCGGTCGGCGGTGCGGTGTGATCCGCGGCCGCCGACGGGCCCGACAGAGCGTCACCTACTGACTGCCGATGGAATCCACCACCGGATCCGGCCTCGGCACGGCCTGATCAGTAGTAGGCCCCGGAGAGCATGCCCAGCATGTTCAACCACACGATGTATTTCAGGAAGCCAGGCATATCCATCTTTCTCGGTTGTCGGTCCTGGTCATCGAACGGCGGCCATATGCGGATCGCCGTCCGAATCCCACGCGCCGCGCTGGAATGCGTGCGCTGCTGCGTCTTTCGCGCGCCGATGCGTATTCGTTACATTGCCGGCATCGACCGGCGGGTCCGCCCGGTCACAGCGGCAGTAGGTGATGCTTGCGCGGGTAGCGGATGACCTTCTTGTCGCGGAGCAGGTGCAGGGCCCGCCGCAGCTCCAGCCGGGTGGCCGACGGCTCGATCACACTGTCGATGTAGCCGCGCTCGGCCGCGACCCACGGGGTGGCGACGGTCGCGTTGTAGAAGTCGATCATCTGCTGCCGTAGTGCGGCCCGCTGGTCCTCGGGGGTGGCGTCGAGCACCTTGCGCTGGGTCAGGCCCACCGCGCTCTCGGCGCCCATGACCGCGATACGCGCGGTGGGCCAGGCCAGGTAGATATCGCAGCCGAGCGCCTTGGCGCCCATGACCGCCCACCCGCCGCCGTAGGCCTTGCGGACCACCACGGTGACCTTGGGGACGGTGGCCTCCACGTAGGCGAACAGGAACCGGCCGCCGCGTTTGATGACGCCCACCTTCTCCTGTTCCACGCCGGGCAGGAAACCGGGGGTGTCGACGATCAGTACCAGCGGAATCTCGAAGGCGTTGCAGATGTGGATGAAATGCGCTGCCTTGTCGCCGGCCTTGGCGTCGAGCGCGCCCGCGAGCACGGTCGGCTGGTTGGCGACCACACCCACCGGGTGACCGTCGACGCGGGCGAACCCGGTGATCAGGTTCTTGGTGGCGGCCGCGCCGATCTCGTGGAACTCACCGTCGTCGAAGATGCGCAACAGCACGTCGTGCATATCGTAGACGGCATTGTCCGAGTCGGGGACCAGTGTGTTCAGGCTCAGATCGGATTCGGTGACCTCCGGCTCCAGTCCGGGGTTCACGATCGGCGGGAGTTCGACGGCGCTCGACGGCAGGTAGCTCAGGTAGTTGCGCACCCACGCGAAGGCGGACGCCTCGTCCTCGGCCACATGGTGGATATTGCCGTAGGCGGCCTGGTTGTAGGCACCGCCCAGCTCCTCCATGTCCACCTTTTCACCGATGGCGTCCTCGATGATCTTGGGCCCGGTGACGAACATGTGCGCGCTCTTGGTGGCGACTACGACATCGGTGCAGATCGGCTGGTAGACCGCGCCGGCCGCGCAGTTACCGAGGATGAGCGAGACCATCGGTACCGCACCCGAGAGCGGTTCCATCTTGGTCGCCAACTCGCCGTACCAACGCAGCGACGTCACGGCCTCCTGGACACGCGCGCCGCCGGAGTCGTTGATACCGACCAGCGGGCAACCCATCCGGCCCGCCAGGTCCATGATCGCGGCGACCTTCCGGCCGAACATCTCGCCGATGGTGCCGCCGTACACGGTCTGGTCATGGGAGAACACCGCGACGGGCCGGCCGTCCACCAGCCCCCGTCCGGTGACCACTCCGTCACCGTAGAGGGCGTCCTTGTCCGCCGGGTTCCGCACGAGGGCACCGATCTCCACGAAGGTGCCCGGGTCCAGCAGCATCTCGATGCGGTCGCGGGCGGACGGTATGCCCTTACGCGCTCGCTTGGCGGCCCCCGCCTCGCCGGCCGGCTCCTGCGCTAGCTCCAGTTTCTTACGCAGGTCGGCCAGTTTCTCGGCGGTAGAGGTCATCGAGTACATCCTCATTTCTCAGCAGGAAATACCGCACCGTAATCGGGGGTGGATGTCACCGTACCCGGACTGCCGGGCGGGTGGGTTTGTGAGCTCTCACCGATGTCGGTCCGCGCGGCGAGAGCCGTCGGCGCCGCGGTGGTTCCGCGGCCTCCCGGACGTCCGAAAACAGACGAAAACGGACGAAAACGGATCGTGAGATGCATTGCCCGGCAACAGATCCAGGCGCCTAATGAAAGAGCGGGCGGCTATCAGAGCTCGAGTAGATCACTCCATGCAGCGAAGGACATCACTCCGGTAAGAAGGAAGCAGGCACCATGCCTACCATCACATCTCTGTCCCCGACCTCCGGCCCCACCACCGGGGGCACGAGCGTGACCATCACGGGCGCGGGTTACAACGGCCCCACCACTGTCCGCTTCGGCGCCACCGCCACCACCCTCACCCTTGATTCCCCCACCCGGATCACTGCCATCGCCCCCGGTGGTCCGGCCGGTACCGCGGCGGTCGGCGGATCGGTGGGCACGGCACAGGTCACCGTCACGGGCCCTGGCGGGACCAGTAACGGCCTGGGCTACAGCTATATGTGACACCTGAGAGAGCCGGGTCGTCGGCAGGTTCGGCGGGCGACCCGGCCTCGCCGTGGTCGAACCAGCGATGCCGGGGTCTCCGGCACAGTGGCCGGAGACCGGCGGGGTAAAGGGGGTTTTCGTTGGCAACCGTGTTGAAGGTGCTGTTGGCCGAACAGCATTTGAAGAGCCATCCGGACTTCTTGGCCGCGTACGACAGGTGCGCGGCCCAGCTCGACCCGCCCATCCCCCCGGGCTATGGACCGGCGAAAGCCCAGTATTACCAGTGGCTCTCCGGTCGCATGATCGGGCTGCCCCGTGACTATCACTGTCGGGTGCTGGAAAAGATGTTCCCGGGCTGGACAGTCGAGGGTCTGTTCCAGATCGCCGGATCGGCGCCGGCCCCCGGACGATCGCTGCCCGCGGGTGCCGCCGACGTCGATATCCTGCTCGAGGCTTTCTTCGGTGCCGAGATGGTTACGGGGGAGGCCCTTCTCGTGCACCCGTCGTTCGAGTTGACCGGGCCCGTGCACGACCGTCGTTCGCCGGGTGTCGCGCGCCGGTGCCTCTTCGGCAGGAAGGACGGGGCCCCCGCGCCGCGGCAGCCCCCGGAAACCCTGGTCGTACTGGAGAGCGACCTCCGCGGCCTGCTGTACGTTCTCGATCTGCTCCAGCGGCATACACGTATTCCGATCAGGGTGCGGAGTGACCGCGACGTCGCAGCACACCACGACCGCCCCTTCGTCAGCTTCGGGCTCGGCGGCAACGACTGTGTCCGCAGATATGCCGAGATCGCCGAGCGGCCACTGTTCACCGTCGACGACAGCGCGACCGGCGATGGCTTCTACCCACAGTGGGTGGAGCTCAGCGACGGATATCGTTTCGACGCGCACGGCGTCGCCGATATCGGCATCATCGCGCGGGTGCGACCGAGCCCCGACCTGCACCCCGGCCGATACTGGGTGTACTGCGGGGGCCTGGGCCTGCGTGGTACCGCGGGTGCGGGACGGTATCTCGCCGATAACTGGCGCCCCTTGCAGCGCAGTGTCGGCGACCACGATTTCGTGGCGATCGTCGGACTCCACAAGCACTCCGACGAGGCGAACGGTATGGAACATCTGCTGATCGGTTCGGCCGGATAACTCGCCGCCGGACGCGATCCACAGTGGTCCGGCCGGGTGGTGTCGGACGCCGCGGAACAGGGCATCATGCCCGGTGCGGGATCACGAGGCCGGATTCATAGGCCAGGACCACCAATTGGGCGCGGTCGCGGGCGTGGAGTTTGGTCATGGCGCGATTGACGTGGGTTTTGGCGGTGAGCGGGCTGATCACCAGGTGGGTGGCGATCTCATGGTTCGAAAGACCGCGCGCGACGAGGACGACCACCTCCCGCTCACGGGCGGTCAGCCCGATCGTTCCGGCGATCCGGTCCGGGGCCGGCGGCCGGCTGACGTATCGGTCGATGAGTTTGCGCGTGATCGACGGCGCGAGCAGCGCGTCACCGCGGGCCGCGACCCGGACGGCGTGTACGAGGTCTTCCGGGTGGATGTCCTTGACCAGGAATCCAGCCGCGCCCGCCCGCAGGGCATCGAAAACGTGCTCGTCGAGACCGTAGTTGGTCAGGATCACCACATGTACCCGGGCCAGGGCCGGGTCCGCGGCGATACGCCGGGTCGCCTCGATACCGTCCACGACCGGCATCTGGATGTCCACCAGTGCGATATCGGGCAGCTGCTCGCGAGCCAGCTCGAGGCCCCGGGCGCCATCGGCGGCCTCGGCCACCACCTCGATATCGTCTTCCAACTCGAGCAGTGCGCGGAAACCGCTGCGGATCAGCGGTTGGTCGTCGATCAGCAGGACCCGGATCACGGCGCCCGCTCCACGGGCAGTTCGGCTCGGACGGTGAACCCGCCCTCGCTGCGCGGCGCGGCGTGTAACCGGCCGCCGAGAGCGGTGACCCGTTCGCGCATCCCCAGTAGTCCCACACCCGGGCCGGAAGTGAGGTCCGGTGTGGCCCGACCGTCGTCGTCCACCCGGATCACCACAGAGTCCGGGTGGTAATCGATACGGACGGTTGCGGTCCCGGCGGCGGAGTGCCGGGTGATATTGGTCAGCGATTCCTGGATGATCCGGTACGCGGTCCGGTCCACGGCCACCGGTAGCGGGTCGGGCCGCCCGGCGACCGTCAATGTCGTATCCAGGCCGGTGGTGCGGACCCGGTCCACCAGCTCCGCGATATGATCGAGTCCGTACGACGGTGGGCGGTCGTCGCGCAGGACCGCCAGGGTGGCCCGCAGCTCGCGGGACGCCTCGCGCCCGGCCTCCAGGATCGCGAGCAGCGCGTCGGGCACCTGCTCGCCGCGCCGGCGGGCCGAGTGGACGGCCACCTCGGCCTGCACTTTGATCACCGAGATCTGGTGGGTCAGTGAATCGTGCAGCTCCCGCGCGATATGTAATCGCTCTGCGTCCGCCCGGCGCCGCGCGGTCTCCTCACGAGTCCTTTCGGCCTCGTCGGCGCGCCGCTCGGCCTGCCGCAATGCTTCGCCCGCCGCGCCCGCGGCGACCAGCCATGCCAACTGGAGCACGTCGCGCGATTCCATGAACGCCTGGCCCACGAGCAGTCCGCGCGGCGAAATCAGCAGCGCCAAGGGCATGGCCGCCACCATCACCACCGACCCCGCCACGGCCGCCACCCAGCGCCCGGCGCGGACAGCCGCGTACACGGCGACCAGGAACGCCACCGCGGGTACGTCCACCCCGAGGGCCTGATACGCCAACGCGGTCGACCCTGTCACGGCCAGCACGGCGACCGGCGCCCGGCCGGCCGCGGCCGGCGCCAGCCCGCCGACGACCAGCAGCACCCAGCCGACCGGCGGCCCGGACAACCCGGAAACCAGTTGGAACACCGCGATGCCCGCGGCGACCGCCCAGTTCCGGAGCCTTTCCATTGCTGCACCCTAGCTCGACGCGCGTGCAGCAGAATCGTGCACGGGGATGATCACCGGCTACTGCGGCCGCAGTACTCCTGCCGGTACCTGCGCCCTCGGCGGTAACCGGAATGCCTCCGTGCGCAGGACGACCGGAGGTGCACTCGGCGGCGACGATAGCCCATATCGGTTGTCGGAGAAGGAGGACGTCATGTCCGTTCAGCAGCTACTCGTCACCTCGGAGATCCTGGCGCAGGCGGCCGCCGCCGGGCCGACCGCCGGACGTGTGTGGTCCCTGGTGGGTGTGGCGGTGGGAGTCACGGGTGTGGTGCTCGGTGTGCGTGCCGTCATCCGCCGGGCCGGACAGCGTTCGGCGGTTATCGCACTGGTGGCCGGGGTGGTCGGTCTGGTGGTCGGTCTGGCGGTCGTCCTCGGCGCCGAGGGCGGACCCGGCACCGGGTACGGGATCGTCGGCGGCGTCCTCGCACTGGCCATCGGATCGGTCGCCGCGGTCCTCGGTGCGCTCGCGCTGTGGCGGGTTCGGCTCTCGCGGGGGCATCGGGTTCCCGGCCGGGGTCCTCATCGCGGGCGGTAGTCGGCGACAAGCCACTCTTCCCCTACACGCTGCACACTGACGGTTACCAGGGTGGGGACGCCGACCGGTTCCGGGTGCCGGACGTTACGGGTCTGCTGGGTCGCGAAAACCGTGACGAGGTAGTTGTCGGCGTCGACGGCCTCGACCGCGGTGCCCACCACCTCGCCCTGGGCGACGACCTCGGCCTCGGTCATGATCTTCGCGAGTGTGTCGCCGACGGTGTCGTAGCGGTGGGAGAACGCGGCGGTGGTCCCGTGCCGGACGCCGGCGAAGAAGGCGTCGAGACTGCGGAAGTCGTAGGTCAGCGACCGGTGCGCGTAGCCGGCGGCGACCGCGGCCACCCGGTCGCGATCGGTGATGCGGCCGCGCAGGTCGTCGAGTTCGTGCTCGGTGGAATACCAGCGCCATCCGAGAAGTACCGTCAGGACGACGAACGCGGCCGCGGCGAGTCCCCACGCCGATACAGTCGCAGGCGATGCGCGCCGTTCATCGAGCTTCCGCTCTGTGCCGGACGCCGGGGTGTCGCTCACTGTGGATCCTCGCTCGCTACGGAATTCTCGGTGTGCCGGGTTTTTTCGCCGATGGGGGAGACCTCGGGATCGATCCCGCACGGCCGAATGCACGTCATCGGCACGCCGCTCGCTGTCCTGCTCCGGTGAGGCCGGCCGGAGCCCACGGCCAGGCCGAACAGATGGCCGCGGATTCCGTGCTTCCCGCCGGATCGTCCGAGTTCAAACCGCTGATCAGTTCCGGCTTCAGTGACAGGACCTCCACGAGCTGATCGGGGCGAGCAGCGAGTATGCGCAACTGCTCGTGCAGCGCCGGGTAGTCGTCTTCGGGAAGGGACGGTTCGGTGAGCAGCCCGCCGTCCGTATCGAGGCCCGCGTCCTCGGAGAACATTGAGTTCACCAGTTCCGCGGCGTCGTCGAACAGCCCTACCAGGGCGGCGATCCCCTCGATCAGTACACCGACCTGTTCGGCGACACCACCGATCTCGGTGGCGAGTTTCCCCAGGTTGTGAATGAACACCGCCACCGCCGCGTGCTCGTTCGTCGCGTACTCGAGCAGATCGCCCAGAGCCGTCAGGACCGGTCCGATCCCCGTACCGTCGCCCTGGAGGACCCGGCCCACGTTCTCCGCCACCCGGCCAAGTTCCTCGATGTCGAGCGCGGTGAACAACGGCCGGAATCCGTCGAACAGCCGCGATACGTCCACGCCCGGCGTGGTCCGCTCACGTGGAATCGTTGCGCCGGAGTCGAGTACGGCACCTCCGGGCCCGGACTCGAACAATTCCAGGTAGTACTGCCCGAGCAGGCTCTGATAGCGGACCGCGGCGTGGGTGGTCTCCAGGACCGACCGGTCGTGACCGACGGTGAAACCCACCCGGGCCGTGGCGTCGTCGGCGATCTCGATCGCGGTGACGGTTCCGATCCGGGATCCGGCCACTTGTACACCGCTGCCGGCGGTGAGCCCGGAGACATCGGTGAAGACCGCCGCGTATTCGGTATCGCCCTCGGCGGCCGGTCCGCGCGCGGTGGTCATGATCAGGCTCAGGCAACACACTGCGACAACACCGAAGACGGACAACCCGATCGCGGGGCCACGCACGGATGACATCGGACTCCTTCTGGGGTCGGCCGGCCGTGCGATGTGCGGCGCGGTGCCGGCGACGATTCGAGCTGCGCTCGAGCCGGTCGGTCGACGACCGGGGACGCCGCGACGACGGGGCAGTTCCGGTGGCCGGTGACAGGCAAGGGCGACCGAACCGTATGGCACGACCGGTGGCAGACCCAGATCCAGAATCATGGCGAACATATCTCGGCGTAGCGAGATCGCCTGCCGCCGAAGATCTCTCGGCACAAAATGGCCGAGGCGGCCTACGGGCCATCCTCGGCGACCTTCAGATGCGCGGTGAGGTCATCGACGAATCGGCCGAGTAGTCCGCCGAAAGTGCCGCGGTCTTCGTCGGGCCGGTCGGCCAATGCTCCGGTGAACCAACCGAGCATCCCCAGTACAGGTGGGAGATCCCGCCGATGGTCACCGGTTTGCGCGCAGCCGAGGGCCGGGAGCGGATGCCGCCGTGCCGCCCTACCCGGCCCGGCCCGATACTCGTTCCACCACCACGAGCGGAATCTCCCGTTCGGTCTGCTGCTGATGTGCGGCCATATGCGGGAACCGGTCTGCCAGCATCGCGAACAGGCGCTCGCGTTCGGCACCGGTGGCGGTATGCGCGGTACCGGTGAACAGGTCGATACCCGCCGGGGTGGGCCGCTCGACGATGACCTGCGGCTCGGCCATCAGATTCCGGTACCACGCCGGGTGTTCGGCCGCGGCCATATTGGACGCCCACAACACGGTGCGATCATCGCCGTCGGTCAGGTACCCGAGCGGCACGATATGTTGCCGCCCGCTGCGCCTGCCGACAGTGGTCAGTAGAACGAGGTCGGATCCCTTCGGCATCCCGTCCATCGTGATCTTCCCGCCTTCGGCGCGGAAGTTCTCGACCACGGAACGATTGAACGCGCGCATATCACTCGGCAACGACATCTGCGAGATATTAGTCCCCCTGTTCCGCTGTGCGCGGATCGAGACGTCGGTGCCGCGCACGGCGGTAACCGATCTTCCGACTCCGCCGAGCCGGGTCGTGTGGGAGTCTTCGGATGACCGGCCGTCGTCGGGATCAACCCGCCCGGGGAGCGCGATCCGGCTCGGCGGTCCGGGCCGCCTCCTGGAAGTCGACGATGGCCTCGCCGTGGTCTCGCGCCCAATTCGTCAGGACTTCGATGGGTTCGACGAGGGTCCGGCCGAGGTCGGTGAGGCTGTACACGACCCGCCGTGGCGCTTCGGCACGACGGTCGACCAGACCGTACCGCTGGAGCCGGCGCAGTGTCTGGGTGAGGACCTTGCGCGAGATGCCGCCGATGAGGTCGACGAGTTCGCCGTGCCTGCGAGGTCGTTGGCTGAGCCCGAAGAGCACCAGCACGGTCCATTTGTCGGAGATGATCTCGACCGCCAGGCGGGTGGGGCAGTCGGCGAGGAAGGCCGGTCCGGCGGTGTTCTGCATGGAACTCGAAGGTACCAGGAGGTAACGCACGGCTCCGTAGCGTTCTGGAGCAGCGCATTCCGCGCTGGATACGGAGGAATCACCATGTCACGAGTCGTCGTATTCGACCGGTTCGGCGGGCCGGATGTCATGCATATCGTCGAGGAACCGGTCGTCGAGCCCGCAGCCGGTGAAGTACGGGTCAGGATCGAAGCGTTCGCCGTCAATCCACTCGATCTGATGATGCGTTCCGGCAGCATGCCCGCGGCCGTCACCTTGCCGCACGCCCGACTGGGCGTCGAAGGAACCGGCATCGTCGACGCGGTGGGCCCCGAGGTCACCGGATTGGCGGCAGGCGATCCGGTCGTCCTCACCGCCGTTCCGGACGCGAGCGTCCGGGGTAGCTACGCCGAATACACCACGGTCCCCGCGCGCCGTGTCCTCGCGCGGCCGGCCGGGCTCGGCGTCACGGAGGCGGCGGCGATCTGGGTCGCCTTCTCCACTGCCTATGGCGCGCTCGTGGAGAAGGCGCGGATGCGTCCCGGCGACCATGTTCTCATCACGGCCGCGTCCGGCGGCGTCGGCCGGGCGGCGATGCAGATCGCGAACCAGATCGGCGCCGTGCCTCTCGCCGTCACCCGGCATGCCGCGAAGCGGGACGCGTTGACGGCCGCCGGTGCCGCCGGGGTCATCGTCACCGACCAGGTGGATATCGCCGCCGCCGTCCGTCATCACACCGGCGGGATCGGTGCCGATATCGTCCTCGATCTGGTGATGGGCCCCGGCCAGCAGGATCTCCTGGCGGCGGCCCGTCCGGGCGCGACGCTGGTGGCGGCAGGCTTTCTGGATCCGCGACCGACGCTCTTCCCGGGCGGCACGCCGCTCACGATCCACGGCTACCGGAGTTTCGAGCACACCCTCGACGCCGTGGTGGTGCGGCGCATGGCGGCCTTCTTGAACGCCGGTGTACGCCTCGGCGCACTGCGGCCCGCCGTCGATGCGGTGTTCGGCCTCGACGATATCGTCGAGGCGCATCGCCACCTGGAGAAGGGGCTGCACGCCGGGAAGATCGTCGTCACGGTCTAACCGGGCCCGTGCGTACATGTTCGCCTGCCGTACATGGATGGCCGGCGCTGGTCGCGGCCGTGCGCGGTGGTTTCGGTGGCCACCGCGCACCGGCGATTCGTCGAGCGGGGCGGCGTATCCGGCGGCGATGCGGTGGACCCACCGCGCTGAGTGATCTGTATCTCTCTACGCCTCGATGGATTGATCTAAACATTTGTTTAGGTTTCACGATGGTCTCACGCGAACTGCGCAGCTTAAGGAGATCGTCATGAGCATCGCGACCAATCCAGCGGCCACCACGCGGATCCCCGCACTGAATCGCCCCGTCGCCCTCTTCGGCGCGATCGGCGCCGCGCTCCTGGCCAACCTCGTCGTCTGGCTGATCGGGGCGGCCGCCGGTGGCACCTTCGAAATGACCGACGCGGGCCGGGTGCAGAGTGTTGCCCCCGGCGGAATCATCATGATGACGGTGGTCCCGATGCTGACCGGTCTCGGCGCGGCCGTCCTGCTGTCCTACAAGTGGATCGGTGTGCTGCGCATCGCCGCGGTGATCGGCTCGGTGCTCGCCGTCGCCACCATCGGCATGACGGTGAGCGCCGACTTCGACACCGCGTCCACGGTCGCACTGTCGATCACGCACCTGACCCTGGTCCCCGCCCTCGTTGTCGCCACCGAGGGCCTGCGCCGCAAGTTGATCGACAGGTGAGATACGCGGACGAGAGAGGCCTGCGTCCAATGGGCGCAGGCCTCTCTTCGCATGCGATCGTCGCAATTCGTAGCGTTCGGATCGGGCACGTGGTCACGCGTTCTCGGTGTGAGCGGTGGCGGCCGAGGCCCCGCGCAGTGGTGCGATCTCGTGTTCGATGCGCTCGGTTCATCACGGCGCGCCGGTTCAGCGCGTCCCGGCAGGTAGGTGCGGCGGAAGCTGCGCGCCCGCTAACGAGCCCGAACGGGCCCTGTTCGTGTACGGCACGGAACCGGGATCCGGCTCGCCCGACGCACTGCAACTCCGCGCGGCCAGGATCCCCTCCACGCCGACCGGCCGATTCCGGGAGCTGTCGGGCAGCGATGTGGTCCGCCAACCGGTAGGCGGCGCCGCGAGGTCTGCGGCCGAGGAGGCCGGCGATTCCCGCCGGCCGAATCCGCCCGACTGGCTTTTTATTTTTTCTGACGTATGGTCGAAGTCGGTCGGATGGAACTTCGGAAAAGGGAGCGACAGTGGCTGATAAATCGCGCGGGAAATCGTTGAAGAAACCTTCGTCGACCCTCGGGCAGCGCCGGGCAGCGAAGCGTGAGCAGCAGGAGCAGTCGAGGGTTGTCGTACGAAAGAAGAAGCGCTGAAGTAGTTCCCATCTCTTTTGGCTCGGGCGAGCAACCCGGTAAGGGATGAGATCCGGACTGGTGACCCGGTGGGGTCGTCCTCGGTCCAATGGTGACGCGAGACGGTTGTTCTTGCCGTGATCGTCGCATTCGATTCTTTTCGGATAATTATTTTCACCGAACGGACGTGTAACGGTTCACGGCGATGAACCGTGCGATTTTTATATCTCAGGGAGTAATTTATGAACGCACCGGGAATCGCGGACCGAAGAAACGACTGCGGATCGAAGTTCAGCACCGCGGAGATCAAGTCCCGCATCGAGGCGATGTTCGACGTCCGGGCAACTCGCGCACGCACAGACAGGTACGACAGCCGTGATCGCGACGAAAAGGAACCCTAGGAGCCGGGCGTATGCGCGGCCGCGGCGCAGCGTGTTGCGCCCGGCCCCGGACCGCAAGACCGGCCGCTCGCCGCTCGGCGTCGCCCCGGCCCCTCTGGTGGGTGCGATCTTCGCGGAGTTACACCGCGGTGGGATCCCGGCGAGTCCTACCGGCGCATCGCCTGTTTCGCGGTCGTGGCCGGGCGACCGGGCCTCGGCGCCCGCGCGACCGACCGTCGCCGGAATCCGGACCGGCTCGGCGGCGAGCGTCGTCGTCATTATCGATCGGTCGATGGTGAATCGTCTGTTCGGTGCGTCCGACAGCGGTCGAGTGGGCTTCCGGCCGTTTCTTCGGGCGGCGAAGATGCGGTCCTGGGAGAACGAGTTGTGCGAGAAGACGACCGTGACGGCGACCGCCCTCGCCGCCCGGCGCCTCCTCATCGTGTGTGATGCCGGGCAGGTCTCCCCGGCCGAGCGCACGCGCGCGATCCGGTGGGTCCGCGAGGTGGCGCACCGGATCGGCTATGAATGCGCGATCAACGGCCTGCCCGACCTCGGCACCTCATACCTCATCGTGGTCGCCGGTACCGAGGTCGGCGACGCGGCACGGTCGGTCGTCGATTGGTATCGGAGCGGGGAAGTGCGATGACCTCGGACCGGCGGATCCGGGGCGCGATCCGACCGCCGGTCACGCGGCGCCGCTGTAAATGCCGGCGGCTTCCGCCGCGCTCAGCCAGTCGGGGAACTCGCCGAGCAGCCGGTTGTAGAGGTCGGCATCGGTCACCGTGTCGATATCGTCGACAGAGAAGAAGCCGGCATTGTCGACCCGGCGCCCGGTCATCGTGTCCAGGGTGTGTAGGAGTCCATAGTCGGCGTGGCCGAGTCCGATGAACTGCCAGAAGGCGGGCAGCGCGGAAGCTTCCCGCATGAGCGCGGTGATCTTCGCCTTCTCCCGGAATCCGCCGTCGGTGAAGAACAGGACCAATGTCGGTTGCCGATGGCGATTCAACGAGGCGATGATCTCGCGCATCACGGGCAGTTCGTTGTTGGAGCCGCCGATCTCCGCATAGTCGATACCGCCGTGGCGGCCGCGCAGATGCAGGTATTCGGCCGACCACGCATCGGTGCGGTCCACCGTGATATCGGGCAGTCTGGCGTAATCGGCGGCATAGAGGTAGGGCTCGATGCGGCCGTCGTCGTCGAGTTGTATGGCGATCGGGATCATGCGTTCGACGACCCGCCGGACCGTGCCGGCGCTGTAGAGACGCCGCATGCTGCCCGTCTTGTCGAGGACCAGGACCACCCGGGCGCGAACGCCGCAGGCTCCCTTGCCGACGAGTACTTTGGCGACCTCACGCTTACGCAGGTCGAGTTTCGCCCGCTTCTCCAGCGATAACGACTCTTCCCCAGGGGCCGTACGAATCTCGGTGGCGGGCAGCGGTGCGGTCTGTGTGGGACCCGGGTGTTCGCCTCCCACATCGATTCCGTGATCGGTCGCCGATTCCGCGAGGCCGCCCGCATACCCCTGGCCGACGGCCCGGATCTTCCAGCCACCCGAACGGCGGTAGAACTCGACGGCCACGACAGCCTTCTCCCTGCCGAGATCCGCGATCCGGTACTCGTAGAGACAGGTTCCGGCGCTGTCGGTCACGGTGGCGGTCGGGGCGGGCAGCTCGCCGAACACGGTGTCGAGCGCGACCACCACCCGGATCTGCGCGATATCCGCCGGAACCGCCGGCAACGACACCCGCAGTTCGCTCGGCCGTCCGTCGGGGCCGGGCCGCAAATGAACCCCTGGGCCCTCGGGCTGGTTGTAGAACACGAAATCGGCATCCGAACGCACCACCCCCTGCTCGGTAACCAGTATCGCGGCCAGATCCGCCGCCGCGGCGACCTCGACCGAGACCAGCAACTCGGTACGGGCGAGCGGTCCGTTCTGTCCTCTGGTCAGCTGCGTGATCACCCTCTGTATCCCTCCGCCGAAGTTGTGGTGTCCGGGGACCATCGTCGCGACGACCCGATCTGTTGCCGGTCGCGGCCCACTCCGCAACCGTTGCCGTCCGCCGATCGGGCGCGCTGCCGCAGCCCGATCGGCGGCGTGATCCACTACGGGTGCAGGACGATCTTTCCCACCTGCTCCCGGCGCGCGAGTTGCCACCGGTCGTCCTCGCGGAGCAGCGGCAGTCCCGCGGTCACGCGATTGCTCAGCCGGTCGGGCTTGCCCAGCTGGCCGAGCAGTTCCGGAACCCGGGTGCGCGGGCGGGCATCCTGGCCACATTCCTGGTCGTGACCGGGCATTTCGTGGCCTATACCTTCATCGGGCCGGTGCTGCGGCAGCTGTCCGGAATCGCGCGGAGTTCATCGGCCCGCTGTTGCTGGGATTCGGCGTGGCGGGCATCACCGGAAGCTTCTTCGTGGGCGCTTTCACCGGACGCGCCGCGCGTCGCACCGTGCTCGGCATCGCCGCGGGACTGCCCGTGCTGATTTCGCTCTACCCATTACTCGGTCATGGCCCGATCGGCGGGGTGTTGTTGCTGATCGCATGAGGCCTGGTCTCCGGCGGAGTGCCGGTGAGCCTGCAATGCGGCGACACATGTCGCCGATACAGCATCCTGGTCGTTCGGGCCGAGGTCAGGATTCACCGATGAAGAGTGTCGACCACGTCGACCACACCCCGCGTCACCAACGTCACGACCCGCAACAACCGGCCATTCGATAGTTTGCGCGTTTCCGTGCGCGGCATGCGCGGATCAGGTCGAACGAGCACAGGTGCGCTCATAACGTCGGAACAGTCTACCGGGATCGACCACGAAAGGACCACACCATGCCAGTGAGCATCCCACCGAGGTCGGCAACAACTTGTAGATGAAACCGAATGCGGCCCGCGGCGCACAATGGGGTGCGGCCGAATCGAGCAATGGCGCTCGGCTGGGACCGCGATCGCACGCACAGACCGATAGTTGCCCACTTACCACCTACGTCGAATCGACGAAACCACCGCACGCCGAGTCGATGGCAAACAGGTGCGCACCTGCTGCCCAACCCTCACCGACCCGAGACCGCCTCTCATCGGCGGCCGACCCGAAACCGGATACTTCCGATGACTGCTCTCTTACCTCTTGCCTACGGATACTTGCGCGACGATTTACTCCATACCCGAGAATCAAGCGAAACTATGCTGCGGGACGCCGCCCGGTCCCTCGGATACGAGCTGGCCACCGTTTTCCACGAGCCGGCACCACAGAGCGCGACACTGCCCCCGGTGTTCATCGATCTCGTCAAGGAATGCCGGCGAGCCGAAGCGCGTATGGTGCTGACGCTGTGCGGACACCTATCAGGTATGGCGGTGTGCCGAATGGTCCTTCTATCGGTCCTCGACGTCCGAGGCAATGTCGAAGTACAAGAACTCGAGCCCTGAAGCCATCCGCCGGATGGGGGTGACCTCATCCGGGTGGGTGGGCTCGAGGTCCCAACCGTCACCAGCTACGCCGAGGACGTTCTTTCCGCGACGCGAGAAATACCGGAAAGCCGGCTGCGGCCGTTTCGAAGTGCCCTCCTCGGTGCATGGCCGTATGACATGTCCTCGAGGCCTGGACGCTGTCCTGAAGTGATGCTACTGCGGCGCTGGGAATGGTCACCACGCTTGCGCACAGCCTGTGGGGCGTCTTATTGAATGCGAGCTTCCTGCGGAGTGAGCCCATATCGGGCTTTGAAAGCGGCGCCGAAGGCGCTGAGGGACCGGAAACCGCTGGCATAGGCGATCTCGGCCACGGTGCGGTCTACGGAAGCTCCGCGCAGAAGCTGGCGCGCACGGTCGAGCCGCTCGATACGGATCAGCTCGCTCGGCGTCGTACCCGTGCCTTGTAGTGCCAGTTGGACCTGTCGCAGTGACCAGCCCAAGTTGTGCGCGATCACGTTCGGGGTGAGTTCGGGCTCCGCGGCGTGCCGGCGGACGTAGTCACGGACTGCGGTGTCCACTGTCCCCAAGGTGGTGAGCGAGCCCTCCGGGGGACGCAGACACAGCTTGACCAAATCGACGATTACGTCACATGCCGTCGCGAAGCCGAGCCCATCCATTGCCGCGCGCTGCTGGCCGAGTTCGCTGATCATGCCCGCGACCACCGATCCCAGGCCAGTTCTCAGGTCGATGACCGCAGGGCCGTCGCCGATGTCGAAGGGCAATCCGCCCGTGGGAATGTTCATAACCCAAGCTTGGGTGTTCTGCGGTTGACCGAAATCTGCCGGGCGTGTTTTCGTGAACAGTGCGGCCTGTCCCGGAAAGACCTGCACGGCGTTATCCTCCTGTCGGAGGTTGAGTACACCTGTAGTGGGAATGGACAGCCGCAGGCTCGCATCGTCGTCGCGCCGGATATCTTTTGGTGTTCGCGAGTAGATGATGCCGTCGGAACAGACGTCGATCAGCAGGTAGCCCGCGTAGCCCTGCATGGCCATGCTGCCACGGAATGTCGATGCGTCGGCGAAACGAAAGCGCACAGTGCCCTGGTTACGACAGACTCGTTCGGCCCAGAAGTCGGCCGACTCGTCCGCCGCGACCGCGGCGGTGTCGGCTCGTCCAACGAGGTAGGGCTCAGACAGTGTCATGCGGACCCTCCAGCCGCCATACCAGTTCCCGTGCATATCTGCGCGAACCACGTCCGACGTGCTTCAGCGCAGTCATAAAATCAAAAGCCACACTATTTGCAACGATAACAACAAAGAAGAACTCTGCCCGCACCGTGCGGAAATTTGTTCCGAAACGACAGCACGAGTTCGGCAGAGCAGAACAGCCGACGTCCGGACGTCGGCTGTCGCGCCATGATCACGGACGCTCGAACCAGAGGACACTGGCTGGAGGCAGCCGCCAGAGGACACTGGCTGGAGGCAGCCGAACGACGTGCCGCCGGGGCCTCCGTGCCCAAACCGGCACCGGGCATGCTGGACCCCATGGCACCGAGCCGAGCGTTTCCGCCCCATGGCCCTTGTTCAGCATGGGATACGGCGCGCAGGCGGCTCATCGGCCGGATGTTGCAGGTGACGTGACGTCATATGTCAGGCTCGCCGGCATGCCTGGTCGGGATGCAGCGGAATGGATCACCGTGGGTGAAGCCGCGCGGCGGTGCGAGACCACGGTGCGCACGCTGCAGTACTACGACCGGATCGGGCTGCTGGTCGCGGAGCGGGACGAGAGCGGACGGCGGCGCTACGGCCCCGAGCAGCTGGATCGGCTTCGCCGGATCCAGTTGCTGACCAGTGCGGGGTTGCGGCTCGACGAGGCCGACGCGGCGCTCGACCGGCAGGCCGGCCGGCCGCTGGTCGAGACCTACAGCGAACAGGTCCGGCTGCTCGAGATCGCGGAGCTGCGGTTGCGGTGTCAGCGGATCGTGCTGGCCGCGGTGACGGGAATCCTACGGGAACATCCGGATGCGCGGGTGCCGGCCGGAGTCGTGGCCGCCACCATGAGCCTCGACCGCACCCTGCTGCGCCACCCCGGTGTGGAAAACCCGGACGCGCGTGCACCGGTCGGCCTCGATATCGATGTGGAGCGGGTGATCACCACCTACTTCAGATGGAAGGCGCACGCGGTCCAGGCGTTGCTGCTGGTGGAAAACGAGGTGCCGGCCGATTCGCGCTCGGGTCGTCGCCTGGGCCGGGAATGGCAGGCGACCACGGAGTACGCGCTCCGGGATCAGCCCGCCGGGACCGGCGAACTGTACCGCGCGGTGGAACGCTCCGAGCACAACTGGCCACCGGAAGACCGTGTCCTGCATCAGAGAACGAAGGATTTTCTCGACCGATGTCTACTCGCCGCACAGCAGAAATGACCGCCGACCTGCCCGAGGGGCGTGCCGAGGAATTGGGCCGAGGTGCGGAACCCGTCTTCGGAGCAGCCCGCGGGACCGGAGCCCGGCGGGCCGGCCGGCCGCGGTCGCGGTTCCGCCGACTACGCCCGGTCGTCGCCGTTCTCGTCGCCGCGGCGACGCTCGCCTGGCTCATCCTGCGGGACACCTCGCCGGTGGGCCATTTCGACTCGGCCGCCGACAAGACCCGCTATCTGGAGGCGTACCACGAGGCGATGCGGGAGATGCCCGATCCGGAGCGCGTGCTGGACGTACGGACGAGCTACGGGATCGTGCGGGTGTACCGATACGCCGGTCCGGACGGGGCCGATGAGCGGGAACCGTTCCTACTGCTTCCCGGCACCCGTTCGGGCGCACCGGTATTCGCCGACAATATGCCCGGCCTGCTCGCGCAGCGTGCGGTGTACGCGCTGGACCTGCTGGGTGAACCCGGAATGAGCGTGCAGGACCGTCCGATCGAAACCCACGCCGATCAGGCCCGCTGGCTGCACGAAGTCCTGCTCGAGCTGCCCGAACCGGCATTCCACCTGCTCGGACTCTCGATCGGCGGCTGGAGCGCGGCCAACCTCGCCGTCCACGAACCCGAGAAGGTCGCGAGTCTGATCCTGGTCGAGCCGGTGCAGACCTTCGCCGGCCTCTCCGCGGAGTTGCTGGTGCGATCGCTGCCGGCGAGCGTGAGCTGGTTCCCGAAATCGTGGCGGGACGATCTCAGCAGCTGGAGCGCCGGTGGCGCACCGGTCGAGGACGTTCCGGTCGCCCGGATGATCGAGGCCGGAATGTCCTCGTACACAATGAAACTACCGACGCCGAAGCTGATCGGTCCGGAGTGGCTGCGCGCCTTGGAGATGCCGGTCCTGGCGATTATCGCCGGCAACTCGCCGATGCACGACAGTGGTGCGGTCGCCCGGGTCGCCCGGGAGAGCCTGCGGCACGGCACCGTGAAGGTCTATCCCGGCGCGTCTCACGCGATCAACGGCGAACACCCGCAACGGATCGCCACCGATATCGAAGAATTCCTCGCCGGGTAGGCGCACCTCCGCATCGGCGGGGCCGGTGTGGCCTGCGGGTCCCTCCCCGCGGCGGCGATATCGTTCCTCAGCTGTCGGCAGGCGCATCCGCTCGTCCGGCCCCGGATGGCCGGTGCCGTCACCGCATCCGGGGCGCGATCGCGTCCAGGTGTGCTCGGTCCCAGTCGGCGGCATCGGCGGCGGCACCGTAGGTGGATCGCAGGAACTCCAACAGGGTCGCCTCGGGCTCGTCGGCGGTGCGCACGGCCTCGTAGGGAAGCAGGAACTCGTGGACGGATGCGTCGTAGTAGCCGGCCTCCGGCCGGATCCGGGTGTCCGCGTACCCATCGGGCTCGGGATAGGCGTAGGCGCAGAAACTGCCCTCGGCCGAGCCGCCCGGCCAGAAGCCGCTACTGGCCAACTCATGTGAGTAGCCCTCGACCATGACCCAGTCGGCGCAGTTCGGGGCGCCGCCCGGATGCGGCGGGGCGGTACGCCCGGAGAAGCGGGTATAGGCCAGATCCATAGCACCCCAGAAGAAGTGCACGGGGCTGGCCTTGCCGACGAATTCCCCGCGGAACCGGTTCAGGACGCGGTCGGCGGCCATCAGCTGGCGCCAGAAGGCGTTGGCATGGTCCCGGTCGTAGGCGGCATGCGTGGTGTCCTCGGCGAACGGGATCGCCTGTTCCACTTCGACCGGTCTGGCCAGGATCGGGATGTCGATACCCAATGCGTGCAGGGCGGCCATCACTTCTTCGTAGAACGCGGCCACGGTTTGCGGCTCCAGATTGACCCGGTGCCGCGCGCCGGTGCCGGACCGGATGTGCAGCTGGTGATCGATGAAGTCGAATTCGATATCGAATGTGCCGCGCTCGTAGGGGATCGCCGAGGTGGTCAAACCGCGTGCGGAGAGATACAGGGTCACCTGCCACCAGTGGTTGACCATCGGGGCGCGGGCCAAACGGAGCTTGCCGACGATCTGCATCCACATGTGCAGTGTGTCGCGGGTGTCGGCCCAGTCGTCGACCCGCAGGACCGGCCAGATTTCGTTCGATGTGGTGCGCATATCCGTCCCTTCGGCTCGGTGCACCCGGGGATTCGGGGCGGGCGGCGGCGCGTCAGGCTTCGGCCATCACCCCCTTACCGCGCAGCACGGTGCCGAGGCGATCCGGGAACACGGCGAAGACGTGATCCAGCTGGCCGGGCGACATCATCCGGTCCAGCGCCGAGGTGACGCAACCGGCGGTGAACGCGACATCGCCCGCCGGGATCCCGGCGCGCTCGGAGAATTCATCGACGAACTCCGCTACGCCGTGGCCGCCCGGTACCCGGCTGGGCACCCAGCCCTCGTACCAGATGCCGCGCAGGTAATCGGGTAGCTGGGCCGTGAGGTGGGCGGAGTTGGGCACACCTATCCGGTCCCGGACGGTATGCATCCATGCGCGCAGTGCTCGCAGCGCGAATGTGAGGTCTTCGGTTCCCAGAGCGTCGGCGACGGCACGCAACCAGGCGTGTGCGGTGTGCATGCCGGCGGCAAGGGGGTCATTGTGATGCGTCATTGGTGCACCTGCCTTCCGGGTGGCCGGTCCGATGCGCGGTTCGACACCATAATTCTACGGCGTTACCAGCGGGAACAGCAGACTCGATTCCTTTCTCCGCGGCCGTCTCGGGGCAGCACCGCGCCCTGCCTTCCAGACGACCGGGGTCCGCGAGCCGTTCGTACACCGGGCGCGACCCGCCCGTCACGGCACGAAACGTAATGGATACGAGGTGATGCACGATCATCTATGCATGACGATCGCACGCAAAGTGGCCACGACAGCAGCTACCGGACTCGTCGGCGCGGCGATGGCCGTGGTATCACCGGGGGTTGCCACCGCCGCGGATCCCTGCCAGCTCGGGTGGTCGAATGTCGGGCCCCGGTCATGCGCCACGAATGAGGTCCGGACGGCTCCGGCATGGACGGTGGGCAACGGTATCTGCGTCGGCATGCTGAGTGCCGCCGGAGTCGCCTACGACGGCCCCCTGGCGCAGTACCACACCTTCCCGGGCACCAGCCATTCCATAGAACTGCGGCTCACGCAGGGTTTCTCCCCACTGGGCAATTGGGCACCGACCGTCCTGGCCTGCGATGTCACGGCGATCGTGGACTGGCATAACCTCGACACCGGCCGGAGCGGCTCGGTGAGCCAATTCGTCCCCGCCGGCTACACGAGCTCCCGGCCGTTCTACCTGCACGTGGACTCGGGCCCGGGCCGGGTCGCGCTCACCGTGCGTACCGACCGTCCGAGCGTTCCGGCGACGGCCGAGGTATTCGTTCCCTGACCGCGGCAGCGGGGCGTCCGCCCAGCAGTGCCGCCAGTTTTGTCAATTGCGCGGGGCGCTGGGCGGAACGCCAGATCAACGCCATTCTCGACTCCTCGTCGAATCCGGTGACGCGCACATAGCGCAGGTCGGCGCGCTGGTTGCGCTCGGCCACCGGGCGGCAGGTCAGCATCGCGTATCGACCGGTCGCGGCCAGCGTCATCCCCTCCTGGAGGGTCGTCGCACGGACCGTACCGGCGATCTGCTTCCCGAGCGGTGTGAAGCGGGGGAAATGCACATCCCGCCAATATCGTGGTGCCGGCCCGTCCACCGAGACGAGGTCCGCTTCCGCCAGCGCTTCGGCATCGATACGCTCCCGCCGTGCCAGCGGATGGCCGTGGCTCACGGCCAGCATTCGCGGCGCCGGCGGGAACGCGAACCCGACCGCGAGTCCCGGCTCGCGGACCGGGAGCAACGCGATGGCGGCATCGATATCACCGGCCAGCAGTGCGCCGAACGGGTCGCCGAGCGGCAGTTCCCGCAGCGATAGTGCTACGTCCGGGTTCTCCTGGGTGAATCGGGTCAGGGTCCAGGTGATCGTCTCGTAGGCGAGACCCTGGAAACCGATCCGGATCGGCGCGGCCTGCCCGGCCTCCCGCCGCGCGCCGTCGACCAGTTCGACCAGCCGGGCGTACGCGGGACGCACCTGATCGACGAAGTCCGCGCCGCGATCGGTGAGCGTCACCCGGCGGCTGGTGCGTTCCACGAGCTGCGTCCCTATCTTGCGTTCCAGGGCGGCGACGAGCTGGCTGACCCGGCTCTGCGACACCCGTAGCCGCTGTGCTGTCCGGCCGAAGTGCAGTTCCTCGGCCAGTACCAGCAGACATTCCAGCTCACGGACGGGAAGGTCCGGCATCCCGCTCCCTCCGGCGATCGATGAGTTCAGCTGATCGAACAATGAGCTGATCACTGTTGTTCCGGTGCAGCGGGCATCCTTGACTGGATGCATGTCCACTGTGCGTGAATTACCGGCACCCGCAGCCGAATCCGGCGGCCGTTGGCCGGCGATCGCTGTCCTCGCCCTGTCCACATTTCTCGTCGTCACCTCGGAGATGCTTCCGGTCGGCGTGTTGACGCCGATGTCCGAAGGGCTGGGCGTCACGCCGGGGACGGCCGGATTCAGCCTGGCCGTCACCGGGGTCGTGGCCGCTTTGGCCGCGCCTTTTGTCTCTCGGCTGATCGGCGGCGCGGATCGGCGCCACGTCCTGGTGGCGGCCGCGCTCGTGCTCGCCGCCGGAAACCTGATCACCGCGGTCGCCCAGGGTTTCGCTGTGCTCGCCCTCGGCCGCGTGGTCGTCGGGTTCGCCATGGCGACGGTGTGGGCGCTCGCGGCGGCGCTCGCGACCCGGCTGGTCGACGCCTCTCGCGCGGGGCCGGCGGTGTCGACGGTCGTCAGCGGCGTCGCGGTGGCGTCCGTTCTGGGGGTGCCGTTCGGCACCTTTCTCGGCGATATCGCGGGGTGGCGCAGCGCGTTCGGCTCACTTGCCCTGGCCGCCCTCCTGCTCGCCGCGGCGCTTGCCGCGCTCCTGCCGGCGCTGCCACCGCAGCAGGACGCCGGAGCGGACGGTCATTCCGGTTCGCTGCTGGCCGTTCCCGCGGTGCGCCGCGGACTTATCGCGGTAACTCTCCTGGTCACCGCCCATTTCGCCGCCTACACCTACGTGCGGCCCGCATTGGAGGAATTGTCCGGCATCCACGGTGCCGGTGTCTCGCTGCTGCTCCTCCTCTACGGGCTCTGCGGGATCGCCGCGAACTTCGCCGCCGGGGCTGCCGCCATGCGCCGCGTCCGGTTCACTGTGCTCGTCCTGGCGATCGGCATCACCGCCGCCCTGCTGGCGCTGCCGCTGGTGGGTACGTCCCCGATCAGCGCCGCCGTGGTGCTGGTGCTGTGGGGATTCTCTTACGGGGGTGTATCGGTCTGCAGCCAGATCTGGGCAGTCCAGGCCGCGCCCGAACGGCGCGAAGCCGTCACCGGTCTGTTCGTCGGCGCATTCACCGGCAGCATTGCCCTGGGGTCCTTCCTCGGCGGAGTGATCCTCGACGGCGTCGGATTGTCCGTGCTGCTCTGGGTATCGGCGGGCGTGGCGGCCGCGGCCGCCCTGGCCACGGCGCCCGGCGGGGGCGTGGACCGGTCTGCAGTCCGCCGACCGGAACAGCTCCCGGCCGACAGACCGGATCGGCCGGGCGGATACCGCGAACAAGGCTTCTAGTCGATATGGCTACTCGCCGACTGCCCGGACGCCGTCCGCGCCTACATGATGCTCAGTGCAACGTCGCCATCAGGAGAATACCGAGACCCAGCACGATCAGCGCCACGCCGGATGCGCGTTCGAGCCTCGGGAGCGCTCGAACGAATCTGGCCAGGACGACGCGATTGCCGATGAGGACAGCAACGACCAGGTCCCAGACCAGTACGACAGCGCACATCCACATGCCGTATGCGACGAGCTCTCCGGTGCTCGTGCCGACGGTGAGAACGGCGGCGAGACCGGCGTAGAAGAGAGCGTTCTTCGGGTTGAGCGCAGCCGAGGCGAACCTCGTCGCGGCAAGTTTCCACCAGTTCGCAGCGTTTCCGGCGGTTTCGGCGGCAGGCCTCAGCTCGATCGAGGTGGCGCCGGCCGAGCCCAGGAAGCGTATGCCGAGGTAGATGAGGAATCCGGCACCCGCGATCTGGACAGCGGTGAACGCGATGGTGTCCGGCCGTAGGATCGACAGGCCCGTGAACGCTGTCGCGACGAAGACGGCGTTGGCGGCCGCAATGCCCGCACACGCTCCTGTCGCGCGACGCCATCCGGTGGTCATCGACGAGTGCGCGATGAGGAAGAAATCGGGGCCCGGGGACAGCAGGGCAAGGAAATGAGCACCGGCCACGGCAGCGAATTGATTCATTCTTCCTCTGTGCTCGACGGGTACGGACCGGGTCACTGTGCCGTCGTCGCCGCGGAAGTGTCTTGAACGAAATTGCGGGGCCGGTGTGTTCCTTTCAGCGGCTGGCGCCGGCCCGGTACTCGCCGGGTGTGACCCCGGTGCGCGATTTGAAGATCCGGTGGAAGTGGCTCTGGTCGGCGAAGCCGAGGTCGTTGGAAACCTCGGCCAGGCCGCAGCCCGCGCGGAGCCGGGAACGTGCTCTGATGACGCGCTCATTGAGCTGCCAGGCAATGGGGGGCAGCCCGGTGACATCCCGGAACCGACGAACCAACTGGAACCGGCTCAGCCCTGTGTCCGGGACCAGATCACCGAGGGCGACCTGCATGTTCGAGGCGCGAAGGTGCTCGAGGATCGGGGCGACGATGGCCAGGTCCGAATCGCCGACTCCGGTCCCCGCGATGATATGAGCGGGTGCGGTCAGTACCTCGTCGAGAACAGTGACGAGCAGTTCTTCCTTCTCGCGCGGGTCGATGTCGGAGAACAGCACCTCGTTGAGGTGGCAGAAGGCAGCGTATCGTCCGGGCTCGTCGATGATGCGTACCGGCGGTGCGGTCCGGACGGCCCCCATACCGAGTTCGGGGAGCGATTCGGCGAGCCACGCCTCGTCCACATGGAGCATCTGGTAGCTCCACCGGCCTTCGACGGGGTTACAGGCATGGACTCGGTGGGCGGGAATCACCACGAGTTTCTTCGCCGTGAGTTGCACGGGACCGCCGGGTGCGCCGGTGAACACACTGCGCCCTTCGTCGACCGCGCCGATCGACACCGCATCGTGGGAGTGCGGCTTGTAGCACGACACGGCGCGGCAGGCGCGCCTGCTCTCGAGAAAGGGGAGCGCATCGCTACGCCAGAACTCTGCCTGCACCACAGGAGCAAGCCTAGAACTGCGCCGATGCTTCCGCGCACGCCAAAGATATTGAACTATAACGGTTCCCGGTAGTATCCGCCGGCATGCCCACACTACGAATGCCATCCCATCCCGCAGCGGGCCGGAAGGGACACCACCCGGCACCGGTCGGGGGAGTCACGCGTTGAGCGATACAGATCCGGGTTCGCAGGGGGGATCCCTGATCGCGCACGGGTCCCCGGTACCGGCCGTCTCACATGTGCGGCTGGACACCCCCTCGTTCGCGGCCGATCCGCACCGCGTGTACGCGGATATGCGCCGGCACGGCCCGCTGGTGCCGATCGAGCTCTCTCCGGGTGTGCCGGCGACGCTCGTGATCGGTTATCAGGTGGCCATGCGGATCCTCAACGACGAGGCCCATTTCCCCGCCGACCCGCGCCGATGGGAGAAGAACGCCCCCGCGGACTCCCCGATGCTGCCGATGCTGGGCTACCGCCAGAACGCGCTGCGAACCGCCGGTCTGGAACACGAGCGTTACCGGCGCACCATCATCGCGGCGTTGGACACCGTGGATATGCACAGGGTGCACGGTGCGGTGGCGCGGGCCGCCGACGCGCTGATCAACGACTTCTGCGAACGCGGTACCGCCGACCTGCGAACGGATTACGCGTATCCGTTGACCTTCCGGGTTCTCAGTGAACTGATGGGATTTCCCGAGGACGCCGCGGCCGAGGCCTACCACGGTATGGCGGCCATGCTGGAGGGGGTCGGTGCCGAGGAGGGGCAGCAACGCTTCGTCCAGGCTCTGATCGGCGTTGTCGAGCAGAAACGGGCCGCGCCGGGTGACGATCTGACCTCGGAGCTGTTGAAGCACCCGGACGGGCTCGATGCCATGGAGATGGTGAATCAGGCCGCGCTCCTGTTCTCGATGGGTACGGAACCTACCTGCAATCTCATCCTCAACGCGCTGCTGCTGTTGATGACCGACGAGCAGTACGGGGGCGAGGTCCTCAGCGGCGCCATGGCCACCCGGGACGCTATCGACGCGGTGCTGTTCGAGGATCCGCCGCTGGCGAATTGGTGTGTGAGCTACCCCAGACAACCGCAACTCGTCGGCGATGTGTGGCTGCCGGCCGATCAGCCGGTGGTGATCAGCTTGGCCGCGTGCAACAACGATCCCAGCGTCGCGGGCGGTGACCGCAGGGGTAACCGATCGCACCTCGCATGGGGAGGCGGCCCGCACGGTTGCCCGGCCCAGACCCTCGCCCAGACCATCGCCGCGCAGGGCATCGACCTGCTGCTCGATGCCTTGCCGGATATCCGCCCGAAAGTGCCTGCGCAGCAATTACCCTGGCGGCAGGGCCAGTTCCACCGCGCAATGGCATCGCTACCGGTCGAATTTCCGGCGTGCCCGCCGATGCGTCTCGTCTGAGCGGGGACTACGTCGGACACCACACGGCGGCGGGCGCGTGCGGCACCCGCCACCGGCAGTACCTCTCGGTCACCGCGTCAGCGTGAACCCGGCGTAGTCGTCGGCGGCGACCTGGTCGCACTTTTCCCGGAATGCGCCCACGCCGCCGATGTAGGCGTACATCACTCTCGGTTTACCGGGCACATTCGATCCCACGTACCAGGAGTCCACCTTCGGATACAGCGTCATATCGCCGGCTTCGCCGACGTGCCGCGTCCATTCCCGCTCCGCGTCGGTCCGGGCCTCCATAGTCGTGACGCCCTTGGCGCGCATTACCTCGATCGCGTCCGCTACCCAGTCGACGTGCTGTTCGATGGACACCGTCATGTTCGACAGGACCGCCGGGCTACCCGGGCCCGTGATCGTGAAGAGGTTCGGAAAGCCCGCCACGGCGAGACCGAGGTAGGTCAGGGGCCCGTCGGCCCACTTCTCCCGCAGCGACGCGCCACCCCGGCCGCGGATATCGACCGCGTCCAGCGCACCGGTCATCGCGTCGTATCCGGTGGCGTAGATGATGTCGTCGAATTCGAAACTTTCCTGCGTCGTCTCGAGCCCGGCCTCGGTGATCTCTTCGAGCGGGGTCGCGGAGACGTCCACGAGCCGGACATTGGGACGGTTGAAGGTCTCGTAGTAGTCCGTGCCGAGGACCGGGCGTTTGACACCGAACAGGCCGGAGGGCTGAAGTAGCCGGGCGACAGCCGGATCCGTCACGACCTCGGCGATGCGGTCGCGGATGAACTGGGCGGCGGTCTCGTTGGCGGCTTCGTCGACGAGGGTGTCCGTGAAACCGGTCAGCATGCTGACCAGTTCACTGTTCTTGTCCTCCCATACCGCCCGGTAGAAAGCATTTCGCTCGTCTTCGCTCACCTCGAGCGCCCCTTTGGTGGCTTCGGGCCGCGCGATGCCGAACGACGATTTCCGGTTGGCCTCGCGCACCTCGCGATAACGAGACTTGATATCGCGCTGGAATTCTGGATCGATCGCGTGATTGCCGGCGGGCAGGACATAGTTCGCGGTCCGCTGGAACACGGTGAGCTGCTCGGCCGTTTCGGCGACGAGCGGAATGACCTGCACCCCGGAGGAACCGGTGCCGATCACCGCGACCCGCCGACCGCTGAAATCGACCTCCTGGTCGGGCCAGTTGCCGGTGTGGAAACTGCGACCCCGGAACGTCTCGATGCCCGGGACCTCCACCATCTTCGGCGCCGACAGGCAGCCTGTCGCCATGATCGCGAACCGTGCCGAGACGACCTCGCCTCGATCGGTCGTGATCCGCCACCGCGCGGCGGCTTCGTCGTACACCGCGGCGGTGACCCGGGTCCGCAACTGCACATCCTTACGCAGGTCGAAACGATCCGCGACATGGTTGATGTAGCGGAGCAATTCCGGCTGCGGCGGCAACTTCTCCGTCCACTCCCACTCCTGCTCGAGCTCCGCGTCGAAGGAGTAGTTGTAGTACATGCTCTTCACATCGACCCGCGCACCCGGATAACGGTTCCAGTACCACGTGCCGCCGAGTCCGGCCCCTGCCTCGTACACCTGCACCGAGAGCCCGAGTTCCCGCAACTTGTACAGCGTGTACAGGCCGGCGAATCCGGCGCCGACGACGACTGCGTCGATCTCGCGGGCCCCCTGCCCGGTCGAGGATCTGGAATGCTCCGAGGTCGTTGTCATCGTGGGACCTGCCTTTCCATCGGTCGCCGTGGGAGGGACACAGCGATTCGGTTCGACTCCGTGGCGAGCCGGCAGTCGCCTGGTCGAGGAAAGAGCTGGGCGTGGTGTGGTGGTCGGATGTGGTAGACGGTGACACCGCGGAAGTTCCTGCCCCCTCCCTCATATCGCGACAACTCGGCCGATGTCATGAGCTCATCGGTGCGCGAACGAGACTCGCCGAGCGTCAGTATTGCAGACCGGTACAGGTTGCAGTTGGCGGAACAGCGTTGCACGCGTTGATGTTTGCGCGATTCTACCCACTCCGGTGGCCGAACCCGACGGGGCCGACGACGACCGACTCGTCGGACCGGCCGTCCGGACAGCCGGGCTCGACGGCCTTGTCGCCGGCGGTGGTGCGGGCCTGCCGGTCGATGTCGTCGGCCGTGCTCCGGGCAACCCGCTTGTCGTTCGTCATCCGTACCTCGTCCTCGGCGGCACCCGGGTAGTACGCCCTACTGCGGCGCCTGGAAACCGCCGATCTGCTGCTCGAGCAGTTCGGCCAACCGCAGCGGGGTGCGGTCCTCGAACCTCGGACCGACGAGTTGTACTCCCACCGGTAGTCCCTCGGGGGACCGCCCCGTAGGTATCGCGGTGGCGGGCAGCCCGGGCATGGTGGCCACGCCGGCCCAGACGAGCTGGTCGAAGTACGGGTACTCGACGCCGTCGATGTCGATGTGCCGGTCCTCCAAACCTCCGCTGTGGTCGTGTGCGAAGGCGGGCGTGGGTGTGATGGGGCACACCACGGCGTCGTACTCGGCGAAGAGCTGCCGCCAGCCGTGGCGGTGGAGTTCGCGACGGTTGTTCGCCTCGACCCAGTCGCGGTGGCTCAGCACCATGCCGCGCAGCCGCGCCGCGTCGAGACTCCGGTCGTCCGCGCTCAGGGCCGCGGCCTGGGTCCGCAGCTGTGCGTACACGTCGCCGGGGAGACTCGCGGCGGCGTTCGACAGCATCAGCAGCATGTAGAGCGTCGCCGCCTCGGTGAGATCGGGCAGCAGCGGACTGTGCCGCTCGACGCGGGCGCCCGCGTCGGCGAGCGCCTCGGCGACCCGGTTCACGCCCGCCCGCACCGCCGACCCGGTCGGGATGAGCGGATGATCCTCGATGATCAGGACACGGAAGTCCGACAGCCGCTCGTGGCGCGCGGGTGGCAGTGCGACGTCGTAGGCGAGGCCGTAAGTCAGCGGGTCCGGTCCGGTCATCACGTCGAGCAGCAGCGTGAGGTCGCGGGCGGTGCGGGCCATCGGGCCCACGACGGCGAGGTCGAGGTCGATCGGCAGGGCAGGCCCGGGCGGCGCGACCATGCCGCGGGTCGGCGCCGGCCCCGGCGTCGGCTTGTGCGCGTAGATGCCACAGAAATGCGCGGGGGTGCGCAGCGAACCGGCGAGGTCGGAGCCGATGGACAGCGCGCCGAACCCGGCCGCCAGGGCCGCCGCCGAACCGCCGGACGACCCACCCGATGTGCGGCCGTGATCCCACGGATTGTTGGTGGTGCCGTAGATCTCGTTGAAACTCTGGATATCTCGCAGTGCCAACGGCACATTGGTCTTACCGAGCAGTACCGCACCGGCCGCCTTCAACCGCGACACCTGCAGCGCGTCCTCGGCCGGTACGTAGTTGGCGTGCTGCGGCATACCCCAGGTCGTGGGCAGCCCGGCCATATCGTAGGACTCCTTGACCGTCACCGGAATGCCGAGCAGCGGCCGATCCTCGCCGCGGGCGCGTGCCTGGTCGGCAGCGCGTGCGGCGGCCCGCGCACGATCGAAATCCGGTACACAGATCGCGTTGATCGCCTCGTCGTCCCGCTCGATCCCGGTGATCGCTTCCTCGGTCAGTTCCACCGATTTCACATCACCGGACCGCAGGGCGGCCGCGAGTTCTTCCGCCGAATGAAAGCTCCAATTCATGAAAAGCGACGCTATTGGTATGCCGAAGAGGGCATAGAATGCCGCTTCGCACAATGGAAAGTCGAGTGAATCAAGTGCACAGGTGATATCAGCCGCTCGTTCTGCCGACGAGGACGTCCTACCCCAGGTCGCGGCGTCGGCAGGGGGCAACTACTTTGTCGCGGGGCATAAGAACGCCCCGTCGTGCAATGGGATAGATGTCTCGATGCTCATCTGGCCGAGCGCGCCACATGCGTTGTGCGCCGGAGTCGGCGACCGAGCGGTTCGGCACAATGCTGTAGCCGCGTCGGGTGTCCACCGGACCGTGTCGGGGAATACCTTCACGGGATCGGCCAGGCGCGCGCCGACCCCTGTGAATCTGGATGCCCGTCGCCTACGTGATGACCGCACGACCGTGACGGCAGTCACGATCACGCGGATTCGGTGTACTAGACGAGAGGTAGCGCCGCCGGCGATGTCGTGGCGATCGAGGCCGACTCGACCCGGCCGCCTCCGGTTGTCGCGAGCACCGCCGCGGTCGTCTTCCCGACCTCACGGCAAGCGAGGTTCATCACCGGTGACACCCGTGGGTGATGCCGGCGGTGCTGTATGCCGCTGCTCGCGGTGCGGGCTGCCTTCACTCGCCGTTTCTCGTCTTGAAAACTGTTGTCGCGGGCCAGCCGAACTGTGGTCCATCGTGAGAACAACTGCACCAGCGGCCCCATCGTGATCGCGATCAACAATGTGCCGACTCCGATCACTCCACCCATCAGAAAACCAAGAGCAACGACGACTAGTTCAATAACGGTACGCACGATCCAGATGGGTTTACCTGTTGCTCGAACAAGGCCGGTCATGAGACCGTCGCGGGGGCCGGCGCCGAACTGGGCTCCAAGGTAGAGCGCGCAACAGAAGGACAGCGCTACCAGGCCGAGTACGTAGTACAGCAACTGCTGTCGGAAGGAATCGGCATCGGGTATCAATCCGGCTGTCGCGTCGGCGGCAAAGCCTACGAGAAAGACATTCAAAAATGTCCCAGGACCCGGCTTCTCCTTCAATGGAATCCAGCAGAGCAGCACAATGACGGCAATTATATTGGTGACCCAACCGAACGTGATGCCGGTGTGAAGCGAAATACCTTCCGCGAGAACATTCCAGCTCGCTGCCCCCAGTGAAGATTTCACCAGAAACTCTGTTGCTACTCCGAATCCGATCACGCCGACGAAGAGTAGTGAAAGTCTCAGGATTCTTTTCTCGGCTCGCAGTTGCTCCATGGCCGCCATCCGCTTTGCGGTAAGATCGTACGGCTTTCCTGATTTCATTGTGGGAACCATCTGTAATCCCTTTGTTCTACGCATTCGCGAATCGATTTGTCTTCGGCTCACTACCGGATTTTCGGCGCTGGGTTTTCGAGGACCGCTTCATCGATCCGGTGATCTCGTGCGTATTTCCGAGACTTCCGCGCCGCGCTCGCCGGCGTGTTTGTCACACTCGGCCGCTGAATCCGTTGAGTGTCAGTGGATCTCACGCAAGGGCAGATCGCGTTCGCCGGTGAGTGCGGTCGTTTGCACCGGAGCCGAAATCCAGAGCCGTCGAGACCGCGGGAAACCTCGATGGCAATAGAGCGCGGCGTCGAGTTTCGCGTCTCGGTGTCGTGCGCGTCGACCCGGCCGTGCGTCCACCCAGTGCTCGCCGGACCGGCGCGTCGGCTCATGATGTCCTCTTCCCTGTCTGTCGACCGAGCGATGTTCAACCTGTCCAAGCCACGACATTACGTCATTGGGCACCGTGCCGTCATCTAACGGTACATTGATCATGTGGCTCAGGGGCCTGGTGATGGTCAGGGGAAATGCCTGCTAGAGCGCGCTTCTGTCGCATGCGGCGGCGCGTGCTGGTGATCTTGCTCATAAGTATTGAGCCGATGTGCGGTGCCATGTGTCGCGATCGCGCGTATCGAGCGGCCGCAACGCCGTGCGCGTTCGCTGTCCTTCGAGCGCAGTGCCGGGCGGCCTACCGCGTCGCCGTGCGCGGCAGGCGACAGGTCGGCGACGACCACCTCCGGCTTCGATCCGGTTCTGCTGGAGTACGCGGCGGCGAGTCACTCATCCGATTCGGTGAGGTCCAGCACTCCGCCGGCGTGCGCCTGCTGGATGAGCGTTGTCGCGTTGTGTCGCCGGCGCGCACCGCCGGGAGAAGCGGTCAGGTCGAGCGGAGGCAGAAAGGATGTCCGGCGGGGCTGGCATAAACGCCGGAGCCCTGCCGGGTGCCGGCGGCATCATCCGTCGGCCGCAATCGGCGTCCGCCCGCGTCCAGCACTCGCCGGTCGGCGGCCCCGAGGTCGTCCGTGGCGAGGTCGAAGTGCATCTGCTGCGAGACTCCGTCGGGCCACTGCGGCGGCCGGTGGCCGGGAGCGTATTGGATCACGACCGTGGGGAATCGGTCGCTCTGCAGAAAGTGGTGCGTCGGGGTCTTCGTGACGGAGCCGCCGAGTAGCCGGTGCCAGAACGTGCTCTCGCGCTCCGGATCGGCGGCGTCGATGATCAGTGACGTCAGTCGGACGTTCATGATGGATCCTCGATTCTTGTTCGGTGTGTTCAGACCGTGGGGATGATGCCGCCGTCGACCCGGAACTGTGCGCCGGTGAGCCATTTGGCGCGACCGGAGGCGAGGAAGGCGATCATTTCCGCGACATCGTCGGGTTCGCCGGGGTGTCCCATGGGGACCCGTAGCTGGTTCACGATGTGTTTCTCGATGTCGTCGATGCCGACGTCGTGGCTGTTCGCGAGCTGCTGGAGATGTGCGGACGCGCCCTGGGTGAGGATGAAGCCCGGCAGCACGCACACCACGCGGACGCCGTGCCCTCCCACCGCCGTCGCCAGCTCGCGGCTGTAGGCGTTGAGCGCCGCCTTCGCCGCGGCATACGACGACTCGGCCGGCTGGGGGAGGTGGGCGGCGATAGACGAGATGTGCACCACGACGCCGGAGCCACGCTCGACCATTCCGGGCACCAGGGCGCGATCGAGACGGACCGCGCTGAGCAGGTTCATTTCCAGATCGGCGAGCCAGGACGCGTCGTTGCGCTCCAGGGTCGGCGCCGGCCCGCTCGCGGCTCCCGCATTGTTCACCAGAACATCGATGCCGCCGACGCTGTCGAGTACGCGCTGTCCGAGGTCGGCGACTCCCGCCTCCGAGCGCAGGTCGGCGCGGAGGAAGGTGGCCGGCGAGTCGTGCGGGGGTGGCGTTCGCGAGGCGGTCAGCACGGTGGCTCCGGCGGCGGCGAAACGCCGGACCGTCGCTTCGCCCAGGCCTCGGCTACCCCCGGTCACCAGCACACGCAGGCCGGCGAGCCCTTCGTCCTCGAGTGTCATGTACGTGCTCCTTCGGTAATATGAACCCGACTCCGGAAACGGTACACCTAAGCGGAGCCCGGCTCACCTTATGGAGGTCTCTTGCCGTCATCACGCCCGCTGCGCGCCGACGCCCGCCGCAACCGTGCCGCCCTGCTGGCCGCGGCACGCGAGGCGCTGCTCGCCGACGGCGATGCCTATGTGGAGGACATCGCTCGCCGGGCCGGCGTCTCCGTCGGCACCCTGTACCGCCATTTCGAGACACGCGAAGCGCTCGTCGCGCAGGTGTACCGCCAAGAGGTGGCCGAACTCTGCGCGACCCCCGCTCGTCTGCTCGAGACGCACGCGCCCGATGAAGCTCTGCGCACCTTCCTGCTGCTGCTCGTGGAACACGCGGCAGTGGGCAGAGGTATGGGTGAAGTGCTGGAGAGCATCATGGCCACCGATTCCCCGGTCTACGGCGACACCCGCGACGAGATGGCCCGCGCCCTGGACGAACTGCTCACGGCGGGCGCTGCCGCGGGTCTCCTGCGCGAGGGTGTCAGCGGACGTATCGTCCTGCGTGCGCTCGGTGGTATCTGCGGGTTGCGTACCAGCGGATGGAAGGAGGACGCGGTGCGTATCGCAACCATCTTGTACGACGGATTGCGTTATGGCACAACGGTTTCACGTCATACCGAACTATCGAATCCCTAGCCCGGTCGTCTCTCCTGGGATGGTCGGGCTGTCCCGCGGCGTGCGCCTGTTACCGGCGCAGTTTCTTGTAGGACACAGGGGGCCGGGCGGCGGAGGGGGCATCGATGGCCGGGTGTGGTGGCCACTCGTGTTCGGATTGCCGGCGGGGCCGGTGCTGCGAGGGTAACTGACGGTGTAGAGGTGGTTGGGGAGGGTACGGGCTCGGGTTCGATCGCGGCGGCGCCTGATGGGCGAGGTGACACAACGCTCGCGCGCAGTCCTCGACCACGCGCGTCACCCACGTCCGACCCGGGGGGGGCTTCTGTGGAGATCCGCCGAGTGCCGGTGGCCCGCCACGCCGGCGATCGCCGCAGTCCGGTCGTGACGTTCCTCCGGAGGTAATGGGCAGTAGGATGACCGTTACAAATAGCTGGGAAAACAATCCGAGTTCTGGAGTCGGCGGCTTACTCGACAGCGCTTGCGAAAGGGTCCAGCAGACTTATGTGCACTCGTGTGATCTGGCCGGAGGCGAACGGATCCGTCCTGGTGGGCCGGAATATGGACTTCCACAAGGATTTGATGACCAACCTGTGGAAGCAGCCTCGCGGAGTCGTCCGTGACGACGGCGTCCATGGTGAGCTGACCTGGACCTCTCGTTACGGAAGTGTTATCGCGGCCGCCTTCGATATTATTTCGGTGGACGGCCTCAACGAGGCGGGGTTGGGTGGGCATATCCTGTGGCTCGCCGAATCGACCTACGGAGAACTCGACACTTCACGCCCCGCGCTGAGCCAGGCCATCTGGCTGCAGTATTTCCTGGATAATTTCGCCACCGTGGCAGAGGCCGTGGACTGGATCGAGAAAACGAACGTTCAGGTCGTACAGATGCCGGACCCGACAGGTGGGAAACCGCCCGCGGTCCATCTCGCTCTCGATGACGCACACGGTGATTCCGCGATCGTCGAGTACATCGATGGCCACCCGAACGTCTACCACAGTCGCGACTATCGCGTAATGACGAATTCGCCCACCTACGACCGGCAGATCGAACTGCTCACCCGCTGGGAAGGGCTCGGCGGAAACGAACCGGTACCCGGCGATACGCTGGCCGAACATCGTTTCGCGCGCGCGGAATACTATGCGAAACGGCTACCCGAGCCGAACAGTCGACTGGAAGCCATAGCCAGCATATTCAGCGTCATCCGCAACGTGGCGCAGCCGTTCCGCATCCCGGACCCCGGGAAACCGGATGCGTCGCAGACGATTTGGCAGGCGGTGCTGGACTTGACGAACAAGCGGTACGTGTTCGAGTCCACGTTGCGGCCCAATATCGTCTGGGTCGATCTGGCAGATCTGGATTTCGGGGTGGGCTCGCCGCAGCTCAAACTGGACCTGCTCGGGAAGCTTTCGCTGGAAGGCGGTATCGCCGGCGAAGTGAGCGGGTCGTTCGAGGATGCCGGTCCCATGGTGTTCTTCTCGTTCCAGGCCGCCGAAAAGCTCGCGGCGGGGGATACTCATTCGCCGGGCCCGTCGGATCCGGTGAGTCGATAACCGGCCGGGATCACGAGCGGGCCGGGACACGTTCGGTCGCTCGCGCCGCGCTACGGAACTGACCGGGAGCCTGCGAGCGCTCCCGTCGAAACGCTCGACTGAACGCGTAGACCGAGGTGTATCCGACCGACCGGGCGATGGTCTCGAGTGGGTCGTCGCTGTCCCGCAACCGGATCGCGGCCAGATCCATCCGCCATCGCGTCAGGTATTCGGCCGGCGCGGCACCGGTGGCGGCGCGGAACCGCCGCGTCAGCGTGCTGCGGGAGAGCGTCATCTCCGCGGCGAGTGAGTCGATGGTCCACCCCCGGGCCGGCTCCTGATGGAGTTTCGCGAGCGCGTCGCCGACCACCGGGTCGGCCAGCACGCCGAGCCAGGAATCGCGCGCCTCGTCCGGGCTTCTCGCCGACCAGACCCGTAGCAACTGCACCAACAGGATGTCGACCAAGCGGTTGAGTACGAATGCGGTCGCGATCTGCGGGTAGGCCAACTCCCGCGACAGCAGCCGGACGGTGTCGTCGAGACAGTTGCCGCCGTGGTCGGCCCTGATGTGCAGAACCGGCGGCAGCGATGTCATCACCTGCGTCGATACCGTGCGGTCGTATTCGTAACTCGCGCCGAGAATATGCGTCTGCACCGCACCGGTGCCCAGCCGCAACACACTGCCGTTCTCCATCGCCGCGTCACCGCCGCACCCGCCGCACGGGGCCGGCGGCACGCCGGGAGCACTGCTCAACGTGTGCTCAGCCCCGCTCGGCAACAGCACCACATCGCCGGGCATGAGCTGTTGCGCCTCCCCGCCGGACAGGCGCAACCAGGCGGTGCCCGAGGTGACGGCATAGAACGCGGCGTCGCGGCGCGCGTCCCAGGAGATTCCCCAGGTGCCGCCCGCCTCGATGCGTGCTCCCGCGGTCCCGCGGACACCGCCGACCGTGAGTACATCGGCAAGAATGTCCATATGATCAATAATAGTGCGACAAACGGATATGTTTCTGGCCGATTCTGCTATCGATCAATTCACCCGGTACCGCATATGGTCGACCCATGGCAGACGCGGACGACATCATCGAGATGAACACCCAGGTCATCACTGAATTCCGGGAGAAAGGCGGCACCGTCGGCGGTATGTTCGAAGGCTTTCCGCTGATCCTCGTGCATCACAGAGGCGCGAAATCGGGCGTCGAACGCATCGCGCCGCTGGTCCCCTACGTGGAGGATGACCGGATCTTCGTCTTCGCGAGCCTGGGTGGCAGCCCGAAGCACCCGGCCTGGTACCACAACCTGGTGGCCAACCCGGACACCACCGTAGAGTTCGGCGCGGAGACGTTCCCGGTCGCCGCTCGGGTGCTGCCTCGGGCCGAACGCGATGAGATCTACGCCAAACAAGTCGCCGTGCAGCCCCAGTTCGGTGAGTATCAGCGCAAGACCGACCGGGTCATCCCCGTGGTCGAGTTGCAGCGGACGGGTTACTGACGCGGGTGGCCGAGGCTGCCTCGATGCACGCGGGCGGTATCGAATGTATCCGGGCCGCGGGCCGGTGACGCGAGTACACTCGCGGCGAGTGAGAGCAATCGTGACGGCCGTCGGCCGCAGTCGGGAGCACACCTTCACCAAACCCACCGTCGCGAGCATCGGTCTCGTCGCCGGGCAGGGCGTGGAGGGTGATGCCCATCAGGGCGTCACGGTCAAACACCGGTCCCGGGTGGCGCGTGATCCGAGCGCACCGAACCTGCGACAGGTCCACCTCATCCACTCCGAACTGTTCGACGACCTCCGTGCGGCCGGATTCGAGGTGCGGCCGGGACAACTCGGCGAGAACGTCACCACGCGTGGTGTGGATCTGCTCGGTCTGCCCACCGGCACGCTCCTGCGGCTCGGTGCCGAAGCGGTGGTCGAGGTGACAGGTCTGCGCAACCCGTGCGTCCAGATCGACCACTTCCGACAGGGTGTGCTCGAGCGCGTTGTCGGGCGCGACGAGCAGGGGGCGGTGATCCGCAGAGCCGGGATCATGTCGATCGTCCTGACCGGGGGCCGAGTCCTGCCCGGAGACGACATCATCGTCGAACTGCCCACCGGACTACACAGGCCACTTCAACCGGTCTAGAAACGCGCCCTTGTCGTGACCGGGACGTAGTCCCCCGGCGGCCTCGCTCCCACTCGAATAGGCGAGCCGCGGACCGGCCTCAACGGGATCAACTGATTTTTCTGCTGAGCGTGCCAGTGGTGATCCCTCGCCGAGCGATATGCTCAACTCGTGGCCGCCGACGATCGCCGCCGCATCGGCGCCCCATAGGGCGAACGAGACGTGGGGTGGTGACTCCGCGGCACCAGTACTGGTCAGAAGTCGCTCGAGTAGTCCTGGCTGATCCAGCGGTCGGGGCGAATCGTGAACAGGACGGACTGCGCGCCGTCCATCTGATCGGCGAACTCGCGTCCGCCTTCTGGACCGAGATAGCGGACGGCGATGGCTTCCCGCGCCGCATGAGGCGACGGGGTCTCGGCATCGACGACGGTGCCCTCCACGATGACGTACTGATACGGCAACTCTTCGCGCTGGACGACCAAGGTCACCACACCGGCTTCCTGGATGAGCCTGGCCTTGCGCCGGTTCGTGCCGGTGTTGACCCTGATATCACCGCCCGGGACGTAGTCGTACCAGATCGGGACCGAGGCGGGCGGCCGTCCGTCGGTCGCCGCGACCGACAGCACCGCAATGTGCTTGCCCGCGAGGAATTCATGACGTTCGGCTTCGGTGAAAGGTTTCGGCATACCGCATGTAACCGGCCGGTCGGTGGCTCTCTTCCCGCAGCGCATGACGCAGCACCGACCGTCCCGGTCCTTTACTTCGAGTGGACCGAAACGCATGCGGCACCGGCTGTCGCGAGCTACCCGGCAGCCGGAGTTGGTCCGGAGGTGTTCCGAATCGAGGCAACCGTGCCGTCCGAGGACGGCGCCGCGATCGCCGTGGTGGAGTTCTCGACCGCGGACGCCGAAGCCGGGCCGCAATACCGCCGGATGGTTCTCGATATGGCGATGTCGGTGACCTTCCCGCAACCGCTTTCGGATAGTAGGAGTTCCAGTCTTGCGCTCTGACGAAACGAGCACTCCGCCATATGACCGCGGCATTCTGATCGGAGCAGTAGCCGCCCTGCCCGTCTTTGATCCGGTGATCCAGCGCGCTCGGTGGACGGCGTTGCTGCCATGGTGAGCCGTACCGGGGTTCCGGCGGTCGGCCGGTGCCCGAGAACTGGGGTGACTGCTGTGCGGCCCGGCTGCGGGCAACCCGGCTGCGGACTCAGTTGCCGACGACGGCCCCGAGCCACCCCACGATGGGCCGCAGGGTCTCCCACGACGTGCGTACCTCCGTGGCGGCGCGCGGTGTTTTCAGCCAGCCCGGGGTTCCGAACTCCCGGCTGACCACGAGCGTTTTGTGCCGCAGCAGGTCAATGCGCGGGTGGTCGAGTGGATAGCCCCTGGGGCGGGTTTTCAGCTTGCTCCCACCGAGGACGTAGCCCGCCTGGACGAGCTTTTCCAAGACCTTCTCGAACTCGGCGCCGCGCACATCGTCATCCAGGGTGGCGCGCAGGCGGGACAGCTGTTCCGGTGAGGCCGCGTAGAGGCCACCCGCGACGAACAGCCCGGGTGCGCCGATCTGGACGTACCAGCCGACCCCCGGCGCGGTGTGCGCGACGGCGCCCTGATGGGTCTTGTACGGTGATTTGTCCCTGGAGAACCGTACGTCGCGGTAAGGACGGAAGATCTTGACCGGGCCGAAGTCCGGCTCGAGATCGGAGCTCAGCGCGGTCATCGGCCGTTTCACGGCGTCCTCGTAGATGTGCTTGTTGGCAGTCCAGAACGTCTTCGAGTTATCGGCCTCGAGATCCTCGTAGAAGTCCGGCCCCGCGATCGGGAATCCCGCGAACTCGCTCATACCGTCGAATCTATCGCCCGCCGTACGAGTGGGACGACGGGGAGTCGACCGGTCGACCTTAGAGTGCGTCGTGAATCTTCATGCCCAGCGCTTCCGCGGGACGCAAGTCCTCGGCGCGTAGTTCCTGACGATGCCGCGCCGGTGCAGAACGCATCTACGACGGCTGTCCGGACGTCGCCCTCGAGATGATCGAGCACCGCACCGTCGACGGCCGCATCCAGCTGGTCGAGTACAAGCCCCGCGTGCTCGAGCACCTGCCGCTCGGCGCCCCTGCGTGACGCTCACTGTCCGCCGGTTCGGACCCGGTACGGGACCAGGCGCCGAGTACCCGGCCTCGGATCGGCCCGGGCTTCGGGCCGCCCAGCGGATCTCGTGGCGCCGTGTTTCGAGGCGATCGTGATACCCGCCCCGATCACAGACCGTGTATGTATGGCCCCGCCCGCGCAGGCTCGGCTGTGACGGCGGGTAGGCGGATCGACGGCGTGCGTGCGAGGCGGTAGGAATCGGTTCCGGTGTTGATGATGTGGCCGCCGAAAGTGAGTCGGTCGACGATCTTGGCGCTGAGTCGCGGGTCGGTGCAGGTCTTCGGCCGGCCCTGCCCGGTTCGGACTCTGTCGGTACGGCTTGGTAGAACTCGCCGATCGATACCGGCGCGGAATGAAGGATGAGTGGGCATGTCCGAAATCGACCATGTCTGGGAGTTGTGTGGGTTGCGCGCCTTCGACTTCCCTTACCACGATCTACAAGTCGCGGCGCAACTCGGGGATGTGCAAGAGCTGCCTGCGGCGGAATCGGTGGCTTGGCGCATCAACCTGGACTACTGCGTCTGCCACCCGCAGTCATGGGCGGACATCTTCGCGCAGTTCCTCGACATCGTCGACCCGACGCAGGTGCGGGCACTGATCGTGGGTGTCTGGAGCGAGGATTGCGAGGCCGGCCCGGACGTGGTGATCGATGCTCTGGTGGCGGCCCGGCGCCGGTTGCCCGCGTTGCGCGGACTGTTTCTGGGTGACATCGTGCCGGAAGAGTGTGAACTGTCCTGGATCACCCAGGGGCCTGTGACCGAGCTGCTGGAGGCATTTCCCGAATTGGAGGAATTCGGGGTGCGCGGCGGCGAGAACCTGGCTTTCCCCGCCGTCCGGCACGTTCGACTGCGGGAGCTTACTGTGGAAACCTGTGGCATCCCGGTGGATGCTGTGCGCGGTATCGCTGCGAGCGACCTTCCCGCCCTCAATCATCTCGATCTGTGGCTGGGCCCGGGGTATGACGACGTGACCGATCTGGCGCCGATTTTCGCGGGGATCCGCCTGCCGAACCTGACCTATCTGGCATTACGTAACAGCGAAATCCATGACGACATCTGTGCCGCGCTGGCTTCGGCGCCCGTGGTGAGTCGGCTGAAATTCTTGAGTATTTCGCTGGGCGTGCTGACCGACGATGGTGCGGCCGCTCTGCTCGCCGGTCAGCCACTGGGTCATCTGGAATTTCTCGATCTGCAATACAACTACCTGAGTGACGAGATGCGTGACCGGCTGCAACAAGCCTTGGAACCGGAGGGCGTAAACCTGCTCCTGTACGCCGAGCACGACGAGGACGAGGACGAGGCCGGCGAATTCTCGCGTTATGTCGCGGTCGGCGAATGATGCCACGAAGGATCACAAACCGGCCGCTACCAGTCCGCTCGTGATGTCACTTGCGCAGATGTACCGAGGCCGAGGCGCGGGCGGGTGACGACATCGACGCGGTCACTTCGGGCGCTGTCACCTCCCAGGTTCGGCCCTCGGCCGACACTGCCGCCCGCCCGGCGGCGAGTACGTTCTGCAGCCAGTCCACTTGGTTCCCATAACCCAGCGGAATGATGAACTCGTCCTGCATACGATCTGCCCCGACCGGCATCGACTACTGTTTGCCTGATTTTCTGCCGGTCTGCCGGATGGCTGCAGCGTAGGAATTCTTCTTCCCGGCAAACCGCGATCACCGTGATCCGATGACGTTGTCGTCTGCTCGATTACCCGATACGCGTCCGGGTCCGATCACGGACGGGCTTTTGTTCGAGCTGGATTGGGGTGCGGTGCGCAGGATCGGGGGATGCAAAAATATTGCCGGCCCGCTCCGGTAAAGCGCTGCAGGGCGACCACCGTGGCGGGTCGTCTGCTCCCCAGTGGGGATCAGCGCACCTTCCGTACCCGTAATCTTGCGGTGAAAATTTCGTTGGTCGAGAGCCTCGCCCCAGACGATCTCGTAGACCCTGCGTAACTCCGCTACGGTGAATTCCGGGGGGCAGAATCGGGTGGCCAGGGTCGTATATTCCAGTTTGCTTCTGGCTCGCTCGATCGCGTCGGCGACGATCTGCTCGTGGTCGAAAGCCAGATCGGTGCGGGAAGTCAGTACGGATTCGACAGGAGTCCACGCTGCCGTTCGAGCGTCTCCACCTGCTTCGGGTGCTGGCAGGTCGGGTACCAAAGCCAGGTAGCAGATGCTCACTACGCGCCTACGTGGATCCCTGTCCGGGGAGCCATAGGTGCGAAGCTGCTCCAGATGCGCGCTGCCGAGGTCCAGGCCGGTTTCTTCGGTCAGCTCGCGTTCCGCTGCAGCATCCAGGTCCTCGCGGCTATCGCTGAGGAACCCACCCGGTAGGGCCAAGGAGCCCTGCCACGGTGGTGTCCCGCGCTCCACCAGCAGGATCTGCAAAGTGTCATCCCGCACGGTCAGCACCGCAAGGTCTACCGCAATAGCGGCCTCGGTGATTCTCCAGTTCCGCTCGGCCATCTCGGTCTCCTCTCCTCGACGGCAAGTTTACGTCATCTTGACGTAAATGCTGACGGCGGCTACCGTCGCTGCACGGAGCCCGTGACTGGCACTCCACTCTGAACACGTTGGGGAGAAACAATGTTCGTGATTCTGACTGCTCTTGGTGTCGAGCAGGATGCCGTGTTGGAACACCTGGTCGATGTGCAGGTGCATGAGCACGAGAAGGGCACGTTATTCGATGTGGGCACGATCGCTGGGCACCCGGAGCATCGAGTTGCTGTTGGTGTCACCGGCGCGGGCACAACTACCGCGGCCACGCTCACCGAACGTGCCCGGGCTGAATTTGCGCCCGCTGTGATGATGTTCGTGGGTGTCGCCGGTGGGCGGCGGGACTATCTGACCATCGGTGACGTAGTGGTAGCCACCAAGATCCATTCTTACCAGGGTGGGCGAAGTGAGGATGACGAGTTCCTGGTGCGGCCCCGTTCATGGGAGCTTTCGCACCGCTTGGACCAATTGGCCCGGCGGCAATGCAGGAACGACCGTTGGGCCAGGTTTCTGCCTGAGGGGATAGATACGCCAAAGGTGCATTTCGACCCGATCGCGGTGGGAGATGTGGTGTTGAACTCCACCCGGTCGGATCTGGCTCGTCGGATCCACAGCTCTTACAACGATGCGGTCGCCGTGGAAATGGAGGGCTCCGGTTTCGCTCATGCGGCAGCGCTCGGCGATCAATTGCCTGCCGTGGTCGTACGCGGTATCAGCGACCTCGCGGATGGGAGCAAGGCGCGTGCTGATCGTGCCGGTGGCCAGGCCAGAGCTGCGCGAAACGCGGCCGCCTTCGCCATCGCGCTGGCCGTCTCGCTCGAGCCGGGGCCCCACCGGACGGGAAAGAAACCGACACCGCCGGGTCCGACCTTGCCGCCGATCAACAACAAGGTGGTCGCGCGTGACCATGCGAAGGTCGACAAGCAGGTCGGTATGCAGTTCAACTGGGGGCAGGGATGAGCGCCGGTTTCGGCCAGTCACCGACCCAGATGTCGGTGGACAGCAAAGTCTCCGCGACCGACCACGCACAGGTGGGTCAGCAGGTCGGCGTGCAATTCGCCGGTTCCGTACTGCACAACGCGACGATCTACACCACAGAGTTGGGCGATCCGCCCGACCGCCTGCATGAAGTTGCCAGGGCTCATCTGGACGGCGGTAATCCCCGCCGAGCCGAGGAGATATTGCACGGTCTGTTCATGGATAACCAGGGGACCACTGAACGTGCCTATCTCTACGTCCTTTCCATACTCAGCGACCGGCCGTTTACCGAGGTCACCGCAGTGTTATCCGACGAGATCGGCACAGCCATGAAGGTGGCCGCGAGCCACCGGAAGGACGAGTGGCGTGACGCACTCGATGTAATCGATTCGCTCCTGCGCTACGCGCACGCCGAGTTCGTGGAGGGGGTCATAGCGCAGGAACTCAGCGTCGCGCTGGATGCGTTCGGCTCGCTGGCCCCGGCTCGGCAGGACGAAATCGACAGGCATTTGAACTTGATTCTCAGCGGTGCTGTGCAGGAGCGGCTTACCAGTGAGCGCAAGTACCAGGTCGCGGTGGAACGGATGAGTGGCGACCGTGTCCGGCGGGCATGGATGTTCTTCGAAGCCAACCCCCGACCGCCTATGAAGTGGCAGATACCGCCTGTTCGCCCCACCACGACCGAGTGGCGGGACGTAATCCTCGGCTCCGCGGCGATGGCGTGGGCGATTGTTTGCGTAGGCGTCGTCGGGGTAAGCATCGGTGCCGTGGTCGGGCTGGTGGCTATCGCGATCGGCGCTTCGTTTGTGCTGAGATCTACGCTCGAGCAGGAGGCTTCTGAGCGCCACATCTGGAGCCTGCGGGCGAATCATCAGATGCTGCCTTATCAGCAGGCCACGAGGTTCGACAGACTGATTGACCAGTGCTTCAGAGAGCAGCTTCCAGGAAGTCTCTGGGGAGAAGTCACCGTAGGCTACCGGGGATACCTCAAACGTAGGTTGCAACACCAATACTACGGTGAGGAGATCTACCCCGGCGAGCTGAAATGGCTGATCATGTGGCATGTCATGCGAGCCGGCCAACAATTTTCCTACCCATCGCCGACACCCCCCGCCCCGCATCGCGCGGCAAGCTACCGGGCCATCGGTATAGTCGTATGGATAACCGGCCTGGTCTGGATGGTATTCGCTGGCCAACCCGTGGCGGCTTTTCTCGCCGTAGGTGGTTGGTGGGGTGTTCGCGGCATCGCTCGCATAGCTTCCGGCTCCCAGGTACGATCGCTGCTCGATCGGGACGCCGAAGCATTGCTTGCCGAAGAGTGGGCTTCATATCATCGCTGGATCGAAGTTCTTCGCGACCGTCCGCGGGATGCGGAGATGGCCCGCTGGCTGGCCCTTGACAAGGCCTTCCTCAAGGACGACGCGCTACGGCGAGCGAATTTGCGCGAGCGTGACCTGGTGACCCACGTAGTCCTGGCCGAACGAGCCCCTTTCGCGCGTAAGGGCAGGGTGACCGACGGCCCGGCTCGGTACGAGAAGTATCTGGTTCATGTCTTTCTGCTGACTCAATACGGAATACGCACTACGCGGACACATCTGAGTCTCGCTGAGGGTGAGGTGCGCAATGAACAACGTCAGATGTACACCTACGACGCGGTGGCATCGGCTTCCGTCGAGGAGAGGGGCGTGCGTACCTTCCTGGCCGACGGTCGTCCGTTCGGCGATTGCCTCAAAGAAAGGGTGTTTCAGCTGACTTTGCTCAACGGCGTGCGCATTGCGGAGGTCAGGGAGAACGCCCGAGCAGTGGACGACAACTGGTTGACGGACGGCGAAGGGTTGGGCGACGTGGTATCCGCACAGGCCTCGGGGTTCGACAGTGCCCTGCAGGTGCTGGAGGCGGTGGCCACCGAAGGCAGAGATTGGATAGTCCGTGACCGGGAGCGGAAGCAGCGATGGGCACGCAACTGGTGTACGGAACCTTCGTCGGAGCACGAGGAAGGACCAGGGTCAACTTTGGTCGGACCGTCCTACGTTGGAGAGCGTCAGGGTTAGCTGGTCACCGTTGCACGAACCCGGTCCGATGGATGGGGGTCGGGTCGGCAAGCTTTACAGACGAACAGAGTGAGTGAAGACACTGTCATGGTCGCCGAGCTGCGTGACTGGATACGCCCGTCGCTCAACGCACAGGAGTGGATATGCGGGTCGCGGTGACCGGGCATATGAACATCACTGAGGAAACCGCAGTGCTGATGCGCGAGGAGATCATTCGGCTGCTCGCCGAGGTTACCGATCTGTTGGCGGTGAGCTGTATCGCGCGTGGGGCCGATTCGGCGGTCGCTCGAGCAGCACTGGAGGGTGGTCGGATCGAGGTGGTCTTGCCCACCCGGAACTACGGCGCGGCCGATGAGTTTGCGACTTCCGGCCGGTCGAAGCTCGTGACACCCTAGGAAAGGACACCGTCATGCCTGAGCTTCTCGTCGACTTCATCACCTCGCTCGACGGCTACGCATCAGGACAAGGATGGCCCGGTTTCTGGGGCCTGGAGGGCCCGGAGTATCTCGCGTGGCTCGGCGAGCAGCCGAGGTCACCTACCTGATGGGAGCGAACACCTACCGTCTGATGTCGGGCTTCGCCGCCGGCGAGGTCCCGGAGGGCCAAGAGGAGTTCAGGCCCGAAGAAGAGGCGTCGGTCGATGAACTCACGCAAGCGTCCAAGGTGGTGTTCTCCTCCTCCCTGGAGGAGCCGCTGACGTGGGCCAACTCCACGCTGGTCCGCGACGACGCCGTCGAGGCGGTCCGCGCCATGAAGTCGAGTGGCTCGGGGCTCCTCAGCACGATCGGCAGCCTCGGCCTGAGCCGGTCCCTGCTGCGAGCCGGGCTCGTCGACCGCTTCCGGGTGGTGATGTTCCCGGTGATCACCGGGGCGACGGGCGAGGAACGCATCTACGACGGCTATCCGGACGTCGCTCTCGACATGACCGAGCACCGTACCTTCGATGGCCGCATCCAGCTGGTCGAGTACAAGCCCCGCGTGCTCGAGCACCCGCCGCTCGGCGCCCCCGCGTGAAAACTCCTGTCCGCCGGTCCGGCCCACACTCACACTGCATGCCGCCTCGGTACAGTGACTTCGTATGACCGGCACCGAGCTGGAGATCACCGCAGACCTGGTCCGCGACCTGCTGCGGGAGCAGCATCCCGACCTCGCGGGCCTGACCATCCGCGAGGTGGCGGGTGGCTGGGGCAACCAGATGTGGCGTCTCGGGGACGAGTTGGCCGTACGCATGCAGCGTATGGACCCCACCTCGGACCTGCAGCTGAAGGAGCGGCGGTGGCTACCCGCGCTGGCCCCGCGCCTGCCGCTGCCGGTGCCGACCCCGGTGCGATTCGGTGAACCGTCCGAGCGTTTCCCCAAGCACTGGACCGTGATGACGTGGGTTCCCGGCGAGCCGCTCGACCACGCCACGATCAGCCGCGGCGCCCATGCGGCCGATACGCTGGCAGCTTTCCTCCGGGCGCTGCACGTTCCCGCACCCGCCGAGGCGCCGATCGCCACCGACCGCGGCGCCCATCCCAGGGACTGCACAGATGGCTTCGAAGCCTTCTGCCGAGCCGTCGCCCCTGCCGACCGCGCCGCCGACGTCCGGGCGGTCTGGGACGATGCCGTCGCCGCCGGCGTGTGGGCGGGCCCGCCGGTGTGGGTGCACGGCGACCTCCATCCCGCGAACGTCGTCGTCTCGGACGGAACACTCTCGGGCATAGTCGACTTCGGTGACCTGTTCGCCGGTGACCCGGCGTGGGACCTCGCCGCCGCCTGGGTCCTGCTGCCCGCGGACATGGCCACACGGTTCTTCGACAGCTACGCGCTCGCGGACGAGGCGGGGATCCGGCGGGCCCGCGGACTGGCGGCCATGAAGAGTTTGTTCCTGATGCTCATGGGGCAGAACGGAGATCGGGGCCTGCCGGGCGGAAAACCGCACTGGGGGCCGGTGGGCCGAGCGGCACTCGAGCGTGTTCTGTTCTGCTCGTCGGGACGGTCGTGTTGCTGATCGCCGCCCGGGGGCTGGACGCGCTCGTTTCGGGTGACCGACACCCGGAACCGCTGCATCGGCGGTTTCCGCTCGGTGGGGATGGCCATCGAAAGTCCTCTCGCCGTTGTGCAGTACGGCGAGACTACGAACGAGCCGAGCCGCGTCGCATCACTCCCCGGGAGACTTCCCGGTAGTACTCGAGGGGGACACCGTACTGTCCGCTCGCCCTTCGGTCAGGCCCGCGAGGCGAGGCTTCGCGAGGCGTGCGAGTCCGGCGTCGGCGACATCGGTGAGAACGCGACGACCGCGTGCTGCCTGTTACCCGTACCCAAGGTCGTCACTATCGTGAACGAGAGAGTCACCATTCAGCCACTCGGGATAGTGGCCTCGCGAATCGGAAAGACGGCATCGGATCATGGCAGAAGACCTGACCGTGACTCGGACGCTGGTGATACCCGCCGCCGAGTTACGCGAGCGGTTCTCACGCTCGTCCGGCCCGGGCGGGCAGCACGTCAACACCACCGACAGCCGGGTCGAGCTGTTATTCGACCTCGCCAACTCGCCCTCCGTGCCGGAGTCGCTGCGTACCCGGATGCTCGATCGCCTGGCGACCCGCCTGGTCGACGGGGTGCTCACGATCGCCGCTTCGGAGCACCGCGCACAACTGCAGAACCGCGCAGCCGCCCGCGAACGCCTGGCCGCGTTACTGCGCGACGCCGCTGCCCCTCCGCCGCCCGTTCGCCGCGCCACCAAGCCCTCGCGCGGCGCGAAGGAACGTCGCATCGCCGCGAAGAAACGACGCGGCATCACCAAGCGAAAGCGCCGTGCCTTTCCCGACGACTAGCCAGATCGGTGTGAGTGCCCAGTACACATTGACAATGGAAGCCGCGCAGATGGTCTCTCCGCGGGCGATCATGTCTACCGCCTCGTCGAGTGGCAACCATCGGGCCCTCGACGACCGTTTCGGCAGCACCCACCATACTGGGATGGGCAGACATGGACGGCGGATCGGCGAGGGTTTCCTGGACGCAGGCTCGGTGATAATTTGCGCGAGTACGCCTTTGCGCGTGTCCATTCCTTCCTCGGCTTACGCTGTGCTACCCATGCTTGCCGAACCTGCCCCGCGCGTGGATGACTCCTCCCCGGGGGGATCTCTGCCGGTGTAGAACCGCTGACCGAACCGGAGGGGGCAGGGGGTAGGAGCGCGCCCGCCGGAAATCCGGCGGTAGGCACCTCGTCGCGGACCAGGCGTCGCGGTGACACCAGCCGTGCGAAGCTGGGCGGCGTGACTTCCGACATGCTGCCGGTCGGCGATCGCCTTGACCGCATCCGCGCTTTGCTGTCCGGCTTGAACGGACCGCTCGGCAATGGGGAGATGCACGCGTGGGCGAATCTCGGCGAGCCGGCGCGGATGCCCCGTGAGGTGTTCGACCTGATCGAAGGCCTCGGTGTTCTCGAGCGCTGGTACCCCAAGGTGCCGGTAGACGTTCCGGAATCCTCTGCGGAACTGGCTGACCGCCTCACCGAGATCGATGTGGACGGTGCTGTGCACCGGCTGATCGGCCTTGCCTCGACCACGCTCGCCTACGGCTCGCGCGGACGCTATGACCAGGCCAAGGCAGCTGAGGTGTTCGGTTCGCTGGTCCGCCTCCTCGGGCATGGAAGCCGCTGGTGGAGTAACACCGACGGCGCCGGCGGGTGGAACCCCGTGACACGGCACGTGTTCGACGCGGTGGTGATCGGTGTAGGCAGCGGGATCGTCGTCACGATTCTCGTTTTCGACGAAGACTGATCCGATCGCGGAACCGTCATCACGCCAGGGCGAGTCACAGTCTCCGGCAGATAGTGGGTCACTATCTGCCATAAATCGCTACCGCCGGATTTCTGGCGGATGAGCCTCTACCCCGGTCAGGTCAAGGGCATTCTGGCAGACTCGACCCGACGCTACGCGGTGGCGGCGGTCGATTCGAGAGTCGGACGGCAACTCCTTCGAGCCGACGATATGGGGGAGGACGGAAAGCGGGTCTACCTGCGCAGGAGGGGCAGGCGAGGAAGGCCGGATCATCGGCGAGCGCGGTTTGTGGCTTGCTCCGACCGATACCCGAAAGCGAGCATTACACCGGCCGATACGACATTATGGTCGCGGATCTGACTACTCAGGTCACACACTCGTCGTCGACTGATCAGGAATCTGCGCGCATATGTTGAAGAAATCGACCCGCACCGTGCTCGGCAGCGTCATTGCCGCGCAACTCATTGTCGGTTCAGTGGGCGTCGCGGCGGCCGAGCCCGCCCCGGCGCCCGCGCCGGTCGCGCCGGTGCAAGCACCCGATGCCGCGGGGTCCGGGGCGGTGACGCCCATCGCGGCGTGCATGGCGCCCGGCGACTCCATCGAACTCCGGGCCGGCCTGGGCGCCCTGCTCGGGACCGGGAGCGGCGCGATCGCAGGGCTGCCCCTCGCCATTGTTGGGGCCATCCCGCTCGGGATCATCGGCGGCGTGATCGGCGCCATGGTCGGCTCGACCACCTACGCCCAGGACGCCTGGCGGGCTCCGAAGGGCTGCTGATCGGACGGGGCCGCGGGGTCAGCCCTTGACGGGGCAGGTGGCGTCGAGCCAATCGGTGAACGAAGGTCCGCCGATTCGGGCGTGCGCCCGGCCACCGACCCGCGGTCCTCCGGCAGCGCCCGATACACACCAGCTACGGTCGCGGCGCCGACGATCTCGCCGCGGTCGATCATCCGCTTCGTCGAGCGGAACCCACCGGATCATTTCGGCCTCGTTGATATTCGGCCGTGGAAGACGAGGATATTTCCCTGTTGCATGAACGTCTCGTCCATGTCGATCTTGCCCCCGACCTGGCGCTCGACGTAGTCGCGGGAGACCGGCTGATGCGACACATAAACGGAGTCCCAATCGCCGCCGGTCAGCTCGTGGAGGCTGACCGACCCACCATTCTGGCGGAGGTCGGCCAGTTGGGTCGACAGTGTCCGATCTTCTTCCAAGGCAACCCCTTCATCATCGGAACACGCAGTCAGCGTCAGCGCAGCGCATACGAACAACGTGAGCAGTACCGTCTTAGCTGTCATACGTGCCGTAACTTTCGCCGTCGCTTCCCGGGTTGTACCCGCCCGAGGTGAACTCCGTGTCGGTGGGCGGAGGTTTGGTGCCGCCTGTCGCCGGTGGCCCTTCGACACGGCCCGTCTCACCGAGGGCGACCTGGTCGCTCGGCGTCAGCATACCGTCCGGTCCGACGACTACCATGTCCCCACGGAGAACAGCTTCTTTGACGTATGTGGCCAATTCTTCGGGGCTTGCGTCGGGATGTTCGGCGGCGATTCTGCGCCCCACCGCATTGTTGTGAAGGTCCATCGCTTCGGCGGACGCCGCATTGGTGTTCACTCCCTCGTGGGCGTTGGTGTACTCCTGTGCGAACTCTGGTCCGAACCGGTTGACCAGCATCGCGTTCCAGTAGGCGTGCCGGAACGCGTCCGAGTGTCCATCGGTGATTCCCGCGCTGTCGAACACGTTCTCCGACTCGTGAATCGCGGTCTTGTAGATGCCGTAGGCATCGCGAGCACCCATGAGCCCGAGATCGTCCAGTAGACGCGCTTCCTCGGCTGTCATCTTCTGGCTACCGAATGGCCAGCTGAGTGGTGGTTTCGGCCAGGTCGTCATGCCATCAGGGTCGACGGGGACGTTGAACCGAGCGAGGAGGTCGTCGTGGAACAGCTTGGCGAGTGTTTGTCGCCGATTGTTGGTCGATTGCTCGTCGATGAAGTTTCCTGATCCGAGCGGGTCACCTGCCGCGCGTATCAGACCCGCCTGGTGCAGGATGTCGATCTGAAGCCGGGAGACCTCTTGGACCAGCGCATCGTATGCGACCCGGATCGCATCCTGATGGGTCTTGACCTGTGTCTCGTCAATTCCGTGCACGGTCCAGTCGTCGTCGATGCGGAGACCCGCTTCTACTGCGTCGTCGACCTTGCCGCGGAGTACGCCGCGAAGAGAAGTCGGGTCGGTTGCCGCGTTCTTGATGATCCCAGGCACGTCGGAGATTTCGTAGTAGACGCGACGGGATTGGTCGTGGTCTTCGGATATGCGCTCGTACGCTGCGTTGTAGGCGGCTCCCTGCCAATGGGTTCCGGCGTCGGTGAAGTAGTTGCGGGTGCTGTCGATGGCCTGCATCGCCTGCTCGTTGATGGTGTTCAGAGCGTCGGCCCAGTCGTTCATGGCTGCGAGGTCCTAGCGCTCCAGCTGGGATTTCGAAATCTTCATCAGCTCTGCGCAGGCTTGAAGTCGAGTTCGTTCATTCTGGTCGCGAACCCTTCATCGGTCATACTCATGTCGTTCGCGCATGCTCGCGTCGCTCCGGCGACAGCCCGCATCTATTCGAACAGGTATAACTGTTCGAATGTACTCCGGCGGTCGACTTTGGCTGCGCCGGAGAGAAGCCCAGCGGCCACCGCGGTTCGGTAGGCCGCGCATTGTGTCGCTGCATCTTGGTACGCCTGTGCTCGATGGTCGCATTCTTGCAACACTGTGGCGATGGCTCGCTGCTGTTCGGTTGGCGGATATTCGATCTCGAAGCGGCCGAGGTCGCCGGTGCTGATCGACGGAACGGAGTTGACCGCGGCCCGGGACCGGATGCGCAGCCGAATATCGTCGGATAGGAGCCATTCCAAGAGGTACTCCGGGGCCAGTGCATCGTGATTCTTGATCCGCAGTCGGATTACGTTGGTGGCGAAGTAAGACCGGTGGTGCATGTCTGTCACGAGCGCCGCAGCGCCGACCTGACCCACGCGGACGAAGAGGATGTCGTTCTCGTGTACCTCGAAATCGGCGAGCCGATTCGCCATCTCCGGGGATATCCGACTGTCGTCGTTCTCGGGGACTTCTAGTCGGCGGGAATGGATATGCTTGGCTTTCAACACCTGAAATACTGAATCCGGTTCGTATTTGATGCCATAGGTATTGGAGGGGCCGGCCTTGATTTCGCAGAGGTCGGAAAGCCGCGCTCGGAACCATTTGTCCGCGACCGGTGACACATCCAGCGCTCGTGGATTGGACAGAGTACGAGAAATAGGCGGGTGAAAGGGTGCGCTGGTCGAGGAGTCGATCGCCTCGATCGCCCGCGCCATCGCGTTGGTGTACCGGCCGATCGTCTGCCAGCGGGCGTCAGCATCTGTGGGTGCCGACTGCAGGTAGTCATCGGGAACCAGTGAGTGCTTGGCTTCACGGATCGTCTCGATGGGAACCGAGATCGCACGTCCGCCGTGTTCGACGACAGCCGCAACGCCTTCCTTCAACCTTTCTGGGGTATTGACGAGTTCGGCGATCTGTGCCGTGTCGACCAGCCGCGGCAGAGAGCCGGGAGTGGCCTGCAGCATCGAACGAACGTCGGCGAAGACAACTGGGCGTGGCGTTTTCGACGGGGGACGCAGCACCCAGATAGCGGCGTCTACCGAGGAGGCCGGGAAGATCTGCGCCGGAAGCCGGATGACGGCGTGAACGGCGCCTTGTTCGAGCATCTCCTTCCTGTTCTCGCGCTCGTACCGATTGTTGGTGCCGCCTGCCGCCGCAGGCAGCAGGACTGCCGCTCTTCCTTTCGCGGCGAGGACCTTGACCGCCGTGTGAACCCAAGCGAGATTTCCGCTGTGTGGAGGAGTTGCGAACGGCCAAGTGGTGCCTGAGCTGTCCAGAAAGGTCTCGTTGAACGGCGGGTTGACCACGACGGCGTCGTAAGGTCCGCGGAGGCGATACTGCCAGGGCAGTTTGTCCTCGACTTGTATATCGGAAACACAGCCGTGCACGGCGAGGTTCAGGCCGGCACGGCGTGCGGCATCGGTTCGGCGGCCGATCGCCCGCAACTGTACCGGCGTTGCCCCTTTTCGCCCCAGAACTGCCAACGGTAGTTCGCCCAGGCGTGTGTAGGGGTCGAGGACGGTGTTCACCGAGTTCCCGGGCGGCGTAACGCACCTTGCCATGAGTCTCGCGACTTCCGCAGGCGTGCGATAGTCGTGGCTGGTGGCGGTTTGAGCCTTCGGGAGTTGATCGAGCAGCCTGTCGAATCCGGGCTTCCCGGCTCGGCTTGCGTTGTCGATCAGGGCGATAACGTCGGATGTCCGGGCTTTCCGCAATCTGCCGAAGACTTCCACGGCCCCGACCGGCAGTCCGTGCAAACGCAGTGCGGCATCAACGGCTTCCGCGACGACGCCCAGCAGCACGGTCGGACGATCCGCGCTCGCGTGTGGCTGGATTTCGTCGGTGAGGCGCTGCCAATGCTGTTCGGAGCAGATCCAGGTGAACACGAGCAGTAGACCGGCATCGAGGTAGTCGATATCGCTTATACCGGCATCCCGGAAACGCCTGGGCAGCCCGGTGCGAAGAAACTGGCGCGCGGCTTGACTCGCTTGCCCGTCCCCGGCATCGCGGCAGGTTCGCGTGGGAACGCCTTCGCCGAGCGCACGTTGCAACCGGTCACCGTAGGTTGCGCCGTCGAGTTCCGCGGGAGTGCGGTAGGCCGCGGGTATCAGCCGTTTGCCGAGCCAGTCAATGACGGCGCCGGACGCGTAACTGCCGGATTCATCAGGGGTGGGAAAGTCCGGATGGCGCCTGCGCCAGTTACTGCAGGTCGCGGTACTTACGCCGATCTTCTCGGCAATCTCGGAAAGTCGCAGGTGGATTGTGGTGAAGTTCCAGGTCGGCGTTGTCATGAGTCCTCGTGCTCGGCGGTTGTTCGGGGAAGCCGGTGGGCATCGACTCCGGTGCGGTTATCGGAAGGGCCAGGACAGGAAATTGTGCGCGATCACCGCCATCCAGAGCAGACCGCTGATGAGGGCCAACAGCTGTAGGGTTTTCTTCCATCCCCAGTGCTCGCTGCTGAACCTCGTGAAGAAGCGGTCTACGACGTCGATCCAGGTATCGGGTTTATCGGTGATCCGGACATGCGCGAGACATGTGGCGGTCCGGCATCGGGGACAGGGCTCGGTATCGCTGTGCGACGCCTCAGACCCTCCGGTCGGCGCCGACGTTGCCGGGAGGTTGGTCGCCGGATCTGGTTCTACGGACATAACGCCTCACTGGGTGGGGTCTCGGATTCGATGCCGCCGACTCTATAGCAACGCATCAACTCAGTCTTAATGTCAGTTGTCAATATTCGCACTAGACCTGTTTGTGAAATCTGGACCAAATCACCCCGAAAGCTGACTATAACTGCAGGTAATGAGCCCTTTTGGTAGCTTGTGTGGAAGGTCTTCGTACCCGCGTCGGTGGCATGCGCAGTGATACTGCTCGACTAGCCCGATTGGCGGTCGACGCTACCCGAGACTGCAGGAAATCGGCCGGTTGGTCGTCGCGCGGGAGTACGGTAAGCCATTCGTACGCTGACCCGAAGCGGACTCCGAAGCTCAGGGTTCCCCGGCCTGTGCCCGGCGCTCGAGTGCGGGCTGGACTCGGCTGTGGTCAGGGATTCCCAGTCCGGACGGGCACTTCGATATCTTCGGTTTCCCGCTATCCGAAGGCATCCGGGCCGACCGCTATTCGCTACCGACGAGGCGCAGGACTGGCCGCTGATCGGCCTCGCCGAGTAGGTCGCGGACTTGGCCCGGGCTGATTCTGAGGGCTTCGGCGAGGGCGGGGATACCAGCGCCGTGGTCTCCTGCGAGCTCCGCGGCCTTCTTCAGAAGCGTCGGTACCTCTCCCGGGTACGCGCTCGATGGGTCGGCATGCGGGTCGTTGACCATTGTGAGGCGCTGGTAGGCCCGCCGGGCCGACGACTCGGTGGTGCGCCCGCGCTCGACCATCCTGCGAACCAGTGAATGCGGCGAGACACCCCACGTCCTGCCCAGCCGATCGAGGGCAGCCAAGTCGAGGCGCTGTGGGAGGGCAGCATCCATCGAGGCCGCCGGGGTGAGGAAAGCAGCGGCGAACTCGTCGGCCTCCTTCTCGATGGTCGCGCCGTGCTCACCGGGGCCGGGGTGCAGCAGGAGATGGCCGATTTCATGCGCGATCGAGAACCGATGCTTGAACACGTTCTCGGTCCGCCGTGGCGTTGTCACGATGATGGGCCGGTCCACGAGCAGGGCCGAGAAGGCGTCCACCGCGTCGATCTCACCGAGTGGGCGCACCGCCACGACGATGCCGCGGGACTCGGCCGTAGCAACCAAGTGCTTGACCGGGCCATCTGGCAGACTCCAGTGTCGGCGAAGGAGCTCAGCGGCCTCCGCCGGTGCAGTGCCGGGCCGGACCACGGGAAGGTCCGCTGCGGGGAGCTTGACGTGCCGCTCCAACGCGAACGTCAGTTCCCACACGAGCGTCGCCGTGGCCAGTGCTTTCTGGCGGTCGCTCACGCGCGCCGACCGCAAGCTTCGGAAGTGCGCGTTCACGGTGTCGATGCGGACCAGAGGGCGTCCGATAGAGAAAAAGCTCGGACGAACCTCCAGTACCTTCGCCAGGAGTTCGAGCACGTCGGGACGGGGCGCGTTGACTCCGGCCTCGTACTGGCCGATCGCGGCGGCCGATACGCCTACCTGGCCGGCCAAGTCCGACTTGGTTATCGAGCGGAAGACACGGGCCTGGGTCAGCCGCGCGGGCTCGAAGCGGCCGTGCATCTGCCCTGAGCCGGCCGGGGCGAACAGGCTCGGGGTGTCGTCACCCATTCGGATCCGTTTCCTCCTGTTCGCGCGGTTCGACGACGGGGCTGACCGGAGTGCCGCTATCGAACGATTCGACGTCGAATGCCACATCGGCACTGACGAGCTCCGGTTCCCAGATGCACTCCTGGCCGCTCAGCTGGACGTTATCAGCGTCGTCCAGCACGGCGACTGCCCACTCGATCGACTGCAAGTGACGGGGAGTCGACCAGACCATGACGAGTACGACCGGCATCGTATCGTGAACGGTCTCGTATATGGCCTCTGTCTCGCTCGTCGCGGGACTGTCCTCAGCCGACTCGACCGCGTCAGCGAAACGGGGCTCGAACAGCATCGGTGGAGGCGGCTCGGCAGCGAAGCCGGCCTTGCGTGTCGGACTCGCGGCGAACTTGCTCACCGCATTCGGGTTGTCCGGGACGCGCCAGACGTAAACCAGGCAGCCGTTGATAACCGGGATCTTGTGACCCCCCGGAGTCAGCTTGTACGACTGGAAGCCGATTTTCGTCGCCGCTTCGTGGAAGTCCTCCAACAGGTCTCGCCACTGAGTACTGAATCCGAGCGTGTACCGCGACCCTGAGATCTGGTGCCCCTCGGCAAACCGATCGTGCCTGGACCGCACGACTTCGACGAGCAGGGAACGGACGCCGGGAGCGTGGGGCCCGAGAGCGTCGACTGGTGAGGAAACCATCGTGGACCTCCTGAATCCGCGTCCGAAGCCACGGATTCGGCCTGGACGCGACTTCATTATTTCACGCCAATCGCGCGCATCTGCTTCAGTTATCTGATCCGGGGTACGTTGCCCTTGCGTGACCAGGCGGGTCCGGTCGACGGCAATCCTTGCTGGACTATGGATGTCGTGGACGTCCTCGATATGCCGACCCTCCGAACGCAGGGCCGCGGCTATGGCTGGGTCTCAATGTCGTACTGCTTCGCGAAAGGCTCACCGGTACGAGCGGCAAACCGAACCTTTCGGCTCAGCGGTGTAGATAAAGGCGTTCGTTGGGGAGGCGGGGTAGACCTGCGGGCGGGCCGGGGACGATGGCGGCGGCGTCGGGGTGGTGGGTGCGCCATTCGTGGGCGAAGTGGTGGGCTGCGGTGTGGCAGGCGGCGTAGTCGAGGCGGAGGTCGTGGAGGTGGATGCTGAGGTGGAGGTCGGGCTCCTCGGGGCGGGGTGAGGTCATGGGCGTGGTCCGTGGGTGGGGGTGGCCAGCCAGCCGGTGCGGGCGGTGCAGGCGCGGACGGCGTCGAGGACCGTGTGACCGGAGGGCCGGAACGGGTTGCGGGGCAGGTGTATCCATCGGCGGAATTGTTCGTCGATATCGGCGGGGGAGGGGAGGGCGATAGTGGCGCCGGGGCGGGTGAGGCAGATGTCGTGGCGGAACATCTCGGCGAACAGGGCGGTGTCGTCGGGGAGGTCGGGGCGGATGAGGAAGGCCCAGCGGCCGGTGCGCGGATGAGTGAGGGCGGGTGCGGTGCATCCGATGGCGCCGCGGCGGTGGCTGTGCTGGATGTCGGTGTGGACGGCGCGGCCGTACAGCAGCCCCTGGGCCGGCTCCGGACGGTTCAGGTTCATCGCCATCGCTCCTGGATGTCGGCGAGTGCCGGTGTTCGAGTTCACCGCGGCAGGGTTGTTGCTGATCATTTTGCGTTGACGCTGTACTCCGAGCCGCGTAGTGTCATTTGTGACATCTGTATCGTCTGTGACATCAGATCAGGCCGAACTGAAGGATGAGGAGGTCGCCGTGGCTGCCGGGATACGCGAGGTTAGCGCGACGGGTGCCCCGGCTGAACAGCTGGCCGCCCTGCAATCGTTGATCGATACCCTCGGTCCCTCTGAACTGCGAGAAGCGCTTCGTATGGTTACCGACAGTGTCGCGTCGGGCGATGGGGTGAACGTCGCAGTGTTCGGTGACACTGCAACCTGCACGCCCGCCGACGCGGCGACGCGGCTCGGCATGAGTCGCACCCACCTCTACAAGCTGCTCGACAAAGGAGTCCTGCCCTATCACAACGTCGGCCGCGACCGCCGCCTCTACGTGAAGGACGTCTTCGATTTCGCGGCTGCTCGCGATCGTGACCGCCACGAGCTCGCCGAACGTTTTGCACGTATGGACCAGGACAACAATGCCGCGCTCGAAGAACTGATGGATGAACTGTAGAACGCACAAAGGTTGCGGGGCACTGGGTTTACGCGGTGCCCCGCAGCTGTGCAAAATGGCGTGATGGAACACAACCGGCGAGCGCGACCCACCGTCCGATTGCTGGCCGAAGACCTGCACGCCAACTGGGAAGACCCTCATTACACGCGTGCGATCGCCGACGGCCGATGGGACACGATCCAGCCTCTCGGCGAGCTACCGCACCCGCTACTGCGGAAAGCTGCAGCGATGTACGGCCCCGATCCCCGGCAGGATCCGGCGCCCCGTCTGATCGGTTGTTCGGGTGATCTCCGACTCCAGGAACTCCGTAATGCCCAATGGCGAGCAGGTATCTGGACCGATCCCGCAACCGGCGTCCGCTGGGTGGTGACCGCCGGACTGGCCAAGGGCGACCACCAGGATGACGACGACTTCTACAAACTCCTCGGGCGGCAGGTCGCAAGGCCGGATCGGGGGTCGTCCTTGCTGCCCACTTCACAGGATTTCACCCTGCTGAAGCGAGAGACTGCTGCCTGGGCACTCACGAGGTGGCACCTCGATATCCAGAATCGTATTGCCGCGGCATTGCGCGGCATTCGGTCGACACGGACAGTGGTAGTCGAACTCCCTCAGACTCCGTCCAGACAACCCTCCAGGATCGGACGGGTCGAGATCGAGTTCGACGATATTCCCGACGCTGGAACTCCGCGTGAGGAATTTACGCTCACCTTCGAACTGGAGCCGGCGCACGAGGCGAGCAGGTGGGGTTGGCTCGCGATGGAGCGTGTTCTGATTTGCGTCGCACCACCCGTACAGGATTGGGATCGATATCGGAACCACGCCTGGGTTATCTGCGAGGTCGGCCACCTCGATCGACAAGGCTGGTGCATCGACGCCGCGGATAGTCGGTCGGAGCTTCTGTCCGCCGAACAAGGCGCGGTGGGGCACTACACGCATTCGGCCCATATCGCCGAGGCCAGCGTGAACGGTACAGCAATCCGGGCGATGTGCGGGGTCGTTTTTGTTCCGATGCGCGATCCCGACCAGCTGCCGGTATGCCCGCGCTGTGCGGAGCAATTCGCGACTCTTCCGAGTTGATCTCGACGGAGCGGAGACCGCGGCGGTAGTCGGACATTTTCGGCGCGGCAGCATCGGGAAACCGGTCGCGAACTGGCGTGAGCCCGATGGGCCGGCCACCTATAAGCCGATTTGAATAGTCCCTGGACCGTTCACCAAGGTTTCCAATTGACTGAGGGCTTGGCCTGCCAGGAAGGAAATGATCAGGAATCCCCCGAACCGTGATAGCGTCTGATTGCACGCCAGCTTCCACCATGAGGGTCCGGTCGCCGGCACCTCGCCGGCAGCGACACGGCATATTCCCCACCGTGCGACCATCCAGGCCGCGATGAAAGCAAATGTCGCTGCGAAGTTCAGCAGGGAATGAGCGTGTTGGCCGCGCCATACGGCAGCGCCCACCAGAACCAGTCCGGAAAGGGCCAGCGCCAGGACCAACCTGGTCGCCTGAATGGCCTGTGCCAACTGCTCATTGACTGCTGTGCGGGCCGATGGGCCGGCCGGCACCCGCCAGATCGCACGTAGATCGAGGGCGCCGGCCGCCTGGAGTTGATCGCGCAGCTTCCTGAGATCACCTCGGCGAAATGACCACCAGTCGCGCCAGAATTTCGCGACAGCCCGGGGCGGACGGGCGAATCCTCGATGGTACAGCAAAGACCTGGTTTGCGATTCGTCACGAACGAAGCCCTTCCCGCGAATGTCATCTCGCTCGACCAACGAGCCATTTCGCTTCGTTTGCCAACGCAACCGGCCGTCTACGGCCTCCCCTCCGCTGCGCTGCTGCCCAGGTCTGTGCTGGTAGCAGCGTCGCCATTCGCCCCGTACCGAACGCCGGCAGGGGACCCCGTCGCGGGTGCCGGTGTAGTCGCATGTCACCCGCCACACCCGACCTCGCGACCACCACACCATAGTGGCGAGTACCGCCATGAAGACAGGGAAAATGCAGGCGATCGTAATCGGCCAGGGAACCCCCATGGGCTCACTTTGTCGAGGAAGTTGGCGAGCAGTTCGAGCAGTCGTACCAGGTGATTGAAGACCTCGCCCATGCATCGAGGCTACCGAGCGCGTGATCGACGCCGCATCGCTTTCGTCCGGTTGCTAGTGGCCAAATGCCTATGCACACAATGAGTTTCGACCGACTGATGCTGGCTGAGGGTTTGCTCCACCGCGGTATATGACTGATTTGGCGGCGGCCGTCGGTCAATACCGTGCGGCCTGAACCGGTTCTCGGGGCGACAGCTGTTCAGGCCGACAGATCATTTGGTACTCGCTACCTTTGTTCGCTCTGCGAGGGCGGATCGTGCACGGGACGTGTCGGACATGCGGGCGGTGAGGGTGGCGTGGGCGAGACCTTTGGGAAGGGCGGCCGAGAACTTCAAACCCTGAAGCGCATTGCTGTCGACCTCGGGCTGCGGGCCGCCGCCGACGGACCGCAGCCTGGACAGGCCCGCCCGGATATCCGCGACCGTTAGGTCAGGGTGGAGACGTAGCGATTCGGCGCCGATCCGCTGCCGGGTCGGTACCAGGTCGGTTGCCCAGGCTGCCAGCGTGCGATTCACTTTGCTGCCGGCCCAGGTCCACCAGTGCCAATCCTCCCGCCGATTGCGGACGATCAGGAATGCCCCGTCCGCGACGTGTTCGGCGCGGACCAGCCGCTGGTCGGCGAGGGTCGCCGCGGCCCGTTTCGTCAGGGTGACGCCGGTGGGGAGGGCGCCGAGTAGAACGTCTCTGACACCGCGGGTGATCGCGAACGAGGCGCCGTCCGGGACCGAACTCCATTTTGCGCGGCCCGGGATGTCGGTGGTTTCGACGTAGACCTGGCGGCGTTTCCAGTCGATATGGGTGACTTGCCAGGATCGGCCGGCGAGCAGCAGGATTCGTGGGTCTTCGATGGGGTCGGTGAGGACGGCGGTGCCGACGGTGCCGATTTCCTGGCGTCCGGCGAATACCGTGAACTCCGGGGCGGCGGTGAAGACGGCGAGTAGATCCATGAAATGGCGCCGTCCGAAGTGTTTCTCGGCTTCGGGTCCGATGAAGGCGCTGCCGGCGTCGTATTCCAGGAACCCTTCGGTGAGCAGGTGGTCGAAGATTTCCTGTCCGTCGGTGCCGAACAGTGGCAGTGCTCCCCACGCGCTCTGCCACCCGCTCAGGGGTACGCGGCGGGTTTGTAACGCTGCGGCGAGTATCTGCTGTGCGGCGATATGCCGGGGTTCCGGGGTCGGCACAACGGGCTCGACCCAGCCCGAGGACCAGCACTGGAGCATTCCGAGTATGTCGAGGACGGCTTGATCGGTGATTCCGAGGAAGAGGCAATTACGGGTCGTTTCGGGCCGGCGTCCGGTGCGGCCGAGGCGTTGCAAGAACGAGGAGACGGTTCGTGGAGCGTTGATTTGGATGACGCGGTCCAAATCGCCGACGTCGATGCCCAGCTCGAGAGTGGAGGTGGCGACGATGACGCAGTCGCGTGTCTCGGCGAACGCCTGTTCCGATTCTCTGCGCTCGGCGGCGGACAGCGACGAGTGCGAGACGAACGTGGTGATCGCGCGTTGTCGGAGCTGGGCGCCGAGTTCTTCGGCGAGACGGCGGGAGTCGACGAAGACCAGGCGCTTTTCGCCTGCGTGCAGAGCGGCGATGACCTTGGCGGCGTTTTCCACGCTACCGACGGAATCGACGGTGATATCAGGGGTGACGGCGCTGCCGGGTACCGCGGGGGACACGACCCGGCCGGGTCCGGTAGCACCGCCCTGCAGCCAGCCGAGCAGTTCGTCCGGGTTGCCGACCGTGGCGGACATACCGACCCGCTGCAGCCGCCTGCCCAGCAGTGTTTCCAGCCGGGCGAGGACCGCGAGCAGGTGCCAGCCGCGGTCGTCTCCGGCGAAGGCGTGTACTTCGTCGACCACCACCGCGTGGAGCCCGTTGAGCAGTTCCCCGGCGTCGACGCTTTCGGAGACGAGCATCGATTCCAGCGACTCGGGGGTGGTGAGCAGGATATCGGGCCGGTCGCGCTTGATCCGCCCACGCACCGACTGGCTTACGTCGCCGTGCCAGGTCATCGCCGAGCGGCCGAGCCATTCGGCGTACTCGGCGAGGCGTGGCTGCAGGTTGTTGAGCAGTGCCTTGAGCGGGCAGATGTAGAGCACCGATATGCCGGTCCAGCGTTCCGACTGCATGCGGGTGAGCAGCGGGAACATCGCGGCTTCGGTTTTGCCGCCGGCGGTGGGCGCGAGCAGGATCGCGTCCGATCCGTTGAGGACAGGGGTGACCGCTTCGTCCTGGAGCGTGCGCAGGCCGGGCCAGCCCAGCGTGTTGACGATGTGGTGCTGGAGGCCGGGATCGAGCTTGTCGAATCCCGTCACCTAGAGCTCCACATCGTCGGCGTCGACCGCGGCGCGCTCGGTATCGGTGAGTTCTGTTTTCGTGACGGTGAGCGCGTAATGCTGTCGCGGATCGAAATCGGGGAATTGGTCTACCCGGTCGAGAACGTCCAGAATGAGCTTCTTCAGGAAGAGTCTCGGTGAGATGCCCACTTGCCCACCGAGTTTCCCGGCGACGGCCGATGCGAGGTCGCGCAGGTAGGCGTCGTCGACGTGAGCGCGGATTCGATCGGGCGCAGCCGCGCCGTCTGCGTAGACCGTCCGGACACGCATACCGACCTCGACCAGCCGGTCGAGGTCGAAGCCGGCGAGCCGGATCTGCGGTGCGCGGGGATTGTCGAACCGGGCGTCGGTGGTGAAATCGGTGTGCAGCCGCTGCGCGAGTGGGGGGAGCGACTGGATGCCGAGCCGGCCGTCGAAGAACGCCGGTGTGCCGGTGATGAGCAAGTACAGCCCGGGATAGCGCCCGGAGTCCAGTTCGTCGATCCATTGGCGGAGCGCATTGAGGGCTTTGGCGCGACTGTCCGAGCGCATGCGCTGCAGGGTTTCGACTTCATCGATCACCAGCAGCAGGCCGGGGTGCCGCGCACCCGCCAGAACCGCGAGCAGTCCCTGCAGGAAACCCATTGCCAGGAAATGATCGACGTCTTGGCGCACACCGGCCGCTCGTTTCGCGGCAGCCCCGACATGCGGCTGCCCGCCGAGCCATGCGACCAGCGCATCGGCTGTGGCGGCATCCCCTTCGGCGAGCGCGGCACGATAGGCACGCAGCACCATCGGATACACCGGTGTTGCGGCGGCGACAGTGGTGAGCCGCTGTTCGAGCAATGCATCGACCTGCTCGGCCGTCGCCTCCTCGGCGCCGGCCGCGGTGGCGGCATCCTCCTCTACTCCGAACAGCCAGGCGTCGAGCACGTTACGGAAGGCCGACGGGGGGAATGCCGCAGTCCGCAGTGATTCGGTGGTGCGCCGATATACGGTTTCGAGTTTGTGTAGCGGTGTTTCGAGTTCGCTGATCTGCACCTCGGCGACCGCCAGCCCGCGGCGCATCGCCCGCTGCTGCATCCATCGGGCGAAGAATGTCTTGCCGGACCCGTAGTCACCGCGTACGGCCTTGAACATGGACGCACCGGCGGCGACGGCATCGAGGTCTTCGTCGACGGTGGCGGCGAACCGGTCGATCCCGACCGCGAGGACGTCGAGGCTGCCGGACGGGACGGTGCCTTGCCGGAGTGCCTGCAGGATCTCGCGCCGACGGACAGGTGACAGCGTCGTCACGCCATCACCCCGTACTGTTCGAACATCAACGCGGCTTCGAGTTCGACTTCGGATCCGTTGTCGGAGAGCACCACGACGCCGTCGGTGTTGAGCACCTGGGCGAGGACGGCGACGGCGGCGCGGGCGCGGGTCGGTTTGACTTCGAGGAGCTCCGCGGCCCGGCCGAACGGCAGGCGCCCGTTGTTATCGATCAATTCCTGCAACAGTCGGCCGATCACCGGTTTCTGGAACTTCGGTTTGAACAGCTGGTATTGCTGTTTGAAGAGATCACCGGCCAGCAGTGCGCCGATACGGTCCTGGATGACGGGGACCGGTTTCGCCGGTTCGGCCGGACCTCCCAGGTCGAACAATGCGTCGGCGGGCACGGCCGGTTTCGCCGGGGCGGCCGGCTTCGGTCGAGGGGCGGGTTTGCGTTCGGTCCGAACCGGCACCGGCTCGGGAGCCGGCCGGGCCGGATGCCACCACACGGGCTGTGGGGGTGGTACGACTTCCAGCTCGAGATGCTGCGGTAGCGCACCGTTGACGAGGATCGTCACGGGAATCACCGCTTCGGCCGGTGCGGCGCCGCCATGGTAACCGGCGCGGAGGCCGGTGTAACGCACTTGTTCGTCCACGGCGAGGATCGCGTGCTGGTTGCCGGCGAGCACCCGCTCGCCGGTGACGAACACTTCGTCGTCGTGTGCGTCTTCCGCGTTGGTCCGGTAGCGGGCGGAGATCTGTTGCCCACGCTGGACACCCGGTTGCTCACGTCGTTCGACCACATGTCCGTGGTCGCTCACCAGGACGACGGTCCGGCCGACGGCCGCGGCGGCGGTGAGCAGTGGGTCGAGGTGTTTGAAACTCGAAGTGCGCCAAATCGTTCCGATCGGGTCGGAGCGGTCCAGGGCGTCGTCGATATCGTTGAGCACGCAGGCCACGACCGGCCTGCGCTCGATATCACCGACCGCGTCCCGGACCCCATCGGCGAGCGAGTTGGTCCGGGTGACCAGGTCCATCTCGGCCTTGTGGAACAACACGGGACCCGCGGCTTTGAAGCCGTTGCGCCGCAACCAGTTCGCGAAACCGGCCCGCTCCTTGTCCTGACCGCCTTCGGCGAGCGCCCCGGTTAGCAGCGAGCACCGGGAGAACCGGGTGACGGTCGGTAGCGCCGCGAGCGCGGCGTGGAGTCCGTCGGTACCGGCGATCCGGCATTCCTGCCATTGCGGCCGATGCCGCCGGAGGGCATCCGCGACCACTTCGTTGGACACCGCCGCGCTCATACCGTCCGCGATCACGAGCAGAACGGGCGAGGCTTTCGGACCTCCGGAGAAACCGCCGACCAAGCCGGCGGTCGGGCCGGGGGGCGGCGCGGTGAGCGGTTTGACGATGCGATCCAGAACATCCTCGACACAGAGCAGATCGCCCGACACCGGGCGGTGGACGCCTTCGGCACGCAGCTGTTCCGCGAACGCACGGTCGATCTTCCCTCGCGCGGCGCGCACCGCGGTGACGATCCGGTGCGCGGCCTCGGCGAGGCGGCCGTCATCGGCGCCCACGAAGGCATCGTTCACCGCATCATCCACCCACGACAGATCCTGCCGGTAGTAGGTGAGCCAGTCGGTGAGCCCGCCGGGCGCAACCCAGTCGAGACCTCGCCGGCGCAACAACCGGAGCGCGGCAGCACCTACCCGGACATCGCGCGGGGCGTCCGGACTTCCGTCGTGGGCGGCGCGATGCGCGACCACATCCGCCCACGCGTTCTCGGCCGCGGCGAGGTTGCCGGAATCGACGGCCTCGGAGAGCGCCGCGGCGAAATGCGCAATCCGCGGCGCCAAAGCCATGGGCAGCACATCTGAGCGTGCTACCAGCGGTTCGGCACGCAACCGGCGGACGGCATCCTCGGCCCGGCGCAGTACCCCGTCGGGCACATCGGTGCCGGTCACTGCGAGCGCGGCGGCGTTACCCCACTGCGTGAGTTGCTGTTCGGTGAGGGTGTGTCCACTGAGCTCCACCTCGAGCAGCGTGCGGACCTTGATCATGGTGTCGCGCGGAGCGGGGAACGACGCATCGGTGTCGCCGAGCAGCGCGGCGACCAGGCCCAGCGGTACGAGGTCGGCTGGGCCGCCTGCCCGCCAAACCGTCACGAATGTCGGCCCGAGGGTGCCCAGCCGGTTGGCGATCCAGGTGTAGAACTGTTCGAGCAGCGCGGGATCGGTGTCCTGCCGCCATACTTCGAACCGCGCGGTCGCCGCCGCGTCCATCGACCACAGCGCGATGTGGTGCGGGGTGTATTCGGCGGGTTGCAGGCCGAACTTCTGCCGTGACAGTTCCGCGAAGAGGTGATCGTTGGTGAGTACGCCGCGGGGCGCGGGCTTGTCCACCTCGTCCAGATCGCGCAGTGCCGCCCGGGCGGCGCCGTTGTTGAGCGAGAGCAGATGGAACTCCTGCCGCGACGCTCGGAACAGTTCCCGCAGCGCCGGCCAGGGATCCAGATTCGACAATCGTCCGGCGACGAGGTGCTCTAGAACCCCGACAGGCAGTTCGGCGGCTTCGCGATCGGTGAGGATCACGACCCAGTCGACGCCGTCCCGATGCCGTTCGGTGAGTGCATCGCGGACAGCGAGCACGCTCGGCGCCGTGCGCACCCGCACCGTCTGCCCGTCGTGTTCGAACGCTTCGGGGCCGGACCAGGCCGGCACCGCCGCGATCGCCACCACACCGCGCGGATAGTTCTTACTGCGGAGCTCGGCGATTTTGCTCCGCACCGCCGAGAGATCCGCTTCGGGCAGGGCCGCTGCCGCGGTCACGGCTCGTTCCTGTCGATCGGTACTGAAAATTCCCGTCGACCAGGAATCCGGGGCCACCGAGACGGCGATGCTCAATCGCTGGTCGGCCTCGGGTGCGACACCGGGAATTCTGCACTTCGATCAAGACTCGGGCGTCTTCCTGATGTCCCGCATCGTGCCGGGTGAGATTGCCTGGCCCGTGCACGGCGCCGGTGATTCGGCGCAGTTCGGTGAGCTGCTGAGCAGGCTCAACGCTCCGGGACTGCCCGAACCGCCGGAGCTCAAGGACCTAGCCGATATAGCGTGGATGCGGATCGGTTGGGCGCGCGAACGTTTCGCGGACAAGCGCTATGCCGACGCTATGGAACGTTTCGGTGCTGCAACTCGTCTCGCAAGGGCAGAGAAGCTGCTGGAGGTACTGCTCAGCACTACTACCGAGCGTCATGTGCTACATGCGAACCTGCAGGCGAAGAACATCCTCCAAGGCCCGGGGAGGTGGTACACGATCGACCCACTCGGCGCGGTCGGGGATATCAATGCCGAGGCGGGCTTATGGGTTGCGCTCCAAGACGGGCCGGAGTCGATTCCGGAGCGGCTGAGCGAGCTTTGCGCGCATCCCATGCTCGATGAAAACAGGCTCTACGCCTGGACATATGTGTTGGCTGTCGCCGAGTATCGCTCCTACCTCCCGGCGTCTGGCGATCGGATCGTGGCATTCGTCCAGGCGGTGGATCCCGCGGAGCTGACAAATCGTGTGCAGCCGGCTCGGTGAAGCCCGCGGTTTCGGTGCCGGCGAGCCGACTCACCTATGTGAATTCTGATCGACTGGTGGTCTTGGGTTCGTCGAGGAATCGTTTCAGATCGCGGATCGCTTCGTGGAAGGTCTCGCGGCTACCCGCAGTTCAGTTCAGGCCGCGATTGCTGCAGTGTGCGATGCTGCGGCCGGGGAAAGCGCAGCGCCGAACGCCCCACAGTGCTGATCGACTAGGTGCGGGCCGCAGTGGAGAAGCAGATTCGATCCCGGCGCCGCCGAGACAATCAGCAGGTGGTGTGAATCGGGGTGAGATCCTGCCGCAGCGACGCGAGCTGATCCACGACAGTCCGGACTATTATAACTCCACCTATAATAGATCGAGTTATAATAGATCTCATGCTGAAGCCCGAGACCATGTTCGATCGCGAGCACGAGTGGTCGGAGCTGACCCGATTTGCCACCTACCCTGGGCCGCAGCCAGCGCTGGGGATCGTTTCGGGTCGTCGCCGGCAAGGAAAGACCTTCCTCCTCGACGCGGTATGCGAGGCAACCGGCGGGTTCTACTTCGCGGCCACCGAGGCCACCGAACCCGAGTCGCTGCACCAGCTCGGTAGCGCTCTGGCGCGGTATCTCGGCGAGCCGGTGCCGCGCCGGTTCGCCGGGTGGCCGGAGGCAATCGAGACAATCATGACCCTGGGCGCTGGTGACCGGCCCCTGACAGTGGTCCTCGACGAGTTTCCTTACCTGGCCAAGGCGTCACCCGAGCTGCCGTCGTTGATCCAGCGCGCATTCGATCCGGCCGGTCGGCGCCACGCCGGCGCCATCCGCCTGTTGCTGTGCGGTTCGGCCCAGTCGTTCATGAGCAAGTTGCTCGTCGGGAGCGCCCCGTTGCGGGGACGCGCAAGCCTGGAGCTTGTCGTGCCGACCCTCGACTACCGGCTGGCGCGGGAGTTCTGGGAGATCGACGACCTGTCGCTGGCGTTCCTGGTGAACGCCGTGGTGGGGGGTACGCCGGCTTACCGGCGCGAATACACGCTCGGTGACACTCCCGCCGACCGCGAGGATTTCGGCCCGTGGGTGGTCCGCAATGTGCTGAACTCATCGAGGCCGCTGTTCCGGGAATCGCGGTTCCTGCTGGCGGAAGAGCCCGAACTGCGGGAAAGTGCGCTCTATCACGGTGTTCTCGCGGCGATTGCCGAGGGCAACAACACCCGGGGCGGGATTGCGAGCTTCCTCGCCCGCAAGTCCACCGATCTCGGGCACCCGCTTACCGTCCTGGAAGGCGTCGGCTTGATCGCGCGCGAACAGGATGCCTTCCACGCCCGCCGGTCCACTTACCGGATCACCGAGCCGCTGCTGACCTTCTATTACGCGATCATGCGCTCGGAATGGAGCGACCTCGAACGCCCGGGGCACGCGACAGAGGTGTGGGAGCGCTCCGGGCCCACCTTCACAAGTCAAGTACTCGGTCCACATTTCGAGCAGTTGTCGCGTACGTGGTGCCGGTGGTATGCGGCCCCGAACACCGTGGGAGGCCGGCGCACCCATGTGCTTTCCGGAGTTCTGCCCGACCCCGCGGGTAAGACCGGCCATCAGTTGGACGTCGTAGTGTTCGGGCGGGACGCCGGTGGTGCGGAACGGATCCTCGCGATCGGTGAGGCGAAGAACCATGCGGTCGTCGGGGAGAAGCAGGTCAACCGGCTCGACCGGATCCGGGATCTGCTGGTTCAGCGCGATCCCCGCGCGTCGCGGCAGACCAAACTGCTGCTCTTCACCAGATACGACTTCACCGCCGAACTGCGCGCCTTGGCCGATTCCCGCGACGATGTGGAACTGGTCGACCTCGAGCGGTTGTATCGGGGCGACTGACCCCTGACGACTACAGCAATCGGGCCAGAACCGCCCGGGCGAACGGTTCGGTGGCCAGGCTCGCGTCGGGGGAGCGCAGGCCGGTCGGTTCCAGGACATATCTGATACCGCGGAGGAGTTCGATCACCGAATGCGCCGTCACCGGGGAACCGTCGCTGTGGCACCAGCCCATATTGTCGAGGATCTCGGCGACGGCGGACTCGGCGTCGCCGGCCGCGAGCGCCAGGAAGTAGAGAATGCCGGTGTCGTGGCGGGCCTTTCCCTTCAGCATCGCCGGGACCCGTTCCGCGAGAAACATCCACAGCTGGATCGGGTCGCCATCGATCGCGCGCGCTTTGGCTGTCAGGTTGAGCCGCCCGCGATACTTGCGCAGCAAGCCGACCTGTTGCGCCGCCTGCCGCAGGTTCGCGATCGGCGGGGTGAGATCCTCGCGATTCCCTTTCCCGATCCACCGTTCGCCCAGGTCGAGGTCGGTAAAGACCGCGGCCACCGTGGTGGGTGGCAGATAGCCGGCCGACGTGAGGGCGACGCCGTCGGGCCCGATCTGGTCCAGCAGGCATGCGTAAGGCCGGACGGCTCGAGCTGCAGTGCCGGCATCGACGGTGGCGGGCCGGTCCAGCGCGGCGTCGGTGATCAGCGCCCGCAGCTGCCGTTTGCCGCGGACCGTGCCGGTCGCCCGGAGTATCTCGGCGAGTGCGGGCGGGATCGCCTGCGCGTCATCGGCACCGGCGCTGCCGGTGCGCGAGCCGGTGCCGAGTTCTGCCAGCGCCGCATTGATCTCATCGAGATCGAATGGCACCGGGGCATAGGAGTCGAGGTCGAAATGCTCGCCGTACCACTCACGCACTTCGGCCAGGGCCTGCTGGTGTCGGCGATGGCCGGGATCGCAGGCCGCAGTGAACAACTCGTATCCCGGAATTCCGCCGCAGTCCTCCGCCGGGGAAGGCTGCCGGCCGGCCGTGCAGCGGGCCCGCGGCGCATCATCCGCCCGCGGCAGCACCGCCTCCAGCTTCAGCACGTGCATCCAGTCGTCGCCGAAGTCGTACCAGTACGACATCGCGTCACCGGCATAGACGAGCACCTCGTCGAGCCGCACCTGCTCCTCCGGTACGCCGGGATCGCCCTCTTCCACCTGGTATGGGCACAGATACAGTTCGGCGTCGTCCGCGAAATGATCGCCGGAACTCGCAAACTGATGCAGGTGGCAGTCGTACCAATGGAAGCTTGCCTGGATCACCTCGTGCAACTCGTCGAGGAACATATCCGAGGCCACTTCCACCCGCCGCCACGCGGGCGGCTTCGCATGCAGCAGGTCGATACGAATCCGGTAGGTCACCGGCGTCGAGCGCCGAAGCCGCCGTGCACTCGGCACGTCGCGGGGTGCCGCCGGTCCCGGCGCTCCGAGTTGCCCGGCGATATCGGCGACCAGTTCACCGAACAACCTGTTGACCGCCGCCGGTGGCATCGCGGCCGAGATCTCGTCGAGGTCGGGTGCGGGGTCGTTGTCGGTCATGGCCGACACCGTACGGAATTCCCGCGAAGCAGGCGCATCGGAGATCGGTATCCGGCATGTTGACAAGGCGCGGAACCGGAGCAGTGAAGTAGCTCCGTCACCGGCTGACGAGCGCCGAGACAGCAACGAATGACGTGCGTATCGGGCTACTCCGGCTGGACCAGTCGGTCGAGTAGGCCGCGCAGCGGCCTGTTGTCGCCGACCAGCGAGAGTCTCGACGCTGTGGCGTTCTCCACCGGATCGAGTAGGGACCAATCGATCGGGTGGCCGGCTTGGCGGGCGAGTTGGCCGAAGAATGCACGCTGAGCGCGGCCGTTGCCTTCGCGGAACGGGTGGATCGCGTTGACTTCGGCCAGGAAATGGGTGAGGCGGTCGACGAATACTTGTCGGGTTGCTCCGCGGAGAAAATTCTCGGTCGCAAGCTGTCCGAACACCTGCGCGGCATAGGAGTCGATATGGGACGGCAGGCAGAAGGGTTCTGTGCGTGCGATGCCGATGGTTCGGACTTCTCCCGCCCAGGGGTAGATATCGCCGAAGATCTCGAGGTGGGATGCGCACAGGTGTCGTAGATCGTAGCCGCCCGGAAGTATGCGGATTCGCAGGTCGGCCAGCGCCGCGTAGGTGAGGTCGGCCTCGGCGCGGCGTAGCTTCTCTTCGTCGGTGATGCCGAGGCGGTTTCTCAATACACCTGATTCGGTATCGATATAGGGGTCTGTTGTCACGTCTCGCCGTGCAGTTCGCGAACCATTTGACGCATCTGCTCGGTGCTGATCTCGCCCCGCGACCATCGGGCCGTGATGTCGTCGGCTTCAGGACTGGGGGCCAGACCTTCGGCGCGGACCGACGCTCTGGCCTCCGCGGTCGCGCGAGTACGCTCGGCGGTCAACTCCTCGAAGACTTCGACAGGGATCATCACGGCTTCGGTCTTGCGGCGTGAACCCACCCCGACCGGTGTCCGGTCGCCGTGGCGGAATCGGTCGAGCATTCGTGGTAGCCGCTCGCGAGCTTCCCGTACTGACCATGTCTCGATCAACATGACTTAAGTGTACCCGAATGTGTACACATTAGACGCGGTCGAGCTGCTCATGCTGTTCAAGTACGCAGGTCATGATGTCGTCATCGACCGATCAACCGGAGTTCATCGTGTTGTTCGAACGTCATCCCGTTGCTCGCGCAGCGCTCGTCGGCGGATCTTGCCGGTTTGTGTTTTGGGTAGGTCGGCGAGTATTCCCACGGACCTGGGCCGTTTGTAGGGCGCGAGGCGTTCCCGGGCGAACGCGATCAGCGCGTCGGCGTCGGCGGTGTGGCCGTCTTTCAGGGAGACGTAGGCGGCTACCGACTCGCCTCGGTATTCGTCGGCAACGCCCACGACAGCAGCTTCGAGTACGGCCGGGTGTTCATAGAGAACGTCCTCGACCTCGCGCGGCCATACCTTGTACCCGGAGACGTTGATCTGGTCTTTGATGCGGTCGACCAGGTAGACCCACCCGTGTTCGTCCACGATCGCGCTATCCCCGGTTCGGAGGCGACCTTCGGGTAGAGCGGCCTCGGATTCTTCTGGCTTACGCCAGTATCCGCCGATGACCTGGCGCCCGGTGACGACAAGTTCGCCCTGACTGCCGGGCGGGAGGGGGTGGCCTTCAGGGGCGACCACCTGGACCTTCACCCCCGGCAGCGGCAGTCCGATGGACAGCGTCCCGCTGTCCGGATCGACCGGCGCACTCACCCCCGGCGGCACTGCCGTGACCGCCGACGACGTCTCGGTCATCCCATACGCGTTGTGGATGTAATGCCCGAACCTCTCCCGAAACCGCTCGACCGTACTCGGCGGAACCGGCGCACCCCCGCTGTACAGCGTCTTGATCGACGTGAAGTGTTCCGCGGAAGCGTATTCCGAGTTCATCATCGCGTTGAAGGCGGTGATGGAGCCGATGGTGTAGGTGACCCCGTGCTCGCGGATCGCGTCGACGGCGACCTCGGTGTGGAACCGGCCCGTGAAGACCAGGGCCGTGCGTTCGGTGAGAGCGAGGGAGCCGATGACCACGGCGCCCGTGATGTGGAAGAGCGGGGCGAGGGCGTAGACGACGTCGCCGGTGTTGATGCCGGCCAGTTCGGCGAAGCTGGTAGTTACCGCGAGGACGTTGGTGTGCGAGTTCATCGCGCCCTTGGGCGGGCCGGTGGTGCCGGAGGTGTAGGCGAGGAAGGCCAGGTCTTCGCCGTGGACCTGGGTTTTCGGGGGGTGTTTGCCGAGGTAGCGGTGTGCCAAGCCGAGTAGGTCGGGTTCGGCGGGGGCCGCGGGGGCAGGTTCGCCGTTGAAGATGCGGCGGTCGTTGCGGCACTGGAGTTCTGATTCGGCGGTGCCGAGGACCCAGCGGACCGTGCTGTCGGCGACGTCTTCCCGGACCTGCGGGACATTGCTGTCGGTGGTGATGATTCCGACCGGTTCGGCGTCGTTGATCAATACCCGGAGTTCGCGGCCGCGGTACATAGGGTTGAGCAGTAGGGCGGTGGCGCCGAGTTTCCAGAGGGCCAGCAGGACGAGGGCGTATTGCGGGATGTTCTGGAGGTGGATGCCGACCCGGTCGCCGTGGCCTACGCCGCGTTCGGCGAGTGCGGCCGCGAGTGCGGTTGCGAGGTCGTCCGTCTGCCGCACGGTGAGGGTGGTGTCGAAGTAGACGACGGCGGGAGCGTCGGGTTCGTGGGTGACCCGGTCGTTCCAGGCCGCTACGAGCGTGTCGAAGTGGGGGCGTGGGGAAACCCCGCCCGCCGCACCCTCATCAAGTGCGGCGGACGGAGTCGACCCGGTGTTACCGGTGGTCATGCCGGGAGTTCCTTGCGGCTGGTTTCGCGGATGGTGGCGACGGTGAGGAGGCCGATGGCACAGACGCCCATCACCCAGTAGGCGGGGGACATCGCATTGCCGGTCGATTCGACGAGCTGGGCGGCGACATAAGGGGCGGTGCCGCCGGCGGCGATGGTGCCGATATTGAAGCCCAGCGAGACTCCGGTGTAGCGAACTGTCCGCGGGAAGAGTTCCGTGAACAGCGGGAACGCCGGAACCTGCACAACCCCGTTGAGCACCATGTAGAGGAAGTAGACGATGCCGATTACGAGGATGCTCTCGGTCGCACCCATGATCATGAACGCCGGAAGCGCAATCACGACGTAGGCGAGATACCCGCCCACGAGTACCGGTTTACGGCCGAACCTGTCCGTGAGCATGCCGCTGAGCGGGAAGGTGGCGCAGGCCAGGGCGATGGCGATGGCCGAGGTCCAGTAGACGGCGTCCTTGGAGAAGCCGAGGTTCTTGATCAGGTAGACGCTGAAGTAGGTCAGGCCGATATAGCCGGAGCCGTTCATCGCGATGGCAACGCCGACGACGCGGAGGACGGACCACGGGTTCTTGGTGACGGTGTCCAGCAGCGGGCTCTTGGTGACCTGCTGCTTCTCGGCCATCTCCTCGAATTCGGGGGTGTCCTCGAGCTTCATCCGGACGCGCAGGCAGACATAGGCGAGGGGGAGGGCGAGCAGGAACGGGATACGCCAGCCCCACGACTCCATCTGCTCGTCCGTGGTCATCAGGGCGACCACTCCGACGACGGCGGCGGCCACGGCGAAGCCGAGGGTGGAGCCGACGGGGGTGAAGGAGCCGAAGAAGCCGCGTTTGCGGGGCGGGGCGGATTCGGCGATATAGGTCGCGGCGCCGCCGACTTCGCCGCCGGCGGAGAAGCCCTGGGCGAGGCGGACGAGGACCAGCAGGATGGGGGCGAGGACGCCGACGGTCGAATGGGTGGGGAGCAGGCCGAGGATGCCGCAGGCGATACCCATGCTGACCACGGTGATCACCAGGGAGTGGCGGCGGCCGCGGCGGTCGCCGAGGCGGCCGAAGAAGATGCCGCCGAGGGGGCGGGCGACGTAGGCGACGCCGAAAACGGCGAGGGTCGACAGGATCGACACGCCGGAATTGTCCGAGGGGAAGAACAGGGGGGCGATGGTGACGGCGAGGAAGCCGTAGACCGCGAAGTCGTAGTACTCGATGAGGGTGCCGACGCCGCCGGCGATGGCGGCGCGGCGGGCCACGGAGTTCGACTTCTTCGGTGCGGTCACCGGCAGCTGCCCGGCGGGCCGGCTGTCAGGGTTCTCGACGCGATGATCGACATTGGTCACTGCGGTTGTCCTTGGCGTGCGTGCTCGGCGAGCAGGAGTTCATACGAACCACCGGCCTCGATGACCTGAACGGTCCGCGGGTTCGGTGGGGTTCCGACCAGGTCGGTTCCCTCGGGCCGGCGCAGGGTGGCGGTGCGCCAGTCGAGGGCCACGGCGTCGTCGACCCGGACTGCGGTCGAGACGCCGGGGATCGTGATCAACGGCATGCCGTTGAAGGTCTCGCCGCGCCAGAAGCCGGGCGAGAAGGATTCCGCGACGATGGCCGCGATACCCGCGTTGCGGAGGGCGACCATCGGTGGATAGTGCGGATGACCGTAGCCGAAGTTACGGCCGCCGACGATGATATCGCCGGGGCGGACGCGGTCGGTGAAGGTGGGGTCGTAGGCCTGCATACACACCGAGCGCAGATGGTCGGGGTCGTAGGACTTGATATTGGCGACGCCGACGACGAGGTCGATATCGAAATCGTCGCCGAAGATCCAGGCGACCTTGCCTTCGATGATGTCCGGGGGTGGGGGATAGGCGCTCACTGGACCGACTCCTGGATGGTGCCGGCCAGGGCGCTGGCGGCGACGGTGTAGGGGGAGCCCATGTAGATGTTGGCGTCGGGGCTGCCCATGCGACCGGAGATGTTCAGGACGCCGGTGGAGATACAGTTCTCACCCGCTTGCAGGGGTTTCTGGTAGCCGAAGCAGAAATCGCAGCTCGATATATTGATATGCGCACCTGCGGCGCGAAGCACATCGAGGATGCCCTCCCGCTCGGCCTGCTCGTACACCTTCTGTGAGGTGGGGACGACATTGAGTTCGACGCCGGGGGCGACCTTGCGGCCGTCGAGGACGAGGGCGGCCGCGCGTAGATCTTCGATGCGGCCGCTGGCGCAGGAGCCGATGAACGCCTTGGTGATGGGTGTGCCGGCGAGTTCCTGGGCGGTTTTGGTGTTGACCGCGCGGGCCGAGCCGGGGAGTACCACCCGGGGAGTCAGGGTGGAGAGGTTGATGGTGTGGCGGGCCGCGTAGGTGGCGTCGGGGTCGGGGTAGACCGAGTCGAAGTCGCGACGGGCGACATTCTTCGCGTAGGCGAGGGACGTCTCGTCCGGTTCGAAAAGAGCGGAGACCGCGCCGGTGAACATGGCCATTCCGCACAGGCCCTGGCGGTGGTCGATGGTCATGGCGCGGGCGCCGGGGCCGCCGAATTCCATCACCTGATGGGCGCAGCCGTCGGCGCCGACCATATCGATGATGGTGTGCACGAGGTCGCGGCTGTCGACGCCGGGCGGGAATTCGCCGACGAGGTCGAAACGGGTGGTGGCGGGGATATCGACGAAGACGCGGCCGGTGACCCAGGCTTCGATGAGGTCGCGGCGGATGCCCCAGCCGAGGGCGCCGAACGCGCCGATACCGCTGATATGGCCGTCGAAATGGACCAGGAACTCGCCGGGGATCGCCAAGCCCAGCTCGGCGGTGAGTTGGTGGCCGATACCGCGGCCCTCGTGCAGCTCGATGCCGTAGAACTCGCACCAGTCGCGGGTGACCTGGTGGACTTCGGTTTCCTTGTCGTTGCCCTTGGTGAGCATGTGGTCGATGAAGACGATGTAGCGGCTGGGGTCCGCGAGTTCGGTGATGCCGAAGTCCTCGCGCATCTGCCGGAACATCACATCGGTGTAGCCGGGGAAGTCGTAGGCGATCATCCGGGCCGGGTGCACGGCGTGGTTCTCGCCGGCGCGGACCGTGTCCTGATCCGAGGCGCGGCCCAGGATCTTCTCCGTCATCGTGTAACCCACGGCGGTCACTGCTCCTTCGCGGGTAGGTACTTGTTCTGCATGGCCTCGACCTCGGGGAACCCGATCAGTTCCACGAACTCGTGGTGCTGGAGCGCATCGGCGCTGACCTGGGCGGGGGCCTCGCCCGCGGCCAGCCGCTTCAGGGTCTCCCGGGCCGCTCCGGCCACCGCCATCAGTACCTGGGTGGGCAGCAGGGCGAGCCGCACGCCGATCTGATCCAGGATCTCCGGGGTGAAATCGCGTTCGGTCCAGGTCGAGGCGGTGAGGGTGGCCATGAGCGGGACGCCGACCTCTTCGTGGCAGCGCTGCCACTGTTCGACGGTCTCGAAGGTCTTGGTGACCGGCATGATCATGTCGGCGCCGGCCTCGACGTAGGCCTGGGCGCGGCGGATGGCGTCGTCGCCGCGGGCATCGGTGCGGGCGATCAGCAGGACGTCGTCGGGGATGGAGTCGCGGACGGCGCGGATCTTGCCGGTGGCCTCGGCGACGGTGATCAGGTCGACGGGGTCGCCCACGCAGATGGGGCAGGACTTGGGGGAGACCTGGTCCTCCATGAACATCCCGCCCACGCCCGCGTCGGCGAACTTGGTGGCGGTGCGGGCGGCATTGACGGCATTGCCGTAGCCGGTGTCGATATCGGCGACCAGCGGCAGCTTGGAGGACTCCCGGATCGTGCGGACCGCCTGGAGGTTCTCGGTCTGGGTGTAGAGCTCGGCGTCGGGGAGGCCCAGCGCCGCCGAGACGGCGAAGCCCGAGGCGCACAGGGCGCTGAAACCGGCCTGTTCGGCGAGGCGGGCGGTGAGGCCGTCCCATACGCCGGGGGCATAGACGAGTCCGTTCGACGTGAGGTCTTTCAAGGTCGGGCTGCGCACCAGTCCACTCTCCGTTTCGCAATGCGGAATGCGTTTCGTATATCGATATGAGACGGTAAGGTGGTGCGGGTCACAAAGTCAACCCCGACCGGTGGATGTCTGTTCGTATGGTGACGAGACCGATCGCACGTCGAATGAAAGCGAGTGAGTGGCAGTGGTTGTGCCCGTGGAGTCCGAGGCGCCGGGGGGGCGCGATGTCGTGGGTGCTGTCCTCAAAGCGTGCACGCTGCTCGGTCATTTCAGTGCGGACCGGCCCGCCTGGACCCTGAACGACCTCACCACGGCGAGCGGGATGAACAAGACGACGGTGTTCCGCCTGATGGCCACGCTGATCCAGGCGGGGTGGGTGGATCGCACCGAGGAGGGCGCCTACCGGGTGGCGATGCCGGTCTTCGAGATCGGGGCGGCCGCGCTGTCGAAACTCGATATCCGCTCGGCGGCAAAACCTTTCATGACCGAACTGGCGACCGCGTTCGGCAACACGGCCTATCTCATGGTGCCCGCCGAACAGGGCGCGGTCTGCATCGATCTGCTCGAGGGGCGGAATTCGCTCGTCGTCGCCGGGATCACGGTCGGGTCGGTGATGCCCTACCATGCCGCGGCGGGGCCGACGGTTATGCTCGCGCACTCCGAAGCCTTACGCAGCAAATGGATTACGGGCGAGCTGCCCGCGATCACCGAGCGGACCATTACCGACGAGCGCCGGATGGTGGAACACCTCGACGAGATCAGGGAAGCCGGCTACTCGGTGAGCAACTCCGACTATCTGCCGGGGGTGGCCGCCGTGGCGGCGCCGATCCTGGGACGCGATGGTTCGGTGGTGGCATCCATCAGTGTCGGCGGGCGGGCCGAGGAATTCGAAGGCGACGACCTCGCCGCGAAGATCGAGCGGGTATGCGAGGCCGGCGCGCGGATCACGCGGATCGTGCAGGCGTTACCGCGGGGCTGAAAACATCCGGTGGGGGTTCCGGCGGTGGCGCCGGGGCGGTTCGGCGGGTGAAAGCTCTTGCCGCTGTTCGGCAGCAGATCAATCCAAGATAGGTATTGATAGATGCCGAAACAGTGTTGGACATGTATCACAGCGGTTTTTTACTGTGGTCTCGTTCACTAAGAAGAGCTGTTATCAGCAGGAGGAAACGTTGCCCCCCGCTTTCACACCGACCGAACTCGCCGAAAAGCTCGGCTCCGGGTTGTTGTCGTTTCCGGTCACCCATTTCACCGACGACCTGGCATTCGACGAACCCGCCTATCGGGAGAATATCGTTCGTCTCGGTAAATACGACGTCGCCGGTCTGTTCGCCGCCGGCGGGACGGGGGAATTCTTCTCGCTGACCCCGGCGGAGGTCGGCCGGGTGGTCCGGGCGGCCGCCGAGAGCGCGCCGACGGGCACCCCGATTCTCGCCCCCGCCGGGTACGGCACCGCGCAAGCGGTCGAAATGGCCCGCGATGCCGAGGCGGCCGGAGCCGACGGCCTGCTGCTGTTCCCGCCCTACCTCACCGAATCGTCCGCCGAGGGCCTCAAAGGCCATGTTCGTGCGGTCTGCGAAGCGACCTCGCTGGCCATCGTTGTCTACGGCCGGGCCAATGCGGTGTACACGCCGGAAATCCTCGCCGAACTGGCCGACGCCCACCCCAACCTGGTCGGCTACAAAGACGGTGTCGGTGACCTGGAGGCGATCACCCGCATCCATTCGCGGCTGGGCGACCGCCTGATGTACATAGGCGGCCTGCCGACTGCGGAAACGTTCGCGCTACCGTATCTCGAACTCGGGGTCACCACCTACAGTTCGGCGCTGTTCAACTTCCTGCCCGAATTCGCCCTCACCTTCTACCGGGCGGTGCGGGCGGAGGACAGGCCGACCGTGCGCCGGCTGCTCGACGAGGTGGTGCTGCCCTATACCGCGATCCGTGACCGGAAAGCCGGATACGCAGTCAGCGTGGTCAAGGCCGGGATGATCCTGGTGGGACATCCGGCGGGCCCGGTACGGCCACCGCTGACCGACCTGGAAGATGTCGAGAGGGACTTGCTGATGGACATCGTAGAGAAATCCCGCTCGATCACCCTTTGAGAACAGTGTGCCACCGGCCGATCACCGGCGGCCGGCTCGCCGCGCCGGATCCGGCCGTCTCGTCAGCCCCGGCCGCGGACCTTCCAATGTTGTGAGGAACCCATGATATTTCGACCAGTCCCTTCGTCGCCGTCGCCCGGCCGGGCGACGCCTGCCACCGCGGGAGACCGCGGGTGTCCGGGCCTGCCGGCGGGCGCCGGCATCCACCACGTCGCGGTCTCCGCGCTCAGCGGGTCCGTTGAAGGGAGCCGTTGTCATGGCCGTTCCTGAGGTCGACCCGGGCGCCGCGCGCTCGTACACCGAACCGGCAGCCCGGCGCGCTGCCGTTTCCTTCCCGAAGATGCCCGCGCGCGATTCGATCGCGACCGGGATGAAGGCGGTCGCGGGTATCGTCGGGCTCTTCGTGGTCTGGCAGCTGCTGGTGGTCGTTTTCGATCCGCCGGAATTCCTGCTCGTCGGCCCTGTCTCCGCTTTCCAGGAGTTGATCGAGCGGCCGGAGTACTTCGCGACCAACACCTTCGTCACTCTGCAGGAAGCGCTGGCCGGGTTCGCCCTCGGCACGGCCCTCGGTGTGCTGTGCGGGGCGACACTGCACTACTCGCCGACAATACGGAGTTTTCTCTACCCCGCACTCGTCGCGATCGACACCATTCCCAAGGTCGCGCTCGCGCCGCTGTTCATCGTGTGGTTCGGATTCGGTTTCGAATCGAAGGCATTCGTCGCGATGGCCATCGCATTCTTCCCGCTGGTCATCAATACCTATGACGGTTTGAGTTCGGTACCCAACGAGCTGCAGGAACTCGCCCGGATCAATCGGGCCTCGCAGTGGAAGAAGATGACGAAGATCGAATTGTTCTACGCGCTGCCGTCGATTTTCTCCGGCGCGAAGATCTCGATCTCCCTCGCGGTGGGTGGCGCGGTGGTCGGTGAATTCATCGCCGGCTCGAAAGGGCTGGGTTATGTCATCCTGCTCGCGAACAGTCAGGTCGATCTGCCGTCGATGTTCGCGGCGTTCATCGTGCTCGCCGCCATCGCGCTGGCACTGTTCTTCCTCGTCGATTTCGCGGGACGGAAGCTGGTCCCGTGGAAGAACCACGCGAAGTGACCAGGGGAGCGGAGACTCGAATGCGCAACTCGAGGCGAAAGATCGCCGCGCTCGTCGGGGCGGTCCTGCTCGCCGCGCTACCGGCCTGTGCGAGCGGCGGCGGAGCGAACTCGATGACCATCATGATGGACGTGGGATACCTGCCCAAGCACGCGCCGTTCTTCGCGGCGGCCGCACGCGGTTTCTTCGCGGCCGAGGGGCTCGACCTCACCATCATGCCCGGATCGGGTTCGACCAATACGGTCACCTCCGTGGAGACCGGGAAGGTCGACGTGGGCTTCGCGGATTTCGGTGCCACGATCATCAGCCAGGGCCGGGGCGCCGAGGTGAAACAGGTCAACCTCCTGCAGGCCAGGTCCGCCTACGCGGTGGTGGGCCTCGCCGGGACCGGTATCGAGGACTGGGACGATCTCCGGGGCAAAACTCTGGCCACCGAGGGAGCCGGCGCGATGACCGCGATGTGGCCGTTCGCGCTGAGCAAACTGGGGCTCACGGAGCGGGATGTGCACGTCGTGCACGCCTCGAGCGGGTCGAAGATCCCCGGCCTGCTGGCGGGCCAGTGGGACGCCAACCTCGCGCTGTACGTCTCCGACCAACCCGCCATCGACGCGCTGGGCCGGGAGGCCGTGGTGCTGAAGTGGGCCGATATCGGTATCGACCTCTACGGCAACGGAATCGTCATGTCCGACGAGAAACTGCGGAACAACCCCGACCAGGTGCGCCGATTCAACCGGGCGATGCAGAAAGGCTTCCTGTGGTCGTGCGAGCACCCGGAGGAGGCGGCCCAGGACTTCCGCAAGGAGGTGAGTGGTTTCGAAACCGAAACCGTCACCCTGGCGATACGTGAACAGTGCTCCCTGAACTGGTCGGCGGACGAATCGGTGGATCGATACGGCGTCATGGACGACGCGGGAGTGCAGAAAATGCTCGATATCTCCCGACAATTCCTCGGTCTCCGGGCGGACAGCGAGCTGACCCCGGACGACATCTACACCAATGAGTTCCTCGCGCCGGTGCGGCGCGGCGAAACCATCCAAGCCCCGTGAGAGCCGGACAGAGGGCCCTATGAACAACGAACACGCCATCTCGGTCAACAACGTCGGAATGACCTATCGGTCCCGCGACGGTCATGACAACACGGTCCTGGAAGGGGTGGACTTCCATGTGAATCCCGGACAGTTCGTGTCGATCGTCGGACAGTCGGGCAGTGGTAAGACCACGCTGCTCAAGACGATCTCGGGACTCCAGCAGCCCACCGCGGGCGAGATCCTGGTCAAGGGCAGGCCCATCAGCGACGGTATCGAGGATATCGCCATGGTGTTCCAGAGCCCGGTCCTGCTGCCGTGGCGCAACAATCTCGACAATGTGCTGTTGCCGCTGGAGTTCCGCGGCGCCCGCACCGATGAAGCGCGCCGCTACGCCCGGGAACTGCTGGAAATGGTCGGCCTCGGCGACCGGGCCACGCGCTACTCCTACGAGCTCAGCGGTGGTATGCAGCAGCGGGTCGCCATCTGCCGGGCGCTGGTGTCGCATCCGGAGTTGCTGCTGATGGACGAGCCCTTCGGTGCGCTCGACGCCATGACGCGCGATTCGATGAACTTCGAGATCCAGCGCATCTGGCAGGCCGCCGGATGCAGTGTCCTGTTCGTCACGCACAGCGTTTCCGAGGCGGTGTGGCTCGGCGACCGTGTGGTCGTCGTCGGTGGCCGCCCGGGCAAGATCGTCGCCGATATCACGATCGATCTGCCCCGGCCGCGCGGCAAGGAACACCGGTACTCCACGGAATTCTCCGAGTACGTGACGGAAATCGAATCCCATATCGGGGTCACCACCGGGATCAGCTGACCCCGCCCACCCGACTCCCATCCAGAATCTCGACACCGAGGGAAGAAAATGCTCAGTATCACCGCAGATCCGGCGCAGGTAGCACGCACCTACGGGCTCGATGCGCGCAAAAGTCTCCTCTTCTCCGCGATCCGTCTCGATTCGCACCCGTTCGTCGCGCCGCTGATCGCCCGTACCGGCGACGAGGAGTACCTGCTCGTGCGTCAGCAGGAACAGGGCAACGCACTGTCGGCCGGGGTTCCGAAAGAGCGGATGAAGTTCTACGCGCCCTGGGTGACGATCGACCCGCGGGTCGTCGCCGATACCCCCGCCGCGGAATCCCTGGTGAGTCTGGTTCGTGAGCTCGCGCAGGACGGACCGGTGCACCTCGCCGCGGATGTGGTGTACACGCACTACCGCGCGTTGTCCGGGGCGGTGGATCTCGTCGCCGCCGACCGGGACCCCGTGCCGGTGACCGCCTATGAGCTGGACCGGTCGGAGGTTCTCGCGCGGTTCGCGCAGTGGCGCCGGACCGGGGTCGATACCGCGCGGCGGTTGATCGAGGGTGTGCCGCATCTCGCGGGTCTGGAAGCGGAGTTCAGCAGCAGCGAGGACAGCAGGTTCGCGGCGCTGGAGGCGCTGGTGGCCGATCGTGGTCTCGACGCGCTGCTGCTCGCCGCGCCGCCGAACTTCACCGAGGTCACCGGGTTCGCGCAGCCGGACGGGGCGGTCGCGCTGTGGCTCGCCGGTTCCGGGAAACTGCTCGTGCTGGCCGGTGACGAGGCCACCGGAATTCCGGGTGTGGCCATCGGCCGGTACCCGTCGGTGGGCGCTGCCGTCCGGGAACTGGCCGGCGGTCCGCGCACCGGGGTCGAGGAGGAGTTTGTCGGCGTCGGCCTGGCCCGCGAGCTCGAGCAGGCCGGCGCCGAACTCGTCGGCATCTCGCACGACCTCGGGCACTGGCGCGATATCCGTGATCACGAGGATCTCGCATTCCAGGTGGTCGCGGCACGCGCGAGTGTGTTCGCCATCGAGGAAGCGCTGGCCTGGGCGGAGGCAGGCCTCGACACCGGTCGTTCGTTCACCGAACTCGATATCAATGCCGTCTACCTCGACAAGATCGTCGAATTCCGGACGGCGAACGAGATCCCGTTCGGCATCGAGCCCTACTTCACCAATCTGCATTCCTCCAATCGGATGCTCTTCCCCGGCCCGCCCGTCGATTTCCCGATCGACGCCGAGACGACATGCATCCAACTCGACGCCGGCGTGCGCATCGTGATCGACGGAGTCATCGTCGCGACCTCCGATATGGCCCGCTCACTGCCGCGCACCCCGGCGGCGAAAGAGGCCTACGCCTTCTTCTTCGATGTGGTGCGCGAGGGCATCATCGGTCAGCTCCGGCCTGGCGTGATCTGTGAGGACGTGCACGAGGGCACCCTGCGTTACCTGGCGCCGCACCTCGACCGGATGGTCGAGATCGGCATGCTGGGAACGGAGGTGGATTTCAACACCGAGTACCGCAAACGCAATGTCGGGCACCTCATGGGTAAGCAGGAATCCTTCGCGAACGAACTCCGTCCCGGGTACAAGCATGTCCTGGATATCGGTTCCTACGGCGCGGCGGAGATCCCGTGGCGTTACGACAACGCGGCGATCGGCACCGAAGACCTGTGGTACATCGGGCGCGACCGCACCTACATCGTCAGCAAGCGATGACCTCGGCCGACACCGCCGATCCCACCCGGATGCGCCGGGGCGGGTTCCCGTACGCCCCGGCCGGAACCCGCCCCGGGGCGCGCACCCGGCCGTCGAATGGAAAACGCCATGTCTGAGGTACAGCGGCGACTCGCCGAACTGGCCATCGAACTCCCCACGCTCGGCGCACCCCGCTACGCCTACGAGGCGACGGTGCGGTGGGGGGACCTGCTGTGGATCTCCGGTCAGATCTCCCGGACCGCGTCGGGCGAGATCCGCGGGGGCCGGGTGGGGGACACCGCCACCGTCGACGACGGTATCGCCGCGGCCGAGACGTCGGCGCTCAACCTTTTGGCGCGCATCGACGCCGCGGTGGGTCTCGACAATGTGGAGCGGGTGCTCAAACTCGATATCTGGGTCGCCAGTTCCCCCGATTTCGTGAATCAGCCGACGGTGGCCGACGGCGCCTCACAATTGCTGCGCACCGTCCTGGGCGACGCGGGCCGGCATGCGCGGACCGCGCTGCCGACCCAGGTGCTGCCGCAGGGCGCGCTGGTGGAACTCGATGCCACGGTGGCCGTCCGGGCCGGATCGGGCGATAGATAGGCGTGGCGGTGCCGGGCCTGCCCGGCGCTCCGGCACCGCCACGCACTGATAGCGGAGCCGTCCGCCGATGAGGGGCGCGTCGGAATTCCGATTCAGTGCGACGAGCTGCCGGCCGGGCCCGCGCGTGGCCGGCAGCTCTGTCCCGGGGCGGGGATCGCGGTCGCGGTGGTGTGGGCGGCCGGGCCGAGGAGTTCGAGGGCGACGCCTTGGTTGCGAAGCCCGAGCCCGGCGGCCGCGGGCCGGGCCGCCGCGCGGAAGCCGGGTGTCACACACCGGGCCGCGTCCGTCGCCGAGGTGTGAGGCCTGGGCACGCATCGCGCGGGCGCTACCGCGGGGGCGATGACTCCACTGCTCGACGAAGCCGCCTGCGGTGCACGTTGCCGGCGCGGTTCGCTCATACCGTCGGTAGTGAACGAATCGTCACGGGACGCTTCGGCCCCCGTATCTTCCGATCCTTGGGAAGCCCGATGGGGGGCGCAGTACGGATCTCGCCGGTAGCGTTGCTCAGCGGCACGGATGGAGACCGACGACAAGGTACGGGGTGGCAGTGGAGAAGCGGTGGGTCGCGCGGGGGCGGCTGCGGAAACTCGGTGTGGTCATTGCGGCGCTGGTGTTGACCACCGGTGCCGGTGGGGCGGTGGCGGCCGCGGCGCCGCTCGGTGCGCCGGCACTACGGGCCCCGGCCGGGGGGAACCAGGAACTCGTGGTGCCGTCCGATATGGGTCCGATCAAGGTCCAGGTGCAGTGGGCGGCGCGTGGTGGGCGGGCGGCGCTCTATGTGCTCGACGGCCTGCGGGCACCCCATGACCACAATCAGTGGACCAGCGATACCGACATCCTGCGGCGGTTCGCCGGAGACGATGTGACGCTGGTCTTCCCGGTCGGCGGGCATTCCAGTTTCTATGCCGACTGGTACCGGCCGAGCAGTACGAACGGCCAGGCCACGACGTACAAATGGGAAACCTTCCTCACCGAGGAATTGCCGGCCTTCCTCACGAGATACGGTGTCTCGCGCAGCAATAACGCCATCGTGGGTGCTTCCATGGGCGGTGGGGCGGCGCTGGCCCTCGCCGCGCATCACCGCGACCAGTTCACATTCGCCGGGTCGTTCTCCGGATTCCTGAATCCGACTTTTCCGATGTGGAACGAGGCGGTCCGCGCCGCGCTGTGGGACGAGGGCCGGTTCAATGTGGACGATATGTGGGGTCCGGCCGGTGACCCGGCCTGGCACCGCAACGATCCCACCGTGCAGGCCGAACGGCTGCGCGGTCTGCCGATGTACATCTGGGCCGGCAACGGCGTGCCCGGGGCGCCCGACCTGCCGAACGGCGTCGGTAACACCGTGAACGCGATGGGTCTGGAGGCCTTGTCGACAGTGGCCGCGCAGATTTTCCGCGATCGGCTCGCCGCGCTGGGGATCCAGGCCCGCGTCGACCTCGTCAACGGCACCCACACCTGGCCCTACTGGGAGCAGGCGATCACCACCGCCCGCCCGATGATCCTGGACGCACTCGGCGCGAGCTGACGACGGGCACTACCGCGAAGTCGCGGGTCCGCGGTCGGCTGCGCGCATCAGGAGGATCGCGGAAGCGCTACCGTGCGGCCGAGATATCCGCGGCCGAAGGGGACATCGCCGACGATGTCCCTTCGGCGCCGGTCGGATAGGTCGGCCGGCGTTCACGGACGTTGCCCCGCGGCGGATCGGCCGGCGATTCGGCCGAGTCCGACGGCGGTGAGCAGTCCGTTGCCGGAGCAGTATCCCCGGGCGCCCCGGGCGCCCGAGACCCCGGTGGCCACACCGCCTCCGGCGTAGAGCCCGGGTACGACGCTGCCGTCGGCGCGGAGCACCCGGGCCTCGTCGTCGATGGTGACGCCACCCTGGGTATGGAACAGTGCCGGGACCGAGCGCACCACACAGTAGGGCGGCCGTAACGGGGCAAGTCCGAAATCGGTGCGGCCGAACGGATCCGGCTTTTCGCCGGCGACGGCGGCCGCGTATCCGGCCAGTGCCCTGCGTATCGGCTCGGGGTCGCAACCGATCGCCTCGGCGATACCTTCCGGTGTGGCGGCTTCGGCGACACCCCCGATATCGATCAGCTCCGCGAACTCGGGTTCGTTCGCGCGCACATAGTCGCGGATCGCGGTATCGAAGACCACATAGCTCTCCGGGGCATGTGCGCTGACCACCGTCGCGAAACCCGAATACCCGAGGCTTTCGTCGCCCATTCGGTCGCCCTCCGGGGAGAGCAGGATCCCGCCTTTTTCCACAGTGGTCCAGGAGACTATCGAACCGTGCGGATAGGCGACGGCCGCGTAGCCCTGATAGGCGCCCATATTGCTCGTCCCCGCGCCCAGCTCGAGCGCCCAGGAGATGGCTTCGCCGGTGGAGCCTTCGGCGCCGAAGTACTGGGCACCCAGGATCTCGGGTGCCCAGCGCTGCAGCATTTCCCGGCTGTTACCGAAGCCGTTGGCCGCGAGTACTACCGCGTGCGCGCGGATATCGTAGGAACCCGATCGCGGTCCGTCGATATGCACACCGACCACGCGTCCGTCTTCGACCAACAGCCGGCCCACCGGATTCCCGGTGACCACATCGACACCGAGTCGTTTCGTTTCGGCGAGCAGATCGCGCATCAGTGACGCCCCGCGGCGGTCCGGCGGTGCGTGGAGGCGCTCGACCGAATGGCCGACATGTTTGTAGTCGGTGATCAGCCGGAGATCGATATTGTGCTCCTCGACCAGCCATTCGACCAGCGCGGCCGATTCCGCGGCCAGCTGCCGGACCAGATCCTCGGCCTCGTGCGGGCCGCTCTGTCGAAGGAGATCAGTGGCCATCCGCTCGGGGCCGTCATCGATACCGGCCTCCCGCTGGTAGCGGGTGCCGGCGCCCGGGATCGAACCGGTGCTCACGCCCGTATTCCCGATCGGGCGGTCCAGCTTCTCCAGAACTACTACGCGAGCGCCCTGCTCGGCGGCAGAGATCGCTGCGGTGAGTCCGCAACCTCCGGCGCCCACGACCACCACATCGACGTCGACTTCGCTCATCGGGACACCGCCTCGGTGGTGCCCAGCGTGCGGAGCCGGTCGACCAGTTCCGGCGTGGTGGTGACGTCGGCGTACTTCTGGGCCATATCGAACAGATTCACCTCGTGCACCAGCGGGCTGCGGTCATAGACCGCGTCGGCCGGGACGGTCACCTTGAAGTTGTAGGCGAACGCGTCGACGACACTCGAGCGCACGCACCCGGAGGTGCTGCACCCGGTGATCACCAGCGAATCGACTGCACGATCAATGAGATAGCTGGTGAGCGGCGTGCCGAAGAATGCGCTCGGATGCCGTTTGGGCAGCAGCACATCGCCGTCGGCCGGTGCGATCGACTCGACGAAGTCGTAGCCGCGGGCGGGGATGGACATGATCGCGGGGACTTTGGCGCCGAGGGCGCCGGTGTCGTAGCTCTGTTTGGGCGCCACATGTGGGTAGAGCACCGGCCAGCCGTTGGACCGGAACACCGCGAGTAAATCGGCGATCTTGTCCACTGCGTCCCACGCGACCTCGCCCACCGCGGTGGGGAACTCCGCGACGGCCTGCTCGAACGGCACCCGCGCGGTGCCGACGGTCCGGTACTGCACATCGATGATGAGCAGCGCGGGACGTTCGCCGAGGCCGACCGGCTTGCCGAAACCGGCCAGCTCATAGCGTTTCAGGGTTTCCGCGTCGACGGCTCCGGCGCCGCCCGCGGACCAGGGCTGCTCACTCACAGCCGGTCCTCCTTCGTCGAGGGGTTCGGGGTGTCGTTTCCGGCGATGGCGGCCAGTGCCGCGGCACCACTCTTCGGCCGGGACAGGTAGTTACCGGTAGGAGCGTCGGCGAGGACACCGTCGCGGACCGCGAAGTGGCCGCCGACGATGGTGTGCCGCACGGAGAGTGGAACCTCGCGACCCTCCCACGGTGTGTACTCGGCGGCCGAGTGCTGGGTGGCCGCGGTGATGGTGGCGGCCTTCTCGGTATCGATGACCACCAGGTCGGCGTCGGAGCCGACGGCGATGGTGCCCTTGCGGGGATACATTCCGAAGAGCTTCGCCGAGCGGGTGCTGGTGGCATCGACCAGACGTTCCAGGGGGACTCCGCGGGCGAGGCCCTCGGACAGGGTGAGCGGCAGCATCGCACCGAGACCCGGGAACCCGGCCGACGCCGACCAGATATCCTTCTCCTTGTTGATGCGATGGCGCGCGTTGTGGTCCGAGCCGACGGTATCGACCTCGCCGGCCGCCAGCCCGGCCCACAGGGCCTCGATATCGGCGGGCGGCCGCAACGGCGGGTTGACCTTGCCGTAGGTTCCGCAGCTCGACTCGGTGCTCAGCGTCAGGTATTGCGTGCAGGTCTCCACGAACAGGTTCGGATAGCCGGCCCGGTGCATCCGGGTCGCGGCCAGGGCGGCCGCGCTGCTGGTGTGCACGGCGTACATGGAGGCGCCGGTGACGCTGGCCAGATATGAAACACGCTGCTGGGCCTCGGCTTCGACATAGACGGGGCGCGAGTTGTGCCAAGCCCACAGCGGACCCTTGGTCTCGTCGCGCGGCTGTTCGCGCAATCGCCACACCAGTTCGACGTTCTCCGGGTGCGGGTTCACCATCGCGCCGTGATCCGCGGTGAGACCGAGGATGTCGTACATGAACGCATCGTCGTTGCCCGGCATGCCGAGGTATTTGCCCTCGTCGCCACGGAAATTCATGAAGAACTTGAAGCTGGAGACGCCCAGCTCCGTGACATAGCTCGGCAGCGCCCTCAGATGTTCGGGGGTGCCGAGTACGAAATGGAAGCCGAAGTCGGTGCGTGAATGGGCCGCCATCACGTCGCGGGCGGCGGTGAACACGTCCTCGTACGGTTCCGAGCTCATCAGATAGGCGAGCATGGTGGTGACGCCACCGGCCACGGCCGAGGCCGTCTCGAGGTCGGCGTCGTCGGGGTCGCGCGGGACGCGAATATCCTTGCCCAGATGCACATGCGGGTCGATGGCGCCCGGCAGCACTGTGGCACCGCGCAGATCGACCACCTCACGTGCGGGCTCAGGGGCGTCCGGGGCGACGATACCGGCAATCCGTCCGGCACGGATGAGGACATCGACATCGCTGAGACCTTCACCGTGCAGGAAGACCCGACCACCGTGCAGTCGTAGATCGTATTCTGCGGTCATCACTTCTCCTCGGGCGCGGCGTAGCGGGCGTCGAGCTCGTCGAACAACGGCTTGGAAACCAGGCTCTGGCGCTCCTGCCAGCTGATCATCTTGTCGGCGGCGTCGATAGTGTCGCCGTGCTCGAGCAGGTGCTCCAGCACCGTGCGCATCCCCAGAACGGCGCCGCGCATCGCGGCATTGGCGTAGAGGGCCACGGAGAAGCCCAGCTCACCGAGTTCGGCACGGCCGAGGATCGGAGTCAGGCCGCCCTCGACCATATTGGCCACGTGGATCGCCGGGACGTTCGCGGTGATCTTGCGCATTTCCTCGGCGCTGCGTGGCGCCTCGACGAACAACACATCGGCACCGGCCGCGAGGTATCGCGCGGCCCGGTCGCACGCCTCGTCCAGACCGGAGGTCGCGCGGGCATCGGTGCGGGCGATGATCACCGTATCGTCATCGGCACGGGCATCGACCGCGGCACGGATCTTGCCGACCATCTCCGCGGCCGAGATGACGTCCTTACCGGCGAAGTGGCCGCACTTCTTGGGCGCGACCTGGTCTTCCAGCTGGATCGCGGCCGCACCGGCCCGCTCCAGCCGGCGGACGGTGCGCTGGACGTTCAGGGCGTTCCCGAAGCCGGTATCGGCATCGACCACCAGGGGCAACGAGACGGCGTCGGCCATCGCGGCCACATGGTCGGCCACTTCGATCATGGTGAGCAATCCCAGATCAGGCATCCCGAGGTAGGAGTTGGTCACGCCGGCTCCGGAGACGTACACCGCGCCGAAGCCGGTCTCCTCGACCACCCGGGCCGCGAGCGCGTTCGGCGCTCCGGCCAGTAGTAGGGGGCCGTCGGCCTGATCGGCCAGGCGCTCCCTCAGGATTCTTGCCGGGGTCATTCGTCGTTTTCCCTTTCCTTGTGAGGCAGCCCCAGAGCCGCCAGTGCGCTTTCCATCGAATGGCGCAGGTGTTCCTCCATGCACCGGACCGCGCGGTCCGGGTCGCGCTCCTTGAGCGCCGCGACCAGTTCTTCGTGCTCCGCAACCGCTTCGCGGGCACGCGTCGGCCGGTTCGCCGACATCGTGCGGGCCAGGGAGACCAGCCGCTGGGCCTCCAGCGCCGCCGAAAGCAGAGCCTGGTTGTTCGTGAGAACCACGATCTGCAGGTGGAAATCGAGTTCGGCCGGATAGGCGGTATCGGCCGTCGCGGTGACATGTTCTTGTGCGGCCGTCAGCAGTGCCTCGAGATCTGCCAGGTCGTCGTCGCCCGCGTGGCGGCAGAGCAGCCGCACCGCGTGCAATTCCAGAGCCGCGCGCAGTTCGTAGAGGTCGACGACCTCCTGGCGTGTGAAGGTGCGGACGAAGGCGCCACGGTGACTGATCACCGTCAGCAAACCCTCGCTCACCAACCGCTGGATGGCCTCGCGCAGCGGCCCGCGGCTGATACCGAGTTCCGCGGCGAGTGCGACCTCGTTGAGCCGTTCCCCCGGTTTCAGGGTGCCGTCGAGCACCATATCGCGGAGTACGGATTCGGTGCGGTGCGCGAAAGTGGCGGCGGTGCGGTCGAGGCGGCGATCGGCGGCCGGCGGTGACGTCGTCATGGCTCAAGCATCCTTCAGCGCGCTGCCGACCGTTTCCCGCATCGGTACCGCCGCCGCCAAGGTGATCAGCGCGGTGGCCATGAGGAAGTACGCCGGCGAGAGCGAATTGCCGGTCTGCTTTACCAGCCAAGTGCAGATATAGGGCGAGAAGCCACCGGCCAGCGCGGCACCGAGGTTGAATCCCAGAGCGATACCGGTGTAGCGGACCCGGGTCGGGAACATCTCGGTGAAGGCCGAGAAGGCGACACCCATCAGCGCCGAGTCGATGAGGCCGAGCACGACCATCGACACCAGGGTGATCGCGCCACCCTGCTCGAAAAGCATGAAGGCGGGGATCGGAATGACGAGCGCGGCGAGCGTGGCGCCGAGGAAGACCGGTCTGCGGCCGACCTTGTCCGAGAGCAGGCCGAAGAACGGCATACAGATGGTGGCCACCGCCAGGGTGATGGAGTTGAACCAGAACGTGGTGGTCGACGACATGCCCACGACGGTCTGCAGGTGCAACGCGACGTATACGTAGGCGACGTAGTAGGCCGAGAACAGCAGGATCGACAGGCCGAGGCAGATCGCGAGCGCCTGACGGTGGCTGCGGAACAGCTCCTTCATCGGGTTGGCGACGGCGTGTTCCTTCGGCGCCACGAACCGCGGGGTCTCCTGCAGCTGAGAACGGATCCACAGCCCGAACAGGCCCAGCGGGATGGCGGCCAGGAAGGGAATACGCCAGCCCCAGTCGCGCATGGCGTCCTCACCGAGAACGGTATTGAGCAGCGTGATGACCAGTGAAGCCAGCAGAGCGCCGCCGAGGGCGCCGGTCTGGATCGTCGAGCACAGGAACCCGCGCCGGTGGTTCGGGGAGAACTCGGCGACGAAGGCCGCGGCCCCGCTCACCTCGCCACTGGCCGCGAGCCCCTGCGCGCAACGGGCCAGGACGAGCAGCGTGGTCGCACCGACGCCGATCGCGGCATAGGTGGGCAGCACGCCGATCAGCCCGCTGGCGACGGCCATCATGAAGATGGTGAACGCGAGGACCTTCTTACGACCGTATTTGTCCCCGAAGTATCCGAAGATCACGCCGCCGATCGGGCGTAGCAGGAAGGCCGCGGCGAAAGTGAGCAGCGTGGACAACAGCGCCGAGGTGGGGTCCTCGGAGACGAAGAAGTGGCCGGCGATGATGACGGCCAGATAACCGTAGGCCCCGAAGTCGAAGTACTCGAGAAGCGAACCGATGAAACCGGCGGCAACGACCCGCGGCTTGATCTCGGTGGGCTGTTGTGGAAGAGCGGTATCGGCGGGGGATGCCGAAGCAGCGAACTCGGTCATGAATTCCTCGTGTTCTTGCGCCGGGGCGCTGAGATGCGAACGTCTCGTGAGTGGACTCGAGGTGAACCTTGCATCGCCAATCAGTCAACTGTCAACAGTTTGCAATGTTAAAGGTGCGTGTCCCCGCGCGGTCGGCGGGGTGGGCCGACCGTCCATTCGCGGATTCCCCCGACTTGGACCGTGGCCGATCGGACGGCACCACCTGCGGTTTGTCATAGGTGGACGGAGCGGCGACCGCTTGCCGTGGACAGCTACGGACACCGGACAGGCCGGTTCGACATCTCCGAATCTGCCCGGTCGCCCCGGCCCGTCGACCGCTCGTCGACATGACCGACGCTTCGCTCGGCGCGCCCGACGCTTACGCGGCGCGGGCCGGAGCGCGCCTTCACCCATCGGCATGCCATATGCCGATCCGTGGCGGAGTCGCCGGTAACCAGGTGAGGGCGTCGGTCAGCGCAGCGCGCCCACCCGGAGCCACGGTCGTAGCAGGTTCTCCTCGGTGGACGGGCCCATCTGCCATTCCGCGATCCACGGCCCGGTACCTTCGCTCGGGTCGAGTGCGCCCTCCTCCACCGACCGGTAGCGGCCGTCGAACAGGTTGCGGGCCAAGCGCATATCTTCGTCGTCGGTGTTCTCCCACAGCGAGTCGAACAGTTGCCGCACCCGGATCCGGGTCTGCCGGCAGAACACGTCGGCCAGTTCCGTGGCGGCTTCGCCCTCCGCCGTGCCGTCGGCGCGCTCGGCCTGGGCGCGTACACAGGCCGCCGACATGGCGAACAGTTCCGCGCCGATATCGACGAGGCGACCCAGGAACACCTGCCGGTACTCGAGCTTGGCCTGCCAGCGCGCCATCCCGTACATCAGCGCGCGGGCCTGTTTCCGCGACATCCGCTCGACGAAACGCATATGCCGGGCCAGCAGGCCGAAGTCGGCGAACCCGGCCGGTGCCGTGCCCGGTCCGAAGGCCAGCTGCGGGAACCATTTGGCGTAGAAGCCGCCGGCGCCCGCCGCCGCCTTGGCCTTCTCCTTGAACTCCGCGTTCTTGTCGACCAGTGCGCCGGCGGCGGCCATATGCGCGTCGGCCATCTCGCGGGCGACGAGCAGACGCATTATCTCGCTGGAGCCTTCGAAGATGCGGTTGATCCGCAGATCGCGGACCAGCTGTTCGGCGCCGACCGCCCGCTCGCCCCGGGCCCGCAACGACGCCGCCGTCTCGTAACCGCGGCCGCCCCGGATCTGCACGAGTTCGTCGGCGATCCGGCAGCCCATCTCCGAGGCCCACAGCTTCGCCAGCGCCGCCTCGATCCGGATGTCGTTGCGGTTCTCGTCGGCCATGGTCGCCGAGAGATCGAGTACCGCCTCCAGGGCGTAGGCCGTCGCGGCGATGAAGGACACCTTGGCGCCCACCGCGGCGTGCTCGCCGACCGGCCGTCCCCACTGCACGCGGGCGGTGCTCCATTCGCGGGCGATCTTCACCGACCACTTGGCCGCCGCGGTGCACAGCGCCGGAATCGCGAGCCGTCCCGCATTGAGCGTGGTGAGCGCGATCTTCAACCCGTCGCCTTCGCGGCCGATCAGATTCTCCCGGGGCACCCGCACGTTGTACATGCGGGTGACGCCGTTCTCGAGGCCGCGCAGACCCATGAAAGAGTTGCGCCGTTCCACGGTGATGCCCGCGCTGTCGGCTTCGACGACGAAGGCGGAGATACCACCGCGGTGCCCGTCGCCCTTGGGCACCCGCGCCATCACCACCAGCAGTTCCGCGACCACACCGTTGGTGGTCCACAGCTTGACGCCGTTCAGTTCGTAGGCTTCGCCGTCGGCTGTGGGGGTCGCGGTGCTGGCGATCCGGGCCGGGTCGGAGCCGACATCGGGCTCGGTGAGCAGGAAGGCGCTGATCGCGCCCCGCGCGCACCGCGGCAGGAACCGTTGCTTCTGCTCCGGGGTTCCCGCCAGTTTCAAGGGTTCGGGGACGCCGATCGACTGATGCGCGGACAGCAGCGCGCCCAGACTGGCGTGTACCGAGCCGACCAGCATCAAGGCCTTGTTGTAGCCGACCTGGGACAGGCCCTGCCCGCCGTACTCCTCGGGGATCTTCAGACCGAAACAGCCGAGTTCGGCGAGGCCGCGCACGAAATGCTCGGGGATCCGGCCCCGCTCCTCGATCACGCTGCCGTCGAGGGTCTCGCAGTAGGCCCGCAGCCGCGTCAGATACGCGTCGGTGCGGGCGGTGTCCTCCGGGCTGGGCTTCGGGAACGGATGGATGAGATCCACCCGGTAGCGGCCGAGGAACATTTCCTTGGCGAAGGATGGTTTGGTCCAGGTGACCTCGCGCGATTCCTCGACCAGGCGCCGGGCCTGCTCCTCGGTGGCGTCGACTTTCGCGGCAGTGGACATGGCCTGTCCTCCTCGGAAGTGATGGCGGTCACAGACGAGTGTAGGAGCCTTTGTTACTCGCGGGTAGCCCTTGGTTGGTGAAGGGTTTGTGTCGGCGGAGGTCCGCGGAAGCCGGCCGTTGTCACCGGCCCGCAACGCACTACATTTCGTCGGGGGCGGTGATACCGAGTAGGCCCAGTCCGGTGGCGAGGGTGCGGGCGGTGAGGTCGCACAGGGCCAGGCGGCTGCTCCGGCTCGGTTCCTCGGCCTTCAGCACCGGACAGTGCTCGTAGAACGTGGTGAACGCGGTGGCCAGGGTGAAGAGATAGTTCGCGAGCCGATGGAATTCCATGGTCTCCGATACCGCGGCCGCGATATCGGGGAAGGCGAGGAGTTCGAGCGCCAGCGCGCGTTCGGCCGGTTCCTCGATCTGTACGGGGGTACCGTCGCGGCCGGGGGTGACGCCGCCGCGCCGGAAGATCGACCGGATACGGGCGTGCGCGTATTGCAGGTAGGGGGCGGTATTGCCCTCGAAGGAGAGCATGCGGTCGAAGTCGAAGGTGTAGTCGCGGAGCCGGTCGGTGGAGAGGTCGGCGTATTTGATCGCGCCGATCCCCACCGCGCGGGCGACCTCGGTGCGGGACCCGGGGTCGAGGTCGGGGTTCTTCTCCGCGATCGCGCGGGTCGCCCGGTCCACTGCCTCGTCCAGCAGGTCGACGAGTTTGATAGTGCCGCCGGCCCGGCTGCGCAGTACTTTGCCGTCGGCGCCGAGTACGGAACCGAACCCGATATGCGTGGCGCGTGCCGGTGCGGCGAGCCAGCCGGCCTCCCGGGCGGTGGCGAACACCATCGCGAAATGCTGCTGCTGCGGTGTCCCCACCACATAGAGCAGCCGGGTGGCACCCAGGGTGATGAGCCGGTCGCGGATCGCGGCGAGATCGGTGGTGGCGTAACCGTATCCGCCGTCGCTCTTGCGGACGATCAGGGGTAGCGGTGCGCCGTCGCGGCCGGTGAACCCGGCGGGGAATACACAGTCGGCGCCGTCGCTGGTGCGCAGCAGTCCGAGCCGGTCCAATTCCGTGATCACCGAGGCGAGTTCGTCGTTGTAGGCGCTCTCGCCCACGAAATCCGCTTCGACCAGCCGGACGTCGAGGCTGTCGTACACCTTCATGAAGTACTGCTTCGATTCGGCGACCAGCAGCCGCCACAGCCGGAGGGTGGCCTCGTCGCCACTCTGGAGCAGTACGACCCGCCGCCGCGACCGTTCCTTGAACTCGTCCGAGCCGTCGAATTTGCGGCGGGCCGCGGTGTAGAAGCCGTTCAGGTCGCCTACGGAGAGTTCGGCGGCCGCCTCGGTCTCGCCGATATCGAGCAGATGCTCGATGAGCATGCCGAACGGAGTACCCCAGTCGCCCAGATGGTTTCGTTTGATCACCCGGTGCCCGAGCCATTCGGTGATCCGTACCGCGGCATCACCGATGATCGTGCTGCGGAGGTGCCCGACGTGCATCTCCTTGGCGGTGTTCGGGGCCGAATAGTCGACCACCACGGTCTCCGGCTCCGCGACCGGCGGGACACCCAGACGGTCGTCGGCGCCGACCGTGCCGACCAGTTCGCCGAGCACCCGTGCTCGCAGTGTCACGTTGATGAATCCCGGCCCCGAGATCTCGGTGTGCTCCGTCAGATCGTCGAGGTCGGCGGCCGCCAGCACCGCGGCGGCCACGTCGCGGGGTTCGCGGCCCAGGCGCTTGGCCGATCCCAGGGCCGCGTTCGACTGGTAGTCGGCGAACTGCGACCGTTGGACCAGCGGGTCGACACGTTCACCGACTACGGCCTCGAAGGCGTGCGCGAGGCGATCGGACAGTATTTGCTCGGGGGTGCCCACGGAGGAAAACCCTAGCGAACGCGGTGCTGTCCGAACCGATGGAACCGCCCGAGGGCGATCGTGCGGGACGCGGGATCGCCTGTCCCGTGGTATTTCCCCGCGGCCGCGTGGGGCTCGTCGGTGTCGGTACTCCGAGTCCGAGTGCACTGCACCGGGTCGCTGCCGACCCCGGACTCGAATGCGTCCGCGCGCAAGGGGAGACCGGTCTGAAGCGCACCGTCGAAGCCACCGGCCGTACGGAATTCGCGTTCTACCCGTTGCCGGCGCATCCGGGGGCTGAAACCGGCAGTTACGAGGTGCGGGCCTGCTACGACAGGGATCGCGTGAAGTTCGCGCAGGTCCGCTGGATCGACCGGCCGAAGGACTACGGAATGGTGGACCTCACCGCCACTCGGGTGAAGCCGAGCATCATGACGGGAAAGGTCGAGGCCAACGGCTGCACGACCTTCCGGGTGGAACTACAGCGCGGCTGACGTTCGGAAACCGTGCGGCCGCCGGGTCCGCGGCCGAGAGGTAACCGGCGAGTTCGCCGCGACCGGGCCGCGGGTCAGCGGCGCCGGCCGGGGCAGGGTGCGGCCTTGGCGGACTTCGCCTGATCGACCTCGTCGTCGGTGAGCGCGCGGACCGGGAGTTCCTGGCGGGCGACATTGTCGGCACGAATCCCGTTGAGCGTGATGGCCATATAGCGGCGCCAGATGTCGGGGTTGATCGGTTTGGCGAATTCGGCCAGGCCGTCGACCATATGGATTATCGCGAAGAGGTCCGACGGTTCGATATCGGGCTGGAGCACACCCGCTTCGCGGGCGCGGGCGACGATCGCGGCCACGGCGGGTTTGATGCGGTCGCGCAGGCCGTGGAAACGTTCGGTGTCGAGGTCGAGTTCGAGGATGACCTCGCTGAATCCGCGGTTTGCGGCCAAGTGCCGGCAGGCGTATTCGACGAACTGGACCAGGCCGAGCCAGGGGTCGGGATCGCGCAGGGCGCCCTCGGCGTGGTCGGCGAAGGCGCCGAGGCTGTGCTCGAAGACCTCGGCGATGAGCTCCTTCTTGTTGGCGAAGCGGCGGTAGACCGTGCCCACGCCCACGCCCGCCCGCTCGGCGACATCGTCGAGGGTGATCTCCAACCCGCGATCGGCGAACAGTTCACGGGCCGCCTCGACGATGCGTTGCTGATTGCGTGCGGCGTCGGCGCGCAGACGCCGGGGTGCGCGCAGGGTCGTGGCGTGTTTCACACCGGCATTCTATCAACGCAGGATTAAGCGGAGGTCGAATCTCCGTTATTGTGTTAGCGTTCATATAAGCGGAGGTACCTCCTCCGATTTCCTGATCTTCTCATGAATCCAACCTTCTCCCAAGGGGCGAGATGACTACCACGATCGATCGCGGTCCATCCGCGCAGGAAACACCGTCGGGAAGGCGAGGTTCGCACGCGCTGCGGTGGTGGGTTCTCGCCGTGCTCGGCGTCGCCCAGCTCATGGTCGTGCTCGATGCGACCGTGGTGAACATCGCGCTGCCCGAAGCCCAGCGTGACCTGGGGTTCGACGATGCGAGCAGGCAGTGGGTGATCACCGGCTACGCCCTGGCGTTCGGCAGCCTGCTGCTGCTCGGTGGCCGGCTCAGTGACCTGTTCGGCCGGCGCAACACCTTTATCGTCGGCCTGATCGGCTTCTCGGTCGCCTCCGCCGTGGGCGGCGCGGCCACCAACTTCGAGATGCTGGTGGCGGCCCGGGTCGGCCAAGGCGTGTTCGGCGCGCTGCTCGCACCGGCGGCGCTCTCGTTGCTCACCGTCACCTTCACCGAGCCGTCGGAACGGGCCAAGGCCTTCGGCATCTTCGGCGCTGTCGCCGGGACCGGCGGCGCTATCGGCCTGCTGCTCGGCGGGGCGCTCACCGAATGGGCCTCGTGGCGCTGGGTCATGTTCGTGAACCTGGCGTTCGCCGCCGTCGCGCTGGTCGGCGCGGTCCTGCTGCTGGCCCGCCATGCCGGTGGGTCGCGACCCAAGCTCGATATCCCGGGTACCGCCGTGGTCACCGCCGCGTTGTTCAGCGTCGTCTACGGGTTCTCCCACGCCGAGAGCGACGGCTGGACGAACTCGATCACCCTGGCGTTCCTCCTCGGCGGCGCGGCGCTGCTGGCCTTGTTCGTCTGGCTGGAGACCCGGGTTGCCCATCCGCTGCTGCCGCTGCGCATCGTGCTGGACCGCACCCGCGGCGGGGCCTACCTCGCGGTGTTCGTCATGGGTATCGGGATGTTCGCGATTTTCCTGTTCTTGACCTACTACATGCAGTTGACGCTGGGCTATTCGCCGATCATGACCGGGGTGGCGTTCCTGCCGATGGTCGCCGCCATGGTCGCCTCCTCCACCACCACACCGTCGCTGCTGCTGCCCAAACTCGGACCGAAGGTCGTCGTCAGCGGCGGGTTCGCGATCGCCGCGCTCGGTATGGCCTGGCTGACCCGCATCGGTCTGGACACCGGGTACACCACCCATATCCTGCCGGGCCTCGTCTTGCTCGGACTGGGTCTCGGTGGTGCGATGTCGACCGCGTTCCAGAGCGCGACCTCGGGTGTGCGCCACGACGATGCCGGAGTCGCGTCCGCGATGATCAACACCAGCCAGCAGGTCGGCGGGTCGATCGGTACGGCGCTGCTGAGCACCATCGCGGCCTCGGCCGCCGGTGATTATCTGGCTGCCCGGACCCCGGACCGGCTCACCGTCGCGCAATCGGCCATCGAGAGCTACACCACCAGCTTCACCTGGGCCGCGGGCGTGTTCGTCCTCGGCGCGGTGGTGCTCGCGGTGCTGATGCCGAGTGCGCTCCCGGCACCCGCCGAAGGCGAACCGGTACTCGCGCACTGAAACCCCGCGCCCGAACCGCCCGCCTCCGCGATATGCGGAGGCGGGCGGTGGCGTATCGGTTGCCGGGCGGGTCAGGGCCGGGAGAATGCCGGCGGCAGGGGATAGCCGCGGTCGGCCAGCACGGTGCGCAGCACATCCGGGCGGTCGGTGATCAGGCCGTCGACACCCAGGTCCAGCAGGGCGTTCATGGTCGCGGGATCGTCGACCGTCCACGGCAGCACCCGCATACCCCGCCGATGCGCCGCGTCGACCAGTGCGGTGGTGGTGAACGGGCGGTAGCCGGGATCGCCGACCACACTGTCCTGTGGGCTCCCGTGTACCGGAGAAACGATATCGGCGCCGAGCACAGCGGCCGCCGCCACGTATCTCTCCGGCAGGGACCCCGGGAAATCGTCGATATCCAGACCACCCAGCCACGGTGAGCGGCCGGGCTGTCCCTCCTCCAGGAACTGCTCGCCGTTCGTCAAGGCGGAGATCGGAAGCTCCGGTGCCCGCGCGCGTACCGCGGTCAGCGCCGCCCAATCGAAGCTCTGGATCGTGACCCGATCGCTCGCCCCGGCGCGCTCGACCTCCGCCACGACGATGCGGGCGAAAACATCCCGCGGCGCGGTCTGTTCGGGAGCGGCGGCCTCCACCTTCGTCTCGATGTTCAACCGCACCGGATCGGCACCGTAGTCGCGCAACAGATCGAAGACCTCCGACAGCAGCGGCATCCGTGACCCCGGCGCGGTGCGCTGTCCGGGAAAGCCGGCGAGCCGCTGGGAGCCGCAGTCGATCGTGCGCACCTGCGCGAGCGTGAGTTCCCGGATCACGGTCGCTCCGGGAACGTAGGGGAACGCGGGGTCGCCGGGGAACGCGGGCCCGGTATCGCGGCATTCGGCCGGATTCGGATCACGGTCGTGGGTCACCACGGCCTGATCGTCCCGGGTGATCTGCACATCCAGCTCCAGTGTGGTCACCCCGAGCTCGAGGGCATTGGCGAAGGCGGCCAGGGTGTTCTCCGAGACCGGCCCAAGCCCGCCACGATGCGCTTGCAGGTCGAAGAGCGGCGGGCGGTCGGGTCCGCCCCAGGTACAGCCGGACACGAGGACGAGCAACAGCACCGCGCACACCCACCGCATATCCCCATCGTGGGCGTCGACGACCCGGTCCGTCGAGCCTGCTCGGACGCTGTGCATCAGGAGGCGGGAGCGCGGAAGCGTGTGGTTTACCGACCGGTCACGCCGCGTATCGCAGCGATCGTTCCGGCCGCTTCGCGCGCGAGACCGGCCGCTTCGCGCCCGAGAGGTGGGCCGGGGCCGCCGTGCGAGGAAGCCCCGTGCGGCACCGCGACGCCGCACGGGCTACAGGCCGTCCGTCAGTTCGCCGGCCACACGCTGTGTGACCGGCGAGGCCGGCCGTGATCAGCCGGCCGGACGGGTCGCCCGGCGGGGCCGGCGCCGGGCGGGATCGCTGTGCGGGGTGCGTGCGCCGCTCGTCCGAGCCGAACCGCCGGATTGCCCGGCGCCCTGCGCCGGCTGCCGGCGCGTCGGCGCGGCGGACTGCCGGGTGCTGTGCCCTGCCGTGGTGGCCCGGGCGCCGGACCGTCCCGCGGTATTTCCCCGCCGGCCGGCGGAACCGCGCGCGCCCGCGTGCTCGGCGGCACCGGACCGTTCACCCTGCCGCGAGCGTTTCGTGGTGTTCTCCGCGCGGCCCCGCTCCCCGCTCCGCGCGGTCGTCGTCTCGCGCGCATCGGACCGCATCGCTTCGCCGTGCCCGCCGGCTCCGCCGCGGCGGCCGCGCGAGCCCCGCCGGCCGTTGCGGGAACCGCCGGTGGCCGCGCGCGGGGCACCCGGCTCGGCCGCGGTGGGTGCCGGGTGAACGGCGACGGGTTCGATGAGACCCGAGCCGTCCGAGAGGTCGGCGATGATCGAGGAATCAACGGTCACCGGGCGGGGGCGCGCCTCGATACCGGCCTTGCGCAACAGCGCCGCCACATCCTTGCGCTGCTCGGGCAACACCAGCGTCACCACCGTGCCCTCGGTGCCCGCGCGGGCGGTGCGACCGGACCGGTGCAGGTATGCCTTGTGCTCGGCGGGCGGATCGACGTGCACCACCAGTTCGAGATCGTCGACGTGGATACCGCGCGCGGCGATATCCGTCGCGACCATGACCTTGGCGGTACCCGCGGCGAAAGCGGCGAGGTTGCGGTCGCGCGCGGGCTGGGAGAGGTTGCCGTGCAGATCCACCGCGGCGATACCCGCGCGGGTGAGTTCCCCGGCGAGCCGGCGGGCGTGATGTTTGGTGCGCATGAACAGGATGCGGCGACCACTGCCCGCGGCGAGCGCGCGCACGAGTTCCTTCTTCGCCGCGGCACCCTCGACCTCGAAGATGTGATGGGTCATCTTCGGCGGCGGCGCGGCGGCCTCGTCGACCGAATGCGAGATCGGCGCGTGCATGAAACGGTCGACCAGTTTCCCGACACCGTTGTCCAAGGTCGCCGAGAACAGCAGGCGCTGGCCGTCGCGCGGGGTGGCGGTGAGGATCCGGATCACGCCCGGCAGGAAGCCGAGATCGGCCATATGGTCGGCTTCGTCGAGCACCGTGATCCGCACCGCGTCCAGCGACAGCGCCCGCTGCTGCATCAGATCCTCGAGCCGGCCGGGGCAGGCGACGACGATATCGACACCCTGCTTCAGGGCTTTGATCTGGCGGTTCACCGGTACGCCACCGAAAACGGTGGTCACCCGCAGACCACACACCTCCGCCAGCGGAGCGACGGTCGCGGCGATCTGGGTCGCGAGTTCCCGGGTGGGTGCCAGGATCAGCCCGGCGGGCCGGCCCGGTGTGCGCGGTGCGCCGGCGAGCAGGGCGACCACCGGGATCCCGAACGCCAGGGTCTTACCGCTGCCGGTCTTCCCACGGCCGAGGACATCGCGACCGGCGAGGGTATCGGGCAAGGAGGCGTTCTGGATGGGGAAGGGTTCGGTGATACCGCCGGCAGCGAGTTTCGCGACGATATCGGCCGGGACGCCGAGGTCGGTGAACGTCTGCGCGGCAGCAGTGTTGGCAGGCATGAAGGTATGAGCGCCTTTCGGCATCGGAGGTGATACCGCGACGTCCGTTCGGACCGTTTGTCCGCGCCTACTCGAGGTGGCGGCGTCGCGGGTCCCGACGCGAAAGGCTGGTGATCCGCGACGGAGAGTACATGTGTGCGCCTCGGGCGCGGGTACTGAAGCGATCCTACCGTACCGCCCGTTTCGTCCCGGCCCGGTGATCAACGGCACGGTGTGACGCATCTCCACTCGGCGCGGCAGCCGAATATCGCCCGGCGCGGCGGATCGCCGCGAGAACCGTGTCCACGGAGTCGTCGGCCAGTTCTTCGGACAACGGGAGATGTCCGAACAGGGCCCGGAAATAGATCGGCGCGGCGACCGCGTCGAGGACGAAATCGATATCGGTGCCCGGGTCGATCTCCCCGCGGGCGATCGCCGCGCGCAGGGCGCGGGCGGTGGTCTCGCGGCGCGGGCCGAACACAGTGGACCACAGCTGTTCGCGCAGTTCCGGATCGGCGGCGAGGTCGGCGACCAGGGCGGGCAGCACCCGGCCCAGCGAGGTGTCGCGCAGAGCGGCCACCAGTTCCCGCATGGAGCGCGTCAGATCGGTGCGGAGATCGCCGGTGTCCGGGGTCGGCTCGAGCCCGAGTAGATCGGCCACCACCGCGGTCACCAGATGTCGTTTGGACGGCCAGCGCCGATAGATCGCGGGGCGATGGACACCGGCGCTCGCCGCGACCTGCCCGATGGTCAGGCCCGCGTAACCCTTGGCGTCGAGCAGGGTTCGCGCGGCCGCCAGGACAGCGGTGTCGATCCGTTCGTCTCGGGCGCGTCCCGGCATCAGAACACCGGGCGCGGGACGAGCACGACCTGTCGACCGTCCGGATCCGGGAAGGCCAGGTCCCCGTGGGTGGCCCAGTAGGGGGTCTCGGTGGGGACCGGTTCGGCACCGAATCCGCCGAGCCGCCGGACGGTCTCGAACATCCGGGCCTCCGATTCGAAGGACAGCATCAGCAGATTCTCGTTGCTCGGCGCGTCCCCGGGGCTGTCGTCGGCGTGGCTGCTGAATTCCAGATGGTAGCCGGTGCCGGGGAGGCCGAGCATCACCCCTTCGTAGCCGGCGTGGTTCGCGAACCGATAGAGCTCGCGCAGGCCGAGCCCGTCGACGTAGAAGCGGATCACCTCGTCGAGCCGGTCGGTGGGGCGGGCGAATCCGACCTGGGCGACCCCAGGTTGCCGGGCCAGGTGTTGTCGGCGGTCACCGGCGTAACGGTACAGTAAGTACCGTATCTTTTTGGATTCCGGGTGTTCGCCGGTTCCGGATGCGAGCGCGGGGTCGCGGGGTTCTCCGGGGCCGGACCGATGAAAAGTCCTAGCTCGCCGCTATTTTCGAAATCTCACCGTCGAGCACCGGAAATTCGAATCGCGTACGGGCGGGCGGAACAATCCGGCGCGGCGCTCCAATTCCATCACCCCGCCCGGCGTGGTATATCTCTGCTGCGGCGCCCGGCCGGGCCCGTCGAGTTACGTCGAAGAAGAGTGTGCGCGTGTCCAATCCAACCGAACCCACTCGCGGGCCGAACCCGCGCCCCCATTCGCCGGCGACCGGCACCGCGGCCCCCAAGAGCGCCCGGGACGCCGAGCGCGGGGTCATGCTCGTCTCGGGGGCGGGTATCGCGCTGGCCGTCGTCGGTTTGGTGGTCACCCTCCTCGTCGGATCCGGCTCCCCGGACGCGGAAGCCGATACCGCACAGGCGATTACGACAAGCGAAAGCGCCGCACCACCCGCGGCCCCGGCCCCCGCGCCGCAGCCCAAGCGGTACCTGGCCGATATGTCGCCCACCACCGGAACCGCGTATACCGGGACGATATCGGTCAACGGCGTCTCCTATCCACATTCGATCTATCAGCAGTTCAGCGGCTGCGATACCGAGGTGGGCCACACCTACAACCTGAATCGGGAATGGTCGCGGTTCAGCTCGACTATCGGTATCGCCGACGGTGGCAATTCCCAATCGGTGCTCCAGTTCGAGGTGGTCGCCGACGGAAAGTCGATCTATTCCTCCGGCAACGTTCCGGTGGGGCAATCACCGACGGTGGACGTGCCGGTCGCGGGTGTCCAGAACCTGACGATCAGTTTCCTGTTCGTCGGCGGGAATATGGAGAGCTGCAGTCAGGCGGGTAACGGCGTGTGGGGTGACGCGGGGCTCACCAAGTAAGGCGATTCGGCGAACCCGCTCGGTGCCCGAGACGGTGTTCGGATGCTGTAGAGATCAACACCGTCGACGCCTTACACCGGCGGTTCGGTATTCCGGCGCAGCCGATCCGCTCCGCCGGGGTCCCCGGTGGTCGCGGAGCGGGTCGGCGGGTCAGCGCGGGGCGTAGGTCATGCAGCGGGCGGCGTGGTCGGTGCTGCCCGGGCCGACCCGGATCTCGGCGGCGGTGCATTCGAGGTCGACGTTGTGGGCGCAGTCGGTGCGCTGGCAGGCGCCGACCATGCTGGTGACGGTATCGAGTCCGCCCTTGGTCGCCAGCGGTATGAACGTCGTGCAGTCGGCGCTGCCGTTCTGCCCGGTGACATTGATCGCGTACGCGTGGCATCCGTCGTGGTTGTACGAGCAACTGTTCACTGTGCATTCGCTGACGTGCGGCATTTCCATGGTGGTCATGTGCTGCGTCCTCCGGAAGAGTTCGGGAGTCTTGCTCATGCGGCTACCCGCTGCAGGCCGGTTGGAATGGGCCCCAAACCTCATTATGGCGCTCTTTCCGCCGTTCGTGCGGGGCATTCGGCGGCGGCGGTGGAACGTAGCGAAATGGTTGCCGAACGCGGCGACCCCGTTGCCGGACGATTATGTGAACGGTATTTACTAAAACCTGTTCACAAAATCGATGTGGTGTGGTTCACTCCTCGGGAGAGGGTTCCTGCAGGGAGTGCGGTACCTCCGCCTTCGCTGCGGCCTCCGCGGACCGTATGTACCAGCTTCACAAGGAGGCACAATGACCACCGGTCTCTCTCACGACTTCGACTTCACCGATCCCGACCTCTTGGCGGCTCGGCTGCCCATCGAGGAATGGGCCGAACTGCGCCGGACCGCGCCCGTGTGGTGGGTCGATCAGCCGAACGGGGTCAGCGGGTTCGACGACGGCGGCTACTGGGTGGTCAGCAAACTCGACCACATCAAGGAGATCTCGAAGAACTCCGAGGTCTTCTCCACCCATGCCAATACTGCGGTGATCCGCTTCAACGGCGATATCGCCCGCGAGGAGATCGATATCCAGCGCGCGATGCTGGTCAACACCGACCCGCCCGAGCACGACAAACTGCGTCGCATCATCTCCCGCGGCTTCACGCCGCGTGCTGTGCAGAGCCTGCGTGACGCCCTGCACGAGCGGGCCGAGCGGATCGTGCACGAGGCCAAGCGGGCCGGTGGTGGCGATTTCGTCCAGCAGGTCGCGTGTGAGCTGCCGCTCCAGGCCATCGCCGAACTGCTCGGGGTGCCGCAGGAGGATCGCGGCAAGCTGTTCGAATGGTCGAACCAGATGATGGGCTACGACGACCCCGAATACGCCGACAGCTACAAAATGGCCAATGCGCAGGTGATGGGCTACGCCTGGAACCTGGCCGAAGAACGCCGCGGTTGTCCGGCCGACGACATCATCAGCCAGCTGCTCAGCGCCGATATCGACGGCGAGGCGCTGAGCTCGGAGGAATTCGCCTGGTTCGTCATCCTGCTGGCGGTGGCCGGTAACGAAACCACCCGCAATGCCACCACCCACGGGATGAAGGCTTTTGTTGACAATCCGGAACAGTGGGAGCTGTACCGGGCCGAGCGTCCGCGCACCGCGCCCGACGAGATCGTGCGCTGGGCCACCCCGGTCATCGCGTTCCAGCGGACCACCCTGCAGGACACGGAGATCGGTGGGCAGGCCATCGCCAAGGGGCAGCGGGTGGGTCTGTTCTACGCCTCGGCCAACTTCGACGAGGACCATTTCACCGAGCCGTTCGAATTCGATGTCACCCGCAACCCGAACCCGCACGTCGGCTTCGGTGGCACCGGTACCCACTACTGCGTGGGCGCCAACCTGGCCCGCCTGCAACTGGACCTGATCTTCAACGCCATCGCCGATGTGATGCCGAACCTGCGTCAGGTCGCCGAACCCGTTCGGCTACGGTCGGGTTGGCTGAACGGAGTCAAGAACTGGCAGGTCGCATACGAATGACACCACCCGCCCGGCGGGGCCGGATGCCCGCGGTCAGTGACGCGGACATCCGGCGCGTGGCTGTGGAGCTCCTGGTCGCCCAGGGAGCGGAGGCGCTGACCCTGCGTGCCATCGCGCGGGAACTCGGGATCACCGCCCCCGCCCTCTACCGCTATTACCCGTCTCGGGAAGAGCTGCTGGCCGCGTTGCGGCGCGATATCTGTATCCGGCTGGCCGAGGACCTCGGTGGGCAGGTGGCCGAACTACCGGACGACGGGGTGATCCGGTTGTTCGCCATCTGCCGGGCGTTCCGACGCTGGGCGCTGGCCCACCGCAACGAATTCACCCTGGTATTCGCCTCACCGGCGGCCGGCGGTCCGGGTACGGTGCGGCGTTTCGACGAAGCGTTCGGGCTGGTGTTCTTGGAAGCCGCGGGTAAGTTGCTCGCGGCCTACGACCTGGCGACTCCGCCCACCGAATCGATTCCCGAAGCGCTGCGCACCGATCTGATCGCATTCCAGAACGAGCTGCTGGCGCTGCTCGCCGGATCGGAGCAGAAGTTCCCGGCCGAGAAATTCGACCTCGGGGTGGCGTATCTGATGATGACGGTCTGGGTCCGGCTCTACGGCCACGTCACGCTGGAGGTGTTCGGCAACTACCCGATGCCGGTGAGCGACCCGGATGTGCTGTTCGACGCGGTACTCACCGACCTCGCCGCCGGTATGGGTCTCACCACAGGCGAGGCGGAGTAGACCGGTTCGCCCGGTCAGGCCATTTCCGGAACCCGCAGATGGGCGAGGGCCAGTTCGAACTCCCGCACGTCGAGCGCTTCGACGCCGGTGTGCCGGGCCGCGTCGACGCGCAGCGACGCCGACTGCTCACGGCCGGCTCGCATCGCCGCGGCGCTGTCGTAACTGGTGCAGGACACGGCACGGCCGGATTTCCGGTTGACCATCAGACTCGCACTGCAGAATCCCTCCAGGTTCTCCATGGCGGGCAGGGTGGCGGATTTGTAGATCTCGATGGCCGAATCGAGACGGCTCGGATCGGTTTTGACCCAGGTCGCACGCACGCAGGCGCCCTCGTCCGCGTGATGAGCCCGATGCAGGCCCGCGATCTCCCATTCCTCGACCTGTGCGCTACCGACGAATATCGCGAGTGCCCGATCGCGAATCGGACCGACCGGCTCCCGGCTGCGGTGCATCGCATCCACGGACTCCCACGCACTGGTGGCGATACAGTGCCCGTTGTCCCGGTCGACCAGCAGCGACAGCCCGATACACCCGGGGATATCCCGTAGGCCGGGTAGAACGACATCGCGCATATGCGTGATCCCGGCATCGATCGCGGAGGGTTGCGCTTGAATAGTGGTGGATCGCGCGAACACGAGCCACCCCCTCTCTGCTCGAGGCGGCGCCCCGGTGGCGCCACCGGTGTTCTCAACCCTGCGCTCCTCGCGTCGCGGTGGCAAGAGGCCGGTCCTCGCGACGGCCCCTCGTGGCGCGGGCGATCGGGCTCGCGCGGGTACCCCGCCCGGCTACACTGATCACCCGTATCACCTGTGCGGCGCTGCGCGTGTGCGCGCCGAACTGCTCGAATCGTGAGAAACCGAACGAGACGGGACAGGGAACCAATGACCATCATTCGCACGCTGCGTACCGCTCTGCTGAGCCTGATCATCGCCCTCATCGCGACGGCCGCCGTCGCGATACCCGCCTGGGCCGCGCCGCGGCCCACCGTGGTCCTGGTGCACGGAGCGTTCGCCGACCCGACCAGCTGGAACGGAGTCGCCGGGCGACTGCGCGGACAGGGCTACGAGGTACTGACCCCGGTGAACCCGCTGCGCGGCCCGGCCCACGATTCCGCCGCCGTCCAGCGCGCCCTGGATACCGTCGACGGGCCCATCGTATTGGTCGGGCACTCCTACGGCGGGACCGTGATCAGCAATGTGCACGACCCCGATATCGTCTCCATGGTCTACGTCGCGGCCTTCGCGCCGACCCAGGGTGAATTCGCCCAGCAGGCATTGGACCCGGTGCGGTTCCCGGGTAGCCGGTTGCTGCCCCCGGCACTGCAGGTGAAGGCCGTCGACGATCCGCAGGGCATCGCGGGACGCAATCTCGACGGCTATGTGGCACCCGAATACTTCCACGACGTCTTCGCGCAGGACGTCGCCGACGCCACTGCCGCCGATATGCTCGCCCACCAGCAATCGATCGCTCTGGCCGCCAATCTGGAAGCATCCGGGGCGCCGTCCTGGTCGGGTATGCCCACCTGGTACCTGGTCTCCGCGCAGGACCGGGTCATCCCGCCGGCCTCGCAGCGTTTCATGGCCGGCCGGATGGGCGCGCAGACCAGCGAACTCGACGCGTCCCACGCCTCTCTGGTCTCGCAGCCGGACGCGGTCGCCGCGACGATCGTGACCGCGGCGAGCTGATGTCGGCGCGGCGGCCGGGCGCGGCGGCCGCCCGGTCCGGTGCTCAGACCAGCTGGTCCACGACCGCCGGAGCCAGACCCAGTGCGGTGGTCATACCGATACCGGAGGTCACCGAAACCACGCGGATACCGGGCGCGGGCGCGGCCAATCGGTATGCGGCGAATCCGCGTAGATCCCGCGCCAGCGCCGTCGCACCGACAGCTCACCGGTCGCGAAGAGCCGGGCACCTTCGCGCAGCACCAGCCGGGCGATCTCCTCCTCGTCGAAGGGCGGATGGGGGCGGGCGTAGTGGTGGGTGTCGCCGAGAACCACCGAACCGTCCGGGCGCTGGGTGAACATCAGGTTCATCACGGCGTCCAGCGTTTCCGGCGCCCGGTCGGTGATCTCGCGCCGCACCGCGGCGGCGGAGGCGGTGGCGGCCAGACCGCCGTAGCGCAGCATGGAGTAGCCGGTGAGGACCGCCGGTGCGATGCGGATATCACCGGGCGGCGCGACCTCCAGCATCTGGAGCCGGCAGCGGCGCACCTCGTTCTCTTCGATGATCACCGGGAAGAGCCGGTCGATATCGTGGCCGGTTCGCGTGCACGATCGCGGTCGCGGTCAGATCACCGCGCGCGGCGTGCACGACACCTTCGTATACGGCGCCCACCTGGGTGTTCCAGACGAACTCGACGCCGCGTGCGGCCAGCCGGTCGGCCAGCGCCGGAATCGCGGCGCGCGGGTCGACCCGCAGGTCGAGCGGTAGATGGGCGCCGCCCACGATATCGCTGCCGGGGCCGCCGGCGGGTGGGAAGAGCCGGGCCGTTCCGGCGCGGTCGAGCAGTCGTACCTGCTCGGTACCGCGCTCGGCCGCGAATTCCTCCAGGACGCCGAGTTCGGCGGCGGTCCGGGCCACCACCACGGTGCCGGCCCGGCACACCATCGACGCGGTCGGCGCCGACGAGACCGACGCGGCCCTGTTTGGGAGTCGCCCCGGGGACCCCGCTGCTGCGGGCACGGCGGCATACCTCGTCCGCGGCCGGGGTCCCGCTCGAATACGGCGAGGACCGCTATCGGCCCGACCGGGTGACCTTCACCATCGACAACGCCCGGCCGGCCGCGGCGGGCGCCGGACAGGACCTCCGGGTGCGCAAACACGTCGAAGAGTGAGATCCCCGCGCGGAATTACGTTCCGGCGCGGTGGAATATCGGTGCGGGGCACGATGCGGCGTACCGATTGTGCGGCCCGCCCCGACATTCCAGACTCTCCCTGGTCGCATCGAAAAACTCAGGGAGACAGCATGTCCGAGCAAGTCATCCAACTTCCGACACCCGGCGAGCCGATGTACGAAACGCTGGAGCGGATAATTCGCGCGGGTGAGGTCGTGCCCATCGAACTGCTCGGCGGAGTCGGCGCCTACATCGCGGTCAGTCACCGTGCCGCCGGTGAGGTGCTCGACGACAAGGTCTTCGCCAAGCACCCGTCCAAGTGTCCCGCGCTGCACGACGGCCGGATCCCCGCCGATTGGCCGCTGCGCGCCCTGACCGACGCCGAACACATGCTGAATCAGGACGGTGCCGCGCACCGGCGGTTGCGCCAGACGATCAACAAGGCGTTCACCCCGGCTCGGATCGCGGCGCTGGAACCACGGATCCAGCAGATCGCCGACGACCTCATCAGCGCCTTCCCCGATACCGAAGAGGTCGATCTGGTCGCGAACTACACGGTCCCCTTGCCGGTCCGGGTGATCTGCGATCTGTTCGGGGTACCGCTGGAGGCGCAGCCGCAGCTCAAGGACTGGACCTTGACGATCGTCTCGGCGCACAGCACCGGCGAACAGACCCAGGCGGCCATGGCGGCGATGAGCGGCTATTTCGTCGAACTGCTCGCCCACAAACGGGCCGAACCGGGGGAGGATCTGACCTCGGCGCTGTTGCAGGCCAACGCGGCGAACGAGCTTTCCGAGGAGGAGCTGATCGGTGTGCTGTGGCTGGTCATCGTGGCCGGGCACGAGACCACCGTTCATCTGCTGGGTAATGCGGTGATCGCCCTGTACGACCATCCCGCACAGCTCGCGCGGGCGCAGGCCGAGAATCGCTGGGCCGATGTGGTCGAAGAAGCGCTGCGCTATCGCTCCTCGGTCGTCGGTGCGATCATGCGCTACCCACTCGACGATGTGACGGTCGCCGGTGTCGATATTCCCGCGGGTACGCCGACGCTGTGGTGGGGCGGCGCCGACCGGGATCCGCTGCTCGTCCCGAACGCGGAGGTATTCGATATCGACCACGAGCACCGCGACCAGCTCGTGTTCGGCCGCGGACCGCATTTCTGCCTGGGCGCACCGCTGGCCCGGTTGGAGAGCCGGATCGCGCTGCAGACGCTGTTCACCCGCTTCCCGAAGCTGGCCCTGGCCGTGCCCAGCGCCGAGGTCGAGTACGCGGTGCAGATCAGCACGGTGGGTCCGGAGAAACTTCCGGTGCGACTGAACCCCGGCTCCTAGGCCGGGTTCGGACCGGTCGGTTCACTGTGCCGGTCGGTGGAGTCGGCACGTCTGCGGCGCCGGAACTCCCGTGGCGTCACGCCGAACCGCTCCTTGAACGCCGCCGAGAACCAGGCCGGGGTGAAACCGCAGCGGGCCGCCAGTTCCGCGATGGTCAGGGTGGCGCGCGGGTCGGCCAGGAGTTCGCGTGCCACCCGCAGAGCCTCGTCGCGGCGCAGGTCTCGGAAGGTCGTCCCGGTTTCGTGCAGCACCACCCGCAGCTGCCGGGGCGACCAGCCGAGCGCGTGCGCCACCGCGGGCAGGCGCACATCGGCGCGGCCGATGTGCTCGCGCAGATACCGCCGGATGCTCTCGGCGACCTCCGCGTGATGGGTCTCCTGCGGGTCGGTCTCGCCGACGGCCATCATGCACAGCAGTTCGGTGATCCGGTCGCACACGGCGTTGAATTCGCGTTCGCTCAGCCGGGACTGTTCGGCGTGGACGCCGCGGATCATATCGCCGGCGACCCGGCCCAGACCCCGGGTCATATCGAGGACGACGTTCATATGTCCGCGCGGCCGGACCCGGGCCTCGAACTCGGTCCGCGGCACCTGGAACCCGTAGGCCGCCGAATCGGGAATATGCAGCCGGCACGGTATCTCCAGTCCGGCCACGACCGCGTGACCGCGCGGGACCCGGGTCACCTCGTCGCGGAAACGGATCGCGAAATCACCGCGATCGGGGACGACGACCCAGAAGAAGTCGTCGCCGGGGACGGTGCGGATATGCCGGTGGGTCCGTTGGCACAGGCGATTTCCGTGCTGCTCCCAGCGCAGCAGGGTGTAGGCGACCGACTCCTGGGTGGTGAGCCCGGCGTGCCAGTCCTCCGGAGCGCCGAATTCGTGTGCCATGGGCACGAAGCCGTCGGCGAGCTCGGAAAAGAATTCGGGTCCGCAGGCGGCCGCCTGATGCCAGCGCATGGTCACCATCCCCTCGATCGGACTCGGCTGCCCCGTACCACCGGCCGATACGATCGGCGTCCTCACCATACTGGGCGGGGCCCGGCCCGGTGCGCTCCGGACACGAATTATGCTCGCGGTCAGTAAGTTTCACCAGAGAGTCGGAGCCCGCCCGGCGACAGCGCGCATCCGGGAGCATCGCACGGGATCGCGGTGACGCTGATCCCGGTCGTCGGACCGATCGGCCTGGTGCCTGCAGCGCCGGGCGCGGGAGGCTTTCCTCGACGGTCTGGCGGCGGGTGGCAGACTGCGGATATGAGCACACCGGATTGGGCTGATGTGGACCGGTACGTGGTGGATCACCTGGCGCGCGACGGCGAGACGAGCGCGACGCTGCGGGCCAACGCGGACGCGGGGCTGCCCGCCATCGACGTCTCCGAGGCCCAGGGCAAATTCCTCTACCTGCTGGCCCGGTCCATCGGGGCCGGACGGGTGCTGGAAATCGGCACGCTGGGCGGTTTCAGCACATTGTGGCTGGCCCGCGGGGTCGGGGCCGAGGGCCGGGTGACGACGCTGGAGTTCGCGGAAAGCCACGCCGCGGTCGCCCGGGCGAATCTGGACCGCGCCGGTGTCGGCGACCGTGTCGATATCCGGGTGGGTGCGGCCCTGGACAGTCTGCCCGTGCTGGCCGAGGAGCAGCCCGATCCGTTCGACCTGGTGTTCATCGACGCGGACAAGGTGAACAATTCGAATTACGTGCAGTGGGCACTGCGGCTGACCAGGCCGGGCGCGGTGGTCGTGGTCGACAATGTGGTGCGCGGTGGGCGGCTGGCCGACGCGAACGATACCGACCCCGCGGTGCGGGCGAGCCGGGACCTGGTGCAATTGCTGGCCGACGAACCACGCCTGGACGCCACCGTATTGCAGACGGTGGGCGCGAAGGGCTGGGACGGGTTCGCCTTCGCGGTCGTGAACTGAGGGCGAACCCACGCGGATTCACCGGCCGCTGTCCGCACCCGGCCAGGAAGCGATCTTCCCCGGGAGGGCCGTTCGGGGTCGGCGGCGGCCCGGGCCGCGTCCGGGAAGCGAGGTCGGGCTATCACGCGTCCGGGTTCGGGGACGCGGCGATCCGGCCGTCCTCGATCGCGCGTAGCAGCGCGGCGTGGTCGAGGGCGTTCCGGTCGGCGTAGTCCTCGGCGAAATCGTCGTCGGTGCCCAGATATCCGGCGATTCCGAAACGGTCACCGCCACGGGCGTGGGCCTGGGCCAGTACCCGCGCGCACAGACGCCCGTAGAGGGCCATGAGGTCGGGGGACATGGTCTCGATCACCGCCGAGCCCTTGCCGTCGCGGAGCTGGCGGATATAGAAATCGCGAGTCACGCCGTCGGGGTCCGGGCCGGGGCGCTGCTGCCACCCGAGGAAGATATCGCTGGCCGCCGGCATCAGGCGCTGCCCGCTCACCACCCGTTCCCCCTGGTTCGTGTGCTCGGGGCCGGCCAGATAGCGCGCGAGGACCGCGGGCTGTGCTTCCTTGGCCTGTAGGAACAGTGGTTCGTCGCCGGGTCCGCGCAGCAGCACGATCCAGGTGCGGGTGCCCACACTGCCCACCCCGACCACCTTGCGCGCCGCGTGCACGTACTCGAACCGGTCCAGCAGGAAACGGCGGTCGGGTTGCAGGGTGCCGCGGTAATCGGCCAGACGTCGCAGCAGACCCCGGTGCACTGTCTCGGCGTCGGCGCCGGAGTAGAGCTCCTCCACCGGGACGATCAGCGGCGGCATGCTCACGATGCGCGGTTGCCCGTCGCACGGCGTGGTCAGCTTGGACAGCGCCTGAAAACTGTCGCGACCCCAGGCTTTGTCGATGGTCTTGCGGACGCGTTTGCGCATCGTCGAATCGAGGACCTCACGCAACTCGGCCATATCCGTCGCGGCGTCGATATGCGAGTACCAGACGGCCAGCTCACCGCGTCCGGCCTGATAGCTCATGGTCTCGCGGCACTCGGCCACGCAGGCGCGGATGATCCGGCGCCGCTGTTTCTCTTGAAGCCGTTGTCGCGCCCGGCGACCGCGAGGCTCGTGGCCAGCCTCCTTCTTCGGAGACCGCCATCCGGCCGTAGCGGACCGGGACGAGTTCGGGCACCCGCGTCGGAGTCTGCGACTCCAGCAGGGCCAGCGGGTCACGTTCGGGAGCGGCCGCCGCCGCGGCGATCGCGGCGAACGGGACACGGTCACGCTGCCGGGCGCCGTATTCGATCCGCTCCGCACGGGAGGCGATAGCGGGCCGGCACCGATCGGCGTGGGGTTCGCCCATGAGCGCACTCTAGGACGGGCGTGTCCGGCCCGTCGTCACCCGATCCGGGTGAGGGAGCCGGCGGGTGCGGCATCGTCACACGACGTCGAACGATTCCTCGCGCTGCTCACCGGACTGCTGATGAACCGGTCCGCCCACGGCACCCGTAAAGTCCCGCCCGCCGAACTCCGGGCGATCGCCACCACCGCGGTGCGGATGTTCCTGGCGGCCTACGGAACCGGCGCCGACCGACCGGAGAGTGCGCTGCGGCCACGGTGAGTCCGGGTGGGCGCACGGTCAGCGGACGCGGCGCAGCGGCGGATCGGCGCCCTCGGGGACACGCAGTTCGTCGCCGTGGTCGCGCACCCAGGCGGCCAGCGCGCGCAACGGCCCGTCCACCAGGCCGACGCCCAGTTCGGTCAGCCGGTACTCGACTCCGGGCGGCGCGTCCGGATCGGGTCGTCGGGCGACCAGGCCGCGTCCGAGCAGCCGACGCAGCGCCTCGGTGAGCGTTTTGTCGCGGATACCGCCGATTCCGATGCGCAGCTCGACGCGTCGCCGGGGACCGTCGGCGAGGGCGGCGAGGATCACCGGGTCCCAGGTGTGGGCGAACAGGTCCAGTGCGCCTCGCAACCGGCAGTCGGCGACGGGGTCGGTGCGGTTGTGATAATCGGTCATCGCCCACCAGCGTCGCGGTCCGATACGCACCGATCGGTGCGTATCCCGCTCCCTACGGTAGCCCTCGTACACAGTTCGCGACGACGGAGGAGCACGAGGGTGCGGATAGCGATTCTGGGAACGGGTCATCTGGCCGGAGCGCTGGGCGGATGCTGGACGCGGGCGGGGCACCGGGTCACCGTGGCGGGACGTTCGCCGGATAAGGCGGCGGCGCTGGCCCGGCGGCTCGGCGGCGCGACCCGCTCGGCCCCGGCCCGCGAGGCGATACGCGCAGCGGACGCGGTCCTGCTCGCGGTGCCCTGGGACGCGGCGGCCGCAGTGCTGGCGGCCGCTGGTGGGAGCAACGGAGATCTGGCGGGGATACCGATCATCGACCCGACCAACCCGGTCGAACACGGGGTGGGCGTGGTGCTGGGCCCGGCGGGCGGATCCAATGCCGAACGGATCGCCGCGGCGGCCCCGGGCGGCCTGGTGGTGAAGGGGTTCCATCTGGTGCCGTCCACACAGTGGGGGGCGGACGGCACGGCGACGACGGTCGTCTTGTGCGGGGACGACCCCGGCGCGCTGCGCGTGGTCGAAACGCTGGTGCGCGATGCCGGGGCGGAACCGGTGGTGGTGGGGTCGCTGGCCCGGGCGCGGCAAACCGAGGAGGTGGCCGGGCTGTTCATCGCGCTGGCGTTCGCCGGGGTCGACCCGCGGACCGTGGCGCCGGGTCTGCTGCCGGTGCGATCGTGACCGGGGCACGCAACAATTTTCGTGGCCGGCGATGAGTCCTGCGGCTGCGTGCCGTCGTATCGGTTGAACGCGCTACCAACCCGGCGCGACCGACCCGAAGGACCGGAAATGACTACCACCAGCCCCGCCGCCGCCTCCGCCGATATCGCCGGCCGTCCCGGCACGATCCGTAACCGGGTCCTGTGGACCCTGCAGATCCTGCTCGGCCTGTTCTTCGTCATCGCTTCGGGCGGGCCGAAGCTCGTGATACCGAACGCGTTGGCCGACAATGCTCCCGAGAATTTGACGATCCCGTTCGCGCTGCTCGTTTTCATCGGGCTGGTCGAGGTCGCGGGTGGTATCGGTCTGCTGGTGCCGCGGCTGGCTGCCCTTGCTGCCGTGGGCCTGTCGGTGCTCACCGTGCTCGCCGCCGGGACGCAGGCGTTCATCGCCGGTGAGCCCGCGATGGCGATCTTCCCGCTGGTACTGGCGGTGGTCTTCGCCTGGATCGCCTACGAGCGCCGCGCCGGCGTGGCCGCGCTGCGGGCCTCGCTGTCGCGATGAGGAATTCGTAGGTGAGACCGGCGATCGGTGGCCTGGCCATCGATCGCCGGTCGTGCGTGCTCGGGTCGATCGCCGGTCGGGTTGGCGGCGATCGATCCAGGGACCATTGCCGCGGCGGGAGCGGGGCCGACCAGGACCCCCGCGCTGCCGGTCGGCCGAGGACCGGTCGGACAGGGTCGCCCGGCTCACGCCGCGGCCCGATCACCGGCCCGGTGCCATCGCTGAACGGGTGCTGTCCGCGAACTCCTTCCGGACCGAATCGAGAACCCGGGCGACCTGTTCGGGATGGGCGAGATGCGGATAGTGACCGGCGCCCGCGATCTCGGTGATCGGGGCGGTGACCGCGGCGGTCAGCGGATCGCGGGACCCGGTCACCAGGTGGACCGGCACGCGCAGTTCGTCGAGGAGGCGGCGGGCGGTCAAGTGGGCGTCCGGTTTCCCGGCGGCGCGTAGCGCCGCGACCGTGCGCCGGGCCACCCCGGGGCGGCGCAGGTTCGCGCCGGCACTGTCCAGTGCCGGGCCCGCCGGGATACCCAGCAGCGCGGCCAGTCGCGCGGGTGGCAGGCGGCGCAGCAGCGCGGTGGCGATCGGGGTGCGGGCGAGGCGGGAGCTGCCGCGCTGCAGGAAGGCCGGGGCTACCAGGATCACGCCCGCGACGCGGTCGGGATGGGCGGCGGCATATCGGAGTGCCGGCACGCAGCCGAGGGAATGGCCCACCAGCACCGGGCGGCCGGCGACCGGCGCCAGCAGATCGTCGAGCCACCGGTCCGGTTCGCCATGCCGTGGTGCGGACCGGCCCAGGCCGGGAAGGTCGGCGGCGAGGGTGGGGGTGTCGAGGTACCCACGGACCTCGCGCCAGGCTTCGCTGTCGGTGGGAAGTCCGTGCAGCAGGACGTAGTCCGGCGTGCGTCGCTCGCCGGAGACCCAGAGACCGTGGTCGAAGCCCGCGGCGGAATCGGCTTCGGCGGCGCCGAATCGGCTGCTCACCAGGTGATCCGCCCAGTTCCGCAGTACGGCTTCGGCGGCGGGATGGACGAGTCCGGCGCGCGCGGCCACCGCGTCGGCGGCGGAGGTGTCGTAGCGATCACCGGAGATGAAGGCCAGTCGTTCGGCATCCACTCCGGTAAACCGGCGGGGCAGCCGCGCTACCAGGCCGACGGGGAGGGTGAGACGGGGCGCGCGGACGTGCATATGCCGGGCCAGCAGCCCGATCAGTTCCGGGAGCGGCGGACTGGCCGGATCGAGCACGGTGTAGGAGCGGCCGGCGGTATCGGGCTGCTGCGGGAGCAGAGTAAGGAAATCGACGAAGTATTCCAGGTCCAGGATCGGGAGCAGGGTCTCCGCGTCGCCGGGCAGCGCGGGTAGCGCGCCGTGCCACAGATCGCGGACGAGTTCGGCCAGGCCGATGTACTGACCGGGCCCGACGACGGTGCTCGGATTCGCGACGGTCAGCGGGACCGAGGCGGCCGCGGCCTGTTCGCGCAGCACGGCGTCCGCTTCGAATTTGGAGGCGCCGTAGGCACCGACGGCGTAGTCGTGTTCGGCGGATTCCGGCACGGTGACCCGGTAGCCGGTGATGTGCACGAGCCGGCGCAGCCGCGGGCGGGCGGCGGACCAGCGCAGTACGTGGAGAGCGCCGTCGAGGTTGACCGCCCGGGCCTGGGCGGGATCGAGCCCGAAGGAAAACCGCGCGGCGCAGTTGTAGACGTCGCGCACGTCGTCCCAGGGTGCCGCGCCCAGGGGGCCCAGGCCGGGATCGGTGATATCGCAGCCGAGTACGGTGAGCCGCTCTCGATCGAGATCCCGGTCGTGCAGCCAGGACAGGAGCCGCGCTTCGGTACCGGGGCGGACCGCCGCGGCGACGGTGTGGCCCTGCTGCAGCAGCCGGGCGACGAGGGCGCGGCCGATGAATCCCGCCGCCCCGAAGACGACGGTATCGGGAGTACTCATAACCACTTCCTAACTAGACTGGTCTACATATTTGTTTGGGAGCGGAAAGCCCCGGCCGGGTGGACGGGGTCAGAGCAGGGTGCGGGCGACGCGTGCGGCCCGATCCAGCGGATCGCGACTGCGATGGGTGCGGGCGAGCAGCAGCGCACCCTCGACGAGGGCGAGTAGGGAGACGGCGAGATCGTCGGCCTCGCGATATCCGGCGGCCCGCAAGATGATGCGCAGCGCCTCGGTCCAGCGGGCGTACACCTGGGCGCACGCCTGCTGTACCGCGTCGTTGGTGCCCGCGACCTCGAGGGCGACGGTGGCGACCGGGCATCCGTTCTCCCAGTCGGAGGCCTCGAGCCGCTCGCCGAGCAGGGTGATCAACCCGGCGACCGCACCGGCCGGATCGGTGAGGTCGGCCGCGTCGAGGGCGGCGTCGATCAGTCCGGAAGTCTGGGTGAGGGCCGCGGCGACCAGTTCGTCCTTACCGCCGGGGAAATGGAAATACAGCGAACCCCGCGGGGTGTCGCTCTCGGTGAGGATCTGGTTCAGTCCGGTGCCGAAATAGCCCTGACGCTCGATCGAGGACCGGGTCGCGTCGATCATCCGCTGCCGGGTCTCGGCTCCTTTGGCTCCCATAGGCAAAAAGTAGACCGGTCTTCATAAAAATGTCAAGAGCCGTCGGCAGCCGGTGACAACGCCGCAAATGTGCGTGCGACACCCCGAGACCTGCCGCATGAACCCGAACGGCAGACCCTAGTGGGACCCGGTCATCGCGGGGTAGTCCGTGTACCCCTCCGCGTCACCCGCGAAGTACGTGTCACGGTTGCCGGCGGCGAGAGGGTGGCCGTGGGTGAATCGATCGACGAGGTCTGGATTGGCGATGAAGGGGGCGCCGAAGGAAACCGCGTCGGCCAGCTGCCGTTCGAGCAGCTCGTTGCCGCTCGCTTGCGTGAAGCCGAGGTTGGCGATGACGGCGCCGCGGTAGTGGGCGCGGTAGCGGGTGAATGCGGTGAGGGTGTCGGTTCCCGTATCGGGTTCCGGGCCGAGGAGGTGGAGGTAGGCCAGGTTGCTGTCGTTGAGGCCCTCGAGGAGCTGGTCGTACTCCTCCAGCGTCTCGGCATCTGCTGTGAAGGCAGGCCCGTGATTCCAGTAGGGCGAGAGTTTGACTCCGATGCGGTCGCTGCCCCATACGCTGCTGACGGCATCCACGATGTCGATGAGGAACCGGGCCCGCTTCTCACTGCTGCCGCCGTAGGCGTCGGTGCGCTGGTTGAGCCGCGGGTTGAGGAACTGGGCCACGAGATGGGACACCTGCGCGTGGATCTCCAGACCGTCGAACCCGGCACGCAGGGCGTTGGCGGCCGCCCGCCGATAGGTGCCGATCGTGGTGGCGATCTCTGCGGCGCTCAGGGCGCGTGGGGTGAGGGAGTCCTTCGGGCCATCGGGGGTGAAGGACATCTCGTGAGGATTGATCGCTGAAGGGCCGGCGGGGAGCCTGCCGCCGTGGTGATCCGGGTGCGAGGCGGCGCCGGCGTGGCCGAGTTGCGAGACGATCCTGCCTCCCGCGGCGTGCACGGCTTCGGTGACCTCGGTCCAGCCGGCGGTCTGGCCGTCGGTGTAGATACCTGGGACATTGATGAAGCCGATCGCGTCCGTGCTGACCCAGGTCCCTTCGCTGATGATCAGGCCGGCGCCGGCGCGCTGCGCGTAGTAGGTGGCGTGCAGGGCGGTGGGGGGCCAGTTCCTCGTTATCGGCCCGGGAGCGCGTCATGGGAGCCATGACGACGCGGTTGGGCAGCTCTAGCGCGCCCAGCTGAACGGGCTGCAGGAGGGGTTGGGTGCTGGGTGCTGAGGTCCGACCGGGCATGAGGATCTCTTTCGTTGCGGAAGTCGCTCGTCGTGGGGCATGAGGAGCGCGAGCGAGTTGGTGGGATCAGTCCTGCTTCAGGGCGTGGAGGGCGGGCAGGGGGCCGCCGAGCTGAATGAGGCGCCCTCCCTCACGCAGTGTTCCGAGGTCGGAGGGGGGCGAAGCCGAACTCGACGGTCAGGTCTCTCACGGTGTTCTTGGCGTCGGCGTCGTCACCGGCGAGGAACAGCACCTGCCGCCCCGCCTCGTGGCGGGGATCGGCTGCGATGAACTGCGCGTGGAGGGCGTTGAACGCCTTGACAACGCGTGCTCCGGGAAGCAGGGAGGCCACGTATTCGCTTCCGGTGAGGTCGCCCAGATCGGCGATCTCCGGGTTCGGGGGAAGGGGGGGGCGAACTGGTTGGTGGCGTCGATGACGACGGTTTTGTCCAGGCGGGGGAGCCCGGCGACGGCGTCCGGGATCTGCGGCCAGCGGACCGCGAGCACGACGAGGTCGGCGTCGGTACCTGTGCGGCTTCGCCTTGCCGCGTGTACTCCACGGTGGGCATAAAAGCCTCCATTCAATCTTTGATGATGTTCATCATTAAAAATGAATAATGAGGGGTAACATTGAAAATGTCAAACACTGCCGACGCAGGAGGGCGGCCATGCCGCGGATAACCAAGGAAGACAAGGCCAGGAACCGGCAGAACATCGTCGAGGCGGCCGGGCGCATGTTCCGTTCGCAGGGCGTCGATGCCGTAGGGATCGCCGAACTGATGAAGGAGGCGGGCCTGACCCACGGCGGCTTCTACAACCACTTCGCGTCCAAAGGCGATCTGGCCGCCGAGGCGTGCGGTGCCTCGTTCAAAGCCTCTCTGGGCTTCCTGGACCAGGCCCTCGAGGAAGGCGCCGATCTCACCGGCCCACCGCTGAAGCGAGTGGTGGACAATTATCTTTCGGCCGCCCACCGCGATGCCTCGGACGGCGGTTGCCCCTCTGCCTCCCTGGTCACCGACGCCGGACGGCACAGCGACACGGTGCAGAGCGCCTACGCAACCGGCGTGGAGGGGTACCTCACCGGCTTCGCCGAAGAGTTCGCCCGCGAGCACGACGGGGAGATCACCTCACAGGAGGCGCGGGAGCGCGCGGTGCTGCTGCTCAGTCGACTTGTAGGGGCGATGGTCCTCGCCCGCGCCGTGAGCCACGTCCAGCCCGAACTGTCCGACGAGATTCTGCGGATCTGCCGCGCCCATGCTCTCGACTGACGGCTTCGCGCCCGCCGGCCCTGCGTCGTTCCGTCCGGCGAGCCGCACGGTCACGGCAAAGGCGCCACCCGAGTTGACGGCGGGCGGATGGTTCAAGCTGCGGCGCCCTGCCGGAAAACGATGGCGGTCTCAAAGGGTCAGCACATCACCGCTGCTCAGGTGTTCAGCGTAGGCCTCGGCAGCGCTGCGGTATCCGTGGACTCCGCAGGGCCGATGGTCGAGTTCGCGGGTGATGGCATCGAGGCCCACTTTCGCCGGTGTCCACGCATAGCAGCCGACGAGTTCGAGGGTGGGGTTCGCGACGAGGGCACGGACCGAGCTCTTTCCGGCATTGCCGGTCGTTGGACGACCCGATACCGATCATGCCGGGGCACCCGCTCGCATAGGGATGATTTCCGAATTTCGGAAATGGCATGCCCCGCTACGACCTTCCTGCGAACGCCGTGGCGCCCGCTTCGGGCGCGAGTTCGACCGTGGCTGCCGCTTCTGTAACAGCGAGGTGTCCGTCACAAGTGGATGTCACCGGAGATGGTCGCGGTGAGTGTGGATTCGTATCGGTCGCGGTGCCGGTGAGGGTATCGCCGGGAGATCGTTCGGACTTCGGAACGCGCTGGCGAGCAACCGGATTCACCGGCGCGATTCCCTCGGTGTGGACGCGTGTTCCTGCTACCGGATATACGCGGCCGGCCGGGCCGGAGCGCACTGTTGTGCAGCTCACTTCGGTTCATCCGCTGTCATCCGATGGTCACGACACGGTAATATCGAAGAGCTCGCCTACGGCGTGACCGAGGCGAGTCCGCCCGATCGAAGGTTGGTGAAACCGCATATGTCGGTATCCATGTTCGACGAGACCCTGCCGCGTGGCGAGCGGGACGGGGTCGGACTGCGGGTGGGTGCGATCGTCGACCGGGGTGGGGAAGTTCTCTTACTCGAACTGCCCAGTACCGGACCGATCAGTCCCACCCTGAAACTTCCCGGCGCAACCGTCGAACCGGGAGAATCGGTGACCGGAGCGCTCATTCGCGGGGTGCAGGAAGAGACGGGTTTGATCGTCACGGATGTCCGCCATCACATCGGCGATTTCGACTATCTGTCCCCCGCGGGGAAACCGGTGCGGCGATTGCACTTCGCCGTCGAGGTGGCGGCGACCGCGCCGGTGGTGCTGAGTGCGCACGCCGGGTACGAATGGGCGCCGCTCAACGGCGAGCTGCACGTCACCTCCTCGATCCAGAAGATCCTGGATACCTATCGCGAGTTGGTCTATCCCTGAACCGAGCGGAGTCGCCGGCCCGGCTTCGAACGGAATCCGTGCGTCGGCGTCCGGCGCGAGGTATGTCGCTTCTTCGGTGAGCGCACGGCGCGTCCCGGGCGGCGTGATGGCCGATCCTGTCGACGGGCGGACTGCGTCCGGGCGATGAGACATCAGCTGATCCCGTGCGAGTCGGCATCGAATTTTCTTGTGCGATACCGATATTCGAAATCCCAATTCGGGTGGCGTCCCGCATGCCGGCCGTAGGGGGTCCGGTAGTAGCCGGGGCATCCACCCGATCCGGCTCAGAGGTCGAGAACCAGTGCGCCGCCCGCCGCGCGCGATACGCAGGGCAACATATGGGTCGTGCGTTCGGATTCGGGGAGCGCCCGGTCGCGGTGGTCCACCTCACCGGCGAGCACCGCCGTCCGGCACGTACCGCAGAAACCCTGGCGGCACGAATAGGCGATATCGGGGACGACCCGGCCGATCGCGGTGAGCGCGGTCTCCCGCGCGCCCACCCGGACCGTACGGCCCGTCCGTGCCAGGGTCAGGTCGAATTCCGCGCCGTCGAGTACGGCGGGCGCGGAGAACTGTTCGGTATGCAGGGAGCCGGTGGGATTGTGCTCGAAGATGCTGCGCCGGGCCGCGGCCAGCATCGGCGGCGGGCCGCAGACGTAGACCGCCGCCCCGGGCGGGGCGGTCGCGAGCAGTTCCGGGATATTCGGGGGACCGTATTCATCATCGGGGCGGATATCGGCTCCGCGTAGGTCCGCGACGAACGGCATGGTGGCCCGGGAACGGCCGGTGTAGATCAGCCGGCCGCGCCCACCCGCGGCCCGGACCATCGGCAGGATCGGGGTGATGCCGATACCGCCGGCGAGGAACAGATATGCCGGGGCCGCCACGAAGGTGAAGGCGTTGCGCGGGCCCCGGGCCCGGAGCGGGTCGCCGGGGCGGAGATCGCGGTGCATCTCCAGCGAACCGCCCGCGCCGTCGTCGATCCGCCGGACCGCGATCCGGTAGCGGAACCGCTCGCGGGGGTTACCGCAGAGCGAATACTGCCGCAGCCGTCCGGACGGCAGGAAGAGGTCGAGGTGGGCGCCCGGTCGCCAGGCCGGAAGCAGCCCGCCGTCGGCCGCGCGCAGGTGCAATCCGCGGACTCCGTCGGCTTCCTCCCGGATATCGTCCACCACGAGCCGCAGGTCGAACCCGCTGCGGCGCACCGGGTTCGGACGGGACAGCAGCGGTGCCGCGGGTCCGGAGACGAAAATGTTCCGGTAGGCGTCGATGACCGCGCCGAGGACCCGCAGCGGCCGGGGTGCGACGAAAGCCGGGGCCCGGGTGCTCGGACTGACCATGCCGGTCAGCCTACAAAGCAACAAATAGGCTCGCAATGTTGAAAACCGTTGCCGTGGACCGACCTCCGCGCGGCGGAAGTACCGCCGCGCGGAGCGACCGCTACTCCTCCCGCTTCTCGTGCGGGATCAGTTCCAGCCCGATGACCGCGACCACAATCCCGGTCAGGCACACCACCTTCGCGAGCGTGACCGTCTCGCTGCCGGTGATCATGGCATAGGACACGGTCAGGGCGGTGCCGACACCGGTCCAGACGGCATAGGCGCTGCCGATCGGAATATCACGCACCGCCCGGCCCAGCCCGAGCATGCTCGCCGCCAGCGCGACGAAGAATACGGTCGCCGCCACCGGTTCGGTCAGACCCGCCGATCTGCCGAGCGCGGTCGCCCAGACCGCTTCGCAGACAGCGCTGGCCAGCAGGATGATCCACGCCATGGTCAGCTCACCGCCTTCAGGCCCACCACGGATACGATGAGCAGGGAGAGCAACAGCACGCGGGCGGTATCCGCGCGTTCGCGGCCGGTGACGACGGCCCACGCGACGGTCAATGTCGCGCCGGTACCCACCCAGACGGCGTAGGCGGTACCGGTCGGCAGATCGATCATCGCCCACGCGAGGCCGGCCATACTCAGGACAAGCGCCACTACGAACAGAACAGTGGGTTTCCATCGGCGGAAACCGTGCGAGGCCGACAGCGCGGCGGCCCAGACGGCCTCCAGCACCCCCGACAGCAGCAGGACGACCCAGGACATGACGAACCCTTCCGAGTCAGTCTTGTCGCGATGCGGGTACTGCTCCCTCGTCCGCGAGCCCGATCGCCGGGCTCCACTGCGGTAACGAACGGGGTGTGCGCCGGATTCCCGAGGGTGAGCGGAACCACCATGATCACCGGTCGGCCGGCGCCGGCGCGGGATCCGATCGCTGTTCCGGCGCGCCCGGCGCGGCGCAGCGCCGGGCGGTGGTACCGGAGATGCGCTCGGGCGGTGGCACCGAGCCGCGCCGGGGCACACCGGAACCGAGTGGGCTTGCGGCATCCGGTGTGGGGCGCGCGAGCCGGGTACGCACCGCGCCGCCGGCGCACGCGATGACCGCGAGCGCGCCCAGTGCGGTCGATAGGGTCAGGGATTCGCCCAGGAGCAGCGCGGCCCAGCCGAGGGTCAGCACCGGCTGGACCAGCTGGATCTGGCTGACCTGTGCCATCGGACCGTAGGCGAGGCCGCGATACCAGGCCAGGAAGCCGAGGAACATACTGACCACACCCAGGTAGGCGAACGACGCCCACTGTGCCGGGGAAGCGGTTAACGGCTGGGCGGCGACCGCGATACCGCTCAGCACGGCCATCAGCGGCGCAGACAGGACGAGTGCCCAGGAAATGGTCTGCCAGGGCCCGAGTTCGCGGGCCAGTAGTCCGCCCTCGGCGTATGCGGCGGCGGCCGCGACGACCGCGCCGAACAGCAGTAGATCCGGCCACTGGAGACCGGCGAACCCGCCCCCGTGGAACACCGCGAAGCCCACGGCCGCCACCGCTCCCGTCGCCGCGGCCCACCAGAACGCGCGCGGTGGTCGTTCCTCGGTCCGCAGTACCGCCAGGACGGCGGTGGCCGCCGGGAGTAGCGCGATCACCACCGCGCTGTGGCCCGCCGAGGTCATCGTGAGCGCGAAGCTGGTGAGCAGAGGGAAGCCCGCGACCACACCGGCCGCGACGATACCGAGCCGGATCCATTGCCGGCCGCGGGGCAGCGGCTGACGCGTCACGAGCAGTGCCGTTGCGGCCAGGAAGGTAGCGACGACGGCGCGGGCGGAGGCGACGAACAACGGCGACATTCCGCCCTCGGCCACCGTGACCCGGGTGAGTGGGACGGTGAGCGAGAATGCCGCCACGCCCAGTAACCCCCAGGCCGGTCCGGTGCGAGTGGACGATAGCGGTGCGCGATGCTGCCGAGTAGCGCTACTATGTTCCTTCATGTCCGACGATAGCAGTTCGCGGATCGTCGCGGACCTCCGCTCGTGGATCGCCACGGCCCCCGCCGGGGCCAGGCTGCCGTCCAGCCGCACCCTCGTCGCGCGGTACTCGGCGAGCCCGGTCACCGTCCAGAAGGCGTTGCGGGCACTGGTGGCCCAGGGGTTGGTGGAGAGTCGGCCCGGGGTCGGCACATTCGTCCAGGCGGTGCGCCCGGCCCGTCCGGCCGACTACGGCTGGCAGACCGCGGCCCTCGGTACACCGCGGGGTCGGCGCGCCCGGATATCCACCGTCCTACGGACGGTGCCCAACGACCGGATCGCCCTGCATTCGGGGTACCCCGACCGGGAACTGCTGCCGGTTCGCCTGGTCCGCGCGGCCTTCGCGCGGGCCGCGCGCGGCGATGCCGCGATCGGCCGCCCACCGACCGCGGGGGCCCCGGAGCTGCAGAGCTGGTTCGCGACCGAGCTGGCGACGGTGACCCCGGCCGGGGTGCTGCCGCCGGTGCCCGGCGAGGTGATCGTGTTCGGCGGCAGCCAGAGCGGCTTGAACACGACCTTCCAATCGCTGGTCGGCCCCGGCCGGCCGCTGCTGGTGGAATCGCCGACCTACTGGGGTGCGCTGATGGCCGCCGAGCGGGCCGGGGTGCGGGTGGTGCCGGTCCCGAGCGGTCCGCAGGGGCCACGGCCGGCGGAACTGGCCCGCGCATTCGAGCAGACCGGGGCCCGCGCCTTCTACGCGCAACCTCATTTCGCCAATCCCACCGGGGCCCAGTGGGCTCCGCAGACCGCCACGCGGGTGCTCGAGGTGGTGCGCGAGAACGGTGCCTTCCTCATCGAGGACGACTGGGCACACGATTTCGGTATCGATTCGGTGCCCGTCCCGCTGGCCGCGCGGGACGACAGTGGGCATGTGATCTATCTGCGATCGCTCACCAAGAGCGTCTCCCCGTCGGTCCGGATCGCCGCCGTGGTCGCGCGCGGGCCGGCCCGCGACCGGATTCTCTCCGATGCCCAGGCCGAATCCATGTACGTGAGCGGGCTGCTGCAGGCGGTCGCGCTCGATGTGGTGTCTCATCCCGGGTGGCGTACCCACCTGCGCGGTCTCGGACAGCGCTTGGCCATCCGCCGCGACCTGCTGCTGACCGCGCTCCGGGAACACGCCCCCGACGCGGTCCCGGAACTGGTGCCGCGGGGCGGGCTCAACCTCTGGGTCCGACTACCCGAACACACCGATCTGGCCCGGCTGGTTCGGGATTGCGAGGACGGAGGCGTGGTGGTGGCTCCCGGCGACGAATGGTTCCCCGCCGAGCCCACCGGCGCCTACCTCCGGATCAACTACTCCGGGCCGAACCCGGGCGCGTTCTCCGACGGTGCCCGGGTCATCGGCCGCGCGCTGGCCCGGCAGCATCCGAGCCGGCGCCCGCCCGACGAGGCCGACCCGGGCCGGTAGCGGCGGGTGGGGTCGCCGGGTGGAGACGACGCCGCGGCAGACGGCCCTCCGTACCTGCCCGGTCGAAAAGCCGACAGGGATTGATGACCGAAACCGGCCACCGAACTCTGCGTCATTGCCGAACTACGCGGTGCTCTCGAATAGACGCGAGCATTGCGCGTAGCGAGCAGGGCGGTGGCCGGGTGCGTGGGCGATCCGCGTCGGATCACCGGGCCGTCGGCGGGATGTTGCGGTTTCCGCGCAGGAGATTGGTCGGGTCGTAGATCTGCTTGAGCGCTGTCAGGCGTTCGTATCCGGGACCGTAGGCACTGGCGATGCGGTTGTCCTCATCGTCGTCGAGGTAATTGGCATAGCAGGCATCCATCGACAGTGGTTCCAAACTTTTGCTGAGCTCACGAGTCCATACTTTGTGGGTCTCGTCTTGCTCGGGTTCGGTCCATCCGGCGATGGCCAGAAAGGAGTACCGGGCATCGCGGCCGTGGAAAGAGGTGGCGTCCGGGCGCACCGTGGCGATCGCGCCGCCGAGGTGTTCGAGGAAGATACCGGTGAGTGGCGCGGTGATGCGTTCGCCCTGGTCGAGGATTAATTCGATGACCTCGTCACTCAGCTCGTCCAGGTAGTGGCTGCGGAGGTGGTATCGGGGGCCGTACGGAGTGCTGGTGTTGTGCAGGGCATGCAACTCGACGGCGCTCGCTTCGCGCAAGGCATCGCGCCACGGCCGGCCGAGTCCGGTGAGCGCCTCGAGCGCGCGTTCGGCGTCGACGCGGGCACCGTTGAAGCAGATGCCGATGCTGGCGGTGCGGGTTCCGTCGAGGTTGACCTTGTAGTAGAAGTCGGTGACGAGTTCGTTCGGCGCGGTCGCGGTGATCTGCCGATAGGTCCCTAGGACGTCTCGTGCCCGCGTTACCGGGTAGGAGACGACCCCGATGGTGACTCGCGGGACGGTGTGCATACGAAGGGTGAGGGAGGTGACTACGCCGAAGTTGGCGCCGGCGCCGCGCACGGCCCACAGCAGATCCGGGTCGGTGTGCTGGTTGACGGTGCGGTATGTCCCATCCGGTGTGACCATGTCGACTTCGATGATGTTGTCGCATCCGGTCCCGCAACTGCGCATCAACAACCCGTACCCGCCGTGCAGCGAGAAACCGGCCACCCCGACGGAGGCGGACGCGGCGCCGGTCGTGGCCAGTTCGTACGGGACAGCTGCGGCCGCCAGCTCACCCCACTGGACGCCCGCGCCGAGCCGGGCGACCTTCCCGACCGGGTCGATCGTGACCTGGCGCAGCCGGGCGGTGGACAATACGATGCCGCCGTCGGGAACAGACCTGCCCGCGACATCGTGTCCGGCCCCTGCGACGGCGAAGGGCAACCCCGCGTCGTGCGCGTACTCGAGTGCTCGCCGGACGTCGGTTACATCGGCGCATCGGAAGATCAGCGCCGGCTGCCGATCGATGCCCTTCCAGATGAGGCGGGCGGCGTCGTAGTCCTCGTGACCGGGTGCCAGGACCTGGCCGTGGAACTCGGCGGTCACTTTTCCCAAGTTGGCGGCCATACACATTCTCCTGTTGCGGTAGCGGGTCGAAACATTGATGTTCGGGCCGGCCGGCCCGAGGTCGGAAGCTGTCAGATGAGCGGCCAGATATCCGACTGCTGTGCGGGGAACAAGAGGGGAAGCAGCGTGCTGCCGCGAGTGGTTTGCAGGCGGCAGTCGGGGAAGGCGCGGGACAACTCGGCCCAGGTGGCGTGGCCGAAGATCATCTGGTGGAACATCTGCGCGGGCAGTGAGGCGTCCGATGCTCGTCGGCTGTGTCCTGGCCACGGCTCGACCGCGCTCAGCTTCCCGCTGTCGAAGGAAAATCGGATCCCGGCCTGATAGAGGTCGAGGTGGAGCTCTCCGCTGAAGGCCTCGGCCGCGGTACCGATCAGACGCTGCTCCAACACCGGCGCGATCTCGCGGAGTAGCGCTGCCACATCGGGTATGCGGAGGAACCAGCCGATCTCGGGCGGTCGCCGGATCAGCAGGTCGCCGAGTATGTCGTAGGCGGGGTGCGCTCGGCCCAGCCACAGCATGTAGCTTTCCGGCTCCCCTCGGTCGGGCAGGGTGAGTTGCCGGAGCACGCTGGGCACGACGTCGAACCAGGAAACCTCTGGTCCCAGTTCGAAGCGGGCGATCGATACCGCCGGTTCCGGGCACGGTAGGCCGGGCAGCCAGCCGGGAATGGGGAAGCTGGGGGTGCCGCCGTAGCCGAGCACCAGATACCCGACCGGTCCGCCGGTCGTCTCGATGATCAGTATCCGACTGTGCACCATACTGCCGACGTCGCGGCCGCACAGCTCATGGCGCCACTGCGCCTCGTCGCGGAGGCACGAGATGAGCCCCCTGTTCATCGCCCGAGCTTCGGTATCGACGAGGAACGCGATGTCGTCGACTGTTGCGGCTCGAATCGCGACCGGTTCACTGCCTTCGCGGACCGCGGGGAGCTCTCGAATATGCCCACCGCGACCGGCTCGTTGGGTGATCGCCGGGAGCAGACCTGTATCGCTGCGGAAAGACAAGATATCGGTAATGCCCTGGATCAGGTCCCCGCGCCATGTGCTCAGCTCGAGTAAAGCGGTCAGCTGTGTTTTCGACAGTCCGTGGCCGCGGTAGTCGGGTCGGGTGGCCGCCAGCTCCATGAGGCTGACACCGACGGGTACTCCCGCATACGACCAGGTTTGCGGAACCATCAGAAAACTGGACACCAGCTCGCCGTGTGGGTCCTGTACGACGAGCATGTCTTCGGTACCGATCGTGGGATGGCCCTTGTCGAACAGATCCCGCTGCCAACGTCCGACGGTGGCGTTCGGTGTCCCGTCCGGCGCTGCGTGTACCGACGCCAACAGATCACCGAGCGCGTCCCGATCCTGCGGGACGGCGTGGCGCAACAGTAGCCCGTCCGAAAGCATCCGGGGTAGCTGCGCCGGGAGGTGCGGGTGCTTGTCGGGCATGGTTCCTCCAGTGGGTTCGGGCAGTCGGTAGTTCTTCCGGTCCGGCGGTCAGCCGTGGTGCGGGGCGGTGCGGTGCGGGCACGACAGATTCTCCGAACTTCTACGGCCCGAACGGTTTTCGATGGGTCGCCCCAGAGTGACCGGCAGAGTGTCCAGGCCGCGGACGTAGCCGCGTCGGCGTTCGGGCTCGCCGGCGAGCTCCATATCGGGGAACCGCCGGCTCAACTCGGCGAAATAGACCTCCAGCTCGGTCTGAGCGAGGGCATTGCCCAGGCAGACATACGCGCCCCCACCGAAGGTCAACGGTCGCGGCCCGGACCGCCGGATATCGAATCGGTCCGGATCCTGGAACACCTGCGGGTCCCGGTTGGCGGCGCCCAGCAACGGCGCGATCACCGAGCCACCGGGCACAGTGACGTCTCCGATCCGGATGAGCTCGTCGGTCACGCGAATCACTCTGTGCAGCGCGCAATCCCACCGCAGGGCCTCGCTCACCGCGCCCGCGGCCAGCGAAGGATCATTGCGCAGCAGGTCGTACTGGTCGCGGTCGGCCAGTAATGCGTAGGTGCCGGTACCGATGGTCAGCGTAGTGGTTTCGAAGCCGGCAGTGAACAGGAGAATGACCAGGCTGAGCAGTTCCTCTTCGTTGAGCCGGTCCCCGTCCTCGTCGCACGCGGCGAGCAGGCCGGAGGCGAGATCGTCGGCCGGGTGCTCACGGCGATACCGGAGCAGTTCGGTGAAGTATTCGCGCACCTCCACCATGGCGGCATTCGCGCGGGCCAGGGTCGTATCGTCGACCACCAGGTCCATCACCCGCAGGATATCGCCGAAAACCCATCGGAACCGGGGCAGATCGGTATCGGGCACACCGACCAGGGAGGCGATGACCGCGACCGGCAGCCGGAACCCGACCACATCCTGGAGATCCACCACGGTGTTGTCCGAGCCGTGTTCTTCGAGCGTATCGAGTAGCCCGGTAACCACCTGATGTATCGCCGGCACCAGAGAGTCCACCCGGCGCCGCGTGAACGCCTTGTTCACCAGTCGCCGGATCCGGGCGTGACTCGAATGGCCTTCGAACGGCAGACTGGTGAAACACCAGACGGCCGCCGGATGCTCTCGCCAGTCGGGCATGATGCGGTCGTGCCAGACATGATCGGGAACCCGCACATGTGGACTGCTCAAAGCCCGGTGGCAGTCCTCATAGCGGGTGATCAGGTACATGTCCAGGGAATCGTCGAAGAACACCGGCGAAGAGTCGCGTAACCGAGCATAGGCCGGGAACGGGTTCGTGGGCGCGCCCGCGAGAGTGCGGACCGCTGCGGCTGCCTTATCCAGGTCGGACATCAGAACCTCTCGAGATCTGAGCAGATCGATAACACGGGGATACGAAGGATATGGATAGGGAGCCGGACAGGTCTGCCGGCCCGGATCAGGAAGAGTTCCACGGCCGACTCATCCGATCGAGCCGATGATGCTCTGCCCGGCCTTGAGGACAGCGCGCGCTTGTCCGAGGACGGCGGGGTCGGCAAGGGGGTCGCCGGGCACGACGCTCAGGTCCGCGGGGGTGCCGGGCCGCAGCGGTGCGCCGGTGATCGCGGCCAGCACATCGGCTGGGTTCAGCCCGGCGTCGGTGAGTGCGATGATCTCGCGGGCGTTCACGCCGGGAGGCTGCGGGCCGTTACCGAGATCTGTCCCGTACCGTACGACGCCTCCGGCGCGGTGGAAGCGGCGCAGGTTCTTCAGGGCGATCTCACGGTCTGGGGTGGGTTCGCCCCAGCCGTGGATGTCGATTGTGGAGATGATCGTTGTGTCGCGGGCCAGATCCGAGATGAGTTGGTCGTCGAGGGTTTCGGTCCACGGTGTGTGTGCGAGTACCCGCACCCCGGCCAGCTGGGCTCGCCGTGTCTGGCCGGGGCCCTGCGTATGCGCGGTGACCGGAATACGGTGGGCGCCGGCCTCGTGGACGATGCTACGCAGGGTGGCGTCGTCGACCACCGGGCCCGCCTGGGAATTGAGTGTGACCTTGATGGTGGCCGGGCGATGAGCGACCAGTGATCGGACCGCTCGGCTCGCGGCCGCTGGATTGTCGACTTCGATCGCGACCAGCGGCGGCGCCCACGGCTGCCGGGAAGGATAACCACCGGGGGCGGTGAGGAACGGTCCGGCGGCATGGATATGGGGTAGGCCGGGGTCGTGTCGTGCGCGCTCGACCAGCGGCCAGATCTCGGCGGGGGCCCAGCCCAGATCCATTATGGTTGTCACGCCCGCCGCCAGCAGTTCTTCCGGCCGGATCAGTGCGGCGTGTACGTGATAGTCGATGAGCCCGGGCAGCAGCACGCCCTCGATATATGCGCAGCGCGCGCCGGCAGGGGCGGCCGAGAGCGGTCCGATCCAGCCGATCTCGCTTCCCCGCACACCGATGGCCGTGGGTCCGGCGAGTGCCCGCCCGCCCAACCATGCGGCGTCGGCGGTGAGGAGGCGATCAAACATCATGCGGCTTCACCAATTCGGGGAAGTACAGCGCATCCAGCGTCCCGTTGAGGTACTCGGCGCCCGAGGTTCCTCCGGTGCCCGGCTGGTCGGCGAGGTGCTTTCGCACGATTTCGAGATGCCGTAACCGCCACTCCCGCAGATATGCGTCGATACCGGCGAGTTGCTCACAGATCTCGTATTCGACGCCGTGATACCCGGCGGTGTAGATGCTTCGGAAGATACCGAGCAATTCTGGGGTGGTGTCGCGGCCTCGGCGCCAATCCCGTTCGAGCAAACGCTTTTGCACCGGATGGCCGCGCCGGTGCAGGTAGCGGATCAGTTCGTCGAACAGACTCGGGCCGTCGGCATATTCCGGAGCGAGATCCCGCCATTCGGGATGCCGTTTCCCGAGTAGGAATTCCAACGCTCGATACTGTTCGGAATACATGCCGGACGCAGGACCGAGAATCGGTCGAATCCGGTGGAACGCGGCGGGCGTCATGGTGTCGAGAACCAGCCATTGATTGTTCAGCAGCAGCAGTATCTGCTGTGCGCGAGCCAACTTCGGCACCACGGGGGCGTCCCTGCCGAAAGCCTCGCGCGCCGCGGTCAGCTCGTGTAAAAGGAGCTTGAACCACAGCTCGGTAGCTTGATGGTAGATGATGAACAGCATTTCGTCGTGCTGTTCCGGTTCGGTGCGCACCCGCTGGGCATCGAGTATCCGATCCAGGCCCAGGTACTCCACATAGGCCGCTCTGGCTTGGTCTTTGGTCATGGACCGGGCTCCGCTCATCTGGTTGGTGCCGCCTCGGGCGCGGGACGTGCCGGGCCTGGACTCGGTGGGCTGCCGCCGGGGGAGGTGAACCAGCGCACAGGTCTCGCTCGAGGGTTGTGTCGGGCTTCGCCACCGAGGTGAGTGAAACACAGCCGGCGACTGCACGGGCCGCCGATGCACTGCCCGGCGATCGGCGCGCACGTGAATGTAGCTCCCGAAACTCGGTCGAATCGGACAGGTGACTTCCCATGGTTGGGCATTGATGTGTCCGGCTCTGGTCGCAGTTCTCGGGCTTGACGGCCGGGGTGACACCCTCACCAGCCGCCTCGCGGGAGAGTCGCGGTCTCCGCGGTCGAGCTCGCGGTGATGGATCACGGACCGTTCCGGTCGTCCGATTCGGTTCGGGGAAGGTATTGACTATGTCTCATATCACATATACAAACGTTCATATACCTGAGGAGGTTGTATGTCGGAGCTCATCAGCGCGCCTTTCTCGCGTCGGACGGCGCTTGCCGGGTTCGGGGCCCTGGCCGCGGCCGGTGCGCTCGCGCTCAGTGGTTGCGGGAGCGGGGCCGGGGGCACCGGGAAGGTGGGGGTGGGGTGGATCGAACCGAAGACGGGGCGCCTCGCCGCCGCGTACAAGCCGATCTACGTGGGTGGGAGGTTGGCGCTCGACGACATCATTGCCGGTGGCGGCCTGCTCGGCGAGGCGGCCGAGCTCACCGAGATCGATGACAAGGGCAGTCCCGCGACACAAGCGGCGATCGCGCGACGCGTGGTCGGCGCCGAGCCCACCTTCGTAGTCGGCCCGACAGGGAGTTCGCAGGTGCTCGCCTCGGCGAGTGCGCTGGCGCAGAAGGGATTCATCCAGTCGGGCTGGGGTGGCAGCGCGAACCTGGGAAACGGGAAGGAATTCCCGTACTTCTATCAGCTCGTCTACAACACCACGCAACAGGCCGAGGCCGCCGTGCGATTTCTGCGGGAGGCGCGTGACAAGAAGCGGATCGGTCTGATCGTGGAGAACTCCGAGTTCGGAGAGTCGATCAGGACGGCGGCCATCGACTACCTCGCGTCCGAGTACTCGACCACCCCGGTAGCGGTGGAGACCTTCGAGGTCGACGCGAACGATCTGACCCCCTACGTCCGCAAACTGGAAGCCGCGAAGGTCGACGGGTTGGGGCTGTTCACCGGGCAGCCGCAGGCGACCATCCTGATTCTGCGTGCCATGCGAGCGAGCGGTTTCGCCCCGACGATCGTGTCCCATGATCTGAATTACGTTGACGCGCTCTCGGAATTCCGCGGCGAGCTGCTGGACAACTTCTTCGGCACGACGTATCGCGGGTTGACCTACACCGCCACCGAGACCCCACATGAGCGGGTCGTCGCCCTCGCGGGACGTATCGCTGAGCACCCCGACACCGCAGGTCTCGGCTACTCCGCCATCACGAGTCCGTATTTCGACTACCTCACATTGATGGCCGATCTCGTCGCGCAGGAGAACACCGCCGATCCGCGGGCACTCAAGAAGGCGCTCGACGGAGTCCAGGGCTATCAGGGTGTGCGCTCGAAGATCGGCTTCACCGCCGACAACCACACCGGGATCGCCGACGAGGAAATCACGATCGGAACGCTGACCTCGGCGCTGGAACCGGAGTCACTGGGTGGCTTGCTGCGCCGCCGGGCCGACGGGCTGTGAGGCCGGAATGCTGACAGATATCGTCGTGCCGGGCCTGACCTTCGGCAGTATCTACGCGCTCATCGCCATGAGCTTCAATGTGTCCTATCGGCCGACCAACGTGGTCAACTTCGCGCAGGGCGAGCTGGTCATGGTCGGAGCGATGGTGGTCGCGGCGACCTCGCTCGGTGGACTGCCGTGGGGGTTGGCCGCGGTGGCCGTCATGGTTCTCGTCGGCGCGATCGCCCTGGTGGAGGAACGGATCGCGGTGACCCCGGTGTTGCGCCGGTCGAGCCACGCGACCGGCTGGGTCATTACGACTCTGGCGTTTTCGCTGGTGATCGGCGAGGTGGCGGGGAAGCTGTGGACCGATCAGCCTCGCGCTGTCGCACCGCCCGCCCCATTGTCGCTGGACCGGATCGACCTGGCAGGCGTGAGCTTCAACTCCTATCAGGCCGCGGTGGTGGTCGCGGCGGTGCTGGTCATGCTCGTGCTGCAACGTATCGACCGGACGCCGCTCGGATGCGCGATGCGCGCCGTTGCCGCCGACCGCGACGGCGCCCGCCTGCGCGGCGTGAATCCGTCTTCGCTGACCCGGCAATCGTTCTTCATCAGTGGTGCGCTCGCCGGGCTGGCCGGGCTTTTGGCCGCCCCCTTGCTGCTGGCCTCTCTCGGCATGGGTTTGGCGCTTCTCATCAAGGGTTTCGCCACCCTGGCCATCGGCGGTATCGGATCCAACAAGGGCGCGCTGCTCGCGGGCTGGACGCTCGGTCTGGTGGAGGCCATCGGCACCAACTACGTGAGTCCCGGGCTCCAGACCGTGGTGCTGTTCGTCTTCATGCTCGCGTTCCTGCTTCTTCGCCCGAACGGGGTACTGGGCCAGAAGGTGATGCGCCATGTCTGATCGTCGCACGGTCCGGTTCGCGCTTATCGGCGCCGCAGTTGTCCTGCTCCTCGCGCTGCCGCTGGTCAATGCGCATCCCTCGTTCATCTACCTCGCGGCGATGGTAGGAATTCTCGCCCTCGTCGCGATGGGCCTGAATGTGACGATGGGCTACACCGGACAGGTCTCGCTGGGGCACGGTGCGCTGGTAGCCGTCGGGGCGTACACGGCGGCGATCCTGATGACCGATCAGGGTTGGTCGTTCTGGTTCGCCGCCGCGGTCGCCACGCTCACCGGCACGCTGGCCGGAGCGGTCATGGCACTGCCCGCATTACGACTGTCGTCGTGGTACATCGCGCTGATCACCCTGGGCTTCGCGATGGTCGCGCGCACCCTGATCGTGGAGCTCGAGTGGCTCACCGGCGGGTATGCCGGGATCGTCGGCATCCCGCGTCCGAGTGTCGGGGCGATCGAGCTCGGTGACCGCGGGGTGTACTGGCTGGTGATCGTCGTCGACCTGATCGTGCTGGCCTTGATCGCGAGCACGGCCCGCTCCCGGATCGGACGGTCGATGATGGTGGTGCGGGAATCGCCGGAGCTCGCGCGCGCCGTCGGTGTCGACGCCACCGTGGTCAAACTGGCCGCTTTCGCCGTGGGTGGTGCCGCGGCGGGGCTCGCCGGGGCGCTGCTGGCCGCCAACAACGGGATGGTCTCGCCCGACGACTTCACCCTCGATTTCTCCATCTTCTTCCTGATCGTGGTGATCATCGGCGGTGCGGGTCGGTTGTGGGGGCCGATTGTCGGCACCCTGGTGTTCTTCGCCGTGCCGGAGCTGCTTACCTCGCTCGATCAGTGGCGTGGGCTCATCTACGGTGTCGGTCTGCTGTTCCTGATGGTGTTCGCACCACGCGGCATCATCGGTGCGGTCGAGGCGTGGCGGGATCGCCGTACCCGGCGCTCGGACCCCGTCCCGGAGAAGCCGCTGCTCGCCCGGTCCGAGCATATGGCGTCCGGCGCGCCCGCGGCACTGTCGATATCGGAGGTGTCGAAGTCCTTCGGCGGTGTCCGAGCGCTCGACGGCGTCAGCGTCGAGGTGGTGCCGGGATCGGTGCACGCCATCGTCGGGCCGAACGGGTCCGGTAAGACCACGCTGCTCAATATTGTCAGTCGCATGCTGGTCCCGGATTCAGGGCGGGTGCGCCTCGACGAGACCGACCTGCTGTCGACCCGGGCCGAGCGGCTGGCCGCTTCCGGTGTCGCACGGGTCTTCCAGACACCCAAGCTCCTTCCGGAGGCGTCCGTCTCCGACAACGTGGTCCTCGGCGGATACGCGCGCCGCACCGCTTCGGTACTGGGGGTCGTCCTGCGGACTCCCGGTGGACGTCGGGAGGAACGGGAGGTCCGTGCGCACGCGCACGAGGTGTTGGTCGAACTCGGCCTGGGATCCTCGGAATCGTCGCAGGCCGATCTCCTGCCACACGGGCGGCAGCGGCTGCTGGAGTTGTGTCGCGCGCTCGTCGCCCGGCCTCGCCTGCTGATTCTGGACGAGCCCGCCGCGGGGCTGGCTCCCCATGAGCTCAGTGCGCTGGAACAGTTGATCGGCTCGATTCGGGACGGCGGGACGACGGTACTGCTGGTCGAACACCATATCGAGCTGGTGGCGCGGGTGGCCGACACGGTGACCGTGCTCGATCGCGGCCGATTGGTCGTGACGGCGACACCTGGCGAGGCGCTGGCGGATCGCCGGGTTGTCGAGGCCTATCTGGGAGTGAGCTCATGAGCGATGATGTTGTTCTCGTAGCGGAGAACGTGCACGCGGGTTACGGTCCGGTTCCGGTGGTCGCGGCGGTCGATCTGACTGTGTCGCGCGGAGAGATCCTGGCCGTCGTGGGTGCCAACGGCGCGGGCAAGACCACCCTGCTCAGTGCCCTGTCGGGATTGCTGCCGCCGGCCGAAGGACGACTGATCGTCGACGGTGTCCCGGTGCGGAAAGCGAGCCCGGACCGGCTTATCGAGCTGGGGGTGGCGCTGGTGCCCGAGGGCCGGCGGCTGTTCAACGGGCTCACCGTGGACGAGCACCTTCGGATGGGCCTGTGGAAGCAGCGGCTGCCCCGCCGGATCGCCGCCGAGCGGCGGGAGCGGGTGGTCGAGCTCTTTCCGATTCTGCACGAACGACGGAATTCGCCGGCCGAGGTGCTCAGCGGCGGAGAGCAGCAGATGCTGGCCATCGGGCTGGCGCTGATGCGCGCACCCCGGCTGTTGATGCTCGACGAACCGTCGATCGGACTCGCGCCGGTCATCATCGACCGGGTCTTCGACGTGCTGGCCGCGCTGCGCGCCGAAGGGCAGGCGATCATCATCGTCGAACAGCGGGTACAGAAGGTGCTGGAGCGGGCCGACCGGGCTGCCGTCCTGCAGAACGGCCGGGTGGTCGTCACCGGTCCGGCTGCGTCGCTGGTGGACGATCCGCGACTTCGGGCCGCGTATCTGGGAACAAAGGAAGTGCGATGACGAGTTGGTTGCGTCCCGCGGACGAATGTGTCCTCCCCACGGTGCTGCGGTGGCGGGCAACCGAGCACCCCGACCGGGTTTTCGTGGTCTTCGAGGATGGCGTCGAGTGGACCTACGCGCGGATGTTACGAGAGGCCGAGCAGGTGGCCGCCGGGCTGGCGACGCTCGGCGTCGGCCGGGGCGATCGAGTCGTCTCATGGTTGCCGAACGGACCGGACGCGCTTCGGGTGTGGTTCGGCGTCAACATACTCGGTGCGGTCCTCGTGCCGCTCAATACCGCCTATCGCGGCGGGCTGCTCGAACACGCCATCCGGCTCTCCGGCGCCGAGGTAGCGGTCGTGCATCCCGACCTGCTGCCGCGGTTGCGCGAGATCGATCTCCACAGCGTCCGCGAGGTGGTCGCCGTCGGTTCCGGTGATCCCGGTCCGCTCGCTGCCACCGTGCACGATGCGGCGATCTTCGCGGGCGGTCGGGCGAGCCCCCCTGCGGTGGACCTCGCACCGTGGGACACCTACGCGATCATCCTGACCTCGGGCACCACCGGTCCGTCCAAGGGGGTGATCTGTACCTACGCGCAGCTCAGCGCCTGCGCGGAGGCTGCTTTCGAAGATAATTTCGGTGCCGATGATCGGTACCTGGTGACCCTTCCGCTCTTCCACGCCGGCGGCACCATCGGAGTCAACGCGGCAGTCGTGCTGGGCGGCAGCATCACACTGACCACCGAGTTCCGGACCTCGGAGTTCTGGAATCTGGTGCGGGCCACCGGTTGCACCCATGTCACGTTGCTGGGGGTCATGGCAACCTTCCTCGGCAAGCAACCGGAGTCCCCCACGGATACCGAGCATCCGTTGCGCCGGGTCTTCATGATTCCGCTGTCCGATGACGCGGCGGAGTTCGCGCGGCGGTTCGACGTCGATCTCGTCGCTATGTTCAATATGACGGAGGTGTCGATTCCCATCATCTCCGAGCCCAACCCGTCTGTCGTGGGGACCTCGGGCCGGGTACGACCGGGGGTGGAGGCCCGGCTGGTGGACGAGCACGACCGCGAGGTCGCGGACGGGACCGTCGGTGAGCTGATCGTGCGAGCGGATCGCCCCTGGATCATCGCGAACGGCTATCTGGGCAGGCCCGAGGCGACCGCGGCGGCGTGGCGCAATGGATGGTTCCACACCGGTGACGCGTTCCGGCGCGTCGACGGGGAGTTCTTCTTCGTCGACCGGCTCGGTGACACCATTCGTCGGCGTGGCGAGAATATCTCCTCCTTCGAGGTGGAAAGTGAGATCCTCGCGCACCCTGATGTGCAGGAGGTCGCGGTGGTGGCGACGCCCAGCCCGGATGGGGAGGATGAGGTGCTCGCGGTGGTGGCGCCCGTCGAGGGCCACCGGATAGATGTCGTGGAGTTGCTGGAGTTCGTCCGTCCGCGCATGGCGCATTTCATGGTGCCGAGGTTCGTCCGAGTTCTGGACGCGCTGCCCAAAACGCCCACCAGCAAAATCCAGAAGCACCTGCTGCGGACCGAAGGCATCACCGCGGACACGCTGGATCGGGAGGACCTCGGTGTGGTGGTCAAGCGCGGCCGGTTGGGCTCGCGAGAGTAGTCAGTGTTGTCTCGTCCCCACCATGAGCATGACGATCTCGGTGTGCTGCCGGGCCAGCTCGGCTGAATCGAGTCGGCCCGCGGGCCGGAACCACTGGCCGGCGTTCATGCACAGATCGAGAATCGACTTCGCCGCGATGTCCACGTCGATGCCCCGTTCCGGAAAGGTGAAGGTGTCATTCTCCACGCCGCGGCGCAGGCATTGTTCGAAGATCTCGCGAACCTCGCGCTGGCGCTGGAGAATTGTCGCGCCGCGGTCCGCGGGCAGGTGCCGCCATTCGCGCTGACTGACCATCCCCTCGATCTGGCGCTCGGTGTGGAAGGTGGAAATGGCCGCCACGATGGCCCGGAGTTGTTCGGCCGGGTCGTCACCGGCGGTGGCGAGTCCGTCGCGTAGCGCGGTGAGGGTGTCGTCGTGTGATCGCTCGAGGATCGCGAAGAGGACGTCTTCCTTCGATGCGTAGTGGTTGTACAGCGAGCCGGCGGTGACCTGGCACGCCGTCATGATTCGCCGTACCGAGGTGGCGGGGTAGCCGTCTCTGAAGAACAGCCCGGCGGCGACGTCGAGGATGCGCTGGGCGGTGTCGGTCGTGCGGGCATCGCTACGAGGTTCGGTCACATCCCGAGATTAGCAGTTATATGAACGAACATTTGTTGACGTACTTTCCGCATGCTGGTAAACAAACGTTCATAGATATTTGGAGGTATGGTGAAACAGCAGTCCGTGATCGACATGTGCGATGTCGTTTTCGACGAACAGGGCTGGCGGGCATACCTCCACGCCCTGCTCGGGAACGCACCTCGCTATCTCGAGGTCTTCGCCGGTCGATTCGGGCGGCTCAGCGGGCGATCGGCAGCGAGTGTGATGAAGGCATTCGCTGCCGATCCCGGCAACACCATCGGTTGGCTGGCCGAACGGCTCGGGTCGACCGAACCGCATGCGCACGCCGCGCGCCTGGCCGCGGACGGCATCCGGGCGCAGGTCGTGCACGGCGGTCCGTGGCCCACCACGCACGGCACGGTCAACGACCTGGTTGCCGCGCAGGTCGCCGCACACCCGGAATGTCTGATCGGCTGGGCGGGAGTGAGTCTGCGGGAGCCGGGTCCGGCGTTGACCGAGGCCATCCGAGCACTCGGAGAATTGCGGCTGACCGGTCTCTCGATCATCCCGTTTCTCGACGGAATCGACGTCGGCGACCAGGTCCACGATCCGCTGTGGCGACTATGCGTGGAACACGATGTGCCGGTCTGGATACACAGCGGCCAGCACTTCCGCACCACGGTCCCCGCGGGGATCTCCGCTCCTTCGGTGATCGACCGGATCGCCGGACGCCACCCCGATCTGCGCATCGTCATGGGACACGGTGGCTGGCCCTGGGTCCTCGAGGCCATCGCGCTGCTGCAACGCCATCCGCGCGTGTACCTCGAGTTCTCCTCCCACGACCCGGCGACGATGGCCGCGGCCGGCTCCGGCTGGGAACCGCTGTTCCTACACGGTGCTCGCTCGATACAGCGCCAGATCATGTTCGGCTCCACCAGTTGGACGCACGGACGATCGGTGCGCGAGATCGCCGATCGGGCGGACCGGCTGCCCATCGACGAAGATGTGCGGCACGCCTGGCTGTACGGCAATGCCGAACGGATGCTCCGACTCGACGCGGTGGTGTCGCGATGACCGGGCTTCTCGACGGTCGCCGGATCCTGGTCACCGGCGCGCTCGGGGGTATCGGTACGGCGGTGACCCGGCTGATCGAGTCCGAGGGCGGCACGGTGGTCGGCATCGATCGTCCGGAGTCCGTGGCACGCGCCGGCGCACCCGCGGCGTACGGTCTCGACCTGACGGCCGCGGGAGCCACGGCCCGGGTCCAGCAGCTCTGCCGGGAGCTCGGTGGCATCGACGGACTGGTCAACAACGCCGGGATCGAGTATCGGGCCGCGCTCGGTGAGCACACCGACGACGACTGGTCACGGGTCATGGCTGTCAATCTCGACGTGCCGTTCCGGCTCGGCCGCGACCTCGCGGGCCTGCTCGAGTCCCGAGTCGACGCGGCGATCGTCAACATCTGTTCGATCGCGGTCACCGGATTCGCCGGCCAGGTGGCCTATGACGCGAGCAAAGGAGGCCTGCAGACACTGACCCGCTCGCTCGCGGTGGAACTCGGCCCCCGGGGCATCCGCGCCAACGCGATCTGTCCGGGATTCATCGATACTCCGATGCTCGACACCGGCTCCCTGCGCGGCCTCGCCGCCAAGGTGGCCCGCGGTCTGCCGCTGCGTCGGCTCGGCATCCCCGACGATATCGGGCACGCCGTGGTGTGGTTGCTCAGCGGTCGTTCCCGATACATCACCGGACAGTCGCTCTACGTCGACGGAGGCATGACGCGCTCATGAAAGCCCAGGACGAGCTCACCGCACCGCAATCCACACTGCGGGTCACGCTGCCGGGCCCCGGCATCGTCTGGATCACCCTGAACCGCCCGCACCGCCTCAACGCCATCGATCGCCGACTCGGAGCCGAACTGTGCGCCGAACTCGAGCGGCGCTTCGCCGACCGCGCGACCCGGGTCGTCGTGCTCACCGGCGAAGGACGTGCCTTCTGTGCCGGTGACGATCTCGGCGCGGTCGAGGAACATTTGCGCGGTGACCGCACCAACTCGCCGGTGGTGGGTGACACCGCCGATCCCATCTACCTGCGCATCATCGAGATGATTCTGACGGCCCGGGTGCCGGTCATCACTTCGATCAACGGCTTCGCTGCCGGGGCGGGCGCCGAGCTCGCCTGTGCCGGTGATCTGCGCATCGCTGCCAGCAGCGCCCGCATCGGCAGCGGCCTGCTGCGGGTCGCCCAAGCGGGCAGCGTCGCCATGCTGGGCCGCCTGGTCGGCCCGGCGCGGGCCACCGAGATCTACCTCTCCGGCGAGTTGCTGGACGCGGCCGCCGCCGAGCGGGCCGGAATCTTCGGCCGCGTGGTACCGCCGGCGGAACTCGTGGCGGTCACGCTGGTCGAGGCCGAGCGGTTGGCCCGATCGGCCACCGCCGCGATCGGATTGTTCAAAGAACTGCGCGAACGCTGTATCGGTCAGCCGATCGAAATGGCGTTGCGCCTACAGAACTCGGTGCACATTCGTAACAACGTCGAAGTCGCCGACGCCCACGAGGGCGCGATGGCCTTCCTGGAAAAGCGTGACCCGCACTTCGTGGGCAGATAAGGGGCACAACGCCATGAACATCTTCGGTTCCTTCGACCAGCACGTCGCCGTCATCACCGGCGCGGCCAGCGGTATCGGTGCCGCCTCGATGAAGTTGTTCCGGCAGGCCGGGGCGACAGTCGTCGGCCTCGACCTGCACGCCGGCCCGGACATCCTCGCGTGCGACGTCTCCGACCCCGCAGCCGTGGACGCGGCGCTCACCGAGGTGGTGGACCGCCACGGCCGGCTCGATATCGTCCACGGCAACGCGGGTATCAATATCGCCGGTCGCGCGCATTCGCTCTCCGACCAGGACTATCGCCGGGTGATGGGTGTGTGCTGCGACGCCAACTTCTACCTCGTCCGGTCCGCGGTCGGCCATATGCGCGAAACCGGTGGGGTTTTCGTCTTCACCACCTCGATGTGCGGTGTGGGCGCCACACCGAGGTCGCCGGTGTACAACATGGCCAAACACGCGCTGATCGGTCTGACCCGGTCGGTGGCGGTGGATTACGGCTCCCAGAACATTCGCGCGGTGGCGCTGGTCACCGGCCCCACCCACACCGCGATGGTCGACGAACTGTGGCCCGAGGGCCTCCTGCGGCAGACCCTGGTCGACTCCACGTCCGTCGGACGACTGAGTACCCCGGAAGAACAGGCGCGGGTCGCGGTGTTCGCCGCGCTGCCCGGCTCGGCCTACCTGACCGGTGGTGTCCTCACCGTCGACGGCGGCGCCACCGCGGGATGGAACGAGATGGCCACCCGCATGCTGACCCTCACCGCACAGGCATGAACCCCGACGCGAGCTGGCACAGCGATGTCGAGAGCCCGATGCGGGACGGCGTCGTGCTGCGTGGCGATCTCTGGCGACCGGCCCGGCCCGCGCCCGTGGTGATCTTCCGAACTCCCTACGGCCGCCGCAAGATCAGCTCCGATGTCCTCCGGCCGATGGACTGCGTGGAGTCCGGTTACGCGGCCTTCGTCCAGGACACCCGGGGACGGTTCGGCTCCGACGGTGCGTGGAAGCCGATCATGTGGGATCAAGAGGCCCTCGACACCCACGATACGGTCGAGTGGGCAGCGGCCCAGCCCTGGTGTGATGGGACGGTGATCCTGGCGGGCACTTCCTATGGCGGGATCCTGTCCATGCTCGGCGCGGCCACGCGCCCGCCACATCTGGCCGGTGTGGCCGCGGCCATGGTGACGACCGGCAGTCGTGACCGGGCGGAGATGGGCGGCGCGCTGCGGCTGGACCACCTGTTCGGCTGGATGATCTACATGGCCGCCGACTGGCTCGCCCGCAATCCCGAGTACGCAGACGCCGACAACGTCGCCCTGCTCGGGTCGTTATTCGCCGACCCGATGGCGGCGATGCGGTCGTGGCCGCCGTCGGCGAATCCGCTCGCCCGGCTGCGTGGCTTTCCGCTCGATGTCGAGCAGTTGCTCGCGGGGGCCGGGACAACACTGCCGGAGTGGGCGCCGGAGGCGATCGAGGTGCCGGTGTTCGTGAGTACGGGCTGGTACGACGTCTACGCGTCGTCGACGATCGATACCTTCACCGCCGGGGCGGCCGCGCATCCCGAGGTGCCGTATCGGCTGGTCATCGGGCCGTGGGCGCATACCGGGCCCCTCCAGCACATCCAGGGTGAGGTCAACTTCGGTGTGTCGGCCTCGGCGGCGGCGATCGGCCTGCCCACCCGGCAACTGGAATTCTTTCGGCGATGCGCCGACACCGCACCAGTGCTGCCGTCACGGCAGGTCGACTACTTCCTGATGGGCGCCGACGAGTGGAGGTCCGACGATCGGTGGCCGCCGAGGGAAGTGGTGTCGCAGCGATTCCGGTTGATTTGTGGCGCGGCCGAGGGCCGGGCCGGCGGACTGGTTTCCGAGGAGAATCGGCAAGGCGAGGACGGTATCGACACCTACGTCCACGACCCGCTCTCGCCGGTGCCGAGCCGGGGCGGCCGGCTTCTGCACCTGGGTCGCCTCGCTCCGGGGCCGATCGATCTCGGCCGGCATTGCGCGCGCGCCGACACGCTCCACTACCTGTCCGCGCCGCTGGAACAGGCCGTGGATGTGGTGGGCGCGGTATCGATGACGGTGTGTGTGAGCCTCGACCGCTCCGACACCGACCTGTTCATCAGGCTGATCGACCGGCATCCCGACGGTCGGCTGCTGCCCGTGGCCGAAGGCAACACCCGGGTGCGGTTCCGTGACGACCTGACCACCGCGCGTCCGTTGCCGCCTGGCGAAACAGCTGTCATCACTGTCGATCTGGGCAATACCGCCCAGCGGTTCGCGGTCGGGCACCAGCTCGGCGTACTGGTGACGAGCAGTAACTTTCCGCACGTCGATCGTAACTTCGATATCGCACCGGTCACCGTCGACCCACCGCCGGTCACCGTGAGTCTGCACACCGCGGGCTCGATGCTCACCCTCGACATCCTTCCTGGCGAAAGGACCCGATGATGTCGGTCTGGACCGAACGACACGAGGCCGCAGTGGCCGTGCTGTCGTACCGAAACCCACCCCGGAACTTCCTCACTTTCGCCGCGCTCGCCGAACTGGGGGAGATACTGCGGCGGATCGCCACCGACGACACGATCTCGGTGGTGGTGCTGCGCAGTGAGGTTCCCGGCTACTTCGTGGCGCACGCGGATCTGGCGGAACTGGCCCTGCTCGCCGCTGGCTCCGTGCCGGAGGCTCGTTCCTGGTACACCACCATGCGGCTCGTCGAAACCATGCCGCAGCCGGTGATCGCCGCGATCGACGGGCAGGCCTGGGGCGGTGGTGTCGAACTCGCCCTGTCCTGTGCGTTGCGCTGGGCGAGCGAGTCGGCGCACTTCGCGTTGATCGAGACATCGCTGGGCATCATCCCGGGAGCGGGCGGGACACAACGGCTGATGCGGCTCGTCGGCCGTGGCGACGCCACCGAAATGGTGTTGAGCGGAGAACCTGTCGATGCCGGGCGGGCGCGGCAGATCGGATTGATCGGCCGGGTCTTCGCGACCGAGGGCTTCGACGAGGCCGTTCTGGCCGCCGCCACGAGGCTGGCTCGGAAGCCACGGGCAGCGCTCGCGGCGGCGAAACGAGTGCTGCGCGACGGCGCCGAGCTGGGTGTCACCGATGCTTTCCGTCTCGAGGGTGCCGCCTTCGCGGAGCTGCTCGCGACGCCGGAATCCGCTGCGTTGCAGGAGCGTGCGCGACACGCCTATGCCACCGCAGCCGACGACGACCCGGTGCACTTCGGCACCTACCGAGAGGAGCGCTGATATGCCCGGCGGCGTCGCGGTCGTCACCGGTGCGAGCCGGGGAGTGGGCCGCGCGATCGCCCTCGAACTCGCCGACCTGGGCTATGACATCGCCGTGGGTTACTACTCCCGAAATGGCGATGCCGCCGACGTGGTCCGCGCGATCGAGCGCTTCGGCCGGTCGGCGTGTGCGGTGCAGGTCGATACGCGCGATCCCGGCTCGTGCCGTGCGATGGTCGACCGGGCGCGCACGCTGGGGCCGGTCCGGGCTGTCGTCGCCAACGCGACCGGATTCGCCGACTCCTCGCCCGCGCTGACCTCGACGGTGCAGACTTCGATCGAGACCTACACCGAAATGTTCACTGCCCGGGTGGGCTCCGTGCTCGGCCTGGTCGAGGCGGCGGGCGACGATCTACGCAATGGGGGTCGAATCGTCGCCGTCAGCAGCACCGGTACCCGGCGATACGTTCCCGGGTACGCACCCATCGCGGTATCGATGGCGGCGACGGAAGCCGTGATCCGCTACTTGGCCGTGGAGTTGGGCCGCGTAGGCGTCACCGCGAATATCGCCAGCGGCGGGGTCATCGACACCGACGCCTTGTCGGCCGTCTCGCCGGACCCGGAGCGCCTCAAGAGACTGGTCGCCAAGTCGACTCCGCTCGGCCGGGTGGGCCGGGCCCCCGACCTCGCCCGCCTGGTGAAGTTCCTGTGTGGCGACGACGGCGCATGGGTGAACGGCCAGACCGTGATCGCCGACGGCGGCAATCTGATCGCGTAACCCGCTCGGTGCGCGGACGCCGAGCCGCTGATCGTCGAATGCGGCGCCGGCGCGCTCAACCGGCCTTGATCGGGGGCTCTGATTTTGTGGTTGACGTCACACCTTGGATCGATTATTTTTCATTACAACGCGTAATGTAATGAAAGGAGTGGTTCGTGCGCGACGAGGTGCGATTCTTCAGTGGCGGGGTAAAGCCGCGGGGCGGAGTGAGTGCGCGATGAGTAGACGACCCCGCCCGAGGCGGCAAGGTGGCGAACGCGCCCGTCCCGCCGATGCGGCCACGGGGCTGACACTGCACGACCTGCAGATCGTCAGTCGCGTGCTCGGGTTCGGTAGTGCCGAGGATCTGGTCGGCAGCGAGCTGTGGCTCGGCCCATCCGGCAGTCGGCCATCGAAGGAGGGTGTTGCCGACCCGCCGACTCGGCCGGCGCTGTCGCCCTCGGCGGGTGAGGGCTGTCCGGGTGGATGCGAAGGCGGCCGGCATCATGGTCGCAACGGTTGCCGGCACCTCGCCACACCGCGGCGGTGATTCGGATGCCGGCGATCATCTGTTCTACGCTGCCCACCTGTTCGGCGCGCCCGGCGCACTACGCGTTACCGACCGGGGAGGAACTGCTGTCGGCGATCCGAGGTCATCACGTCGGACCTCACCCGCTGGCCCGGGTCGCCTGTCGGCTCGGACGGCTTCATCGTCCGGATGCACGGAGTTCGGTCCGCGCGAAACGATACTTGCGCAACGCCTTGGCGCGGCAAGCCGACCGGTGGGTGGCCGACCACGCGCCGGCACCGCATCCCGCCGCCACCCTGCACTCGGAATCCATGGGCGCGGTGATCGATCGACTCGCCCGCCAGCAGGTCTACGCATATCACCTGCTGATGACCACGAAGCCGTCCGACCCGGTCGTGCACGCGCAGTGGTACCGGCTCGCTCAGCTGATCGACGACTACACCGATCTGGCCACCGCGGTGACGACCGGGGCGCGACGCCTGCCGATTACGCCGATCGCGTAGGTGGCGAGCGCCTCGACCACTGCCCTCGAAGCCCCGAGAGGCTGCCTCCCGGGGCTTCGGCAACCGGCGATGAACTCGCGGGTGCCGCGGGTGCCGCCGGTGGCCGCCTCGGTCCGGCCGCGTGGAAGCGGCGAGCTGCGTCGCAGGCCCATTCGGTCATCGCGCGCGGTCGACCGGACGCAGCATCCGTGGTTCGCATACCGCAGATCGCTTCTCGCTGCATTTCGCCTCGACCTCGCAGCACGCGGCCGATCCGTCGTCCCTGCGGGGGCGCCGCTGTCGGGGTCGCGATCTCATGACGTCGAGGCTGCGACTCGATTCGATCGCCGTGGGAGTCGGTCCGTCACTGCTCGGCGAGGTTCGTCAGCAAGAAGTCGCGGGCGGCCGAGGCCGCCTGATCGAATCGCTCACCGTATACCGCGAAGTGACCTCCGGGGATCAGGGTGAGCTGTTTGGGCTCCAGGGCGTCGGCGTAGCTCTGTAGGGCGATATCGCTGGGCGTGAGGGTGTCTTTCTCGGCGATCACCATCAGTAGGGGAGTCGGGGAGACTCGGCGTAGGAACGCCTCTGGTGCGTAACCCTGGAATTTGTCCACGCTGGAGAGCGTGACCTCGTTGCGCCAGGTCGGTACCTGTGGGCCGTTGGCCAGCAGCCATTCGTAGACCTCCGTTCCCGGCATCGCGACCAGTTCGGTGGGGTCGTCGGAGGCGGCCTTGATCATCTGGTGCGGTTCGCCCGCGGCGCGGGCCGACCGGTCCGCGGCGATCGCCTGATGTACGGCGGGCAGCATGATCGATGGCACGAGGCGGCCGAAGGTCGCCCAGCCGTTGGTCAACGGGACCTGCGACACAACGGCTCGGACTCGGCGGTCGGTGGCGGCGACGACCAGGACGTGGGCACCGGCGTAACTGGTTCCCCAGATGCCGATCCGATCGCTGTCGATTCCGTCGAGTGTCTGTGCGTAGGTCACCGCGTCGCGATAACCCTCGATCTGTGCGCCCGGGTCCACCTCGAAGCGCGGTTCGCCGTCGGAGGTGCCGAATCCGGGATGGTCGTAGACCAGGCAGGCCAGCCCGGCGGCGCTGAATACCTCGGCGAACGGTGCGACCCATTCCTTGACGCCGGCGAATCCGTGTGTCATCACCACCAGGGGCACGGCGCCGGTGCGGCCTTCCGGTCGATACAGCCACCCGCGCAGGGAGACACCACCGCTGAGGAACTCCACGTCTTCACGCATCGCGAAACCTTTCCATTACATTGCGACGTGTAATGGAACTTAGGCGAGCCGACGATATGAGGTCAACCACAGAATTATCAGCGCTGGTATCGACCTACGGCATCGAGTGCGGACTGCACCGTGCGTTGTACGAATTCCTCGTCGATCGGCCCGAGTTCGGGTAACAGTGCTCGCATGAGCATCGGCCCGGTGATGAGATCACACACCCATTCGGAATCGAATCCGGGTTCGATCTCGCCGCGGGCGGTCGCGCGTTCCAGGATCGTGGCCGTGGAACGCCGGCGTGGTCGTAGGAACTGCTCTTGGAATCGTCGTGCGGCCTCCGGGGTGCGACCGAGCTCTTCCAGCAGGCCCGGCACTGCCCGGCGCAGCACCGGATCGTTGAACAGGTCACGCTGATGTTGCTGGATCGCGAGCAGCTCGGCCTCGATCCCACCCAGGTCCTCGGCGCCGGGCTGCAGTCCGTACCGGTCGATCAGTACCGAGACCACGAGATCGGCCCGGGAACTGTACCGGCGGTAGAGTGCGGGCCTGCTCGTCCCCGCCGCATCGGCGACGGCCTGGAGGGTGAGCGCGCCGTAACCGCGTTCGGCGATCAGTTCCGCGGCGGCCTCGAGCAGTGCGGCGTCCACTCGGCTGTCGCGTGGACGGCCGGTGCGCGGACCAGCGGAGTTATCCAGCATGGCTTCACCGTACCGAGGTGATCACCGACATCGCAGAACGGTCGCGGGGCGGGACACGGAGCTACACCGTTGATAGCGTTCTCGCTTCGCCGGGCCCGAATGGGTGGATCGCACCGTTCGGCTTCGGCGGTTTCGTGTCCCAGCGGAATGTGGGGTCATGATCCGGTTCTCTTCCGGCATTGGTGCGATCGTGGCCGGCGGACGGGGCGAACAGGTCGTCGACCGACCACTGATAGTCGGCGTGCGCTCCGACGCCGAGCGTCAGTCCGCGGGTTCGGCCTGCTCCGGGTCGTCTTCGGGGTGCTCCCCGGACAGGACCTTTCCCAGGCGAACTCTCTCCGGGGAGCGCGTCACTACCTCCTCCAGAATGGCGAGGACCTCCGCCTCGGTGCTGCGACCGTGATTGTCCGCGCGAATCCGCAGGGCGCGATACACCGCGTCCGGTACATGTCGAACAGATAGCGTCACCATGGCGGGCGTCTTTCGTCGACAGTGGTCGGTGACCCGATTATATTTCGCGCTCCGGCAAACCGCCGGTGCCGGTGGCGTCTCGGTCCGATATATGCCGCGCGCGGGGCCCGAATGGGGCGCGCCGGGCCGATCCGCCGCCGCATCGTAGAGTAATTCGTCGAAACCTGTTCCAGCGCAGCGAATATGGCGCAAAATCGGAAATCGTCTGTGTGAAGGAAAAGTCCGGACCGGACGGTTCGGCACGGTGCGCGCTTTCGCGCGCATCCGGAAAGTGAGGCGGAAATGAATCACAAGCTCTGGTTGCTCGGCCGGCTCGTCGCGGTGGGCGGGCATATCCTCGGCGAGAAGCTCACCGGGCACCGGGCCCGCACGATCGACGATGTGCCCGCGTCCGGCGCCGCGCTCACCGCGGAATGGCTCACCGCCGTGCTCTGCCGGGACGCACCCGGTGCCGAAGTGGTCTCCTTCGACATCTCGGGTGGCAGCAGCGGTACCTCCACCCGGGTGGCGATCCGGGTGGAGTACAACGAGGCGGGCCGGGCCGCGGGGCTACCGGAGGCGTTGTTCGCCAAAACCACGTCTTCGCTGAGTCAGCGGATTCTGCTCGGCGGCGGCAAGATGATCGACGGCGAGACCCGTTTCTTCCGCGATTTCCGGCCGAAACTGGAGATCCAGGCCCCGCTGGGCTACTGGGGGGCGTCGGATCCGGCGTCGTGGCGGTCGATCGCGCTGATGGAGGATATCGCCGTCACGCGGGGCGCGGTATTCAGCGAACCGACCGCCCCGATCGGCCGTGCCGAAATGGAGGATCTGGTCCGCAATCTCGCCCGGCTGCACGGGACCTTCTGGGAGGATCCCGCCATCGAGGTGCTCAAGACCACCAACGAGGCGTTGCAGGCCTATCTCGCCGCGATCGATATGAAAACCCGCTGCGCGGTGGGTCTGGGCCGGGCGGCGGAAGTGGTTCCGGAAAGCCTGCACGGACAGGCGGACCGGTTGTGGTCCGGCGTCGAGCGTGCCGTGGACCTGGCCACGACCGAACTCCCGCACACCCTGCTGCACGGCGACCCGCATATCGGGCAGACCTACCGGACCGCCGAGGGACGGATGGGTTATGTGGACTGGCAGGTCGTGATGCGCGGCGGCTGGGGGCACGATTTCGCCTATACGGTCAATTCCGGTTGCGAACCGGAGGACCGCCGGGCCTGGGCCGAAGAACTGCTGCGGGCCTATCTGGAGGAACTGGCCGAGGCCGGCGGGGTGGCGCCCGATTTCGACAAGGCCTGGCTGATCTACCGGCAGCAGTCGATGTTCGCCTACGCGGCATGGGCGTTCACCATTGGCCGGGCCGCGTATCAGCCCGAGATGCAGTCGAGGGAGACCTGTCTCACACTTTTGCGGCGGATCACCTCGGCCATCGACGACAATCGATCGCTGGACGCGCTCGGCGTATGAGAACCGTTGCGCCGGCCGGGTTTCGGATTTGCCGAGCCCGGCCGCGTCGCGGCGGCGAGAATGGCCGGCGGAATATTCGGACCAGACCGATCGAAATTGTGCGGACTAGTCCAACAAAAACTCGAAAAAGACGGCCGTACAACTTGTTTCTGAATCGATCAGATTTCGTGACCATGTCGTACCATCGCCTGGTTCCGGCTCGAGTCAGCTGATTCTGCAGGAGGAGCCTCGAACCGGGATCGGCCGGTGGAAAACCATCGGCGCCGCAACCGGACGGTATGGAGTTTCGTTCTTGACTACCTCGGATCACCGAAGACACGCTCAGGCCCACGTGCACGGTTCGCCGATCGATTCCGATGATCCGCGGATACCGCTGTACCTCCCGGAATTCGCCGCCGATCCGCACCGGTTCTACCGGGAGATGCGGGGTCGGTACGGGTCCCTGGCGCCGGTGGAACTCGCCCCCGGCGTGCCCGCCACCCTGGTGATCGGATACAACACCGCCCTGCGGGTGCTCAACGATCCGGATCGCTTCCCCGCCGACCCTCGGGTCTGGCAGAAGGATATTCCGGCCGAGTGCCCGATCCTGCCACTGCTGGAATGGCGGCCGATGGCCAGCCGGTGCGCCGGACAGGAATTCGTGCGCTACCGGCAGGCGATCACCGCGAGCATGGACGAAGTGGACATGTACGCGATCCACACGGTCGTCGAGAACATCGCGGGCCCGTTGATCAACTCGTTCTGCGAGGACGGTCACGCGGAATTGATCCAGCAGTACGTGTTCCCGCTGGCGTTCCAGGTGATCAACTATCTGCTCGGCTGCCCGCCGGAGATCGGGCAGCAGGTTGCGGCCGGGACGGCCGCGCTGCTCGAGGGCGTGGACGCCGAAAGCGGCAGTCGTATGCTGGGCGAGGCCCTGATGAACCTGGTGTTGCTCAAGCGCGAGCAACCGGGCACCGATATCACCTCGGTGCTGCTGCAGCATCCGGTCGAGCTGTCCGAGGAGGAGGTCTCCCACCACGTCTCGCAGGTATACGGCACCGGGATCGAATTCGAACTGAACCTCATCGTCAACACGCTGCTGCTGATCCTCACCGATGAACGGTTCGGCGGCAGCGTCCTCGGCGGGAACCTCACCTCCCGCGACGCCTTGGACGAGGTGCTGTTCAACGACCCGCCGCTGGCGAATCTGCTGATCACCTATCCGCGGATGCCGATCCTGCTCGACGATGTGTGGCTGCCCGCGCATCAGCCGGTGGTGATCAGCATGGCGGCCTGCAACAACGATCCGGCCATCCGCACCTCGGAGCTGACGGGTAACCGCGCCCACTTGGCGTGGGGTCTGGGTCCGCACGCCTGCCCCGCTCAATCGCTGGCCTATATGGTCGCCGAGGGTGCCATCGATCAGCTGCTGGACGCGATACCGGAGATGCGCGCGGATTTCCCCGACGGTGAGCCGGTCTGGCGGCCGGGCCCGTTCCATCGATCGCTGGCGGGTTTGCCGGTGACATTTCCCCCGCAGATCCCGCTGCCCGGATACGCGGACACCGCCGCCCGGCCCGCGGTCCGGGCCTGAGCCCGGCAGGCGGCCACTTGCGACGGGGCCCGGACCCGGCGGGTTCGGGCCCTGCGCGGGACTGCGGCGGCTCCGGTGGTGGTGTGCGGCGCCGGGGTCGCGGGGGCCCGGTACGGCACCGCCGAAGTACTTGAATTCGGATTCAAGTTTGGGCTACCGTCGGGAGGGCTTGAAGCCGCGCCCCGACGATCGGAGTTCTCGTGGAACTGTTCACCTCGACCGAGCGTGCCCGCGAGTACCGGCGCACCCTGCTCGCCTTCATGGACGAGCGCGTGTATCCGGCCGAGCCGGTCTATGCCGAGCAGATGGCCGCGGCGGGGGATCCACATCATCACCCGCAGATCCTCGAGGACCTCAAGGCCGAGGCCAAGGAGCGGGGATTGTGGAATCTGTTCCATCCGCACCCGGAGTGGGGCCCGGGCCTGTCCAATCTGGAGTACGCGCCGCTGGCCGAGATCATGGGTCGCAGTCCGGCGCTGGCGCCCGAGGCGTGCAACTGTTCCGCGCCCGACACCGGCAATATGGAGGTCTTCACCCTCTTCGGTACCGAGGAGCACAAGCAGCGCTGGCTCGAACCGCTGCTGGCGGGCACCATCCGGTCGGCGTTCGCGATGACCGAGCCCGGGGTCGCCAGCTCCGATGCCACCAATGTGGAGATGCGGATGGAACGCGACGGCGACGAGTACGTGCTCAACGGCCGGAAGTGGTTCGCCTCCAACGCCATGCACGCCAATTGCAGGGTGCTCATCGTCATGGGGAAGACCGATCCGGACGCGCCCAAGCATCGGCAGCAGTCGATGATGGTGGTGCCGATCGACGCCCCGGGTGTCACCGTCGTCCGCAATCTGCCGGTGTTCGGTTATGTCGATCGCGAGGGGCACGCCGAGATCGAGTTCACCGATGTGCGGGTCCCGGTCACCGATGTACTGAAGGGCGAGGGGGAGGGTTTCGCGATCAGCCAGGCCCGGCTGGGCCCCGGCCGCATCCATCACGCCATGCGCGCGATCGGGATGGCCGAACGCGCACTGGAACTCATGTGTGCCCGGGCGGATTCGCGGACCACATTCGGGCGCAAGGTCAGCGAACGGGCCAATATCCGGGACTGGATCGCCGAGGCGCGCATCGATATCGAACAGGCGCGGCTACTCACCCTGAAAACCGCTTGGATGATGGATACGGTCGGCAACAAGGAGGCCCGCACCGAGATCGCCGCGATCAAGATCGCCGCGCCGGTGATGGCATTGCGGATCGTCGACCGTGCCATCCAGGTGTACGGCGCGGCCGGTGTGACCGAGGATTTCCCGCTCGCGAGCATGTACGCCCATCTGCGTACCCTGCGGATCGCCGACGGTCCCGACGAGGTGCACAAACTGACTATCGCCCGGGCCGAGCTCGGTAAGGCCCGCGCGGCGGCCGAAGCCGCCGGCAGCTAGTGGTGCCGGCCCGGGTCCGGGGATGTGGCCCGGGCATTCCGGTCCGCCGCCCGATACGTTGGATATGTCCGCTCGGTGCCCGGCTGTTCCCCCGACGAGACCCTGCGGGCCGAGGTCGGCCGGGCGACCCCGCGCGATACCGGGAACTCCGATCGGATCACCACGCCGGCGACGGGCCGCCTGTTCGCGGCGTGAACGCACTATCCGAGCCTGTTCGCGCCCGCCACCACCGCCTTCCGTATTCCGCCCGGCCTGCGATCCCGGAGTTCGTTCGCGCCCGTCGCCGGATTCCGCGATCCGGCCGGCCCGCGACGACTGCGAGTGGCCGGTGAATGCTCGGCAGGAGAACATATCCGGGGCCCGGACGAGCGGCGGCGGAGCCGACAGCGTATCCACGGGTGGGAAAACCGGCGAGGGAGCTGCGCGGGAGCTCACGGCGGCCGGTCATCCGACCCGGCCCGCCCCGAAGAGCCGCCGCGGGATCCGCACCCGGGCGGCGCTGCTCACGGCCGCCCGTGCGGTTTTCGAGGCCGACGGGTTCGTGGATGCGCGGATCAGCGACATCACCCGGACCGCCGGGGTGGCCTCGGGGTCGTTCTACACCCATTTCGACAGCAAGGAAGAAATCTTCGCCGAGGTCGTCGATCAAGTCCGGGAGGAGATGCTGCATCCACACGTCCGCGCGCGCGCCGGGAGCGACGATCCGCGCGACTGGATCGCCGCCGCGAACCGGGAGTACTTACGGTCCTATCGGCGCAACGCGCGGTTGATGGCCGTCCTGGAGCAGGTGTCCCGGGTGGACCCACAGTTCGCCGCGCTGCGAGCCGAGCGGGCTTCGGCGTTCATCGATCGCAATGCGGCGTTGATCCGGGATCTCCAGGAGCGCGGTCTGGTGACGCCGCGGTTGGACGCGCGGGTGACTGCACTGGCGTTGTCGAGCATGGTGAGCAAAGTGGCGTATCTGGTGTTCGTGGACGAGGAGCGGATCGAGTTCGAGACCTTGCTGGAGACGCTCGACTGGATCTGGTGCAACGCTCTCCAACTGCCCGAATCACCCGGTGCGGGAACCGAGTCCGATCGGCGATGAGAGTTCGTGCTCCGCGGCGCGGGGGGCGCTCGGGGCGAGCTGTGGCCGTGTCGGGCCGGATTCCGGGGATTTGCGTGAGCTACCGCAGTGGCGGGCCGGTGGGTGCGTCGCCGGAGTGGCTGGATACGCAGGTCAACTTACGCGCGGGGTCGCGCGTAAGCGATAGCCCGCCCGGGTGGCTCACCCCGGGGCGTCGCGGATCGGCTACCGGACAGGATGCCCGGCGCGAACCCGGGCATGCGTCCGGCGCAGGGCAGTCTGTGGTTACTCCGCTCGCGGGGTCGCGGAGAAACCGCGGAACCGGCGCAGGTAGCCGATGATGCGGCGCAGCGGTACCGCCCGCGGCCAATCATCCGGACGGAAATAGGCGTCGGTGCCGCCGTCCACGAAAATCACGCTACCGCAGAGGAATTCGGCCGATGGCGACAACATCATGCAGACCCAGTCGGCGATGTGCTCCGGCTTGCCGAAGCCACCGGTGGGGACCGGGAACGCATTGACCGCCTTGGCCTCCGTGGGGGAGGCGAGCTGGCCTTCGAGCAGCGGGGTGAGGATCGCGCCGGGGGCGATGACATTGAGCCGGATACCGGCCCCGGCCCATTCCGGCCGGACGGCCCGGCGGCGCACCCAGCGGCTGACCGCGATCTTGGAGGCCGCGTACACGAACGGCCCGGCCTGCTTACCGAAGATCTTCACCGTCCGGACGGCGCGTTCGGTATCGCCGGCCAGGAACGCCGCCACCGTCCGGCGCGGCACCGCCGGGACCGTGGTGGCGGAATTGCTGCCGAAGGCGACGACCCGCGCGGATCCGGTCGCCGCGAGCGCGGGCCGCCAGCCCTCCAGCAGTTCGACTGTGCCGAGATAGTTCACCGCGGCGATCACCGGCAATCGGGCGGGATCCGGTACCGGCCCGAGCCCGGCCGCGAGGACGGCGCCGTCGAGCCGGCCGTCCGCGGCGGCCAGTACCGCGTCGATCGCGCTGCGCCGGCCCGCGGCGGTGGCGAGGTCGGCGACGATATCGGACTCCTGGATATCCACCCCGATCACGCGGTGGCCCGCGGCGGTCAGTTTGTCGGCGACCGCCCTGCCCATTCCCGACGCCGCTCCCGTGACCGCGTAGACACCCATTCGAAATCCCTTCTTCCGGGCCAGGACTGCCGTCCCGGGGCCATTCGACGGAGTCTGTCAAAAGTACGGAATCTGTCAAGCGGCCTGGAGTGATGCGGGCGGCGATCGCGACCGGCCGCCGGTCCCGTCCACGGGTCAGCCGGGCAGGTGCAGATACTCGGGCAGGGTGAGGCAGACGAGGCCGAAGTCGTAACCCTTCTGCACGTACACTTCGGTGCCCACCCCGTCGGCCGATACCGAATGCCGACCGGGCACAGTCGGCGCCCAGTCCGCGGTGAAGGTGCCGGGTCCCGCCTGCTCGAGCGGCCCGAAGGTGCCGCCGGGCTGCCCGTCGGCCCGGTCCTCCAATGCGCCCACCCCGTCCCCGTGGACCGTGACGGTGTAGGTGCAACCGACCCCGTATTGGACGAAACCGAGGCCGAAACCACCGGAGATGCTCACACCCGTCACCGCGGCTGCGGCGCCGGGGGCCGGCCCGAACGCGGTCGCGGCGGCGAGGGCGCAGGCGGTGAGCAGTGGGTATGCGGCGGTCGTCATAGGGCGTGCTCCGGTCGGATCGACGGTGGGGACACGGTGGAACGTCCTGTAAGAAGTGCAGCACCGCGAGGTCGCGCGGCACAGTCCTCGTCGATCACGAAGTAGTTCCGTTTGTCACCGGCGGACCCGGCCACCCCACCCGGCGCCGGTCGGTGCATTCCGGCGGGTTGTGTAACACCCGCAGACCTTCCGCTGAATAACCGGGCGTAAAAGTTGCGGCCCCTGGCCGATTGCCGGCGGAATGCTGCCGGGGCCGGTGCTGGTGCCACGGTGATATCGCAGAGTCGTATAACCGTTGACCGAGCCGAGTATCGCGGAATTCCCGCGGTACCGCGCGGTTATTGATCAGCAATTTAAAGGACGCATTTTCCGTTTAATTCTTGATATGCATTCGAACTCCGAATATCGGTATGGTCCTGTGCGCGAATGAAATCGCAGCCGCCCGGCCCAGGGTCGGTTCACGTGAGAAGGAATTGAACGCAATGAAGTTCGGCACTTTCGCCGCTACCGCACTTCTGTCCGTCGCCGCTGTAGGGATTTCCGCCGGCGTGGTGCACGCCGAGCCCGCGGCTCCGGCTCCGGAGATCAAGAGCGAGGGCGTCGACCAGGGCGTCGCCTACGAGACCAGCGTCGACCAGAAGACCCAGACGATCACCACCGAGGTCCACGACGGGCGGTTCGAACTGACGCCGGACGGCGCCAAGGCCGTACTCAAGGCCGTCAGCGGTGCCGTGGTGGCCGAAGTGCCGCTGCAGTACGAGATCTCCGGCAGTGAGATGGCGGTGGCCCACGAGATCAGCGCCGACGGGACCACTCTCGAGCTGACCCCGACGGTCACCGCCGAGAACATCGGCGAGATGCGGCCGGTCAGCTCGATGACCCGGCTGACCGCCGAGCTGCAGGAGAACGTCGTCGGTGTCGCGGCGGGCGCGGTACTCGGCGGTCTGCTCGGCGCGTTCGTCGGGCTCGGATTCTTCAGCATCATCACCGGTCCGATCGGTCTGGTCGTCGGTGCGGTGGCCGGCGGTTACATCACCGGTGGACAGCCGTTCGCCGACGCGGTGACCGCCGTGCTGCGCGGCGAACCGTGACCCAGCCGGGCCCGGACGAGGACGGCGGGCGTCCGCCGCTCTCACCGCAGGACAAACGCGCGCGGGTCGGCGCCACCGCCGCCGCGATCGCCATCGCGGCCGTGGTGACCTCGATCGTGCTGGGAATCGGTGTGGCCGCGCTGCTGGCCACCGCCGGCAGTGACGAGACGACCGAGGATCTCGCCGCGCCGGCGGCCGTCGAGACGACAGCCGGCACCGGCGTGACCCAGACCTCGCCCGCCCCGGTGGCCCCGCCGTCGGTGCTCGTGCCGTCGGCGACCGTCCCGCCTACCACCACCCCTTCCGCTGTCGGTATCGCGGGTTCGGCCAATAAAGAGGCCAAACAGGCCCCACCGAAGGTCGAGGTGGTGGCCGGGGAGTGCCTGAGCGCGCTCGGCGAGAAGGAGGTGGCCAAAGCCTCCTGCGGTAGCCCGGAATCCCGTTACAAGGTGGCCGCGGTCGGCCCGGCGGGGACCGCCTGTCCCTCGGACGCCGACTCCGCCCACACCATCGGCGAGACGACCCTGTGCCTCGATATCGACTGGGTCGTCGGCAGCTGTGTGGATGTCTCGGGCGACCAGCCGCAACGCACGGAATGTGGACCGGGCGGGGTGCAGGTGATCAGCATCCTGCCGGACACGGTGAACGTGAACGCGTGCCCGTCGGCCGACCGCGGGTTCGTCTACGACGAACGCCGGTTCGTGGTCTGCATCGGCGATCGATAGAACGGTCCGGTCGCCCGGTGACCGGACCGGGCGACCGGACTCCGTCGCGGCGCTTCCGGCGATCCGGGCCGGGTTAAGCTGATTCATGGCTCTGTCCCGACGGCGGTTACTGCAGGCAGGCACCGCCGGTGCGGCCGCGCTCCTGGCCGGCGCGGGTCTCGCGAGCAGCGCTCCGTACCGGGCGCCGCGATGGCTCGGCGATCCCTTCACCCTGGGCGTGGCGTCCGGGGATCCGCTGCCCGACGGGGTCGTACTGTGGACCCGGCTGGCGCCGGACCCGTTCGCGCCCGATGCGCTCGGCGGCACCGCCCGGGCGCCGGTCACCGTCGAGTACGAGGTCGCCGAGGACGAGCAGTTCCGCCGGATCGCCGCCCGCGGCAGCGCGCTCGCGACCCGGGAGCTGGCCCACAGTGTGCATCCGGAGGTCCGTGGACTGGCACCGGATCGCTGGTACTACTACCGGTTCCGCGCCGGTGCGGCGATCTCCCCGGTGGGCCGTACCCGCACCGCACCCGCCGCGGGTGCGCGGGTAGCGCGTTTGCGCTTTGCCTTCGCCTCCTGTCAGCACTGGAGTTCCGGCTACTACACCGCCTATCGGCATCTGTGCGACGAAGACCTCGAGTTCGTGGTGCATCTGGGCGATTACATTTACGAGAAGGAGTGGGCCCGCGGCCGCGCCGGGGTATCGATCCCGGAGACGCTGCGTGCGGAGGCCGCCGATCTCACCGGTTATCGGCTGCGGTACGCGCAGTACAAGGCCGAGCCCGAACTGCGGGCCGCACATGCCGCGTTCCCCTGGATCTGCACCTTCGACGATCACGAGATCGATAACAACTGGGCCGGTTTCGACCCGGGCACCGGGATCGATATCCACCTGTTGCCCGCCCTGTTCCGGCGGCGCCGCGCGGCCGCATTCCGGGCGATGTACGAGCATTTGCCGCTGCGGATCGAACAGCTACCCGCCGGCCCCTACGTTCGGATGCACCGTCGCTACGCCTTCGGTGATCTCGCCGATCTCACCATGCTCGACACGCGTCAGTACCGAACCTCGACGGCCTGCGGTGACGGCGGGAACCTGGTGGTCGACTGCCCGGATCGCTTCGCGGCGGACCGCACGATCCTGGGCGCGCCGCAACGCGATTGGCTGATCGACGGACTGACGCGCTCCCCGGCCCGCTGGCAGATCCTGGGCAATCAGGTCGCGATGGCGCAGTCCGATTACGACCCGGGCCCGGTGGTCGCGGTGGGCACCGACGCCTGGGATGGTTATGTCGCCGACCGCGATGCGGTACTCGCGGCGGCGGCGGCGCGCGGGCGCGGAAACCTGGTGGTGCTCACCGGCGACCGGCACGAGAACTATGTGGTCGATCTGCGCGGGAACTACCGCGACTCGCACTCCCCGGTGGTGGCCACCGAGTTCACCGGGACCTCCATCACCACCGGGCGTGACGGCGCCGACCTCCCGCCGCGGGGCCGCACGCTGCTGGCCGCCAATCCCGATATGAAGTTCTTCAACGGCCAGCGGGGTTATGTGCGGGTGGAGGTCGATGAGCGGTTGTGGCGCAGCGAGTACCGGGTGGTGCCCTATGTCGGCCGGCCCGGGGCGCCGATCCGCACTCGGGCGGCCTATGTCGTGGAACACGGCAGACCGGGCGCGCAGGCCGCCTGGGATCCCGGGGCCGCCGTGCCGCCCGACGCAACGCTTTCCGGCCCGGCGCCGGCGGCCGGAGCCGGACGGTGAACCAACCGCTCGGACAGGTTGGCCGAAAGTGTCGATTTCGTGTCCGCGGGTATGTTCCCACGACGGTGATCCAGGCCATAGTCTCGGAAAGATGTCCAGTTCCGCAACGAGCACCGGCACCGGCGCCGGGCCCGGCCAGACCTTCGACTACGACGTCCTCGTCATCGGCTCCGGATTCGGGGGCAGCGTCAGCGCCCTGCGGTTGACCGAGAAGGGATACCGGGTCGGCGTCCTCGAGGCCGGCCGCCGCTTCGCCGACGACGAATTCGCCAAGACATCCTGGCGTGCCAGGCAGTACCTGTGGGCGCCATATCTCGGCTGCTTCGGTATCCAGCGGCTCGCGCTGCTGAAGAACACCCTCATCATGGCCGGGGCGGGAGTCGGCGGCGGGTCCCTGGTCTATGCCAACACCCTCTACGAGCCGCCGGAGAAGTTCTTCCGCGACGGCCAGTGGGCGGGGATCACGGACTGGAAAGACGAACTCTCGCCCTACTACGACCAGGCCAAACGCATGCTGGGCGTGACCACGAATCCGGCGACCACGCCGACCGATCGGGTCTTCCTAGAGGTCGCCGAGGAACTGGGCGTCGCCGATTCCTATCAGCGGACGCCGGTCGGCGTCTTCTTCGGCGGTCCCGGAAGCCGGCCCGGCGAAGACGTGCCGGATCCGTATTTCGGTGGCGCCGGGCCCACGCGCCGCACCTGCACCCACTGCGGCGAATGTATGACGGGCTGCCGCCACAACGCCAAGAACACCCTGGTCAAGAACTATCTGTACCTGGCCGAGCAGGCCGGTGCCACGGTGCACGCGCTGCGCACCGTCACCGATGTGGAACCGCTGCCCGGTGGCGGCTACACGGTGGCCACGGTGACGACCGGGCGCTGGCTGCGCAAGAAACGCACCACCTTCACCGCCGAGCAGGTGATCTTCTCCGCGGCCTCCCTGGGCACCCAGCGGCTGCTGCACAAACTGCGCGATTCCGGGTCGCTGCCCGATATCTCCGGACGACTGGGGTTCCTGTCCCGGACCAATTCCGAGGAACTGCTCGCGATCCGCAGCCGGGACAAGAGCAGCGATTTCACCAAGGGCGTGGCCATCACCTCCTCGATCCACCCCGATCCCGACACCCATATCGAACCGGTGCGCTACGGCAAGGGCAGCAATGTCATCTCGCTGATGGGCAGTGTCATGGTCGACGAGGAGCCGGGTGTGTCCAAACGCCGGCTGTGGTTGCGCGAGATCTGGCGCAACCGCCGCGACCTGCCACACCTGCACAACCCGCGGGGCTGGTCGGAGCAGATGATCGGCCTGCTGGTGATGCAGTCGGTGGACAATTCGATCACGACCTACACCAAACGCGGGCTGTTCGGCCGCAAGATGACCACCCGGCAGGGTGAGGGCGCCCCGAACCCGACCTGGATCCCGGCCGGGCACGAAGTGGGCCGCCGGGTCGCCGACAAGATCGACGGTATCGCCGGCGGTGCCACCAGCAGCGTGTTCAATATTCCGATGACCGGCCATTTCATCGGCGGCTGTGTGATCGGGGAGAGCGCCGAGACCGGTGTGGTGGACCCCTACCAGCGGCTCTACGGTTATCCAGGGCTGCACGTGATCGACGGATCGACCATTTCGGCCAACCTCGGCGTCAACCCCTCTCTCACCATTACCGCCCAGTCCGAACGCGCGGTGGCGATGTGGCCGAACAAGGGCGAGACGGATCCGCGGCCGCCGCTCGGCGCGCCCTACCGGCGGCTCGCCCCGGTCGCCCCGGTGTCCCCGGTAGTGCCGGAGTCGGCGCCCGCGGCGCTGCGGCTGCCGCTGGTAGAGGTGAATCACCGCCCCGATCCCGCCGCCGTCGGCGGGGAGGAGTCCCACTGAGCGGCCGGGGAAACCGGCCCGGGGCGAAGGCGTCGCAGGCGTGTCCGGGGCCGGTTTTCCCGCAGGTGTGAGCGTCTTCACATACGCTGGCGAGTAGCTGATGAGAGGTGCCCGGTGACGCGGGTCCGGGGCTGCGGGCGTTTACCCAGGAAAAATCCCGGGTAACGGATTGAGGTCGATACTCGCCGTAACCCGGTCGCCGGCGAGCGCGACGTCATGGGTCGGCCGGGCCGACACGGACGCATGCGCCGGAGAGGACTGACCGTGACGGACCAGCAGCCGCAACCAGCACAGGTCGAACCACCACAACTCAAGAGGTCGGTGGCGGCCTCGGCAATGGGCAATGCCACCGAATGGTTCGACTACGGCGTCTACGCCGCCACCGCCACCTACCTGACGGACGCATTCTTTCCGGGGGAACTCGGCACCCTCGGCACCATGCTCGGCTTCGCCGTCTCCTTCGTTCTGCGGCCGGTCGGCGGCATGGTCTGGGGTCCGCTGGGCGACCGGGTGGGGCGCAAAGTGGTGCTGGCCACCACCATCCTGCTCATGGCGGCGGCCACCGGCCTGATCGGTGTGCTGCCGACCCACGGCCAGGTCGGGGTGCTCGCCCCCATCCTGCTGATCCTGCTCCGCGTGGTGCAGGGTTTCTCGACCGGCGGTGAGTACGGTGGCGCGGCCACCTACCTGGCCGAATGCGCGAGCGATAAGAAGCGCGGCTTCTTCGGCAGCTTCCTGGAGTTCGGCACGCTCGGCGGTTTCGTCGGCGGTTCCGCGGTCGTACTGCTGTGCCAGCTGATCCTCGGTTCGGACGCCATGCACGATTGGGGTTGGCGGATCCCGTTCCTGATCGCCGTCCCGCTGGGCGCCATCGGCTGGTACCTGCGCACCAAGCTCGACGAATCGCCGGTGTTCACCGAGGTCAACGAACAGGAGCATCCCGAGGGCGGGCTCCGGGTGCTGCTCACCACCTACCGGCGCGAGCTGCTGACCCTGTCGGGCCTGGTGATCGCGCTGAACGTCGCGAACTACACGCTGCTCACCTACCAGCCGACCTATCTGCAGAACACCATCGGTCTCGGTGAGTCCACCACCACCGCCATGATGCTCATCGGCCAGGTGGCGATGATGGCGTGCGTCCCCTTCTTCGGCCGGTTGTCCGACCGCACCGGGCGGCGGCCACTGTGGTTGTTCTCGCTGGTCGGGCTGGCGGTGTTGGCCGTGCCGATGTACTGGCTGATGGGTGTGGGCACCGGCTGGGCGATCGTGGGCTTCGTGGTACTGGGCCTGCTGTACGTCCCGCAGCTGTCCACCATCAGCGCGACCTTCCCGGCGATCTTCCCGACCCACGTGCGGTATGCCGGGTTCGCCCTGGCCTACAACGTGTCCACGGCCGCGTTCGGCGGTACCGCCCCGCTGGTGAACGAGGCGGTGATCGAAGCCACCGGATGGAGTCTGTTCCCCGCCCTCTACATGGTGGCCGCCGCGCTGATCGGTCTCGTGGCATGGTACTTCCTGCGGGAGACCGCGGGAACGTCGCTGCGCGGCACCGAAGTGCCCGATGCCGCCGAACCCGAGCCGCCGACCCCGGAAGAAAAACCAATCGTCGCGTGACCCATCGGAAGGGCCGACCCTGTTATGAGTGAAGTCCGCAACCCGCCCATCGCCGAGGTCGTGAACTCGGCGCTGGAACAGACCATCCCGGTGGCGCACCGGATGGGGGTGCACGCCGAGGAGGTGCGCCGCGGGTACGCCGCGGCCACGGTGCCCGTGGAGGGCAACGGCAACCATTTCGGTGTCATGTACGCCGGGGTGCTGTTCACCGTCGGCGAGATCCTGGGCGGGGCCATCGCGGTGGCCAGTTTCGACACCACGCAGTTCTACCCGCTGGTGAAGGATCTGCGAATCGTGTTCCGGAAACCGGCGACCACGGCGGTTCGCGCCCAGGCCACCCTGGACGACGCCGAGATCGAACGGATCGCGACCGAGGCCGCTGCCAACGGTAAGGCGGATTTCACGCTGCGCGCGGTGCTCAGCGATACCGACGGTGTGGTCGTCGCCGAAATGGAAGGGTTGTACCAGCTGCGCGCCCATCGGTGACGGGCCGCCGTGGCGGCTCCGGCCCGGCTATTCCGTCGCGGGGGAGCCGGGCCCCGGTCGGTGGTGGGGTCAGCGTCAGCGTCCGGACGAACCGGTCGGCGCCGGCGCGGGCGGGACCATCCGCCAGGCTCCGCAGTTCTCGGTCTTGAAACCCGCGTCGGCCGGTTTCACCGTGACCCGGATCGGGCCCAGCTTCGTGTAGTTGTTCTCGATGATGTAGCTCATATCCGTGTTGTCCCCCTCGATCAACCGCAGCCGTCGCCAGTCGCAGCTGCGGTCGGGATCGGCGGGCCCGGCCGATTCCCACGTTCCGGGCCGGATATCGACGCCGACCCGGTAGACGCCGTCGTGCGCTATGTGATCCGCGGGCTCGGCCGCCGCGATACCGCCGCCCAGCACGGTCGCCGCCGACAACACCGCACCGGCGATCAGAAACGTGCCTGCACGCATTCGTTCTCCTCCGTATTTCTTTGTTTCTCGATACAGTGAGATCCTCCCGATCTCCCCGGCACGTCTACCAGAGTCGGCGCTACCGATCTCGGAGAATCGAGATATTTCCGGAGAATCGCGAAAAGTGCCTCGGGGTCTGGAACCGAGCGGCCCGGTACCGGTCGTCGGCAGCTGCGCCGCCCCTGCCGCGTCGCCGGGCGCAGGTCACCCACCCGCCCACCGCGCGTCCGTCCAACGATCTTCCCCGGGTCACCTGCCACCGGCTCTCGATGTACGCGGTGGAGGCTATGCCGTCGAGAGCCGACACCGGCCGGTGGCGATGCTCTGTGCCGAGTCTCACGAGGCCCATACCCCTCGCGCCGAAGGCGCGCCAATACTATTGCCCGGTGGCTGAGCGTATACCCGTGGTGATCGTGGCCGGATTCCTCGGCGCCGGAAAGACCACCTTGCTCAACGACCTGTTGCGCAACAACCGGGGCACCCGGATCGGGGTGGTGGTCAACGATTTCGGTGCCGTCAGTATCGACGCGATGCTGGTGGCCGGTCAGGTCGACGCCATGGTGTCGCTGGGCAACGGCTGTGTGTGCTGTGCGGTGGACGTCTCCGAACTCGACGAGCTGTTCACCCGGTTGACCGATCCCCGTGCCGGTATCGATGTGATCGTGGTGGAGGCCAGCGGTCTGGCCGAACCACGCAATCTGGTGCGCATGGTGGTGGGCAGCGAGAACTCCCGGATCCGTTACGGCGGGCTGCTCGAAGTGGTGGACGCGGGGGAGTTCGCTGGGAGCCGGGCACGGCATCCGGAACTGGCGAGTCATCTGCGCCTGGCGGATCTGGTGGTGGTGAACAAGGCCGACCGGGTCGGCGCGGCGCAACTGGACGAGTTGCGCGCCGAGATCACGGAACTGACCGGGGGCGCACCGGTGTACGCGACCACGCGCGGGCGGGTCGATCCGGGACTGCTGTTCGATCCGCGCCGTCGCGGCGAACCCCGCATCGGCGAGCAGTTGAGTCTCGACGAACTGCTGCGCGAGGAGCACCCGCACGACGAGCACGACGATGATCACCGGCATCTACACGACGATTACACCAGCGTGGTGTTCACCGAGACCGCGGCGCTGCATCCGCGCCGGTTGATCGAGTTCCTGGAGAAACCGCCCGCCGGACTGTTCCGGGCGAAAGGTTTCGTCACCTTCGCCGCGCCGGGACCCCGCCGTTTCCTCCTGCACCTGGTCGGCCGCGCGATCACGCTGGAACCGGTCGATCGGGCCACCCGCGGCACCGGAGCGGAACTGGTGCTCATCGGCACCGGTCTGGATACCGACACGGTACTGGGACGATTGCGCGCGACCGTGTACGGCGGACCCGAAAGCCTGGACGACCAGGAGATGCTCGCGGTCTGGCGCTACGTACCCGATATCGCGCGGGAGGCGGCCGACGACGACTACCCGCAGGCGTTGACCCATTCGGAGAGCCCGTCGGCGAACAGCTGACGTTTCCAGATCGGCACTTCGTGTTTGATCCGGTCCACCAGCGTCGAGCATGCCGCGAAGGCCGCGGCTCGATGCGGCGCGGCCACCGCCGTCACGATCGCCAGATCACCCACCACCAGATCGCCGACGCGGTGTACGGCCGCCACCGGCAGACCGCTCGATTCGGCGACCGAGGCGCAGCATTCGCGCAGAAAACGGATCGCTTCCGGATGCGCCGAGTACTCCAGCGCCGAAACCTCCCGGCCGCCGTCGTGATCGCGGACCACGCCGGTGAACAGCACCACCGCCCCGTGGTACGGACCGCGGACGGCGGCGTCGACCGCCGTGGGATCCAGGGCGTGGTCACTGATCTCGGCGAGCCGTACTCCGCCGACCGCCGCGCGGTGTTCGCGGCCGGGGGTTCCGGTGGACAGGTCAGGCATGTGCGCTCTCGTTCCCGATACTCTTCTCCCGCAGCGCGTCGTATTTCGCCCGCGCACTGTCGTTCTCGTGCGCACCGCCGCCGGCCACCTGCGCGAGCAGATGGGTGAGCAGCGGTTCCAGCACCGCGATACCGTCTTTCACCCCGCCCGGGGAACCGGGCAGATTCACCACCACCGAACGGCCGGCCAGACCCGCGACGCCTCGGCTGAGCGCCGCGAGCGGGAATTTCGCCGTGCCGCGTTGCCGGATCGCCTCGGCGACCCCGGGCAGCTCCCGGTCCAGCAGGGCCGCGGTCGCCTCCGGGGTGTGGTCGGTGGGGGAGGCGCCGGTACCGCCGGTGGTCACCACCAGGTCGGGGGCGGTGTGCAGCGCGTCGGCCAGGCCGTCGGCGATCTCGGCGTCGGCGTAGACGAGGGGGCCGCGCACGGTGTATCCGCGATCGCGCAGCCAGGACACCAGCCGTGGTCCGGTGGTGTCGGTCCGGGTTCCGGCCGCCACGCCGGTGGAGGCCACCAGCACCACCGCGGTGCCGCTGATATCGCTTCGGGGAGTGGCCGCATGCGTTTCCGCTTCGGAGTGCGGCACCGGATGCGGGGTGGTGCCGGTCGCGGCCGGTGACTGCGCGCGGGTCCAGTGACCATGTTTCCCGCCCTCTTTGCGGATCAGGCGAACGCCGTTCAGCTCCGCCGCCGGGTCGACCGCTTTCACCATGTCGTGCAGGGTGAGGCCGGCCACGGCCACCGCCGTCAACGCTTCCATCTCCACCCCGGTGGGCCCGGTGGTCTTGGCGGTGGCCTCGATGGTGATGGTGGAGTCGGTGAAACCGAATTCGACCTTCACCGAGGACAGCGCGAGCTGATGGCACAGCGGAATGAGTTCCGCGGTTTTCTTGGCACCGGCGATCCCGGCCAGCCGGGCGGTCGCGAGCACATCGGCCTTCGGCATATCGTCGGCGCGCACCAACGCCACCACCTCCGCGGTGGTGCGCAGTTCCCCACCCGCGACGGCGATCCGCGCGGTATCGGCCTTGGCGCTCACATCCACCATGCGGGCCCGGCCTTCGGCATCCACATGTGACAACTCGCTCATAACGTCCACACTCGCACAGTCGCGCCCGGCGCGAGTTCGGTCACCGCGGCCGGGATATCGATCAGCACGTCGGCCGCCGCCATACTCGCGACGAGATGGGAACCGGGTCCGGAAACCACCTCCACGGCGTGCGGCCGCGTTCCGTTGCGGACCAGCCGCCCGCGCAGGAACTGGCGGCGGCCCTCGGGCGAGCGGCGCACCGCGCCCAGCAGCGGGAGTTCGTACTCGGGTACCGGGTCCAGCCCGGAGAGGTGCCGCAGGATGGGCCGGGCCAGCACCTCGAACGACACCACCGCGCTCACCGGGTTCCCCGGGAAACTCAGCACCGGCACCCCGTCGACGACCGTGCGGCCCTGGGGGCCGCCCGGTTGCATGGCCACCGAGCCGAACTCGCCGCCGAGCGGGATGAGGACCTCCCGGACGACCTCGAAATCACCCTTGGACACTCCGCCTGTGGTGATCACCAGATCGGCGGCGGCGGTCGCGGAACGGAGCAGTTGCCGGAACTCCGCGGGTTCGTCACCGCAGTGCTCGACACCGGCCACCGCGACACCGTTGGCGGTGAGCGCGGCCGCCAGCGCGATTCCGTTGGAGTTGTAGATCTGCCCCGGCCGCAGCTCGGTTCCGGCGGGCACCAATTCGCTCCCGGTGCTGATGACAACGGCCCGCAGCGGTGCGAACACCGGGACCCGGCCCACACCCGCCGCGGCCAGCGCCGCGATATGCCGCGGCGCGAGCACGGTCGCGGCCGGGACCAGTTCGGCACCCGCGCGGATATCGCTGCCCGGCTCTCGGACGAATTCGCCGGCCGAGCGGCCACGGGTGATCCGCACCGAATGCTCGTCGGCGGTCGTATCCTCCACCGGAACCACGCAGTCGGCGCCGGCCGGTAGCGGCGCCCCGGTCATCACCTTGCGCGCGGTCTCCGGGGCCAGTGCTTCGTGGCCGGGATCACCGGCGGCGATCACCCCGGTGAGTGGCAGGGTCACCGGGGTGATCGCGACATCCTGTGCGCGCACGGCGTAGCCGTCCATGGCGGAATTACGGAAAACGGGCAGATCGATCGGCGCGTGCTGATCCTGCGCGAGCCGGCGTCCGAGCGCCTCGGCGATCGGGGCGTACTCCACCGGCCGGGCGGCCAGCGGCCGCAACAGCTGTTCGATGGTGTCGCGGTAGTCGTCGGCCGACCGGACCGGACGACTGGCGGGCCGAGAAATCATAGGCCCAGCCTAGTGGCGCCGGCCGGCCGATCGCCGCCCGTCGGGGCCGGCGACGACGCGCGGGCCGGGCACCCGATATCGGCCGATACTGCCGAGGCTCGATATCGAGATGGACCCGGCGTACATAATGGAGGCGTGACGCTGGTCGAAATGGGGATCCCCACCGTGCGGTCCGGGCGCCCCTCTTTCGATGGACGTCCGGAAACGCCGCTGCTGGTGGATCGATTCGGCCGGACCGCGCGGGATCTGCGGGTGTCCATCACGGAGAAGTGCTCGCTGCGCTGCACCTACTGCATGCCCGAGGAAGGGCTGCCGGCCATTCCGCCCGCGGAATTGCTGACGGCCGCCGAGATCGTGCGCCTGGTCACGCTCGCCGTCCGCGATCTGGGTGTGCGTGAGGTGCGGTTTACCGGCGGTGAACCGCTGATGCGCCGCGATCTGGAGGAGATCGTGGCTGGCTGTCACGCGGCGGTCCCGGAGGTGCCCCTGGCCATGACCTCCAACGGTATCGGCCTACGGCATCGCGCGGCCGGGCTGGCCGCCGCCGGATTGAGCCGGGTCAATATCTCCCTGGACACCGTGGACCGGGCCGACTTCGCCCGGTTGACCCGCCGCGACCGGCTGGATTCGGCGCTGTCGGGTATTCGTGCCGCCGGCGCGGCCGGGCTGGCGCCGGTGAAGGTGAACGCGGTCCTGATGCGGCAGACCCTGCACGGTGCCACGGACCTGCTGCGCTGGTGCCTGGACGAAGGGTGCGAACTGCGGTTCATCGAGGAGATGCCGCTGGACGCCGACCACGAATGGGCGCGAGCCAATATGGTGACCGCCGCCGAACTGCTGGACGTGCTGGGCGCCCGGTTCCGGCTCACCGCGGGCGGTCGCGACGATCCGGCCGCGCCCGCGGAGACCTGGCTGGTCGACGGAGGTCCCGCGACCGTGGGCATCATCGCCTCGGTGACCCGGAAATTCTGCGACACCTGTGACCGCACCCGGCTGACCGCCGACGGTATGCTGCGGTCCTGCCTGTTCAGTGACCAGGAGTTCGATCTGCGTGCGAGTCTGCGCGCCGGGGCGAGCGATGCGGAACTCGCGCAGCTGTGGCGCGGCGCGATGTGGCAGAAATGGGCGGGTCACGGTATCGATGCCGAGGGTTTCGTGCCCCCGGAACGCACGATGGGAGCAATAGGTGGTTGAGGTCCGCTACTTCGCCGCCGTGGCCGACGCGGTCGGCAAGGACACCGAGACCCTGGACCTGCCCCCCGGCGCGACGATCGCCGACCTGCGTGCCCGGCTCACCGAGACCTACGGTCCGGACCTGGGCAAGATGCTGGGTGTCTGCGCGTATCTGATCGGCGACGAACTCACCCGGGACAGTGGCACCACGCTGACGCGGCGGGTCGATGTCATGCCCCCCTTCGCCGGCGGCTGATCCGGCGCGGTTCGAGCAGCGCTACCGGGGTGATCGCCGGGCTCGGGTCCCGCAGCCGCCTTCGGCCCACGATTCATGCCACGGCAGGATGCTTCTGTGGAGGCCTCCACGCCGATGAGTTCCCCACCCGGGCCGCAGAAACAACCGGCCACTGCACAGGCAGGCGAAAGGAGTCGTGCAGCCCGCCCGCCCGCTGGTGTCATGGTTGCTTCGGTATTCGACCGGGGGCAACCGGACGAGGCGGGATCTGTCGTCGCCGCCCGGTCGATCCGCGGGGCGAGAAACAGCCATGAGAAAAGTCGCACTACGGCCGAGGGGACCGCGCCGTGGACAGGTCCGGCTCGGCGCGGCGTGTCATGTACCGGGCGTACCGCTCCGCTACGTTGCGACCGATCGTGCCCGCGGACCGCTCGACTCGGCGGCCGTGGTGTGCAACCACCGCGCTCAGCGCCACCATTCGTCGAGCGGGGTCACCGGGACCGTGCGCTTGTGCCGGGTGGTGCGGTAGATGGTCTCGATGCGCTTGGCGACCTCGTCGGTGACATCCCTGCCCTCGAGGTAGTCGTCGATCTCGCTGTAGCGCAGGCCGAGCGCTTCCTCGTCGGGCAGTGCCGGGCGGTCGTCCTCCAGATCCGCGGTCGGCACCTTGGACGACAGGCGGGCGGGTGCGCCCAGTTCCTCGAGCAGCGCGGCACCCTGCCGTTTGGTCAGACCGGTCAGCGGGGTCACGTCCACGCCGCCGTCGCCGTATTTGGTGAAGAACCCGGTGACCGCTTCGGCGGCGTGATCGGTACCGATCACCAGCAGATTCTCCTGGCCGGCGATGGCGTACTGGATCACCATGCGCTCGCGGGCCTTGATGTTGCCGCGCACGAAATCTCGTAGTTTGCCGACCTCGAGGGCCGAAGCCACCTCTGCCGCCACGGCATTGGCGCCCGGCCGGACGTTCACCACCACCGAGTCGTCGGGCGCGACGAAGGTCATGGCGACGCGGGCGTCGGCTTCGTCGGATTGCACGCCGTAGGGTAGCCGCACCGCGACGAATCGGACCTCGTGACCTTCGGCGCGCAGTTCCTCGGTGGCCAGCTGGCACAGCCGTCCGGCGAGGGCGCTGTCCTGGCCGCCGCTGATGCCGAGCACGAAACCTTTTGCCGGTGTGGCGCGCAGATAGTCCTTCAGGAAATCGACGCGGCGCCGAACCTCGTCCTTCGGCTCGATGTTCGGCAGCACACCCAGTTCGGAGATGATCTGTTCACGCAGGCTTCCCATGCCGGATCACTCTACTGCTCGGTGGAAACGGCCACGCGCCGAACAAGGGCTTCCCAGTTGTCGCCGATCTGCTCGCGCGTGTAACCGAGTGTGCGGAGTTGGTGCAGTACGAGCGCGGCGCCGAGCGCGGCCAGCAGGGTGTCGGCCAGCAGTGCGGGATCGCCGGGGCCGCCCGCATCGCGCAGCAGCATCGCCACATGGGTTTTCAGTACGAGGTAGGGCCGGCTGCTGAAATGGTCCTCGGAGGAGCCGAGTTCGGCCGCGCGATACAGTTCGCCCGCCACCTCGAGGTCCAGCAGCCGGGCCCGCCCGAACGCGACGAGTCGCTCCACCGGTGGCGCGCCCGGCCCCAGCGGCGGCGGGCCGAAGATGAACGCCTCCTGCGCCTGGGTCTCGGAGTGGTCCAGCAGCGCGTACATCAGGCCGGTCCGGTTGCCGAAGCGCCGGAACACCGTGCCCTTGCCGACGCCGGCCCGTTTGGCGAGCGCGTCCATGGTGAGGGCGTCCACGCCGTGGTCGCGGACGAGTTCCTGTGCGGCGTCGAGCAGCCGGCGCCGGTTGCGCGCGGCATCGGCGCGTTCGGCCGGTTCGGCGGTACCGGGGAGTTCGGGCCCCACCCCTTGCGGCCGGCCCCGTAGCGCGAGCGGTTCGGCCGGCGCCGGGGTTCGGCGCGGGCCACCCGGGGTTTCGGATCCGGCGGAATCCGGACTGAGTGTGTCGTAGTTCACGGCGCTGTGCGTCCCTCCGGAGGAATGTAGCGGACCGCGGTCCGGTTAACCTGGGCAGTGCGATCGTCACACAACTAGTACCGCAGGAGTGAACATGAGCCAGACCCGTATCGTCGCCCTCGTAGGCAGCCTTCGTGGCGCCTCGGTCAGCCGGCGGATCGCCGAGGCGGCGGCCTCCACCGCGCCCGCGGGCGCCGAGGTCTCGATCTACGAAGGTATCGGTGATATCCCCTTCTACAACGAGGATATCGATATCGCGGGTTCGGTACCGGCCGCTGCCCAGGCGCTGCGCGATGCGGTCGCGGCGAGCGACGGTCTGCTGTTGGTCACCCCGGAATATAACGGCACCCTGCCGGCGGTGCTGAAGAATGCGATCGATTGGCTGTCCCGGCCCTACGGTGCGGGCGCGATCGGCGGCAAGCCGGTGGCCGTGCTCAGCGGTTCGATCAGCCCCAATGCCGCCCGGTGGGCGCACGCCGACGCGGTCAAGTCCGTGGGCATCGCCGGCGGGAAGATCGTCGAGGAAGCGCATCTGCACTACGCCACATGGGGTGAGCGCTTCGCCGCCGGCCATCCGCGTGAGGATGCCGAGGTGCAGCGCGAGCTGGCCGAGTCGATGCAGGTTCTGGTCACCGCCGCCAGCGGGGAGCTCGTCTCCGCCTGATCTCCGCGCATCGCGAGGGCCGCTCCGTCCGATGGCGGAGCGGCCCTCGCGTTTCCGGTCGGTCGGTTTCCTACGGGACCGGAGGGCCTGCTGGGGCCCGGAGCGGCTGGTGTTACAGGCGTAACCTCCTGCGTTTGCTGAAAGAGAACTGGCCCGGATGATTTGTGATCTGGACCACGGCGAATACGGCGTGTCGAGTTGCTGTCCTGCGGCTTACAGCGGTGAAATCACATGGTTGTGACTCGCAACATCTCGTGTTGTTTCTTTCTGTCGGCCACTAGGTGTAGTGTCATCGATGCCTGGAGGCGGCGGCGCGATCGGCCCGCCGACACCGGGTGGAACCGGCCCGGACGTGGCGTTTCAGGGTCGGTCCTCGGAGTTTGCGCAGATCATCCGATCGTGCCGACACACCGCACAACACAGACGGGTCACCGGCTGGATCAGGTATGCGGTGAGCTCGGCCCGGAGGGCGGCGGACCGTCACCACGAAGGACCGCGAACACCGCACATAGGCACAGGAGAGAGGGACTCGAATGATCACCGTGTACACCAAGCCCGCTTGCGTGCAGTGCAACGCCACCTACAAGGCCCTCGACAAGGCCGGGGTGGAATACCAGGTCGTCGATATCTCCACCGATGCCGACGCGCGCGACTACGTGATGGCCCTCGGCTACCTGCAGGCCCCCGTCGTCGTCTCCGGTGACGAACACTGGTCCGGTTTCCGGCCCGACCGCATCAAGGCGCTGGCCACCGTAGCCGCCTGAGTGCGTCAGGCCCGGAGGCGGGAGCGCAGCGTAACCACGAAGGACCCGGGCTCAGGCGCGATGGACATAGTCCGAGCGAACAGCGCACCCGACCGGGTCTTGGCAACAGGGGAGGTGAGATGTCCGAGTCGCATACGCTGGTCTACTTCTCCAGTGCGTCGGAGAACACCCACCGATTCGTCGAGAAGCTGGATATCCCGGCACTCCGGATTCCCCTGCACACCACCGACTCGCTGCGGGTCGACGAACCCTACGTGCTGATCGTTCCCACCTACGGGGGCGGTCGGCACGTATTCGGTTCGACACGTTCCGACAAGGAATTCGTCCCGCGCCAGGTCGCCAAGTTCCTCAACGATCCGCACAATCGCGCGCTGCTGCGCGGGGTCATCGCGGCGGGGAATACGAACTTCGGCGACACCTTCTGCTTCGCAGGTGATGTCATCTCGCGTAAATGCGGGGTGCCCTACCTGTACCGCTTCGAACTCATGGGAACCGCCGAGGACGTCGCCCGCGTCCGTGAGGGATTGGGATTGTTTTGGCACCAACAACGACAGCACCAGCAGGTATGACGGCCCGTCTGGAGCAGCCCCCGCAGCGTGCCGGTGAGCCTGGTGAGGTCCTGGACTACCACGCCCTCAACGCGATGCTGAACCTGTACGGTCCGAACGGCGAGATCCAGTTCGACAAGGATCGCGAGGCCGCGCACCAGTACTTCCGGCAGCACGTCAACCAGAACACCGTCTTCTTCCACAACCTCGACGAGAAGCTCGACTACCTCGTCGAGGAGAACTACTACGAGTCCGAGGTGCTCGAGCAGTACAGCCGGGCCTTCGTCAAGAAGCTGTTCCAGCAGGCCTACGCCAAGAAGTTCCGGTTCCCGACCTTCCTGGGCGCGTTCAAGTACTACACCTCTTACACCCTCAAGACCTTCGACGGGAAGCGCTACCTGGAGCGTTTCGAGGACCGGGTGTGCATGGTGGCGCTGACCCTGGCCGCCGGTGACGAGGTGCTCGCGGGCAAACTCGTCGAGGAGATCATCGACGGCCGGTTCCAGCCGGCCACCCCGACCTTCCTGAACTCGGGGAAAAAGCAGCGCGGTGAGCCCGTTAGTTGTTTCCTCCTTCGCATAGAGGACAATATGGAGTCCATCGGGCGCTCCATCAATTCCGCGCTGCAGCTGTCCAAGCGCGGCGGTGGGGTCGCGCTGCTGCTCAGTAATATCCGTGAACACGGTGCCCCGATCAAGAAGATCGAGAACCAGTCCTCGGGCGTCATCCCGATCATGAAACTGCTCGAGGACTCCTTCTCCTACGCCAACCAGCTCGGTGCGCGCCAGGGTGCGGGCGCGGTGTACCTGCACGCCCACCACCCCGATATCTACCGGTTCCTCGACACCAAGCGGGAGAACGCGGACGAGAAGATTCGCATCAAAACGCTGTCGCTGGGCGTGGTGATCCCCGACATCACCTTCGAACTGGCCAAGAAGAACGAGGACATGTACCTGTTCTCGCCCTACGACGTGGAACGGATCTACGGCAAGCCGTTCGCCGATGTCGATGTCACCGAGAAGTACTACGAGATGGTCGACGACAAGCGGATCCGCAAGTCCAAGATCAAGGCGCGTGAGTTCTTCCAGACCATCGCCGAGCTGCAGTTCGAATCCGGCTACCCCTACATCATGTTCGAGGACACGGTGAACCGGGCCAACCCGATCGCCGGCAAGATCACCCACTCGAACCTGTGCTCGGAGATCCTGCAGGTCTCCACCCCGTCGATCTACAACGACGACCTCACCTACGCGCATGTGGGCAAGGACATCTCCTGCAACCTGGGATCGCTCAATATCGCCAAGGCGATGGATTCCCCGGATTTCGCGCGCACCATCGAGGTCTCGATCCGGGCGCTGACCGCCGTCTCCGATCAGACCCATATCAACTCGGTTCCCTCGATCGAACAGGGCAACAACTCCTCGCACGCCATCGGCCTCGGTCAGATGAATCTGCACGGCTACCTGGCGCGCGAACATATCCACTACGGGTCCGAAGAGGGCCTGGACTTCACCGATATCTACTTCTACACCGTCGTCTATCACGCCCTGCGGGCCTCGAATATGCTTGCGCGGGAACGTGGTACGTACTTCGGCGGGTTCCCCGAATCCAAGTACGCCTCGGGTGAGTACTTCGACAAGTACACCGATCAGGTATGGGAGCCGAAGACCGAGCGGGTCGCGCGGCTGTTCGCCGACGCCGGTATCCGTATCCCCACCCGGGACGACTGGCGGGAGCTGAAGGCCGCGGTCATGGAGCACGGCCTCTACAACCAGAACCTGCAGGCCGTCCCGCCGACCGGGTCGATCTCCTACATCAACCACTCCACCAGCTCCATCCACCCGGTGGCGTCGAAGATCGAGATCCGCAAGGAAGGCAAGATCGGCCGCGTCTACTATCCGGCCCCGTACATGACCAACGAGAACCTGGACTACTACCAGGACGCGTACGAGATCGGCTACGAGAAGATCATCGACACCTACGCCGCGGCCACCCAGCACGTGGACCAGGGCCTGTCGCTGACCCTCTTCTTCAAGGACACCGCCACCACCCGCGACCTGAACAAAGCCCAGATCTACGCTTGGCGCAAGGGCATCAAAACCCTCTACTACATCCGCCTGCGGCAGATGGCGCTGGAGGGCACCGAGGTCGAGGGCTGCGTGAGCTGCATGCTCTGAGAGGCTGGGGCGCAGATCTAGCGGTCGCGACATCGGCACCACCTTCGTAACGGAAGCGTGGTGCCGATCGTCGTTATCGCATGAAAATCGATAGCGTCGATCGTTATCTTGGGTGAATGACCAGGACGATCAGTCATACCGAGCTACGCGACGGCAGCGCGGGCGTAATGGCTGCGCTGGACGCAGGTGAGGATTTCGTCATCACCTGTAACGGCCGGCCCATCGCTGAAATGCGCCCGATCGCCCCGCGACGCAACATGACGACCGCGGAGTTGAAGAAGCGACTCGCCAGGTTTGGGGACACCGCGAACGCGGCGGGCGAGCGTGCGGAAATCGACGCTTCATCCGGAGAAGACAGGCTGGATGGCTGAACCGGAATCGAGCACCACCGATACGGGGCCTGTCGGACTGCGGATGGACCGTCATATCCACCGGGGCGACGGGGCCATCCACTGAACTGGCTGCCTCTACAGCCGGAATACGGTTAGGTCAGAGGGGAGGTGTCCAGATGTGCCGTGATACGGGTGGGCGCGCCCGGAGCGAAAATGCGGGCGCGACTCAGTCGGTCAGTGCCGGGAGGACTTCGCGTTCGAAGAGTTCGATACCGCTGGTGTCGTAGGCCGCTTCGGGGAAGTTGAAGATGGCGTAGCCCAGCCCGCGATCGCGGACGGCGGACAGTTTCTCCACGATCTGCTCCGGGGTGCCGGCCGCCGCGCTGCCATTGTTCAGGTTGTCGACATAGGCGCGGGCCTTCTCCTCGCCCAGGACCGGGGCGATCCGGGCGAGGTGCTCGGCTTTTCGCTGTTCGACCTCGGCCTCGGTGGCGCCGATGGCGACATTGAAGTTGGCGCTGCGCACGATGGCGTCGAAGTCGGTGCCGACCTCGGCGCAATGCGCGCGCAGGATCTCCGATTTGTGGGTGAACTCGTCGGGGCTGTTACCGGCGAAGTTGGTGTAGTTCGCGTACTTCGCGGCGATACGCAGGGTTTTCTTCTCGCCGCCGCCCGCGATCCACAGCGGCAGGCCGCCCTCCTGGGCGGGTAGCGGGCGCACGATCGCACCGTCCGCCTGGTAGTAGCGGCCGTCGAGGGTGGCGGTGCCGGTCTGCCAGGCCTGACGGAAGATCTGCACCCCTTCGTCGAGCCGGCCGAGCCGCTCCCCGGCGGTGGGGAAACCGTATCCGTAGGCACGCCATTCGTGTTCGTACCAGCCACCGCCGATACCCATTTCGGTGCGGCCGCCGGAGATGAGGTCCACCGTCGCCGCGACCTTGGCCAGGTAGGCCGGGTTACGGTAACTGATCGCCGTACACATCTGCCCCAGCCGCACCCGGGTGGTGGTGGCGGCGAAGGCGGACATGAGGGTCCAGGCCTCGTGGGTGGCTTCCTCGCTGGGCTCCGGAACGGTGTGGAAATGGTCGTACACCCACAGCGACTCCCATACCGGGTTCGCATCGGCGCGGGCAGCCAGACCCCGCATCACCTCCCAGTGGGTAGCGGGTTCGAGACCTACCAGGTCGAGACGCCACCCCTGCGGGATGAAGATTCCGAAGCGCACAGCACTCTCCTCAGATGTCGGGCCCGGGGCCACCGCGAGATATCTCGGTCTCCACTCTGGCAAGCCCTGGGCGGGTGGGCAACGTTTGTACGCTGACCGCGCCGAATTGCTGGTGCCGCCACCGCCCGCCCGCACCCGAGTGCGGCTGCCCGGTACGGGCGCCCCCTGCCCGAGTCGCATTCCACGGGTGGTACCGCCTGTCTGAGGACTGCTCCCCGTGGCGAACGGGCCGACGAAATCCGTCGATCGGGCCCGGGCGGTCGGCGTGGTCACGCCGTGGACGCCATCGGCCACCGTTGCGTCACCTCTGCCGAAGGTGACAGCCACGGCAGTCTTGTGCGACATTGCTGTCGATAGACGGAACACCAGCGACACAGGGAGTTCTCCGTGCGCCCGATGACCGGTCCCGAAGGTATCACCGAGGTCAAAAGCCGCCTCCTGAAAGCTTTCACGGGCTGGTCGGGTGATTTCAAAGACAAGGTAAGTGACGTCAGAGCGGGGGCATTGAAGCTCGAAGGACTGCTGGCCGATGCCGAGCGGAAAAGTCATCTGACGCTGACGTTCGCTGTCGACAGAAGTCCTCTACTCGGCAGTGTGCCCGGAAGCCGCCGAGCCGATGACATCGGCGAGAATTCGGCGCCGCTGGATGGCTCGCACATCGGCAAACCGGACGCCGGGCGAGGGCAGACCATCATCGACTCCCATATCGAACGCGCAGGCTGGGTGACACCAGGATCGAAAGAGCTACGCACGTACGAGACCGACAGGGGCACCAGAATCCCGCCGCGCACCTGGGAAACGATCTCGCACCTGGCACCCGAAGGGCCCTGGTACTACCGAACGCCAGAGGGTCTGAAAGGGCTGTTCTACCTGGAGCGAGATCTCGGTCAGCAACTGGACCACTTCGAACCACGGGGCAAGATCAATCCACACTTCAATTGCCACGGCTATACATTCAGCCGTGACGGTGCAGCCGGCTGGCTTCCCGGCGCGAAAGTCGACGACATTCTGGCCGACAACGGGTTTCGCCGGGTGACCGACGAAAGTTCCGCTACCCCGGGGGATGTCGTTGTCTATCGGGCAGGAGACGGAGAGGAAGCCGGCCGCGGCGTGGTCAATCACACGGGCGTGGTCGCGCAGGTCGGCCCCGATGGAATCATGGTCGATTCCAAGCTGGGCGCACTGTCGATTGCCCGGCATGAAATCGGCGAATTCGACGACCGGCAGGGACCACACGAAATCTATACAACCGATCGCCCCGATGGACGATTCCTGACCCCCGTCCCCGGCTCCGAAACCGCCGCCCCCCCATGGCCATACGAACCCGGCGAGGCATCGGACGGGGCACGGTGACGAGAGTGTGACCGAGCTCGCAGCCCCGTACGGCATAGGACGAACCGGAGCCGGACGCCGGCGGGCCCGGTGTGTCCGATTCCAGGTCCCAGTACTTGACTGCGACGTAGCGTCACACCCGAAGCTGATGGTGTGAGAATCAGCGAGATAGCCACCGCCGCCGGAACGACTCCCCGCGCCGTCCGCCACTATCATCGGCTGGGCCTGCTGCCCGAACCGGTCCGCCCCGACAGCGGCTATCGCGACTACGGACTGGCCGAGCTGGCGCGACTCATGCGTATCCGCTGGCTCGCCGACAACGGGTTGCCCCTGGGTGCGGTGGCCGCGGTGTTCGAGACCGAGCGCGGGACATCGGATACCGATGACCTCCGCGCGGATCTGGCGGCCTTGCACGACGAGATCTCCCACCGCGTCGCCCAGCTCGTCCGTAAGAAGGAAGGGCTCGGCCGAATGCTGGCCGCCGTCGACGCCGGCCGTACGCTCACCGCGCTACCCGCAGAGCTCGCCGACGTGCTCGACGCTGCCCGGGACCAGGCCGACGATCTGGAACGCCCGGCACTCGACCGGGAGCGCGATCTCCTGGAGATCATCGCCATCTCCGGCGACACTCCGGAGGAGATGTTCACGTGGTTCGCGCGCGCGTTCTCCGATACCTCGGCACGGGAGAACTACCGGCGGATGCTGCGGGGCTGGGAGCAGTTGAGCGGCCGGGCGGTGGAGCAGTCCGGGGAGTTGATCGAACGGGTGGCATACGAGCTCGCCGGAGGGCTGCGCGCTGCCGACTTCGAATCGCTGGCGGCTTCGACCGCGTCCAGCGACGCGAGCGGCCCCGATCTGTCGCTGATGGCACTCGTGCCCGATCCGGCCCAGCGCCGCGCGGTACTGCGGGCGATCGAACTGCTCACCGGCACGGACGTTCGACCGTGACCGGGCGCCCAACCAGGTTCCTGCGGAACCAGGGCCGGGCCTACCGCGGGGTCTGGTTGTGGTTGCGTCGTCGCACCGATTGCGACGGCCGGGAACGTGAACCGTTGCCCGGCACGCGGGGCACGCTGGCGATGCCCCTGGCCTTTCTGGCGGTGACCCTGCTGGAGATGGCTGTGCTCCACCTCCTGATTCCGTGGACGTGGCTGAGTATTTCGCTGGGCGTGCTGTCGCTGTGGTCACTATTGCTGCTGTTCGCGGTGTTCGTCGCGGATATCGCCTACCCGCACTACGCCACCGATCGGGCGCTGGTGCTGCGCCGCGGCGGCCGCGAGATCGCGACCATCGCATTCGACCGGATCGCGGCCGTCACCGAACACCGGCGTTACAACCACACCGGGACAGCACTGGACGGCGACCGCCTGTTCCTCGCCGGACCGGACGGCACCACCATCGATGTGACGCTGCGCGAACCGGCCGATATCCGGGTGGAGTCACCGGTACCCAGCGGTCGGATCTCCGCCGCGGTGACCCGGATCAGCCTGTTTCTCGACAATCCCGAGCAACTCCGTGGCGCGCGGACACGCCCGGAAGTGTGAAACGCCGTGTGACGAACCTTTCGATGCGGACTTCCCATGGTCAGGATGTATTCTGATCAAGAATGCGTTCGCATTCATAGACAGTTATCCGGATCGGGCGTGTACCCACGCGCGCGGCGGCGACCTAAGAGGAGGTGGTGTTGCAATGCGCAGCGAACCTCCCAGTCGAAGGCCGCGCGGCGCCGTCCGCCCGCGCTTCCGCCAGCAGTAACTGTCGGCGGAGCGGCCCGGCTCGGCGCCTCGCGGTGTGACTTTCCTTCGAAATCACTCGCAACTCACTGCTGTGCCGAGGACTTCTCATGTCGCAGATCGATCTCATCGAAGTGCCGACGACGCTGTCGGAATCCCTCCAGGACGTGGTCGAGAGCCACCGCGTCGATGCCGCGCTGCACTGGCTGGACAACCATCCGCCGCACGTCATCGCCGACGAACTCGCGCGGATGAATGCCGTCGAGGCCGGGGTCGCGTTCCGATTGCTGGACAAGGATCTGGCACTCGCGGTGTTCGAGGAACTCGAACCCGTCGATCAGCAGCAGATCCTGCAGGGTCTGCGGGATCAGAGCTTCCGCGAACTCGTCGAGGGCATGGCACCCGACGACCGCGCCCGCATGCTGCGCGAAGCGCCGGCCAAGGTGGCGAAGAAAGCCCTCGCCGGGCTGAGCCCCCGCGAACGCCGGATGACCGCCGCACTGCTCGGCTACCCCGAGGGGTCGGTCGGCCGGTACATGTCGCCCGAGGTCGTCGCCATCCCCGGCACCCTCACCGTGGCCGACGCCCTGCGCACGGTCCGGCTCAAGGGCGGCAACGCCGAAACGGTCTACACCCTCCCCGTGGTCGACGCGGGCCGCCGCCTCCAGGGCATCGTGGAACTGCGCGAACTCGTCCTCACCGGCCCCGACACCATGGTCGCCGACCTCGTCGTCACCGAACCCGCCTTCGTCCGCGCCACCGATTCGGCGGAGAAGGCCGCGCGCCTCATGCGCGAGACCAACGACATCAACCTGCCCGTTGTCGACAGCGAGGACCGGCTGGTCGGGCTGCTCACCATCGACGACGCCGTCGAGGTCATCGAGGCCGCGGACAGCGAGGATGTCGCCAAACAGGCCGGTTCGGCGCCCTGGGAAGGCCACTACATGGCCGCCGGGGTGTTCCAGCTCGCCCGCTACCGCGCCCTGTGGCTGATGCTGCTGCTGGTGGCGGCCACGCTGACGGTGAGCGTGACCGGTTTCTTCGAGGCCACCCTCGAACAGGCCGCGCAGCTGGCGCTGTTCATTCCGCTGCTCATCGGCGCAGGTGGTAATGCGGGCGCGCAGGCCGCCACGGCCTGTGTCCGTGCGGTCGCGGTCGGCGAGGTACGCGGCGGTGACCTGTTCAAAGTCATCTGGCGGGAGTGCCGGGTGGGGTTGGTTCTCGGGACCATGCTCGCCGTGGTCGGCGTGGTCATCGGCGGGTTGTTCGTGGGCCCCCGGGTCGCGGTGGTCGTCGGTGTCACGCTGGTGCTGATCTGTGCCTGGGCCGCCACCATCGGCGGCACCATGCCGCTGCTGGCCAAGCGGCTGCGGATCGACCCGGCGGTGGTGTCGGCGCCCATGGTCACGACGCTGGTCGACGCGACCGGGCTGATCATCTACTTCACCACGGCGAAGCTGGTGCTGGGGATCTGAGCGGGGCAGCGTCGGGTCGAGTCCGGCGCTGGGACGGCCCGGCCTGTGCCATAGGAGTGATGGTTCGCGGGGTGCTCGTTCGTCGACAGCGCGGCGAGGCCCGTGCGGGGAATCGAAGGCCTATTCACCGCAGAATCTGCGGTGAATAGGCGTATTGATCGCCGCACTCGCAACTGGGCCATCACCACCAAATGCTCTCGGGACACCGCGCTGCGCGATATCAACGAACGTGCGACGCTCTCAAATCACCTCGGCGACCGGCCGGATGAGCAGCTCGGTGACGTACCGGTCGTCGGAGTCGAGCCATGCCCCGAAATCTCTGTCACGGTAGGCGGTCGCCAGCGTGAGCCACCCCAGGAAGAACCCGGTGCCGCCGCAGGCGGCGCTGCCCCCGTCACCACCACAGACGACGGCCGGCTCGCTGGTGAACTCGTGCCTGTATGGATCCTGGCCGATCATCAGATCCCACAGGTTCGCCTCACGGTGTGGCCCTGCCGAATGATCGAACGGATAGCCGCCGTCCAAGCTGTCGTCACCCCAGCGGAACAGGGTGGAGGATCCGGCACCGCAGGCGTACTCCCACTCGTCCGGGGTGCTCGCCCGGCCGGTGGGAGTGGTATTCGACGTAGGCCACTCGACAGTCCGCGGACAAGAAGCAGAGTGGAGAACACCGCGTTTTCCCAGGCGCGCAGAGGATTTGGTCGCCGCTCGACGTGGGTTGGTGAGCAGGGTGACGAATTCGCCGGCGCGTTGACTATGCGTGCAGGTCCGGGAGGCTTGGACGGTTGCGTCGAGTTTTTGGCGCCGGTAACGTCTGAGCGAGCCGGCAGCAGGGGGCGGAGACGCCGGTCCTCCCCAAGGGTCGGACGACTGGTGGTATCGGCGGTGGAGGTCGGATGGTGGCCGCGGGGAAGCGTAAGGCGTTGATCGCGTTGGTGGGTGCGGCGGTGCTGGTGCTGACGGGGTGTGAGTCTGCTACCGAGGGCGCGGAGGGGCCCGAGACGCCGAGCGTCGCGACGGAGGTGCCTGCGGGATTCGATCCGTGCACAGATATCCCACCGGAGACCCTTAAGTCGGAGGGGCTGCGAGATCCTGTGCCGGATGATGCAAGCGCGAACGGGATAAAGTGGAACGGGTGCATGTGGATACAGACAGATGGGTATTCGGCTGCCATCCGGACGACCAATATGACCCTCGACATGATCAAAGACAAGGGTTTTCCTGGAACGCAGGAATTCGAGACCGGTGGACGGTCAGCAATCGTTTCGCGGCAGGGTAAGACCCACGTCGAAGCTTCGTGCAATGTCAACGTTGCACTTGTCGGGGGAAGCCTTGAATTCTTGCTCACCAACCCGTCGTCTCGCAGTAAGACCGGGCATCTCGACACTTGTGAACTCGCCCGGAACTTGGTTGAGAAGCTTGCGCCGAACATCCCGGCAGACGCGTGAGTAAGCCGAGTATCGGAATCACGCTGCGGAAGGACGGATATGAGTGACGAGCCCGCACCGCGGCCGATGGCCAACATGCTCGATGCGGCAACCAACGGTCAGACATCGGTGCAGATGACACCAGAAGATTTCATATACCTTGAACGCGACTGTCAGTTCTTCAAAGATCAGATTGTGCGGATCCAAGGTAGCGCGGAGGAAATCTCTCAGCAGGATCACTGGGGTCTGGGGGAAGCCAACGATGACCTGACTTCCGCCCGAGCCATGGTCGGTCGCTACAAGGTGAAGGCGAAGGGTGCCCCAGATGGCAACGGCGTCTGGGAGATCATGGATCAGCATTACAAGATCGTCGACGATATTCAGAACGTCTTCCGGATCATGCGAGATCAGATGATGCAGGCCGACAGCGAGTTCGCCGCCGCGTTCAATTCTTTGAACGAGTCCCTGCCGGAAAGGCCGCCTGCCGGCCCGGTCCTCGACTTGAATACCTTTCTCGGTGGGCCGGCATGAGCGAAATGCCGCAGTATGAAAACGCGATCATCCCGAAGGGTGGAGAGCATCCGGACGGCTGGGATCATCCCAAGATCAGTGGCGCGTTCAGTCCGCTCGATGTGAACGATGCGACCGGTCAGGCAGGGAAGTATCTGCTGATGAAGCTGATGTGGGAGCAGGGTTTCGAAACGTTTCTGCGATCCACTCAGGCGTCTCTTGCGCAGGCATGGTCCGGCCCGGCCGCTGAGCAGTCCAAGCAGGCCATCCAGGATTACATCGACAGGCACGCCCGTCCTGTGACTCCTGCCCTCGAAGCGCTGGCGAACGGAATCCGGGCTGCGGCCGATGCGATCGTGGAGACGAAAAAAGCCATACCTGAGCCGATGGATGCCGGGGGGTGGGTCAACAGGCATTGGAACCAGTTCTGGCATGACGAGGAAATCGGTCGGCGGACCGAGGAGGCGCGGGTGGTGATGAAAACCCATTATGTCGACCGGTTCGGGGAACTCGATACCCAGATCCCGGTGATTCCGGTCCCTGTCGGTCCCACCTCCGCCACCGATATCCCCGCCCCGCCACCCGGCGGATACACCACCGGCACAGGGAACCCGGGCGCTACTTCCCCAGAGAGCCCCACCGGTACAGCAGGGGAGAAGCCTGCGGGTGAGACGCCGGGGACTCCGGAGGGCGAGACGCCGGGCGAGACCCCTGGCGAGGAGACGACGCAGCCGACCACCACCGACCCCGGCGATACCGCCACCGACCCCGCGTCCACCGCAACCCCCACCGGCACCACCCCCACTGTCCCTGCGGGCACAACCCCGTCCGGTGTGACCACAAGTCCCGGCTCGCCGGGCGGCACACCTCCGGGGGGTCCCGGTTCCTCCGGTACTCCCGAGTCGCAGACGCCCGGTCGGACCGTCCAGGGCGCACCGAATACCGCCGCCGGCGTCCCGGCCGCTGCGTCCGCCGCCGCGGCGAACGCGGCGGCCAACCGTGGGATGACGGGTATGCCGATGGGTGGCGCCGGTGCGGGACGTGGTGGTCAGGATGACGAGTCGAAGCGTTCGACACCCGATTACCTGATCAACCAGGAGAACACCGAGGAGTTGCTGGGCGATATCCCGCCCACCATCGCCGGTGGCGTGATCGGACGCAACCCCGACTAGAAGCCGAGAGTTTCGCCGTACGAGCCGCTCGGTCGGCCGGCCGAGCGGTGTTCGGCGCGGTACCGGAACGTCGTCAATACATCGCGGGAATTGTTGTCCCGCAACGAAAAAGAGGAATGATCGATGTCCGAGTGGACGTGGGAGCCGGATGATTTCGCGGCGCTGTGGTACAGCGACGCCTACGACCGGTTCCCCAGCCCACTGCGCTACACCAGCCGTTTCGCCTTCAACGATGAAGCCCGGGCGCATCGTCTCGCGGTGCGGGAGCGGTATACGCGGGAGGAGCGCGCCACTATCCAGGTGGCCCTGGATACGCTGGGCACCTCGACAATGCATATCGCGATCTTCGGTGGCACCGTCGCGCACAAACGCAGCACCGGACGCGGCGATATGCGCAACTACCGGATTGTGGGCGCGCGCACCGAGAGCCATGCGGTGACGATGAGCCAGGCCGGTAATGCCGACGACTTCGGGTCGATTCAGGTGCGACTGTTGCGGCCGGAGCAGCTGGCGGCCCGGCTGGTGACCACATTGCCCGGGTGTGCGCCCGGGACAGCCGGACCCGAGACCTTCCATCCCGACGATGTGGACTCCCGGCCGGAGCAGTTCGAGAATCCGCAGCGCACTCGCGCGCGGGACCGGTATCGGCGGCTGGTCCGGAGAGAGGCCGACGGTGGCGGTTGTGCGGTGCTGCGAATGGGGCGATTCGATGCGAATGCCGACCCGCTCCGATTGCTGGAATGGCACGATATCACCGGCGACGGCCGCTACATCGAACAGCGCGGCACCCACGTGACGGTGCGCCCGGCCACCCCGGCCGAGTTCACCCGCCATTTCGGCAGCTGGATGGATCTGGGCTGGCGCCGGTTGGCGGAGGAGCACGCCGAAGCCTGGTGAGCACGGGCTTCGGTGCGGGCGGAACCGGGTAGCACTCACAGTCCGGTCCGTTCGCGCGGGTTCGTGATCCGCAGCCTCAGTAGATGCGGATGGTTGGCGGCGTCGAGAGCGAGTGCGGCGGTCCACAGGGACGCGTCGATGGATTCGGGTAGGCGCCAATCCGGTGGTGCGACTGCGGGGTACCGCAGGAGTACCGGGTCGGCGGCGCACTGGTGGGGGCGGACTGCCCACCACTGGCGACCGGCGGCATCGATGGTGGCGGCCGCGAGCACATCCGGCCCGGCGGGCAGTCGCGCCGCGGCGGTACGGACAGGTGCCGGGATGTGCCGTGCGGCATCGCGGGAATCCAGTTGATCGGCGAAAACGAGGAAGACGAAACCGAATCCGAACATGCAGGGGCCGAGGACGGCACGCACTCGGGCGGCCGCCACATGGATCGGATTCGGATCCATGACGCCCCGACTCGGATCGACCTCGGCGCATTCGGCGTGGATCGTCTCGCCGTCGAATCGGAATCCGAACAGTACGGGCAGCGATCCGGCGGGTACGACCGGCAGGAAATGCGCGGTGATCTCGGCGACCGACTCGTCGTCGGGGTAGCGGATTGCGGTCATCCGAGCAGTCCCCGCGCGACGGTATGCGCCCAGAACTCGTGGCGGATCGTATCCCACAGCAGGGCGTATTCGGGGAACCGCTCGCGCATATCCGCGAGGTCGGTGCAGGTGTGGGCGGGCAGCGGCATGCTCACGCCCGAAGTGTCGCGCACCTCCAGAATCCGGATCGCCCCGCCATCGAGTCGCCAGGCCGCCACCCGGCCTTCGCATTCGGTGTGGCGCGTCGGCGCGGGTGCACCGGCGGCGCCGGAGCCCGCCGGGAAAGCGTCTTTGCGACAACGTCTTCCGTATCTCTCGGACATGCGACTATGTTGCTGCAGGTCACAGACTCGGCGTGGGTCGGCGGGAGGCCGTCACGGGATCGATCGGAAGTCGCAGCACGTTTCCCGGTACCTGCCTACGATTGTTCTCGACCTGAGAAACGCCGGGCGATTCGTTGAGAAACAGGGGAGGCACGATGCCGAGCAAGGCGGATCTCAGCGGCACCACACTGCCGCGGCGGCAACTGGGGAGAGCGTTGCGCGACGCGCGTCACGCACGCGGTTCGACGCTCGAACAGGTGGCTCGGGAGACCGAGTTCAGCCGGGCGACATTGAGCCGGATCGAACTGGGGCAGTACGAGCGGATCAAGGTTCGGGAAGTCGAATACCTCTGCCGTTACTTCGATCTGCCGGACGATCGCACCCAGTATCTGATGGCCATTGCCGCGGAATCGAATACGAAGGTCTGGTGGCAGAACTATCGACATTTTATGCACGAGGGATTCAGTTCCTATCTCGAGCTGGAGGCCTATGCCACCGATTTGCGGTTCTTCCAACCGCTTGTGATTCCTGGCCTTCTTCAAACGGCCGACTATGCCAGAGCTATCTACCGCGCCTACGCGCCGGACGACCGCGAGCAGCAGATAGACAGCCGGGTAGAGATGCGGATGCAGCGTCAGCGACGGCTCGCGCAGCGGCGGTCGAAGACTGGGATGGAGTACTTGCTGCATGAGAACGTGCTGCACACGGTGGTTGGTTCGAAGCGAATCATGGCAGCTCAGTGCCGGGCAATCGCCGATACGAGCACCCACGACAACGTCACTTTGCGGGTACTGCCTTTCGCCGCCGGGCTACCGACCGGTGATGTCGTCCAGCCTTTCATCGTGCTCGACTTCCCGGATAGCGAACCGGCCGTGGTCCACTCTGAGGGTGCCATCGGCTCCATGACTTTCGAGGACGCCGATGATGTGATGCGGTTTCGCTCACTGTACGAAACGCTCCGGTCCGCGGCGCTCGATGAGGTGACTTCACGAGATCGAATAAGAGGAATCGCAAGGAGATACGACCAGTAATGGGCGAATTATCGGGTGTGCAGTGGTTCAAGTCGTCGTACAGCGGGGGTGGTGGCGACTGCGTGGAAGTCGCATGGTTGGGATCAGGACGGGTAGGTGTCCGGGATTCCAAGAACCCGGTCGGTCCGGCGCTGGACTTCGCGCCTGCGGACTGGGACGCCTTCATCGCCCGGATGCGCGGGGACTGAAAACGATCTCCCGTCGTCTCAGGGCGCCGGGAACTGTGGCGCGGGCCCGCCCCACCTCGGCCTGATCCGGGCCGAAGGCCGTGACCGTCGGAACCAGATCACCGGTGACAGGCGGTCCGGCTACGAATGTGTACCCGATATGGCCACCGGCGATAACAGGGGTGGCGAAGAACTCCCGATAGTCCCAGTGAGCGTCGCGACACCTGGACGATTTCATTGTGTCGGCTTCATCCTGTCGGTCCGGACTCGAAGGTCTCTGCCGCGGTTCGCCAATCCAGTGGATCCGAATAGATCCGCTCAGACCGTGTGGGTGCTCAGGCCGCCGGAGATTGTCAGCGCTTCGCCGTTGTAGCGGCCGCCGGAGTCGGAGACGAGTAGCAGGATCAACTCCGAGACCTCTTCGGGCTGGATCAACCCGCCCCCGGCCTCGAACATCGCCATGGCGTCCTCGCGGGTGGGGTTCTCGTGGTCGGGCATCAGTTCGCGGTAGGTGGCGGGGTTCATGATCATGTCGGTCTGTACGCCCGAGGGGAGGACCGCGTTCACGGTGATGCCGTGTTCCGCGACCTCCTCGGCCAGTGATTTCACCAGGCCGACCACACCCCATTTCGCGGCGGCGTAGTGGCCGGATCTGCGGGCGCCCATGCGGGCGACGATGGAGGCGGTGGCGACGATGCGGCCCGCGCCGCGCTCGATCATATGTGGGACGACGGCGCGGAAGCTGTGGTAGACGCCGGTCAGGTTGACATCGATCATGTCCTGCCAGGTCTGTTCGGGCATTTCGGCGATCAGAGCGTTGGATGCGATGCCCGCGTTGGCCACGAGGATGTCGATACGGCCGAATTCGTCGATGGCGCGGTCGGCGACGGCGTAGAGCTGTTCCTGATCACGAACGTCGGCGGTGACGGGTACACAGCGGCGGCCGGTGTCGCGGACCAGTTTCACCGTATCGGCGAGGTCGTCTTCCGAACCGAGTGCGTAGGGCACGCTCGCGATGGGCGCGGCGATATCGCACAGCACGATATCGGCGCCCGCCGTGGCCAGCGTCACGGCGTGCGAGCGGCCCTGCCCGCGGGCGCCGCCGGTGACGACAGCGACTTTTCCGTCCAACTTCCCCATGGTTCCTCCCTCGTCGGCTCGATGCCCCCATCCTCACATTGCCGGCGCGCGTTGCATGCCGGTTCGGAGTATCGCCAGTATTTGATGCCGGTGATATCCGGCGATTCCGGCGCCCTGCACGGCGTGCAGCTCTGGTACGCGACGAGGTTCAGCGAGAACGCCTTCGCGCACTATGCGCCGGAATCGGTGACACGCCCCGGCGTCACGGCACGTGTGTTCATCGGAGCGCTGCTCGGATCGAGCTCCCCGGTCGACACGCGAACCCCGGACCTGCTCGGTGCCGAACCGGTACTCGAGCCCGGTGCCTCGACACAACTCACCGTGCGGGCCGACTTCGAACACGCCGTCCTCGCCGAGAGCGCCGAGGTCACGGTGAACTCGGCCGCCGTCGACCACCGATCACTCGCCTACATACCGCCCGGATCCGACACCTTGGTCATCACCGCGGGCGACACCGGAGCCCGCGTCATCCTCCTGGGAGGCGTCCCGCTGCGGGAGCAGATCGTGATGTGGTGGAACTTCGTCGGACGCGATCACCAGGAGATTGTCGAGTACCGGCGCCGCTACCAGGCCGAGCTCGGTTTCGAACCCGCCGACCCGAGGGATGCCGGAAAGCCTGCTCTGTTCGGCGAGTCCCCACCCCACCAAAAGCCGCCACTACCGGCGCCACCGCTGCCGAATGCCAGACTCCGCCCGCGCGAGTAAACCGCGGGCGAGCCCGACGACCATGCCCGGACACCTGCGTTCGCCGGGCCCGTACATCCTCGACGGCGGCCTCCGGTTCGGCCACGCGCCGGCCGTGACGAACACGTACGCCCAAGCCCGCCGGTCGAACGGCGGTGACCCCGCCGGCTCCTCCGGCGACCACTGAGGTCTTGCCAACCAGCTGTCCCGCGCTCGAACGGCTGTACTCGCGCCACGGGTTGACGGACCGGCATTCGGGAGACCGGCGCGAATTCGAAATGGTCCTCGGCCTGTAGGGCGGCCTGCCCACCGCACCGGCCCGATCTGCGACGCGGTGCGACGGGCGCGCGGAAACCGTCAGCGGCTCTCGGGCCGGCTGCGGCCGAGGAAGGCGGCCAGTCGCTCCGTCGGTCCGGCCTCGGCGGGCGGCTCGACGCGAATACCGAACGGTGACCCGGGACCGCGGAACGCGTCGCTCAACGCCCGGTCGGCGATGGCCTGCGCCTTGGCCACCAGTGCCGGGTCGGCTTCCGCGGGCTGTCCGATGGATACGGCCAGGTCCCAGCCGTGCGCGACGGTTTCCATGAGGTATCCGCCGACGGCGAGTCCACCGGGGGCCTCGCCCCAGGGCGCGATGAGTGTGCGGGTCAGCATGGTGTCGTCGGCCCACCGGTCGAGGGCGGCGCTCGACCGTTTCAAGTAGTCCTCACCGGGCCGGTTCGTGTCGATATCGGCTCGGGCGGGGAGCGGGCGTGGGTCGGCGCCGGTTGTCGGCACGACCTGGTATCTCGTCGCCGCCCATCGGGGCAGGCCGCGCAGCTACCGGGTGTCCCGGATCAGCGCCGTGCGCCGGCTCGGTGAACCCGGCCGCCGGCCGCCGGACCTCGATCTGCACCGGGTGTGGCGGCAGATGCGCGACGACTTCCGTGCAGCGCCCGCCACCGAGATCGTGTTGCGCGTGCACCGGCCGCGACTATCGCTGGTGTTGCGGTCCCTGGCGGTGACCGCGCTCGGTGACCCCGATCCCGTCCCTGGCGAGCCGGATATGTACCGGCTGCCGGTGCGCAGTGTGGAAGTGGCCGCGGCCATGCTGGTGGGTTTCGGCGCCGAGGTCGATATCCTCGCCCCGGCGGAGTTGCGGGACCGGATCATCGCGATCGCGGGGGCCGCCGGCGAACATCATCGGAAAGCACCGGGGCAGCCGGATCCTGCCGACGTGCGATTCGGACGAAATATCTGTTGACTCTCCATCTACTGGAAGGTTCAGGCTGATTCCCGTGAGTGACCACGAGGGACTGTTCACCATCGGTGAGTTGGCACGCCGCACCGGACTCTCGGTGCGGACCATCCGGTTTTGGTCGGACTCCGGAGTCGTACCGGCGACCGATCGGTCGCCGTCCGGCTACCGGCTCTACGACACCGAAGCGGTGGCCCGGCTCGATCTGGTGCGCACGCTCCGTGAGCTGGGCCTGGACCTGCCGACTGTGCAGAAGGTGTTGCGACGACAGGCCACCGTGGCCGAGGTCGCCGCATCACACGCCCGCGCCTTGGACGCCGAGATCCGCACCCTGCGGATCCGGCGCGCGGTCCTGCGTTCGGTCGCTCATCGAGGAAGCTCGACCGAGGAGATGAGAATTATGCACAAGATGGCCGAACTGTCCGCCGCCGAACGGCAACGGTTGATCGACGACTTCGTCAACGCCATGTTCGACGGGATAGCGGACGACGCGCCGGGCGCGACTATCGCGCACGGGATGCGCATGCTGCCCCCTGAACTCCCCGACGACCCGAGCCCGGAGCAGGTGAACGCCTGGATCGAATTGGCCGAACTGGTGACCGACACCGACTTCCAGGCCCGTTGCCGGCAGATGGCGGTGGTCGGCGCCACCGGCGAGACCGGGCCGGAGAGCGACATCGATCCGGATCGTGTGTCCGAGTACGCCGGGCGCGCGCTCGACGAAGGCGTGACACCCGGATCCGTCCGCGGCAAAGAGGTACTGGAACAGATCGTCGACGCCGCTCTGCCCGCGGCGGCACGCCGGCGATTGGCCGATCGGACCGAGGTATTCACCGACCGCCGGGTCGAGCGGTACTGGGAGCTGCTGGCAGTACTCAACGACTGGCCGCGGCGGGAACCTCGCGTTCCGGCCTGGGAGTGGTTCATCGACGCGTTGCGTGCCCACGCCTGATCGGTGTCTTCCGGTGCGGTGACACCGTCGCCGCACCGGAGACGCGTTCTTCCACACGCACCGACGACCGATTCATCCCCCCGCTTCGAGCCTGGCCCGGACCTCCTCGATCTGGCCGGCCAACTCGGCTTCGTCGATGACTCCTCTGGCGATCAACGAATGCGCCAGCGCGACGAGCTGATTCTCCGGAAACGGCAGCGCCGGATACACCTCCTCGGTGAGACGGTCCTCCTCGTCACGCCGGGTGAGCAGCGGCAGTGCCGCCCCTTCGCGGTCGAGGGCGTCGCATATTCCGTCCAGACTCGATTTCCACGGTGGCGACGGGTTCTCGACGCCGTACTTGTCGGCCATTCGTGACCACACCTGCCCCCGGGCGATCATCTCCTCCAACAGCGGCACTCTGACCCGCGTAATGTCCTCGCTCACTGGCATCTGTTGTCCTCCGGTCCGTCAGTAGTTCTGCGCCGGGTGCACCGCGGTGTGTACGGGGCGTTCCACATCCGCGGTGCGTCCCGGCTTGGGCAGGGCGACGCCGATCAAACAGTCACGTGTCACGATCTGGGTGAGCTCCTCCTCGCTCCATCCCTGCGTGCCGTCCGGGCGTACCGGTAGGACCATGAACCGATGCTTGGAATTGGAGTCCTCGACGCGGATCTCGACATCTTCGGTGAGGTAGAGGCCGAATTCGGCGAGAACCTGACGCGGCCAGCGGACGAGCCGGCGGCGGTAGTTCGGGGTCCGGTACCACTCGGGCGAATTCCCGAGCAGCGGACGGGGGTAGCAGGAGCACAGGCTGCAGCAGACCACGTGATGCAGCGTCGGTGTGTCCTCGAGGACGTGCAGCGCGGTGAAATCGCTGGGGGTTCCGAAGCCGGTCGGTTTCAGCCAATCGATGCCGACCTCATGGCATGCGGTGATGGCGTCGTCCAAGGCGAGCTGCTTGAAGTCGGGGTCGGACCACGCCTTGGCGACGAACCGGGCACCCGGCGCCGGACCCAATTGCTCGAAATACTCGGTGTACCGGCGGTGGTCCTCGGCGGTGAACAGTCCCTTCTCGATCGCGAGTTCGCGTAGCGCGACCTCGAGCACCTCGAAATCGGTGACCTCCTCCACCATCGGCGCCGCGTGCCGGGGTGCTTCGGTGTCCTCGCCTTCGTTCGATATCCCGCTCATCGTGTTCCTCCCACTGAGGTGTAACCCGGTCTACGAGATCGCCTGGAGCCAGGGCTCCGATATTTCCGCCTGCAAGGTGTCGCCGGGGGATCCTCGATACGGATCCCACAGATCTGTCATATCGAAGCGCACGATGTAGAACCATTCGGGGCGCCGGTCCTCGCGGTCGAACGCCTCGTCTTCCGGTATCGGGCTCTCGTACGACACTTTGACGACCGTCCCCGGTTTGCCGCGCAGATACTCCTGGGTGCGGGTGTAGAAGATGGTCGGAAGATCACGCACCAGTACCCGGTCGCCGACTCCGAACCGGGGAGTTTCCGCCTGCCCGGCGAAACATTGGGGATCGCCGTGACCGACCGCGTCACGGTGATGAATATTCCGGGCCACCTCGGTACCGTCTCCGGTGCCACGGGGCGCGGCCGTCAACGGGCCGGAGCTGCCCGCGCTGCGCTCCCGGACCTCCTGGGTTCGTTCGAGCAGTTCACGCAGCGTGATATGCCGTTTGTCGATGAGGCAGCGAGCGACGGCCAGCACCCAGCGGCCGTAATAGGGAAACCCGAGATATTGCGTACGCCCGACATCGACATTTCCCAGCCGGCGACGTTCCTCGGAAGTCCAGATGCCCCGCCAGCCCAGCACCTCGCAGGTGATGAACGTATTGAGCTCCCAGACCTCCTCTTCCTTCTCTTCGAAAACAGCCGGCGCATCGGGCTCCCCGCCCACATCGTGCGGGGTTTTCATAATTGCCCGAAAGAGCGCGTGATCGATCTGATCGGGGTAGGGCCAATCGCGGAGCTGGTGTAGCGCGACGCGCAGTTGACTGACGTAGTCGTCCATGACCGAATTTGCCATGATCGCCATCTCCCTGAAGTGGGTAGGTCGCCCTCAACCTTAACGGCGGTCGGTCGGATTCACCGGTTTCGAAACCATCAAATCTGTGACTCGGTTCCGAGGGTGACGACCAGCCGATACTCCGGTTCGATAAAGGTAAGCCGGCTGCGTCGGACGCCGAGCGTGTGGGCCGCTACCGCACCTACCCGCACACCGAGCATCGGCTCGGCGCCGTACTACCGGTCGGCTGCCAGGACACTGCGACCGCCGGGTGGAGCCGAATCGACGCCCGGCTCCACCCGGTCTCCGGACGTTTCGCGAGTCTTCGCCGCTCGCTGACCATCGATACTCATCGCCGCGACCCCGATGCGGCGGTCCCGCTCGACAGGATGCCTCGAATCGTCCGCTCAGCCGGATATCGGCGCCGTTCCGGTCAGAACTCCCAGTCCTCGTCCTCGGTGTTGACCGCCTTGCCGATGACATAGCTGGAACCCGAACCCGAGAAGAAGTCGTGGTTCTCGTCGGCATTGGGGGACAGGGCCGAGAGGATGGCCGGATTCACCTCGGTCTCGTCCTTCGGGAACAGGCCCTCGTAACCCAGGTTCATCAGGGCCTTGTTGGCGTTGTAGCGCAGGAACTTCTTGACGTCTTCGGTCAGGCCGACCTCGTCGTAGAGGTCCTGGGTGTAGTCGACCTCGTTGTCGTAGAGCTCGAACAGCAGCTCGAAGGTGTAGTTCTTCAGCTCGTCGCGTTCGGCCTGGGTGACCTGTTCGAGTCCGCGCTGGTACTTGTAGCCGATGTAGTAGCCGTGCACCGCCTCGTCCCGGATGATCAGGCGGATCATATCGGCGGTGTTGGTGAGCTTGGCGCGTGAGGACCAGTGCATCGGCAGGTAGAAGCCGGAGTAGAACAGGAAGCTCTCCAGCAGGGTGGACGCGACCTTACGCTTGAGCGGGTCCTCGCCGCGGTAGTACTCGAGAACGATCTCGGCCTTGCGCTGGAGGTTGCGGTTCTCCTCCGACCAGCGGAAAGCGTCGTCGATCTCGCGGGTCGAGCACAGGGTGGAGAAGATCGAGCTGTAGCTCTTGGCGTGCACCGACTCCATGAACGCGATATTGGTGAGCACCGCCTCCTCGTGCGGGGTCAGCGCGTCGGGGATGAGGCTGACCGCGCCGACGGTGCCCTGGATGGTGTCCAGCAGGGTGAGGCCGGTGAACACCCGCATGGTGAGTTGTTTCTCGTCGGCGGTGAGGGTGTTCCAGGAGGGGATGTCGTTGGACACCGGGACCTTCTCCGGCAGCCAGAAGTTACCGGTGAGCCGATCCCAGACCTCGGCGTCCTTCTCGTCGGGTACCCGATTCCAGTTGATGGCCGAAACCCGATCGATGAGCTTCATGCTGCTTCCACACCCTTCCCAACGAATCCGACGACTGCTCAGCGCGTGCCGTAACACTACCCCTTGGGGGTTGAATCGCCGAGCACTACCACAACTTGTGTTTCACGCGTCGAATGCGCTAGGGAGCGGGAGATTTCGGCGCGCGTGGGCCCCGCAGGCGCCGAGCGTACTTCAGTCGTCGGACGGTGGTTTGTGGTGGCCATCGGATCTGTCGTCACTCGACGGTGCCATGGCGAGACCGAAGGCCAGCCCGAAGCCGATACCCAGCCCGATTCCGAGGACCAGGTTGTTCAGCACCACGAGGCCGAGCGGGATACCGATCGCCAGTCCGATGGCGATCCCGATACTCAGCCGGCTCGCGAGTGAGCGATCACCCTCAGTGTTGCCGCCCATACTTCGACGGTACGCCGGTTAAGGCTGTTCACCTGCGGAAACAGGGTCTCGGAACGGTTGATGTCCGATTGCGGACCGGTGCCTTCGGCGGTGTGCGGGATCCGGTGGGCCGTGTTCCGGTCAGCCGGCCGGACCAGCGTTCCGCGGTTCTACGCCGGGCCCGGTGCCGGAGGCGGTGCCGTCGCCGGGAGGTGGGCCTGCGGGCGGAGCACCACCGGGCCCCGCGCCACCCGCGGGCGGAGAACCATCGGGCCCCGCGCCACCCGCGGGCGGTTCCGGCGGGGGCCGCTCTGTCCGGGACCACCGTCGGCTCGGTTCGCCGACTTCTCGGCTAAGCGATGGTGAGCGAGATCTCCATCCCGCTCCCGGGATCGCCGGTCACCGTGGCCGGCTCGGCGTCCCGGCCGTCACCGAAGACGTTGTCCCGGGCCGGCGTCACCTCCCCCGAGGTTCGTCACACTGCGGGCATAACCGGAGTCGGCACCGAACACCTGCTCGCAGGCTCCCCGCGGCAGCGCGATCTGGGCGGTCAGCCGGGCGTTCTCCCCCGCGCCCGCGGTGCCGCTCGCGGCGGTGAATGCTGCCGAACCGGTGGTGCGGTGCCGGTACCTGACGAGCAGGCCGCGGCCACGGATGCGGTCCCGACCGCGCCCATGATCCACAGCGCCCGCCGGCGGCCCAGCATCACCGACATATCGTGGGCGAGCCCGAGATCGTGTTCGTAGGGTAGTTCCGTCCGTGGCCGTTCAGGTCGTTTCCGCACGTGGGCACCTCTTTCCGATGGGGTGAGAACCACGGTAGGGACGCTGTCTGGCGGATTACTGGAGCCGCACTGTGAGTCCTCTGTGGACCGATCGGCGCCTATTCGGCGGGCGATGCCGCCGCGCGGTACCGGGCTCCGGTCCTGCTGTGCGGTGAGACCCGGCGGGTGGCTCGCACGGAGTGCCGGGCGGCGGCCCCGTACCGGCGACCGCCACCCCGACCGGGTGTGCGGGCAGCGTCGGTCCCCACGAGGTGGAATGCCGACCACGTACCCGAGGCTGCCCACCTCGACCGGGCGTGCGCGGGAGCGTCAGTCCATGACGTAGGCGTTCAGGGTGTCGCGGATATCGGTGAGAACCGCCCGCGCCGCCGTGAGGCCGGTGGTATGCCACAGCGCGTCGTCGACCACGAAGGTGCGATTATCGACCACCGCGCCGAGTTCCTCCCACGGTTGCGAGCGCATCACCGATTCCCCGTGCTCCTGCCCGTCCGGGCCCGCGAACAGTACATAGATCAGATCGCCCTCGGCGGCCACGGGATCGGATTCGTCGATCGGGGCGGAGGTGTCGCGCTGCGCGGTGGGCCGGGTGGCGCCGGTATCGGCGAGGATCTGCGCGGCGAAGGTTTCGCTGCCCAGGTACTCCGTACCGCCCGGGGTGAAACGCACGATCGAGGCCTGGACGTAGCGGGCGTTGATGGTGGCGCCGGTATCGGCGGCTTCGGTGTGATAGGCGTCCAGCGCCGCCGCGCCCGCACCCTGCCGGCCCATTGCGCCCGCGAACGCGGTGAACTGCTCCTCCCAGTTCGGCTCCGCGCCGACCAGCACCGTCGGGGCGATCGCGCTCAATGCTTCATAGCCGGCGCGGCCGGCGGGGACCTCGCCGATGATCAGATCGGGGTCCAATTGGGCGATGAGTGCCGGATCAGGATCGGCGGCGGTACCGACACCGGGGATCTCGACCACCCCGTAACCCAGATAGCCGGGCTGCGGCGCGGGACCCGGGACCGTGGTCGTGCCGACCACCCGCTCCCACAGCCCGACCGCGCAGGTGGCATCGAGCGCGGAGGTCCCCAGCACCACGATGCGCTGCGGATCCGCCGGAACCCGGGACTCGCCCGACGCGTGCCGGACGGTGCGGGTCGGGCCGTCCGCCGGATCGGGCGGGGACGGTAGCGGGCAGGCCTGCGTGGTGTCGCGTTCGATACCGACCACCCCCGCACCTGCGATTTTCGTCGTGGTGCGGATGATCGAGGCCGAATCGTCGGGATGATCCGCGCACGCCGACACCGCCAGCGCGGTACAGGCGAGCACGGCGCCCAGAAGCCGGCCGAACCGGCCGGTCCGCCCGGAGATCCAGGGCTCACGCGCGGCGGGGTTGTGGACAGCGGGGCTCACCGGCATGCGGGGAAGGGTACACGGCTGTGTTTTTTGGCGCCGCCTTCGGCGTCGCGGGATTGAGGCCCCCTTGGTCTCGCCGTTTCGGCCTCGAGACTCCAGCCTTCGGCTCCTGCGATGTGCGGTGGGCCGTCCGTAGAGCGCGGCCGTTGAGCACCTTCGGTCAAGGGGCGAGACGGGCCTCAACCCTTCGCGGTATCTCGTACAACTCGACGCGTACGGGTTACATCTGTTTTGTGCGGCATGGACGGCGAGATGGGCTTCGCCCCTCGGCGGTGCTTCGTAGGACTCGGCGCATGGGGTTGTGTCTGCTCTGTGCGGCTGCGTGATAGGGACGGTGAGCCGGGTCGGTGTACTCGGGGCCTGCTGCTGCCACCGGTGACCGGCGGGCGTTCGCTCGGGAAAGAGTGCTCGGCGGCCCCGAGTACGACAGAGAGTAGGACCCGGGGGACCCCGCTTCAGCGGAAGGTTTACGATTCGAGAAGCGCAAGCTAACCGTTGGCCGCCCGGGCACACCGGGCGGCGGGCAAAACAGTGGAGCCTGCGGAGCGGACTTTAAAGGCACCTTCAGGAGGATCAGTGACTGCCGTAGAGCCCAAACCAGTCCCGCAGGGGGTGGAAGCGACTCGGCCATTTCCGGCGCGAACAGGGCCGAAGGGGTCGTTCATCTACAAGATGGTGACCACCACGGACCCCAAGGTCCTGGGTGTCATGTACTTGACCACCTCGATGGCGTTCTTCCTCATCGGTGGCCTGATGGCCCTCATGATGCGTGGTGAGCTCGCTCGTCCGGGCCTGCAGTTCCTGTCGCCCGAGCAGTTCAACCAGCTGTTCACCATGCACGGCACGATCATGCTGCTGTTCTACGCGACCGCGATCGTTTTCGGCTTCGCCAACATCATCCTGCCGCTGCAGATCGGCGCCCCCGACGTCGCCTTCCCGCGCCTGAACGCCTTGAGTTACTGGCTGTACGCGTTCGGCGCCACCATGGCGACCGCCGGCTTCATCACCCCGGGCGGCGCCGCGGACTTCGGCTGGACGGCCTACGTGCCGCTCACCGATATCCTGCACTCGCCGGGTGTCGGCACCGATCTGTGGATCATGGGTCTGGCCGTCTCCGGTCTGGGCACCATCCTCGGCGGTGTGAACATGCTGACGACCGTGGTCTGCCTGCGCGCTCCGGGTATGACCATGTTCCGGATGCCCATCTTCACCTGGAACATCGCCGTCACCAGCGTGCTCGTCCTGCTCGCCTTCCCGCTGCTGACCGCCGCGCTGATGGGCCTGGCCTACGACCGGCACCTGGGCGGCCACATCTACGACCCGGGCACCGGCGGCATCCTGCTCTACCAGCACCTGTTCTGGTTCTTCGGGCACCCGGAGGTCTACATCATCGCGCTGCCGTTCTTCGGTATCGTCTCCGAGATCTTCCCGGTCTTCAGCCGTAAACCGATCTTCGGTTACACCACCCTGGTCTACGCGACCCTGGGCATCGCGGCCCTGTCGATCGCGGTGTGGGCGCACCACATGTACGCCACCGGCGCGGTGCTGCTGCCCTACTTCTCGTTCATGACCTTCCTCATCGCGGTCCCGACCGGTGTGAAGTTCTTCAACTGGATCGGCACCATGTGGAAGGGGCAATTGACGTTCGAATCACCGATGTTGTTCTCGGTGGGCTTCCTCGTCACCTTCCTCTTCGGTGGTCTGTCCGGTGTCATCCTGGCCAGCCCGCCGCTGGACTTCCACGTCACCGACTCCTACTTCGTGGTCGCGCACTTCCACTACGTGCTCTTCGGCACGATCGTGTTCGCCACCTACGCCGGTATCTACTTCTGGTTCCCGAAGATGACCGGCCGCATGCTGGACGAGCGGCTCGCGAAATGGCATTTCTGGACCACGTTCCTCGGCTTCCACCTCACCTTCCTGGTGCAGCACTGGCTGGGCGCCGAAGGTATGCCCCGCCGTTACGCCGACTACCAGGCCGGTGACGGATTCACCACGCTGAACACCGTCTCCACCATCGGTGCCTTCATCCTCGGCGCCTCGATGCTGCCGTTCCTGTGGAACGTCTTCAAGAGCTACCGATACGGCGAAGTGGTCACGGTGGACGATCCGTGGGGCTACGGCAACTCCCTGGAATGGGCCACCAGCTGCCCGCCGCCGCGGCACAACTTCTACGAGCTGCCGCGAATCCGCTCCGAACGTCCCGCCTTCGAACTGCACTATCCGCATATGGTCGAGCGGATGCGTAAGGAAGCGCACGTCGGATTCACGGGGGATGCCAAGCATCATCCCGAGGAGACGCTGGTCAAGTCCTGACCTTCGGTCGTTCACGAATGCACCCGTCGGCTTCGGTCGGGGGGTGCATTCGTCTGTGGTCGGCGTCGGATGTGGGCGAGGGATTCTCGGTTCGCCTCGGAGCGGGGCTGCGGTCCCGGGATACGCGAGAGCGCGCAGGCAGGCAGTTCGTGAAGGTGAGAGATGCCGGTTTGTTCGTGAAGGTGCTGTGTTTTTGGCGGAGCCCTGCGGCGCCGCGGGGTTGAGGCCCCCTTGGTCTTGCCGTTTCGGCCTCGAGACTCCAGCCTTCGGCTCCTGCGATGTGCGGTGGACCCGTCCATAGAGGGCGACCGTTGAGCACCTTCGGTCAAGGGGCGAGACGGGCCTCAACCCTTCGCGGTGTCTCGTAAGACTCTCGACGCATGCGGGTTGCGGCGGCATTCGACAGCCGGGGTGAGTGTGTTGGTTCGCGGGGATGTGGTGGTGGGCTTGTCCGAGGCTTCTGTGTGGGCGTGCGGGGAGGGGGCCGTCCGTAGACCAGGTGGCGGGTGTACTTACATTGTTGTGGGCAGGCCCGCGAGTCCTGCGATTGTGCGCAGCGTGGCGCTTCTTCCTGGCGCGGAGGCGCCGCCAAAGATAGGGGTTTGTTTTGGCCGAGACCACCGTGCTGGTCACCGTTACCGGGCCCGACCGTCCCGGTGTGACATCGGTTCTGCTGACGGCCATGTCACGGCACCGGGTGAGTCTGCTCGATATCGAGCAGGTGGTGATCCGCGGCCGGCTCACCCTGGGTGTGCTGATCAGCTGCCCGTCCGACCCCGAGTCGCTGCAGGACGAGCTCGAGGAGGCGATGAACACCGTCGGTATGCAGGTGGACGTCGATATCGACGCCCAGGTCGCGCGGGCCCCGGTGTCCACGCACGCCGTCGTGGTGCTCGGGTCGCCGGTGACGGCGCGGGCGTTCAGCGCGGTGTCCCGGGAACTGGCCGGTCTCGGCGCGAATATCGACACCATCCGCGGTATCGCCGACTACCCGGTGACCGGGATGGAACTCATGGTCACGGCCTCGGATCACGGCGGGGATACCGATTCCCGGTTGCGGACCGCGCTGGCCGATGTGGCGGTCATCGAACAGGTCGATATCGCGGTGGAGCGGGCCGGACTGGCGCGCCGGGCCAAACGACTGATCGTCTTCGATGTGGATTCCACCCTGATCCAGGGTGAGGTGATCGAGATGCTGGCCGCCTACGCGGGGGTCGAGGAACAGGTGCGGGAGGTCACCGAGTCGGCGATGCGCGGGGAGATCGATTTCGCGGAATCGCTGCGGCAGCGGGTGGCGACGCTGGCCGGACTGGACGAATCGGTGATCGGGGAGGTGGCGGCGACGATCGAGCTCACCCCCGGTGCGCGGACCACCATCCGGACGCTCAAACGGCTCGGCTTCCGGTGTGGGGTGGTCTCCGGTGGGTTCCGGCAGGTGATCGACCCGCTCGCCCGCGAACTGGACCTCGATTTCGTCCGGGCCAACGTCCTGGAAGTGGTCGACGGGAAGCTCACCGGCCGGGTGGTCGGGCAGATCGTGGACCGTGCCTACAAGGCGACCGCGCTGCGGGCCTTCGCGGCCGAATCCGGGGTGCCGATGGAGCAGACGGTCGCGGTGGGTGACGGCGCAAACGATATCGATATGTTGAACGCGGCGGGCCTGGGCGTGGCGTTCAACGCCAAACCCGCGCTGCGGGAGGTCGCCGACACCGCGCTGTCGCAGCCGTACCTGGATGCCGTGCTGTTCATCCTGGGCGTGACCCGCGACGAGGTCGAGGCCGCGGACGCCGAGGACGGCCTGCTGCGGCGGGTACCACTGGGGTGAATTCGTATTTGTCTGCGGCCCCGCCGGACTCGGCACCGCGAGGGGTGGGGTGTCGGTGCGTGGGTAGGCTGTCGTCCGGTGAAGCTCGGGTGTTGGGAGGGTTGGTGGAATGCCGGATAGCGGCGTGACGGAGGTAGCGGCGAACGGTCGCGAGATGGATGCGGAGCCGGACTTCCCGGAAGACGTCGATCCCGAGTTCCTCGCGGACCCGGGGTTTTCCGAACGCCACGCCGAACTCGCCGCGGGATACGGGAAGCTGGGCGATCCCGAGGATCCCGCGCAGGTACAGGCGATGCAGATGGTGCTGCACCTGCCCAAGACCGATCCGCCCGCGCGCAGCGATGTGCTCGCGGCCGCGGCGGCCGCGGCGGTCATGCTGTGCCTGGACCCGCGCGTCGGGTACGAAGGTGAATGGGAGCAGCGGTATCTGGCGTGGAAGCGCGCACGGATCAGGAAGGTCGCCCGGCGGGCGCGTGGGGCGCAGTGGGCGGCCGCGAACGAGGTCCCCGGAGTGACCGTCGAAAGCGGCGGCGCGCTGGTACGGGCCCTGGTACCGGGACCGGTGGGGGAGGTCGACCCGCGGATCCGGCGCCTCCAGATCGGCGGCACCGATCTGGAATCCGACGATCCCGGTCCGGTGCCCCTGGATGTTCCCGTGTTCTGGGTCAATGCCGAACTCGGGATGACCGTCGGCAAGGCCGCCGCGCAGGTCGGGCACGCGAGCATGCTTTTCGCCGGCGCGCTGCCGGTGGAACAGGCCCGGACCTGGGCGCAGCGCGGATTCGCCTGCGCGGTCCGCGAGGCCGGGCCCGACGAGTGGCAGATGCTGCGGGCGGCCGTCACCCGCAGCGCGGCGACCGCGGTGCGCGACGCCGGTTTCACCGAGGTCGCGCCGGGTTCGACGACCGTGATCGCCACCCGGCCCGCGCGGCCGGACCAGTGGTAGGAGCCGCGCACCGTCCACACGGCCGGCCACCCGGAAGCGATGTATCACGTCGACCGGGTGGTCGGCGGCCGACATCACTCCCGGCTCACCGCCGCCGCGGGTGAACGCGCCGCGGTGGCCGTCGCGCGGCTTCCCGAGGCGTCGGCGCCGATGTGCTCTCACCCGTCCTGTTTGTCGGATACCGCCGGTCCGGGTGGTCTTCCGCGCCGGGGCCGCGGCGAATCGCGGGTGCCGGTGCCGCGAGCGTGTTCGCCTCGAGACAAGATGGAGCGCGTGGCGCACCCCGATCCAGATCTGCTCATCGACTTCACCAATGTTTCCATCCGCCGCAACGGGCACAATCTCGTCGGCCCGCTGACCTGGCAGGTAGAACTCGACGAACGCTGGGTCGTCCTGGGCCCCAATGGAGCCGGTAAGACCTCGCTGTTGCAGGTCGCGGCAGCCGAGACCCACCCCTCCTACGGCACCGCCTACGTACTCGGTGAACGACTCGGCAAAACGAATGTCAGCGAACTGCGGCCCCGGATCGGCCTGTCCTCCGCAGCCCTCGCCGCACGTATCCCCCCGGAGGAGCGGGTCGCCGACCTCGTCGTCTCCGCCGGTTACGCGGTACTCGGCCGCTGGCGTGAGAAATACGACGACCTCGATACCGACCGGGCGATCGACATGCTGGAAAGCCTCGGCGCCGAACACCTTCTGGATCGCACCTACGGGACGCTGTCGGAAGGCGAACGCAAACGCGTCCTGATCGCCCGCGCCCTGATGACCGACCCGGAGCTGCTGCTGCTGGACGAACCGGCCGCGGGCGTGGACCTGGGCGGCCGTGAGGAACTGGTGGAGAGCCTCGGCGATCTGGCCGCCGACCCCGACGCTCCGGCACTGGTGCTGGTAACCCACCACGTCGAGGAAATCCCGCCGGGCTTCACCCACTGCATGCTGATCAGCGAGGGCGAAATCGTCACCCAGGGGTTGCTCGACGACGTGCTCACCGCCGAGAACCTGAGCGAAGCCTTCCGCCAGTCCATCGCCCTCGACCGCATCGACGGCCGCTACTTCGCCCGCCGGAAGCGCCGGTTGGGCCGCCACCGGTCGCGGTAGGGGATCCACCGGGGGCCGGAAAGCGCGAGACTTCGGGAACGGTGATGAAACCGTGGGCGAACGACAACCGGCACAGCGGAAGGCCGGGCACGCATGCGCCATGGTCTCAGGCCTGGGGGCTGTGCGGCCAACTGGGAGCGGGAGACTGCGGTTGCCCGTGTCGCCGGCTATGCGCCGCCCCGCCCCCACAGCTAGTGTGCGAAGGGTGAGTGAGACGACTGTGCCGGATTCGGTGGCGGAGGTGCCCGAGGCCAAGGACGCCTCCACCGTGATGCTGGTGCGTGACGGCGCCGCCGGTCCGGAGGTTTTCCTGCAGCGGCGGGCCGGGGCAATGGATTTCGCCGCCGGAATGACCGCTTTCCCGGGTGGCCGGGTGGATCCCGTGGACGCGGAGCTGGCGATCGACTGGGCCGGGCCGTCGCCGCGCTGGTGGGGGGAGCGGTTCGGGGTATCCGCGGCGCGGGCCAAGGCGCTGGTCTGTGCGGCGGTGCGGGAGACCTTCGAGGAGTGCGGGGTGCTGCTGGCCGGCCCGACCGCCGATACCGTGGTCGCCGATACCACCGGGTACCGCCGGGAGCGGGAGCGAATCGAGGGCCGGGATCTGACGCTGTCGGAGTTTCTGGCCGAGCAGCGGCTGGTGTTGCGCGCCGACCTGCTGCGGCCGTGGTCGCGCTGGATCACTCCGACGGTGGAGCGCCGCCGCTATGACACCAACTTCTTCGTGGCGGTACTGCCCGAGGGGCAGTTGGCCGACGGTGCGACCACCGAAACCGATCTGGTGCTGTGGTCCACTCCGGCGGCGGCCCTGGAGACGTGGCGGGCGGGTGAGCATATGCTGCTGCCGCCGACCTGGTCGCAGTTGACGTCGCTGGCCGGTTATTCCGATACCGCGCTGATCCTGGCTGCCGAACCGGCGATCGATCCGATTCAGCCGGTATTCGGTGAGGTGGATGGTAAGCAGCTGCTGCAGTTCCCGGAGAATACGCGCTACTTCGCCGACCTGCCGGACCCGTCGCGGCTGGTCGGGTCCAAGGGGACGCGTGATACCGATCCGTCGCTGCTGGGCGGCTCCGGGAATGCGGGTGGCGCCGCCGGCGGCCGGTAGCGTAACTGTCCATGGCGGAATTCGTATCCCTGTCCCGGTCCGGCGCGGCGAGCGGGTCCGGGCGTGGTGTGGCGGTGCTGCGTATCGCCCGCCCGCCGATGAACCTGTTCGACACCCAGCTGATCCGGGAGATCGGAGAGGCGGCCGCCGCCTGCGGCGCCGATCCGGAGATCGCGGCGCTGGTGGTCTACGGGGACGAGCGGGTGTTCTGCGCGGGTGACGAGCTGGCGGAGCTGGCCGAGCTGCCCGCCGAACAGGCCGCCGCCATGGCCGGTGACCTGCAGACCGCGCTGGGCTGCCTGGCCGCGATCCCACAGCCCACGGTCGCCGCGATCAGCGGCTACGCCCTCGGGGCGGGGCTGGAGCTGGCGCTGGGGGCCGACCGGCGCATCATCGGCGACAATGTGAAGCTCGGATTCCCGCAGATCGATGCGGGCCTCATACCGCTCGCGGGGATCCGGCGGCTGTCGCTACTGATCGGTCCCGGGGCGGCGAAGGATCTGGTGTACAGCGGACGTTTCGTGGAGGCCGACGAGGCCGCAAGGCTGGGTCTGGTGGATCAGGTGGTCGCGCCCGACGATGTTCTGGGGGCGGCGATCGACTGGGCCCGCCGATTCACCGACGGTCCGGCGCGGGCGCTGGCCGCCGCGAAGGCGGTGTTCGAGGCGGGGCCGCACGGGCCGGAACGGGCCCGTGCCGAGTGGGCGGGGCTGTTCGACACCGCGGACCAGCGCCTCGGAACCCGCTCCTACCTGCGTGACGGGCCGGGGTCGGCCGTATTCACCGGGCACTGAACGAGTCGCGGGTCACCCGAACCTACCCGGCGGTATCGGAAGATCGGCCGGGAAAGGATAGGCTCTCCGACCATGACGGTACGCCCCGACGACCCCGCACCCCATCCGCACGCCACCGCCGCGGAGGTCGAAGCTGCATTCGAGGACACCAAGCTCGCCCAGGTGCTGTATCACGACTGGGAAGCCGAGACCTACGACGACAAATGGTCGATCTCCTATGACGAACGCTGTATCGATTACGCCCGTGGCCGGTTCGACGCCGCGGTCGGCACCGACGCGGAGCTGCCGTACGAGCGCGCTCTGGAACTGGGCTGCGGTACCGGTTTCTTCCTGCTGAACCTGATGCAGTCCGGGATCGCGAAGAGCGGTTCGGTGACCGATCTGTCGCCCGGCATGGTGAAGGTCGCGCTGCGCAATGCCGAGCATCTGGGCCTGGATGTGGACGGCCGGGTCGCGGACGCCGAGACCATCCCCTACGAGGACGACGCCTTCGACCTCGTCGTCGGACACGCTGTGTTGCACCACATCCCGGATGTGGAGCAGTCGCTGCGGGAATGCCTGCGGGTGTTGAAGCCCGGTGGCCGTTTCGTCTTCGCCGGCGAGCCGACCACCATCGGCAACTTCTATGCCCGCAATCTGGGCAATATCACCTGGAAGGCGACCACGGCCGTCACCAAACTCCCGTTTCTGCGGGATTGGCGCCGCTCCCAGGAGGAACTGGACGAATCGTCGCGGGCCGCCGCGCTGGAGGCCGTGGTCGACCTGCATACCTTCGACCCGACCCAGCTCGAGGAGATGGCGCGCTCGGCGGGCGCGGTGGACGTGGCCGCGCACACCGAGGAACTCGCCGCCGCGCTGTGGGGCTGGCCGGTGCGGACCTTCGAGGCAGCCGTTCCGGACGAGAAGCTCACCTTCGGCTACCGGATGGCGATGTATCGCGCCTGGCTCGGGTTGAGCTGGGTGGACGAGAACGTGATGCGCCGGGTGGTGCCGCGACAGTTCTTCTACAACGCCATGATCACCGGCGTGAAACCGGCCGCCGCCGGGAAATAGTGGGGTACGGCTTCAGCGCGGCCGATATCGGCTACCTCGGCTCGGCCGACGGTACGGCCGCACTGGCCGGGGTAGCGGAGCTGGAACTCACCTCCGCCTCGCAACTGCGTGATGTGGCCGCGGTGCGCCGGACCTACGGTGAGCGCGCCCCGGCGCTCATCGAGACCGTCCGCCTGCGCCGCCGGGCCGCGGCCAAACTGTCCGGTGCGCAACATTGGCTGTTGACCGACGACGCGCTCCAGCAGGCCACCCCGACCCCGGTCGCCCGGCACCGGGCGGCCCGGCTGGCGGGTCGCGATGTCCACGATGTCACCTGCTCGATCGGCGCGGAAATGGCCGAACTGGCCCGCGTATGCCCGCGCGTGGTCGGTAGCGACCTGGACCCGGTCCGGCTCGCCATGGCCCGCCACAACCTGTCCCATCCGGTCCCGGCGCCGGCTGCTCCCGCGCGCCACAGGGGGACTTCCGTGGCCGGCGCCGCCGCAACGACGGAGTGGAGAGGTGGCGAACCGGGGGCACCCGGGCTCGGCTTCCGCGGTGCCGCGGGCGAGGGGGATGAACACAGCTCGCCGGTGCCCCCTCCCACGCTGCCGCGGGCGACGCCGAATACTGTGCTCGTGCGCGCCGACGCCCTGGTCCCGTGCACCTCCGGCACGGTCGTCGTCGCCGATCCGGGGCGGCGGGCCGATGGGAAACGCACCCACGATCCGGCCGCGCTACAACCGCCGCTACCTGATCTGCTGTCGGTATACGCGGGTCGTGATCTGGTCGTGAAATGCGCTCCCGGACTGGATTTCGATACGCTGGGCTGGGACGGCGAGATCGAGGTGGTCTCGCTGGACGGTGGGGTCCGCGAAGCGTGCCTGTGGTCGGCGGGCCTGCGCGAGGCCGGTGTGGGCCGCCGGGCCACCGTCCTCACCTCTGCCGGCGCGGTGACCACTCTCACCGATGCCGACCCGAGCGAGATCCCGGAGCGCGAACCGGGGGAGTGGATCGTGGACCCGGACGGTGCGGTGGTCCGGGCCGGCCTGGTCCGGCACTACGCGGCCCGCCACGGTCTGTGGCAGCTGGATCCCCGGATCGCCTATCTGACCGGCGACCGTCTTCCGGCGGGGGTGCGTGGCTTCCGGATTCTCGACCGCTGCGTACTGCGGGAGAAGGTGTTGCGGGCCGCACTGCGCCGCCGGGACTGTGGGCCGCTGGAAATCCTGGTCCGCGGTGTGGATATCGACCCCGACGTCCTCCGGCGACGCCTGAAGCCCACCGGAACCCGGCCCTATACGCTGGTCATCACCCGTATCGGCACCGGGGCTGCTGTCTTCCTGTGTGAGGCGGCGCGGGCCTGATCGGGTGACCGGCGGCGCCGAAACTGGTTACGGAAGTTCGACGTAACGCGGCGGCTCCCCGTCCAGGGCCTCCAGGATCGGAATGGGTTTGTTCGTCGGTAGCCCGTTCTCGTCGAACGAGAGCACCCCGACGGCCCCGCGCACCGCGGTGGCCCCGTGTAGCCGTTTCATGGCCTGTAGCACCTGGTCGGAGTGCACGGTGTTCCCGGCGTAGCCGGCCGCCTGCCGGATCGCCTGGACCGCCGTCACCACCGCGTTGTGTTCCATAACGGCGGCGAAGTCGTCCAGCACAGTTGTGGGAAAGCGATCCGGCCGAACTGGCGACGGTAGTGGCCCAGCTCGAACGCGAGTTCGCCGAACACTTCGCGCGGCGCGCGTTCGCCCTGGCGCAGATCCACATGGGCGAGTGGAAGTTTCGCGCAACGCTGCGCGAGTTCTTGCAACAGAACGGTTTTGCCGCTGCCGGGCGGCCCCACCGCCACCACCACCGGCAGCGATCGGCTCCGGCCCTGCGGCCGCTGGACCAATTGTTCGATCAACCCCCCGGTGATCGGCTCCAGCCCGTGCAATTTCGAGCCTTCTACAGGCATCGCCCCTCCCGGTTCGGCATCGATATCCGGCATATCGATTTCCCGGCACCGCGTGGACGCCCCGGTCATCCCGGCCTGAGCTGGGCAAACCGGTCGAAGATATCGATCGGTACAGCCATCCTGGGCGTACCGGCGCCACCGTCGTGGCCGTGCGCGGAAACAGCCCGACATTTCGATCACCGAGCCGGCGCGCCCGAACCGGGGCAATTACCGTTGGAAGCACCGGAAAGCTGGATGTGAAATGCGAGCGTACGAATTGTCCGCGCGTGATCGAGTAGGTGGCATCGGCGCGCGGTCGCGGGCGCCGGTCGGGCGTGGGTGTCGGAGAGGCGGGGTACGGTCGCGTCATGACGATGTACGCCGCGCTGCTGCGGGGGATCATGCCCAGCAACCCGAATATGAGCAACGAGAAATTGCGCGGCGTGTTCACCGGGCTCGGTTTCGACTCGGTGGCCTCGGTGCTGTCCAGCGGCAATATCGTTTTCGCGACCGAGCAGACCGGGGTCGCCGAACTCGAGGATCGCATCCAGGTGGCGCTGAGCGCCGAACTCGGTATCCCCGGCGGCACGATCATCCGCACCGAGGCCGAACTGTGCGAGCTGCTCGACCGGGACCCGTTCGCCGGTTTCACCCACGGCCGTGGCACCTATCTCACCGCGACCTTCTTCAAGAAGCAGGGTGAAACTCTGCCGGCGATGCCCGCCGACGACGATCCGCTCACGACGATCATCGGCTACGACGCGGCAGCTCGTGTCTTTCTCTCGGTCGTCGACAACAGCACACCGAGGACGCCGAATTTCATGGCGTGGCTCGACCGCGCCTACGGCAAGGACATCACCACGCGCACCTGGCTGACGGTGCAGCGGGTGATCAAGAAGATCGAAGCGGTGAAGTAGCGGCTCACGCCTCCTGCGCGACGCCCTTCTTCTTCCGTTCGATATCGGCCAGCGCCGCCTCCCGCGCCGCCCGCTGGGCCGCGCCGGCCTCCCAGGTGGATTTCCGGTTCTTCACCACCCGCGCCGGTGCGCCGACCGCGATGCTGTAATCCGGGATCTCACCCTTGACCACGGCGTGCGCGCCCAGCACACAGCCGCGGCCGACCCGGGTCTCGCGCAGCACGGTGACCTTGGCCGCGATCCAGGTGTCGGGGCCGATCCGGACCGGGCTCTTTACGATGCCCTGGTCCTTGATCGGCAGCGTGATGTCGTCCATGCGGTGATCGAAGTCGGTGATGTAGCACCAGTCGGCGACCAGGGTCGACTCGCCTATCTCGATGTCGAGGTAGGTGTTGACGACATTGTCCTTGCCGAATACCACCTTGTCGCCGATCCGCAGCGAGCCCTCGTGGCAGCGGATGGCGTTCCCGTCACCGATATGGACCCAGCGCCCGATCTCGAGCCGGCCGAGTTCGGGGGTCGCGTGGATCTCCACATTGCGACCGAGGAACACCATGCCGCGCAGGACCACGTGCGGGTTGGCGAGCCGGAATTTGAACAGCCGGTAATAGCGGACCAGGTACCAGGGTGTGTAGGCCCGGTTGGCCAGCACCCAGCGTAGCGAGTCGAGGGTGAGGAACCGGGCCTGCCGCCGGTCGCGGCGCCGGGAGCCCTGCCAGCGTGAGCGCAGCGGCGCGCCCCACATGCTCGTCACGAACGTCTCTCCTCGTATCCTGTGCTGCCCAGTACTGCCGAACAGCCTACTTTCGTGCTCGGCGACCCCGGCCTATACCCTTCCGTTAATCTTCCACACACGTGGGCCCGGGGAGACAGGACGACAGAGGAGACCAGCAGGTGCGTATCGGCAGCGGCGTACGGACCGTGACCTGGCTTGCGGCGGCGGTGGCCGCCACGGGGGTGCTCACCGCCTGCGGCACCGATGTCGACGACATCACCGTCGGCCGCGGCCTGGGCTGGCCCGCGCCGGGGCACGAGAGCCGCAACAGCGGCACCACCTCGGTGACCGGTTCGCAGGCGCTGAGCCTGCAGTGGTCGCGGCCGGTGGGCGGACCGGTCGCGCAGCCGCCGACGGTGGGGTCGGACGGGCAGATCTTCGTCACCAGCCGCACCGACGCGGAATGCGATATCTTCTCCTACCAGATGCCCACGGGGCGTAAACGCTTCTGCAATCCGCTGGGCCCCAATGCCATCTATTCGCCCACCCTGCTCGACGGCGCGAACAATGTGTACGTCGGTCTCGACAGCGGCGTGGAATCGGATAATCTGCTCGGCCAGCCGCGCTGGCGGACGCCGGTGGCGGGTGTGCCGGTCGGGATGCAGTTCACCGGTGACGGTCATCTGCTGGTGATCACCCAGTCCGGCCAGGTCGATGTGCTGGAGCGGCAGACCGGCAAACGGATGGTTCCCACGCAGCAGTTGCTGCCGCAGCCCGATTTCCTGCAGTCACCGAATCTGGACTGGCCGCCGGCCGGTGCCGGCCTGGAGGACTGCCACACCGGCGGCCCGGACTGCGCGGTCGCCACGGTGGCGGCGATGGATATCGGCACCGGGCGGATCTACGCGACCGTCCGCAAGCCCGGGGAGTCCAAGGCCGCCCTGGTGGCGCTGCGCTATGCCGACGGGAAGGTCGAGCAGGAGTGGAGCCGGGAGATCCTGGCCGGTGGCAGTGCCACCGATCCGGCCTTGTCCGCCGACGGCGCGACGCTCTACGTCGGCGACAACAGCAAACGCCTGATCGCGGTGAACACCGCCGACGGCACCCCGAAATGGGAGGCGCAGCTGGACTGGGAGCCGCGCCGGGGGATCTCGGTCTCCGACGACGGCCTGATCATTCCCGCCGGTGACGACGGCTATCTGCTCGCCCTGCAGGACACCGGCGACAGTTTCGAAAGGGTCTGGGAGCGCAAGGATCTCGCGCTGCGGGGTAACCCGGTGCAGACCGCGGGCGGGATCGGCTACGTCACCGCCGCCATCGGCACCGGACTGAACCTGGTCACCTTCGATACCGGCACCGGTGCCACCCTCGATTCCGATGTCCTGCCGGGAGCTCAGGGCACCACCACCGGCACCGCGGTCGGTGCCGAGGGCGAGGTCGTGGTCGTCACCCGGATCGGAGAGATCTTCGCCTTCGCGGAGAACGACTGATACGTCGACGCCCCCACCGGGTGCTACTTCGGATCCCGTTCCGGGAGCGGGCGTTCCACGATCACCGGGCGGCCGAGTGGATTGCGCACCCGCCGTTTCGCGTCCGAATAGATATCGGCTGTTTCGGCCGCCACCACATCCCAGGCGAAATCGGCGGTCAGCCGCTCCCGTGCGGCGAACGCCCGCTCCTGCGCGGCCACCGGATCGTCGAGTACCGAGATCACCGCGTCCACCAGACCGTGCACATCGGCCGGTTCGAAGGACGCCCCGGTGATCCCATCGATCACGGCTTCACCGAGCCCGCCGGCGGTCGAGGTGACCAGCGGGGTCCCGGCCGCGGCCGCCTCGAGGGCCACGATCCCGAACGGTTCGTAGCGGCTGGGCAGCACGATCGCATCGGCGCCGTGCAGCCAGCCGAGCAGTTCGGTGTGATCGAGCTGCCCGGTGAAGTGCACCGCGCGGGCCACCCGGTGTGTCCGGGCGAGCTGGCGTAGCCATTCGAACTGGGTCCCGACCCCGGCCACGGTGAGGACGGTCCCGGGATGGGCGCGGCGGATACGGGGCAGCGCGGCGATGGCGTCCTGCACGCCCTTCTCGTACTCGAGTCGTCCCACATAGAGCAACCGGGGCGGGTCGCTACGCGGTGAGCGGGTGCGGAATGTCCACGCGGCCACGTCGATTCCGTTCCGGATCACGTGCACCGGGATCCGGTCGGGCCGGTAGAGCCGCTCCACCTCGTCCTTCATCGAGGTGGAGCAGGTGATCAGCGCATCGGATTCATTGGCCAGCCACCACTCCACCGAATGCACCTGCCGGTTGACCCGGCCGGCGACCCAGCCGCTGTGCCGGCCGGCTTCGGTGGCGTGGATCGTCGACACCAGCGGGACGTCGTAGTACTCGGCCAGCGCGATCGCCGGATGGGCGACCAGCCAGTCGTGCGCGTGCACCACATCGGGTGTCCAGCCCTCGCCGATGCCCGGTTTATCGAGTGCGACTCCGGCGCGCACCATCGCATGCCCCATGGCCAGGGTCCAGGCGAGCATATCCTCGCCGAAATCGAAGATCGGTGGGTCTTCGGCGACCGCCACCACCAGCACGCCCTCGGCGATGAACGAATGGGTGGGGTGGGTGGCGGGGCTGGTGCCGGTGGGCCGTCGGGCGAGTACCACCACTTCGTGACCGGCCGCGGCCAGTGATGTCGCCAGGTGATGGACATGTCTGCCCAGCCCGCCGACAACCACCGGTGGGTACTCCCACGACACCATCAAGATTTTCATCGCGGTCCTTCTGCAGGGGTGACGCGTAGCCTACGCGCGTCCAGGGCCGGGAACACGCCGTCGGCCACCGCCCATCCTGCCGCCAGATCGTGTGCCCTACCGAGTTGACCGGCTTCGACCGCCCCGGCGATCTCGCGGACCGCGTGCGCGTGCTGATGGGCCCGATCGCGGGCGTAGCCGGCGGCGGAGTCCTTGCTGACCATGAACGCCCAGTCGCTGGACACGGTCAGGGTCGCTTCGCGCAGCAGTTGGTCGGCGACCGGATCGCGGCCGGTCGGCGCGACGGCACGCATCTTGTCGGCGGTATCCAGCGCGAGCCGGACGATCTCGGCGTTCAGATCCACCAGATCGCGGACCTGATCACCGGCCCAGACCCGCCAGTCCTTCCCGGATCCCCAGGAGGAATCGGTGAGTGGAACCGGGTCCCCGACGAAGCCGCGGTCGCGCGCGTCGGACAGGGTGCCGACGGTGATCCCGGCTTCCGGCAGGGCCCGCAGCACCTGCGCCAGCCACTGCGGGCCCTCGTGCCACCAGTGTCCGTACAGTTCGGTGTCGAATGCGGCGACCACCAGTGCCGGGCGCCCGATCCGTTCCGATTCGGCGATCAGCCGTTCCCGCACCGTCTGCACGAAGTCCTCGACATCGCGGCCGATCTGCGCGGCGGCGAGGTCGGGATCGTAGGGGGCCTTGTCCGGTCCGGCCACGGTTTTCCCGGTGACCCGGGCGGGTTTGAGTCCGGTCGCGTGATCGTAGTGATGGAAATCCCGGTAGGCCCCGTGCCCCGGATAACCTGATTTGGGCGACCACACCCGGTAGCTGACCGTGAGATCGCGGCCGAACGCCAGGACCGGCGATTCGCGCACCGGGCGGCCCAGGGTCGTATCGCCGCGCAGCGCGGGCCCGTCGACCATGAAATGCGTCACACCCGCGTCCGCGTAGCCCTGTTCCATCCCGGGGGTGAACCCGCACTCCGGCGCCCAGATTCCGGCCGGGGTGTGCCCCCAGCGCAGCCGGGCATCGGTGAGGCCCTCGCGGAGCTGGAATTCGCGCAGCCGCTCGTCCAGCAGCGGCTGGAACGGGTGTGCCAGCGGCCCGCCCAGCAGTTCGATGACATCGCCGTCGAGTAGTTGCCGCCAGACCGGTGCGGCCCCGTGCCGCCAGTTCTGCTCGAACTCGGCCAGTGCCGCGGCCGCCAGCCGGTGTTCGTGTGCGCCGAGTGCATGGTTCCCGGCCTTCGCGGCCTCGTCGGCCCGCAACTGCCAATTGCCCATCCAATGGTGCATTCCCGCCAGGCAGTGCGGATCGTCGAGCTGGGCGGCCAGCACCGGGGTGATCCCGAGGGTCAGCAGATGTGACCGGCCCTCGGCGGCCAGGGTGCGCAGGACGTCCACGACCGGGAGGTAGGACGCGGCCCAGGACTGGTAGAGCCATTCCTCGCCGACCGGCCAGCGGCCGTGGTGGGCGAGCCAGGGCAGATGGGAGTGCAGGACCAGCGTGAACTGCCCGGGTACCGTGTCGGTTCGCTTGCCGCTCACGGCTTCACCGCGAGCGCGACGAGATCGAGGCTGGTGTCGATGGCTTCGGGGGCCAGGGTGAAATCGTCGACGGTGATGCCGGCGACGTCGGCGGTGAGTTCGGCGGGCCAGGGTTCACCCGCCAGGGCGCGTTCGATCTGCGCGTCGATGAACGAGCCGCCGTGTTTGGCGTCGAGCGCGCGCAGTGTCGACCCGTGGTGCACGCCGGTCATCAGGTCCACCCGGAAACCGGCCGCTTCGAGGAGTTCGGTGAGTTCGGCCGCGTTCAGCTCGCGGGTGTGGAAGGGGTTGAGCGGGGTATCACGACCGGGTGAGAAAGTGATCCGGTTCGGGGTGCTGATGAGCAGTTCCCCGCCGGGGCGCAGCACTCGCAGACATTCGCGGAGGAACTCGGCCTGGTCCCAAAGGTGTTCGATCACCTGGAAATTGACCACCACGTCCACCGCGGATTCCGGGAGCGGCAGCGCGGCGAGGTTACCGCGGACCATATGGACCGCCGGATAGCGGGTACGTACATGCGCCGCGGCGGTCCGGTCGTAATCCAGGCCCACCACCGCTTTCGCGACCGCGGCGATCATATTCGCGCCGTAGCCTTCGCCCGATCCGGCCTCCAGGACGATCTTGTCCGCGCAGCGCGGCAGCAGCCGGTCGTAGACGATCTCGTGCCGGCGGAACCAGTAGTTCTCCTCCGCGATACCCGGCACCGTGCGCTCGCCGGTCAACGGCAGCGGCTCCGGGGCGTCGTCGGTGGCCGGTGCGGCGGGAAACACAGCCTCGCTCATTGCGACGAGGTTACTGGTACGGCCCGGTACGGGAGACGCCCGGTGGTGCCCCGAAGCAGCTCGACACATAAGTTACCCACGGGTAACTTAACGTAGGGTAATGTCTCGGCCTGAGCTACTCACAGGGACGTACGGCCGCTGGAGATCGTGCGACCGCCAATACAGGTAACCAGAACAGGAGGTCGACGAAGACCGATGCCGAATATCGTCGTACTCATCAAGCAGGTGCCCGATACCTGGTCCGAGCGCAAGCTGACCGACGGTGACTTCACCCTCGACCGTGAAGCCGCCGACGCGGTGCTCGACGAGATCAACGAGCGCGCCGTCGAGGAAGCCCTCCTGATCAAGGAGGCGCAGGGTGGCGAGGTCACCGTGCTGGCCGCCGGCCCCGATCGCGCCACCGAGGCCATCCGCAAGGCCCTGTCCATGGGCGCCGACAAGGCCATCCACATCAACGATCCGGCCATCCACGGCTCCGACGCGGTGCAGACCGCGTGGGTGCTGGCCGGTGCGCTGGGCCAGGTCGAGGGTGTCGAACTCGTGATCGCCGGTAATGAGGCCACCGACGGCCGCGCGGGCGCCGTCCCGGCCATCATCGCCGAGTACCTGGGCATTCCGCAGCTCACCCACCTGCGCAAGCTGACCGTCGACGGCGAGAAGATCACCGGCGAGCGGGAAACCGACGACGGTGTCTTCAAGCTGGAGGCCACGCTGCCGGCCATCGTGAGCGTCACCGAGAAGATCAACGAGCCGCGCTTCCCCTCCTTCAAGGGCATCATGGCCGCGAAGAAGAAGGAAGTGCAGACCTTCACCCTGGAAGATCTGGGCATCGACCCGTCGACCGTGGGTGTCGAGAACGCGGGCAGCAAGGTCACCGCGTCCACCCCGAAGCCGCCGCGTACCGCGGGCGAGAAGATCACCGACGAGGGCGACGGCGGCACCAAGATCGCCCAGTACCTGGTCGGCCAGAAGATCATCTGAGACCCGCACCCGCAGCAACTTCTAGGAGAACAGACAAATGGCAGAAGTACTTGTGCTCGTCGAGCACGCCGAAGGTGCGGTCAAGAAGGTCAGCACCGAACTGCTGAGCGCCGCCGCCGCCCTGGGTGAACCGGCCGCGGTGGTGCTGGGCGCGCCCGGCACCGCGGACAAGCTGTCGGACGCGCTGGCCGCCGCGGGCGCCGCCAAGATCTACGTCGCCGAATCCGATGACGTGGAGAACTACCTGGTCACCCCGAAGGTCGACGTGCTGGCCGGCCTGGTCGAATCCGCGTCCCCGGCCGCCGTTCTGGTCGCCGCCACCGCGGAGGGTAAAGAGGTCTCCGGCCGGCTCGCCGCCCGCATCGGCTCGGGTCTGCTGGTCGATGTCGTCGACGTGAAGGCCGACGGTACGGCCGTGCACAGCATCTTCGGTGGCGCCTTCACCGTCGACGCGCAGGCCACCGGCGATGTACCGGTGATCTCGGTGCGCCCGGGTTCGGTCGAGGCCAAGCCCTCGGCCGGCGCCGGTGAGAAGGTCACCGTCGAGGTCCCCGCGCAGGAAGAAGGCGTCGTCAAGGTCACCAGTCGCGAGCCCGTCGTGGCCGGGGACCGGCCGGAACTCACCGAGGCGAGCATCGTCGTCTCCGGTGGTCGCGGTGTCGGTTCGGCCGACAACTTCTCCGTGGTCGAATCCCTCGCCGATTCGCTCGGCGCGGCCGTCGGCGCCTCCCGTGCCGCGGTCGACTCGGGGTACTACCCGGGCCAGTTCCAGGTCGGTCAGACCGGTAAGACGGTCTCCCCGCAGCTGTACTTCGCCCTGGGTATCTCGGGCGCCATCCAGCACCGGGCCGGTATGCAGACGTCCAAGACCATCATCGCGGTCAACAAGGACGAGGAAGCCCCGATCTTCGAGATCGCCGACTACGGCATCGTGGGCGACCTGTTCAATGTCGCCCCGCAGCTGACCGAAGAGGTCAAGAAGCACAAGGGCTGATTCCGGCGCTTCGCGGGGAACGTCCGGCCGGTACACCGGCCGGACGTTTTCTTTGCGAGGACACCGTGCCGGGCACATACTCCGGTTGCTATCCACCGCCGGTCCACCGGCCACCGTAGCGGCCGATTCCCATGGGCGGTGGAGGCGAGGGCCGCGGCCCGACCGGTCGGCTGCTGGCGGGTCGGGGATAGATTCGAAATAGAGCCCCCCGGACGGATGCGGGGTACAGCCCGGGGACGGATGAGGGAAAGAGGACCGGATCGATGGCCATTCTGGACGAGAAGCTCCACGACATCTATACCGAGGTACTGCAGCGCAACCCTGGTGAGATCGAGTTCCACCAGGCGGTGCACGAGGTGCTGGACAGTCTCGGTCCGGTGGTGGCCAAACATCCCGCCTACACCGACGCCGCCGTGCTGCGCCGCCTGTGCGAGCCGGAGCGCCAGATCATTTTCCGGGTGCCCTGGGTCGACGATATGGGCCGGGTACAGATCAATCGTGGATTCCGGGTCGAATTCAACTCCGCACTCGGACCCTACAAGGGCGGGTTACGGTTCCACCCCAGCGTCTACCTCGGGATCGTCAAATTCCTCGGCTTCGAACAGACTTTCAAGAACTCGCTGACCGGTATGCCGATCGGCGGCGGGAAGGGCGGTTCCGACTTCGATCCGAAGGGCCGCTCCGAGGGCGAGGTGATGCGCTTCTGTCAGGCGTTCATGACCGAGCTCTATCGCCATATCGGGGAATACACCGACGTACCGGCCGGTGATATCGGTGTCGGCGGACGCGAGATCGGTTATCTGTTCGGCCAGTACAAACGCATCACCAACCGCTTCGAATCCGGCGTGCTCACCGGAAAGGGCCTGGCCTGGGGTGGGTCGCGGGTCCGGACCGAGGCCACCGGGTACGGCGTCGTCTTCTTCGTCAATGAGATCCTGCGGGCGCGCGGCGACAGCTTCGAGGGCAAGCGGGTCGTCATCTCCGGTTCCGGCAATGTCGCCATCTACGCGATCGAGAAGGTCGAACAACTCGGCGGCACCGTGGTCGCCTGCTCCGATTCCGGCGGCTACATCGTCGACGAGAAGGGTCTCGACCTCGAGCTCCTCAAAGACGTGAAGGAGCGGCGACGGGCCCGGATCGCGAGCTACGCCGATGAACCCGGGTCATCGGCCGAATTCATCGAAACGGGTTCGGTATGGGAAGTGCCTTGCGATATCGCGCTCCCGTGCGCCACCCAGAACGAGCTCAACGGCCGCGACGCGGTGGCCCTGGCCGACAACGGTGTCACGATCGTCGCCGAGGGTGCGAATATGCCGTGCACTCCGGAAGCCGTACGGGTGTTCGCCGAGCGCGGGATCGTCTTCGCGCCGGGTAAGGCCGCCAATGCGGGTGGTGTGGCGACCAGTGCGCTGGAGATGCAGCAGAACGCCTCCCGGGATTCATGGTCCTTCGAGCACACCGAAGACCGTCTCGCCGAGATCATGCGGGGCGTGCACGACCGCTGTCTGGAGACCGCCGACGAATACGGTTCGCCCGGTGATTACGTCGCCGGTGCGAATATCGCAGGCTTCATCCAGGTCGCGGATGCGATGCTCGCGCTCGGCGTCATCTAGAAAGCACGCCCCACGCGCGGGCGGCCGGTGTCGGCGGCGTCATCCAGGGATTCCCGGATCGGCGCCGCGGCGGGGCCGGTGCCCCCGGTGGCCGGTCCCGCCGGTCGGCGGCAGCGCGAACGCGAGACCGGCGGCGAGTGCCGGGACGACGCAGAGCACGGTCAGCACGGCCTGCGTCCCGTGCCGGTCGGCGATTCCGCCGAGTATCGGCATGAACAGCCCGCCCGCGCTCACCGCGATACCGAGGGTGGCCCGGCCGCGGTCCAGGCGCGGGCCGGAAGGTAGTCCTGTCCCGGCTTGACCAGCGCTGGCGGAACTCGGCCGGCGGACGGGTGCCGGGGAACGCATCCTCACCCGGCTGTTCCGGACCGAGTTCGCCATGACCTATCCGCAGTGGCGGACCCAGCTGCGGCTGCACCTGGCGGTGCGATTGCTCGCCGAGGGGTATTCGGTGACCACGGTGGCCGGTCGCTGCGGCTGGGCCTCGCCCAGCGCTTTCATCGATGTGTACCGGCATGCGTTCGGACGCACCCCGGGTAGTTCACGACGCGGCAGGGATCAATAGTCGGGATTCTCACCGGGTGATATGCGGTCGACGCATAGGAATACGAAAGCCGAAATGCGACCACTTCTACTTCGGTCTATTCCAATTGTGTTGTGATGGAACGGGTTTGCTGTGTCGATACCCCTTTCATCGAGTGCTGTTCCAGGCGGAGAATTGGCTAAGCTGTGCGCGCCGATCGAGGAGGCGGCAGTGCGGAGTGCTCGGTCGGGTCGACCGATCCGGACAATTCAAGAATGGCCGCCGCGGCGGCAGGAAATGGGGAACTGTGCACGGCCGTAAAAGGTTCGGTCCATTACCCGACAGCCGAGTCGTTTCGACAGTGTTCGCGCGGGCGGCGGAATTCCGCACCGCCGGAGCGGCCGATTTCGGTTGTTCCATGCTCGCCGCCGTCGCGGGCCTGGCGGACGCCCACCGGCGCCTGGCCGCGTCGCGGCCGAACTGGGACGATGTGGTGCTCACCTGGATCCCGGGCCGACCCGTACCGGAACTGCCCGGTATGGACCTCGCTGCCGATCCGTTCGCCCGAGCCTGGGAGGACGCGCAGCGGCATCTTCTCGTCATAGACCGGGAGGCGCACCGTGTTCTCGGTACGCCGGGCAGCGGTGCGGTGGAACATCACGAGGGCTTGGGTGCGGTGTTCGGCCGCCTGGCGCATCTATACACGATGTCGTTCGACCGCTACGTCCGGGACGGGCCGGAAGCGGTGCACCGGCGGCAATTGGCGCGGGCGTATCTCTCCTACGAGAGCCTCGCGCGTGAACTGGCCTGCGGGGAGAAGTGCCTGCCACCGCCGCCCGGCGGGTCCGTAGCCGGCTCCAGGGGTCGGTAATAAGGGCGTGACCGGACACCGGCCGCCGACTTCTCGGCAGCGGGCCGGCGCCGACGTCCGAGGAGGTGCCGGAATCGCGCCGCAGCCGGTGTCGGACAGTACTTCTCGTACTCGGCGGTGGCACACGCCCTGCGGTTGCCCCCGCGGCCGCCGAGAGATCACTCCGTGGGCCGATGTGGTGGTGCGGCGCGCGGGCGAAGATGGTGGTGCCGTCCGCCACGGGGGCGGACCGGGCGGAGTGGAGGTTTCATGAAATTGGAAGCCGGGCAGGTCGCTGTCGTCACCGGAGCCGCGAACGGCATCGGCAGGGCGGTGGCCGCCGCGCTGGTCGATCGGGGTCTACGGGTGGTGGTGGCCGACGTCGAGGCCGAGACGCTGGCGCGGACGGCCGCCGAACTCGGTGACCCGGTGCTCGCCGTGCCGACCGACGTCGCCGATATCGATCAGGTCCGGGCCCTCGCCGAGCGGACACTCGCCACCTTCGGCCGGGTGGACCTCGTCGTCAACAACGCGGGCGTGGGTGCGGGTGGGCCGAGCTGGGATATCGCCCCCGCGGAATGGGATCGGGTCTGGTCGGTGAATGTGGGCGGTGTGGTCAACGGTATCCATGTGTTCACGCCGCATCTCATTGCCGGCGGTGGCGGCCATATCGTCAATACCGCTTCGCTGGCCGGGCTGACCGTCGGCCTGTTCGGGGCGCCGTACGCGGCGAGCAAGAGCGCGATCATCTCGATCTCGGAATCGCTGCGCGGCGAACTGGACATCATCGCGCCGCATATCGGGGTGACGGTGGTGTGCCCCGGCCCGGTGGATACGCGGATGTTCCGGGGCCTGGCCGAGATGGCCGCGCCACCCGAGGAGGGGGCGCCGGAGGCGGAGACGCTGCCCGCGGAGGTCTTGGCCGCGCTCGCGCCGATGATGGCGGCCGTGGGCGAGATGGCGAAGGAAATGCTGCCCCCAACGCGGGCCGCCGAGATCGTGCTCGCCGCCGTGGAGGCCGGGAAACTGTACGAGACCACGCATCCGGTGATGGCACACGCCGCGCGGGAACGCATCGAGACGATCCTCGAATCATTCGGTGCCGCTGCGGGATAGCGGTGCGCGATCCTCGAACGACGGCGGCGGGATGACACAGCCCGAGGATGCCCGCTGCCTGGGTCATTGCTCTGCGTCGCGGACCAATAGCGCGATCTGGACCCGATTAGCTACCCCCAGCTTGGTGAACAGATTGCCGGTGCGTGCCTTGACGGTGGCGACGGTGACCTGTAATCGCGCGGCGATCTCCGGGTTGGCCAGACCGTCCGCGATGGCTCGCGCGGTGTCGAGTTCGCGTTCGGACAGGGCAGCCAGTCGTTTCCGCGCGGCGTCGCGGGAGGCGCCGCGGGCTTCGGTGGAACCCGGCCCGGTGGCCGCGGCTATCACCCGCGCCGTGACCGTGGGGGACAGCACGGGGTTGCCGGCTGCGACCGTGCGTATCGCGTCGGCGATCCGGGCGGGCGGGGTGTCCTTGAGAACGAAGCCGAGTGCCCCGGCGCGTAGGGCACCGAGCACCAGCTCGTCGGAGTCGAAGGTGGTCAACATGAGTACCGCCGGCGCGGCCGGTACGGCGCGGAGGTACCGGGTGGTGTCGACGCCGTCGCGGCCGGGCATCCGCACATCCATCAGCACGACATCCGGCCGCTGTTCGTCCACCACCTCGAGCGCGCTGTCCCCGTCGGCGGCCTCCGCGACGACGGTCAGATCCGGCTCGCCGTCGATGACGAGCCGTAGCGCCATCCGCACCAGCTGGTCGTCGTCGACGATGACAACGCGCACCGTGTCCTGTTCACTGTGCACTCATGCTCTTTTCTCGTGCTCGTGCTCCGGCCAGGGAAGTTGCGCGGTGAGAACGTACCCGTTATCGGATGTGCGATGGTGGTCGAGTGTTCCGCCGGCGAGGGTGATTCGTTCGGCGAGGCCGAGGAGACCGAAGCCCGAGGCCGGTGGCCGGGCGACGGGGGTGACGGCCGCCGAATTGCGGACGCTGACGTGCAGTCCGCCGCCGGGCGTCCCCTCTACGGTGATGTGGATCTCCGCAGCAGGGGCGTGTTTCGCGGCGTTGGTGAGTCCTTCCTGAATTACCCGATAGCCGGTCCGTCCCACGGTCTCGGGTGGGATGGCGGTCACCGTGGTGGCGAGTGTGACGTCCAGACCCGACGACCGGGCGTCGGCTACCAGCTCCGAGATCCGGTCCAGAGTGGGTTGCGGTGGTTCGGGGCGGTCGGGGTCGGCGCGAAGGACACCGAGGACGTCGCGGAGTTCTTCCAGCGCTTGGCGGGAACCGTCGGCGATTCCGCGGATCAGTGTGCGCGTCTCCACGGGGGAGAGGTCGGCACGGTGGTCCAGGACGCCGGCTTGCATGGCGACCAGCGAGATCCGGTGCGCGAGCACATCGTGCATTTCGCGGGCGATCCGGTTGCGTTCCGTGGCCTGTGCCTGCGCCGCCCGTGCGGCCTGTTCGCGTTCCGCGCTGTCGGCGCGGTCCCGCAGCCATCGCACTTCGGCGCGGCGGGCGTCGATGGCCACCCCGCTTGCCACCGCGATCCCGGCGCTCAGCACCGGCAGCGCGAGTTGTAACCAGATCGGCGCGGGCACCGTGTCGATCGGGTAGAGGTCTTCGGCGAACTGCGCCGCGGACACATACGCCGCGACGACCACCCCGATCTCGAGCGGACGGCGGCGAGTGGACAGCGAACACAGTGCCAGCAGCGCGGCACCGGTGGCGAGCGCCGACGCCGCCGAAGCGATCGCGACCGCCAGGGCGACGGTGAACGGGAACCGCCGCCGCCACAGCAGCATCGTCAGGCAGCCGAGTGCGATCAGTGGATCACCGGTGACGAACCAGGAACACGTATCGGCCACGCAGCCCGCCGGCAGCGCTGCGGCGACGGAGAACCAGAAGGGGAGGCCGAGTACCGCGGCCGCCGTCAGCCGCCAGGTCTGCTGCCACGCCCCGAGCCGGGCGGCGCCGTCGGTGTCCACCAGGCCATTATCGCGGCACCGACCGGCCGGAAGCAGCAGCCCAGCGGCCGAGGTGTGCTCGACCCGGGTCGAATCGTCGCCTCGACTTTCGTCGAACACGATTGCCGCCGCCGGAGCGATGTGCCGGCGGGGCGGGCTCGGCAGACTCGGTGATGTACCAGCCGGACACGAGCCCCAGCGGACCGTTTGCTCGTGGTCGGCGCCAATTCGTCGGGGAGTAGCAGCGTATGAATCGACAACGGACCCGGAGCCTGAGCCTGCTGGCCGTGCTCGGTCTCACCGGAGCGCTGGTCGGGGCGCCCGTCGTGGCCGCGGACCCGGCCGAAGGCCCCGCAGTACCGGTGCAGTGGGGCGCATGTCCGGAGGGGGTCGAAGATCCCGCGGCCGGGCCGGCCCAGTTGCACTGCGCCACCGTGCCGGTGCCCTTGAACTACAACGAGCCCGAGGGTGCGCAGATCGAGATCATGATCTCCCGGCTGGCGAGTAGAAACCCGGACAAGCGTCGCGGGGTCTTATTGCTCAACCCGGGTGGTCCGGGTGGTTCAGGCTTGGACCAGCCGAAGTTCCTGGCTGCCCAGGGGCTGCCCGCCGATGTGCTGGACAGCTATGACGTGATCGGTATGGATACCCGCGGCGTAGGGCATTCGGCACCGGTGAGCTGCGGTTTCACCGATGATCAGGCGTACTTCGGCAATATCCCGCCGTATGCGGAAAACGATGCTGCGGTCACCGAACGGGCCACGGTCGCCCAGGGAGTCGCCGAGCAGTGCGCGGCCAACGACCACGAGGGCCGGTTGCGGTATGTGTCGACCGCGAATATGGCCCGTGACCTGGACCGGATCCGATCGGCGCTGGGGGAGGACAAGGCCAGCTTCCTCGGTTACTCCTACGGTACTGCGCTCGGTGCCGCCTATGCCTCGATGTTCCCGAAGCAGGCCGACCGCATCGTGCTCGACAGCAATATCGGCGACACCTACCTCGACCACGAGGGGATGCGCCTGTACGGCCTCGGAATGGAAGAGACGTTCCCCGACTTCGCTGCATGGGCCGCCGCCCGCCACGACACCTACGGTCTCGGCCGCACACCGGAAGAGGTGCGGCGGACGTACTTCGCCCTCGCCGAGCGACTGGACGCGAACCCGGTGGACGGGATGGACGGCAGTCTCTTCCGGTTCGGCACCTTCTTCACGCTCTATCGCCCGGCGCTGTACGCGCCGGCGGCCGAGAGCTGGAAATCGCTGCTCGAAACCGGGCGTCCCGGAGCCGCGGGCGGCCGCCCGCCGGGCACCGGCGCACCTTCGCCGAACGATAACGCCTGGTCGGTCTTTCTGGCGGTGACCTGCAACGATGTCGAATGGCCGGCGGATATCCGGACCTACCACCGTGCCGTCGCCGAGGACCGGGAACGGTACCCGCTCTACGGCGCGGCTGCCGCGAACGTCATGCCCTGCGCCTACTGGAAGCTCGGGCCGTCCGAGCCGCCGGTGCGGATCGACAACTCCGGCCCGGCTGATGTGCTGATTGTGCAGAACCAGCGCGACCCGGTCACCCCGCTACGCGGCGGCGAGCTGCTCGACGAGAAGTTCGGTCAGCGTTCCCGGTTGGTCACTGTCGACGGGAGTGGGCACGGGGCCTATGTTCTCGGCGCCAACCCCTGCGCGTCCGACGTCGTCACCAGCTACCTGGTGAACGGCGACATACCCGAACACGACATGACCTGCCGGGCGGGCTAGTGTTCCGCCCCGACACATCCACCGGATTTCAGGCGCGGAACACTGGCTAGGCGCAGTGCAACCCGTCGAGCAGGGAATCGAGGATGGGCGTGCGCCGGGTATCGGCGCGCAGGACAGCGGAGACGGGAATGCGGAGGCGGTGGTCGGCCAGCGGAAGCGCGGCGATGCCCTCGGTGGAGCTGTTGGCGTAGAGAACCGTCCAGGCGTCGGGATGGTTGATGAGCTCCATCGTCGCGGTGTGGTCCGGTGGGATGGGCGGGCCGAAGGTCGGGCCGGTGGGCAGGTCGGCGAAGGCGGTCCGGATGACATTGTGCAGCAGGAACTGCTCGGATTCCGGCGGGAGGAGCAGTGGATAGGCGCTGAGTTCGGCGAGGGTGACATCGGTGCGGCCGGCCAGCGGATGCGCGGGCGCGGTGGCCAGTGTGAGGTCTTCCACCCAGAGTTGTTCGACGACGAGCCCGGCCTGCTGCACACTGCCGCGGATCAGCGCCAGATCGCAGTCGCCGTCCGCGACGGCCGCGACCCGCTGCCGGAACGGTTTGATGACGAATTCGATCTCCGCGCCGGGATGCGCCTCGCGGGTGCCGGCGATGGCCGACAGCGATCGAGTGGCGAACGACATATTCGCCGCGAGCCGGATGCGGGGGCCGGTGGTACGAATGGAGGCGCGGATGGCCGATTCCAGACCTAGCATCTGCTTGGCGAGCGGTAGTAGCCTGGTGCTCGCGTCGGTGGGGACGACCGATCGGGTCGAGCGCTCGAAGAGTTGCACGCCCAGGTCGTGTTCGAGCCGGGCGATCTGGTGGCTGATCGCCGATTGCGAGATGAAGCAGCGGGCCGCCGCCCGGCTGAAACTGAGCTCCTCGCACACCGCGACGTAGTACGTGAGCTGGCGAAGTTCCACCTCGATCTCCATTCATGACCAGAACAGATAAGAGTCATCTCAATTATGCGCCCTGAACCCTGAAATATCTGCCTTCTGGATGACGGTTCCTAATGAGTGAAGGAGGCTGTCATGCACAAGGTCACTGGGATCGGCGCCGGCATCGAGTACGCGGACGTCGTGATCATCGGTTCAGGGTTCGGCGGACTCGCCGCGGCCAAACAACTGGCCAAGGCGGGAGTGAATTATGTCCTGATCTCGAGCACGCCGGAACACCTGTTCCAGCCGCTGCTATATCAGGTCGCCACCGGGGTGTTGGCGTCCGCGGAGATCGCACCCCCGATCGCGAACATCCTGCGCCGGCACAAGGAGGCCGACGTCCGGTTGGGCGAGGTCACCGCCATCGAGCCCGACGCCGCCATCCTGACCTACAGCAACGGCGACGAGGTGCGCCGGATCCGCTACGGATCGCTGATCGCGGCCACCGGGGCGAGCCAGTCGTACTTCGGTCGCGACGACTTCGCCGACAAGACCTACTCACTCAAGACCATCGACGACGCCAAGCTGCTCCGGGCCCAGATCGCGCGGGTGTTCCGGGAAGCGGCCCAGGCCGACGAGGAGACCCGGCGGCGGCTGCTGTCGTTCGTCGTGGTCGGTGCCGGGGCCACCGGTGTGGAGGTCGCGGGACAGCTGAAGGAGCTGGCCAAGCGCTACTACCATGAGGAAGTCTCGGTGACCCTGGTCGAGGGTGCCGGTGCGGTCCTACCGCCGTTCGGCGGCGGGCTGTCGGAGTACGCGAAGAAATCATTGACCCGCAGCGGGGTGGAAGTGCTGCTGGGCACCTTCGTCACCGATATCGAGGACGGGCACGTCACGGTCAAGGACAAAGCGGGCACCGAGCGGCAGATCGACGCCGAGACCATCGTCTGGTCGGCGGGCGTGCAGGCGGGTGGGTTCGCGAAGCTGCTGGCCGAGGTCACCGGCTGCGAGACCGACCGCGCCGGGCGACTGCTGATCAACCCCGACCTCACCGTGGGCGGCTACGCCGATATCTACGCCATCGGCGATATGACCTCACTCAACGGTTACCCGGGCCAGTCGCCGGTGGCCATGCAGGAGGGCCGGCACGCGGCCGACATCATCAGCCGTGACAAGCACCCGGGCACCCCGTTCGTATACTGGGACAAGGGCAGCATGGCGGTGATCAGCCGGTTCAGCGCCGTCACCAAGCTGAACGAGAAGGTCACCTTCCGCGGTGTGTTCGCGTGGTTCATCTGGCTCGCCGTGCACCTCTTCTACCTGGTCGGATTCCGGAACCGGTTCGCCGCGGTCCTGTCGTGGCTGGTGGCGTTCATCGGTACCGGTAGGCCGGGATTCCAGGAAGTGGACCGGCAGCATCTGGAACGGGTGCGCGAACCCGAACGTTTCGTCGCGTAGCGCCGCGCGTGGCGGGCCCGTCCGACGGGCCCGCCACGCGCGTCCGAGTGGCGAACTCCGGGTCGCGACCAATCCAACAGCAGAGCTGTTCACGCGAACATGCGGGTACCGCGCGGTAAACGTTCGATGTGATCTGCGTCTCGTTAACCGAACCGGCATGTGCGCGACATGCCACGGACGCCCGCACGCCGTGTCGGACTGGCCTGCTTGGCATCATGGCTATTACGTCCGTGCCGACGGCTCCGGCTCGACCGGCCGCCGGCGAAAATCACCGGTCCCGATACGCACTGATCGTCTCCTCCGATACCGACCATCGCCTCGCGGCACAGCGGTTGCGGTACAACGTATTCGCCGATGAACCGGGTTTCCGGATCCCCGACAACGGTACGGGGCTGGATGTCGACCGGTTCGACGAACACTGCGACCATATGCTGGTCCGCGACGAGGCCACCGGCGAATTCGTCGGCTGCTACCGGATGTTGCCGCCGGACAACGTCGCCGCCGCCGGCGGGTACTACACCGCCACCGAATTCGATCTCACGAATCTCGACCCGGTGGGTATGCGGATCGTGGAGATGGGCCGGGCCTGTGTGGTCCCCGACCATCGCAACGGTTCGGTGCTCACCCTCATGTGGGCCGGAATCCTCCACTACATCCAGCTCACCGGCTATGACCGGGTGATGGGATGCGCCTCGGTCCCGATGCGGAACAGCCCCGGTGACCCGGCCGGGGTCAATGTGCGCGGCGTCCGCGATTTCCTGCTCGGTAAACACGCCTGCGCTCCCGAGAAGCGCGTACGCCCCTATCGTCCCGTGGTGGTCGACGGAGTGGCGCTGGACGATCTACCCGCCCCCGGCCGCCCCGAATTGCCGCCGCTGTTGGGGGGCTACCTGCGGCTCGGTGCCGAGATCTGCGGGGAGCCCGCGCACGATCCGGATTTCGCCGTGGCGGATTTCGTGGTGTTGCTGGGGCTCGACACCATCAACACCCGGTATCTGGATCGGTTACGCGGTGCGGCCGCGAAGTTCGACGGCGGGCGGTGACGCGATGGAGACCGTCGCGCAGCAGGTGGACCAGGCGCCGGTGGCTCGTGCCGGCCCGCACGCCTGGATGCCGGTGAGCCCGTGCGGAGTCGGTTGTGTGCAGCAGCGCCCCGAGATCGGTATCGCGCGGGCCGGTCTGCGGGCGGCCGGAGCCGTATCGGTGCTGCTCGCCTACCCGTTCGTGCACATCGTCACGCCGGCGTCCCGGCGGTCGGGGGTGCAGCGGCGGTTCGCCCGGACCCTCCTGCGTGCGTGCGGTATCCGGCTGCGGGTGGTGGACCGGCGCACCGGAGCCGCGGCGATCGGGGCGCGCTACGCCCGACCGGGCACCGGAGTGCTCGTTGTCTGCGGGCATATCGGCTGGGCGGATATCGTCGTGCTCGCCTCGGTGCAGCCGCTCGCCTTCGTGGCGCGGGCCGATCTGATCGATTGGCCGGTGCTCGGCGCGCTCGCCCGGGTGATGCGGGTCGTCCCGATCGAGCGGGAGCGCCTGCGCCGCCTGCCGGATGTGGTCGAGCGGGTCGGGCACCGGCTCGCCGCGGGTGAGCGGATCGGATTCTTCCCGGAGGGCACCACCTGGTGTGGCCGGGCCTACGGGTCGCTGCGGCCGGCGCTGTTCCAGGCCGCGGTCGATACCGCGACCCCCGTGCAGCCGGTCCGGCTGCGGTACCTGGATGCGCACGGCCACAGGTCCACCGTTCCCGGTTTCGTCGGGGACGACACCCTGGTCGATTCGATCGTGCGGGTGCTGCGGGCCCGGAACCTGACCGCCGAAGTGGTACTGACGCCGGTGGAACCGGCGGGCGCCGACCGCAAGGAGCTGGCCCGGCGGTGTGAGCGTGCGGTGCGCGCGGAAGAGCTTTCCGACGCCGCGCACGCGGTGCTGGTGGCCGCTGGCCGGCAGCTGACGAAAGCGGCGATCACCACTGTCTGATCCGAGCGGTGCCGGTCGGGTCCACGGAGTGGAACCAGCCTCTCCATTGTTTTTTATCGACTCGTCCATTCACGTACCGCTATTTAACGGCTACTTGAAAATGTCATCTCGCGCTGCCCGTGCCCGGCAGCCCGGGCAGGACGGGCAACGCGAAGGGTAGGGGCGGGAGCACCGGCAGCTGGACCTGCGGCAGCAGGCTCGGTGGCGGCGGTGGGATATAGGGGTTGGGCATATTCCAGTTCGGCGGTGCACCGCCGCCGCCGCCGCGGGGATTCGGATTCTCGTGGTCCCAGTCAGCGGGCCGGTCGTAGTCGCGGCCGCGGTCGTTGCGTGAATCGCGGTCGGGGTACTGGTTGTCGCCGCTGTTGAGGTGGTCTTCCCACCCGTCGTAATCCTGCCGGTGGTGGTCCTTGTAGCCGTAGTGGCCGTTGTCGTCCCAGCCGAACTTGTCGCCGCCGTCCCAGGCCTGATGATCGTTGTCACCCCAGCCGTTGCTGTCCCAGCCGGAGCTATCGCCGAAGCTGTCGCTGGAATCGCTGCCGACGTGCGTCGCGCCGATCTGATCGGCGAGGGCGGGGCCGGCGGTGGCTGCCAGCGGCCCAAGGGTGATGACGGCGAGCGCGGCGATCCGCGCCGCGAAACGGCGGGCGCGCTGGTCGTGGTTTCGGTTCATCGGTGGGGTCCTCACTCGGTCACGCCCCCGCTCGTCGCCCGGGGCGGATCGCACTCCGCGAGTGCCTATTGATACATCAATTACCGTACCGCTGACTAACGGTACGTTCAACAGGTGGGTGTCAAGTGGGGTGATCGGCCCAACCGGGGCAGGCTGGTACCGCTCGCCCGCCGCGGGGCGCGCCGCCACACGGGGTTTCCGGCGTGCGGGACACAATGTGGGCGGACGCGGCTAGGGTGGTGAGGAACGAGGAACACCGTCGAGCAGCCGGTTCGGCTGCCGAACTCCGAGGGGCCGGCCGCGAATGACCCCGGCACCCCGGGTAGCTCCGCTCGGCCGCACCGGCGCCGAGTGCCATGGGTTTCGGATGGGTATCCCCGAAAGGTCCCGGCCCCGATCCGACTCGGACCGCCGGTGCAAGACCCACCTTCTCGACCTCTGCCGTATGGAACTCGCGTCGGCAGCGCACACCGAAGATCGGAGCACGACCATGTACGACGACCATCCCGGACTGTTCAGTCACGTCCCCACCGAACCCGAGCCGTATGCGTTACCGGCCGACGACAACCGGCCGGTTTTCCTCACCGCGGCCCGAGAGACCGACGGCCCCGCCGCGCCGGACGCCGGTGGCAGGTAGAGACATGCCCGGCCGGGCGCAGGACCTCGCCTACGCGGCGGGCTGGCGCCTGGTGCGAGCCCTGCCGCAGCGCTGGGCATTACGCCTGTTCGACGCGGCCGCCGACCGGATCGCGCGCCGCGACGGCGGTCCGGTCCGATTGCGGCGCAACCTCGCCCGGGTCCTCGGCGTCGACCCCGCGCAGGTTCCGCCGGAGCTGGTCCGGGCGAATCTCCGTTCCTACGCCAGGTATTGGCGGGAGGCCTTCCGATTGCCGGCGATGGATCCATATGCACTGGCGGACACCATCGAGTCCTCGGCCACCGGACTCCACCGGGTCCGGGAGGCGTACGCCGCCGGTCACGGTGTAGTGATCGCCCTGCCGCACAGCGGGAACTGGGATCTCGCCGGTGTCTGGCTCGTCCAGCGGATCGGCACGCCGACCGTGGTCGCCGAGCGCCTGCGGCCGGAGTCGCTGTTCCAGCGATTCGTCCGCTTCCGAGAGGGGCTGGGCTTCGAGATCATCCCGCTCACCGGTGGCGACACACCCCCGTTCCGGCTGCTGAGCGACCGGCTGCGCGCAGGCGGTGTGGTGTGCCTGCTCGGTGAGCGTGACCTGTCGGGCCGGGGTGTGCCGGTGACCTTCTTCGGTGCACCGGCACGGCTACCCGCCGGTCCGGCGCGGCTCGCCATCGATACCGGCGCCCCACTGCTGCCCGTGCACTGCTGGTTCACGGCGACCGGATGGGGATTCTCGGTCGGTGACCCGATCGATACCTCCCGCGGTGTCCAGGAGGCCACCCAGGAGCTGGCCGATCGCTTCGCCGCCGGTATCGCCGCCCATCCCGCGGACTGGCATATGTTGCAGCGGGTCTGGACGGACGGATGACGGAGTGGTGTGCTGATGATCGTCTCCTGGATCTCGCCGGTGCCTTCTCCGATCAGGAAGAACGGCGCTTCGCGTATGAGGCGTTCGCTCGGCGTACTCGGCGTAGCCGAAACCGTCGCAGCACTTCGTAAGGTGCCCCACCGCGACCGCGCGGCCGGTCGCGCGGCGGCGTCAACCGTAAGGTCGGACAATCGGCCCGGCTTTACCGGAGGGAGCGGGCGAAGCGGCCCGGTGTGGTGCCGGTCCAGCGGGTGAAGGCGTGGGTGAATGCGGACGCGTCGGCGTAGCCGAGACGGCGTGCGACCTCGTCGACCGTGGTGCCGAGAGCGAGCAGTTCCTCGGCGAGAAGGTGACGAGTTTCGGCTACCAGGCCACGGTAGGAGGTGCCTTCGGCCTCGAGACGCCGGCGTAGCGTGCGCACACTCATTCGGAGGTCGGCGGCAATATCTTCCTGTGCGGCGGTGACGCCGCGGGTGAGCAGGCCCGCGCGGACGCGGGCCGCGGTGCCGTCGCGCCGGCGCCGGCGTTGCATGATATCGGCAGCCTGCTGCTGGGCATGCGCGGCGACGTGTGGATTCGCCTGGGGCATAGGGAGTTCCAGGATCTCCCGCGTAACAGTGAGCCGGGTGACGGGTGCGTCGAAGGTTGGGCAGACGCCGAGCAGTTCGGTGAATTGCGCGGCGTAGGCCGGTACGGGGCAGGCGAGTTCGACGGTAGTCGGTGGTACCGCCGCACCGAGTAGTTCGCGATCCAGCGTCGAGGTCCTGCTCGGCAACCAGAACCCCGCCCAGCGAGCCGCCCTCGACACAGCCCTGTCGGCCACCTACGCCGATGCTGGGATTACTGACGACTCCGCCACCTGGGCCCGCCCCGCTCCGACGTTGAGCGTCCTGCGCGAGCACTTGGACCGGCTCGCCACTCCCGCGGCTGGCGAGATCGCCGATGGGCTCGCGCCCTACGTCGGCGCCGGAGCCTACGCCGGGTTGCTCGACGGACCCACTACCACCGACCCCGGAGGCGGGCTGGTGGTGTTCTCGCTGCGCGAGTTGCCCGAGGAACTCAAGACCATCGGGACCCTGCTGGTCCTGGACGTGACCTGGCGGCGGGTCTCCAATCCGGCTGACCGGCGGCCCCGGATGATCACCGTGGACGAAGCATGGCTGCTCATGCGTCAGCCCGCAGGAGCCCAGTTCCTGTTCAAGGCGGCGAAGAGCTTCCGCAAACACTGGGCGGGATTGACGGTCGCCACTCAGGACAGCGCCGATGTCCTTTCCACCGAACTCGGGCGCGCGATCGTCTCCAACGCCGCCACCCAGATTCTGCTCCGCCAAGCCCCCCAAGCCATCGACGAGATTGGTGCGGCATTCCGGCTCTCCGAGGGCGAGCAACAGTTCCTGCTCTCCGCCGCACGCGGCAGCGGACTGCTCGCCGTCGGCGGCACCGACCGCGCGGTGTTCGCATCGCTGGCCTCACCCACCGAGAACGCGCTGATCACCACCGACCCCGGCGAACTCGCCACCAGCAACGACGAAGCCGACATAGATATCGATATCGACGCTACGGCACCGCTGCCCGCTCTCACCGAACCCGCCGATACCGAGATCGCAACGATCGCGGCGCCGGCGACACCGATGCTCTCGAGAAGGAAGAGGTGATCCTCGACTACCGCTCGGCCTGAACCGGATTCGTCCGTACCTGCCAATGAAACACCCGCCCGCCCGGGTCACGGCACTGCCTCCTGATCAGCACACCCCATCGCCCAGTCGGGGTCGTATTCCGCCCCGGAAGCGGCGGATGGGTGTGATCGCGGGTGGGCTGCCCCCCGGGCAGCCCGGACCGGTCGATAGGGGGGTGGGGGTGTTGGAGGAGAGGGGAACGCGACTGCTGAGTAATCGCGGTGTGGCAATCCATCTGCCGATATCGGCCCGCACAGTATGTGGTGCCCAGAAAGTGAAAGAGATGCTTATGGCTCAGAATTTCAGACGAGATGGCTCTCTTTCGGTGGTAGCCACCGAAATGGTGACGCTAATTCTGTAGCGGTGCTTGACAATTCGATATGCATCGAGCGTTGATTGTCTGGAATTCCAATATCCGCGAACTATGTCGGAATCAGTTGGTGAGATCATCTCAATTAGAATCAGGAGTGAACGACGTGGAAGATAGGTTTTCCGGCTGGCTGACGACTGATGATGTCGCGGATCGGTTGAAGATACCGTCAAAGACACTGGCCAACTGGGCATCCCTTGGCAAGGGCCCCCGCTTCGCGCGCATCGGCCGCCATCGGAGGTATCGGTTGAGTGATTTGATGGCCTGGGAAGAGATAATGCTCGAGCAGGGCGGCGGCCATATTCTCGACGAGACCGAGCGTCGAGATGCCGCGTAACAGAGGCGGAACGGCCAGCGCCCGGTCTCGTCCGCCTCTGCCCTGGACATTTACGTCGGTTCGGGTCGACCACCGACCGGCGGGGAAATAGCCAGTGGTACAGCGAAAGCGCGTTCCTGCCGTGCGGGCTAGGAAACCGTATGACACCTGGCATCGCCGGGAACGCGATGCCAACGGGCGCAGGGTGAAATCGTCCAGTTACGGCAAAGGAATGCGATGGAGAGGCGCGTACCAGGACGGAATTCGCCACGCTGCCCACACGCGCGGGTTCGACACCGCCAAGGCAGCCGAAGAGTGGGCGCAGGATCAAGTATCGGCGATCAAAGCCGGGCGACACATCACAAAAGACGCGTCCCGGGTCATGATGACCGAGTGGTGCTGGGAATGGCTCGAGCTCCAGGCGATCGATCCGGGAACCTTCGGTGGCTACCAGAGCAAGATCAAGCTCATCCTTCAGTACCTCGACCGACTCGCAGTCCACGAAGTACGTGAACCACATGTCCTGAAACTGATGACCGGCCTACATCGCACCGGCTACGCGTTCGACTACCGCGTCGACATCCACCGCTTGCTCACCAGAATTATGGCCGCAGCGAAACGAGCCGAACTCACCGTGGTGATGCCCTGCTCGATCGAGACCTACGCCAAACCCAACCGGGATCGCCCGAAGACCGCCGCCTACTGCCCGACGATGTCGGAGTTCTGGGCCTTCTTCCACCTGATGCCCGAAGAGACACACATCGCCGTCGCGCTTGGTGTCGGTGTCGGACTTCGCCTCAGCGAAGTACTCGGCGCGAACATCGAAGACCTCAACATCGAAGCGTGCACCTACCGGCCCGTGACCCAGTACAAGCCATCCCGACGAGTCGGCGGAAAGAGGATCGGCACCCACGACGGTCCGTTGAAGACCGAAACGTCGGGTACCGAGATCCCGGTCGATCCATGGGTGGTGGACTGGCTGGTAGATCTGCTGCGCGGACGCACTACCGGCAAATTCATCGAGTTCGAAGCGAGTCGTTCAGGCGGGCGCATGTCCCAAAAGGCCCTGCGGAACCGTGTCTACGCCGCGGTTTCCGAGCTCGGCGGGGAACCGGCAAAGTTGGTGCCGTGGGGGCCCGACGGAAAGATGCGCCAGCAGATGGGCTTTCACTCGCTTCGTCACCTGTACGGGTCACTGTTGGCCGACGGGGCCTACAGCCTGGCGGACGTGACCCGGCGCATGCGACACAAGAACAACACCACCACCCTCGACATCTACACCCACCTGGTGGACGGGCAACAGGACACGGCACAGACCATCGGACAAGCACTACAGCGTGGGCTGCGGGACTACCGGAAGGCAGCGACCGGAATACGCATAGTCGGCGAACTATAGCGGCTACTGCCGGAGTGAACCGTCGGCTTATCTGGTCGGCCGCGGCTTCGTAGTGGGGTCAGATCGTGCTCGTCTATGGCGGGCCGGTGATTGGCGTCCTTCCCGTCCCAGAGGGCAGCGGGCCATGACCCTACGTTTGACGTGCGTAAGGTGGCTGGTTTGATCCCAGCCGGGACCACCTGAGAATGGCCAGGTCAGGGCAATGGTTCCCCTGGTCTCGCTCGTTCGTGCAGAATGCGTGCAGAAATCGTGAGCGCATGCGTTGGTACCTTCCGGAGCGATATGGTTTGCGGGTTCCGGGCAGGAGCATCGCCGCCCTGCCGAACCGGGTCTCCTGTGGCAGGCATATTCTGATGAGTGCAGCTGGTTCGTCGTGCGCTGTCGTGATGGTGTGCGGCGTCGAAGCCCGCCGTCGGCGTCGTAGGACATCGAGTGGCCGGGTAAGAGGGAACCCGGTGGGAATCCGGGACTGTCCCGCAGCGGTGAGCGGGAACGACCGCCGTCATAGAGCAC
>NZ_BDCJ01000021.1 GCF_001613445.1 Nocardia grenadensis NBRC 108939
CACAGCACCTTCACAAACAAGCCCACATATCTGCCTTCACGTGCAAGCCCACTTCTCCCCTACGAAAACGGCCACCACGCCGTCACAAACAGGCCCACGCCGCCGCCTGCACGGGCAAGCCCGTTACGCACCCTCACGCGAAGCCCACACCCCGTCTCGTGCACGCACGGCACCCCCTTCACCGGAGGAAGGCGAACTCCTTCTGGAACTCCGCCAGACGGCTGCGCAGCGCTTCGACCGAGGGTCCCGCCCGGAGTACATCCCGGGAGACATTCGGTACCGCCGCCCGCCACAGTGGGCGCGGCAGCAGTGCCCGGACCTTCTCCGCGGTGCCGCCCTGCGCCCCGACCCCGGGGAGCAGGACCGGCCCGTTGAGCATGGTGAGATCCGGGATCTCGGGGAGTGTGGCGCCGACCACCACCCCCACCGACCCCGGCTGCCCGGCGGGGTTGAGCTGGGCGGCGTCGTCGACCACCGTCTGCGCGACGGTGCGGCCACCGACCGTCGCCTGTTGTATCTGGGCGGCTTCGGGGTTGGAGGTGGCGGCCAGGACGAACACGCCGCGGTGGTTGGTGTGGGCCAGCTCCAGGGCGGGACGGAGGGCACCGAAGCCCAGGTAGGGCGATACGGTGACCGCGTCCGCGCCCAGCGGACCGTCGGCGAGCCAGGTGCGGGCGTAGGCGTCCATGGTGGAGCCGATATCGCCGCGTTTGGCATCGGCCAGCACCAGGGTGCCCGAGGCGCGCAGCACCTCGATGGTGCGTTCGAGCACCCCGATCCCCGCGGCGCCGTAGGCCTCGAAGAAGGCGACCTGTGGTTTGACCACCGCCACCGTTCCGTCGAAGGCTTCGACGCAGCGCTCGGCGAAGGCCTCGAGCCCGGCGGCGTCCTCGGACAGGCCCCAGGCGCCGAGCAGGGCGGGATGGGGATCGATCCCGACACAGATCGGCCCGTGGGTGTTCATGGCGGCGGCCAGCCGCTCACCGAACGTCGTGGTCGTCATCGCCCGCGCCCTCAGCCGCGCAGCGCCGAGTGCAGTTCCTGCAGCGACCGCACGCCCAGCCCGCCGTTGATACTGGCCTCGATGCCCTGGACGGCTGCCGCGGCGCCCTGGACCGTGGTGATACAGGGGATGTTCACCCCGACCGCGGCGCTGCGGATCTCGTAGCCGTCCACTCGGGGGCCGGAGTTGCCGTAGGGGGTGTTGAAGACCATATCGACTTCCCCGTCGCGGATCTGGTCCACGATGGACGGCTGCGGGGGTGTGTGGCTGCCGCCCGCCGGGGAGACCGGATCCGAGTGTTTGCGGACCTGCTCGCAGGGGATCCCGTTGCGGCGCAGCATCTCCGCGGTTCCGGCGGTGGCCAGGATACGGAAGCCGAGATCGTGCAGGCGTTTCACCGGGAACACCATGGCGCGTTTGTCCCGGTTGGCGATGGAGACGAACACGGTGCCCTCGGTGGGCAGCGACCCGTACGCCGCGGATTGGCTCTTGGCGAAGGCGGTACCGAAGTCGGCGTCGATGCCCATGACCTCTCCGGTGGATTTCATCTCCGGGGAGAGCAGCGAATCCACCTGGCTCCCGTCGGGACTGCGGAAGCGGTGGAACGGCAGCACCGCTTCCTTCACCGCCACCGGAGCGTCCAGTGCGACATGCCCGCCGTCGCCCTCGGGCAGCATGCCCTCGGCGCGGAGTTCGGCGATGGTGGTGCCGAGCATGATCCGCGCGGCCGCCTTGGCCAGCGGTACCGCGGTGGCCTTGGAAACGAACGGAACGGTGCGGCTGGCGCGCGGATTGGCCTCGAGGACGTAGAGGACATCGTCCTTCAGCGCGTACTGCACGTTCAGCAGACCTTTGACGCCGATCCCCTTGGCCAGCGCGATCGTGGAGTGGCGCACCGCCTCGATATCGCTGCGGCCCAAAGTGATCGGCGGCAGCGCGCAGGCCGAGTCGCCGGAGTGGATACCGGCTTCCTCGATATGTTCCATGACACCGCCCAGGAAGACCTCGTCGCCGTCGCAGAGCGCGTCCACGTCGATTTCGATGGCGTCTTCCAGGAACCGGTCCACCAGCACCGGATGTTCGGGGCTGAGTTCGGTGGCACGGGAGATGTAGCCCTCGAGGGACTGCTCGTCGTACACGATCTCCATACCGCGGCCGCCCAGCACGTACGAGGGGCGCACCAGGACCGGATAACCGATCTCGGCCGCGATCTTACGGGCCTGCTCGAAGGTGGTGGCGGTACCGTACTTGGGGGCGGGCAGCCCGGCGGCGATCAGCACGTCACCGAATTCACCACGGTCCTCGGCGAGGTCGATGGCGGCGGCACTGGTACCGACCACCGGCACCCCGGCGGCGGTGAGGCGTTCCGCGAGCCCCAGCGGGGTCTGCCCGCCGAGCTGCACGATGACCCCCGCGACCGTGCCGGACTCGGATTCGGCGTGGTAGACCTCGAGCACGTCCTCGAAGGTGAGTGGTTCGAAGTACAGGCGGTCGGCGGTGTCGTAGTCGGTGGACACCGTTTCCGGGTTGCAGTTGACCATGACGGTCTCGTAGCCGGCCGCCGACAGCGTCTGCGCGGCGTGGACGCACGAGTAGTCGAATTCGATGCCCTGGCCGATACGGTTGGGCCCGGAACCCAGAATGATCACCTTGTCGCGGTCGGGCTGCGGGGCGACCTCGGATTCGGCCGCGGGGTCGAGTTCGTAGGCCGAATAGTGGTACGGGGTCTTGGCCTCGAATTCGGCGGCACAGGTATCGACAGTTTTGAACACCGGTCGCACCCCGAGCCGGTGCCGCAGGGCCCGCACACCGCCCTCACCGGCCAGTTCCGGCCGCAGTTCGGCGATCTGGCGATCGGAGAGGCCCTGGTACTTCGCCCGCCGCAGCAGCGATTCGTCCAGGACGGGAGTCTCCAGCAGTTCCGTGCGCAGGTCCACCAGCCCGGCGATCTCGGCGACGAACCACGGGTCGATCCCGGAGGCTGCGGCGACGTCCTCGATGCCCGCCCCGAACCGCAGGGCGCGTTCCACCTGGTAGATCCGGCCTTCGGTGGGGGTGCGCAGATCCGCCAGGATCTCCGCGATCGCGGCGTCGATATCGGCCTGATCGGTGGAGGCCGGTGCCCATTTCCCGTCGGCGGCCGTCCAGAACCCGACCGCTTTGGTTTCCAGCGAGCGCAGCACCTTACCGAGCGCCTCGGCGAAATTGCGGCCGAGCGACATGGCCTCGCCCACCGATTTCATGGTGGTGGTCAGGGTGGGGTCGGCGCCAGGGAACTTCTCGAACGCGAATCGCGGCGCCTTCACCACGACATAGTCGAGGGTGGGTTCGAAACAAGCCGGGGTTTCCTTGGTGATGTCGTTGACGATCTCGTCGAGCGTGTACCCGATGGCCAGTTTGGCCGCGATCTTGGCGATCGGGAAACCGGTGGCCTTGGAGGCCAGCGCCGAGGACCGCGAGACGCGCGGGTTCATCTCGATGACGATGAGGCGGCCGTCTGCGGGATCCACCGCGAACTGGATATTGCAGCCGCCGGTGTCCACTCCCACCTCGCGCAGGATGGCGATACCGAGATCGCGCATCTTCTGGTATTCGCGGTCGGTGAGGGTGAGGGCGGGGGCGACGGTCATGGAGTCGCCGGTGTGCACCCCCATCGGGTCCACATTCTCGATCGAGCAGACGATCACGACATTGTCGCGTCCGTCGCGCATCAGCTCGAGTTCGTATTCCTTCCAGCCGAGGATGGACTCCTCGATCAGCACATTCGCGGTCGGTGAGGCGGCCAGGCCGCCGCCGGCGATCCGGTCGAGATCGGTATCGTCGTAGGCCATTCCGGAACCGAGCCCGCCCATGGTGAACGAGGGCCGCACCACGACCGGGAAGCCCAGTTCCGCGACGGTTTCACGGACCTCGTCCATGGTGTAGCAGACCTGGGAGCGGGCGCTCTCCCCGCCGACCCGCGCCACGATGTCCTTGAATTTCTGCCGGTCCTCACCGCGCTGGATGGCATCGAAATCGGCACCGATCAGCTCGACCCCGTACTTCTCCAGCACGCCGCGCTCGTGCAGCGCGACGGCAGTGTTCAGCGCGGTCTGCCCACCGAGGGTGGCCAGCAGCGCATCGGGACGTTCCTTCTCGATGACCTTTTCGACGAATTCCGGGGTGATCGGTTCCACGTAGGTGGAATCGGCGAATTCCGGATCGGTCATGATGGTCGCCGGATTGGAGTTGACCAGCGAGACGCGCAATCCCTCGGCGCGCAGCACCCGGCACGCCTGGGTGCCCGAATAGTCGAACTCACACGCCTGACCGATGACGATCGGGCCCGAACCGATGACCAGAATGTGTTCGAGGTCGGTACGGCGTGGCATCAGGCTCCCTCCATAAGACCGGAGAACCGGTCGAACAAGTACGCGGCGTCATGGGGCCCGGCGGCCGCTTCCGGGTGGTATTGCACGGAGAAGGCGCGGCCGTCGATCAGGCGCACCCCCTCCACGACGCCGTCGTTGGCGCAGACATGGCTGACCTCGGCTTTGCCGAACGGGGTGTCGAACTGTTCGCCGCGCTCCCCCTCCAGCGCGAACCCGTGGTTCTGCGCGGTGATGGAGATACGGCCGGTGTCGTGTTCGACGACCGGGATATTGATTCCCCGGTGCCCGAATTTCATCTTGTAGGTGCCGCGGCCCAGTGCCCGGCCCAGAATCTGGTTACCGAAGCAGATACCGAACAGCGGCAGTCCCTTGTCGAGGATGCCCTGGGTCAGGGCGACGGCGGTGTCCGCGGTGGCCGGGTCGCCCGGACCGTTGGACAGGAACGCGCCGTCGGGTTTCAGTTCCAGAATCTCGTCCAGGCTCGTCGAGGACGGAACCACATGCACCCGCATACCGCGGGCGGCGAACATCCGCGGCGTGTTGGATTTGATCCCGAGGTCGACGGCGACCACGGTGAACCGGGGAGCGCCCTCCGGTTCCACGGTGTAGATCCGGTCGGTGCTGACCTCACCGGCGAGATCGGCGCCCAGCATGGACGGCTGGCCGGTGACCCGGGCGAGCAGTTCCTCGGTATCGGCGAGCGCCGGGCCGGAGAAGATTCCCGCCTTCATCGAGCCGCGGCTGCGCAGATGCCGCACCACCGCGCGGGTGTCGATGCCGGCGATACCGACGATGTTCTGCTCTTCCAGCTGTCCCGGCAGGGTGCCGTTGGACCGCCAGTTCGAGGCGCGGCGCGCGGGATCGCGGACCGCGTAGCCCGCGACCCAGATCTGCTGTGATTCGTCGTCCTCGTCGTTCCAGCCCGTATTGCCGATCTGCGGGGCGGTGGCCACCACGATCTGCCGGTGATAGCTGGGATCGGTGAGGGTTTCCTGATACCCGGTCATGGCGGTGCAGAACACCGCTTCGCCGAGGGTCTGGCCCACCGCGCCGTAGGCGGTCCCGCGGAAGACCCGTCCGTCTTCCAGAACCAGGGCTGCGGCCGTTGTTGTCGTCATTTCTCGTCGTCTCCCGTCGTTGCCCGCGCCCAGGCCGGATACACCGTTTTGTCGTCGCCGCGGAACCCGGTGTCGATCTCGGTCCCGGACGGCAGCGTCCAGCGGATCACCAGGACGCCGCCCTCGCTCATGACCTTGCCCGCGTGTCCGCGTTCGGTGCGGATCGCGGAGATGGATTCCTCCGGGATCCAGATCGCGGACGCGCCCTGCCGTTCCAGCAGAATTCCGTGTTCGAAGCGGGTGAGCTCCGCGGTCGCGCGGAAGCCGAGGTCACCGACCGCGATCCGGTCCTGCCAGCTCGGCGCGATGGTGCTGCCGAGGTAGAGGCCGGTGGTCGGGTCCAGCACCTGCGCGCCCGTCTCCGCCGGTACCGGAGGCAGGTCACCGATACGGTCGGCCTGCCGGGCGGCACGGTTACGCCAGCCCCGGTACATCAGATAGACGAACAGTGCCCACAGCAGCAGGCAGCCGATAACCCACAGTGTCCGCTCCATCAGCGCTCTCCTACTCGTACACCCGCGGGGGCGGCGGCCACTCCGTCGCGGGCGGTGATCCGGCCGCGCAGCAGCGTGGTGGTGACCCGTCCCGGCAGTGTCATCGCCTGATAGGGAGTGTTGCTCGCGATACTCGCGAGATCTTCGCCCTGCACGGTCCAGGTGGCCTCGGGGTCGACCAGTACCAGGTTGGCGGGCTCGCCCTCGGCGATCGGACGGCCCTGATCGTCGAGGCCGACGATCTCGGCGGGCCGTTCGCTCATCACCCGGGCGACCCCGCGCCAGTCCAGCAGACCGGGCCGCACCATGGTCTCCACCACGATGGACAAGGCGGTTTCCAAGCCGAGCATCCCGGGCCGGGCCGCGGCGAACTCGCAGCACTTGTCCTGTTCGGCGTGCGGGGCGTGATCGGTGGCGACACAGTCCACGGTGCCGTCCGCCAGCGCCTGCCGCAGCGCCTCGGTATCGGAGCCCTCGCGCAGCGGCGGGTTCACCTTGTTCACCGCGTCATAGGTTTCCAGGCGGGCGTCGGTCAGCAGCAGATGATGCGGCGTGACCTCGGCGGTGATCGAAATACCTTGCGCTTTCGCCCATTTCACCAATTCCACGGTGCCGGCTGTGGAAGCGTGGCAGATGTGGACCCGTGCGCCCGCGTCCCGGGCCAGCAGCGCGTCGCGCGCGACAATGGACTCCTCCGCGGCTCGCGGCCACCCCGCCAGACCCAGCCGGGCCGCCGTCGGTCCTTCGTGCGCCACCGCACCGGAGGTGAGTCGTGGCTCCTCCGCGTGCTGCGCGACGAGTACGCCCAGCGAGCGGGCGTACTCCAGCGCGCGCCGCATGATGAGCGGGTCGTGCACGCAGTGCCCGTCGTCGGAGAACATGCGCACCGCGCCCGCGCCGGTGGCCATGGTGCCCATTTCGGCGAGCTGCGCACCGGCCAGGCCCACCGTCACCGCACCCACCGGATACACGTCGACCAGCCCGACTTCCTGCCCGCGCCGCCACACATGGTCGGTGACCACCTGGGTATCGGCGACCGGCGAGGTGTTGGCCATGGCGAAGACCGCGGTGTAGCCGCCCAGCGCCGCGGCGGCGGACCCCGATTCGATGGTCTCGGTATCCTCGCGGCCGGGTTCACGCAGGTGGGTGTGCAGATCCACGAATCCGGGCAGCAGCACCTGCCCGGCGCCGTCGACGATTTGGGCATCCTCGGCCGGCAGGCCGGTCCCGATCCGCCCGATCACCCCGTCGGTGATCAGCACATCCACCGGTTCCCCCTCGCCGTAGAGCCGCACTCCGGTGATCAGCACGGTGTCACCCGACTCGCTCACGCTGTGTTCTCGGGGCGTGCGCGAGGGCCCGCCGTGGTTACGCTCCGCTGCCGACTCCGGTCCCGACTCGCTCACGCCGCGGCCTCCTGCACGCCGACCAGCAGGCGGAACAGCACCGCCATCCGCATATGGACTCCATTCGTCACCTGTTGCAATACGGCGGCGCGCGGCGAATCGGCCACCGACGACGCGATCTCCATACCGCGCAGCATCGGGCCGGGGTGCAGCACTACCGCCTGTTCGTCGAGCAGCGCCAGCCGGCGTTCCGAGAGGCCGTAGCGGATCGAGTACTCGCGGGCCGACGGGAAGAATCCGCCGTTCATCCGCTCCGCCTGGACCCGCAGCATGAGGACGGCGTCGGCGCCGGGCAGTTCGGAATCCAGGTCCGTCGAGACCCGCACCGGCCAGCCCTCGACGCCCACCGGCAGCAGCGTGCGCGGCGCGACGAGCACCACCTCCGCGCCGAGCGTGGACAGCAGGAACGCATTGGACCGGGCCACCCGGCTGTGCAGGATATCGCCGACGATCACCACCCGTTTACCGGCGATATCACCGAGCCGCTGCCGCAGGGTCAAGGCGTCGAGCAGTGCCTGGGTGGGATGCTGATGGGTACCGTCACCGGCGTTGATCACCGCGGGGACCGAACTGCCCGACTGCCGCGACCAGTCCTCGAACCAGCGGGTGATCTGATGGGCCGCGCCGGAGGCGGGATGCCGCACGATGAGCGCGTCGGCACCCGCGGCGTGCAGGGTGAGCGCGGTATCGCGCAGCGACTCCCCCTTGGCGACCGAGGAGCTGCTCGCGCTCACATTGATCACATCGGCGCTCATCCATTTGCCCGCGACCTCGAAGGAGACCCGGGTACGGGTGGAATTCTCGAAGAAGACCGTCATCACCGTGCGCCCGCGCAGGGTGGGGAGTTTGCGCACTTCGCGACCCAGCAGGGCCTGTTCGAATCGTTCGGCTTCGTCGAGCAACCCGGTGGCGGTGGCGCGATCCAGGTCGGTCACCGTCAGCAGATGTCTCACTGTCCCTCTCCCTGATGCAGGAAAACCCCGTCGCGGCCGTCGTGTTCGGACAACAGCACCGAGACGTCCTCGGTGCGCGCGGTGGGCACGTTCTTGCCGACGAAATCGGCGCGGATCGGTAGTTCGCGGTGGCCACGGTCCACCAGGACCGCCAGCTGGACGGCACGCGGCCGGCCCAGATCGCGCAGCGCGTCCAGAGCGGAGCGCACCGTACGCCCGGAGAACAGCACATCGTCGACGAGCACGACCAGCGCGTCCTCGATGCCGCCCTCAGGGACCGAGGTGCGTTCCAGCGGCCGATGCGGTTTGGTACGCAGATCGTCGCGGTAGAGCGTGATGTCGAGCGAACCGAGCGCGGGCCGGACTCCGGAAAATTCCTCGATCTTGGCGGTGAGCCGATGCGCGAGGGTGGTGCCGCGGGTCGGGATACCGATGAGAACCACCCGGGGCGTAGCGGGATCGCCCGAATCCAGGGCGGTGCGTTCGATGATCTGATGCGCGATCCGCGCGACCGTGCGGCCGACATCGGAGGCGGAGAGCAGTTCGCGCCCTGTCGCAACCCATTCCGGGGTGTGCCGCTCGGGAGGTGGCGTCGCCTCGGCAGCACCGCGTTCTTCGGGCACGGCCATACCGACCTCCTTCCCCGCCTCACTGGACGGTCCGTTAAAGGATGTCTTACGCCGAGCAGCCTATCAGCCGCCCAACGGGGACTTTCACCAGGTGAGGACCGGACTCGAAGTGTGAGTGCGACCACCTCCGCGGGTGCGGCCGGCGGGTGTGACGGCGGTTACCGATCATTCACGAATGGCGAGCACCGTGCCCATTCCGGGAACCTCACCGAGACCGGGGCGCGCGTAGGGAGCGACGAGGTCGTTCCAGGCGCAGAAGGTGGTGTGCCAGCCGTGCATGGTGAACCACGATTCCGCGTCCGGGCCCAGGCCGTTGACCGGCCGTGCGGCGTCGGAGTCGGCGGATACCAGCTCCCGTAGATCCCGATACCGCGCCGCGGCGCTGTCGACCTGGAACCGGCCGATATCGAAGCGACTCCCCGGCGCCGACAACTCGGTCACCGTTTCGATCACCGTCTGCGCGTCCCGCCGGGGAAGGTAGTCGAGGACCCCTTCGTCCACCCACAGCGTCGCCACATCCCGGCGGAACCCGCGCGCCGGCAGAGCTCGCGCCCAGTCGGCACGCAGATCGGCCGCGACCACCCGGCGGACACATTCCGGCCGGGCCCGGTGCGCGGCCAGGACCGGCTCCTTGAAAGCGAATAGTTCGGGGAGGTCCACTTCGAAAAACACCGTCTCGGCGGGCAACCCGAGCCGGAACGCCCGGGTGTCCAGTCCGGCACCGAGCAGGACGATCTGCCCGCACCCCGCGGCTACCGCCGCACCGAAGCTCTCGTCCACGACCTTCACCGCGAGGGACCGGCCTTCGTAGAACTGGTCGGCCAGTACCTCGAGCCGCGCCCAGCGATCGTCGTCGAATGCCGTACGAGCCGCCGCGACGAAGGCCGCGGCGAAGGGATCGTCGTAGAGCCGGTCGGACCGGGCGCTCTCGCGGGCCCGGATGACTGCTACCCCGATCGCGGTCATGGCCACCCCGGCAGTCGGTACCTGGACAAAAGGATCTGCCATCCGAACTCCCCTGAAAACTTACCTGCCGACCGGCTGGTAACCGGTTACAGCGGAGACGTTAGGCTCTGCCCTGCGAACCGTCAACCAGAAGAAGGGGGCGCAGTGGGCACTCGGCGCAGCGATACCCGCGACCGCATCCGTGCGGTGGCAATGGAACTGTTCGCCGAACAGGGCTACGAGAAGACCTCGTTGCGGCAGATCGCCGAGCGGCTCGAAGTCACCAAGGCCGCGCTGTACTACCACTTCCGCACCAAGGAGGACATCGTCGCGAGCCTCTCCGACGATGTCCGCAGTGGTATCGACGAGCTCGTCACCTGGGCCGCGGGCATCCCCGCGGGCCGGGCCCGCGCCGAGGAGATCCTCGACCGGTACGGCGCGCTGCTGCACAGCACGGGCCGCGACATGGTGCGGTTCATGCACGAGAACCAGCCGGCGTTCCGAGAACTCGGTTTCGGGGTGAGCCTGCGCTATCAGTTCCGGCTGCTCGCGGATCTCATGACCGAACCCGCACGGGATCCGCTCGATGTGTTCCATGCCCGCCAGGCCCTGCTCGCCATCAGCTGGAGCACGGCGATGATGGGCGATCTCCCGCTGTCCGACGACGAATGCCACCGCGCCGCCGTGGATATCGCACACGAACTGCTACGCCGCTGCCGGCTCGGGTGACCGCACCGCCGACAGGGCCGCACGGTCGAACTACTCGCCGAGTTCGGCCGGCGAGAACCGGTGCCCTCATTCCTCCGTATGCGTGAGCACGGCCGCGGCCAACTCCTCGTGTACCTCCTCCGGCAGCGTATGACCCATACCCGCCACGATCATCAGTCGTGCCCCGGGGATCCGCTCGGCGATATGCGCGCCGTGGCCGGGTTTGGCCGGCTCATGGCTGCCTTCGACGACCAGCGTGGGCGCCTGCACCCGATGCAGCACGCCCACCGGTTCGAAATCCGGCTGCGCCGCCGCAGCCAGCCGATGGTTGGCCACGGCCGACAGATCGCGGGCGCGATCGTGGATGCGTTCCTGCAGCCGGCGTGCCGCGTCCTCGTCGAACGGCAACCCGGTGCCGTGCAGTACGCGCTGCTCGGCGACCATGCCGTCGATCCGGTCCTGCCGGTTGTCCGGTGGCGAGCCGGCGAGCAGGGTGCGGTAGAACGCGACGAACTCCGGCGTCGGCTCGGGCAGGCTCCCCGCCTGCTGCGGCTCTCCCAGTATCGCCCGCATGAGGACCGCTCCTTCACCGCCGCCGAGCGGCGAGGAACCGATCACGGTCAGCGAGCGCACCCGCTCCGGCCGCTCCACGGCGATGAACTGGCCGAGCAGCCCACCCGCCGAGTGGCAGACCAGATGCGCGCTCCGCAGGCCGTGCGCGTCCAGGACGCGGTAGACGTCGTTTTTGATTTCGTTCCACGTGTACGGATGCGCCGCGAAATCGACGGTGTCCGACCGGCCGGTGTCGCGATGGTCGTACCGGATCACCCGGCGACCCCCGGCGACGAGGCGGCCGACGAACTCGTCCGGCCACAGAATGCCCTGCGACATCGATCCCATGATCAACAGGATCGGCGTTTCCGTCGCGGCGCCGAATTCTTCACTCCAGAGATTCACGTCGTGCACGGGGTGTCCTCTTCTGTAGACGCACCGGTCGCGCCGGTGTCGATTCGAGCTGCGTTTCGCTTCGTACTGCCCCGTCCCGGGCGGGGCGGACTTCCGGCTCCGCCTCAGCGGGCGCCGCGCCGGCCGGTCCGGGGTCCTGCATCGCGAGCGATTGTCCGCGGAGGTACGGGACGAGCCACGAACCGCTGCGGATTGTTTCGAACGGGGTAGGTGCTGCGCTGCTTTCGCATCTCGGTTGCGCCTTTCGTGTACCGGTGTGCACCGGGCCTTCGAGGGGACGGTGCCGGGGGGCTACCCACCGCTACCACCTCAGGTGTAGTACTCTGATCGAAGTAGTTTGAACGGTAGTACTACAGATGGAGTGGTGTCAAGTGGTCCGCACGAATCCCGAACGCCGCCAGGCGTTGCTGGACGCATCGATCGAGGTCCTGGCCCGAGACGGAGCCCGGGGACTGACCTTCCGCGCGGTGGACAAAGCGGCGGAGGTACCCGCCGGAACCGCCTCCAACTACTTCAGCAACCGCGACGATCTACTCGTCCAGGTGGGCCACCGGTACTACGAGCGGTTGATCCCGGACGAATCGGCCATGGCCGCCCTGCACGGACCACGCACCCGCGAGACGGTCACCACGCTCATGACCGAGGTCGTCAGCCGCGTCACCCACTTCCGCACCGGCTACCTCGCCCTGCTCGAACTCCGATTGGAAGCCACCCGGCGGCCCGAACTACAGGCCCTGCTCACCGAGCGCGTGCGCGCCGATCTGAACTTCAATATCCGCAACCACCTGGACTACGGGATGCCCGGCGACGAGGACACCGCCGTCCTACTGTTCCTCGCCCTGAACTGGCTGATTCTCGAACGACTCACCCTGCCCGGCGTATTCACCGAGGAGCGGGCCCGCGAGCTGGTGCGTACGGCCGTGGCGCGCGCTATTCCCGTCACCGCCGATTCCTGATATCCGCCCGTCGGCGCGTCGGTTCCGCCCGGGCCGCGACCACCGCACCCGGATGCGCGCCACAGACCACTCGACGGGCGGCACGGTTCGCGCCGGGGCAGACCGCGCCGAGCCCGGAAGCTCGGCGCGGCCGCGGATCGGCGTTCCGCCGCACGGACGACCGCCGGTCCGGCCCGCGCGGCCGGTGCTCATTCCGCCGGACGAGCAGGATCGTCCTGTCCGCCGCCGAACACTTCGTCGACGAGTCGTCGTGTCGCCTGCTGGAACGCCGCCGAGAGCGACAGCGCGGCATCGTCCACATAGTTCAGCGTGCCGGTCAGTGTCGCGGCGCCGTCGGGCGTGCTGTACATCAGCGCCGCATGCCCCCCGGCGCCGCCGTTGTGCATGACGAGGGTGCCGCCGCCGGCGATCTCCTGAACGAAAACTCCCAGGCCGTAGCCCATCCCGGGGATACCCGTCGGTCGCGGAGCCCGCATCTCGGCCAGCAGGTCGCCCGGTAGGAGCTCGCCGCTGTTCAGCGCGGCAATGAAGATGTGCAGGTCCCGGCTGGTCGAGATCATGTCACCGCCACTGGAGATCCAGGAGGGATTGTGTTCGGTGACGTCGATCGTCCGGTCCGCGCCGGCATCCTCGTAGCGGTAGTAGGCGTGCGCGTGCGGCTCGGGGATCCCGGTCTGCGTGGTCGGGGCTATGGTGCCCGTCAGTCCCAGCGGTCCCGAGATCAGCCGCTGCATCTCCTGGGCGAGTGGGCGTTCGGTGACCTTCTCCACCAGCAGACGCGCCACCACGTAGTTGGTATTGGAATAGTTCCAGTCCGCCCCCGGCTCGAATCGCGCCGGCTTCGACAGCGCCAGCCGGACCAGCCCCTCGGGCGCATAGCTGTGAAACCGGTTGTCCACCCATTCCTTGCCCGAGATGGTGCAGGCGATCCCCGGCACGACCGTGCCGTCGCTGTGATACTCCCCGGTGAAGTTGAAGAGTCCGCTGGTGTGCTGCAACAGCATCCGCACGCTGATCCGGGGGTCGAACCCGAACTCCGGCAGATGGTCCCCCACCGAGTCGTCCAGCCCGATACGTTCCTCACCCACCAGCCGCAGCACCAGGGCCGCGACGAAAGTCTTGGTATTGCTGCCGATCCGGACATAGCCGTCGATCGGCGGCGGCACCGAACCGCCCAACTCGGCCACCCCCGCGCTGCCGGCCCATTCGCCCAACTCGTCGTGCACCCGCACCGTGATCCCGGTGAGACCGGATTCGACGATCTCCTCCAGCGCTTTGCGCAACGCGGGGCGATCCGGCCCGCCGCCCGCCGGCTCACGGGTGACTTCGTGCCGATCGGGCGGGGTGACGGACACGGCAATGCGCTCCTTCGACGGTGCTGCGGCGGATTTCGATCGGTGGGACACCATGTCCGGTCCGGTCGCGCTGTTGGCTGTGCTGCTCATGGGATCACTGTCGCCGGGTCCGCTGACACCGCCCTGACGTCGGTCTGACACCGCCGCTGACACGGCATGAGCCCCGTTCAGAGCAACGGATCGACCCGATGGGAACATACGTTCGAATTGCAGGGTAATCTGTCGGCATGACACTGCAGGGCTCGCTGTTCGACGGTTTCGGGGCGGCGGAACTCGCCCCGCTGACCGGCATCGGGCGCACCCCACTCACCCACGGCGCCTGGGTCGATCTGCGCCCCGGCTGGCTACGCGGCGCCGACGACCTGTTCGAGCAGTTGGCCGCGACCGTACCGTGGCAGGCCGAGCGCCGGCAGATGTACGACCGGGTCGTCGACGTACCACGACTGCTCTGTTTCTACGGCGAATCCGACCCGCTGCCGGACCCTGTCCTGGCGAAGGCCCGCGAAGCCCTCAGCACCTACTACGGGCCCGAACTCGGCGAACCGTTCCGCACCGCGGGACTCTGCTACTACCGCGACGGCCGCGACAGCGTGGCCTGGCACGGCGACACCATCGGACGCGGTGCCGCGCACGACACCATGGTCGCCATCCTCACCCTGGGCGCCCCGCGGCCACTGCTGCTGCGACCCCGCGCCGGCGGGCCGAGCCTGCGCTTCCACCCCGGCCACGGCGATCTGTTCGTCATGGGTGGCTCGTGTCAGCGCACCTGGGAGCATGCGGTACCCAAGACTCGGCGGGCGACCGGACCGCGGATCAGCGTCCAGTTCCGGCCGCGAAATGTGCGCTGAACAATCGCTACGGCGCGCGTAGTACCGCGCGCACCTGCTGATCGATCGCCGCCAGCAAGCGATCGGTCGATCCGGCACGAACCATATCCGGCACGGTTTGGCCCGCCAAGCCGTCCAGCAGCAACCTGCCGACCGTCTCCGCGTCCAGATCCGGGCGCGCCTCGCCCAGCAACGCGGTGATATGGGCGCGCCAGAACCGATGGAACTCCTCGGTGCGCGGATGTGGCGGCACCACCCGGTAGACCTCCATGAGCGACAGATTGTCGATCACCAGCCGGGCCATGGCGGCGAAGAAGGCGAGCAGCCGGTCACCGGCCGGGGCCCCGGGCCCCAACGGCGGGGGGCCGTCGGTCACGGCGGACATCAGGGTCACCGCGCTTTCGGCGACCATTTCGTGCAGCAATCCGGCACGGTTGCCGAAACGATGGAAGATCGTCCCTTTCCCCACACCGGCGGCCGCCGCGACCCGGTCCATGGTGACCGCCTCCGGGCCGTACTCGGCGAGCAGCGCCGCGGTCGCATCCAGGATGGCGCGCCGGTTACGGGCGGCGTCCGCGCGTTCTTTCGGAATTGTCGCACCACCTTCCTTGACAACTTGACCGGCGGTCCATATCTTGAGCATTCGATATCTGGACCGTCAGTCAAGTTATGGAGTTCCAATGCAGGCAATCGTAATGACCGATATCGGCGGGCCCGAGGTGCTGGTATCCCGGGAAGTCCCGGAGCCGACCGCCGGGCCGGGCGAAGTAGTGATCAGAGCCGAGGCGATTCCCGTCCTGTACCCCGAAACCCAGCTGCGGTCCGGCGCGTTTCCGATGGCCGCGCCGCCGCCGGTCGTCTTCGGCTTCCAAGCGGCCGGAGAGGTGATCGCCGTGGGCGAGGGCGTGGGCGCCGAGTACCTCGGGCGGCGAGTGGTAGCCGCCACAGACGGGACGGGAGCGTACGCCGAATCGGTCCGCGCGAGAGCGGACGCCACGACCCGGATTCCCGCGGGCGTCACCGCCGCCGACGCGGCGGCGGTGATGATGAGCGGTTCGGTGGCGCTGGCACTGCTGGAAGCCGCGGCACTCACCGGCACCGAGACAGTGCTTGTCGAGGCCGGTGCCACCGGAGTGGGCGCGCACCTGGTCGAATTGGCCCGCGAATTCGGCGCGGCCCGGGTGATCGCGACCGCGGGCGGCCCGGACAAAGTTCGGCGCGCGAAGGAGCTCGGCGCCGACGAGGTGCTCGACCATCACGACGAGCACTGGCCCGCACAACTGCGCGAAGAGCCGGGCCGCACGATCGATATCGTGTTCGACTCGCTCGGCGGCCCCTCGGCGGCCGCGCTACTCGCGACCATGACACCCGGCTCCGGGCGAATGCTCAGCTACGGCTGGCTGTCCGGGGAACCCGCCCTCGTCTCGGCGGCCGACCTCATCCCGCACGGGCTGACACTCACCGGATGCTCCGGCCCCGCCTGGCACGGACGGGTGGGCCGCGCCCGCACCGCGATCCTCGAGCGGGTGCCGGCCCTGGCGGCGCCGGTCGAGACGTTCATGCCGCTCGACCGCGCCGCCGCGGCCCATGAGCTGCTGGAATCCCGGGCACCGCTCGGCAAGATCATCCTGCGGCCGGGCCGGGCGGCGGACTGATCAGCGCGTCAGGACGAAGAAGTACGGTTCGGCCAGACCGCACATATCCATGACGCCGAGCAACCTGTCGTCATCGAGCCGGCGGAAATGATCGATGATCGGCAGATGGTCGTAGACCATGGCGGCGCTGACCACGCCGCGGTACTCGATATCGCGTAACCGGGCGGTCGCTTTACGGGTACGCAGCAGCGGGCCGAGGGTGCGCAGATTATTACGGACCGGGCGCAGCCAGTGCGCCGGAATCCGGCCCGCCAGGGAGAGCGGCACCCGGCGCGGATCCACCGCGAACACGGTGCCGCGCTCATCGGTGAACAGCAGCGGATGCACCTGGTCGGGCGCATCGAACTGTTTGCCGTACCAACCGGATTCGGACAGAATGCCATCCATCGGGTGACCGGTGGGCAGCTCCGAACCGCGCCAGCGCCCGGTGGTCACCTCGTCCCCCCGTGCGGCCGGCAACCGGTCGAAGATCTCCCAGGCCTCCGCGGCGGTGCATCCGCCGTCGGGCAGGGTGACACGCGCGTTCTCGGTCATGGTCCGCACTCCTCGACATCTGGGACGTTGCGATGAACAGCCTATCGCCCTCTCATCGAGTCGCACGGCGGACCCGGGCCAGAGCGAGGTCCGGTCCGGGCTCAGCCGGTGATCTCCCATTCGTGCACCGTGATCGCCGACGAGCCGGTGGTGTGCAGCGGATCTGCGTACACCGCCGCCTCGGCGGCCGCGAGCGAATCCGCGAGCACGAGGTGCGCACCGCCACTACCGTCCGTGAACGGGTCACTCGACTGCAGCATGTCCTTCGCGCGCAGGTCGGCGAGGAACCGGCGGTGCGGTGCGGCCAGGCCGGAGTCCGGAGGGCCGGCGCCAGGCACTTGCGCCTCTCAGTCCTCCGATTCCGGCTCACCGGCGCGCCCGGCGGCCGCGGCGGCCGCGCGGATCTGCGGAGCCACCAGCACCACCTGCCCGAGCACCCCGTTCACGAACCCCGGTGAATCATCGGTGGACAGCTCCTTGGCCAGTTCCACCGCCTCGTCCACCGCGACGATCGGCGGGACATCGGGCGCGTAGAGCAGCTCCCATACCGCTACCCGCAGGATGGCGCGATCCACCGCGGGCAACCGGGGCAGCGTCCAATCCTGCAAATACGACTCGATGGTCCCGTCCACCCGGTCGAGTTCTTCGGCGATACCGTCCACCAGGGTGCGGGTATAGGCGTGTACCGGCGCCACGCCCTGGTCGCGGGCCGCGAGCTCGATCCGCTCGTCGGCCAGATCGGCGGGATCGACATCGCGGGCCTCGGCCTCGAAGAGTAGGTCCACCGCCCGGCGGCGCGCCTTGTGGCGGGCGCCGAGCTTCTTGTAGGCGGATTTCTTGTCCGCGGACTGATCGGGCACGTCAGGAGTTGACGCGGCCCAGGTAGCTGCCGTCGCGGGTATCGATGCGGAGTTTGTCACCGGTGTTGATGAACAGCGGGACCTGGACCTCGGCACCGGTCTCGACGGTGGCAGGCTTGGTGCCGCCGGTGGAGCGGTCGCCCTGCAGACCGATATCGGTGTGGGTGACCTCGAGCTCGGCGGTGACCGGGAGCTCCACGTACAGCGGCGCGCCCTCGTGCATGGCGACCTGCACGGTCATGTTCTCCAGCAGGAACCGGGCCTGCTCGCCGATGGTGCTCTCCGCGATGGCGATCTGGTCGAAGGTCTCGCCGTCCATGAAGACGTAATCGGAGCCATCGTGGTACAGGTAGGTCATATCGCGGCGGTCGACCGTGGCGGTCTCCACCTTCACGCCCGCGTTGAAGGTTTTGTCGACGATCTTGCCCGACAGCACGTTCTTCAGCTTCGTCCGCACGAACGCGGGACCCTTGCCCGGCTTCACATGCTGGAACTCGACGATCTGCTGGAGATTACCGTCGATCTTCAGCACGAGGCCGTTCTTGAAGTCGCTGGTGTCCGCCACTGTCTTCGGGTCTCCTCGGTTCTCGGGCGATCGTCGTCATCCGACGACGATCAGATCTTTGCTGGTGTTGGTGAGCAGTTCCGGGCCCCCCTCGCGCACCACGAGCGTGTCCTCGATCCGGACCCCGCCGCGGCCGGGAAAGTACACACCTGGTTCGACGGTCACCGCCACGCCAGACTGGAGTGTACCCGTGCCGGTTTTGGCGATTCCGGGCGCTTCGTGGATGCGCAACCCCACCCCGTGCCCCAGCCCGTGGACGAACAGCGGACCGTGACCGGCGGCCGCGATGACCTCGCGGGCGGCGGCGTCCACATCGGCGCACGGCACACCGGGCTGCAGCGCCTCACGGCCGGCCCGCTGGGCGGCGTACACCAGGTCGTAGACCTCACGCTGCCAGGACGCGGGTTCGCCGAGTACGAAGGTCCGGGTCATATCCGAGTGGTAGCCATCCACCACGGCGCCGAAATCGATCTTCACGAAATCACCGGCGACCAGTACCGCCTCGGTGGGCCGGTGATGCGGAACGGCGGAATTCGCCCCGGACGCGACAATGGTCTCGAAGGCGATCCCGGCCGCCCCGCGCTCGAACATCGCCCATTCCAGATCCCGGGCCACCTGACGCTCGGTACGGCCCGGCCGCAGCGCCCCGGTCTCCAGCAGTGCCGCCAAGGCCCCGTCACCGACGGCGCAGGCGCTGCGCAGCCGGTCGATCTCGTACCCGTCCTTGACCATGCGCAACTGCTCGACCAGGCCCGGCGTCGCCACGAACTCCAGACCGGAGCCGAGCTCGAGCAGCGCGCGGTACTGATCGACGGTCACGATATGGCTCTCGTACCCCAGCCGCCCGAACTGCCACTCCCCCGCCAGTTCCACCACCCGGCGCGAGACCGCCCGGGCGATCTCGGCACGCAGATCGGGAACCTGCTCGGCGACCTGGGTGTCGTAGCGGCCGTCGGTCGCGATCACGGTGCGGTCCTCCGCGCCCGGGGTGTCCCACGAGTGCACCAGCAGCGCGGCGTTCGATCCGGTGAATCCGGTGAGATAGCGGATGTTCACCAGATCGGTGACCAGCAAGCCGTCGATCTCGTTCTGGACCAGCAGGTTGCGCAGTGCACCGCGCCGGGCAGCGTAATCGGGCCGGACCCGCGGGCCCCGACCGGCATCAGCAGACATGGCATAAAAGTACCGCCGACCCGGCCTGCGCACACGGGCCGACCGGACCACGGGCGGTTCCGAAGATGAGGACCACTCGCTGTTCACACCTCGGCCACGGCGGCACACGTTATCCACAGATCGCTTTCCCCGCCCCCGGCAGGGCCCGCCGGCGGCGATCGTGGACGGCATGACGACCCTCGGCTTCCTGACGTTGACCGTCTGGTGCGCGGCGCTGAGCGTCGGCGATATCCGTTCCCGACGCCTACCGAACTTGCTCACGGTGCCCGGAGCCGTCGGCGTGCTCGGTTACGCGGCGCTGACCGGGTGCTTCCACACCGCCGCCTGGGGTGCGGCACTGCTCGCGACTCCTTATCTGCTGATCCATCTGACACGCCCGGCCGCGCTCGGGGCCGGTGATGTGAAACTGGCCGTGGGACTGGGTGCGGCCGCCGGGCTGGGTGGCGGGCAGGTCTGGGTCTGGTCGGCCGTCGCGGCACCGGTGTGTACCGCGATCGCCGGAGTGGGCGCACTGCTCGGATCCCGGGCGGGCCGCCGGATGTTCGGCGGCCGGTACCGCTTCGCCGACCCGCGGGCACCCGCACCGGAACACGCCGGACGCACGGTCCCGCACGGTCCGTCGATGTGTGCGGCGACACTTCTCGGACTGGCCCTGTGGTGACCCCGCGGCAATCCCGGCGACGGTGCACTTCCCGGGGCGATGAGCACCGCCGACCGCCTCCCCCGTCCGTCGCGCCGACATGGGAAGATGGTCGGCGTGCTGCGCTGGATAACTGCTGGAGAATCCCATGGACCCGCTCTCGTCGCCATCCTGGAAGGGATGGTCGCCGGTGTCGAGGTGACCTCGGAGGAGATCTCCGCACAGCTGGCGCGCCGACGGCTGGGCTACGGTCGCGGCGCCCGGATGAAGTTCGAGGCCGACAAGGTCACCGTGATCGGCGGGGTCCGCCACGGCCGCACCATGGGCGGGCCGATCGCCGTCGAGATCGCCAATTCCGAATGGCCCAAGTGGACCACCGTCATGTCCGCCGACCCCGTCGACGAGGCCGAACTGGCCGAACTGGCCCGCAACGCCCCGCTCACCCGCCCCCGCCCCGGCCATGCCGACTACTCGGGCATGCTCAAATACGGTTTCGACGACGCCCGCCCGGTGCTGGAACGCGCCAGTGCCCGCGAAACGGCGGCCCGGGTCGCAGCCGGAACCGTGGCGCGGGCCTTCCTCCGCCAAGCTCTCGGCGTGGAGGTCGTCTCCCATGTGATCTCCATCGGTACGGCCGCGAACACCACCGGGGTGGTCCCCACCGGCGCCGATCTGGCAGCGATCGACGAGAGCCCGGTGCGCGCGTTCGACGCCGACGCCGAGGCGGCCATGATCGTCGAGATCGAGGCGGCGAAGAAGGACGGCGACACGCTGGGCGGGGTGGTCGAGGTCGTGGTCACCGGACTGCCGATCGGACTCGGCTCCTTCACCAGCGGCGAGAACCGGCTGGACTCGCGGCTCGCGGCGGCGCTCATGGGTATCCAGGCCATCAAGGGCGTCGAGGTCGGCGACGGTTTCGAGACAGCGCGGCGACGCGGTAGCCAGGCCCACGACGAGATGCGGCCCGGCAGTGACGGCGTCCTGCGCTCCACCAACCGCGCCGGCGGTCTCGAGGGCGGGATGACCAATGGGGAGGCCCTGCGCGTACGTGCGGCCATGAAACCCATCTCCACGGTGCCGCGCGCGCTGGCCACGGTCGATATGTCCTCCGGCGAAGAAGCCGTGGCGATCCACCAGCGTTCCGATGTCTGTGCCGTCCCGGCGGCCGGGGTGGTCGCCGAATCGATGGTCGCACTGGTGGTGGCCCAGGCCGCGCTGGAGAAATTCGGCGGCGATTCGCTCGCCGAGACGGTCGGCAACCTCGATGGCTACCTGAAGCGGATCAGCGGGCGCCCCCACCTGAACCCGGGCGATACCGTCGCCGACCCGGCGTAATGACCGAGCAGACCGGTCCGCACGGCCCGCTGGTAGTGCTGATCGGCCCGCCCGGGGCGGGCAAGACCACCATCGGCCGCAAACTCGCCCGGGAACTCGGCGTCGAGCTCTACGACACCGACGCCGGGATCGAGGAGGCGACCGGCCGGACCATTCCGGAAATCTTCGCCGACGACGGGGAAACCGAATTCCGCCGGATCGAGGAAGAGGTGGTCGGCGACGCGCTCGCCACGCGCCGCGGTGTCGTTTCCCTCGGTGGCGGCGCGGTGCTTTCCGAACGCACCCGGGCCCTGCTCCACGACCGGACCGTGGTGTACCTGGAGATCAGCATCGCCGAGGGACTGCGCCGCACGGGCGCCGGTACCCACCGGCCGCTGCTGGGCGGCGCCGACCCCGGCACGAAATACCGGGAACTCATGCGGGCCCGGCGGCCGCTCTACCGCGAGGTGACCTCGGTCCGGGTGCGCACCGACGGCCGCAGTCCGGGCCGCGTGGTCCGCTCGATCCTGGGGAAGCTCGCACTGGAGTCGGTCCGGGTGGCCGCCGACACGCCCGACCCAGCTCTTCCCGGAGGCGCAGGTACCCCGCGCACCAGCAGGTCCCGGGCCCGTCGGCGAGCCCGGGCGCGGGCGCGCCGGGCCGCGGCACAACGCGCGGCGACCCCCGCCGAGGCCGGTACTCCGGCCGCCACCGGAGACGATGTCGCGGCACCGGACACCCCGGGAAGCAGCCCCGGAACATCACCGGCCACCGAGCCCACGCAGGCCGCCGACAACGATCTGCGCACCCCGGGCAGGTCCCGGCGGGCGCGCGCCAGACGGGCCCGGGCCCGGCGGCAGCAACGAGAACAGGCCGAACAGCCACAAACAGGATCGGAGCAGCACACGTGACAGAACCGACGCGTATCGAGGTCCGCACCGCACAGCCCTATCCGGTGATCATCGGCCGCGGTTTGCTCGGGGACCTCGTCGAGGCGGTCACCGGCGCCGGCGGTGTACGGACCGTCGCCCTGTTCCATCAGCCGTCGCTGGTCGAGACCGCCGAGGTGGTGCGCACCACGCTGGCCGAGGCCGGCCTGGACGCCCACCGCATCGAGATCCCGGACGCCGAGGCGGGCAAGGAACTCGCCGTCGCCGGTTTCTGCTGGGAGGTACTGGGCCGGATCGGCCTCACCCGCAACGATGTGGTGGTGAGCCTCGGCGGTGGCGCGGCCACCGATCTCGCCGGATTCGTCGCCGCGACCTGGATGCGCGGGGTGAAGGTCGTCCACGTACCCACGACGCTGCTGGCCATGGTGGACGCCGCGGTGGGGGGTAAGACCGGTATAAACACCGAGGCCGGGAAGAACCTCGTCGGCTGCTTCCACGAGCCGTCCGCGGTGCTGGTCGATCTGGTGACCCTGGAAACCGTGCCGCGCAACGAGATCGTGGCAGGTATGGCGGAGATCATCAAGGCCGGGTTCATCGCCGACCCGGTGATCCTCGACCTGGTCGAACAGGACCCACAGGCCGCGCTGGACCCGACCGGCGAGGTACTGCCGGAGCTCATCCGCCGGGCAGTGGCCGTCAAGGCGGAGGTGGTCGCGGCCGATCTGAAGGAGTCCGCGCTGCGCGAGATCCTGAATTACGGCCACACGCTGGGCCATGCGATCGAACGCCGGGAACGCTACCGCTGGCGGCACGGCGCGGCGGTGTCGGTGGGCTTGGTCTTCGCCGCGGAATTGGGCCGGCTGGCCGGCCGGCTCGACGACACCACCGCCGACCGGCACCGCAGCATCCTGGAGAGCGTCGGGCTGCCCACCACCTACGATCCCGACGCGCTGCCGCAACTGCTGGAAAGTATGCAGACCGACAAGAAGACCCGTTCCGGCGTGCTGCGGTTCGTGGTGCTCGACGGACCGGCCAAACCCGGCCGGTTGGAAGGTCCCGACCCGGCCCTGCTCGCCGCCGCGTATTCGGCGGTCGCCGGCTCTGGATCCACCGGAGGTAGCGCGATCCTGCTGTGAGACCCGTGGGCCGCGATACGGCGAAGCAGTTGTAGGGCCGCGATCGCGGCCCTACAGCACGGTACGCATCCTGTCCCCGGGGGGACTCGACCGATCCAGGCCCTCATCTCGGTGCCGACACCAACCGGGTGCGGCGGGCGGCGGCCGTGACCCCAGGCAATTCCGCCGGTCCGAGCCCGTCCCGCCCGCCGCAGCGGGCACCTTGCCGGCGGGTGCGGGCTCGTCGGACAGTCAGGCGGGCGAACCGAGTGCGGGCGTGATGCCGCCCGCCGAACGCTCGTTGTCGCGGCTGCCCAGCCGCCGTCCGATGGCCACCCCGACGAGTCCGGGTACGAAGACCAGCAGGACGATGAACGCCGACGCGGCGGTGGCCTCGAACAGCAGGCCGCCGTCGCCCAGGTCGACCTTCGGCAGGAAATCGAGTAGCCAGGACACCAGCCCACTGCCCAGGCCGGCGACCACCGCGGTCTGCAGCCACCGAATCGTCAGATCCGCGCCCTGTTCGGGGTTCGGGTGCTCGTGGCGGTCGGCCCGGCCGTCGCGCACACCCCAGGCCACCGCGGCACCGATCAGCACCACCAGGCACAGCAGCCGCAACCACACACCGTAGGTCGGGATGTAGCCCATCGCGAACCCGAGGAGCACCCGCAGGGCGACGGCCAGCCCACCGAGCGCCAGTGCCCGCAACAACCACGCAGTCATGCCGATCACCATAACGCCCCCGCGCACCGGACTAGAACCCGTTACAGATATTCGCCGAGTCCGGTGCGCTAGCGGTGACCTCCGCCGAGATCGGCGAGCGCGGCGGCCATCGCTTCCCGGGGTGCGGGGCGGCCGGTGAACTGCTCGACCTGACCGTAGGCCTGTTCCAGTAGCATCTGCAGACCACCGATCACCGTATGCCCGGCGGCGGCGACCGCCTCGGCCAGCGGTGTGGGCCACGGGTCGTACAACGCGTCGAGTACCACGGGAGCCGCGGCCACCGATCCGGCGACCGCCGCCGCGGCGGCGTACGGGACGGTACTCACCGCGGCGTCCGCGCGGCGGCAGACATCGGCCAGCTCCGGCGCGTCGAATCCGATCACCCGGACGGCCACGCCGAGCCGCTCGGCGAGTTCCCGCGCACCTGCCGCGCGGCCGGCATCACGGGCGACGATGGTGATGGTCGTGGCGCCGAGTTCGGCCAGCGCCAGCAGCGCGGGCCGGGCGGTGCCCCCGGCGCCCAGCACCACCGCCTCGGACAGTTCCCGCACCCCGCCGCCCCGCAGCGCGCCCAGTACCCCGTCCACATCGGTGCAGTCGGCACGCCAGCCGGTCGCCGTCTGCACCAGAGTGTTGGCCGAACCGACGAGTACCGCGCGTTCGGTGCGCACCTGCGCGTATGCGAGGGCCGCCTCCTTGCCCGGCATGGTCACCGACAATCCGGCCCATTCCGGGCCGAGTCCCGCCACCAGACCGGGCAACCGGTCGGCGGTGCATTCGATCCGCTCGTAGGTCCAGTCCAGGCCCAGGGCACGGTACGCCGCCAGATGCAGCTGCGGGGATTTCGAATGGGTGATGGGGCTGCCGAGCACAGCGGCGCGGCGCGGGCCCGCCGGTTCAGCGCCCACTGTCCAGGATCCCGCTCTCCAACGCCAGTTCGATGTTCTGCAGATGTTCGGAGTAGCTCTGGGTGAACAGCGTCGTCCCTTCCTTGTCGACCGTCACGAAGTACAGCCACGTCCCTGGCTCTGGCTCCTCCATGGCCTCCAGCGCCGCGATCGAGGGCGAGGAGATCGGGGTCGCGGGCAACCCGGCCATGGCGTAGGTGTTCCACGGGGTGGTCTGCCCGCGATCGGCGTCGGTGGTCGCCACCTCGGTTTTGTCGAGTGCGTAGTTGACGGTGGAATCGAACTGCAACGGCTGGTCGATCTCCAGCCGGTTCACGATCACCCGGGCCACCTTGCTCATATCCTGCGGTAGCGCCTCGCGTTCCACGAGGGAGGCGCCGATCAAGGTTTCGTACGGGCTCAGCCCGTTGATCCGGCCGGATTCCAGCAGCCCGGTGGACTCGTAGCTGCGGGCGCTCTCGGTCACCAGCTGCCGCAGGATGTCGAGCGCGGAACCGCTCGGATCGAAATCCCAACTGCCGGCGGCGATGAGGCCCTCGAGCTGGCGGGCCCGGTCGGGCACCGTGCGGACCGACTCCACGGCCCATTCCGGGACGCCGAGCGCGGCCGGATCGGCGGTCGCGCCGGCCTGCTCGAGTTCTTCATAGGTGACACAGCGGCGTTCGGGTTCGGCACCCACACAGCTGGCGGCGGCGATCTTGGTGTAGATGCCCTCCTTGCGCGCGCCGGTATTCACATCGTGCTGATCGTGTAGTTGCCGGCCTTCGGAGACGACGACATTGCCGACCCGTGATCCGGGCGTGACGAGTGCCGCGACCGCGTCCGCGGCCGGACTGTGCACCGGGATCGCGTAGTAGCCGGGCTGGACCGAGTTCATCCCCTCGTCCTGCACGGCGGCCTCGTAGAAGGCGGCGGAACTGGCGACGATTCCCGCCTCCGCCATCGTCGAAGCGATCTCGGTGGCGGTATCGCCGGATTTCACCTGGACCACCACGGGCGCACCGGCGGGCCCGGCGAAATCCTCGGCCGGGGTGTAGCGGTTGACCAGCTTGTACACCCCCGCCCCGACGACCAGCACCAGCAGGACCCCGGCGGCCACCCAGATCAGCCGCCGGCGGCCGCCCTCTTGTTTACGGGCGGCCTTCCGGGCCGCTGCCCGGCCGCCGCGGGCCGGCGCGGTCCGCGGGCCGGCGCGGCGGCGCGGGCGCGGCTCGGGTTCGGGCTCGTCGTCGAAATCGTCGTCATAGTCGTCTTCGTCCACATAGCGGGGAATGACGGCGGTGTCGTCGTCCTCATAGGGATCCCAGCCGTCCTCGGGTTCGTCGGCCCAGTCCGGCTCGTCGGCGACCGGTGTGGCGGAGGCCCGGCGGGACCGCTCCCATGCCTTGTCGTCGCGGCGATATTTTCGCTCGGCCTCACGCTGCCGGAATTGCGCTTCCGCCCGCGCCCATCGATCCGTCATTCATCGTCTCCGGACAACGCGGTACGTGCCGCGTCCTCGGCCGACCTCATCACAGAACTCCGTTCGTCCAACCAGCTCTGCAGGATCGACACAGCAGCAGCCTGGTCGATCACCTGCCGCTGTCCGCGCGCTCGAACACCGCTGTCCCGCAGAGCGCGTGCAGCAGACACCGTAGTCAAACGTTCGTCGGAAAGCCGGATCGGCACTTCGGGCAGCGAGTCGCGCAATCTTCCGGCGAACTCTGTCGCCATGCGCGCCGAGGTCCCTTTCTCGCCGCGTAACGTGCGGGGCAGCCCGACGATGATCTCCACCGCTTCGTACTCGTCCGCGATCGCCGCGATACGCGCGATATCGGCGCCCGGTCCGGCAGTGCCGGCCCGGGCGCCCCGCGGCGGCCGCCCGGCGCGCCGGGAGCCGGTATCGCGGGGCACGGTCTCCACCGGGGTCGCGAGGATTCCGTCGGGATCACTCGCGGCGACCCCGATCCGCACACTGCCCACATCGATGCCCAGCCGTCGGCCCCGGCCCGGATCCGTGGCAGGATCGGGCCGGTCGACGGGCGGGTCGTCCAGCGAGCCCACCGTCATCAGCCGGCGTGCGCGCCGATGTGATCGCGTACCGCCGCCAGACCCGCGTCGATACCCGACGGGTCCGAGCCCGCGCCCTGCGCCATCTCCGGCTTACCGCCGCCGCGGCCGGAGATCCGTGGCCCGAAGACGGCCACCAGTTCACCGGCGGCGAAACCGAGGGCCTGGGCGGGCTTGTTCACGGTCACCACGAACGGCACCTTGCCCTCGTTATTTCCGAGCAACACCACGATGGCGGGGGTGGTACCCAGCCGACCCCGGATATCGGTGGCCAGAGTACGCAGATCGCCCGCCGCGACCCCCTCGGGCGCGGCGGCCGCGACCAGCAGCACATTCCCGAGGCGTTCGGCGGAGTCGGCATAGGAACCCGCCGACGACAGCACGGCCGCGATCTTGGTCCGCTCGAGTTCCTTCTCGGCGACGCGCAGCCGGTCCACCAACTGCTCGACCCGCCCGGGCACCTCGTCCGAGGGCACCTTCAGCATCGAGGCGACCCCGGCCAGCAACGCACGTTCCTTGGCCAGATATTGATAGGAGTCCAACCCGACGAACGCCTCCACCCGGCGCACGCCCGAACCCACCGACGACTCGCCGAGTAGGGTGATCGGGCCGATCTGCGAGGAATGACCCACATGGGTACCACCGCAGAGTTCCATAGAGAACGGTCCGCCGATCTCGACCACGCGGACCCGGTCGCCGTAGTTCTCCCCGAACAGTGCCAGCGCGCCCATTTCCTTGGCCTTGGGCAGATCGGTGACGAAGGTGTTCACCGGGAAATCCGCGCCGACGCCGTCGTTGGACACCGCCTCGATATCGGCCTTCTGCTGCTCGCTGAGCTGCCCCTGCCAGTTGAAGTCGAACCGTAGGTAGCCCGGTTTGTTCAGCGAGCCCGCCTGGACCGCGTTCGGCCCCAGCACCTGGCGCAGCGCGGCGTGCACCATATGGGTACCGGAATGCCCCTGGGTTGCGCCGCGTCGCCAGCCCGGATCGACCTGGGCCAGCACCACATCACCCTCGGTGATCTGCCCCTCTTCGACGGTGCACCGATGCACCCACAGCTTCTTCGCGATCTTCTGCACATCGTTGACGACGAGTTTCGTCCCCGCCGCGGTGATCGTGCCGCGGTCGGCGATCTGACCACCGGATTCCGCGTAGAGCGGGCTGCGGTCCAGGATCACCTCGATATCGGTGCCCGCCGGCGCGGTCGGCACCCGGACTCCCTCGGAGATCAGGGCCAGCACATGGGCCTCGGAGGTCAGCTCGTCGAAACCGGTGAACTCCGTATCGCCGCGGTCGACCAGGTCCTTGTACACCGAAAGATCGGCATGCGCGTGCTTGCGGGCGTGCGCGTCCTCCTTCGCCCGCCGCCGCTGCTCGGCCATGAGCGTGCGGAAGCCGTCCTCGTCCACCGAGAGGCCGGCTTCCGCGGCCATCTCCAAGGTCAGATCGATCGGGAAACCGTAGGTGTCGTGCAGGGTGAAGGCGTCGGCGCCGGAGATGGTGCCGGTGCCGCCACGCGGGGTCGCCGACCTGACCTGCTCCGCTGTTTCGTCGAACAGCTTCGAGCCCGTGCTCAGGGTTTTTCGGAACGCCGTCTCCTCGCCGACCGCGACGGTTTCGATCCGAACGTAGTCGGTGGACAGCTCGGGATACGAGGGCGCCATGAGCTCGCTCACCACCCGCATGAACTCGCTCATCACCGGCTGTTCGGCGCCGAGCAGGCGGGCCGAGCGGACGATGCGGCGGAGTAACCGGCGCAGTACGTAGCCGCGGCCGTCGTTACCGGGGTTGACGCCGTCGGCGATCAGCATGGCCGAGGTGCGCGCGTGGTCGGCGATCACCCGGAACCGGACGTCGTCGGCGTGTTCGACACCGTAGGAGCGGCCGGTCAGTTCCTCGGCCTTGTCGATGATGGGACGCAGCAGATCGGTTTCGTAGACATTGTCGACACCCTGCAGCAGCAGGGCGATGCGCTCGACGCCCATCCCGGTATCGATGTTCTTCTTCGGCAGGACCCCCACCGGCGGAAAGCCCAGTTTCGGGCTGTCCTCGCCGCGGATATCCTGCATGAAGACCAGGTTCCAGATCTCCAGGTAGCGGTCCTCGTCGGCGACCGGGCCGCCGTCGCGGCCGTACTCGGGCCCACGGTCGTAGTAGATCTCCGAACAGGGCCCGCCGGGACCGGGCACGCCCATATCCCAGTAGTTGTCCTTACCGTCGCGGAACTGGATCCGCTCCGCGGGGATACCGGCCACCCGGCGCCAGATCTCGGCGGCCTCGGGATCGTCCTGGTAGGCGGTGACCCAGATCCGCTCCGGGTCGAATCCGTACCCGCCGTCCTCCTGCGCGTTGGTGATCAGCTCCCAGGCGAAGCGGATGGCGCCTTCCTTGAAGTAGTCGCCGAACGAGAAATTACCCGCCATCTGGAAGAACGTATTGTGCCGAGTGGTGACGCCGACTTCCTCGATATCACCGGTGCGCACACATTTCTGCACGCTGGTCGCGCGCGGGAACGGCGGCGTCTGCTGACCGAGGAAATACGGCTTGAACTGCACCATGCCCGCGTTCACGAACAGCAGGTTCGGGTCGTCGAGAATCAGCGATGCACTGGGCACCTCTGTATGCCCGGCACTTACGAAATGGTCCAGGAACCGCCGTCTGATCTCGTGGGTCTGCACGAATATCCAGCCTACCGGTGCCGCGCACCCGAATTGTCACCGAGCCGGGTTTCCGGGGCGCAGCCCGCGCACGATCCGGCGCAGCGTGCTCACCCGGGGCCCGACGGCCCGCTCGTGACCGTGATCGGTGGGGTGGTAGTAGTCCACGCCCACGAGTTCGTCCGGCGGGTATTGCTGGGCGAGGACCCCGCCCGGGTCGTCGTGCGGGTAGCGGTAGCCCTGGGCATTGCCGAGCCGCTCCGCGCCCGCGTAGTGCCCGTCCCGCAGATGCGCGGGCACCGTGCCCGCCTTCCCGGCGGCCACATCGGCCATGGCCGCGCCGATGGCCGCGACCACCGCGCCCGATTTCGGCGCCGTCGCCAGATGGATGGTGGCCTGCGCCAGCGCCAGCCGGGCCTCCGGCAACCCGACCAGCTGCACTACCTGGGCCGCCGCGGTCGCCGTCTGCAGCGCGGTCGGGTCGGCCATGCCGATGTCCTCACTGGCATGGATCATCAGGCGGCGGGCGATGAAGCGCGGGTCCTCCCCCGCGGTCAGCATGCGGGCCAGATAGTGCAGCGCCGCGTCCACGTCGGAGCCGCGGATCGATTTGATGAACGCGCTGATCACGTCGTAGTGCTGGTCACCGGCCCGGTCGTAGCGGACGGCCGCCTTGTCGATACTGGCGGCCACGAGGTCGAGATCCACCGTCCCGTCCAGCGAGGATTCCGCCGAGGCCTCCAGCGCGGTGAGGGCCCGCCGGGCATCACCGCCGGCGATTCGCACGATGTGGTCGAGTGCCTCGCCGGTCACCGTGTACTGCCCGTCCAGACCGCGCGGATCGGCAATGGCCCGCGCGAGCACAGCCCGGATATCGTCCGTCCCGAGTGAGTGCAGCTGCAGCACCAGCGACCGCGACAGCAGCGGGGCCACCACCGAGAACGACGGATTCTCCGTGGTCGCGCCGACCAGCAGCACGATGCGGTTCTCGACGGCGGCCAGCAATGCGTCCTGCTGTGTCTTCGAGAAGCGGTGCACCTCGTCGATGAACAGCACGGTCTGCTCGCCCGCGGTGAGTCGCCGCCGCGAGATATCGATGACCGCCCGTACCTCTTTGACCCCGGCCGACAGTGCCGACAGGGCCTCGAACCGGCGCCCGGTGGCATACGAGATCAGCGACGCGAGCGTCGTCTTCCCGGTGCCGGGCGGCCCGTACAGCAGCACCGACGCCGCGCCCGACCCCTCCACCAGCCGCCGCAGCGGCGAACCGGGGCCCAGCAGATGCTGCTGCCCGACGACCTCGTCGAGCGAGGCGGGCCGCATCCGCACCGCGAGCGGGGCACGCGCCCCGCCGTCCCGTGCGGTCTCGCCCGTGAAGGCGATATCCGGCGCCCCCGCACCGGGCATATCGAATAGACCGTCACTCATGCCAGCGACCGTACCGCCCGACGCCGACACTCCGTCCGGCACGCGTACAGCATCCCGGGGCGGAGCCGGCGCCCATGGAGCGCGGGCGGTGCCGGGGCCTACTCAGCTGAAATGTTCGTCGAGGACCGCGCAGACGGCTTCGGCGAAATCACCGACGGCGTCGTTGCCGAGGCATCGCGCGTCCTCGGCCAGACCGGCCCACCGGTTGAGCAGCGCGTCCGAGCGCGGTACCGACAGGCCGTGTTCGCGGGCGGCGGCGATGCGCGCGTGGTCGGCCGGGAGGAACCAGTAGGTGCTCAGCCATACCCAGATCAGCCGGGCCTCGAGGATCTTGTCCGCGAGCAGCGCGTCGTCGGCGAGGGCCGGCCAGACGCCGACCACTTCGGCGCGCCACGCCTCCACCATCTGCAGGGCTCGTTCGCGGGAGAGTTCGATATCGCAGAGGCATCCGGGGAAGGAGACCAGTGCGTAGGCGATATCGAGGGTGGCGTCCCGGAACCCGCCCCATTCGTAGTCGAGGATGCGGGCGCCTTCTTCGTTGAGGATCACATTGTCGGGGCACAGGTCCGACGGGCTGAACGCCCGGAACCGGCCGCCGGTGAACAGGCGCGCGCCATGCGCGATCTGTTCGCTCACCTCGTCGGGAACCTCCATGCCGAGTTCGCTCCGCAGCAGCGCGGGCATCTCCGCGACCGCGGCCTCCGCCTGCTGGGCGATTCCGTCGACCCGGTGCACGACATCGACACGGCGCAACAGAGCCACGAAATCGGGTTCTCGGCCCACGGTGGCGGCGTGCATCCGGCCGAGCGCCTGCGCGAACGCCATCATGGCATTGCGGGTGGCCGGTTCGGTCCCCGAACGCAGCACATCGGTGAGTTTGGTGTTCTCCCCGAGATCGCTGAGGACGAGCAACCGGTCGGGCAGGCTGTGCGCGATCAGGTAGGCGCCGGGACGCTCCCCGCGACTCAGCGCGGTGGTGAACTGGTAGGACACCGCCTCCCGGAGGAAGGCCGAATCGACGCTCGCCACACCCGGGGTGACGGTCACGTTCTTCGGGTCCGAGACCGACCCGCGCACCTGCTTGATGATCAGGGTGCGGGGTAGCGAGAAAGCGTTCTCGGCGACCCGGACGCGGAGGACGGTCGTCCGTCCACTGCCGCTGAGTTCGGTGGGGTCGCTCAGCTTCACCGGAGCACCCATTCGCTTTGTGAGCAACTGCTGTGCTGCGGATACGACTTCGGTGGCTCGTTCGGCCAGTAGTGCAGTCATCGCACCTCAAGTTACTCGCATTCGGTCACTTCTAGCGAGCGGTTGAACAACCTTTCCGTGTCGTTCGGCGTGTCCGCCGCGCTCCCCGCCGCTCGACCGGCCTGCTTGACACTGCTGTGCCGGTCGGGTTTTCTCGATCTGAACTGCTGTGCGCCACACCGGAAACCAGCTGCGTCGAAAGGTATGCCAGCGTGACCGACACACCGCGTTCCGCCCCGGCCTCTCCCGGCGATCCGGCAGGTGAGCAGCCCCCCGCCCCGGGTGGTCGGCGGCCCGCCCCCGTGCCCCCGGGCGGCAGCGCCGTGGTGAGCAGCGACACCCCGCTCCCCGGTACGCCACCACCGGCCGGCAAACCGCCCGCGACCGGGCAGGGCACCGGGGCGGAAACGTCCGGCGCCCCGGGCCACGCCCCACCGCCCGGGGCCGGCGGCACACCGGGCCCAGCGGGCACCACACCACACGGCACCACCGAAGCCGGCGATGTCTCCGGTCAGCCGGTGTACGGCCCGCCCGGCACCGGACCGGATCCCAACACCCGGACCTACGGCTATCAGGCCTATGGCACCGGGTTCCCGGGCCGGCTCGATATCGGCCATGCGCTCAGCTACGGCTTGGAGAAGTTCAAGCTCAACCCGGGCCCGTGGGTCGCGGTCACCTCGCTCGGCCTGATCATCTATCTGCTGGTCTGTCTGGTCGTGCGGACGGTGGAGCCGCGCTCGGCACTCGCCTTGTTCCTGATATTCGCCGCTGTCATGGCCGGATTGTGGCTGCTACAGGCTGCCATGGTGCGGGGGGCCCTGTACGAAACCGACGGTTATCGGCCGGGTTTCGGCTCCTACTTCTATCTGGGCAGTATGGCGAACGCGTTCCTGACCGCGCTGCTCGCCTTCCTCGCGACCACCCTGGCCTCCGCGCTGTGCCTGCTCCCGGGGATCGCGGTGGGGATCGGCTGCATGTTCTCGCTGCACTTCGCGATCGAACAGGGACAGAGCCCGGTGGAGGCCATCAAGTCCAGCTTCCTGCTCGTGCTGCGGGACCCGGTACGGGTGCTGCTCCTGGTGCTCACCGTGATCGTGGTGACGGTACTGGGTCTGCTGGCCTGCGGGCTCGGCCTGCTGGTTGCGGGCCCGGTGGCGACGATGGCGGTCACCTACGCGTATCGCACGCTCACCGGGGGCCCGGTTTCACCCGTGTAGCGCCCTAGGCGCCGCCGGCCGGAGCCGCGGCGTGCACCGCGCCGTTGCTCTCCGCCCCCTTCTCCTTGACCTGGGGTGCGGCGTCGAGACCGGCTTCCTTGCGCTGCAGCGCAGTGATCGGCGCCGGCGCGTCGGTGAGCGGGTCGACACCGCCGCCGGTCTTCGGGAAGGCGATCACCTCGCGGATGGAATCGAGGCCGGCCAGCAGTGCGACGATGCGGTCCCAGCCGAAGGCGATGCCGCCGTGCGGCGGGGCGCCGAAGGCGAACGCGTCCAGTAGGAAGCCGAATTTCTCCTGCGCTTCGGCTTCACTGATGCCCATCACCCCGAACACGCGCTCCTGCACGTCCTTGCGATGGATACGGATACTGCCGCCGCCGATCTCGTTACCGTTGCAGACGATGTCGTAGGCGTAGGCGAGCGCGGCGCCGGGATCGGTGTCGAAGGTGTCCAGCGATTCCGGCTTCGGCGAGGTGAACGCGTGGTGCACCGCCGTCCACGCCGAATGGCCGAGCGCGACATCACCGCTCGCGGTGGCGTCGGCGACCGGTTCGAACAGCGGGGCGTCCACGATCCAGACGAACGACCAGGCGTTCTCGTCTATCAGCCCCACCCGGTGGGCGATCTCGGAGCGGGCCGCACCCAGCAGCGCCCGCTGCGCCTTGGCCGGACCCGCGGCGAAGAACACGCAATCTCCCGGTTCGGCGCCGACGTGCGCGGCCAGGCCGGCGCGTTCCTCCTCGGTCAGGTTCTTGGCCACCGGTCCGGTGAGGGTCCCGTCCTCGCCCACCAGTACATAGGCCAGGCCCTTAGCGCCGCGCTGTTTGGCCCAGTCCTGCCAGGCGTCGAGCTGCCGCCGCGGCTGGCTCGCACCACCCGGCATGACGACCGCACCGACATAGGGCGCCTGGAACACCCGGAACGGGGTGTTCGCGAAGTAGTCGGTGCACTCGGTGATCTCGACCCCGAAGCGGAGGTCCGGTTTATCGCTGCCGAACCGCCGCATCGCCTCGGCGTAGGTCATATGCGGGATCGGCGTGGGGATCCGGTACCCGACGAGGTCCCACAGCGCCACCAGGATGTCCTCGGCCAGCAGGATGACATCCTCCTGCCGGACGAAGCTCATCTCCAGGTCGAGCTGGGTGAACTCGGGCTGGCGGTCGGCGCGGAAATCCTCGTCGCGGTAGCAGCGCGCGATCTGGAAGTAGCGTTCGATACCGCCCACCATGAGCAACTGCTTGAACAACTGTGGGCTCTGCGGCAGGGCGTAGAAGTTACCGGGCTGCAGCCGGGCGGGCACCAGGAAGTCGCGGGCGCCCTCGGGGGTCGACCGGGTGAGCGTCGGAGTTTCGACCTCGACGAACTCGTGCCGGGCCAGCACCGCGCGGGCGGCGGCGTTGACCTTGGACCGCAGCCGGATGGCATGGGCGGGACCCTCGCGGCGCAGATCCAGGTAGCGGTACCGGAGCCGGGCCTCCTCGCCGGGCTGTTCGTCGAGCTGGAACGGCAGCGGCGCGCTCTCGTTGAGGACTTCCAGTTCTTTGACATCGACCTCTACCGCGCCGGTCGGGAGTTCCGGGTTCTCGTTACCCGCGGGCCGCTCTTCCACCACGCCGACGATCCGCACACAGTATTCCGCCCGCAGCCGGTGCGCCTGCTCCGCCGCCGGACCTTCGCGGAACACGGCCTGCGCCACCCCGGACGCGTCGCGCAGATCGATGAAGATCACGCCACCGTGGTCCCGCCGCCGTGCCACCCAACCGGAGAGGGTAACGGTCTGACCGGCCTGTTCACTTCGCAATGAACCGGCCAAGTGGGTGCGCAGCACGGTATTCCTTTCGACGGTCGGAGCACACCGGGACGGCCTCCGGATGCGGTTGCCATCGTAGTGGGCCGCGCCGAGCGGACGTAAACGGATATATTGCGAGCACCCGAGCACGCCGCGGTGAACACGTTCACAGACGGGATCAGCCATGACCTTCAACGAGGGATCACAGATCGACCCCGGTCGCGCCTCATCGGGCCCGGGCCCGGGCCGGGGCGGGAAAATCGCCCTCGGTGGTGGCGCCGGCGGCCTGATCATTCTGGTGCTGGCCCTGCTGCTGGGCGGGGATCCAGGATCGATGCTGGGCCAGTTCACCGGGGTCGAGGATGCGCAGCAAGGCACCGGGGAGACCGCCGGAACTCCCGAGCACTGCCGCACCGGCGCCGATGCCAACAAGTACGTGGACTGCCGGGTGGTGCTCACCGCGCAGAGCCTGGACTCGGTCTGGTCGGCGGAACTGCCCGGACAGACCGGTGTCGCCTACGCCGAACCCGCTATCCGCCTGTTCACCGGAGGCATTTCCACCGGCTGCGGGTACGCGAGCAGTGCAGTGGGCCCGTTCTACTGCCCCGGCGACCGGACCGCCTATTTCGATGTCGGTTTCTTCCAGGAGCTGGTGGAACGGTTCGGGGCGAGCGGTGGGCCGCTGGCCCAGGAGTACGTGGTGGCGCATGAGGTGGGCCACCACATCCAGAACCTGCTCGGCGATATCGGCCGCGCGCAACAGGATCCCCGGGGCCCGGAGTCCGGCGCGGTGCGCACCGAACTGCAGGCCGATTGCTACGGGGGTCTCTGGGCCCACTACGCGGACAAGACGCCCGCGCCGGGGTCGGATACACCGCTGCTGATGCCGCTGGCCGATACCGATATCCAGGATGCTCTGTCGGCCGCCTCCGCGGTCGGTGACGACCGGATCCAGGAAGCCGCGACGGGCCGGGTGAACCCGGAGGCGTGGACACACGGCGCCTCCGACCAGCGCCAGAAGTGGTTCCTCGCCGGATACCGCACCGGCGAGGTGGCGGCCTGCGACACCTATTCTGCCGGCGATCTGAGCAACCCGGCGGGCCTGCGCTGACCCGCCGGGACGGCCGGCTCAGAACTGGTTGTCGTAGCCCGCGTCCGCATCGGCGTCCACCGCGCCGATGACCTCCGGCGCGGATTCACCGAGCGGTCCGGTGAGGTCGTCGTTACCGGTGGGACTCCGGTAGGGATCGACCGTGCGGGAGTGTTCGTCGTCGTTGTTGCGCTGCCCCGCGGCGCCGCCCGGTGACCCCATGAACGAACTGGACGCGGGCGTGGTGGCGGCGGAAGGCATACCCGTCACCGGCACACCGGGGCGGACCACACCCGTCAGCGGCGTCTGGCTCGCCCCGGGCAGCCCGGGCAGCGACGGCGAACCGGGCGTACCCGGTGTCCCGCCGGGCGAACCGGTGGACAGGCCCGGGCTTCCCGTGGTGAGTCCGGGGCCGCCGGGCGTGGTGCTCGGGCTCCCGGAGTGCAGGCCGGCCAGGGTGGTGGCGGCCGGGTCGTCGCCGGCGCCCAGTGCCGATTCGAGTGCCGAGGTGTCGGAGGCCATGCTCTGCGCCTGCTGCATGATCGGCTCGCCGACGCTCTGCGCCACATTCTGCGCGACCTCGGCAGCCTTCTGCCCGTCCACACCGAGCAGGTTCTGCACCATTCCGCCCAGTTCCGCCGTCTTCCCGGCGAGATCGCCGCGGGTGGCGTTGGCGACGATCACGGCCTGTCCCAGATGCTCGGTCGCCGAGGCGATGAGGGCGGTCTGGGCGGGCGGCGTCATGACCACCGGGGCGAGTGCGACCGCCTGTCCCAGGAACGAGGTGGCGATGGTGTTGAGCTGTGCGTTGCCCTGCTGGACAACCGCGGCGGCGGCCTGGGTGAGGGCGGCGATATCGATACCGCGCCGACTGGTCTGCAGCCCGGAGTTGTTGGCCTCCTGCCCGGCGGTCTGCGCGGTCTGCGCGGCGTCGCTCTCCCAGACCTGTCCCATGGCGGTCAGGCTGCTCTTGCCCACGCTCATGGCGACCTCGATGATCTGGGAGGACTGGCTCAGGATCGCGGTGGGATCCAGGGCGCCGATGACCCCGGTGCCGAAACTGCTCAGCAGGTCGCGGATCGGCTGGAACAGCACATCGATACCGGGCAGGGCGGGTAGGGCGGCGCCACCGAGCAACGCTCCCACCGGATCGGCGGGCAATGCCGGGGCAGCCGCCGCCGGTGTGGCTCCGGCCGCGGCGGCGGCACCGGCGGGGGCGCTCCCGCCGGTGGCCGTGTTCAGCACCTGCCCCAGCACGCCCTCGGCGGTCTCCAGCACCGGCGCCGCGGCCTCGTTGACGACTCCCAGCAGCTCGTTCGCCCGGGCGGAGGCCTCCGTGGCGGCACCGGAAAGGATGTCCTGCACTCCGGACGCCTCCCCGCCCGCACCGGACAGCCCCGGCAGACCCACCGCGGGTACGCCGGTCTGTGCCGCATCGTCGGAGATTCGCCGGGAGAGCACGAATTCCGGTGCGTCGACGGGCTGCTCGCCCTCGGGCAGCCGAGCGAGCGGAATATCCTGAACGGCGGCAGCCGGGTCGGGCGCGACAGCCGGCACAGCCGTTTCCGGAACATTCACGGGGACGTCCGGGGCCGCCTGCCGGAGCTCGGGGGCGATCAGGCCCGCGGAGGCGGTGGTGTCGAGCGGTTTCACAGGCCGCCCCCGGCCGCGCCCAGCACACCGGCCGTACCGTCGTCGGTGGCGTCGTAGTTGAAGGCGGAGGTGAAGGCGGCCTCCGAGAGCTTCTGGTATTTGGCCGACAGATCGTTGATATCGCGCGCCTGCAACACCTGGGCGGCGGCGAACATGGCCAGATAGTCGGCACCGATCAAACCGAAAACCGGTGTGAGGGCGGCGACATTGGCCACGGCGTCGATATTGCCGGCCGCCGCGATCTCGGTCCCGATTCCGGAATTCGTGATTCCGAACGCTCGCAGCGCTTCGGTCGCTACCGAGAGATCACTCATCGGGCTCCCCCCTGATTCTTCGTGAACATCATTGTGGTCACCGTGTGGAACGTGTCGTATGCCGCAACGACGCACACCCCTTGCGGCACCGAATGGTTGCCGCCCGAATATAGCCCACTCGACCTGCCGCACACGAGACACGACGGCCGCGCTAAACTAGAACCTGTTGCAAATTAGAACGAGTTCTATATTCTCGTCCCATGAAGGTCGCAGTGACCGGCGCAGCCGGCTACCTGGGTACGAATCTGCTCCCGCTGCTCGCCGAGCGGGGTGACGAGATCGTCGCCATCGACCGGGTGGCGCCTCGGCAACCCGGTGCGGCGAACATCTCCTGGGTGAGCGCCGACGTCCTGGACCCCGAATCCATGCGGGCCGCGCTCGACGGCGTCGAGATCGTCTATCACCTGGTCGCGGTGATCACCCTCGCCGACAAGCACGATATGGCCTGGCGGGTGAACACCGAGGGCGTGCGCGTGGTCGCCGAGGCCGCCCATGCGGCCGGAGTACGGAGGTTCGTGCACGCCAGCTCGATCCACGCCTTCGACCAGTACAGCTGCGGCGGCAATATCGACGAGACGACACCGCGGTCCACCGACGCGGGCCTGCCCGTATACGACCGCTCCAAATGGGCCGGCGAGATCGCCCTGCGCACGGTGGTCGACGCCGGTCTGGACGCGGTGATCTGCAATCCCACCGGCGTTTTCGGCCCGGCCGATCACGGCAGCCCGCTGTCGCGTATCAACCGCTCGCTGCGCGACGCCGCGCGCGGCCGCATCCCGGCCATGATCGACGGCGGTTTCGACCTGGTGGACGTCCGCGATGTCGCGCGCGGCCTCGTCCTGGCCGGTCAGCACGGCCGGACCGGGGAGAACTATCTGATCGGCGGCGAGATGATCTCCATGCTCGATCTGTGCCGGATGGCCGCCCGGCACGGCGGGAAGAAAGGGCCGCGCTTCTCCATCTCCCCGAGACTCGTTTCGGGCCTCATTCCCGTGATGGAGCCGATCGGTAAGCGGCTGGGCACCGATATCGTCTCCAAGGCCGCGCTCGGCGCGCTGGTTTCGGCGCCGCTGGTCGACCACGGCAAGGCCGGCCGGGAACTCGGCTACCGACCGCGCCCCATCGATGACACGGTACGTGACCTGGTCGCGTTCTTCGCCGACCCGCACGGCCCACTGCCGGATTTCACCCCGACTGCTTGACAGCACATAGAACGCGTGTTCGACTGGTCCGGTGCGGTGGCAGAACCAAACCCTGGACGCCGACGACGGCGCGCTGCCCGGACTGGACCGGGCCGGATTCGCCCGCACCGTACAGACTCCCGAATTCGACGGCATCACCTTCCATGAAGTGCTCTGCAAGAGTGCGCTGAACAAGGTCCCCGACGAATCGAATCTGCCGTTCCGGTGGACGGTCAATCCGATGCGCGGGTGTTCGCACGCCTGCCGCTACTGTTTCGCGCGCGGGTCGCACGAATACCTGGATCTCGACGCCGGAACGGATTTCGATACCCAGATCGTCGTAAAGACCAATATCGCCGCCGTGCTGCGGCGCGAGCTCACCCGCCGGTCGTGGCACCGCGAGAAAGTGGCGCTCGGCACCAACACCGATCCCTACCAGCGCGCGGAGGGCCGGTATCGGCTGATGCCCGGAATCATCCGCGCGCTCACCGATTCCGGGACGCCGTTCTCCCTCCTCACCAAGGGAACCCTCCTGCACCGGGATCTGCCGCTGCTGACACCGGCCGCGCGGGAGGTGCCGGTGGATATCGGTATCTCGCTGGCCCTACTGGAACCCGAGCTGCATCGCGGATTGGAACCGGGCACCCCGTCGCCGCGCGCCCGGCTGGACCTGGTGCGCGCCTGCAGCGACGCGGGTTTCGCGGTGAACGTCATGGTGGCGCCGGTGATCCCGTACCTCACCGACGGCCGGTCCCAACTCGACGAACTGTTCGGTGAGCTGGCCACGGCCGGTGCGGCGTCGGCGGTCGTGCTGCCGCTGCACCTGCGCGGCAGCACCCGGGGCTGGTTCCTGGGCTGGCTGGCCGAACACCATCCGGCACTGCTGCGCCGCTACCGCCAGCTGTACCGGCGCGGCGCGATGGTCGCCCCCGAATACGCCGGCTGGTTGCGCGAACGAATCGATCCGCTCCTGGAGCGGCACGGCCTACTCCCCGAACGCGAAGCCGAACCCCGCATTCCTCCCCCGGCCGAGCCCCGGACGGCCCCCCAGCTCGAGCTCTTCGCCTGACCGGGCCCGGTGCCGCGTCTCCCGGCCACTGCGGGTGGGCGAGTGCGGTCACGTCGTGGGGCACAACCTGCCGACACACCGGATAGACCGGCCTTCGAACACGCCGACGTACCGTTCGAACGTGCGCGTGCCGCGGACGAGGTCGGTGATCCGCAGCGGTATCGACCGGCCTCTCAGGGCGGAGAAGCAGCCCATGCCCGGGAGGCGGGCTCCTCCGATGGGCCGCATACGGCGGGGCCCAGGTCGTAGCACCTCCCGCCTCGGCGCATCTACCCTGGTGGTATCAGACAAGCACGACGCAGGAACACCTCGTTCCGCTTCCGCCGCCGACCCGGCCGTACGCTTTTCCGGCGCGGCGACCCCGCGCCGGGGTAGGTTGGCGACCGGCAGCTCATTTCGACGAGGAAGTGAAGCACGCATATGGTTTCGCACCACGACAACATCGGCCGCCCCGAGACCGAATCCCCCGGGAACGATTCCGGCACAGCGGTATTGGACCGTGTCGTCATCCGCTTCGCGGGCGACTCGGGCGACGGTATGCAGCTCACCGGCGACCGGTTCACCCATGAGGCGGCGGCCTTCGGCAACGATCTGGCCACCCAGCCCAACTTCCCGGCCGAGATCCGGGCACCGCAGGGGACGCTGCCGGGTGTGTCGTCGTTCCAGATCCAGATCGCCGACCACGATATCCTCACCGCCGGCGATCAGCCGGATGTACTGGTCGCGATGAACCCGGCGGCGTTGAAGGCCGATCTGGGCGAGTTACCGCGCGGCGGCACCGTCATCGTCAACACCGACGAGTTCACCAAACGCAACCTCACCAAGGTCGGGTACACGACCGATCCGCTGGCCGACGACAGCCTCGGTGAGTTCGTGGTCCACCGGGTACCGATGACCTCGCTCACGCTGGCCGCCACCGAGTCCACCGGGGTCGGCAAGAAGGACGGCCAGCGCGCCAAGAACATGTTCGCACTGGGTCTGCTGTCCTGGATGTACGGGCGCCCCATCGGCGGTACCGAGAAGTTCCTGCGGGAGAAGTTCGCCGCGAAACCGGATATCGCCGAGGCCAATATTCTCGCCTTCCGGGCGGGCTGGAACTACGGCGAGACCACCGAGGCCTTCGCCACCACCTACAGCATCGCCCCGGCGGTCCTGCCCACCGGCACCTACCGGCAGATCACCGGTAATACGGCGCTGGCGTACGGCCTGATCACGGCCGGTTCGCTGGCGGGCCTGCCCGTGTTCCTGGGGACCTATCCGATCACCCCGGCCTCCGATATCCTGCACGAGCTGAGCAAACACAAGAACTTCGGCGTCACCACCTTCCAGGCCGAGGACGAGATCGCCGGGATCGGTGCCGCACTGGGCGCATCCCTCGGTGGCGCACTCGGGGTCACCAGTACTTCGGGTCCCGGCCTGGCACTCGAGAGCGAGACCATCGGTCTGGCCGTGATGACCGAACTTCCGCTGGTGATCATCGATGTGCAGCGCGGCGGCCCGTCCACCGGGCTGCCCACCAAAACCGAGCAGGCCGACCTGCTGCAGGCGCTGTACGGACGAAACGGCGAGTCGCCGGTGGCCGTGCTGGCGCCACGCTCACCCGCCGACTGTTTCGCCATCGCGGTGGAAGCCGCGCGGATCGCCCTCACCTACCGGACCCCGGTGCTGTTGCTGTCCGACGGTTCGATCGCCAACGGTTCCGAACCGTGGGCCATCCCGTCGGTCACCGACCTCGATCCCATCGACCCGGGCTTCGAGACCGACACGGAGGGCGAGTTCCGGCCCTATGCCCGTGATCCGGAAACTTTGGCGCGTTCGCTGGCGGTCCCGGGCACGGCGGGCCGGGCCCATCGGATCGGGGGTCTGGAGAAGGCCGACGGTAGCGGCGATATCTCCTACGATCCGGCCAATCACGATCTGATGGTGCGGTTGCGGCAGGCCAAGATCGATGGGATCACCGTGCCGCCCGCCGAGGCGGACGACCCCGACGGTGCGGCCGAGGTCCTGGTGGTCGGCTGGGGCAGCTCCTACGGACCGATCGGTGAGGCGTGCCGGCGGGTGCGGCGCCGGGGCGGCCGAGTGGCCCAGCTGCATCTGCGGCATCTCAACCCGCTGCCGCCCGGTCTGGGTGAGCTTCTGCGCCGGTACCCCACAGTGGTCGCCCCGGAGATGAACGGCGGCCAGCTGGCCATGCTGCTGCGCGCGAAGTACCTGGTGGACGTCCAACCGTGGACCAAGGTCGCCGGTACGGCGTTCGCCGCCCAGGAACTGGTGGGCGTCATCGACGCGGCACTGGACGGCACCCTGGCCGGACTCGAGCACGACAAGGCCCGCGCCGCACGGGCCGGGGCCACGTATCGCACGAACGGGGGCGCATCATGACCATTATCGAAACATCGCTGACCGGCACCGAGCTGGGACTCACACCGGTCTCCGGGCTGTCCGGGGTGCCGACGGCCGACGGCCCGCAGAAGGCCAAGGACTACACCTCCGACCAGGAGGTGCGCTGGTGCCCCGGCTGCGGCGACTACGTCATCCTCGCCACCGTGCGCGGTTTCCTCGCCGACCTCGGCCTGCGCCGGGAGAATTTGATGTTCGTCTCCGGAATCGGCTGTTCGAGCCGCTTCCCCTACTACCTCGACGCCTACGGTATCCACTCCATCCACGGCCGCGCGCCGGCCATCGCCACCGGTCTGGCGGTAACCCGCCCGGATCTTTCGGTCTGGGTCGTCACCGGCGACGGTGATGCCCTCTCCATCGGCGGCAACCATCTGATCCATGCGCTGCGCCGTAACGTCAATATGACGATCCTGCTGTTCAACAATCGGATCTACGGCCTGACGAAAGGCCAGTACTCCCCCACCTCGGAACCGGGCAAGGTGACCAAATCGACCCCGATGGGTTCGGTGGACCACCCGTTCAACACCCTATCGGTCGCCCTGGGCGCCGAAGCGACCTTCGCCGCCCGCGCCCTGGACTCCGACCGCACCGGCCTGAACGAGGTGCTGCGCGCCGCGGCCGCACACCGCGGCACCTCCTTCGTGGAGATCCTGCAGGACTGCCCGATCTTCAACGATGGCTCCTTCGACGTGCTGCGCCGCGGGGACAGCGAATCCCGGCTGATCCGCCTGCGCCATGGGGAACCACTGCGGTTCGGTGCCGACGGTGAATACGCCGTGGTGCGCAGAGGTTTCGGTCTCGCCGTGGTGCCGTCGGCGAATGTGCCCGAGGACGAGATCGTGGTGCACGACGCGGATACCGACGATCCCGAGTACGCCTACGCGCTGTCCCGGCTCTCCGATCAGGACCTGGACCATGTGGTCACGGGTGTCTTCCGGGCGGTGGACCGGCCCACCTACGACGACGGCGTCCGGGCCCAGACCGCGGCGGCGCGGGAACGGTTCCCGGTGGCCGGCGATTCGCTGCAGAACCTGCTCACCGGTTCCGAGACCTGGACGGTGGGCTGAGCGCACGAGGCCGCGCTCAGTACAGGGTCGCGATCTCCTGGTCGGTGAGCACGATGGGAGCGACGTAGTCCTTGGCCCGGGTCAACGTCACCGCCCGGTACAGCGGCCGCTGCGGCAGCGGTGCGTCGCGGGCCTCGGCGCGGAGCTGATGGACGAGTAGGTCGGCGACCGCGAGTGCCGCGGGCAGTGCACTGCGCGTCAAGGCGTCCGCCAGCCGCCGCAGTCCCAGCAGGTGCAGCTCGCGGCCGCTGCCGGCGTCGGTGTACATGGCCAGCGGGACGATCTGCCGGTCGGGACCGGCGGTGAGACGCAGTACCAGGCGGCTGAGCCGTCCCGGGTACACGAGCAATTCCACGCCGGTGACGGCCGCGATATCGAGTGACCGGGTACCCAGCAGGGTGCGGGCCTCGACGACGGCCCCGTGCAGCGACAACCGCCGCCGCTGGACTGCCACGACATATCCGACAGCCGGTACCGCCACGACCAATGCCGCCACCAGCCCCACCGGCGGGCCGAACAGCAATCCGGCGAGTACGCCTGCCCCGAGAGCGAGCGCGACCGCGACCAGCGCCAGCCGCCGCAGCACCGGGCCATAGACCTCGGGGGCGACAAGGTCCAGCCCGATTCGCTGGTCGGGGTCGGGTGGGGGTGCATCGGTCACGGCGCGCATTTCGGTCCGGGAACAGGGTCCACCGGACAGTACTACGAGCCTTCGGCCCGCGCGTATTGCACAATCGCTCGGTTCCGGCGACCGGTGTTCCGCCGGACGATTCCCCCGGGGCGGGTGCCGGAGCTCGCTCCGGCCCCGTGGCGGCCGATCGGACTACCGCGTGGTCAGCGTGGCGACGATCGCGTCGAGGGCGATCTGCCGCTGGTCCCCGGTCCGCATATCCTTCAGTCCGATGGTCCCCTCGGCCAGATCGCGATCGCCCAGGATCAGGGTGGACTGCGCCCCCGACCGGTCCGCGGCCTTCATGGCGCCCTTCACCCCGCGGTCGCCGTAGACCAGATCCACCCGGACCCCCGCGGCGCGCAGTTCACCGGCCAGCACCACCATGCGCTGTTTCGCCGCCTCGCCGAGTGGGACACCGAACACCTCACAGCGGGCCGGATCACCCGCCGTGACCCCCTCGGCGGCCAGCGCCAGGATCGTGCGGTCGACGCCGAGACCGAAGCCGATCCCGGACAGTGCCTGCCCGCCCAGCTCGGCCATGAGTCCGTCGTAGCGGCCGCCGCCACCGATCCCGGACTGGGCACCCAGGCCGTCGTGCACGAATTCGAAGGTCGTCTTCGTGTAGTAGTCCAACCCGCGCACCATGCGCGGATTCAGGACATAGGGCACACCGAGCGCGTCGAGGTGCGCGAGCACCTGGTCGAAGTGGGTTTTCGCGGATTCGGACAGGTGGTCGATCATGAGCGGCGCCGTCGCGGTCATCTCCCGGACCTCGGGCCGCTTGTCGTCGAGCACGCGCAGTGGGTTGATCTCGGCGCGGCGCCGGGTCTCGGCATCGAGGTCCAGTCCGAACAGGAACTCCTGCAGCCGCTCGCGGTACTGCGGGCGGCAGGTCTCGTCACCGAGCGAGGTGATCTCCAACCGGAACCCGCTCAGGCCCAGGCTGCGGAATCCGGCATCGGCGATCGCGATGACCTCGGCATCCAGGGCGGGATCGTCTACGCCGATGGCCTCCACACCGACCTGCTGCAACTGCCGGTACCGGCCCTTCTGCGGCCGCTCGTAGCGGAAGAAAGCGCCGGCGTAGCTCAGCTTGACCGGTAGCTGGCCGCGGTCCAGGCCGTGCTCGATCACCGCACGCATCACTCCGGCGGTGCCCTCGGGGCGGAGAGTGACGCTGCGTTCGCTGCGATCGGAGAAGGTGAACATCTCCTTGCTCACCACATCGGTGGACTCGCCGACACCCCGGGCGAACAGTTCGGTGTCCTCGAAGACCGGCAGCTCGATATGCCCGTACCCGGCGAGTCGGGCGGCCCGGAGCAGACCGTCGCGTACCGCGACGAACTCGGCCGAACCGGGCGGAACGTAATCCGGCACCCCCTTCGGGGCGGAGAAGCTGCTGGTCTTGGTCACGGTGAACCAGTTTCCCCCACCCGCCCCGGTCGAGTCCAACCGGTTCCGCCTTACCCGCGCCCCGAGGCGGCCGGTCCGGTCGATATCCGGGTGCCGGGCGCCGGAGATGGCAGACTCTAGTGCCGGAAGCAACAGACCAGCCGCGACCGGCCGGGCCTGCCGGCCCGGCCGCCGCACGGGAGGAACGTGGTAGTGCCCAGCAACGAACAACGCCGAGCGGCGGCGAAACGCAAGCTGGAACGACAGCTCGCCAACCGGGCCGAACGCGCGCGCAAGCGTAAACAACTGACCATCGCCGGATCGGCGCTCGGGGTCGTCGTGGTGATCGCCGCGGTGACCGGGGTGTACTTTCTGACCCGCGGCGGCGAGAGCGCCGATACGGCCTCCAATGCCTCGCAGACCCCGGATGCCTCGCTGTCGAGCACACCGGGCGCGGCCCCGCCACCGCCCGCGGCCGCCAAACCGGCCAGCGTGAACTGCACCTACCGGGACAGCGCGGAACCTGCCTCCAAGCCGGTGGAGAAGCCGCGCGCGGAGGGCATCCAGACCGGTGACGGCAACTCCGCACTGAGCATCAGCGTGGATACCAACCAGGGACCGCTGGGGCTGACGCTGAACAACGCCGAGTCGCCGTGCACGGTGAACAGCTTCGCCAGTCTGGCCGGCCAGGGCTACTTCGACGGCACCGATTGCCACCGGCTCACCCAGGGTGAAGGTCTGAAGGTGCTGCAGTGCGGTGACCCGACCGGCACCGGCACCGGCGGCCCGGGGTACGAATTCGACAACGAGTACCCCACCGATCAGTTCGCGCCGAACGATCCGGCATTGCAGCAGCCGATCAGTTACGGACGCGGCGTGCTGGCCATGGCCAATGCCGGACCGGGCACCAACGGCAGCCAGTTCTTCATCGTGTACGGCGATTCGATGCTCCCGCCGAACTACACGATCTTCGGCACCGTGGACGAGGGCGGCCTGGCCACCTTGGACAAGATCGCCGGTCAGGGCCAGGACGAATCCAACGGTCCCGGCGACGGTAAACCCACGCAGCCGGTCACGCTGAAGTCGGTGCGAATCGACTGATTCCGGCGGCCCCGGCGCCGGGCGCGTTCCGCTCACCTCGGTTTCCGGCGATATATGCTGGTCGGCGCAACGTTGCGAAGACTGAGCCCCCATTTCTCGGGTAATCTCGAAAAAGGGAGTGCGCGTGACCAAGTCGTGTTCTCCGGCCGCAGTTCCGGGCCGGGGCACCGCTCGCGAGTTCTCCCGGTGCTCACGTCGCGCCGGGCGTACCTTCGCCGGGCGGTTCCGCGGGCCGGCCGGTGGATCCCGATCCGCCGGCACGGTCCGTTACGCCGGAGCACCACAACATCCAATAGTGCACACCGCAGTATCGGGGAGCAGCCATGTCCGAGGAACTGGACGACATCGGCCGGGAAACCGCGGCCATGATGAAGACGATGTTGCAGATCGCGACATTGGTCGCGCTCAAGGCCCGGGAACGCGGCCAGCGTGAAGCCGAGATGCGGGTCAAGATGACCGAGGCCCGGGTGAAAGAGGCCCGGGAGCTGCAGATCCGGGAGGCGCGCGACGCCAAGGCCAAGGATCCGCGCAACCTCGCCCTGGCCCAGACCATTTCACGGTCGGTCGCGGAGGTCGGGCCACCGGGTACCTCGGTACCGCACCGGGAAACGCCCGGTTATCGGGGCGTCCAACTCGAGAAGGACCGCTTCTCGATGAGTTCGTTCGCCGAGAAATCCGATCAGGTGAGCAGCGCGGCGGACGCGGTGCGCTACGACTCGGTGGAGCGGCGGGCGGCCCTGGCCGCGCATCTGGCCAAGATCGGTGTCGCACCCGAACTGGCCGCGGCCCGGATGCTGGTCGAGGTCGGACAGGCCACCCCGCCGAGCGAGGCGGTACGCAACCGGCCCGATCGGGCGCCGTCGGTGCAACGCGCCCGGGAGCAGGAGCTCGCCCGAGGCCTCGAACGCAGCCGCTAGACAGGGAGTTCCGGTCGGGATACGGAGAACGCCCGTCCAGCTGGACGGGCGTTCTCGGTATCCGGTGCCGGCGGGTCGTCAGCTCTTGACTTCGCTACCGGCCGGCCGGGCGGGAACCTCGGTCTCCTCGGTGCTGTCGAACGGATCACTGAACATTCCATCGGGTGGAGCCGTCAGCGGCAGGGGCACCAGCATGTCTTTGTGCCCGTTGCGCACACTGCAATATTTGAACGGGCCCTTCGGGTCGAGGAGTACGGCCATGTGCTGGTCGGCGTGGTCGAGGAACCATACGCTCATACCGGTGGCGCCGTCCTGCCGCAGATGCTCCCAGGCCCGCCACATCGCGTCCAGGCGCGCGATGGCCTCCGTATGCTTCCACCACTCGGGGCACCACACGGTATCGCTGAGATCGCTGACCTGCCGGCGGTAGACGACGCTGAGGTAGTTCTCGACGAACTCCACCACGTTCTTGTAGGTCGGTATCTGCTGCTCTCGCGAAATCTCGGTCACAGCGGTCGAACCTCCTGCCTCTCTCCCGGCCCGTTCTCCGGACCCGGTGGTGTTCCGCCCGGACCGTTATCCGGTTCCGTCTGTGCGCCCGCCGGCTTCTTGTCCAAGATCGTCGGCGCGCCCGCCGGGCCGTGGTTCGGCTCCGCGGGTTTCTCCTTGACCAGCGCGGGGGAACCGATGAGATCGGTGACCAATGTCTTGCGCTGTGGGTCGTGCTGTTCGATGGACTTCTTCACCGCGGACGCGTAATCGCCCTCCCACCAGGGCACCGTGCGCACCAGCACCGGTGGGGCCCCGGAGGAGAACACGATGGCACGGCCGCGCGGCAGCGTCGCCAGCGCCTGCACGGTGAAGGTCTTGGAGGACCCCAGCGACCGCGAATAGCTCTTACCGCCCTTGGATTCGGAGACCGAGGCGGAAATGGCGGAGTGCTCGCCGATGGCCTCGGACCGTTCCCGCAGGAAGTTGGTGTCGTCGACACCGCTGCCGAGCACCTTGATATTGGCTGCCGACCACAGTGCGTTCATTCCGTCGTCACCCCAGCACCGAGCGCCCTGCGCCCAGGACTGCAGCACGGTCATGACCACGATGCCGCGCGAGCCGAAGTGGCTGTACTGCTTGGGCAGGTCCTTCCACCGGACCACGTTCGCGGCCTCGTCCAGCACCGCCAGCAGTGGAATCGGCAAGCGTCCGTAGGCCGAACGCGACGCCTTGCGCATGGCCACATCGATCACGGCCTCGGTGAGCGCGCTCACCAGCGGGGCCGCCGAACCGCGGCCCTCCAGCGACAGGCTGTAGAGGGTGCCGTTCTTCTCGATGAACTCCAGCTCGTCGAACTGGGCCCGGGCCGGCTCGTGCTTCTCCGGGTCGTGGGGGGTGACCCACTTGTGCACATTGCGCAGTTTCAGGCAGCGCACCATCTTCTTGGCGGTGCCGAAGATACCGCTGCGGGTCCGCGGGTCGGCGTTGTACTGTGCCGCCAGACCGGAGGCGGAGAAATCGTGGCCCGCATCGCGCAGGAACTTGATCGGTTCGATGTTCTGCGGATCGGTCACCCATTCCCAGATCTGGGTGATCGGCTTCTTCGCGATCGCGGCGGCCAGGAAGAGTCCGGCCAGCAGATCCTCGGCTTCCGGATCGAAGAAGGCGTCGTTGCGGGAATCGGAACCGCTGTCGCTGTCGGCGAAATGGCCGGCCAGGCGCGCGGCCCGCATCTCACAGCCGTCGCTGTTCGCGTCCACCCAGGCCAGCGGATTCCAGTACCAGGTGGGGTCTTCGGCGGCCACACCCTGCGGGTCGAAGACGAAGGTGCGGCTGCCCTTGGCCTCGCGGACATCGCGGGTCGCGTCCACCACATCGCGTTTGTTCGAGGTGGCCAGGACCGGGCCGATGGCGGTGAGAATCGCCGGGATGACCCGTGAGGTCGATTTACCCTGCCGCGGGCCCCAGATGTCCAAATGCAGATCCTCATAGGAGCCGTAGAGCATCGTGCCGTCGGCCACGGCGACGCCGATCGGCACCCCGGGTGCGTCGTTGTAGCCGAGCTTGACGCCCATGTTCTGGGCCTTCTCCCGGACGCCGGCCTCGGTCAGGGCGGCGATGGCGCCGCCGTTGCCCATCACGTCGGCCTTGTCGTCCACCGCGAGGCGCCCCACCAGGCGTCTGGCCGTGGCCCGGCGCCGGTACAGCACGAAAAGGGCCAGCGCGAGCAGGACGAGCAGCAGGATCACCGTCGTACCGGTGGGCCAGTGCAACTCACCCTTGACCATCCCGGCGATGATATCGATCGGGTTGACCGGCATGTCCTGCTTCCGCAACGAGAGCATATTGCCCAGATGCAGGGCCACCCAGAGGGTTCCCAGGACGGCGCCGCCGACGTAGATCGCGATGAGGGTCAGATCGGGCCCGATCGCGGCCGGGTCCTTCACCGGTTTCTTCTTGGCCATTACTGCCTCCTGAATGATGCCTGCCGGGTCACCGGTAGCCGTCCAGACGCCAACCCTGCGGCGTACGAACGACGGTCGCGATGACAGTGGACGGCGCCAGGGGTTCCTCGCGGCCGTCCGGATAGACGACGGTCTGCTCGATTCCGATCTTGAATTGCTGCACACCGGGATCCGGCCCGGCCGGCGGCCGGTCGCCGGAGGCGAAGGTGAAGGCCTCCACCCGCGCCCCGGCCGCCGCCCAGTCGCCCCACCGCAGTGAGACTGCCGGCGCGCCGGCGCGGGCGGTCGACGCGTCCAGCACCCGGACCAGACTGGGGCCCAGCCATTTCCGCGCGCGTTTCAGCGAGTCACCCGGAACCTCGGTGGCGGGCTCCCACTGATAGATCTCGCGCAGGGCCACCACCGCGACCCCGTCCGGGGTCACCGGGTCCGGGGCGGGCACGGCCTCGAGCCGCCGGGGGGTAGAGGTGGCCACGGTGCCACCCGATCCCACGTCCTCGCCACTGCCGCCGCATCCGCTCAGTACCGTGATGCCCAGCATCAGCACCACCACCAGTCCCGCACCAGCACTCGTCTTCTCGTTCCAGGCTAACCGCCCGGACCTCGGAAACGGCGCCGATCTGCGCGTGTTCACAGCACCCTCCTCATCCGGGCGTCGCCGGGTACGGCGGTTTGGGCCACCCCACCGGGAGAGTCCGCGGTCAGCGCGGGCGCCGCCTGGATCATCTGCCCGTTCCCGCTGTAGATCCCGACCCGCGCGGGTCCGCGCGGGCCGAATTCGCTGAACACCAGATCCCCCGGTTGCGCCTTGGCGACCGGCACCTCGGTCCCGGACTCCCACTGCTGCTCGGCGGTGCGCGGCAGCGAGACCGCACCGGACGAGGCGGCGAATATCGCCGCCGAGGTCAGGCCCGGCCCGTCGAGCCCGCCGCCGCTGGGCCCCTGCGGGCCACCGCCGCCCCACACGTAGGGCGTGCCCAGCCATTCGTGCGCGGCCTGGACCACCTGGTCACCGACCGACCCCTCGGTGTCGGGAGTGAAACGGCCCGCGGCTCCCGGATCGCGGTATTCCGCTTCCATGGCCAGGATATTGGTGACGTAGGGCTGCGTTTCGGAGTAGTGCGCGGCCACCTGGTTCGGCATACCGCCGGATGCCAGCACCGCGCCCTCGCCCGCGTTGTAGGCGGCCAGCGTCAACGCCACCACATCGCCCTGCACCCGCCCCTCGCCGAGCCAGCCGGTGATCTTGTGCGCGATCGCGCACATGTACCGGCCCTGCCCGACGATGGCGTCACCGTCGTCCCATACGCTGGCCACCCCGTTACCGTCGGCATCGATCACATACGGCTGACCGTCGTCGGGATTGATACTCGCGGCGGTGCCGGGCAGGAACTGCGCGAGCCCCTGCGCGCCCGCGGGCGAGGTGAGCCCGCGCCGGAAACCGGACTCCTGCCGCCCTTGCGCGGCCAGCAGGGACGGGGTGACCTCGGGGCACAGCGACCCCGCCCGGCGGTACCAGATCTCCAGTTCCGGCGGCACCTTCCCATTCGCCAATGCCCCACCCGGCGTGCCGAAACCGCGCACACAGGCCGGATCGGTGGAATAGGCACGGGCACCACCCAGATCAGGGGTGGGTGCGCCGTCGAGCCAGGGCAGCGGGTCGATCTGCCGGCCGCCCGTGAACCGGCCACCCGGCACGATCTCGAAATGCAGATGGGGCCCGCTGGATTCACCGGCCGATCCCACCGCACCGATATGCTGGCCGGCGTGCACGGTCTGGCCGACCCGCACCAGCACCCCGCTGTCCCACATATGTCCGTACACCGCGGAATACGCGCGCCCGTTGCCCGCGTCGACCGAATCCACGACGATCCAGTTCCCGAAACCGGAGGCCGGTCCCGCGGCCACCACGACTCCGTCGGCCACCGAGAAGATCGGGGTGCCGTCCGGCGCGGCCAGGTCGACACCCTTGTGCCCGCCACCGCGCGAACCGAACACATCCGAGACCGAATAGGTGCCGGCGGCCATCGGCCAACTGCGGCCCAGCGGACCCGCGCCGGCGGCCAGCGAGGGCGTCGCGGTCGCGGTGGGGTTGACGGTGGCACCGTCCGGTATTCCTGTCGCTGCGGCCGCACGCGGGTCGCCGGGTGGGTACCCGCCCAGCGGCGGCAGCGTCGCCCGGCTCGGGTCGATAACCGATCCGCCCTCACACGGGTCGTCCACGGCGGGCATCACGATGACGAGGATGACCGTCATCAGACCGAGTACCAGACCGAGGCAGGTCCACAGCACCGATTTCGCGTTCACCGCGCTCCCGCGGGGTTCACGTCTCGCGCCGGGTTTCGTTGAGGGTGTCGGCCAGGGCGCGGTTCACCTCCGCGGCCGCCGCCAATTGCTGCTGTAACGCGGCGACCTTGCGGCGCAGGGCGGCCGCGTCCATCCGCTCCAGGCTCGGTCCCTCCGCCGCGCGCACCCAGTTGCGTACCGAATTGGTGTGTACCCCGATCTGTTCGGCGACCAACCGGCACGCCTCCGATTCGCTGCGCAGCTTGCCGGTGAGCGCGAGCACCTGTTCCACCGCGGCGGCCCGGACCTCCGGCGAGACCCGGCGATAGGACCGATGCGGCATCATGAATTGCTCCCGCCTACCGGATACGTACTGTCCGGCGCCGCGGCCTGCTCGGCCGCATAGCGCCCCGGATAGGAGGTGAATTCCTCGAAACGCTGGTTGGTGTCGTGGATCCCGCTGAGTTTCTCGGCCGCGGTGAATTCCATATGGAAGGGAATTCCCGGCCGCCGGTCCTCACCGATCTTCAGCAGGAACTTGCCGGTGCCCGGTGGCGACGGTCTGACCTGTCCCGGCCTGAGGGCCTCACCGGTCAGCGCCTGTGGCGCCGACCAGCTGGTCACCATCTCCTCTTCGGCCGCGGTGAACGGCACCGTGCTGTCCAGCCGTTTGATCTCCTCGGCGGGCAGGGCGCCGAAGATCTTGGCGCGGGCCCGTTCCAGGAAACCGAGGGCCTTGGCGATGGCCGCTTCCGAACCCAACGACTGCAGGTCCTTGATGGTGTGGCTGATCATGATCAGGGCGGTGGCGATACCGCGCTGCAGACGGGTGAGTTCGTCGACCCGGTCGACCATGAAATCGCCCAGGCCCAGCACCTGCCACAGCTCGTCCATCACGACCTGGAAGTACCGCTGCGGGGCCATCCCCGCGTCGGTGAGCGTATGCGCTGCCTCCACGGCGGCGAATCCGTCGGCCCAGCAGGCCAGCATGACGGCGGCCTTGAGCTTCTTGTCCCCGTTCGGGATATGGGACACATCGATGCATACCGCTACCGAATCGGTATCGATCGGTACCGAGGTCTGCCCATTGAACACCGCGCCGAACGGACCCTGGGTGAGGGCCCGCAGCGACCGCCGCAATCCGCGGATCGCCTCGTGGTACTCGGTGGGGCTGTCGGCACCGGCATCGAGCATCATCTCCTCGCCGCCGGCGACAATGACCTCGAGCAGATTCTCCATGATCGGCGGCTGGTCGGGGGTGAATCCGCTGCCCGGCCGGTACAGGATCCGCAGAGCGGTGGAGATCAGTGTCTCCTCGTAATCGCGTACCCGCGCGCCACGCACCAGTTCCACCAGCCCGGCGATCAGTGTCACCTGCCGGGCCCGCAGATCCTGCAGCACCTGCACCTGCAACTCGGGATGCTCCCCCAGCCGCGGCACGATATCGCCGAGCACGCCGCCCGCCAGCGGGTTGAGTTTGCCGTGGCCGTACCCGAGATCGATCACCTGACCGCCGACCAGTTCCACCAACCGCCGATAATCGGGTTTCACATCGGCGAGCACCAGCGGCGTAATGTTCTGCGCGACCCCACCGAGCACGATCCGCCGCACCAGCGACGATTTACCGAAGCCGTTGAGGCCCAGCACGAACAGGCTCGGCGCGGTGATGAAGCTACCGCGCATGAACCAGTTCATCGGATCGAAGCACACCGGAGCCCCGGTGTGCAGATGGGAACCGAGCGGTGTACCGATCAGCGGTGCGCCGGCCCCGACCGACCACGGCCACAGCCCCGCGACCTGCGCGGTGGTGGCCCGGTACTCGACCGGGCGGCCCACCACGTTCATCCGGCCACCGCCGGCCCCGGCGAACCCGCGGTCGGTCAACTGGGCGGTCTGGCGGTCGAATCCGTCCTGGTATTCCTGTTCGGCGCGCGCGGCGTAGTTACGGCGGCGGATATCGTCGGTACGGATCCGGAAGGTGGCCCAGGCGGCCCGGATACCCGCGCCTTCCCGGCTCACCTCCTCGAGCCGCGAGCGGGTGGCCGCGTCGAGCAGCGGCGGGCCCTGTTGCCGGCGCTTCTCGGCCCGCGCCTTCGCCCGGCGGGCCGCCTTGTCGAACTCCGGTGTGCCCATCGCCCGGTCGGCGGCCGTATCGACCCGGTTGCGGCGGGCCCGTTCCCGGGTGCCCGCCGAGCCGTCACGCCCGGTGCGGGTTCGGCGATCGGCCCGCGAGCGTTCGGGATCGTGCCCTTCGGCGGCGCCGGATCCGCGCCGGCCGTCCCGGATATGCCGTTCGTCGTCCCGGCCGGACCGCGCCCGGTCGCCGGTGGCGACCCGGGTTCTGTCGCGCTCCCGTACGGGTGGCTCGTGCTCGCGTGCCATCAGTCGTTCACCCCGCCAATGCTTTGGGAATGGTCGCGTGCTCGGGCAGGATCACCCCGCAACCGAGCGATGCCGCGAAGGCCGCCGCCTGGTAGCGGTAACAACGGCGGATCTTCAGCCGGGCCTGCGTGGACAGGTCGCGCGTGATCGCCTCGATCCGCGGCAGGTCACCGCGATTCGGCTCGGTGATGGTGACCAGGGCGCCGAACCGCGTGACACCGTGACCGCGCGCCTGCTCCTCCCGGGCCTGCTGGGTCGCGCCGACCCGCAGGGTCGCCGACGCCGACACCACACCCCGTTCGCTCTGCTGGGCGACCAGGGCGTTCTTGAAATCGTCGTCGACGATCTCGGCCGCGTCCGCCGCCGAATGCGGCCGGTACACAATGGCGATTCGTTTCCGCGGCACCTCCGGATTCGGCGCCAGCAGCCGCTGCAGCACCCGCTCGTCCACCGCGCCCTCCGGTGCGGTGTCCATTTCCCAGGTCACCGACCGGCCGCCGTCGTGGATGAGGTGATCCCATTTCTCGTCGTGCGAGACCGGCCCGGCATCGGCCCAGTCCAGGCCGTGGCCCTCGGGCTCGCCCGCGGCCACCTCGAGGTCGGCCTGGGAGGCCGGATCGTAGCTGCGCCGGATGAACGAGATCACCTCGTCGGCCGACATGGGCTGCGCCCGGACCCCGGCTTCGGCGAGCGCGGCGCAGATACCCGGTAGCCGGCGGCCGATCTCGACCGCTTCCTCCGCCGGATTCTTGCGCCGCTCGGCGGTGGTCGCCTTGAAGGTGATGGCGACCCGGGGCAGCAGTTGCACCCGCTCCTGCGGCAATTCGGTGGCCAGCTCGTACATCACCTGCTGTGCCAGATCCGGCGCCTCCGGCCGGGTAATGGTGGAAACCTCGGTGAGCAACCGGTTCCCGGTCTCCGGGACAGTATCGATCACCGGCACCACGGCGACGATATCGCTGGTCTGGCCGACCGAGGCGAGGAAGGTTCCCCAGGCCGACACCCACCGGTCGATCACCGGCTGGTCCACCGCCTCATGACCCTGCGGCCACGCCCGCAGCACCACCGTGTACTGCGCGAACTGCGGCAGGTGGATCATCCCGAAGCTGTAACCGCCGGCGTCGATCCCCTCGTAGAGCTTGGAGGGCGCGAGCAACCCCGGCAGCCGGGTGAAACCACCCGGCACCCGGGAGAACCGGCCGCCGCGGTACACGTGCTCACCGCGGTTACGCGAACGCATCCAGTGGAACATCATCAATCCCGTCTCGTAGCCCGAACGCCCACCGCGCCGCATGACGAGGGGGGCCATGATCACCACACCGACCCCGCCGACGACAGCGCCCCATTGGAAACCGCCGATCATAGCGGTGAGCAGCGCGGTGATCACCACCACGAAGCCGAGCACGGTCTCTTCCCACCGCAGCCCGAAAAGTCCGGCGCTGCGGGGCTTCTGCCACAGACCGTAGGAACGGCGTTCGTAGATTTCGGTGCTCGTCATCGCGGGATGGTGCTCCTACCGAGGTCGGGGGAACGGTTGGTCCAGCGGTCGCCCGCCACATCACCCATGGTCTGGTCCGCGCGGGTCATCCCGGCGGTCGCGGCACGGGTCGCGCCCATTCTGTTGGCCACACGGGACGCACCGGACGGTACACCGCCCGGCGACCCACTCGACCGAGGTCCCTGCCCACCGGCCGGCGCGCCGCCGCCTCCGCCACCCCGCGGCGGGGGCATCGGCCGGGGGGCGCCACCACCGCGGCCGCCGCCGGGCGGCGGCGGACCGGCCGCACCGCCCACATAGCCGGCCCGGCCGGGCGCCGCGGCGCCCTTCGCACCGACTGCCTTGGTACCCATGGCGCCCAGACCGGCTGCCGCGATGAGGGTTCCGCCGGTCGCAGTCAGACCCGAACCGCCGCTGCCGACAATGGCGACCGCCGGCGTCACCAACCGCATCAGCGCGGGCAGGACGAACGCGACACTGCACAGCAGCACGATGGCCACCAGCATGCGCTGGGCTTCCTCCGCCTCGGGTAGTCCGCCCGCCGGGGTCATCCCGTCCACGTGCCCGGCGGTGGTGAACGCGATCATGTAGACGATCGCCGCCACCGGTTTCCACAGCATGAAGGCGATGATCCAGCCGACGAGTTTCTGATACGACTGCTTACCGGTACTCATCCCGGAGGCGGCGGCCGCCAGCGGCAGTACACCGGCCGCGATCACCAGCAGGCCCTGCCGGACGATGGCCAGCACGATCTGGGCCAGCGCCCCGAGCAGGCCGACGATCGCGATGATGAGCACCAGACCGGGTGAGAAGGCCTGCAACTTACTGGTTTTCACCATGAGCTCGGCCATGTTGCGGGCATTGCCGTCGGTGGAGTCCTGGATGATCCATTCGGCGAAACGGTCGGAGGCCACGGTGCCGGCCACGATCACCGCGCCCAGCATCCAGGAACTGAACACCACCCGGGTGAACATCCGGAACGATTCGGCCGCCTCCTGCATCGCGCCGCCGCGTCTGGCCTCGGCCAATCTGAGGCCCGTGATGATGATGGAGGCCATCAACAGCAGTATCTGTATCTGATACGTGTAGTCGTTGATCTTGGTGAACAGCGAACCGGAATCGCTGGCCACCTCGTTGGGCACCTTCATCCAGAAGGTCAACGCCAGGATGATGGCTTCGCCCAGACCGTTCATCAGCGAATCGACCACTTTGCCGAAGGTCGAATCCCACGCCTTGTCCTTGACCGCGGTGGCCGCTTCCCCGGGATGGGTGGCGGCATTACCCGCCTTGCAGACCGCCGAGGCGGCGTCGCCGAGCGAGATCCCGGGGATACCGAGCTCGTCCAGCGCATCGTGTATCTCGTTACAGGTCTCGTCGAACCCGTAGGACTGACCGTAGGCCACCACCGGCGTCGCCATCGACACGGTGAAGATCACCGCGAGGATCGTGACGAGCCGTCTGGCCAGCGATACCCGGTACGAGACCGCGGGAGTTCGCTCCCCGCACCCGGAAGGGCTCTCTTCGCGCACTACCTGAGCTTCCACATTTCGTCCCAACATCGGAATCACCATCGAGTCCACCCCTCGAGCGATTCGACATACTCGGTCTGTGTGTTCGGCGAGGTGGTCGGCTTCAGCCGCCAATCCCCCGCGTCCCACACCATGATCAGTCGCAACGTCACCCACACCGGCTTCGCGTCGAGCGCCGGAGCACGCAGCGCCAACCGCACGATCGCCATATCGTCCGCGTAGTCGTCGATCTTGAACGCGTCGGACGCGACGAGGTACCGGGTCACCGATTCGGGCTGCTGTTCGGGCAGCCGATCCGCTTCCAGGGCCTTGTCGTAGGCCGCGATCTGCTGCGCCGAAACCCGCACCTGCCGTACATAGAGATCGCGGTCCGCCGGCCGGGCGTTCAGCCGGTAGGTGATCTGGGCCGCGGCCAGCGCGGCGCCCTGCGGGGTGTGCGAGTACCCCACCGCCAGCCCGTCCTCGATCCGGTTCGGGCCGTCGGAACTCGAGAACGGCACCGACGCCCCGAACACCCGCTGCCAGCCGCGGGGGTCGGTGGTGCCCGCCGGCGCGGCGGTCAGCCAATCGGGGTCGGTCGGCTTGCGTTGCGGAGACGGGTTCTGCGGAAGAACCTGCCCCGCCGGGTTGTTGGGGATATCTATACGCCGGTTGAACACATCCACCTCCGGATCGGCGAATCCCTCGCCCACCGTGGCCGGGGGCGGCGGCGCCGAGACGGGTTCGTCGTCGCGGCCCGTCCACATGACGACGCCGACCACCACGATCAGCGCCAGTACCGCCGCGGAGGCGATGACTCCGAAGGAGACGCGGTCACGCTGATAGGTCTCCTTCCCGCTCACGACGGCGCCTCCACTTTCACTATGTCACTGGGTAATTCGGTCACAGGGTCGATCGGTCGCGTGGTCGAATCCGGGTCCGGCAGTCGTAACCTCCAATCCCGGGCGAACCACTCCACCGTCGTGTGGTTCACCGCTCTCGAACTGTCCGAGTACTCGCTGTACACATCCACCGCGGCGCGCTGGTCGCTGTACTCGGTGATCCGGTACCCCAGCAGCCGCGGCGCGTAGACCGGATCCGCAGGACCACTGATGGACAGCTGCACCCGGTTCACCGCCCATTCGTCCTTCGCCGGGCCCGGAACCACTTCCCGGGCAACAATATTCGACCATTGTCCGTCATCCGCTATCGCCAGGCGCACGGCGTGCACCATGGCGGAGATCCCGGCGCCGGTGGGAGAGTGCTCGAAACCTGTTGCGGCGCCGTTAGTTTGAGCCGTAGGACCCTGATCGCTATGCGGTAACGATACGCCCTGGAACGGCACCCAGCGCACATTCGTCGGGGGCGCCGACAGATCGGGCGGTGCCGCGGCGTCCCCGCCGCCACAGCCCGCGACGCCGGCCAGCAGCAGCGCGGACAGCATCTGGGCAGCCCTGAGGACATACGGCCGGCCGGACCGGCGCGCAGCCGGAATCACGGTCGATTTCATGCGCAGGTCGTTCTCCTCGCCTCGCCCCGGATCATCCGGGCAGGAACGCCAGGGCGATACCGGAGGCGCCGCTGGCCACGATCGCGCCGAGCAGGCTCATGAGCACCCCGTGCGAGGCGTCGTTCATCGCCAGATCGCCCTTGAACGTCAGCCACAGCTTTCCGGCCGAAACGATCATCCACGCCAGACAGCCCATGAGAACGAACCAGAGCAGCCAGTTCAGCAGCTGCATCAACGGTTCCAACACTTCGGCCGGCATCTGCTTGTACGCAAGAACACCGGCCGCCCCGACCAGATCCATTACAACCTCACGTTCCGATGACGGCGTTCATGATGGTGCCGGCACTGGTCGCGACCACGCCGCCGATCATCGCGCCGGCCACCATCTTCGGGGACTCCAGTCCACCGCCGGTCCATTTCTCCCACGCGAACTTGCCGCCCGCGTAGATGATGCCGCAGATCCCGGACAGCAGGACGAACCAGGTGAGGTACCGCACCAGCTGCAGGATCTTCTCCGACCCGGGCGGGGCCTCGGGCGTCGGATTGCCCACCTGGGCCACAACAACGGTGTCGTAGACCTGGTGAACGGCGAGAAGTACGGTGCTCATCGGGTGCCTTTCTCGATAGCTGAGGTGCAACATTCGGTCCGCGCGAGCGCGGGGAGCACGACACGGAATACGTGCTCGACGGCGGCGATCACGGCATCACTCCTCTACGAATCTCGATCGGCCCCGAGTGGGGGCGGCTTCCGATTCCTCCAGCGCGGCACGGGCGGCCGCGACGATTTCCGAACCGAGCTCCCTGATATCCAGGGGGACCTCGTCGAGTGGGTCGATCCGGCGGCGGCGCTGCGGCGCGGTCGCGACACCCGGCGTCCACACCGGTAATTTCTCCGGTTCGACCAGCGTCCACTCCTCGTACCAGGGCACCTGCCAGACCCGGCCGGCCAGTGAGGCGACCACATCGCGGTAGCGCCGGATCTCCGGCGCCATCCGGCCCGGCCGCGCCGCCACCGTGATGAGGCCGAGGACCTGGCTGGGCCCGGCGAATCCCGAATGGTGCTGGCGCAGCAGATCGTGCGCATGGGTCAGTCCGGCGATGGTCTCCCGCGCCACCAGCACCACGAACGGCGATTCCCGCTCGAAGACACCGGGCCAGCGCCGGCCCGAATCCGCGGCAGGGGCCAGCACATGGGCCAGCGAACTGGCGCCCGCGCCGCCGTGGACGCCCAGCAACCACACCAGCGGCGCACGGCCGGCGCCGGGAACAGGACGGTCCCAGACCGCGGCGCGGCGTGATTCCGGCGGCGGTACCACCCCGGCAGTGGTGTTACGTTCGGGTCGGCGAGGAAGATTCATAGCAACAGCCATGATGCCTCCCTCCGAGATGCGGCATATCCGCGGAGCCCGGAGCGCCGGTGCAGGGATCGCATCATGACGCCATCCCGGCGAGTAGTCGCTCGTAGGTCAGCCGCGTCTCGTCGGCGAGTGCGACGTGGCGCACCAGTTCACCGCGTGCCAGGTGCGGGTCGTAGGGCACCTCGACGATATCGCGGACCCAGCCGGCCAGATGCTCGCGCAAATGGTCGGCTACCCGCGAATCGGCGCCACTCTGTTGATGGGAGACCACGATGGTGGTGTCGCCGACAATTCCGCCGCCCATGGGTTCCGACGAGTCGCCGTATTCGTCGTCGAGCCATTCGAGGGTCACCCGCAGGCGGTTGGCCGCGTCGACCCGCGCCGGGATGGTCAGGACCAGCGCCACATCCGCGTCGTCGAGCAAGGGCCGCAGCTGCCGGCTGGCGATCGGGTTGCCGCCGTCGTAGACACCGATGTATCCGGCCTGGTCGACCGCCCGGGCCACGGTGAGATAGCTCGCGCGGCGGCGCAGCGGCGCGGCGTCCCGCCACAGCAGGCCGATACCGGAAGTGGCCCGGGACATACAGTCCTTCAACGGGGCCGGTTCGTCGTCGCCGCGGCCGTACAACCACTGTTGCATGCTGATCGGGTGCAGATGCTCGTCGGCGCCACGCAGGGCCAGATCACCCCCGGCCGGCGTAGCGTCCACCGCGACCGTGGCGGTGCCCGCGAGACCGAGTTCGCCCGCCAATCCGAGCGTGGTGGTCGTGGTGCCGGCGCCGCCGCAGCCGCCCACCACCAGGATCGGCCGGGGCTCGCCGGCCGCACGGGTCCGGGCGCCACCCGGCAACCGCACCACCCGCGCCTTCCGGTCCCCGTCCGGCCCGTCCGTCACCTCGGCATCCGGTGCGGTGTCGAGCCAGCGGCTCCAATCCTCTCCCATCGCAGCACTCTCCTCTATCCGGCCGAGATACCCGTGATGAGGGTGCGGCCGTCGATCACCGCGGTGGTGACCGTTTGCCTGCTGTAGGTAGCGGGCTCGCCACCGGGCCGGAACTCGGTGACCTCGACCGTGTACCGGCCATCGGCCACGGTCACGATGCGCACACAGTGCGTGGTGCCAGGGGCGACACTGTCGATACCGGCCTGGATCACCTCGGCGGAGGACACCGGCGCGGCGGGCGCGACCGCGGCACGCGCTTCGGCGCCGGAACGCTGTACGTAGTAGGCGTATTGGAAGCGCAGCACGGCCTCGGGCCCGGAATTCGTGCCGCCCGGTCCCGCACCACGTACCACCTGTGCGGTCTGTTCGGGCGCACACGCCGCCGCGCCGGAATCGGCGCCGGTGCTCCCGGCGGTGAAGCGCAGGCCCGCGCCCCCGTCGGGCGCGGCGCCGGGGCCGGCGGCACCGGGTGTGCCGGGTGCCAGCAGGTACAGCACCACGGCGGCGGCGATACCGAGCAGCACCACCGCGGCGAGGAGCACTCCGGCGGTCCGGCGCCGACGGGCGCCGGGCTCGGCCTCGATATCGCGGAGCCGGGCCGGGGTACGGCCGATACGGGCCGGTTCGGTGAGTTCCTCGTCGTCGGTCCAGGGAAACCGCACCAGGTCCGCTTCGCGGTCGTCGCCGGGCGCGTCCACCCAATCCGACCAGCCCCCGGTGAATTCGGTACGACGACCGGACAGTTCGGCGGGGGCCGGATCGGGCCGGGCGGTCGCACTACCGGCCTCGGCGATGTAGTCGGGGTACCTGGCGGGGCCGTCCTCGGCCCCCGGGACGGCCTCGCCGCCGGGCTCCGGCGCGTGCGGCGACGCATCCGTGTCGCGCGCCCCCTCCGGCTCCAGCGGACCGTACCATCGATCGAGCTTTTTGTAGGACTTCAACATTCCCCCATTCCCGTGGCGCCGGGCGCATGATCTGGCATCATCGATCCCTCTCGGCGATCAGTTCACGGAGAACGAGTCGGTTTCGGTTGTACGGGGTGTGGGAGTGGTGGTCACCGGACCCTCCGGGGCACCATTGTTCACTCCTGTCCCAAATGGGAATTGTCCCGTACCGGAGGGAGCGGGCGCAGGCGACGCGCCGGGATCGGAACCTGAGAATCCGTTCGGCGCGGGAACTCCACTGTCCGGCATGCTCGGGACCTGCGGAATCGCCTTTTCCGCGACGGGCTCGTGGCCGCTGCCGTGTATCGCGGCGAGATCCCGCGCGGCGGCGGCGAACCAGTCGGCGATGAAGCGGGTGGGTGCCTCACCGGTGGCCGAAATGGCCGCATTACCATAGGCCTGGTGCCGCTGGATGGTGTCCCAGTAGCGCACCCAGGTCGTGGTGTCGAGCAGGGCATGATTGTCGGTGATGTTGTCGACGACCGCGTCGAAAGCCTGACTCACCAACCGGATACCGGTGGTGGGCGGCACGAGCTGCGGTACCGCCCCCAGCAGTTTTACTCCCAGCATCATCAGCGCCGCCGGCGGATTCGCCAGGCCGGCAGTGGCCAGTTCGGCGATCGCCGTGGGGTTCAGCACCGTACGGACCACCGTGACCACTGCGTTCAGCCCGATCATGCCCACTTTCAGCAGGGCTCGCATGGCTCCCGGAATATCCAGCGGGGTCCGCGGATCGGCGGCATCGGCCAGCCGTTCGGAGATCGACTTCTTCGGCGAGATGTTCAGCGTCGCCAGCGAGGTGCCCTGGATATCCTCGTTGACCACCTTGGTGGCCGTTTTGATCGAGGTGAACGCCAGGGCCTGGGCGATGGAGGTGAGCGAGGCGATCGGGTCGCCACCGCTGAGCTTCATCTGCCCCACCACACCGGCCACGGCCTTCAGGATCGGTGCACCCTCGGGCGCATCGCAGGCGAGATCGCCCGCGGCACAGAAACTGGCCACGCGACCGGTGAGCGCACCGAAATTCTCCGCGGTGTCGCGGTCCGGGGCGATACCGCCGCCGGTGGCCGGCGTCTGGTTCAGTGCCGCGATATGCGCGATCTCGGCGCCCTCGGTACCGGGCGCGGGGTCCGGGTTGGCCTTACCCGGCGCACCGGGGAACAGCGGGGCTCCGGCGTTCCTGGTCGGATCACCGATCAAGGCGACGGCGGCGATCTTGTCGGCGGGCAGGCTGCCCTGCCCCTGGCCGATCTCTTGGGCGAACACCGAGGCCACGTGCGCGCCCTGCGAATATCCGACGATCGCGAAGCGGGTCTCGGGGCAGCGCTGCGCCACCGAGCTCGCCATACTGCGCAGCCGGATCAGGCCGCCCTTCACCGAATCCGAATACGGTGTGGCGCTTCCGCCGTCCACCCCGCCGAAGCTGGATTCGTAGGGCACGTAGGCACGCTCGACCAGCCCCTGATCGGGCGCTGCGGCCATGAGCGGCCGGAAGACGGTGGACAGCATGCCGGTATCGGTCGTGGGCGCGGCATCCGGCGAGGATTCACCGGTGCCCTGGATCCCCAACGCGTACAGTGCCGGACACGAGGTCACCGCGAGTTGGGTCGACGGGCCCGCCGGATTCGGCGGTTGAGCGTACGCGGGAGCGGCGAGTGTGCCCGCTGCCGCCGTCGCCACAGCGACGGTGAATGCGATCAGCATCCCCGAGAATCTTGTGCATCCAGCCATAGCGACCCGCAATCAGTCCTACCGCAGTTACCGAGCGCGACGAAACGCAGTAAACGGTAACAGATTCCGGCTATGACCGCTGAAGCGCCGAAGAGTTTACGCAACCCGCCAGCGCGACCCGTACGTGACGCGGCGCGCCGAAGCCCGAACGTTATATTCTTCCGGCGACCCCAGCGGGGCTGCCAAGACCCCGAAACACGGCCGCAGACACGCCTCTTCCGGCCGGAGCGAAGGGGAAAACCGCAGGAGACACCGGCGGTCACCCCGGACACACGGAACCACCGCCCGGCGCCCGCGCGTCGCCGGCCTCAGGGAAGACCGCGGCAGAGGCACAGGTGTACGAGTCCACGGCGCGGCGGGCGCGCGGGCACCCAGGGAGACCACGGCTACGACGAAGGCGCGGAAACGCTCAAGCGGCGGAGGTGACCCGGTACACGTCGTAGACACCCTCGACATTACGGACAACATTCAGCAAATGCCCGAGATGCTTCGGATCCCCCATCTCGAAGGTGAATTTGCTGATCGCCACCCGGTCGCCGTGGGTGGCCACCGACGCGGACAGGATATTGACCTTCTCGTCGGCGAGCACCTTGGTGACATCGGAGAGCAGCCGGGTGCGGTCCAGCGCCTCGATCTGGATGGCCACCAGGAATATCGAATGCGGCGACGGCGCCCATTCGACCTCGATGATGCGTTCGGACTGCCCCCGCAGCGAATCGGCGTTGGTGCAGTCGACCCGGTGCACACTCACCGACCCGCCGCGGGTCACGAAACCCATGATCTCGTCACCCGGTACGGGAGTGCAGCATTTGGCCAGCTTCGCGACGGTCCCCTCGGCGCCGGGGATCAGCACGCCGGCATCGCCGGTGAGCCGCTGCCGCGACGGTGTGGTGGACGGCGTGGAACGCTCGGCGAGTTCGTTCTCGACATCACCGATCCCGCCCAGCTGAGCCATCAGCCGCTGCACCACATGGTGCGCGGAGACCTGATGCTCGCCGACCGCGGTGTAGAGCGCGGAGATATCGCTGTAGTGCAGTTCGTGGGCGACGGCGGTCATGGCGTCGACGCTCATCAACCGCTGCAGCGGCAGTCCGACGCGACGGACCTCCTTGTTGATCTGCTCCTTACCGCTCTCCAGGGCCTCTTCGCGACGCTCCTTGGCGAACCACTGCCGGATCTTGGCCTTGGCACGCGGCGAGACGACGAAGGTCTGCCAGTCCCGGCTGGGCCCGGCATTGGGCGCCTTGGAGGTGAAGACCTCGACGACCTCGCCGTTCTCCAGCTGGCGTTCCAGTGCGACCAGCCGTCCGTTGACCCGGGCCCCGATGCACTTGTGCCCGACCTCGGTATGCACCGCGTAGGCGAAATCCACCGGAGTCGATTTCTGCGGCAGCGTGATCACATCACCCTTCGGGGTGAACACGAAGATCTCGGGCGCTTTGAGGTCGAACCGCAGCGATTCCAGGAACTCCGCCGGGTCGGCGGCCTCGCGCTGCCAGTCGAGCAGCTGCCGCATCCAGGCCATATCGTCGACCTCGGCGGCGTCCCCGGAATGGCGGCCCTTGGTCTCCTTGTAACGCCAGTGCGCGGCGATTCCGAACTCGGCGGTCCGGTGCATATCGTGGGTGCGGATCTGCACCTCGAGCGGCTTACCGTCCGGACCGACCACCGTCGTGTGCAGCGACTGATAGACGCCGTAGCGGGGCTGGGCGATGTAGTCCTTGAACCGCCCGGCCATCGGCTGCCACAGCGAATGCACCACGCCGACGGCGGCGTAGCAGTCGCGCACCTCGTCGCACAGGATCCGGATACCCACCAGGTCGTGGATATCGTCGAAATCCTTCCCCTTCACGATCATCTTCTGGTAGATCGACCAGTAGTGCTTGGGGCGGCCCTCGACGGTGGCAGGGATCCGGGACGCCGCGAGGGTATTGACGATCTCCGCGCGCACCTTCGCGAGATAGGTGTCACGTGACGGCGCCCGGTCGGCGACCAAGCGGACGATCTCGTCGTATTTCTTGGGATGCAGGATCGCGAACGCGAGATCCTCCAGTTCCCATTTGACGGTGGCCATACCCAGCCGGTGCGCCAGCGGCGCGATCACCTCGAGGGTTTCGCGTGCCTTCTTGGCCTGCTTCTCCGGGGGCAGGAACCGCATGGTCCGCATATTGTGCAACCGGTCGGCCACCTTGATCACCAGGACACGCGGGTCGCGCGCCATCGCGATGATCATCTTGCGGATGGTCTCGGCCTCCGCCGCGGCACCCAGGTTCACCTTGTCCAGCTTGGTGACCCCGTCTACGAGATGGGCCACCTCGGAGCCGAAATCCGCGGTCAGCTGTTCGAGTGAGTACCCGGTGTCCTCGACGGTGTCGTGCAGCAGCGCCGCGACCAGGGTGGTGGTGTCCATGCCCAGCTCGGCCAGGATGTTCGCGACCGCCAGAGGGTGGGTGATGTACGGGTCACCGGATTTGCGGAACTGGGTCGCGTGCCGCTCGTCGGCCACATCGAACGCCCGCTGCAATTGGGTGAGATTGGCCTTCGGGTACAATTCGCGGTGCACCGTGGCCAGCGGCTCGAGCACCGGTTTGACCGCCGGGATGCCGCGCTGACCGGTCATCCGCCGGGCCAGCCGGGCACGCACCCGGCGCGACGCCGAACTGGGGACCGCGCCGGAGGAGCGGGTACCGTCGGCGTCGGGCGCGGTCGTCGGGCGCGAACCGGCGGCAGGGGCAGGGGTGGCGGCACCATTCGACTGCGAACCGGACGCCTGCTCGACATTCGCCTCGCCCAGATTCTGAGTCATGCCACCACCTCTCCGTGCCGCGGCAGATCACCGCAACGTTCCAGACCACCAACCTTAACCCCCACAGCATCGTGGGAAACCCCCGCCGCAACACCATCGACATGGATCGATATCCCCAGCCACCCGGTAGAACGCCCGATCGCACCCCGACGTTCCCCCGGCGGCGCGGTCCGGGCTCATTCCACCAGACCGGCCGGGGTCAGTTCCAATTGCCGAGTGACCCCGATCTCGTCCAGGAACCGCTGATCATGACTCACCACGAGCAGCGCGCCCCGGTACGCGGCGAGCGCTTGGGTGAGATGGCCGAGACTCACCAGGTCGAGATTGTTGGTGGGTTCGTCCAGTATGAGTAGGCCGGGCGCGGGCTCGGCGAGCAGCAGGACGGCCAGCGCGGCCCGCAACCGCTCGCCACCGGACAGGGCGGCGGCGGGCACATCGGCGGCGGCACCACGGAACAGGAAGCGAGCGAGCCGGGCGCGGATCCGCTCCGGTGTGGCGTGCGGGGCGGCAGCCGCGACATTGTCGTAGACGGTCCGCTGCTCATCGAAGATATCGAGACGCTGCGGGAGCAGCCGCCAGGGCACCCGGGGCGGTTCCGCGGTGATCCGCCGCAGCAGCGTGGTCTTTCCCACGCCGTTGCGGCCGGTGATCGCCAGCCGCTCCGGCCCCCGTACCGCGAGGGAGACCACCGGCCCGTTGGCCAGTTCGACCCCGTCGAGGTCGAGGACCTCTTGCCCGGGATACAGGCGGGTACCGGCCAGATCGACGCGTATCTCACGATCGTCGCGCAGCATCTCCTCGGCCTTGTCCAGCCGTTCCTCGGCATCCTCCACCTTCTCCAGGTGGTTGCTGCGCAATTTGCCCGCCGCGACCTGCGCCTGCCTTTTGCGCTGGCCCATAATGATCTTCGGTTCGCGTTTGTTCTCGAACATCTTCTGTCCGTACCGCTGCCGCCGATCCAGTTTTATCCGGGCCTGCACCAGTTCCCGCGACTGCCTGCGCACATCGCTGCGGGCCTCCCGGATCGCCGCCCGCGCGCTCTGCTGTTCCTGTTCGACGGCGCGCTCGTAGTCGCTGTAGTTACCGCCGAACAACCGCAACGCGCCGCCGCGGAGTTCGGCGATGGTGTCCATCCGCTCCAGCAGGTCCCGGTCGTGGCTCACCACCACGATGGTCCCGGTGAACTGTGCGACGACCTCGTAGAGGCGGGCGCGGGCGGCCCGGTCGAGATTGTTGGTGGGTTCGTCGAGCAACAGCACATCGGGTTCGGTCAGCAGTTGCGCGCCGAGGCCGAGCAGTACGGTCTCGCCACCGGACAGTGTGGCCAGGCGGCGGTCCAGCTGCTGTACACCGTCGGCGAGGTAGCCGAGACCGAGCCGGCCGAGCATCGCCACCGCGCGTTCTTCGATATCCCACTGCGCCCCGACGACCTCGAAATCGGCCTCGGCGGCGATACCGGACTCGATGCGATGCAACGCTTCTCGGATCCCCGCGATACCGAGTACCGCGTCGACGCGCCGGCCGGCGGCGAGCCCGAGATCCTGGCGTAGATAGCCCAGCTCCCCGGTTACGGTGATCGACCCGCGAGCGGGCAGCAGATCGCGCGCCACCAGCCGCAGCAGAGTGGATTTCCCGGCGCCGTTGGCTCCCACGAGCCCGATATGGCCCGCGGCGAGCACCGCGTCGAGCCCCTCGAACACCGGAATCCCGTCCGGCCAGGTGAAGGAGAGATCGGAGAGAGAAATATCGGCCATGGCTGCCCCTGGAGGTATCGATACGGAAGCGACGCGCAGAATGCGGGCCGCACGAGCGACTACCTCATGAGAGCAACGGCAGCTCCGATCATCGGGGACAGGACTCGGGCGAGAGTACGCACCGGCCTCCACGAACGCCAGCACATTATGCGCCGAGTCACCTACCGGCCAGGCGGCCAGGCGGCCCGGCGCCGGCGCGCGCGGGCGACACCGCCGGGATACAGGGGCGAACCGCCCGATCCCGGAGCAACAGCGGACCGGCCGGGGCGGCTATACGGTGACGATCGATGTAACCGGGTACTCGCCCTGCCGGTCCCGGCCGCCCAGCGCCTCGATTTCCAGCACGACCGCGGCAGCCACCACCTCGGCCCCGGCATCGGCGAACAGATCGGCGGCCGCGGCCAGCGTGCCACCGGTCGCCAGAACATCGTCGAGCAGCAGCACGCGACGACCCTCCAGCGCAACGCCGGTGGCCGGAATCTCCAGCGCCGCCGTACCGTATTCGAGTTCGTACTCCCGCGTGATCACCGGCGGTGGGAGTTTGCCGCGCTTACGGACGGCGAGCACACCGGTTCCCAGCGTGGTGGCGACTCCGGCGCCGAGCAGGAAGCCCCGGGCATCGACCCCGGCCACCAGGTCCGCATCGGGCACCAGCGCGGCCAGACAGTCGACCACCGTGCGGAAACCCTCGGGATCGGCGAACACCGGTGTCAGATCGGCGAATCGGACCCCCGGCTCCGGGAAGTCGTGGGCCCAGCGGGTGTATCTGCGCACCATCGCGGCGGCCTGACCGGATCGTTCGGCCACCGCGTCCGCGGGTTCGACCGCCGCATGCTTGCTCACTGACACCTCCACCATCGGCTACCGCGCAGCTCAGCGCTGCAGGACCCACTGGTCCATATTCCAGCCGGATCCGGCCCGGGTGGGCCCCGCGACGGCATTCTGTAGGCCACCGCCGAAGGCGATGGTGCGCGGGGTCGCGAACAACGGAACGCTCGGCAGCTGTGCCCACAGCAGGTTCTCCGCCTCGGTGAGCAGATTCAGCTGATCTGTCGAGTTGTCGTCGGCCGCAAGCTGATCCGTGATCGCATCGTAGCGTCCGCTGCGGAACTGACCCGCATTGAGTCCGCTGCCGCTGCGCAGACCGCTCACCGCGGCGATACCATCGAGCGAACCGGCCGGACCCGGCAGCCCGCCGGGGCCGCCGAGAATCGCGTCCACCGCACCGCCGGCCAGCTGCGCGGTGCCGAAGTCCGGGGTGCCGGCGTCCTCCACGGTGATCCCGGCCGCCCGGCAGGAGTCGGCGATCATCGATACGGTGCGCGCGCGGCGGGCATCCGGGGCCAGATAGCCGACGCGGACGGTGAGCTGCTTCTTCCCGGACTCGGCGAGCGCCGACTCGGCCCCGGCCACATCACCACCGGCGAACGGATCGGCGGCACCGGTCACCGCGGGGTAGAACGGCGAATCCGGCTGTACCGTCCGCGAATCCGCGAGACCCGAGCCCAGCCCGGTCTCCGGCGCCTCCGCCACCCGGCCGAGCTGGTCGAACAGCGCCTGGCGGGGCACGCACAGCGCGAACGCGCGCCGGGCGGCATCGGATTCGAAAACCCCGCCGGTGCCGAGCACCAACTGCTCGACCCCGCGGCTGGGCTGCTGTTCGACGGCGAACGCGTCCAGGTTCAGGTCCGGCAGCGAACCCGTGCCGATATCGACCACCGAAACCGAACCGTCCTCGATATGGGCGGCGAGATCGGCCGGTTTCGGGTACACCACGATCCGGCCGGTAGCGGGCGCGTCGCCCCACCAGCGTTCGTTGGCCACCAGGACCAGCCCGTCGTCGAGATCGAACGATTCGATCCGGTACGGCCCGGAGGACGGGAACGCGGTGATATCCAGATCACCGGGCGCCATATTCCACCCGGTGTTCCAGAACTGGGCCAGCCGGTCCAGTGCGGGCCGGTCATCGTTCTGGACGGCGGCGACGATATCGGGCACATTCGCCGCCTGGGTCGCCACATGCGCGGGCATCAGTTCACCGGCACCGAACAGGGTGCGCCAGGGCGAGTAGCGACGGCCCGGCCGGAACACGACGGTCCCGTCCTTGGACCCGGGCTGGCATTCCACCCGCTCGATATCCGCGTAGCCGGCCGTGCTCGCCGAATCGAACCCGGGGAACCGGCCGCTGCGCGCGGCCCAGGTGAACACCAGGTCGTCGCATGAGGTGGGGACCCCGTCGGAGTAGACTCCCGCCGGGTTCAGCCGGTACTGGATGGTCTGCGCCTCCCCCGGCACCTCCTTGGCCGTCCCCGTATCGGTGTCGGCGATCGGCTGCCCGTCGGGACCGGTGTAGAAGAAGCCGGTGAGCACCCGGCCGAACACCGCCTGGGCCGCGGCCGCACCGGTTGCCGTCCCGCCGTTGTAGCTGGTGACGGTGGTGTCGACGGCGTAGCCGATCGACGGCACCTTGTCCTTGCCGGAACATCCGGCCGCCAGTCCGGCCGCCGCGGCCGTGGCCGCGAGCAGCGCGATCGTCCGGCGCAGAGATGAGTGTCGCATCGAACTACTCCTCGTCTGTCAGTGCCGCCTCTGTCGTTTTCCGGTGGGGCGGGCGCCGGGCGGAGGCCCGCCGGGCCCGGTCCTGCGTGGGTTGCGCTGATCCGGGTCGTCGGGTGCGCCCACGGGGCGCCGGCCCGGCGCCGCCAGGGGCCGGTCGGCACCGGGGATGGGCCGGCCGCTCGCCTGCGCGGCACGGCGCGCGTGCACCTTCTTCGTATGCGCTGCCACCGGGCCCCAGCGTTCCTTGATGGATACCAGCAGCGGAGTCGCGAAGAAGATGGACGAGTAGGCGCCGACCACGGTGCCGACGAGCTGCACCAGTGCCAGGTCCTGCAGTGTGCCGACCCCCAGCATCCACACTGCGATCACCATCAGCCCGATAATGGGCAGCGCGCCGATGAGCGTGGTGTTGATAGAGCGCATCAGGGTCTGGTTGACGGCCAGATTCGCCTGCTCCCCGTAGGTACGCCGGCTCGTGTGCAGCACCCCGCGGGTGTTCTCCTCGACCTTGTCGAACACGACGACCGAGTCGTAGAGCGAGAAACCGAGGATGGTGAGCATGCCGATCACCATCGCGGGGGTGACCTCGAAGCCGACCAGTGAATACACCCCGGCCGTGACCAGGAGGTCGAAGACCAGGGCGGCCAGCGCCGCCAGGGCCATATCGCGTTCGTAGCGGATAGCGATGTAGACGCTGACCAGTACCAGGAACACCACCAACGCGATCAGTGCCTGCCTGGTGATCTGACCGCCCCAGGTCTCGCTCACATCGGAGGCGCTGATGGCGTTACGGCTCGGGTTGCCGGTGTCGTCGCGTGGCTGGAACTGGTCGAACAGTGCGGTCTGCAGGGCGCCGAGCTGCTGGGCGTCCAGCGTCTCCGAACGGATCAGGATGGTCTTGCCGTCGCCGGTGCCGACGGTCTGCACCGATTCGGGCGCCGAACCGATGGTGTCGCTGTAGACCGTCTCCACCTGCTCGGTGGTCACCTCACCGGCCGGCAACTGGATACGGGAGCCACCGACGAAGTCGATACCGAAGGTGAAACCGCGTACCGCCATGCTGAGCAGGCAGACCAGCACGATTCCGGCGGTGATCAGGTACCAGCGGCGGCGGTTGCCGACCACGTCGAGTACACCTGTGCCGGTGTAGAGGCGGTTCAACCAGCTGTGCCGGGCGCCGGAGGGGCGCGGCGCGGCGGGTTTGTCCATCGTCACGGGGCTGTTCATCGTCACGCCTTCCCGACCGCGGCCTCGGCCGCCTTGCGTTCCCGGGCGAGCTCTTGCATCGCGCCGAGGCCGTTCACCGACGGTTTGGCCCAGTAGCTCGACCGGGACGCCAGGTGGACGAGCGGGGCCGTGACCAGGACCACGACCACCACATCGAGGATGGTGGTCAAACCGAGCGTGAACGCGAAGCCGCGCACCTGGCCGACCGCGAGGACGTACAGCACGGCGGCGGCGATGAAGCTGACGGCGTTACCGGACAGAATCGTCTTGCGGGCGCGCTGCCAGCCACGCGGTACCGCCGATCGGAAACTTCGTCCCTCGCGCATTTCGTCCTTGATCCGCTCGAAGAACACGACGAACGAGTCGGCGGTCATACCGATACCGATGATCAGACCGGCGATACCGGCCAAGTCGAGGGTGAACCCGATCCAGCGGCCGAGCAGGACCATGATGCCGTACACCGCGAAACCGGATCCGACCAGCGACAACGCGGTGAGGAACCCGAGCATGCGGTAATAGACCAGACAGTAGACGAGTACCGCGATCAGACCGACCGCCCCGGCGATCAGGCCCGCTTTCAGCGAGGACAGCCCGAGGGTCGCCGAGACCGTCTCGGCCTCGGAAGTCTGGAATGACAGCGGCAGCGAACCGTACTTGAGCGTATTCGCCAGTTCCTTGGCGCTGGCGGCGTTGAAGTCACCGGAGATCGAGGTGCGCCCGCCCAGCTGGGGGCCCTGCTGAACCACCGGTGCGCTGACCACCTCCGAATCGAGGACGAAGGCGACCCGCTGCTGCACGTACTCACCGGTGAGCGAGGCCCAGGCATCGCTTCCGCTGCCCTTGAACTCCAGGTTGACCTCATGCCGCGCCTGCTCGGTGTTCAGACCCGAGGTCGCGTTGGCGATCTCCTGTCCGTCGATCCGGCTCTTGTCGAGCAGGAACACCTCTTTACCGTCGGTGGAGCAGGTGACCAGCGGCAGGTTCGGATCATCGTTACCCGCGAGCGGATCGGAGGCGGTGCAGTCCATCGACGCCATGGCGAGCTGCTGGGTGGTGGGATCGGTGCTCTGCCGGATGGCCTTGGCCATCTCGATCTCCCGCTGCGCCTGCTCCTGTGGGGTCAGCGTCCCTTCGGCGGGCGTGGCCGGCGGGGCATTCGGATCCTGTGGAGCGGGGGCCGGGCCGGTTTCGGTGGGCGCCGGGGATTCGCCGGGCGCCTGGGCCGGATGGACGGCGGTCTCGCTTTCCGGCAGGGGCGCGGCGGCGGGCGTCTCCTCGACCGGTGCGCCCGCGCCGGTATCGGGGGTCGCGCCGTCCTGGGCGCCGGCATCGGGCGCGGTGCCCGCATCGGGGGTCGTGCCCTCGGTACCGCTCCCGGGTGCCGTGCCCGGCTCACCGGCCGGGGCGGGAGCCGCGGGCTCCGGAGCCGGGGTGGTGCCGCCCGGGGCGGGCTGCTGAGCGGTCGGCGCCGGGTTGTATTTCAGGACCGGCCGGATGTACAGCTTGGCGGTGCTGGCCAGGGTGCGGGCCTGCTGGCTGTCCTCTCCCGGGACGGTGATCACCAGGTTGTCCCCGTCGATCACGACCTCGGAACCGGAGACGCCGAGACCGTTGACCCGGTTCTCGATGATCTCCTGTGCCTTGGCGAGACTGTCCTTGCTGGGCCGGTTCCCGTCGGGCGTTCGCGCGGTCAGGGTGACCCGGGTACCACCCTGTAGGTCGATGCCGAGTTTGGGTGTCGGTGATTTGTCACCGGTGAAGAACACCAGCGCGTAGATCGCGGCCACCAGCACGCCGAACAAGGCGAGCCAGCGGAATTGGTGCGCCGATCCCTGGGACGGTGGCACAGGTCGTCATCTCCTAGGCGGAAGTTCTGGGTGGAACGGCCACGGCACATGCCTATACCACCGGTTGCCCGGAATATCCGGTTCCGGTGGCCGGGCCGTGGTGTGTCAGTCCTTGGTCAGCCGGGTTTCGGTCTGCGCCGGGGTCTCCTCGGCGGCGGCGGGGGCGTCGGCGGAGTCGGTTGACTCGGCGCCCTCAGCGCTGTCACCAGCGGTTTCGTCGTCGGTATCGTCGACGCGCACGTCGCGGATGGCCGCACGTAGCCAGGTGGTCACGACATCCTCGGCGATCTCGAGATCGACACTGGTGTCGTCGGCCTCGACCACGGTGCCGTACAGGCCCGAGGTGGTGGTGACCCGGTCACCGACCTTCAGGCTGTCCTGCATCTGGGCGACTTTGTCGGCCTCTTTCTTCTGGCGGCGCATGCCTAGGAACATCGGCACCAGCAGCGCGACCAGTATGAGCGGAAACAGCAGATCCATGGTCGAAGTCAGTTCCTGATCTGGGTGGGGAGGGGGACAGGTACGCACACAGTCTGCCAGTTCTTCGGATCCGCGCCACACCCGCACGCCCCAACACGCGGTACCGGGGCGGAGCCGGGTGTGGCCCGGTGGCACATCTCACCCTCCGGCGAACACCCGGCGGGCAATGGCCGGCCCCGCGATAATCGGCGGATGACTCCCGAGGAAGTCCACGAGATCACTTTCGCGCGAGCGCCGTTCGGCCGCCGGGGCTACCGGGAACAGGATGTCGACGAACTGCTGGACCTCGTCGCCGCCGCGCTGCAGCGCCGCGTCACATTGACCCGCGAGATCCTGAACCGCGGGTTCCGGGCGCCGGCGGGATTGTTCGGGCGCGGCTACCACCCCGAGCAGGTGGACGCCTTCGTCGAGCGGGTGCGGCGCGAGTTCGGCTTCTGACCGGACGGCGGACCGCCGCCGTTCACTCGAACAGGTCGAGCGTCGGGTGGGGTTCCCGGCTCCGCACCTCCAGCCCTCCGAAGGCCAGGTCAGGGGGCGGTGTGAGACCCAGATGGGTCCAGGCGGCCGCGGTCGCCACCCGGCCGCGCGGGGTACGCGCGACCATCCCGGCCCGCACCAGGAACGGTTCGCACACCTCCTCGACCGTGGCGGGTTCCTCGCCGACCGCCACGGCCAGGGTCGATACGCCCACCGGCCCTCCACCGAAACCCCGGACCAGGGCACCCAGCACCGCGCGGTCGAGCCGGTCCAGGCCCATCGGGTCGACGTCGTAGACCTCGAGCGCCGCCCGGGCGACCGCCAGGGTGATCATGCCGTCGGCCCGGACCTCGGCGTAGTCGCGCACCCGGCGCAAGAGCCGGTTGGCGATCCGGGGTGTCCCCCGGGAGCGGCCCGCGACCTCGGTGGCGGCATCGGTATCGATGCCCACACCGAGGATCTGCGCGGAGCGCTGCAGGATGAGCAGCAGTTCGTCGGGTTCGTAGAAGTCCATATGGCCGGTGAAACCGAACCGGTCGCGCAGCGGGCCGGTGAGCGCACCCGCGCGGGTGGTGGCCCCCACCAGGGTGAACGGCGCGATATCGAGCGGAATCGACGTCGCGCCCGGCCCCTTGCCGACCACCACATCGACCCGGAAATCCTCCATCGCCAGATAGAGCATCTCCTCGGCGGGCCGGGCCATGCGGTGGATCTCGTCGATGAACAGCACGTCTCCGGCGACCAGGTTGCTGAGCATGGCGGCCAGATCGCCCGCGCGTTCCAGGGCCGGTCCGGAGGTGATGCGCAACGCGGTCCCGAGTTCGGTGGCGATGATCATCGCCAGGCTCGTCTTACCCAGGCCCGGCGGACCCGACAGCAGGATGTGATCGGGGGTACCGCCACGCGCCCGGGCGCCGCGCAGCACCAGGGCGAGCTGTTCACGTACCCGCGGCTGACCGATGAAGCCGTCGAGCGAGGTGGGGCGTAATCCGGAGTCGGTATCCCCGTCGGAGGCCAGGTAGCCGGCGCTGACCGGCGATTCCGGGGTGTCTTGGTCGTCGTCGTATTCCATTGCTGCCTAGCGGTTCCGGCCCAACATCCCGAGCGCGGCGCGCAGCGCGGCCGAATTACCCGCGGCGGGGTTCTCGGCCAGCACCGCGTCCACGGCCGGTTCGGCCTGTTTGAGCGGGAACCCGAGACCGGCGAGGGCTTCCACGACCTGATCGCGGACGGGAGTGTGCACCGGTGCGGCAGTGGCCGCACCGCCGGCGGGTACCGGCACCAGGTTCACCTTGTCCCGCAGTTCCACGACCATCCGCTCGGCGCCGCGTTTACCGATCCCGGGCACCCGGGTGAGGGCCGCGATATCGCCCGCGGCCAGTGCCTTGCGCAGCGCCTCGGGTTCCAGTACCGCCAGCACCGCCATGGCCAGCCGCGGGCCCACCCCGGACACGGTCTGCAACAGACCGAACAGATCACGCGACTCGGTGTCGGCGAATCCGTACAGGGTCATCGAATCCTCGCGCACGATCAATGCGGTGAACAGCGTGGCCTCGGCACCACGGGTGAGACCGGCCAAGGTCGCGGGGGTGGCGTTGAGCTGATATCCGACTCCCGAGGCCTCCAGGACGACATGATCGAGGGCGAGTTCCAGGACTTCGCCGCGTAGAGACGCGATCACCCGCGTACCGCCTTCCGCTGCTGTTCGAGTCGTTGTGTGTACTGCTTCCGGGCCCGTTCGGCCAGGGCTTCGGCCCGTGCGATCCGCTCCAGCAGCGGCGCCCGCCAGCAGTGGCAGATGGCGAGTGCCAGCGCGTCGGCGGCATCGGCCGGTTTGGGCGGGGCCGCGAGCCCGAGGATCCGGGTGACCATGGCCGTCACCTGTTTCTTGTCCGCACCGCCGTTACCGGTGACGGCCGCCTTCACCTCACTGGGAGTATGGAACATGACCGGGATATCGCGGCGCGCGGCCGCCAGTGCGATGACCCCGCCCGCCTGTGCGGTGCCCATGGCGGTGCGCACATTGTGCTGCGCGAACACCCGCTCGATCGCCACCACTTCGGGTCGGTGGGTTTCCATCCACTCCTCGGCGGCATCGGATATCCGCAGCAGTCGCCGGGCCAGGTCCATCTCGGCCGGTGTGCGGACCACATCCACCGCGATCGCCCGCACGGTGCGCCCCGCGCCCCCTTCGACCATGCTCACCCCACACCGGGTGAGCCCGGGGTCGACGCCCATCACCCGCACCGACGAATCCCTTCCCAGAACGAACAGTTGTTCGAAGTCTAGTGCAGGACCGGGTATCTCGGTGCCAGGGACACGGGCCGGGGTCGACGGGGGCTCAGCGGCCCAGCTGCGCTGCGAAGATGTCGTACGCGGCGGCGTCGTAGAGCACGAACCGCACTTCCTCGACCCGGGTCGAGGTGGCCCGGACGGCGTCGATCGCGATCCGAGCCCCGTCGTCCATCGGCCAGCGGTACCCACCGGTGGAGATCGCCGGGAACGCGACCGTCCGCGCGCCCAGTTCGTCCGCCACCCGCAGCGATTCGCGATAGCAGGAAGCCAGCAGCGGGGCGAGCTGTGCCGCGCGGTCGCCGCGGGCCGACCACACCGGGCCGACCGCATGAACGACCCATCGGGCCGGCAGATCGCCGGCCGTGGTCGCCACTGCCTGCCCGGTGGGCAGTCCGCGGGGGTAGTCGGTCTCCCGTAGCCGCCGGCATTCGGCCAGGATCGCGGGCCCTCCGCGCCGGTGTATCGCGCCGTCCACACCCCCGCCGCCGAGCAGTTCCGAGTTGGCGGCATTGACCACCGCGTCGACCTGCTGCTCGGTGATATCCCCGTGCACGAGAGTCACAGCGACCATGCCGCCATTGTGCCGCCGCCCGCCACCCCCGATCCGGTGGCACGCCCGTGGTCCCTCGATCCTGCGTGCCCGGCGCGCATGACCCGCCCCGCAGCGCCCCTGGACAAACGCGTAACCAACTGGTTACTCTTTGCTCGTGGACGAGGTAGCCGCGGCAATCGCCGACCCGGTACGGCGGGAGATCCTCGAGATGCTGCGCGGCACCCGCCGCACCGCGGGCGCGATCGCCGACCGGTTCCCGATCAGCCGGCCCGCGATCAGCCGGCATCTCCGGGTACTACGCGACAGCGGCCTGGTCCGCGACGAACTGGTGGGACGGCAGCGCTACTACACCCTGGACACCGCACCGCTACGCGAAATACGCACCTGGCTCGCCGCCCTGGACGAACCGGCGGCGTGGGAACACCGGCTGGACGCACTGGCCACCGAGGTCCACCGGACCCGCCGTGAGCGCAGATCGACCGCCGAGCAATCCCCTATCGGGCCACAACGCCGGGATCCCCTGAAAATTTCCGACCACGAGGAGAACTCGGCATGACCATCCACCCCACCGGACGCCTGGAGAACACACCGGCCGGCCACGATCTGGTCCTCACGCGGACCTATCGCGCACCCATCACGGACGTCTGGGCCAGTATCACCGAATCCGAGCGCACCGCCCGCTGGTTCGGGCCGTGGCAGGGCGAGCCCGGACCGGGCCGGACGATACGGGTGCGGTTGTCCTACGAAGAGGGGCAGCCCTGGAGCGAGTACACGGTCGACGCGTGCGACCCGCCACGTCATCTCGCCCTGCGCACCGTCGACGAGCACGGCAGCTGGCAGCTCGAGGTCACCCTCACCGAACACGAGGGGCTGACCGAGCTCGTGTTCGTCCATCATCTGATCTCGACCGAACAGCTACCCGAGATCGGGCCGGGCTGGGACTACTACCTGGATGCGCTCGGTGCGTCGCGCACGGATGCGCGACGCCCCGACTTCGACGACTACTACCCCGCCCTGCGAGATCACTACGCCGGGCTGGCCGGCTAGTCGGCGTCCAGTTCGGCCAGTACCTCGTCGGAGATATCGACATTGGTGTACACGTTCTGGACGTCGTCGCTGTCCTCCAGCGCGTCGACCAGTTTGAACACCTTGCGGGCACCGTCCGCGTCGACCGCGACACTCACCGACGGCTGGAACCCGGATTCGGCGGAGTCGTAGTCGATATCGGACGACTGCAGCGCCTTGCGGACCTCGATCAGATCGCCGGGCTCGCTGATGATCTCGAAGGATTCACCGAGGTCGTTGACCTCCTCGGCGCCGGCATCCAGCACCGCCATCAGCACATCGTCCTCGGACAGACCGTTCTTCTCCAGAGTGACGATGCCCTTGCGGTGGAACAGGTAGGACACCGATCCCGGATCGGCCATGTTCCCGCCGTTGCGGGTCATGGCGACGCGCACCTCGCCGGCGGCCCGGTTGCGGTTGTCGGTGAGGCATTCGATCAGGACGGCGACACCGTTGGGGCCGTAGCCCTCGTACATGATGGTCTGCCAGTCGGCGCCGCCGGCTTCCTCGCCACCGCCGCGCTTACGTGCCCGCTCGATATTGTCGTTGGGAACCGACGATTTCTTGGCCTTCTGGATGGCGTCGAACAGCGTCGGGTTGCCTTCCGGATCGCCACCGCCGGTCCGGGCCGCCACCTCGATGTTCTTGATCAGCTTGGCGAAGAGCTTGCCACGCTTAGCATCGATCGCCGCCTTCTTGTGCTTGGTGGTGGCCCATTTGGAGTGGCCGCTCATTCCCTACTTCCTTCAGGTCGATGGCACGGTATCGCTGGACAACGCTACGCCACGGACCAGATCGACGAACATTCGGTGCACACGGTGATCACCGGTGACTTCCGGGTGGAAGGCCGTGGCCACGACCCGCCCCTGCCGGACGGCGACGATTCGGTCGGCGGCCGGACCGCTCGGCACCCGGGCCAGCACCTCTACGGCCGCACCTGCCCGTTCGACCCACGGCGCGCGGATGAACACCGCCCGGACCGGGCCGCCGGGCAGCCCGGCGAATTCGACATCGGTTTCGAACGAGTCGACCTGTCGCCCGAAGGCGTTGCGCCGCACCGTCATATCGATTCCGTCGAGATGTTTCGCGTCGGCACGGGTATCGAGCACCTCGCTCGCCAGCAGGATCATCCCGGCGCAGGACCCGAACGCCGGCATCCCGGCGCGCAGCCGGGCACGCAACGGTTCGAGCAGTTCGAAGATCTCGAGCAGTTTGCTGATCGCCGTGGACTCCCCGCCGGGCAGGACCAGCGCGTCGACGGCGGCCAACTCGTCCGGGCGGCGGACCAGGACCGGACGGGCACCGCATGCGGCGAGCACCGCGATATGTTCCCGGATATCGCCCTGCAGGGCCAGCACGCCGATAGTGGGCTGGTCGGGCGCGGCACCGGCTTCCGGTGCGGCTGCCACTTCCGGGGACACCGCAGACTCGTTCACGTGTGCGAGCTTACGAGCCGGACCGGTGTGCGCGGGGTCACGCCGGCGCCGGACCGACGAACCGTCCGCTCAGGAACGCAGCGTCCGGGTCAGACCCTCCTGCACCACCGCGGCCACCAGTCGGCCGTCGCGATCGAAGATCTTCCCGCCGGTCAGGGCGCGGCCGAAACCGGCCGATGGCGACGACTGGTCGTAGAGCAGCCAGTCGTCGGTACGGAACGGGCGCAGGAACCACATCGCGTGATCGAGCGAGGCGTTCTGGGTGGGTTCGTCGGGATGGGTGACTTTGGAGGAGCCGAGCAGCGTCATATCGCTCATATAGGCGAGCGTGCACACATGGAACAGCGGATCGTCGGGCAGCGGATGCCGGTAGCGGAACCACACCTGCTGCGGGGAGACCACCCCGGGCCGCTGGGTCACCTGGTCCTGCGGCACCGGGCGGATATCCCAGTGCTCCCATTCCCGCATGGCCCACAGCCGCTCCGGATCCATGCTGGTCGCGGCGTCGGGAAGATCGTTCGGCGGCGCCACATCGGCCATCTCGTCCTGATGCGACGGCCCCTCGTCACCGATGTGGAAGGACGCCGACATGGTGAATATGGCGTCACCGTCCTGCACCCCGGTGACGCGGCGGGTGCAGAAGGAGCGACCGTCCCGGACCCGGTCCACCAGGTAGACGGTGGGCGCGCCGGGATTACCAGGGCGCAGGAAGTAGCCGTGCAGCGAATGGACCTGGAACCGCGGCTCCACCGTGCGCACCGCCGACACCAGCGCCTGGCCCGCCACCTGGCCGCCGAACGTACGCGGCAGCTGGGTTTTGGTGGACGCGCCGCGGAAAATATCCCGCTCGAGGCGTTCGATCTCCAGTGCCTCTTCGATAGTCGCCATCCGCTGACATTATCCCGAGCCCCTGATTTCCCACGATCCGGTCGCGGGTAATCCCCGTCACCGACCGCCCGGCCGGACCTGCTGTGATGGTCCGGTGCCGCGTTTCACACCGACGACCCCCGACGCCCTCGCCGAACTACTGACCCGGGACCTGCGGACGCTGGAGGGGTACCGGGTGGTCGGCGTCGACGGCGCCGACGCGGCCCGCCCGCTCGGGTTCGCGGACCGCGCCGCCGAGCGGGTACGGGCCGACGGTCGGCCCGCCGAAACGGTGTCGCTGCACGATTACGTCCGGCCTGCCTCGCTGCGAATGGAGTTCGGCCGCGACGAGACGTCGTATCGCACGAGTTGGTTCGACTATCCGGCGCTGCGGCGCGAAGTAATCGATGCGGTGCACCGAACCGGTACCTGGCTGCCCGCACTGTGGGACGAGGCCGCCGACCGCTCCGCACGGGCCTGCCGGCGCACCGCGCTGCCCGGAACGGTCCTGTTCGTGGCGGGCCCCATGCTGCTGGGTCGCGACCTGCCCTTCGACCGCGCCGTCCACCTCGACCTCAGCGCGGGCGCGCTCACCCGCAGCACCCCGGACGAAGATTTCTGGACCGTACCGGCCCTGCTCGCCCATGACCGCGAAAACAGCGAGGCAGCAGAATATTTCGTGCGCTGGGACCATCCCGACCGGCCGGCTCTGCGGACTGGCACCAGCTGACCGCACGACAGCCGGCTCATCTGCCGCTACATGCCGGGTGCCGGCAGGAGCCGAGCCGTCTCGACATCCCTGCGGAATACACGCGGCGCACACGACCTCCTGCCCGGCGGGGGTCTCGCTGCGGCGGACCACAGCTGCGCGCCACTCGCGCCGGGCCCGGATCGAGGCTCCTCGCCGCCGCAGGTGCCGATACCTCGGACCAGACCGCAGCCGCCGTCCGCGTGCAGAACGTACCGGTGTTCCGAAGGTTCGAACAGTGACGTGGCGACCGACATACGCCCGAGACTTCCGAACACGTTCCGAATACCATGGGTTCGTGAGCATCGCAGCAGACCGGCCCGTGGCAACCCGGCGTTCCTCGGACCTGAGCAAGCACTCCGCCGAAGTCTTCGCCGAGGCCGAGGATCACCCCGTGACGGTGACTCGGCGCGACGGCGAAGCGCTGGTACTGATGTCGCAGCGCGAGGCCGAGGGCCGCGCCCGCCTGCTGAACTTCGCCGCGCAGCTCATCACGGTCACGCTCGATGACCGCGGTTCGCTCGCCGAGCGCATGTCCAAGGCATTTCCCTGGATGCTCGCCCTGTCGCCGGCGGACCGGGATTCCTGCGCCCAGGCTCTCGTCGACGCCGCACGCGCGTCGTTCTCCACCGACCAGCCACATCTGGCGATCGCCGAGCTGACCTCCTGGAAGGAGACAGCCACGGCTATCGCGGCCGGGCTCGGTAGCGCCGACCTCGAGTGGCTCGACGAGGACGCGCCCGTGGAGCGTCCTCGATCGTGACGGCAGCCAAGAAGGGGGAGCCGGTCCCCCGTCCCCCGAAGAAGACCGAGTACGAGATTCGCTTCGCTACCACCGATACCCCCAAGGGATGGAGGGACCTCGTCGCGACGATCCGCAACCCCTTGACGGATACCTGGGACTTCCGCACGAGGACTCCGCTGGCCACGACATCGACGAACTACCGGCTGAAGGGCGAGCTCGGCGTCATCGAGCGTGGCGGCGCAACCCACGAACGCTGGCAGCACAAGCCGACTGTGAAGGGCACTGCGCGCATCTGGTACTACGTCGACGACCGAACGGTGTTCCTGGAGCAGGTGCACACGAGCCATCCAAACCAGACAAAGTGACGAAGTGATGCCGATCGTCATCCACCGGGGCGAACGCGATGACTCTCGTGGGCGTGGCGCTCCCTGGCAAACGAACCATCGAGTTCACCGCGTGGGTGCCCAGACGCTACTGCCCCCGCCAGCCGACCCCGACTTGCCGATTCCCTCGACGAGTGAAGTAGTAAATGGTAGAACCACTTGCCTTCGGCCTCTTGTGCTTCCTTCGCGAGCCGACACATCGGGCTTCAGGCGAACCACGGCGCCCCCAATAGTGGGACCGCCGACCAGGGGGTCACGCCCCCAGACGGGGCGGCGTAACCCTAATCGCCTTGTTCACCAACCGCGTTCGGCCAGCCGGTGCGGCTGCGGGATCTCGTCGACATTGATCCCGACCATCGCCTCACCCAGTCCGCGCGACACCTTGGCGAGCACATCGGGGTCGTCGTAGAACGTGGTCGCTTTGACGATCGCGCTCGCGCGCTGCGCCGGGTTGCCGGACTTGAAGATGCCCGAACCGACGAAAACGCCCTCGGCGCCGAGCTGCATCATCATGGCCGCGTCGGCCGGGGTGGCGATACCGCCGGCGGTGAACAGCACGACGGGCAGTTTCCCGGTTTCGGCGATCTCCTTCACGAGTTCGTAGGGCGCCTGGAGTTCCTTGGCGGCGACGAACAGCTCATCGGTGGGGAGGGAGGTCAGCCGGGTGATCTCCTGCCGGATCTTGCGCATATGCGTGGTGGCGTTGGAGACATCACCGGTGCCTGCCTCGCCCTTGGAGCGAATCATGGCCGCACCCTCGGTGATCCGGCGCAACGCCTCACCGAGATTGGTGGCGCCGCAGACGAACGGCACCGTGAAATTCCACTTGTCGATGTGGTTGGCGTAGTCGGCGGGGGTGAGGACCTCGGATTCGTCGATGTAGTCGACACCGAGGCTCTGCAGTACCTGCGCCTCCACGAAATGCCCGATCCGGGCCTTGGCCATCACCGGGATGGAGACCGCTTCGATGATCCCGTCGATCATGTCCGGATCGCTCATCCGGGACACTCCGCCCTGGGCGCGGATATCGGCCGGCACCCGTTCGAGCGCCATCACCGCGACCGCACCGGCATCCTCGGCGATCTTGGCCTGCTCCGGGGTGACGACGTCCATGATCACCCCGCCCTTGAGCATCTCGGCCATACCGCGCTTCACGCGGGCGGTACCGGCCTCGCGGGTCGCGTCGGGGGTCTGGGTGGTCTCGGGCGTGGTCACGGTAGCTCCTGTGTCTGTTGCCAGGTGGGGATCGTCGATGAACACCACGATTCTAGGTGGGGCGACGAAACGGCTTCATAGCCAGTTGGCGCAGACTGGACTGGCAACCACCTGCGATTCATCACCGACCCCCGGCTACTGGACCGGAAAATGGCCCCGCCGGACCGGTGTGACACCGGCCCGGCGGGGCACTGGGAACGAACTCAGATCGGATCGACCACCAGCAGCTTCGCCCAGTACTCGGCGGCGCCGGGACCCAGAATCGGCAACAGGTAATCGAACAGGATGTAGGACACGTCTTCACCTCCACACACCGAATCGACATATCCTCGGCGTGTCAAACCGTCTGCGACCCTATCACGACAGTGAGCCCGGTCATATTCACCGGATGGAACGGACCTCCGGATCGCCCGCGGCGTCGGCCGCGGCCGCGGCTTCCGCGAGCAACTCGTCCAACTGGTACGGATACACCATCTCACCTGCGGCGACCTGCTCCCGGATTTCGTCCGGGCCGCACCACCGGTTACCGGTGATGGAGCGTTGCTCGATAGAGGTGAGCTCCGCCGCGTCGGGTTCGAAGCGCGGCACCCGCAGTGCGAAGAACAGCTCCTCGGACCGGATCAGCTCGCCGTTGAACGGGAAAACCGCCACCCGCCGCCAGATCGGGCCGCGCAGGGCGGCCGGATCGGCGGTGAGCCCGGTCTCCTCGTACACTTCGCGCACCGCGGCTTCGCGCAGGCTCTCCCCCGGTTCCACGCCACCGCCGACGGTGAACCAGAACGACACCTCCGGGGCCAGTGGATCGTGCCCGCGCATGAGCAGGATCCGGTCCTGTTCGTCGAGCAGGGCCACCCGCGCCGAAACCCGCGTGGTGTCGACCTCGAGTCCGGTGGCGGCCGCGAGAGTGGCCCGTTCGGCGATCTCGAAGTAGGTCGGCGTAGGGGCGGTACCGCCGAGGTGCAGCCAGCGCACCGGGCGGCGGGTTCGCAGCGCCAGGGTGTCGCGTACGGCATCGTTGTGGAAGCGGCGGGCGATGAGCACCCGGGCCTCGGCATCGGCCAGTTCGGCGACCTGCTGGGTCGGCAGCCGGGCGATATCGACGGCCGACAGTGCGGCCGCCAGCTGGTTCTCCACGGTCTCCCGGTCGTCACGGCCGGTGCGTTCGGCGCGATCGGCCAGTGCGGTGAGCCGCCGGGCGAACTCGGCCGTATCGGGCTCCGGGCCCGCGTGTGATCCGGCCAGCGAAATCGCCACCGCCCGGGCCACCACGGCCCGGCGGGCCAGCGCCGCCTCCAGCGCGTGCCAGGCCAGATCGGTGCGCACATGCAGGCGGTCGAGCCGATTGGCGGTGGAATAGGCCCACACCCCGAGTGCGACCACGAGGGCGGCGACGAGCGCGAGAACGAGAACCGTGGTCGCGGAGAAAGTGATCACCCGGCCACCCGCACCCGCAGATCGCCGACCACCACGGTTTCGTAGACCCGCAGGATCTGTTCGGCCACCACCGGCCAGTCGTAGGTGCCGACCACCTGTGTCGCGGTGCGCACCAGATCACCGCGCCGGGCCTCGTCGGTGAGCACCGTGTCCAGGGCGTCGGCCAGGGCCGCCGCATCACCGATCGGCACCAGCAGCCCGGCGGCGCCGTCGCGTAGTACCCGGCGGAAGGCATCCAGTTCGCTGGCCACCACGGCGGTTCCGGCGGCCATGGCCTCGATGAGGATGATCCCGAAACTCTCCCCGCCCAGATTCGGTGCCACGTAGACGTCGGCGCTGCGCATGGCCGAGGCCTTCTCCGCATCCGAGACCTGGCCCAGGAAGCGCAGGTGCCGGGCGAGCGGACCGGCCTCCCGGCGCAGCCGGTCCTCGTCGCCGCGACCGACGACCAGGACCTCCACCTCGGGATGACGTGCTACGAGGGCCGGTAGCGCCCCCAGTAGGATCTGCATCCCCTTACGCGGCTCGTCGTAGCGGCCGAGGAACAGGACGGTGCCGCCCCGCCGCGGATAGCCGGGCAGCCGCGGGGCACGGGCGAACGCCTGCACATCGACTCCGTTCGGGATCTCCACCGCGTCGGAACCGAGTGCCTCCACCTGCCAGCGGCGGGCCAGTTCCGAAACCGCGATCCGGCCGCTGATCTTCTCGTGATAAGGCCGCAGCACACCCTGGAATGTCGCCAGCACCAGGGATTTCGTCGTAGAGGTGTGGAAGGTGGCCACGATCGGCCCCTCGGCGATCTTCAGGGCCAGCATGGACAGACTGGGCGCATTGGGTTCGTGGATGTGCAATACATCGAACTCGTTGCTCTCGATCCACCGGCGGATCCGGGTGTAGGCGGTCGGCCCGAAGGAGAGCCTCGCCACCGAGCCGTTGTAGGGGATCGCCACCGCGCGTCCGGCCGACACGACGAAATCGGGGAGCTCGGTCGTCTCCGCGGCGGGTGCCAGCACACTCACTTTGTGCCCGCGTTCCCGGAACACCTGCGCGAGCTCCACCACATGCGCCTGCACGCCGCCCGGTACGTCGAACGAATAGGGACAGACCATGCCGATTCTCATGGGGCGCGGTCTCCACCGGCGTCGATCGAATACGTCTCGCGCCGCGCCTGTTCGGCGTGGATACGGTCCAGCCGGGCCTCGGACAGATCCGTTTCCCACAGCGGCTGCAACATATGCCAGTCGGCCGGATGCTCGGCGATACCGGCGGCGAAACAATCCGCCAGCGCCTGCGTCGCGGCCGCGACACCGTCCGTGACGTCCAGCGGTTCCCGGGTGCGGACGATCCAGCTCTCGCGGCCGCGGTCGTCCGCGGTGAAAGAGACGTGTACCGGCATGAGCGCGGCACCGGTTTCCACGGCGAGCGCGGCTGCCCCGGCCGGCATCCAGGTCCGTTCACCGAAGAAGGTGACCGGGACACCGCGACCGGTGAGGTCGCGCTCCCCCAACAGGCAGACGATCTTGTTGTCGCGCAACCGCTGCGCCAGCGCCGTGAACGGCGGCTGCTCGCCGCCGGTCAGCGGGAAGACCTCGAAGCCCAGACTCTCCCGGTAAGCGACGAACCGTTCGAACAGCGATTCCGGTTTCAGCCGTTCCATGACGGTGGTGAACGTGCCGTAGTTCTGCACCAGCCAGGTACCGGCCATATCCCAGTTGCCCGAATGCGGCAGCACGAACACCACCCCGCGACCGCGGGCCAGCGCGGCGTCCAGGTGCTCCCGGCCGATCACCGAGATCCGGCCCGATGCCACCAGTTCGGCGTGATCCATCGTCGGTAGCCGGAACGCCTCCCGCCAGTAGCGGGCGTAGGAACGCATACTCGCCCGCACGAGTTCGTCGGATACGGCTTCCGCGGGCGCCCCGACCACCCGGGCCAGGTTGCGGCGCAACTGGACCGGTCCGCCCTTGCGGGCCACGAAATCCGCGCCCCGGTCGAACACGGTGCGCGCCGCCCGATCCGGGAGGGCGCGCACCAGCCGCCAGCCCGCGGCGTATCCGCGATCGCTCGCGCTCGCCCGCCACCCGCTCACGACTGCTCCGTTCCCTTGTTCGCGCTACCCAGGATCTCGCGGGCGCCGGGCGAGTTGCGGACCGCCAGCACCCGCTGGCCCACCGTCACGATGCTGAGGACGGCCAGGATCCACATCGCCACATGCACGGCCCAGGTGAGCCATCCGATACCCCAGTACCCGCCGATACCGGTGAGCCCGGCCCCCACCAGCACGATCACCAGCCGGTCCGGGCGTTCGATCAGGCCGCCGTCGGCGGACAGCCCACTGGCCTCGGCCCGGGCCTTGGCATAGGAGATGACCTGCGAGGTCACCAGCACCACCAGTGTGGCCACGAACAGCGGTCTGCTCTGTTCCTGGTAGACCGCCCACCAGGCCAGCGAACCGAAGATGGCGCCGTCGGCGACACGGTCGCAGGTCGCGTCGAGCACCGCCCCGTAGCGGGTCCCGCCGCCCCGGGCCCGGGCCATCGCACCGTCGAGCATGTCGAACATGACGAACAGCCAGATGAGTACGGTTCCCCAGAACAGATGCCCGGTGGGGTACAGCGTGACCGCGGCGGCGATCGAGGCGGCGGTACCGATAAGAGTGACCGCGTCCGGGGTGAGGCCGGTGCCGACCAGTGCCCTGCCCAACGGCGCGGTGGCCTTGGCGAAGGTCGCCCGGCCGAAGATGCTCAGCACCTACCCCTCCTGCTCTGCCCGGTGGTTCACCCGCACCCGTCCGGCTCCGGCACGCGCACGTAGCGCGGCGTCGCTCATCTACGCCTCCTCCCAGGCCGATGCGAGCAGCGCCCGGGTCTCGCGCAGCAGCTGCGGCATCACCTTCGCACCCCCGATCACGGTGATGAAGTTCGCGTCACCGCCCCAGCGCGGAACGATGTGCTGGTGCAGATGGTCGGCGAGCGAACCACCCGCGACACCGCCCAGGTTGAGACCCACATTGAACCCGTGCGGCCGGGACACCTTCTTCATCGTCCGGATGGCCCGCTGCGTGAACTCCATCAGTTCGGTGGATTCGGCGGCGGTGAGATCCTCCAGGTTCGCGACCCGGCGATAAGGCACCACCATCATGTGCCCCGGGTTGTAGGGGTACAGGTTCAGCACCGCGTACACCTGCTCGCCGCGGGCGACGACCAGCCCGTCCTCGTCGGACATGGTGGGTATATCGGTGAACGGATGCCCGGTCGCGCCCTTGGGGGCCGTGGTGGCGGCCTCCGCGATATAGGACATGCGGTACGGCGTCCACAGCCGCTGCAACCGGTCCGGTTCGCCCGCACCGCGATCCACGATCTCGTCGGACTGCTCCCGGTCCGCGCCGGGCTCCTCGGTCAGCTCGTCCGGCACCGTGCGCTCACTCATGCTCCATACCCTTTCCCCGCCCGGACGGACCCGGTGTCACGCGGGTGCACCGCCTTCGCTGTACACCAGGGCGCGAACCGTGTCCGCGGTGGGCGAGGAATTGTCGCGGCGGCGGATCCACTCCGCGACCACTCGCACCGCATCGTCCACCGGTACTCCGTTGACCTGGGTGCCGTCCCGGAACCGGAAGCTCACCGCGTCGGCCTCCACATCCCGCGCGCCGGCCAGCAGCATGAACGGCACCTTCTGCGCGGTGTGGTTGAAGATCTTCTTCTGCATCCGGTCGTCACCGCGATCGACCTCGGCCCGGACCCCGGCCGCGCGCAGCCGCGCCACCACCGCGTCCAGGTGCGGGATGAAGGTGTCGGCGACCGGGATACCGACGACCTGCACCGGCGCCAGCCAGGCCGGGAAGGCACCCGCGTAGTGCTCGGTGAGGACGCCGAAGAAGCGTTCGATCGAGCCGAACAGGGCCCGGTGGATCATTACCGGGCGCTTCTTGGTGCCGTCGGAGGCGGTGTACTCGAGCTCGAACAGGTCCGGTTCGAAGAAATCCAGCTGGATGGTCGACATCTGCCAGTTGCGGCCGAGCGCGTCGCGGGTCTGCACCGAGATCTTCGGACCGTAGAAGGCGGCGCCGCCCGGATCGGGCACCAATTCCAGGCCGGACGCCTCCCCCACCTGGCGCAGGGTCTCGGTGGCCTCGTCCCACAGTTCGTCGGCGCCGACGTATTTGTCCGGGTCCTTGGTGGACAGCTCCAGGTAGAAATCGTCGAGACCGTAGGCCTTCAGTAGATCGAGCACAAACCGCAGGGTGCCGGTCAGTTCCTCGACCACCTGTTCCTGGGTGCAGTAGAGATGCGCGTCGTCCTGGGTGAAACCGCGAGCCCGGGTCAGGCCGTGCACGACCCCGGACTTCTCGTACCGGTACACCGAACCAAATTCGAACAGCCGCAGTGGCAGTTCCCGGTAGGACCGGCCCCGGGACCGGTAGATCAGGTTGTGCATCGGGCAGTTCATCGGCTTGAGGTAGTAGTCCTGCCCCGGTTTGCGCACCGTGCCGTCATCGTTGAGTTCGGCATCGAGATGCATGGGCGGGTACATACCGTCGGCGTACCACTCCAGGTGCTTGGAGGTCTCGAACAGATGCGCCTTGGTGATGTGCGGGGTGTTGACGAACTCGTAGCCCGCCGCCACATGCTGCGCGCGCGAGTAGTCCTCCATCTCCTTGCGGATGATGCCGCCCTTGGGATGGAACACCGGCAAACCCGAACCCAGTTCGTCCGGGAAGGAGAACAGGTCGAGTTCCAGGCCCAGTTTGCGGTGGTCGCGCTTCTCGGCCTCGGCGAGCATGTGCAGGTACTCGTCCTGCGCCTCGGCCGACTCCCAGGCGGTGCCGTAGATGCGCTGCAGGCCTTCCCGGTTCTGGTCCCCGCGCCAGTACGCGGCCGAACTGCGGGTCAGTTTGAAGGCCGGGATGAACTTGGTGGTGGGGATGTGCGGACCGCGGCACAGATCACCCCACACCCGCTCACCGGTCCGCGGATCGAGATTGTCGTAGATGGTCAGCTCGTTACCGCCGACCTCCATGATCTCCGGATCGTCGATCCCCGATTTGTCGCCGATCAGTTCGAGTTTGAACGGTTCGGACGCCAGTTCGATCCGCGCCTGATCCACCTCGACCACGCGGCGGGAGAACCGCTGCGCGCCCTTGACGATCTTCTTCATCCGGGACTCCAGCTTGGCCAGATCCTCGGGGGTGAACGGACGCTCGACCCGGAAGTCGTAGTAGAAGCCGTCCTTGATCGGCGGACCGATGCCCAGCACGGCCTCGGGGAACTCCTGCTGCACCGCCTGGGCCAGCACATGGGCGGCCGAGTGGCGGATCACGCTGCGGCCGTCCTCGGTGTTCGCGGCGACCGCGGTGACTTCGGTATCGAGTTCCGGAACCCAGGAGAGGTCGCGCAGCTGTCCCGCGGCGTCGCGGACGACGACCACGGTATCGGGGCCCTTGGCCGGCAGGCCCGCCTCACGCACCGCGGCACCCGCCGTCGTCCCGGCAGGCACCCGGACGAGGGTGGCTGGGCTGCGGGGGGCTGTGGTGGTCACGGTGGCGCTCTCCTCGGGTATCTGTGGCCGGTTACGGTTCGGCTCGTTCGGGCAACGGATCGCCCGCATCACTCCGGCTCGTTCCGGTTCGATGACGACTCGATCCGTCTGTCGGTGACCGGGCACAGCCCGGCCGCGACCATGCTATCGGCACAGCCGGGAACGCGTGTCGATGGACCGGGCGAGGTCGCTCGCCGTGCCCGCGCGTATGCCCGGCCGGTAACGGAACCGACGCCTCACCCTCGCCGCGCGTAATCCGCGAGGAGCGCTTCGCGTTCATGGGGGCGGCGCTTGGGGCAGCTCACACATTTCTCGCAACCCGGCGCCTCGTACACCAGGCAGCAGGAGGCACGGCGGACGAAGGTGTGCCCGGCGACCTCGACGAAGCGGGGTTCGGGCAGTGCCGTGCCGATCGCCTCGGCCAGCCGCCGACCGATCGGTGGCTGCCCGGCGTCGACGGCCCGGCCCGCCACCACATCGGTGACCACCGCCCACAGCGCCGGTTCCCGGACACCCGATACCGCGGTGAGGCGGCCGATCACCGTGGTGAGGGTCTCCCGCAGGGCCACCGCGATATCGGCCTCGGTGGCCTCGGCCCCGGGGCCGGCGCCATCCGGTACCGCGGTCCATCCGGCCTCGTCGATCCGGACCCTTTCGACCGTCCCGTCGGCGCGCAGAGTCAGCGCGAGCCGGTCCAGTGTGGGTGGCGGAAGCGGACGTCCCTGTGCCAGTGCCCGGACCACCTGTTCGACGAGCGCCGAGGCCGTCATACACCACCACAGCGTCGCGCTCACCCGCATCGAGTCGGTGCGCCAGGACGCGCCGAGATCCGCTATTCGAGCCGCCAGCCACGATTCGTCGGTGAGTATCCGGCCGCTCACCGGCGTCACGACATCAGCGGACTGCGCAACCACTGCCAATCGACTCCGATCCAGTCACCGACCAATCCGAACGTCCCCAGTACCCACAGGGTGGCCACGACCAGCGCACATGTCGCCAGGAAGGCGATCACCTGCATGATCGGCCCGCGCGAGATGTACCAGGCCATCCCGCGCCGGTACTTGTCCCGCAACCACACCAGCGCCCGCCGCGCCACCGCGAACTCGGTGGCCAGGATGCCGATGCCGGCGAACACCAGTGCCCACCCCGGACCGGGGAACGGAATGGTGATCACCCCGACGACGAACACCGCGGTGCCGACGACCGCCACCCCGACCCGGTAGACGAGCTCGAGCGTAGGGCGCCGCGCGATCCGGTCCCGGTAGGCGCGCCAGAACGCGGGACCGGACCGGTGACCGGCCGCCTGCTCGCCGGGCGCACCGGCCTCGGCCGCGGGTCGATCCGTGACGGAATCGGGACGACTTTCCACGGGTACCAGCCTACGAGGCGCCGGCGGACCGGAACGCGAACGTGACCCGCCCGGAGCACCCGGACGGGTCACGTTCCGGCGTGTCACCGGACGGACTGCGCCGGTTCCCGCTGTAACTGCGCCAATAACTCGTCGTTGTCCTCGATGGGAGCGATGCCGTCCGGGCGGACTTCGATGACCCGGGCGCTGGCGATATCGAAGAACAGACCGGAAACGGTGAGCCCACGGTCGTCGACGGCGCGGCAGACCGACGGATGCCGCCGCAGGTTCTCCAGCTGCACCGCGATATTGACCATGCTCAACTGCTCCACCGGACCGAAACCGGCGGCCTCGGCAGCGCGGCCGACCGGATGCCCGGCCCGGTACCGCGCCAGGCTCGGCTGCCCGTATTCGAGCCAGCGGTCGATCCCCGGACCCGCGGATTCGCCGGAGTGCAGCGCGCCCATGGCCCCGCAGGAGGAGTGACCGCAGACCACCACGGACCGGACGTTCAGCTTCTCCAGCGCGAAGACCAGCGCCGCCTCCACCGACGCGTCACCGTGCTCGGGCACCAGATTGCCCACATTGCGCACGGTGAACAGGTCTCCCGGCCCGCTGTTGGTGATCACATTCGGCACGATTCGCGAATCCGAGCAGGTCAGGAAGAAGGAATCCGGGTCCTGCCCGTCCCGCAGCTCGTCCAGATGCGGCCGCACCAGATGCGCGTGGCTGCGGTGGTAGGCGGCGATACCGCTCACCAGCGGGTCACCACCGTCACCCGAACCACTGGACGAACCGTTACGTTCCGCCTGCCAGGGCCCCAGGACGCCGTCGAGAGCGACCCGGCTCATACTGCGCGAAGGCGGTGCCGCCTCCACGTTCGCCATCCGCGCGGCCCCGATTTCCACGAAATCGACGGTGCCACCGTTGCTCTCGTGCTGTCGCGCCCAATCGGTGATGGCTTCGTATGCGGCGTGATCGAGGAAGTCGACCGTCATCTCCACCGTCACCGGGATACCCTGCGGGACCTTGGCGAAGGTGGACGACAGTTTCGGCAGCGACAGGAAGGTGCACGATCCGTCGACCTGGATCAGCCAGCGGTCGGTACCGCCGAGCGGTTCGGCGGTGATCGTGACGCGGACGACCCGCCAGAGCAGGAGCGCGAAGGCCAGCGCCAAGCCGATGAGCACACCTTCCAGCAGGTTCAGGAAGACGACGGCGGCCAGGGTCACCGCGTAGACGAGCAGATCGCCGGTGCGGTGGGCGAGCCGGATATGCGCCAGTTTGACCAGCTGTACGCCGATGACGATGAGCAGGCCGGCCAGGGCGGCCAGCGGGATCTGCTCCACCAGCGAAGCCAGGGCCACAGAGAAGATCAGGAGCCAGACGCCGTGCAGTACGGCCGAAGCCCGGCTGCGCGCACCTGCCGCGACATTGGTGGAGCTGCGCACGATGACGCCGGTGACGGGGAGGCCGCCGAGCAGGCCGGACAGTACGTTCGCCGAGCCCTGACCGAGCATTTCGCGGTCGAAGTCGGCCCGCGGCCCGGTGTGCATCTTGTCGATCGCGACGGCCGACAGCAGGCTCTCCACGCTGGCGATGAGCGCGAAGGTCAGGATCATCAGCGCGACCCCGGCCCAGTCGCTGCGGGGTAGTTCGGGCAGCCCGATCGCATCGAACAGCGAGCCGTCGATGGCGACCCGCTTGACGTCGAGCGAGAGCACCAGCGACAGCACGGTGGCCACCACGATCGCGGCCAGGGCGCCGGGGACCACCCGGATCCGCTCGGGGAGGTACTTCCAGCCGAGCATGATGGCGATGACGACCACACCGAGAAGGACGGCCGGTCCGTGCAGCGCGACCAGCTGGGCGGGCAGGTCGGCGATGTTGGTCCACGCGGTGCTGTTGGATTCACCGCCGAGCAGGACGTGCAATTGCTGCAGTGCGATGGTGATACCGATTCCGGCCAGCATGGCGTGCACCACCACCGGCGCCACCGCCAGTGCCGCCCGGGCGATCCGGCTCAATCCGAACAGGATCTGCAGGACCCCGGCCGCGGCGACGATGAAACAGGTGACACGCCAGCCGAATTGGTTTATCGATTCGGCGACGATCACGGTGAGCCCCGCGGCCGGGCCGCTCACCTGGAGGACGGAGCCGCCGAGCGCGCCGGCGACCACACCACCGATCACCGCGGCGATGAGACCGGCGGCAACCGGGGCGCCGGAGGCGATCGCGATACCGATGGACAGCGGTAGCGCGACAAGGAAGACCACGATCGACGCCGGGACATCGTGGCGCAGGATCGAGGTCAGCCAGGTCTGGGTGGATTTGCGCCGGGACCCGGCGGGCTCACGCCCGTCCGGGCCCGGACCAGTAACTGACTCCGGGGAATTCGTGCTCTGGGTGCCCATCGTTCTCCTTCGCCGACTCGGCACGGGCCAGGTCGGTTGACGATCATCGTGTCCGCTCGGACACAGACCGCGAACCGGCAACTCGCGGTGAAGTGGGGACTCGGCACACCTACGGGCCGAGTTGTAAACCGTTGCCATGGTATGGGTAATGACTTATCAAAGCCTGAGAAGGCACCCCCCACTCCTGGCGATAACGCGCACGACCCTCGCGGTCCGATCCCGCTATGACCGACATCACTGCCGAAACAGATTGTTCCGCAAGCGATCGTGTCTCGACCGGTAGTACCGGAACGGAGGCCGGCAACCATGCTCACACCGTCCCCATCGACGCCGGTTCGCGCTGCAATTGCGCCAATAACTCGTCGTTGTCCTCGAGGGAAGCGATCCCGTCCGCACCCACCTCGATCAGCCGGGCGCTGGCGATATCGAAGAACAGACCGGCTACGGTGAGCCCCCGTTCCTCGATCGCCCGGCGCACCGACGGATGCCGCCGCAGGTTCTCCAGCTGCACCGCGATATTGACCATGCTCAACTGCTCCACCGGACCGAAACCGGCGGCCTCGGCAGCGCGGCCGACCGGATGCCCGGCCCGGTACCGCGCCAGGCTCGGCTGCCCGTATTCGAGCCAGCGGTCGATCCCCGGACCGGCCGACTCACCGCAGTACAGGGCGCCCATGGCCCCGCAGCACGAATGGCCGCAGACCACCACGGTGCGAACACTGAGTTTCTCGAGCGCGAAGACCAGCGCCGCTTCCACCGAGGCGTCGTGTTCGGGCACCAGATTGCCCACATTGCGCACGGTGAACAGATCACCCGGTCCGCTGTGGGTGATCACATTCGGCACGATGCGCGAATCCGAGCAGGTCAGGAAGAAGGAATCCGGGTCCTGCCCGTCCCGCAGCTCGTCCAGATGCGACCGCACCAGATCCGCACGGCTGCGATGGTAGGCGGCGATACCGCTGGCCAGCGGATCGCCGTCGGCCGATCCGTGGGACGAACCGTTGCGATGCAACCGCCACGGCCCGAGGACATCGGCGAGCGCGACCCGGCCCATCCCCCGCGACGGCGGGGCATCCTGTACGTTGGCCATCCGCGACGTACCGATCTCCACAAAATCGACTGCGCCTCCGTTGCTCTCGTGCTGACGCGCCCAATCGGTGATCGCGTCGTAGGCGGCGTGATCGAGGAAATCCACGGTGAGTTCCACCGTCACCGCCACTCCCGGTGGCACCGCGCCGAAAGTGGTGGACAGTTTCGGCAGCGAAAGGAAGGTACAGGAACCGTCGATCCGCACGAGCCAGCGCTCGGTTCCGCCGATGCGTTCCGCGGTCACGGCGACCCGCACGACCCGCCAGACCAGCAGCGCGAAGGCCAGCGCCAAACCGATCAGAACCCCTTCGAGCAGGTTCAGGAAAACCACCGTCACCAGGGTGGCCACGTAGACGAGGAGATCGCCGGTCCGGTGCGCGAGCCGGATATGCGCCAGTTTGACCAGCTGCATACCGATGACGATCAACAGGCCGGCCAGCGCGGCGAGCGGGATCTGCTCCACCAGCGACACCAGGGCCACCGAGAACACCAGCACCCAGACACCGTGCAGGATCGCCGACGCCCGGCTCCGGGCGCCCGCGGCCACATTGGTGGAACTGCGCACGATGACACCCGCGACGGGCAGACCACCGAGCAACCCGGTCAGGACGTTCGCCGACCCCAGGCCGATCATCTCGCGATCCAGGTCCGTCCGCGGCCCGGTGTGCATCTTGTCGATCGCGACGGCCGACAGCAGGCTCTGCACACTGGTGATCAGCGCCACGGTGAAGATCATCATGACCACGGCGGCCCAATCACCGTGTGGCAGTTCGGGCAACCCGATCGCATCGAACAGCGAGCCGTCCAGTGCGACCCGCTTCACCTCCAGTGACAACACCCCGGAAAGCCCCGTCGCCACCACGATGGCCACCAGCGCCCCGGGTACCACCTTGACGCGTTCGGGCAGGCGATTCCAGCCCAGCATGATGACGATGACGAGCACCCCGAGCAGCGCCGCGGGACCATCGGCGGCGGTGAGCCGGCTCGCCAGCTCGGTGATGTTATCCCATGCGGCGCTGCCGGATTCGCCGCCGAGCAGTACATGAACCTGCTGGAGCGCGATGGTGATTCCGATCCCCGCGAGCATGGCGTGGACCACCACCGGGGCCACCGCGAGCGCGGCACGGGCGACCCGGCTCAAACCGAACAGGATCTGCAGTACACCGGCGGCGGCGACGATGAAACACGTTACTCGCCAGCCGAATTGATGGATGGATTCGGCAACGACCACGGTGAGGCCGGCCGCGGGGCCGCTCACCTGTAGCGCGGAGCCGCCGAGTGCACCGCCGACGATGCCACCGATGACGGCGGCGATGAGCCCGGCGGCCACCGGGGCGCCGGAGGCGATCGCGATACCGATGGACAAGGGCAGCGCGACCAGGAAGACCACGATCGAGGCCGGGACGTCATGGCGCAGGATCGAGGCCGGGTCCAGGGAGGGTAGGCGGAATCCGGGCACGGCCGTGGATACGGACGAGCCCGGTCCAGGCGGTGACGCATGGGCATTCGGGATCTTGGTTGCCATTGGTCTCCTTCGCCGACTCGGCACAGGCCGAGGTCGGTTGACGATCAACATGTCCAGTCGGGCACAGACCGCGAACCGGCATCTCGCGGTGAAGCAGGTCCTCGGCACGCAACGAGCCGAGTTTCAAAGCATCGTCATGGTATTGGTAAAGGCTTAGCAAAGCTTAAGAAATGAACCGCGCCACCGGCGACACCGCCACCACGAAGATCGAACCGCAGCGATGCCACCATCGAAACCACATCCAACGAGCAGACTCGACTTCCAGAATACTGTTGAAAACCCATGCAGGACAGCTGATCGAAGCTCGGTGCACAGCGATCGGACGAACCCTTCCGATGCATCGTCACCACCATGTCTGTGGCGTCGCATCGAGGTGAGATGCCACAGTCCGGCTCCACATATAGTAAAGAACTACCCAAACTCGGCAATAGAGGTAGCGGGACGAAAATGACAATCGCTACCCAACCGATACGTGTCATTGAGATGCGGTGACGTGCGGTACCCCGGAAGCACAATCGGGTGACCGAACCGGTGACGCGCCCCTCGCATCAATGAATCGACATGACTCTATCGAAAAGCTCCAAGCCCTGAACAGCGGAAACACAATATTTACCGATACCCGGCCGCCAGGACCGCGCGACCACGATGGTGCGGCCAGAACACCCACCGCCGTCTCGGCACCGGCCGGGGCGACCGCCGGACCACCGCCGCCCGAGCCGTCCCGGCGGTATTCTCGTCGGCGTGTCGGGCCGCGATATCGAGTACGAACCGGATACAGACGATCCCAGACGTGCCTCGCCGACTTCCGTTCTTTCGGAATGGTTTTCGCGTGCGGAGCTCTCCTACCGCGTGGCGGGCGGCCGCCGCGGCACCCGGGAGGTCCGCCGCTCGGCCGCCGAGTTCGCCCACCTACGCACCGCCGCCCGGCAGCGGCTACGACGGTGACCGGAGCGACCCCGAGCAACTGATACTCGGCCGCGCGGAGCGATACGCCGACGTGGCAAGGCGCCGGATTCGGCAGCAGGCCAACACGATCCACAGCATTCGCGGATCGATCGACCTCACCTGCCCCTGGTGCGCGCGGCAACGGACCCATCCCGGTGCGCTCGACTTCGTCACCGGAGTCGCCGGGGACCTGACGACCGCCCGGTCGGACGGGGCCAGGAGCTCGTCCATCAGCATGCCTGCCGCTGTGACCGGTGCGGTTCGATGCAGTACTTCGCCGACGGTTTCCTGGCCCTCCCCTCCTCCGCCGGGCCGCCGGCGACCCGCCCGGGCCTGAGCCCGAGCCGGGCGCGATCACTACTTCGCCAGACTGTCCAGCGACTCCAGATCCACGACCGCCTGCAGAATCCGCTCGAAGTTCGCGAGGCTGATATCGCGGGGCTGCATATCGCGCAGTAGTATCCCGCGATCCGCGTGGTGAGCCCTGCCGCCCTGCCCTTTTCCAGAACCGACACCTCGATCACCCGAACCCTTCACAACATTCGAAACTCTGCGCCCTGCAACATAGCGGTATTCGCGGCGGTGCTCTTCCTACCGTGGCGACGGCCACCGGATCGGCCGCACCCATTGCGCACGAGTCGCTGTCGCGCTCCCGGCGCGGTGTCAGCCGAACAGGGCGGTCACCGCTTCGCGATCCACTTTGCCCCGCGACGTCCGCGGCAACCGGTCCACCACCCGCACCCGATCCGGCATGCTCGGTGCCGGCAGCACCGCCCGCAGCCGCCGCCGGATCTCCTCGGGGCCGGGCGCGTCGCCGGTGACCACGACGGCGGCCACCGGCACCTGACCCCAGCGCGCGTCGGCGAGTCCGACGCAGGCGGCCTCGGTGACTCCGGGGATGGCGGACAACGCGGCCTCGACCGCCGCCGGCTCCACGTTCAGGCCACCCCGGATGAGCATTTCTCCGTCGCGACCGAACAACCGTAACCTGTTGCCCGCCAACGCTCCTCGATCGCCGACCGAGAACCACCCGTCGACCGGTCCGTCCACCACACCGTCCTCGGTCAGGTATCCGGTGAAGACCATATCGCTGCGCACGTGGACCAGACCGTCACGGATCCCCACCTCGACCCCGTCGAACAGTTCCCCCGCAGTGCTGTCGTCGGCAGCGCCGAGACCGCGGTCGAACGAGACGAAACTCAGTTCCGAGGCCCCGTAGAAATGGGTGAGCGCGGCATTCGGCAGTACCTCCCGCAAGGCCACACGCCCCGGCCGCGGCCAGCGCGCCGCCGAGGAGAGCACCTCACGCACGCTGCCGACCGGCCCCGGGCTCGAACGCACCACGTCCCAGGCGATGGCGGGGACAGAGTACAGGTGAGTGGGGCCGTCGGCCAACGCCACGGTGACCGGGCGCAGATCGACCGTCGCGCCCCGGGTCAGCGCGTGCAGCGCGCCGTAGAGGAAGTGCGTGTGATCGAGTACGCCCGGCGTCGAGACCCGGTCTCCCGCATCGATATCGAAGGTCGCGTCGGAGCGCTCCAAGGTCGCCGCCCACGATCGCTGATCCCGCACGAACAATTTGGGTTCACCGGTGGTGCCCGAGGTGATCCCCACCAGTAGTTCGCTTCTGGGATCCGCGTGCCCGCACGGCCCGTCCGATTCCAGCTCCACCGCGGTGCGGATCGCGCCCGTCCAGCCCAACCGGCGCAGTAGCCGATGATGACCGGGCGCGGCGCACACCTGCGCGGGCCTGGACAGCGTCAGGACGCGTTCCAGCTGCCGCGGCAACAGATGACGGTGCAGCAGCACCACACCCACCCCGGCGTACATCGCCGCCGCCACGGTGACCAGTGAGCCGATATCGGAGGTGGGCAGTACCGCCACCCGGCGCGCGCCGGCCAGCCCCGCGGCGGTACGGGTGACCCGCTCCAGGAATTCGCCGTAGGTGGCCTGTTCGCGCGCGGCGACGGCGGCGATCGCCGCCGGGCGCCGGGCCGCCTGCCGCGCGATCCGCTCGGCGAGCAGTTCAGTCATCGTCGACTCCGCGGGCGGCCAGTGCGTCGCCCATCGCGTCGGCGGTGCGCAGCGCCCGGACCAGGACGGGAGTGGCGAGGGCGGTCACCGACCACTGCAGTCCCCGCGCGCGCCGGGCGTCGGCCACCTCCCGGACGATCCCGGCCAGCAGCGGCACACAGCGGATCGCCAGCGCCAGCAGCAGGCCGATACGTTCGGGGTCGACGCCGAGACGCCGCAGCGGTCCGAGCCCGCGGGTGACGGCGTCCAACATATCGGTGACCCGGGTCGTCAAGGTGACCAGGGCGGCCAGCGCCACCGAGATCAGCAGCAGCCCGCACACCACCGTGGCGCGCGCGGGCGAGGTCGTCACGACCTGGACCGCCGCGATGAACGCCAGCATCCACAGCACCGGCCGTAACTGGGCCAGCGCCACCCGCCACGGGATCCGGGCGAGCGCGAACACCGCGGCGACACCGAGCGCGAGGACACCGACCTGCGCGGGTGTCCGCACGAATACGGTCGCGGCCACGATGATCACGACGAGCGACAGCAGTTTCGCACCGGCCGGCATCCGGTGCAGGAGCGAGTGACCGGGAAGGTATAGCCCGATCACTCGATCAGCTCCCGGTAGGCGGGGACAGCCGCGGCGGGGGCGCCGTCGAAGACGACCGCGCCCTCGTCGACGACGATCACCCGTTCGAAACTGTCCAGCAGCCCGAGCTGATGAGTTACGACGATGACCTGCTGATCCACCGAATCGAGCGCCGCCGCGACGGCGCGGGCATTGCGCAGGTCCAGCAGAGTGGTCGGCTCGTCGGCCACGATCACTTCCGGGCGCCGGATGAGGACGGCACCCAGCGCCAGCAACTGTTTCTGCCCGCCGGAGAGCAGATGGGACGGATGGTCGGCGTGGGCGGCGAGACCGAAGCGATCCAGTATCTCGGCCACCCGCCCGGCGATCTCCGATTTGCTCAGACCCGTACGCCGTAGCGAGAACGCCAGATCCTCGGCGACCGTCGGCATGACGATCTGCGAGTCGGGATCGGTGAACACGAACCCCACCTTGCGGCGTACCCGGGCGCCCTTCTTCGAGGCGTCGATACCGTCCACGGTGACGGTGCCCGAGGTCGGGGCCAGCAGACCGTTGATCATCCGGGCCAGGGTCGATTTCCCGGATCCGTTGGCGCCGATGATCCCC
>NZ_BDCJ01000022.1 GCF_001613445.1 Nocardia grenadensis NBRC 108939
ACCCGGCGCTCACCGTAGCGGTGACTCACCGCGTCGAAGACGATCTCGCTCATTACATCCGCTCCACGAGTACTGCGATCCCCTGACCACCGCCGATAGCACAGGCCGCCAGCCCGAGGGCGGGCCCGTCCGGCCGTAACATCTGGCTCGCCAGCCGCACCAGCAGGACCGCACCCGAGGCGCCCCAGGGATGGCCCATGGCGATCGCGCCGCCCTCCGGGCAGAGAACCGCCTCGTCCACACCCAGTTCGTCGGCCACGGCCAGCACCACCGAGGCGAAGGCCTCCGTGATCTCCACGATGCCGAGCTCGGCCACCGAGTGACCGGTCCGCCGCAGCACCTTCCGGATCGCCGGCACCGGTCCCAGCCCGGGCAGGGCGGGATCCGAGCCGCTCACCGCCGAACCGAGGACCCGCAGCGCGGGCAATCCGGCCGCGCGCGTCTCGCTCGTCACGGCCAGCACGGCGGCACCGTCGGAGATCCCGCAGGAGTTGCCGGCGGTCGCGGTGCCGTCGGTGCCGAAGCTGGGCCGCAGCCGGCCCAGTCGCTGCGCGGTCATCCCCGGCCGGATGCGCTGGTCCCGGCTCACTCCCGCGACCGGTACCAGCTCCGCGCCGAAATCGGTGGCGGCGGCACGCGCATGGGAGCGGGCGGCGTAGGCGTCCTGGCGTTCCCGGCCGATACCGCGGTGCCGGGCGAGATCATCGGCGGCGACACCCATATCCGGGTCGGGAAAACCCTCGGGCGCGAACGGCGCGCGGGTATAGCGCACCGGTTCCCGCTCCGGCTCGGGCGGCCAGAACCGCCACGGCGCGGTACTCGCGGATTCGACACCACCGGCGAGGATCAACCCGTCCCCGCCGCTGCGCACCCGCAGCGCAGCCTGCATCACCGCGTCCAGCCCGGAGCCGCACTGCCGGTCCACGGTGACGCCGGGTACCTGCGTACCCAGCCCGGCCCGCAGCGCCGCGACCCGGGCCGGATTCCCGCCGGGGCCCAGACAGTTGCCCAGCACCACATCGTCGATCTCGTCGTCCATCCCGGCCACGCGCAACTCCCCGGCGACGGCCCGCAGGACCGGGGCGGCCAGATCGGTCACGGTCAGCCCGGCGAACGCGTGCCCGGCCGTGCCGATCGGGGTGCGCCGGGCGGCGACCAGAACAGGAACAGCACTCACGCCAGCAAGTCTTTCAACCGGCCGCGGGCGACCTTCCCCGCGGTCGTAGTGGGAAGCTCCCCGACCCGCACCCAGCGCCGCGGCAGCGCTTCCCGGCTCAGCAGCCCGCGCGCCCGCCGCCGTACCTCCTCGATCGCGATCCCGTTCAATTGCACTGCCGCCGTGACGGTTTCACCGAACACCGCATGCGCCGAACCGATCACCGCGGCCGCCACCACCCCGTCGATCCCGCCGAGCACCCGTTCCACATCCTCGGCGACGACGGTGGTACCGCCGACATTGATCACCGCCGCACCCCGTCCCCGGACCGTGAGTTCCCGGTCGTCGCCGAGTACGGCCAGATCACCGACGCCGAACCATTCGGGCGCACCGAGCACCGTGTAGGGCGACCGCACGTAGAGCAATCCGTCGCGGATCTCGGCGTCCACCTCGTCGAACAACCGCAGCGGTTCCGGTACCCGCCGGGCCGCGACCAGCGATACCTCGGAGGAGCCGTAGTACTCGACGACCCGCAGGTGACGGGCCGCCGCGAGCGCGCCGGGGTCGGCCGCGATACCCGCGACGACGGCGGTGTGCAGTTCGGGCGCGGCCCGCACGACCTCGCGCAGTACCGCCGGGACGGCGTGCACGACGGTGGCCTGTCGTGGGTCGTCGGTGACGCAGGCCCCGCACCACAGCGCGTGCAGGGCCCCGAACAGATGCATTGTCGCGTGCAGCGGGCCGGTGAGCAGGACCCGGTCGGCGGTCGCGACCTCGGTGATCGCGGTGAAGGACGGAAAACTGTCGTACCAGGAGGCGGCGGTGCGGGCCAGCGGCCGGGGCCGTCCGGTCGATCCCGAGGTCGCGACCAGCAGGAACGCCGAGGCCGGCCATTCGGTGCGGTCCGGACGCGTAGCGGGGTCCTCCACGGTGACCGGGACACCGCGCCGCGCGGCCGCGCAGACGCAGATCAGCGCGTCGGCGACCGGCAGGCCGGACGCGTCGTATCCACCCGGGCCCGGTTCGTGCCGGTCGATCCAGCGGTCGACCGCGCGATCGAGTTCGGCGTAGCTGTACCGCCGCCCGTCGAGATCGAGCGCGGACGCGGCACCGGCGCCGCCGAGTACCGGCGGATCGACCGGAATGATCTCCTTGTCGATCCGCCCCGCCGTCGGCCCCCGGCTAGCCACGAATCAACCCGGGGTAGGCGCGGTGCACCCCTTTGGCCACCATCGTCGCGACGACCACCTTCAGCGCATCGCCCGCCAGGAACACACCGTTGGAGGCGATGGCCGGCCACAGCGCCATATCGGTGCGCAGCAGCAGTCCGAGGGTTCCGAAGAAGTAGATGACCACCATCCCGCCGATCGCGTTGATCAACAGCGCCGGCAGGACCGCGTACCTGGGCACGATCCGGGCGGTGAGCAACCCGATGAACAGTGCTGCCGGGATCCAACCGACCAGATAGCCGGCACTCGGGCCGGCCAGCGCGGTGAGCCCGGTGCGGCCGCCCGACAGCAACGGTAACCCGATGACGGTCAGCGCGATGAAGACCGCCACCGCGGCTGTGCCCTTGCGCGGACCCAGCACCGCCCCGGCCAGTACGACACCGAGAGTCTGCACGGTGATCGGCACCGGACTGAATCCGACCGTGACGGCACCCGGCAGTCCCAGCGCCGCGATCAACGCGGCGAAGACCGCGATCTGCGCCATATCGCGTGCGGTGATACCCGGCCGCGGCATCCGCTCGTTATCGACACCGCTCACCGGGATACCTCCGCAACACCATGACTTGAACAACGTTCAAGATAGCAATCGCCGGGTGACCTGCCGACAGGTCCCCCGCGGTCGGCCCGCCCGGCGTCCGAATCCGGGCGCCGCCCACCCCACACCCCGCTTCACACCGCGACCCGGTCGTACGGTGATCGATGACCCGGATCACCGTACGACCGCCCGAAGGACCACGATGACGCAGCCGCTACCGACCGCGACACACTGGGGCAACTTCCTGATCGATCGCGCCGGCGACGGCGAACTCCGCGTCACCCCCGCCGGGTCCGACCCCGACCCCTCGCCGATCGGCCGCTCGCTCGCCGCGACCCACGACCCCGACCACCGGATCGCCCGGCCCGCCGTCCGGCTCGGCTACTACCGGGACCGCGAGCACAGCGACACCACGCGCCGCGGCCGCGAACCGTTCGTGGAGGTCGACTGGGACGAAGCCCTGGATATCACCGCCGACGCCCTGCGGTCCACCCGGGAGCGCTCGGGTAATCGCGCGATCTACGGTGGCTCCTACGGCTGGGCCAGCGCCGGCCGGTTCCACCACACCCAGGGGCAGATCCATCGCTTCCTGCGGATGTTCGGCGGCTACACCGCCTCGGTGGACACCTATTCGTTCGCCGCCGCGGAGGTCACCATCCCGCACGTATTGGGGATGAACGCCTACTACGCGGCCCGGCAGTCCCCCACCACGGAGGAGATCGTGCGGCACTGCGCCCGCATCGTCTTCTTCGGCGGGGCAGCGGCACGGAACGCCCAGGTCAACCCGGGTAGTTTCGGTGCCCACGGCTATCGCGACCATCTCGCGGCCCTCCGTGCGGCCGGCGTCGACACGATCAATATCGGTCCCGTCCGCGACGACCTCGAGCCGGTGCCGGTCGCCCGCTGGGTCCCGTGCCGGCCCGGCAGCGATGTGGCGATCATGCTGGCCCTGGTGCACACCCTCCTGGCCGAGGATCTGCACGACCGGGCTTTCCTCCAGCGCTACACCGTCGGTTTCGACCGTTTCGCCGACTACGTGACCGGGCGCGCGGACGGCGAACCGAAAACCCCGGAATGGGCGGCATCGCTGTCGGAGGTACCCGCCGCCGAGATCCGGGAGCTGGCCCGGCTACTCGCCCGGGAACGCTGCGTGATCGGGCTGCCCTACGCGCTGCAACGCGCGGAACACGGAGAGCAGACCTACTGGGCCGCGTGGGCACTGGCCGCCGCCCTCGGCCATATCGGCCTGCCCGGCGGCGGCGTTCTCATGGGCGCCGGCAGCGGAATGACCAACGGAATGCAGCGACGGCACCTGCCGTTCGAGATCGCCGCCCTGCCCCAACCACCGAACCCGGTCGCCGACGTGATCCCGGTGGCGCGCCTCACCGACATGCTGGAACGTCCCGGCGAGACCGTCGACTACAACGGCCGCGTCCTCACCTATCCGCATATCGACCTCGTCTACTGGGCCGGCGGCAACCCGTTCCACCATCATCAGGACCTCAACCGGCTGCGCCGCGCCTGGACCCGACCGCGGACGGTCATCGTCAACGAGATCGGCTGGACGTCCACCGCCCGGCTGGCCGATATCGTGCTGCCCGGCACGGCCGCCCAGGAACGCGAGGATTTCGCCGCCTCGCGGGTCGATCACTGGCTCTCCCCCATGCGCGCGGCCCTGCCGCCCTACGGGGAGGCACGCGACGATTACGCGATCTTCGCCGCCCTCGCCGACCGGCTGGGCTTCGGTCACCGGTTCACCGAGGGACGCACCGCGCGGCGGTGGGTGGAACACCTGTGGCAGACCACCGTCGACAACGCGGCCGCCGCCGGCATCTCCCTCCCTGATTACCGCGAGTTCCGGTCCGGTGCGCCGATCGACCTGCGCCCCCGGCTTCCCGAAAGCCGACACGTCCTCGAACGTTTTCGGGAGGACCCGGACCGCCATCCGCTCGGTACACCGTCGGGCCGGATCGAGATCTTCTCCCGCACCGTCGCGGACTTCGGCTACCCCGATTGCCCCGGTCACCCCGCCTGGTTTCCGGCCCGGGAATGGCTCGGCAGCCCCCGCGCGCAACGCTTCCCGCTGCATCTGCTCTCCCACCAGCCCGCGACCCGCCTGCACAGCCAGCTCGACTACGGCGCCACCAGCCGGGAATCCAAGATCCACGACCGCGAACCGCTGCGCATGCACCCCGCCGACGCCGCCGCCCGCGACCTGCGTGACGGCGATATCGTCCGCGTCTTCAACGACCGCGGCACCCTTCTCGCGGGCCTCCGGCTCACCGACATGGTCCGTCCCGGCGTCGTGCACATGGCCACCGGCGCCTGGTACGACCCCTTGGATCCCGACGACCCGGAAGCACTGGACGTACACGGCAACCCGAATACCGTCACCCACGACATCGGCACCGGTTCGCTGGCCCAGGGACCGGCGGTCAACAGCTGCCTGGTCCAGATCGAACGCTACGCGGGCGACCTCCCCCCGCTGCGCATCCACCGCCCCCCAGAGCTGATCCCGGCCGGACGACTCGGCGACCGCCCCGAATAATGGCCCGGCGACCAGCTCACGAGGGTCGATACGCTATCCGGTAGGCTCGTCGACCGGCCCGAAGCCACTTCCGACGGCTCGCCGCCAAGGCCACGATTGCCCGGGGCCGCCGGACGGTCAGGGACGATTCCCGCCCGCGCGTGGACCACCGACCTGCGGCCGATAGTACCCGAAAGATATTGCCGCATAACATGACTCGAGCGTCACACTGCAGGCTCGGCAGTCAGCAGATCATCGGTCCCGAGCTCGACCCGGGTGCCGAAACGGTAACTGATATCGGCGAGCCGAGTTCGTAACCATTGCGTATCCGATCGCCCTGGGCGCTCGAGCCGGAGACGACGGATACGCAGGGGCAGCATTCGCAGCACGGCCGGACCGGAAAGGTCGACGGTGGCGAGATACAGCAATCGCAGTTCGGGCCGGTAGGACTCGTGGCCGCCGATACCCTCGTAGTCGTCGATCACATCCCCGCATCCGTACAGGATGGGTTTGCCCCGGTAGATCTCGACAGGTCGAGGGTGGTGTGCGGAGTGGCCGTGCACGATATCGATACCGGCGTCGATGAGGCGGTGCGCGAACTGCCGCTCGCTCAGTCCGGTCCCGTACCCCCAGTTCGATCCCCAATGGACCGATACGACCGTCGGTTCACCGGCACGCCGGTGGGCCGCCAGGTGCGCCGCGATCTCGTCGGCGTGGCGCACCGAGGGATGGTCGATGCGCCGGACTCCGGGACGGCCGGCGGCAGCGGCCCAATCCGCTGGAACGCCGCTGGACCGGGTCGATACGGACGCGATCAGCATCCGGCGCCCGCCCGGTAGCGGCACCGCGGCGGGCTGTTGCGCCGCCGCGAGGTCGGCTCCCGCCCCCACGGCCCGGATATCCGCGGCGGCCAGCACGTCGAGTGTGTCCATCAATCCGCCGATACCGAAATCGAGAGCATGGTTGTTGCTCAACGCACAGACATCGGGGGCGAACGCGGTGAGTGCCGGCAGATTGCCGGGCTGCATCCGATAGTGGATGGCTTTACCGGGAGCGAAGTCGCCGTCCGCGGTGATCGCGGTTTCCAGATTGACCAGGCGCACTTCGGGCGCGAGTTCGTCCAGCAGGCCCGGCAGCTCACCCCACACCCAGTCGTAGCCGCAGGGCCGCGGCACCGGCCCGTGGGCCCGTTCAGCCAATTCGACGTAGCGCCGGGCGTCCCAGACCCATGGCTCCCGCAGTTCCGGGGATCCCGGATGCGGCAGGATCTGGTCCACGCCACGGCCCAGCATCACATCACCCCCGAGCAAGACCGTAACCGTCATCGTTACGCCACCTTGTACGGCACCGGCTCGGCCCGGCGCGCCCCCGAACCGACAACGCGCCGCGCCGGGGCGATCACGTGAGGCATCGGCCACACCCCGAAACCCATACCTGAAAGCTATCACTGAACCTGGGGCGACACCGGCCCGGGCACCACCCACCCAGGGTGGGACACCTGCTCAGATACGCATATCCAGGTATCGCTACCCCTCCCAGGCCTCGCGCACGACATCGGCCACTCGGGGCGCTTGCGCGATACCTGCGTCCGTGGCGGCAGGCGCGGTTGCCGGATCCAGCGGATTCACGCCCCAGGTGGATCTCGAGGCCCGGTCGGGCGTGATCAACAACTTCTCGGTATGGGAGCCGAACCCGCGCATCTCGCGGCGCGCACCGAATGGAATCGGCGCTATCACGATCACGCGGTCACGACCTGCCGCGAGATGCGCATTGACTCCCGACCACATACCGCCATCCATGTACCGGTGCGAGCCCAGGTGTACCGGCGGCCATACGAAAGGGACAGCGCAACTGGCGGTGACCGCGTCGACCAATTCGACAGAACCGTCCCGGTCGAACACTTCGAGCCGACCGGTATTGATATTCACCGCGGTCACCTTCAGGTCAGCGTCCGGCCAGGCATGCTCCGGTAATCTCCCGGCCAGCACAGCGCGCCGCCCCACGGCCAGGTCCGGGTTCGACCGCCGTGCCACCTGCCGGCCGAGCCGGCGAAGCCCCGCCGCTTTGTCGAGCGTCAACTTCGATGCCGCGATACGCGTGACCGCCCCTGCGCCGAGCCTGACCACCGGCCCTCCACTCGCGCCCGCGCGCTGCGAATCACAAAGATCCGACAAAGAGGTACCGCCTGCGAGCTGCGCTCCCACCACCGAGCCGGCCGATGTGCCGACCACCAAGTCGGCCCGGCGAAGGTGCAGACCCATCCGCTCGAGGCCGAGCAACAGACCCGTCATCCACGCACTCCCCGCTATACCGCCCCCACCGAGAACCAGAGCACGGCCGCCCGAAGCGGACCCACACACACCTTCCATGGCCCTGGTCCTATCACGGCCGGCACATAGTTCGGGTATGAACGTCGCCTGGGCCGTGCGGTATTCCGCGCTCCGGCGCCACCAATGCGACCCCGGCGGAGTAACCGGCCCCGCCTATGCGCATACCACCACCGAGCAGGGCCGACCGTGGCGAATCAGCGCGCAACGTACGTGCGATTCGGGGCCGGAGCTCGGCGGTATCCGACGGTCGATCCCAGGCCTTCGACTAGGCCGGCCCCGAACACAGAAAACCCCCTGACCAGTTGATATGACAGGGGGATCTTGTGGTCCCAGCTGGGATCGAACCAGCGACCTTCCGCGTGTGAGGCGGACGCTCTCCCGCTGAGCTATGAGACCGGGATGAACTGCTCGGGGAGATCTTTCGATGCCCTCCGAACGAGTACGAACTTTAACACGCACCACCCGTTCGCCACCAAATCACCCGGTTATCATTCCCGCACCTCGGTCGACCGGTGCCCTACACGCCGCCTGTTGCCGCCAGAGTCGGCCGGCCCCGGCCACTCGCCCGGCGTGAGCCGCACCGATACCTGTGGAAAATGACAAGGTTGTGATTTACCGGCATCTACCAGGCGATTTGTAGGTTTCGCCGAACGTCGGCTAATGTTCTGTCTCGCACCACGGAGGACGGAAACGGCCACCGGGGAGGCAGAATGCGGATGTAGCGCAGCTGGTAGCGCATCACCTTGCCAAGGTGAGGGTCGCGGGTTCGAATCCCGTCATCCGCTCGAGAGGTAGGGCCAGGCGCATAGAATGCCTTCCTCCTTTGCGCGGTGGAGTGGCCGAGTGGTGAGGCAACGGCCTGCAAAGCCGTGCACACGGGTTCGATTCCCGTCTCCACCTCGCGCGATTAGCTCAGCGGGAGAGCGCTTCCCTGACACGGAAGAGGTCACTGGTTCAATCCCAGTATCGCGCACCAGTCATATCGGTTGAGAGGCACTTTCCGAGCGAGTCGGAAGGTGCCTCTACTGCTTTCCGGCGCCACTACGCCGCGTAGCGGAGTATGCCCGCGATCTGTGTCCCATCGGGCAGGTCCTCGGCGCGCACGGCCAGGACCCGGCCACCGGTGAGCAGGACGCGGCGGCTTATCTCATCCAGGATGCCAGGCGTGTCGACCGGCTCCGGTTCGGCGAATGTGACCGCGCCGTCGGCGGATACGGCGCCGGGCGCCGAGGCGTCGATATCGACGAGCAAGGTGTCGACGGCGCCCGCGGTGGCCGCTCGGGCGAGATCGGAGATATCGGTGGCGGCCCGGCCCTCGCTGCGCCGACGGTCCAGTAGCTCGATCAGTTCGGACAGTTGCGCGGCGTAGTGGCGGTCCAGCACCGCCCGCGAACGATCGGCGAGCTCCTGGTCGGAGGCGTGCTCGGGGTTGCCGGAGATGCTCTCGGCGAGCAGACCGTCGTAGCTGTTCACCGACCGGAACAGGGAGTCGGTCGGTTCGGCGGCCGCCAGGATGAGCGGCACATTGCGGCCGGACAGGAAATCACGCAGTTCGGTATCGATGGCGCGGGCGTACTGGCGGACCCGCATCTTGCGGCCCTCTTCGCCCTGGATGCGACGCTTCGGGGCCCGATCGCCCAGGCTCGATTTGCCGGCGTACGCGGCCGCATTGGCCGGCAAGCCGGGTATCCGCACCGTGTACGCCGGTTTGTCGGCGCTGACCTCCACCAACCGGACGCTGCCTTCGGCCAGCGCCAGGACGAACGCCGACTGCGGGAAGGTCACGGCGCGGAGCAGGCGTTTGAGGTAGAAACTCTCGCCCACTGTGACGGAGGCGTTCAACTCGTTGGGTACCCGGAAGGTGCGGATCCGCGTCGGGGTGGCGAAAGCGACCAGGGTGCGCGACTGGTAGCGCCAGAACTCGGCGTCGTCGATGTGGCCGTCGAACTCCTCCTCGAGGGCTGTTCGCGCCGCCGGATCGGTGACCTGGTCGAGTGCCTGCCGGACCTGGTCCCAGAACGCGATCCGGTTGCGGTCCGGATCCGCGGCGTCCGAGTCGGTGGGGGTGTAGATCGACACGCACCAGTCGTCGGTGAGAGCGGCGAGTGCTTCGATCTCACCGCGGGTCGGGATATCGGTGTGCAGCACGAAATCCTCCACATCATGGGATCGGCGCGCCGAATCCGTGGAACCGGGGATTGCGGCGGCGGGTCGTGGCGGGCTCATCCGGCGGAGCGGGCTTCGCGAAGATCGGCCGAGGGGCTGATACTGCTCAGGGCGATTATTCGGCAAACTTCATTAGAGCACAGGACGACCGCGGACAGCCGGTACGCGTCCACCGGGATTGTCGGTGGACGCGGTTAAGCTGTCTCGCACGAACTCGGGCCGGCCGGCCCACCGGGTCCCGACAGGGGGTGTGTGTGCAGACGGAACCAGCCCGCGAGGTGCTGCCGGACGCCACGGACACCGGGGAATCGTTCCCGGACGATCTCCGTGCGCATCTGTCCTTCGCGCTCGAGGAATGCGGCCACGCCCTGGCCGAACTGGTGGACGAGTACGCGGTCGACCGGGAACGCGCCGCGACGATCCTGCGACTGCGGCTCGGTATCACCGGGGACCGTCCCGAAACGCTCACCCGTATCGGCGCGCGACTGGATTTCGCGCGGGACCGGGCCCGCCAACTGCACACCAAGGCGGTCGGCGAACTGCTCCGGCACACCGCGCGCTCCGGGCGGCTGCCGGTGCCCGAGTATGCCCGTCGCTACCCCGTGGGCACCCGGGATTCGACGCTCACTCGCGCGCTGCTGGCCGAAACCTACGCCACCGATACCGATATCGCGGTGAACGATCTGTCGTACCTGAAATTGCGGCTGGCGGGGCATACCGCGGCCGACGCGAAACGGGTCGCGGGTTTTGTCACCCAGCGCATCGTGGGTTGGCGCAAGAAGACCAACCACCTGCTCTCCCGGTTGCGCACCGACGGCGAACCCGCCGGACCACCGGCCCCCTGGCTCGACCGGATCGACTGGCCCACCGGAACCGGTTCGCCCGCACCGCTGCCCACCGGTCCGGCCCGGACGTTCGATGTGGACGACGACGGTCGTGGCCGGTTCTATCTATCCAAACCCGGACGTGATATAGGTTTCGACTCCGGGCTCGAGGCCCGGCTCCTCCGCCTGCTCGACGCGGACGACCGGATCCGCAACTTCCAGGAGTATCCCGACGCCGTGGGATACCGCATCGACGGTACGGAGCAGCTGCATTTCCCGACCGTCGTCGCCGAACTCACCGACGCACGCCTGGTACTGATCGACGAACAACCCCTGGGGCATATCGGTTTCCATGTGAACCGGGCGAAGTCCGCCGCGGCCCGCGCCCGGGCACACGAGAACGGCTGGGGCTGGTTGCTCTGGACGGGCAGCCACCTCGGTGAACCCGAACTGGTGTCCCACCGGGTGCCCGCGGGCGTCGAACACCGGCTCACCGAACTGCTCACCGAAGGCCCTGTCCGGCTACCCGCGCTCCGGCAGGTGCGGGCCGATACCGGATTCGACATCCTGGACCTCATCGCGCTGGTGGTCCGCAACGAATGGCGTTGGGAGCGAGGACCGTTCCGGCTCACTGCCGGGTAGCGGACGGAACTTCCGGCCGCGCCGCGGCGGGACCGCGTTCGGTGCAGCGGCGCGGAAACCGCCGGGTCGCGCCCGGCCGGTCTACCCAACGGGATCGGGCACAGTGAACGACGAGAGCGTACTGCTCGCGCTGCCGGACATCAGCCGGGCCCGGAGCCGGGGCGGGACATGCGGGAGCAGGCGCATCGCCGTCTCGCTGACGAGTAACCGGCCCCGGGAGCGTGGAATACCCCGCCGCAACACTGCGGGCGCGACCTCGCTACAGCGCCGGGCGTACGCGTCGACCTGCGCCCGGTAGGTGGGGAAGGCCACCGTATGATCGCCGTCGGCTTCGGCCAGCGCCCGGGCGAGGAGGTAGGCACCGACAACGGCGAGCGAGGTGCCACCCCCGACTGCCGGTCCGGGTGCGTACCCGGCGTCGCCCACCAGCGCCACCCGGCCCCGCGACCAGGTGTCCAGCTGGATCCGGCTGACAGAATCGAGATAGAAATCCTCGGCGCGGTCCATCTCGTCGAGCAGCAGCGGTATATCCCAGCCCTCGTCGCGGTACTCCGCGCGCAGCAGCCGGCGCTGGGCACCGATATCGCGAAGGTCGTGCCCCGGTTCTTCGCCGCGCCGGAACAGGAATACCGCCCGTGCCAGTCCGGTTTGCCGGACCGGATACATCGCGGCGATCCGGTTCACAGCGCTGTACAGCAGCGTCAGCCCGTCGAGCTCCCGATAGTTCGGGAGAGTGCCCACCGCGAAGTAGGCACCGAGATGTCGGCGCCAGCGCTCCTCCGGCCCGAAAACCAGCTCCCGGACTCTGGAATGCATACCGTCGGCACCGATGACGAGGTCGAATCGGGCCGAGTCACCACTGTCGAACGTCACCACCACTCCGTCACCGTGGTCGGTGAGTTCGGCGATCGAATTGCCGAAGCGGTAGTCGACGCGGCTACCGGTCGCCTCGTGCAGGATCGCCGCCAGTTCCCCGCGCATGATCTCGAGATGGCGCCCGTCGGCGAAAGCGTCCGAGATATCGCGCAGATCCACCGCGATGGGCCGTTTACCCGGCCGTTCGAGTCGGAGCGCGGTCGATTCGGTACTCGCCTCGCGCAGCGGCCCGAGCAGGTCCATATGGCCTATCACTGCCGTCGCCGGGGCGAAGAGATCTACCGCGTGACCACCCAGGCCCAGCCGTGGGAAGGGGGTGCGCTCGACGATCACCGGCGTGAATCCGAACCGATCGAGCCAGTAGGCGAGGACGGGCCCGGCCACGCTCGCCCCGGAAATCAGGATGTCCATAGTAATCCCTAGATTGTTTACTTATCGGTAGGTAAGTCAGCTTACTTACCGGGCGGTCAACACGCTAGGGTGAGGAAGTGCCGAGAATCAGATCCAGCGAAACCCGTGAGCGCATTCACGCCGCGGCGCTCGAACTCTTCACCGCGCGCGGTATCCAGGAGACGAGCCTGCGCCAGATCGCCGAAAAACTCGGACTCACCAAACCCGCGCTCTACTACCACTTCTCCTCACGCGAGGAGCTGCTGCGCAGCCTGGTACAGCCGTTGTTCGACGATGTCGAGGCCACGATCACCGCGGACGAAGACCGCGCCGGCAACGGCCCGGTGGACGCTCGGGAAATACTCGGGCGCTATTTCGATGTCTCCTACCGGCATCGCGCGGTTACCGCGCTGCTGCTCCGCGATATCGCGCCGCTGGCCGCGCTCGGCTTCCTCGAACGTATCGTCGAATGGCGCCGTCGGCTCACGACTCTGTTGGTGGGGCCCGAGGCCGAACTCGGCGATCGGGCCCGCGCCATCGTCGCACTGGGCGGACTCGGCGACTGTCTGGTTCTACTCGCCGACGCACCGGCGGAGGAACTGCGCGTGGCCGCACTCGACGCGGCGTGCGCCGCGCTGGACAGACGACCGCCCGCGCCGGACTCCGCGGCTCCCCCGCGCTGAGATCCGCCCGCCGGGTACGAGTTCGGGCCGGGCAGTTGCCGTCAGGGCTTGACCAGCATGGTCGCCGCGATGAAGGTCGCCAGCAACAGCATGACGAAAACCGTGATGAGCTGCCAGTTGTCGATGGTTTTGTGCAGGCGCCGGATGGTGTCCTCCAGCGCACGGTGCACCCGCCGCTCGTCGGCGATCCGGCGATCCACCGCCGCCACCGCCTCGGCCTGCTCCCGGGCGCGCTGCGCCGTCCGCTCCATCCGGGCGACGGTCCTGGCGAGCTGCCGCTTCTTCTCCCGCACCGCCTGCCGGGCCACGGCCAGCGCGGTGCGCTGCGACATCAGTTCCTGGCGCTGCTGTTCGAGCAGCAGTGCCTGGGCCCTGGTGTGCTTCTCCCAGTCGGTCACGGCCGCCCATCCTTTCCTCATATGATCGCGGTAACCCCACGCGACCTCGCCGGCCACCCACTCCCGCAGGAACTCCCGCAATTCGTAGGGCCGCGCGGCCGGCACGACCAGACCGGTGGGACCGGATTCCAGCATGCCGCTCACTGCACGGTACTCACACGAGGCGGGTGCGAGATCGGCGATACCGAGGGCGGGCAACTGGGACACCCAGAAACCGGGCGCGCACAACCACAGCACATTCGCACAACCCAACGCCCGCAGCCGGTCCGTATGTTGTTGCGCGAGTTCCTGGGTCAGTGGGCCGGTGCGCACCTCGATCGCACCCTGCTCGGTGCCGCGCCGCCACCAGACATCGACGGTGACCGGACCGCAGCGCCGGTCCACCACCGCCTCGTCCGCCCCGAACGCGAGCAACCGGCTCGCCAGCCAGAACTTGAGTCGCTGCGCATCCCACTGCGCCTCCACACAGTGCGCACAGCCGCAACCATAGCCGGAGGTGGTCTGCGGCGCCGTATCCGTGCTCACCGGACCGTCGGATATACCCAGGTCGGACAACATCGTCCGGCGCCCGCACCGAATATCAGTCCGCCGCTTCGTCTGCATGCGACCACCCATCTAACCCGTCCCACCATGTCGGCCCGACACCACACCGACGTATTCCAGGGTGCGCCACAAAGGCCGGTCGACGCCAGGTTTCTGCCCAGCAGTTACCCAGATGGGACCCACGCGACCCTCACCCCCGGCGGTGTCCCGGTCACCGGATCGGGGGCTGTCAGCACCGAACGCACCAGGGTGCGCAGCCACGCGTGCGCGGGGGCGGGGGTGTTGCGCGGATGCCAGGCCAGCGAAATCGTCACCTCCGGCAACGGCAGCGGAATCTCGAACGCGCACAGACCCAGTGCCGGCAGGGCGGTGGCCGCCACGACCGCGGGGGCCGGGCACACCGCGACACCGGAACGCACGGCGAGCAACGCCGTTGTCAGATCGGGGACAGTGGCCACGACGCGGCGGGTGCGGCCGTGCAGGGCGAGCCGGTCGTCGATGGGGCCGCGGGCGATTCCGCGCGCCGAGACGCTGATATGGGCCGCGGCGGCGTAGGCGGCCACGGTCACCCGTTCGGTGACCAGCGGATGCCCGGGGGCGGCGACACCGATCAACCGGTCCCCGCGTACCCGTTCCACCCGGGTCTGCGGATCGGCCTGCGCGATCACCCCGACCTGTGCGTCGATCCGGCCGTCACGCAGCGCGCTCGCCGAACCGGCCGCTTCGCCGGGCACGAATCGCAGGGTCACGCCCGGCGCTCGGGCCCGGACCTCGGTGAGCAGCCGGGCGGCGAGTTCGGGCAGCACCGCGTCGTCCACGTGCACCGCGAACCCGCGGACCAGGGCGGCCGGGTCGACGGTATCGGGTTTCGCCAGCAGCGCCCGTCCTTGTTCGACCAGCGCACCGACCTCGAACCGCAACTCGAGCGCGCGGGGAGTCGGCACAAGTTGGCGCCCGGCCCGGACCAGCAGCGGGTCGTTGTAGACCCGGCGCAATCGCGCCAGGGTGCGGCTCATCGCCGGTGGCGAGGTGTTGAGCCGTTCGGCGGCCTGCGTGACACTGTTGGTCTCGAGCAGGGCGTGCAGGGCCACCAGCAGGTTCAGATCCAGATCCGGCACGGCCGGGTCAGGTTCGCGAGGACGCGCCGGTGGCCTGTGTCTCGGGTTCGGAGGCCGCCGATTCCGAATCGCCGATTGCCCGTTCCGGTGTCTCCGGTCCGGCGGCAGACACCGAACCGGTGGCCGGTGCCCGCTCGGCGGTCTCGGCCGCTACCGGGTCGGTCGTTCCGGGAGCCGGTGCCGAACCCGCCGTTGCCGCGGGCGCCGTGCCGCCGGCGCCGGCAGCCGGTGTCCGGTCGGTGGCGGCGGCCGACTCCGTGCCCGTGCTTCCGTTCGCCGGTACCGGATCGGTCTCCACCGGTTCGGCGCCGTCCGGTGCCGTGGTGGCTGTACCCGGTTCCGTCGCCTCCCGGGTGCCGGGCTCGGCGGTGGACGCGGATGCCGCGCCCGCCGGGGCCTCGCCGGGTGTCTGCGGATCGGGTGACGGCGGCGCGGAGTTCTCGGCGGCCGCCGCGGCCGCAGCCGCTTGGGCCGCCCGCATATCGAGCCGGACCGTGGGGCTATTGGATCGTGCGGCGATACCGGCCGCCCGCTTTTCGGCCGCCGCCCGCCGGGCCGCGTCCCGGGCGACGTCCACCGCCGACTGCTGCGCGGCGGGAGGCGGCTCCGTGGGTTGTGTGTCGGCGGACGGCGCCGCGTTCTCCGGATGCGGCGTGTCCGGCGGCTGTGGGGCGTTCACCGGCCACCGGGTGTGCACCGCCGCGGGCGCGGGCCGGGACTGCTCCACCGGTTGCGGAGGTGCTCCGGGCGCGGTGTGCGGTTCCGGTCCGGCCGGGTGCGCGGCAGGCATCGCAATGATCTTCGTCCGCTCGTCGGCGCCCGGGAGAGCCGACTCCGGCAGTTTCACGGTCGGCGATTCGGAGGCCACCGGTCGCCCGCCGGACGAGTCGGGGCGCGCGGCACCGGTGTGAATCGGTTCGGTCGCACCGGTCGGCGGGGACGCCGGCTGCGGTGGCGACAAGGGCGGCTGCGGCTGCGACGAGGGCGCACCGTAGGCGTCCGCGCCGAGAGGCCGGCCCACGGACCCCCGTTTCCGGCGCGACACCACCTTGTAGTCACCGGGCCGGGCCGGACGCACCCATTGCGCGGCACGGGCCGCGAGAGGCAACTTCACCCCGAGATCGGCGAGCAGTTCATCGATATCGCGCAGGGCGTAAGGCGTCACCGAGGTACCGTGCGCGTGGTGACCGCCGGTGTACTCGTGCATCCAACGCAAGCGGGCCTCGATCCGCTCGCTCATCGTCTCCGCGGGCGGCAGGGACAGAGTCCGGGTGAGCAGGGCCGAGGTCCAGTGCGCGCCGACCTCCGCACCCACCGCACTCAGCAACGAGGAGTTGTAACCGGCGAAGGTCAGATGCGGTACCTGCAACGGCAGGATCTGCCGGTACAGCCGGAAATTACCGTTGTCGTCGGTGAGCTGGCGCTGCACGTACGGGGTCAGGAACGGGACCCGCTGCTGGAAACCGGTGGCGCAGACAACGATATCCGCACGGATCAACCGGCCGTCGGACAATTCGGCATACGGGCCGCCCTGGCCGCCACCCAGCGCGGCGACCTCCGTCCCGCCGCACACGGTGATCCGGCCGGCCGCGACCTGATCGGCGAAATCATCGGCGACCAGGCCGAACGCGGCCTCGTGGGCCCGGTCGAACCGCACCGGCGGCACCAGCCCGAGCTCCGCGGCCCGGGACCGCTGGGCCACCAGCGCTTCGATGAGATCGAGGTTGCTCTCCCGGAAGGAACGGCCCGGGCCGTGCAGCAGGCGCTCGAACCGGCCGGGCTCGGGATGCCGGAAATGGGCGGTACCGGTGCGGGTGAGCAGCACCCGTTCGGCGTCCAGCCCGGGGGCCGGCCGGCGCGGCATCTTCCACAGCAGCCGACGCGCCACCACCGTGGTCTCGGCGGCCACCCGGCTGATCTCGGTGGCCAGGTCGCAGGCTGCCGCGCCGTAACCGACCACCACGACCGAACGGTCGCGGACCGCGTCCACATCCAGGAACTGGGTGCTGTGCCCCAATTGGCCTCCGGCACGCCCGAATTCGGTCATTCCCGCGAAATCGGGGAGCTCCGGTTCGCTGAACACACCGTTGGCGATGACGAGGTGATCGCAGGAGGTGCGGTGCACACCGTCGAGATCGCGTATCTCGAGCAGCCAGCCGCCGTCGACCGGGTCGGCCGCCACCACTTCGGTGCGCAGCCGGAGGCGATCGGTCAGCCCGAAGGCACGCACGTAGCTCGCCAGGTACTCCTGCATCCGGGCTCCGTCGAGCACCCGCGGGTAGTCGGCGGGCATCGGATGGTCGGAGAAGTGGTAGGTGTACTTGCTGCTCTGCGCGCGTAAGCCCGGGTAACGGCGAGTCTCGCTCCACACGCCGCCGATATCGGGGGCTCGGTCGAAAACCTCGACCGCGAACCCATCCTCACTCAGGACCTTCGCGCAGACCAGACCCGCGATACCCGCACCGACGATCGCGATGCGGTTCCCGCTCCTCATGGGCGAGAGATTACGTCGGATGTGTCCGGAGGCAAAGCCGGAGGCTCTATTACGCCTATCGCCGCAGGTCGCACGAGTCCACCGGAACCTCGGACCAGCTGTCCGCAGAGCGGGCCCGTACCGTCCGGACCAGCGCAACACCGGAGGCCGTACCGCTGTGGTCTCATGGGGATATGACCACTGTCACCGTGGACCGGGCCGGACTGTGGGACGCCGAGGCGCTCAGCGATGTCGCCGCCGCGACGTTCCCGCTGGCCTGCCCGCCGGGTTCGGATATGGAAGATATCGAGGTATTTCTGGCGGAGGTGCTCTCCGGTGAACGGTTCGGGGAGTATCTGTCCGATCCGGCGCGCACGGTCCTCAAAGCGGTCGCGGACGACGAGATCGTCGGATACGCCATCCTGCACAGTGGGCCGCCCTCCGATTCCGCGGTGGCGGCGGCGGTCGCGCTGGATCCAGTGCTCGAGATCAGCAAGATGTATGTGCTGCCGGGCCATCACGGCACCGGAGTGTCGAGCGCGCTCATGCACGCGGCCCTGGAGCAGGCCCGCGGGGCCGATTACGCCGGCGTCTGGCTCGCCGTGAACCAGGAGAACCTGCGGGCGCAACGCTTCTACGCCAAGTACGGCTTCGAGCAGGTGGGTACCCGCACCTTCACCGTCGGGCGTCAGGTGCACCGGGACTACGTACTGCGACTCGAGTTCTGAGCGTCGGCCGGACCGGTGGCCCGCCGGCGCGGTCTCAGTCCAGCATGCGCTGTTTCAGCGCGTCGACCTCCGCGGAGCTCAGCCCCAGGCCCTCGCTCACATAGCGGTCGAAACCGCCGTAGCTCACCGCGACCTGATCGAAGGCGGCGTCGAGCCATTCCCGCTGGACCCCGCCCACCGGGTCGCCGGCCGCAGCGCCGCGGTAGTGGTTGGACAGCAGATAGTCCTCGGTGACCGTGGTCCGATCCACCCCGAGCAGCGTGAGCAGTACCGCGGCGGTCCAGCCGGTCCGGTCCTTGCCGGCGGTGCAGTGGAAGAGCACCGCGCCGGCGTCGGGACCCCGCCCCGACGCCGCGATATCGCGCAACACCCCGGCCACCGCCTGGTTCGCGCCCGGGGCGGTGATGAACGCCCGGTACAGGTCGCTGCCACCGGCGAGGGTCGACACGAGTTCCGGCAGCGGGGCGGCACCGATCATGTCGTACCAGTGGGCGCGGGCACCGGCGGGGATCCGGTCCGGGCCGAGCGCGCGCTCGTAGACCGTGCGCAGATCGTCGACGGTACGGACTCCGCGCCGGGTCAGTTCCGTGAGATCCGTGGGCGTGAGGTTTGTGAGCTGATCGGTGCGGAACGCGATACCGGTGCGTACGGTGCGCCCGTCCACGGTGCGGTAGCCGCCGAGATCACGGGCATTGGGAGCGCCGGTCAGGTGTAGCGACCGGTCGACGGTGAGCACCTCCGCGGCCGCCGGCGCCATGGTGACATCCGCCGCCGCGACCGGGCCGAAGGCGATCAGGGCACCGGTGAGAACAGCGGCCGGTACACGCGCCGAACGATGAACCATGCGCGGAACTCCCCTCGCTCGCCGGCACCCCCGCGTGGCGTGCCGGACTCAGCAAACCAACCCCGGGGTTCGGGGTCAACCCGAAAACGGCGCGTCGTCGCACGCCGCGCGGATCGACACCCGGCGGCCGGAACGACCCGGCTACCGCAGGGCCGCGCTCAGGCCGGGACCTCGAAGCGGGACAGCGCCAGCAGGCGCGAGATCGCCCGTAGGTACTTCTTGCGATAGCCGCCGTCGAGCATCTCCGAGGAGAAGATCTCGTCGAGTTTCGCTCCCGAGACGGTCACCGGGACGCCCGCGTCGTAGAGCCGGTCGGCCAGCACCACCAGGCGCAGGGCCACCGCCTGATCGTTGACCGGATGCACCCCGGAGACGAACACCGCCGACACCCCGTCGATCAGCGCGCCGAATTTCGACGGGTGCAGGGTGCTCAGATGGCGCAGCAGGGCATCGAAATCGTCCAGCGTCGCCGCCGGGGTGCCCACCGCCCGTTCGTTCAGCTGCGCATCACTGCTGGGTTCCGGGGCCGGCGGCAGATCCCGGTGCCGGTAGTCGGGGCCGTCCACCCGCACCGTGTCGAAGATCGAGCCGAGCTTCTTGATCTCGCGCAGGAAATCCTGCGCCGCGAACCGGCCCTCGCCGAGCTGCCCGGGCAATGTGTTGGAGGTGGCCGCCACCGAGACGCCGCTCGCCGAAAGCTCGGTGAGCAGCCGGGAGACCAGCATGGTGTCCCCCGGATCGTCCAGTTCGAATTCGTCGATGCACAGCACACTGTTGGCCGACAGCCGCTCGACCGCGTTGCCGAAACCCAGCGCGCCGACGAGGTTGGTGAGTTCACCGAAGGTGCCGAACGATTTCGGCGCCGGCGCGTTGTGGAAGATCGAGGCCAGCAGGTGGGTCTTGCCGACACCGAACCCGCCGTCCAGGTACAGCCCCGCGCCCTGGGCCGGCTTCTTCTTCCCGAAGAAGGATTTCTTCTGCGCGGCCTTGTGGATGCCGGTGACCTTTTCCGCGAAGGCACGGGCCGAGGCGACCGCCGCGGCCTGGCTGGGCTCGTTCGAGTCGGGAATGTAGGTATCGAAACCGACCTCGTCGAACATGGGCGGCGGTACCATCTGGGCGACCAGCTGGTCGGCGGGGACCTCCGGGCGGCGGTCGACGAGGCGATCTGGCATGGACGTAGCCTAGTGACGTGGTATGAGCTGTTGGTATGCAGCGTATCCCCGATGCGATCCAGCTCACAGACCTCGACAACGACGCGCTCGCCGATCTGTACGCCTACCCGGGCGGGCCGGACGACAGTCGGCTGCGGGTCAATTTCGTCTCCAGTATCGACGGCGCCGTCACCGGATCCGGCGGCGTCTCGGGTGCGCTGGGCACACCGGCGGACAAACGGGTGTTCCATCTGCTGCGCGAATTGTGCGATGTCGTCCTGGTCGGCGCGGGCACGGTACGCGCGGAAAACTACGGGGGCGCGCAGACCGACCCGGGCCTGCGCCGGGAACTGTTCGCCCGGGGCATCGGCGGCCACGCCGAGGGCGACCCGCCGCCGATCGCGATCGTGACCGCCTCCGCCGCACTGGACCCCGGCCATCGGGTGATCGCCACCGCCCGGACCCCTACGCTGATCCTCACCACCGCGGCGGCGCCCGCGCAGCGGGTACGCGCGCTCGCCGCGGCGGGCGCCGAAGTGATCGAGATCGGGGACGAGATCATCGCGCCGCAGGCGGTCCCGGAGGCGCTTGTGGCGCGCGGGTTGCGGCGGATGCTGTGCGAGGGCGGACCGCAGCTGTTCGGCTCGCTGGCCGGCGCAGGCACGGTCGACGAGCTCTGCCTGACCACCGCGCCGCTGCTGGTCGGCGGGCCAGCTCGCCGGATCTCGGTGTCGCACGAGGAATTCGGGATGCGGATGACACCGGCGCATGTACTGCTGGACCCGGACGGGACGATGCTCACCCGCTGGGTGCGTGCCTGAAACCCGAGCGGCGCACCTGCGCGGCGGGGCCCGGGCGTCCCGATCCGGCGGATCCGATCCGGACCTGGCAGGGTATAGCGCATGCGCTGGACTCGGGCAGTGGTGCCGGCCTCGGCACTTTTGATCATGATCGCCGGTTGCGGGGCCGGTCCCTCGGACCGCCCGCACGTCGCCGTCGAACGTCCACCTGTGCCAGGCGAATCCACCACCTCCGCCCAGGTTCCACCGCCGCCCGCCGCCGAGGTCCCGAAGAAGGACCTCGCGTGGCGGGAGTGCACCCGGGAAACATTCGACCAGGCCGGGATGGGCCCGGGACCCGCCGGGCTGGTGCTGGAATGCGCCGATTTCTCCACCCCGATCGACAGCGCGGGCTCGGTGCTGGGCAACTTTCGTACCGGCGCGGTGCGCGCCCGGTTGCCGCAGACCCCGCCCGACGCCGCACCACTGGTCCTGACCTCCGGGGTGGACCGCTCCTCCGGCGCCACCCTCGCTGGGCTGGCCACCGGTCCGGCGAGCGCCCTGCTCGGCGCCCACCCCGTGGTCGCGGTGGACCGCCGGGGTATCGGCACCTCCCAGCCGATCGACTGTCTGCCCGCCGATATCCGCAGTGGTCTGCAGGACAACGCCCAGTTCACCCCGGGCGGTGACGCGGTGACCGGTATGTCCGACCTGTCCCGCAACGGAACCATTTCCTGCCGGGACTTCCTGCAGCCCTACGACGGCACCTTCGACGCCGCACACGCCGCCGACGATATCGAGCAATTGCGCCGCGAGTGGAATGTCGACCACATCGCCGTGCTGGGTACCGGCAGCGGCGCGCTGGTGGGCCTGGAGTACGCCCGCAAGTACGGTGATCGGCTGGCCCGGCTCGTCCTCGACTCCCCCACCCCGGTGGGTGTGGACACCGTCACCCGGACCGAGACCGCGGTCCAGGGTGCCGAGGCGGCGCTGTCGGCATTCGCCCAGCAGTGCGCCGGTATCTCGTGCTCGCTCGGACCCGATCCGCGCGCGGCCGTGACCGAACTGATGCAGAAAGCGGCCGACGGGCAGCTCGGCGACATCTCGGCAAACGGGGTCCGCACGGCCGTCACCGGGTTCCTCGGCAACCCCCGCGCGGACCAGACCGGCCGGATCGGCGTACTCGCCGACGCCCTGTCCGCGGCCGGGCGCGGCGACCTGGGCGCGCTGAAGGGACTGATCGATCAGCAGGAGGCCGCCACCGCGACCGACGGCCAGTTCGTCAACGGCTGCACCGATATGCCGCAGACTCCGCCCGCGCCGCAGGTCACCGACCTGACCGGTATCTGGGCGCAGAAGTATCCGGCGTTCGGCCGGGCGACGGCCCTGTCGATGCTGGCCTGCTTGGCATGGCCGGTGACCGAGGCGCCGGCGGCGCTGGAGAAACTCCAACTGCCGGTACTGGTACTCACCGGTGTGGCCGACCCGGTGACCGGGATCGCCCAAGCCTCGGTGACCGGTGCCCTCGGGGCCGCGGGCGCCCGGACCTCGACCATGACCTGGCAGGGCTGGGGTCACCCGGTGAGCGCGCACTCCGGATGCGCGCAGACCGCGCTCGTAACGTATCTGAAGGACGGGCGGCTGCCCGGCGACGGCACCGCCTGCCCCGCCTGACCGGTACTGCCCGAAGGCGCCTCGCGCAGGGTCCGAGGCGCGCCTGACCGGCGCGTCGAGGGTGGGCCCCGGCAACACCACGGCACCGCCCGGTGTACCGTGCCGTGGTGTTCCTTCGACAGCTCGAGCCCCGCACTGCTCGAACAACCGCCGACGTGATCCGGTTCGCGCTCTGGCCACTGGCGGTCATGACCGTGCTGAACCGGGTGTTCATCCAGGCTGTCAACGGTTTCGTGACCGACGACTACAAGCCGGTCTACCAGGCCTCGCTGGATTTCCTCAACGGGCGCGAGGTCTATACGGCGAATTTCGATTCGGTCGACCCGCACTACCTGTACCCGCCCAGCGGCACCCTGCTGATCGCGCCCATCGCGGTGATCGACTACGAGAAGTCGCGCTGGCTGTTCATCCTGCTCAACGCTGTCGCCATCCTGATCGCCTGGTATCTGCTGCTGCGGCTGTTCAACTACACGCTGCGCTCCATCGCCGCCCCGGTCCTGCTGCTGGCCATGTTCTTGTCCGAGACGGTGATCAACACGCTGGTGTTCACCAACGTCAACGGATGCCTGCTGCTGGCGGAGATGCTGTTCCTGATCCTGCTACTGCAACGAAGAGACCTGTGGGCCGGGGTGATCATGGGTCTGACGATCGCCGTGAAACCCACCCTGGCACCGCTGTTGCTGATAGCCCTGGTGCGCAAACAATGGAACGTGGTGATCGGGGCCGCCGGCATCCCGCTCGTACTGACCGCGATCGCCTGGCCACTGTCCCGAGATCCGGACAAGTTCTTCACGGGTACCTTCCCCTACCTGTTGGAGACACGCGACTACTTCAACAGCGCTATTCCCGGCAACGCCGAGTACTACGGGTTACCGCCCTGGCTGACCTGGGGCATCCGCCTGTCGATGGCGGTGCTGGTGCTGCTCTCGTTGTGGATCCTGTACCGGTACTACCGCGAAGATGAGCTGTTCTTCGTCACGACCTCCGCGGGAGTCCTGCTCACTGCGGAATTCCTCCTGTCCTCACTCGGCCAGATGTACTACTCGATGATGCTGTTCCCGTTCCTTATGTCGGTGGTGCTGCGCAATTCCGTGCTGCGCAACTGGCCGGCCTGGCTGGCGGTTTTCGGGTTCATGTCCTACGACAAATGGCTGTCGCACCGCTGGCCCGATATCGGCCGCAATCTGGAATACCTGCGGATCACCTTCGGCTGGGGCCTGCTGCTGGTCGTCGTGTTCTGTGTGCTCGGCGACCGGTACCTGGCCGCCCGGCGCGCGGGCCGGTTGCCGCGGCTGGACCCGGTGTGGATGGCCGAGGCGCCCGACTCCCGGGATGCCGGAGTGGACGATTTCGCCGCACCGGCCCCGCCGGTCCGGTCCTCGGTCGCCGGCCCCGGGGCGGAGCCCGAACGAGCCGGTGCGCGCGTGGTCGAGACGCAGGCCGTCCGCGGCTGATACGGGACGCGCCGCGGCACACGTATTAGCGTGGAGGCATGAGTTCCGAAACGGACGCGACCGATACCTCCCTGCCCGCCCCGAAGATCCAGCTCAGCCCGCAGGAGTGGCGGGCCAGGCTGGACCCCGCGGAGTACGCGGTGCTCCGCGAAGCCGGCACCGAGCGACCGTTCACCGGCGAATACACCGACACCACCGCCGAGGGGGTGTACAGCTGCCGCGCCTGCGGCGCCGAACTCTTCCGGAGCACGGAGAAGTTCGAGTCGCATTGCGGATGGCCGTCCTTCTTCGATCCGGCCGACTCGGACGCGGTACTACTGCGTGAGGACACTTCGCTGGGCATGCGCCGCGTCGAGGTGTTGTGCGCGAATTGCCACAGCCACCTCGGGCATGTCTTCGAGGGCGAGGGATATCCGACACCGACCGACAAGCGGTACTGCATCAACTCGATCTCCCTGCGCCTGCAACCCGCGACCGATACAGCACAGTGACCCGGCCCGCGTCCGGGCAGCACGTCATATGACAACCGCCCGGCGGATATCCCCCTACCCGGGGCCTCCGCCGGGCGGTTGTCCGACTGCCGGTCAGGGTAGTGCGGCGATGAGCTGATCGAGTTCGACCCGCGGCCCGGTGTAGAAGGGGGTCTCCTCCCGGACGTGCATCCGGGCCTCGGTGGCTCGCAGGTCGCGCATCAGATCGACGATGCGGTGCAGTTCCGGCGCCTCGAACGCGAGAATCCACTCGTAGTCGCCGAGCGCGAACGAGGCGACGGTGTTGGCTCGCACATCGGGATAGCCGCGGGCTTCCTTGCCGTGATCGGCGAGCATCTTGCGGCGTTCGTCGTCGGGCAGCAGATACCACTCGTAGGACCGGACGAACGGATAGACGCAAATGTAGTTCCCGGGTTCCTCGCCGGCCAGGAACGCCGGAATATGGCTCTTGTTGAACTCGGCGGGCCGGTGCAGCGCCACATTGCTCCAGACCGGGGTGCTCGCCCGGCCGAGTTCGGTGGTGCGCCGGAAATCGGCGTAGGCGGCCTGCAGGTCCTCGACCCGCTCGGCATGGCTCCAGACCATGAAATCCGCGTCGGCGCGCATACCGGCCACATCGTAGATACCGCGCACCACGACACCGCGATCGGCGAGCCCGTCGAAGAATTCGCGGGCCTCCTTCAACGTTGTGGCGCGGTCGTCCCCGAGCACTCCGGGCCGCACCTGGTACACGGAGAACATGAGATAGCGGATGGTGGAGTTGAGAGACTGGTAATCGAGTCGCGCCATAGCCCCATCGTGCCACTCGCCGGATCGTCGCGGGGGCGGGGCCGGTCGATCGGCGGCCCGGCTGCCCGGAACCCGATGTGCGGTGTTCAGGCCGGTGCCGGAGCCGCCCCGCCGGCGATACGCGCCGCGGCCCGCGTCGCCGCAGCCACGCACGCGGGCACCCCGACACCGTGCAGGTAGGCGCCGGTCACCGCGAGATCGCCGAAAGCGGCCACCGCGGATTCGATCTCGGCGACCCGTTCGGTGTGCCCCGGGGCGTACTGGGCGAGCCCACCCGGCCAGCGCTGCACGATCGCGGACCGCGGAGTGATCGGCAACCCCGTGACGGTGGCGAGGTCGGCGGCGGCGGCATCGATGAGTTCGGCATCGGACAGGCCCAGCACCGCGTCGTCACCGAATCGGCCGAACGAGACCCGCACCAGGGCCGAGCCCCGCGCGGCCAGATGCGCCCATTTCCGGCTGGACAGGGTGAACGCCTTGGCCCGCAACGGCTCCCCCGTCGCGACCAGCACACCCGAATTCGCCGGCAGTGCGGTGTCCTTCGGCAGTTCCAGTGCGACCAGGGCCGAGGAGGACAGCTCGATCCCGGCGGCCGCGCGCGCCGCCACGGGCGCGATATCGGCCAGCAACCGGGCCGTCACCGGTGCCGGGGTCGCGAGGACGACCGCCTCGAATTCCCCGAGCGGTTCCACCGTCCAACCACCCGGTATCCGCCGGAGACCGGTGACGGCGGTGTCGCCGACCGTGGTGGCCGCCGTCCGACCGGCCAGCGCGTCCAGCAGCGCGCCGTAACCGTCACGCAGCGCCCCGAACACCGGTGCGCCGGAAGGTGGGGGCAGTGCGGCCGCTACCGCCTCGGTGAGGCTCCCGGCGCCACGGTCCAGCGCGGCCGCGAGTGTGGGCAACGCCGCGCGGAGCCCGATGGACCGGGCAGAACCGGCATACACGCCGCCGAGTAGCGGGTCGACACTGCGCGCCACGGTCTGTTCCCCGAAGCGATCGGCCACCAGCGAGCAGACATCGATATCGGCACCGGGCCGCCACGTGAGCGGACGCCGCGGTTCGGCGGCGATACGCGCCACCGTCGCGACATCGACCAGTCCCTCGACAGCCGCCGCATCGGCCGGGATACCCATCAGTGTGCGCTCCGGCAGTGGATGGGCGCGCCCCTGCGACCAGATCAGCGGGCGCAGACCGGCCGGATGTACCAGCTGGTCGGCAATGCCCAGCTCATCCAGCAACTCGGGCACCTCCGGCCGCCGGCCGACGAACGCCTCCGCGCCCAGATCGACCGGTTCGCCCGCGATCTCGCTGGTCCGCAGCACCCCGCCGAACCGGTCCCGGATATCGGCCACCGTGATCGCGGCCGATTCCCCCAGCAGCCCGCGCAACCGGTAGGCCGCGACGAGCCCGCTGATCCCCCCACCGACCACCGCGATTCTCATCCCCCGACCGTATCCGGCGCCCGCGCACCGCGCGATCGAGCCCTCCGCACCCGAAACCCCCACCCGGCCGGGAGCGTCCGGTCCCGGGAGTCGATGTCAGGACGGGCGCCGCGGCCTCACAGCTCGTGGACCAGCTCCACCAGCGCCGTGAGCACCCCGGGATCGGTCTCGGGCAGTACCCCGTGACCCAGATTGAAGATATGGCCCGCGGCGCCCATGGCCAGCGCCGAATCCGCTTCGTCGGCGATCCGGCGCGCTTCGGCCTCCACGACCGGCCAGCCCGCGAAGAGCACCGCGGGATCGAGATTGCCCTGCAATGCTTTTCCGGGACCGACCCGCCGTACCGCCTCGGTCAGCGGCAGCCGCCAATCGACACCGACCACATCGGCCCCGGCCTCACCCATCGCGCCGAGCAGTTCCCCGGTGCCCACCCCGAAATGGATCCGGGGCACCCCGGCGTCGGCGAGTTCGGCGAAGACCCGTTCCGAATGCGGCAGCACATAGCGGCGGTAGTCGGCCAGCGCGAGCGCGCCGGCCCACGAGTCGAACAGCTGCACCGCGTCGACTCCGGCCTCGAGCTGGGCCCGCAGGAACACGATGGTGATATCGGTGAGCACTCCCAGCAGCGCGTGCCAGGCCTTCGGATCGCCGTGCATCATGGCCTTGGTGCGCTCGTGGTTCTTGCTGGGGCCGCCCTCCACCAGATAGGACGCCAGCGTGAACGGCGCACCCGCGAAACCGATGAGCGGAGTTTCCCCGAGCTCGGCGACCAGCAACCGCACCCCGTCGGTGACCGCGCCCACTTCCTCGGGCCGCAGCCGGGGCAGCGCCTGGATATCGGCGGCCGTACGGACCGGTGCGCTCACCACCGGACCGACACCGGCGACGATATCGAGGTCGATTCCGGCGGCCTTGAGCGGAACGACGATATCGGAGAACAAGATCGCCGCGTCGACGCCGTGGCGGCGGATCGGCTGCATGGTGATCTCACAGACGAGTTCCGGGTCGAAACACGACTCCAACATCCCGATACCTGCCCGGACCTCGCGGTATTCCGGCAGCGACCGGCCCGCCTGGCGCATGAACCACACCGGCCGCCGCGCCGGTGTGGCGCCGGTGGCGGCGGCCAGGAACGGGGCATCGGACAACCGGCGGCGCGTATATGTGCTCATCACCCGCCATCGTATGCGGCCCCACGCGGCCCGGCGCGCAAGGCCGCACAGCACCGCCGGGAGCGCTGATCCGCCGTCCTGGGCGGCGGCTGTGTACGCCGTCCGGCGAGTTGCGCGCTGTTTACCACGCTCGGGCCCGTCCATGCAGCAACAACGGTCGCCCGGCGCGCCTCCGCCCACCCCGGGGGCTACGGGTCTACCGTCATTCCCCGTGACACCGCTCGATATCCGCGACGGCGCACCCGACGACGGGCCCGGCGATGAACCCGCAGCGTTTCGTGCCGCCGTCTCGTCGATGGGCGCCGCATCCGTACATCCGCGGATCGAGCTCTCCCCGATCCGTCCGCCGCAGCGTCTCGCCCCGTACTCCTACGCGCTCGGCGCCGAGGTGATCCACGAGGACTCACCCGTCGTACCGATCGACTCCGACGGCGACGCCTTCGGGCGGCTCATCCTGCTCCACGACCCCGGTGGGGACGAGGCGTGGCACGGCGTCTTCCGGCTGGTCGCCTATATTCAGGCCGATATCGACGGCGCGCTGGCCGCCGATCCGCTCCTGCCGGAGGTCGCCTGGAGCTGGCTGGTGGACGCCCTGGAATCCCGGGAGGGGCCGTTCACCGCGCTCGGCGGTACGGTGACTTCCACCAGCTCGGTGCGCTACGGAGATATCGCGGGTCCGCCCCGCGCGCATCAGCTGGAACTACGGGCCTCGTGGACGGCCCGCACCACCGAGATGCGCCCCCATGTCGAAGCGTTCGGGGAAGTCCTGGCCTATGCGGCGGGTCTGCCGCCGGCGGGCATCACCGATCTGCGGCCCTCGCCGGTCGGCGAGACCGACCGTGGTTGAATATCGGACGCAGCCTCGGCCACGTAGAGTGGCCCTTTATGCCGGTAGTAGAGGAGCCCGAACACCTGTCCGGTGACCACCCGGATGGTGGCACCGGCCTGTCTCCGGCGTCCGATTCGGGCCCGTGCGCCGAGGCCACCGATTCCGGTCCGGCCGAGCCCACCGCGGTACCGCTGCTGGTCCCGGCCGAGGGTGTCCCCCCGGTCTGCCGTACCGCCGAGGGCGTAGCGGCGGCCGCGGAGCGTCTCGCCGCCGGATCCGGGCCGCTGGCGGTGGACGCCGAACGCGCCTCGGGTTTCCGGTATTCGTCGCGCGCGTATCTCATCCAGTTGCGCCGGGCCGGGGCGGGCACCGTGCTCATCGACCCGATACCGGTCGCCGACGCGCTCGCACCGCTGGCCGCGGCGATCAACGGACTCGAATGGATTCTGCACTCGGCCGACCAGGACCTACCCGGCCTGGCCGAGCTGGGCCTGCGCCCGGCGGTGCTGTTCGATACCGAACTGGGCGGGCGGCTGGCCGGGTTCCCCCGGGTCGGTCTGGCCGCCATGGTCGAGCAGTTGCTCGGCCGGGAGCTGCGTAAAGGGCACGGCGCCGCGGACTGGTCGACCCGGCCCCTTCCGGAGGCGTGGCTGAACTACGCCGCACTCGATGTGGAACTGTTGATCGAACTCCGTGCGGCTGTGGCCGCCTCGCTGGCCGAGCAGGGCAAAACCGATTGGGCCGCGCAGGAGTTCGAACATATCCGGCTACTCGAACCGGCCACGCCGAAACCGGACCGCTGGCGGCGCACCTCCGGCATCCATACGCTGCGCCGGGCCCGCCAGCTGGCGATTGTGCGAGAATTGTGGACCACCCGCGACACCCTGGCGCGCGGCCGCGATATCGCGCCCTCCCGGATCCTCCCGGATTCCGCCATCATCGCGGCCGCCAAGGCCGAACCCGCCTCGATCGGGCAGCTGCGCGAGCTACCGGTGTTCGGCGGCCCGCGCCAGCGCCGCTACTCCAGGGAATGGCTGGGCGCGGTGGAACGCGCGCGCGCTCTGCCGGACGAGGACCTCCCCCGGATGAGCCAGCCCTACGACGGACCGCCGCCGGTCAACCGCTGGGAACGGCGTGATCCCGCCGCCGCGGCCCGGCTGGCCCGGGCACGCGCGGTGATGACCCACATCTCCGAGCGGGTGGCGGTACCGGTGGAGAACCTGCTGTCGCCCGATCTGGTGCGCCGGCTGTGCTGGGACGGTCTGCCCGATTACCGCGGCGGGCCGGAGGCCGCCGGTGAGGTCACGGCGGCGGTCGACGGCTTCCTGAAGAGCCACGGTGCCCGGCCCTGGCAGCGCGAACTCGCCGCACAGCCACTGGCCGCCGCCCTGATCGATCCTCCGCCGAGCTGACGACCGCCCGCGGGCACGGGCGGCCGCGGGCGGGGCTAGCGTGCGTCCAGCCAGCCGGTGACTCGGCGGGTGATATCGGGGGCGGTCAGACCCAGCTCCTGGCGCACCTGCGCGATACTGCCGTGCTCCAGGAATTCCTGCGGAATGCCGATATCGCGCGCGGGCACGTCCAGACCGGCGGCCCGCAGCCGGGAGGATACGGTCGCCCCGATACCCCCGTGCAGACCGCTGTCCTCCAAGGTGACCACCAGGCGATAGTTCTCGGCCAGTTTGACGACGGTATCGGATACCGGCAGCACCCACCGCGGGTCGATGACCGTAGCGGTGACTCCGTCCGCCTCCAGCAGCTCCGCGGCCTGGAGCGCGGCCGGTACCAGGGCACCGACGGCCACGAACAGCACATCGCCGCGCTGGGCCTGCGCCGACGGCCCCTCCCGGTCCGGCAGCCACAGCACATCCACGCCGTCGAGCCGCTCGATCGCCCGGATCTCGGCACCCACACTGTCCTTGGGGAACCGCAACGCCGTCGGCCCGTCGTCGACCGCCAGCGCCTCGGAGAGTTCCTCGGCCAGGGTCGCGGCATCCCGCGGGGCGGCCACCCGCATACCGGGCACGATGCCGAGGAGTGACAGATCCCACATACCGTTGTGGCTCGCGCCGTCGGCGCCGGTGACCCCGGCACGGTCCAATACCAGGGTGACCGGCTGTTTCAGCAACGCGACATCCATCAGCAGCTGATCGAAGGCCCGGTTCAGGAAGGTCGAGTAGATGGCCACCACCGGGTGCAGGCCGCCCAGCGCGAGACCCGACGCCGAGGCCAGCGCGTGCTGTTCGGCGATACCGACATCGAAGAGCCGATCCGGGAAACGTTCGCCGAACGCGGACAGCCCGGTGGGCCCGGGCATGGCTGCGGTGATCGCGACGATATCGTCGCGGCGTTCGGCGTGGGTGATGAGTTCCTTGGCGAACACCGAGGTCCAGCTGGCCGCGGACCCGCTGCTCACGGATTCGCCGGTGAGCGGGTCTATGGGGCCGCAGGTGTGCATCTGATCGGCCACATGGTTCTCGGCCGGCTCGTAGCCGTGCCCCTTCTGGGTGACCGCGTGCACCACCACCGGGCCGCCGAAATCCTTGGCGTGCCGCAGCGCCGACTCGAGCGCGACGAGATCGTGGCCGTCCACCGGGCCGACGTATTTGAGACCCAGATCGCTGAACAGCTCCTGCGGGCTCACCGCGTCCTTTATCCCGGCCTTCACCGCGTGCACCATCGAGTACGCGGAATCACCCACGCCCGGAATGCTTTTCAGGAACCGGCGGCCCGTGTCGAGCATATGCTCGTACACCGGCTGGGTGCGCAGGGCCGTGAGCCGGTCGGCCAGCCCGCCGATGGTGGGGGCGTAGGAACGGCCGTTGTCGTTGACCACGATCACCACCGGGCGGTCCTTGGCCGCGGCGATATTGTTCAACGCCTCCCAGCACATACCGCCGGTGAGGGCCCCGTCGCCGACGACCGCCACGACATGGCGGTCCTGCCCGGTGAGCGCGAAGGCCTTGGCCAGGCCGTCGGCGTAGGACAGCGACGCCGAGGCGTGCGAGGACTCCACCCAGTCGTGTTCGCTCTCGGCACGGCTGGGATACCCCGACAACCCGTTCTTGCGGCGCAGGCTGTCGAAGCGGTCCTTGCGACCGGTCACGATCTTGTGCACATAGGCCTGGTGCCCGGTGTCGAAGATCAACGGATCGGCGGGCGAATCGAATACCCGATGCAGGGCGAGGGTGAGTTCCACCACCCCGAGGTTGGGTCCCAGGTGCCCGCCGGTGACGGCGACCTTGTGCACCAGGAATTCGCGGATCTCGGCCGCCAGCTCCCGCAGTTGCGGTGCCGAGAGCCGACGCACGTCTTCGGGCGTATCGACCCGGGAAAGCACTCCCACCTGATTCGCTCCCTCCGGATAGCGCAGTAGATCCGACCAGTCTAGGAGCCGCGGCCGACTGCACCACCCGGGCGGCAAGCCGTGCCCACCTCCGTACCGGGCCGGAACCGCGGTCCGGCGTACCGGTCCAGCCTAAGGTGAGGGGCGGGTGCCGCGCGAACCGAGTCCGGCCGCGGGCCCCGGGACGGCGGCGCACCGACGAGCGCCGCACACCGACCGCGAGGAGACCGGATGACCCAGCCACCGGCGGGAACGGTAACCGTATTCGGATACGGCACCGTCCGCGCCGCCCCCGACCTGATCGTGCTCTCGATCGGCGTCGAATGTCGCGCGAGCACCGTCGGACTGGCCTACGACCGGGCGGGCCGGAGCGTGACGGCGCTGACGACCGCGTTACGCGAAGACGGTGTCCCCGGCACCGATATCGGCACCGGCATGCTGTCGGTGCGCTCGGATACGGCCTGGCAGGACGGTACCGCCCGGGTGGTCGGCTATATCGCGACCAGCACGCTCACGGTCACACTCGCGGCCGCGGCCGATCCCGCGCGACCGGCGCCGTCGGAGGTGGTGGCCCATGCCGTGGCAGCGGGCGGCGACGACGCGCGGCTGGGTGGGCTGCGGCACACCTTCGCCGACCGGGAACGGCTCCTGGCGCGCGCCCGTGATGCCGCCTGGGACAACGCGCTGGACAAGGCGCGGCAGTACGCCCGGCGCGCCGCCCGCGAACTGGGTCCCGTGCTCGAGATCACCGAGCACACGACCGCGCCGCCGCCGACCCAGCCCGCTGAGCCCGGCGGGATCCGGATGGTGGCCGCGGCCGCGCCGGCGCCCGTGCCCATCGAATCCGGGGAGACCGAGATCACCGCGACACTGCGGGCCACCTGGCAGCTGAAGTAGGGCGCCGCGGCGCCGCACCGATCCGGTCAGCGCTCCAGGAGTGCAAGGCATTCCACATGATGGGTCGCCGGAAACGCGTCGAAGGCACGCAACGCGGTCAACCCGTAGCCGGCGTCCAGGTAGAGGCGCAGGTCCCGGGCGAACGACGCCGGATCGCAGCCGATGTGCACGATCCGGTCCGGCGCCGCGGCGGCCACCGCGTGCACCACCGGTTTACCCGCCCCGGCCCGCGGCGGATCGAGGACCACCACCCGTGGCCGCGGGTGGTGGTGTCCGGCCGCCCACTTCTCGACCCGCCCGGTGCGCAGGTCCAGCCACGGCAGATCGACCAGGGCGGCATTACCGGCGGCGACCGCGGCCGGTGCGGATTCCAGCGCCCGCACCGCGCCGGTCGGGCCGACCTGTTCGGCCAGGCGCGCCGCGAAAACCCCCGCGCCGCTGTACAGGTCCCACGCGGTCGCGCCCACGCCCGCATCGGCCCAGTCGGCGACGACATCCGAATAGCACTGCGCGGCACCGTGGTGCGCCTGCCAGAATCCGGCCACCGCCACCTCCCAGCGCCGCCCGGCCACGTACTGCACGGCCCGGCCGCTGCCCTCGACCACCCATTCGTCGCGGTCCGCGTGGGTGGCGGCGCGCCGGGCCGCCGTGCGCCGCCGCTGCGCACCCGGCGCCTCCGGCTCCGCGCCGGGCCGGCCCGCGCCGTCCCGCGGACCGCGGGTGCGTCCGGTACGCCGGTCGGCACGGCCTCCGGGGCCGGAACGGCCGGCGTACCGGTCACCGCCGCGCCGGCCGGTGTCGGGTATCGGCGGAGCGATTTCGACGATATGCCGGGCCCCGGTGTCGTCGACCGCGATCACGAGCTCCGCGCCGGGCGTCCAGCGGCGCCGGTCGATATCGTCCAGGGCGCCGGGCACGGGTTGCGGACACCGGAGGTCGGTGAGCACCCCGGTGCTGCGGTAGCGGTGCACACCCGCCCGGCCCGCCATATCCACCACGAGGCGGATCCGGGTGCGCCAACCGGCGGTGCCATCACCGGCGCCGGTGATGGGTTCCACCTCGACCGCGCGTTCGATCCCGGTAATGCGGCTCAGCTGTTCGGCGACCACCGCGGCCTTCAGCTGCCGCTGCGCCACCGCGGTGGCGAAGGAGAAATCGCAGCATCCCGCCCCACCCGGGCCCGATACCGGGCAGGTGGCGGGGATCCGGTCCGGTGAGGCCTCCAGGATTTCCACGGCCTCGGCCCGGCAGAACGCGCCGCCGCGGTCCTCGGTGACCCGCGCCCGCACCAGCTCACCGGGTAGGCCGTGCCGGACGAACACCACCCGGCCCTCGTGGCGTGCCACACAGAATCCCCCGTGCCCGGGCGGCCCGAGCCGTACCGACAGCACCCGATCGCGCCATGAACTCATCGGACCTCACCCATTGTCGCCGTAGCCGCGCCGTACCGCGCCCGGTGCCGCGGGTTCGCCCGCCGCCCGGGCGCGCGCCGAAGAACTCAGCTGCCACGGCACGCTGGTCACCATCACACCCGGTTCGAACAGCAACCGGCCCTTCAGCCGCAATGCGCTCTGATTGTGCAGAACCTGCTCCCACCAGTGCCCGACCACGTATTCGGGGATGAAGACGGTCACCACATCGCGTGGGGCGTCCTTGCGCACCCGCTTCACATAATCGAGCACCGGTTTGGTGATCTCGCGGTAGGGCGATTCGATAACTTTCAACGGGACCGGATTATCGCTCTTCTCCCAATCCCGCACGAGGGCCCGGGTGTCGTCCTCGTCCACGTTGACCGTGATCGCCTCGAGCGTATCCGGCCGCCCGGCCCGGGCGTAGGCCAATGCCCGGCGGGTCGGCAGGTGCAGTTTCGACACCAGGACGATCGAATGGGTCCGGCTCGGCAGGACCCCGTCCCATTCGTGTTCTTCCAGTTCCCGGGCCACCGAGTTGTAGTGGTGGTGGATCATCTTCATGATCACGAAGATCGCCGCCATGGTCACGATGGCGATCCAGGCGCCGGCGAAGAATTTCGTCACCAGCACGATTACCAGGACGGCCCCGGTGGCCACCAGGCCCAGCGCGTTGATGGCCCGGGACCGCATCATCCGGCGCCGTTCGGCCGGATCGGTCTCCCGGCCCAGCAACCGGCTCCAGTGCCGCAGCATGCCGGTCTGACTGAGGGTGAACGAGACGAACACCCCGATGATGTAGAGCTGGATCAGCCGGGTCACTTCCGCGTCGAACGCCACCACGAACGCGATCGCGCCGACCGCCAGGAACAGGATCCCGTTGCTGAAGGCGAGCCGGTCGCCGCGCGTGTGCAGCTGGCGGGGCAGGAAGCGGGCCTGGGCCAGGACCGAACCCAGGACCGGGAATCCGTTGAACGCGGTATTGGCGGCCAGTACCAAGATCACCGCGGTCACCGCGGCCACGAAGTAGAAACCGGGGGTGAAACCGCTGAACACCGCGTGCGCGATCTGGGCGATCAACGTTTTCTGGTGGTAGCCCTCGGGCGCGCCGACGAGTTGTTCGGGATCTTCGGCGAACACCACGTGCGCCTGGCGCGCGAGCACGATCATGCCGAGCAGCAATACTATGGCGATCGTCCCGAGCATCAGCAGGGTCGTCGCGGCATTACGCGATTTGGGTTTGCGGAAGGCCGGCACGCCGTTGCTGATCGCCTCGACACCGGTGAGCGCCGCGCAGCCGGAGGAGAAGGCGCGGGCGAGCAGAAAGATCAGCGCCAGTCCGGCCAGATGCTCCTCCTCGGCCCGGAGTTCGAAACCCGACGATTCCGCGCGGACTTCGTCACCGAGTACGAAGATCCGGATCAGCCCCCAGGCGAGCATGGTGAACATTCCGAACAGGAAGGCGTAGGACAGCAGCGCGAACGTCCGGCCGGACTCACGTACCCCGCGCAGGTTCATGGCGGTGATGAGCACGATGGCGGCCACCGCGAAGAGCACCTTGTGGGTCGCGACGAAGGGGATCGCCGAGCCGATGGTGGACGCGGCCGATGCGATCGAGACCGCGACCGTGAGCACATAGTCGACCAGCAGCGCGCTACCCACCGCCAGGCCGGCCGTGGGGCCCAGGTTCGTGGTGACCACCTCGAAGTCGCCACCGCCGGACGGGTAGGCGTGTACGTTCTGGCGGTAGCTGGTCACCACGATGACCAGTACGACCGCGACCGCGAGGCCGAGCCACGGGGCGTACGCGTAACCGGCCAGCCCGGACACCGACAGCACGAGGAAGATTTCCTCGGGCGCGTACGCGACCGAGGACATCGCGTCCGAGGCGAACACCGGCAGCGCGATCCGTTTCGGCAGCAGGGTGTGGCCCAGGGAGTCACTACGGAATGGCCGCCCCAACACCAGACGCTTGGTGGCGGTCGTCAACTTCGACACTGGACGGAGCATAAGCCCCCGTGCCCCGGTGCGCTGCGACGCACCACTGCACGGCGGGGTTTGGCCGCCCCCCGCGGGGGGAACGTGGCTGGGGGCGAGAACCAGCGGGTACGGTTCGGTTTCGCAGCAGCCACACGGCTGTTTCACTTGCCGCAGGGCACACACCGAGTCAGGAGCGAGGTTCACGGTGTACGTGGTGATCATGGGTTGCGGCCGGGTGGGGGCGTCGCTGGCCCGCGCCCTGGTCCGGATAGGTCACAAGGTCGCCGTCATCGACCGCAATCCGGACGCGTTCCGCCGCCTGGGCCCGGATTTCGCGGGTGAACAGGTCGTGGGCGTCGGATTCGACCGCGATGTCCTGCGCCGGGCAGGTATCGAACGGGCCGGTGCCTTCGCGGCCGTCTCCTCGGGCGACAACTCCAACATCATCTCCGCGCGGGTGTCGCGGGAGATGTTCGGTGTCGAACGTGTGGTGGCCCGTATCTACGACGCCAAACGTGCCGCCGTCTACGAACGGCTCGGTATCCCGACCATCGCCACCGTGCCCTGGACGACCGACCGTTTCCTGCACACACTGATCGGTGACGCGGGCACCACGACCTGGCGTGATCCCACCGGGACCGTCGCCGTCGCCCAGCTGATCCTGCACGAGGACTGGTACGGGCGCACGGTCAGCGAGCTGGAGGTCGCCACCGGCGCCCGGGTCGCGTTCGTCATCCGGTTCGGGCAGGGCATCCTGCCCGACGCCAAGACAGTCGTCCAAGCCGACGACATCGTGTACGTGGCCGCCACCTCCGGCTCCGCCGGGGAAGCCGTCGCGCTGGCCGCGAAACCTCCAGCCGATAAGGACCGATCATGAAAGTGGCCATTGCCGGAGCCGGCGCCGTCGGCCGCTCCATCGCCCGCGAACTACTCCGGGCGGGCCACAGCGTCATGCTGCTCGAACGCCAGCTCGACCATATCGACCGCGAGGCGGTGCCCGAAGCGATCTGGGTCCATGCCGACGCCTGCGAACTGCAACTGCTCGAGGACGCCGGGCTGGAGGACTACGAGGTCGTGATCGCCGCGACCGGCGACGACAAGGCCAACCTCGTCCACAGTCTCCTGGCCAAGACCGAATTCGGAGTGCGCCGGGTGGTCGCCCGGGTCAACGATCCACGCAACGAGTGGCTGTTCGACGGCTCCTGGGGTGTCGATGTGGCCGTCTCCACCCCGCGCCTGCTGGCCTCTCTTGTCGAAGAGGCGGTTTCGGTGGGCGATCTGGTCCGCTTGATGACCCTGCGGCAAGGGCAGGCCAATCTGGTCGAACTCACCCTGCCGCCGGATACGACGCTGGCCGGTAAACCTGTGCGCAATCTGACCCTGCCGCGGGATTCCGCGCTGGTCACCATCCTGCGTGGCGGGCGGGTCATCGTGCCGCAGCCCGACGACCCTTTCGAGGGCGACGACGAACTGCTGTTCGTCGTCTCCGCGACCGCCGAGGAGGAACTGCGTGCGGTGCTGGCACCGCACGGGATGGAACCGCAGACCGGCGCCACCACCGGCCTGTCCCCCGCGCAAGACGCCGAATACTGACCACCCGAGAGCACTCGGCCTACGTCCGCGGCCGTCAGGCGGCGACGGGCCGGGCCGCCCGCGCGCGCAGCTTGTTCAACGCGCGGTACTGCATGACCCGGATCACGCCCGGGCTGGTGCCGATCGCCGCCGCGGTCTCGGCCGCGCTCCAGCCCAGGACGATCCGCATCACCAGCACTTCCCGGTGCACGGGGTTGAGCTGCTGCATCAGTCCGCGGGCGAGGGCGCCGCGTTCGGCCGCCAGCGCCCACTCCTCGGGGCCGGCCGCGGTGCAGACCGCTTCGGGGACCTCGGCCACCGGATAGGCCGGATGGACCTGCGCGCCGCGGAACGCGTCGGACACCTTGTTCGCGGCGATGCCGTAGACGAAGGCGAGGAACGACTTCCCCTGATCCCGGTAGCGCCCGATGGCGTGCACGGTGGCCATCAGCACCTCTTGCGCCACATCGTCGGCAGTGACGTGCAGATGGTTGGCGCTGCCCAGACGGGTCCGGCAGTAACGCTGGACCAGGGGCTGGACCAGTCGCAGGATCTCGGCCACGGCGGCGCGGTCGCCGTCGGCCGCCGCCGGGACGAGGACGTCCAGTTCGGCGGAGATCCGGCGGCTCTGGGACCGCACCGGATGTTCGGATCCCCGCTCGGGGCGGGTGATCGGGTGCTGCTCGGTTCGCATTCGCCAATCCTCTCGGGAGATCGTCTTCACCAACGATCGTCCGATGAACGGCGCGTACGGGATAGACACCAAAGGGTGGGTCCTGGTCCACCCTTCCGGATGACGCCGACCCGCACCTCCGGATGACGCGGCGCCGCGAGAGTCAGGCCCGGCCGGCGGAATGCCGTCCGGAGCCGGCGGGCAGATGTCCGGCGCGGCGCACCGCCCAGACCGTCACCACCAGCGCGACGGCGGTGAGCGGCCAGCCCATCGCGATCCGCGCGGTGGCGAGCCAGCCTGTGCTGTCGGTGTCGTAGAGGTGGTTCTGAACCAGGTAGCGGGCACCGAAGACGAGTACCCACGCCACGGTCGCCAGATCGTAGAGGCGGACCACCCGCGGATCCGCACGCCAGTCGCCGCCGTGACCGTTGAGGACGCCCCACACCACCCCGACCAGGGGTCGTCGGACGATTATCGAGATCAGGAAGGCGGCACCGTAGATCAGGCTGGTGTAGATCCCGAACAGGAAGAAGCCCTTGGCCTCGCCCACCCGCCAGGCGATCAACGCGCAGATACCCACGCCCACGAACCCGGAGACGGCGGGCTGGATCGGCTCGCGGCGCACCAGCCGCCAGACCAGGATCGCCGCTGCCACCCCGAGCGCGGCCCAGATGGCCGCGGCGAGCCCGAACAGGGTGTTCACCGGGACGAAGACCAGTACCGGCAGCGTCGAGTAGATCAGGCCACCGAAGCCACCCAGCTGTTCGAGCAGGGTCCGCTCGTCCGGTTCCTCAGAGGTGTCGGTGGTGGCATCGGCCCGGGCGGCTGGCGCGGTCTCGGAAGTGGTCGCGGCCCGGGGCAGCGGTCTGGTGGCGTACTCGTCGCTCGATGGCATACGTCAGCTGTTTCCGCGCAATTCGTAGTAGGGGTTGTACATCACCTTACGGCCTTCGAGTTCTCCCACCCGGCCGCGCACCATGATGCGCCGTCCCGATTCGATACCGGGAATCCGGCGTCGCCCGATCCACACCAGGGTGATGGCATCGGTACCGTCGAAGAACTCCGCCTGCATACTCGCACCCGAGGACTGCGGACAGGAGTCGACACTGCGCAAACGGCCCAGCATCGTCGCCTCCTCACCGCGCCGGCACTCCGAGACCCGGCAGGCGCCCGAGGCGTCCGCCTTCTCCGCCAGCTCCTCGGCGTCGAGCTGATCGATATCCTCGGTCAATCTGCGGCCGAGCCTGCGAAAATATCCGGTCGCGGACTTGGCGCCCGCTTTTCTTCCTGCCGCGGAAGACATCGCCTGCTCTCCTGTGCGCGGACGACATGGATCGCACGTCGTCCGAATTTCCTTACTCCGGCCCGGCTGTGGCCGTACCCGCCACTGTAGATGGGTACCGGCGGCACCGCTACGCTCGGTCCGGTGTTCGATTCCCCACGTCCGGCCGTTGTCGTAGCTCTGCCCGGAACCGGTTCCGACGCATATTTCGCCCGCCGCGCGTTCGGTCCCGCATCCACCGCCGCGGGGATCGATTTCGTCGCCGTGGACCCCGATCCGGCCGCGGTGATCGACAGCTACCGGGCCGCCCTGGACGAGGCCGCCACCCGCGGCCCGGTCCTGGCGGCGGGTATCTCGATCGGGGCCGCGGCCGCTGTCGAATGGGCCGCGGGCCGGGAACCGGGCGAGGTCGGTGGCGTGGTGGCGGCACTGCCGGCGTGGACCGGCCCGGACACCGCGGAATGCCCCGCCACGCACAGTGCAGCGGTCACGGCGGCGCAATTGCGGGCCGAGGGCCTGGACGCGGTGATCGCCAGAATGCGGGCGAGCAGCCCCGGCTGGCTGGCCGACGCACTCACCCGTTCCTGGCGCTCGCAGTGGCCCGAACTGCCGGCGGCCCTAGAGGAAGCGGCGCAGTACAAATGGCCGGAACCGGCACTGCTGGACGCGCTGAGCGTCCCGCTGGTGGTGATCGCCGCCTCGGACGACCCGGTGCATCCGGTGACCGTGGGCCGGGAATGGGCCCGTCGGGCACCCCGGTCGGTGCTCACCGAGGTGACGCTGGACGAGTTCGGCGCCGATCCGGGCATCGTCGGACGGCTGGCGCTGCGGCACCTCGGCTGACGCCGGCTCGCCGCCCCGCCACGCGACCGGGTCACCTGGTCCGGCGCCCGCTCGGGCACCGGACCACGCGAGCGGTCAGTTACGGCCGAGCTGCTGCATCGCCGACCCTTCGGCGCCCCGCCGCGGCTGCTGCGGCTGCTGCGGTGGTAGCACCGCGGGTGTCGGCGAGGGCCGGGCACCGGGCGGCGGGGTCGCGACCTGTTGCTGGGCCTGCTGTTGCTGCTGCTGGTGGGCGGCGGTGAGCTGTTCGGCGAGTTGCTGGGGCAGGACCACGGGCAGCGGTTCACGTACCGGCAGTGCGTCGGTTCCACGCCGGATGATCGTCTCGCTGAGCACGGTGCGCGCCGCGACGACCAGCGGACCGCCCGCCGCGGTGGACCCCGAGGGTCCCGCCGCCACCAGCCGGATCATCCACCGGGAACCGTCCACCCCGATGAAGCGCAGATCGGCGCCCTCGGTGACGGCCACCAGTTCGCGGCCCCACGGGCCCTTCTCCACCGAGACCCGGGCCCCGTCCTTGCGCAGCGATTCCGCCAGATCGGCCGCGACCGTGCGCCACTGCCCCTTGGACTTCGGCGCGGCGTAGGCCGCGACGGTGATGCGTCCGTGCTCGGTGGCCAGATGGACCGCCTGCGGAGTACCCTGCGGGGTCATCTCGACCTGCAGCTGCCCACCCGGCGGCACCGGCAGGATCACCGAACCAAGATCGAGCCGGGTATCGGTGAAGTTCTCCAGGACCTCGGCGACATCGTCGTAGTCGTAGGGGCCGCGCCGCTGGGGTTCGGTGTCGGGGTCGTCGATCGCGGCGTCGTAGGCGTCGCTGTAGGCGGCGCCGCCGTAACCGTCGTCGTAGCTGTCGTCATAGGGCTCGTCGTAGTCGGCACGGTGATAGCCGCCGTCGTCGTAGTCCTCGTATTCGCCGGTTTCGTATGCACCCGTGGTGTACTCGCCGGTGTCGTGCTCGTCGCCGGATCTGCGTCCGCCGGATTTCCGTCGTCCGAACATGTCAGGCCTCCTTGCCGTCGGCGGCGGCCGCCCCGCCCGGCGTCAAACTCGCGTGTCCCCCGCTGGACCCGTAACCGCCCGCGCCGCGCGCGGACTCGTCGAGCCGGTCCACCGCCACGAAGTCGACCAGTTCGACCCGCTGCACCAGCAGCTGCGCGATCCGGTCACCGCGGCGCAATTCGATGGGTGTGCGCGGATCGTGGTTGATCAGGCAGACCTTGATCTCACCCCGGTACCCGGCATCGATGGTCCCCGGCGTGTTCACCACGGATAGTCCGGCCTTGGCCGCCAGCCCGGAGCGGGGATGGATCAGGCCCACGGTGCCCACCGGCAGCGCGACGGCGATACCGGTGCCGACCAGTACCCGCTCCCCCGGCTCCAGGACGACGTCCTCGGCGGTGCACAAATCCACGCCCGCGTCGCCTTCGTGGGCGCGCGTCGGCATGGGAATCCCGGGGTCCAGCCGGAGCAGCGGTATCGGTGAGAGTGCGTTCACGTCCGATCAGCCTACGCGCAGGCCCGGCCCGGGTGTCGCTTAGTGTTGAGTCGTGTCCGACCAGCCTCGACCCACCGAAACCGAGCATCCCGCGCGACCGGAACCGTCCGCCTATCGCGAACGCCTCTGGGTGCCGCTGTGGTGGTGGCCGGTGGGCTTCGCCCTCGCCGGCCTGCTCGCCGCGGAAATCCATATGGGAGCGCCCGGCCTGCGGGCCTGGCTGCCCTATGTCCTGCTGTTCCCGGTGCCCGTCTGGGTGCTGCTGTGGACGAGCCGGCATCGTCTCGAAGTCACCCAGGATGCGGCGGGCACCCCCGAACTGCGGGTGGACCGGGCCCATCTGCCGGTATCGTTCGTCGCCCGGGCGACCGTGGTGCCCAGGAGCGCCAAGAGCACGGCGCTGGGCCGTCAACTCGATCCCGCGGCCTATGTCCAGCACCGTCCGTGGATCGGCACCATGATCCTGCTCGTTCTCGACGACCCGGACGACCCGACACCCTACTGGCTGGTGAGTACGCGCCGGCCCACAGCGGTCCTGGCCGCGCTCGGAATTCCGAGCGCGGATTGACCTCACGCTCCGCTCAGGCCGCGCAATCCATGCAGATCATCTGACCGCCCGCCTCGCTGGCGAGGCGGCTGCGGTGATGTACCAGGAAACAGCTCGAGCAGGTGAACTCGTCGGCCTGTTTCGGGATCACCCGAACCGTCAGCACTTCCTCGGACAGGTCCGCGCCGGGGAGTTCGAACGACTCCGCGGTATCGGATTCGTCGACATCCACGACGGCGGACTGGGCCTCGTTGCGACGAGCCTTCAGCTCCTCCAGCGAATCCTCCGACACATCGTCGGACTCGGTACGCCTCGGTGCGTCATAGTCGGTTGCCATGTCGTCTTCCCCTCGTCCTTACTCCGTATATCCGGATCGGCGCACGCCGTCTCTCGACCGCGCCCGCCGCCCCGCCGGTGGTGCACTTCACACCCGCACCGGTCCTCTATCAGCGCGAATCCGATGGACTCACCTCCGATAGCGTCCGGACAACGCATGAGTTGCCCTGCTTGTTCCCGCGACCGAACGCCGATTTACTCATGGATATTTCGGTCTGGGCGGCCAGACAATAGCGGACGGTGCGGAAAATGTCGCAATCGAAACCCAGCCGTGTCGAAACCGCTGGGCAATCGATACGCCGCTCCGAGCGAGCCGTGACCGGCCCCGGTAACGCGCCCGGAGCGGCCTGGGTAATGCGCGACGCCCGGGACAGGGTACGTACAGTATCGACGTGGTTTCACTGATCACCGAAGGCAGACCGACGGATGCCAAAGGCCGTCCCTACCCGCGTCGACGGCCGCGACCCTGGCTGATCCTCGTCGTTGTTCTCATGGTTGTTTGCGCAGGTCTGTGGATCAAAGCACTGACCACCAACGATGACGACCACACGCCGATGGCATGCAATTCGCCCACCCCGGCCACCGACCCCAAAGCCGCACCGCAACCGCTGCCCGGCCAGCGGGTCGGGCCGAGTCGCCTCGAGGATGTGGAGCCCGCACCGACCGCGGGCACCCAGGTACGTGTCCTGAACGCCAACGGGCAGCGCGGCCAGGCCGCGCATGTCGCGGCCCAGCTCGGTGATCTGGGCTTCGGCAGCCCGCCCGGGGATCCATACGGTAACGATCCGATATACGCCAACGGTGACCTGGAATGCACCGGCCAGATTCGGTTCGGGGAGAGCGGCCGCCCGGTCGCGGCCGCGGTACAGCTGGCCGTCCCGTGTGCCGAACTCGTCGAGGACAAACGATCCGACAAATCCGTCGACCTGGTGCTCGGCTCGCTGTTCGGCGGCGACCTCCAGCCCAACAACGACGCCGAAGAGGTGCTGCGGTCGTTGAAGAACCCGGTGAGCGGGGAGAGCCCGGCCATCGACCCGGATATGCTCGCGGCCGCCCGGACCGCCCGCTGCTGACCACGGGCCGGGATCAGGTCTCCGGGATCGGCTCGGCCACGCCCAGCCGATCGAGCAGCGCGAACAGTTCGTCGGCGATACCGGGCGCCGCGGCCACCACGAGTGCCCCCGCGGCGCCGGTCGTCGGCAGCGGGGGCAACCGCAGCACCGCACCGGCCTCGGCTGCGATCAGCGCGCCCGCCGCCCAGTCCCACGGATTCAGGCCGTGTTCGTAGTGCGCGTCCACCCGACCCTCGGCGACCATGCACAGATCCAGCGCCGCCGCGCCGATCCGGCGGATATCCCGCACATGCGGCAGCAACTCCGCAACGCGGGCCGCCTGCCGGGTGCGGCGGGGCACCCCGTAGGCGAATCCGGTCGCGACCAGGGCCAGCCGCACGGAGCGCACCGGGTTGCACCGTAGCGGGGTATCCCGGCCGTCCGGGCCTATCCGCAGTGCCCCGAGACCCGTGGCCGCGATGTAGACCGTCGACGCCGCGACATCGGCGACCGCCCCCGCGACCGGTCGCCCGCCGCGCACCGCGGCCACCGACACCGCGTACGCCGGAATTCCGTAGAGGAAGTTCACGGTGCCGTCGATCGGATCGACCACCCACACCACCTCGTCGTCCCCCGCTGCGGCCAGATCGCCGCCACCCTCCTCGCCGAGAATCCGGTCGCCGGGGCGCAGCCGGGCCAGTTCGTCGCGGATGAGCTGTTCGGTCTCGGTATCGACAACGGTCACCGGGTCGGTCGGAGTGCTCTTGGTGCGCACCGCGGCCTCGGCGGAGGCGGCGGAGGCGAAGACCTCACGACGGCGGACCCGGGCATGGGCGGCGGCGATACCGGCCAGATGGGCCGCGATCCGGCGTAGCACGGTGGCATCGGCGGGGGCGGGTTGGGTGGCAGCGGTGAGAGACCAAATCGATTCCGGCACGTCCTCCATCGGAGCACAGATCCTGCGATGAGGTCGTCCGGGCGCGCACATTACCCTTGTCGTGCACACCACACCGGCGGAGCGTGGCCGCGGAGGAGGCAGCGCGACGCGGGTGGCCCGACGACGCCGTCCGGATCCCTCGCGCGCGCGGCCGGGCCCACCCGGAAACCGGTGCGACGCACCACGACAATCAGCCAGCACAGGGAACGAGGAACCCGCATGTCCGTTGGACGGCACGCGTTCGGTATCGATATCGGCGGAAGCGGCGTCAAGGGCGCCGCGGTCGATCTGGACACCGGGGAGCTCGTACACGAGCGCATCAAGATCGCGACCCCACATCCGTCCACCCCGGGCGCGGTCGCGGCGGCCGTGGCGAAGTTGATCGAGATCGCGGACTGGGACGGGCCGGTGGGTCTCACCCTGCCGTGTGTGGTCCTCGACGGCGTCGCGTACACCGCCGCCAATGTCGACAAGTCCTGGATCGGCACCGACGCCCGGGCCCTGTTCGCGGCGGCGCTGGGCGGTCGTGAGGTGACCGTGCTCAACGATGCCGACGCCGCGGGGCTCGCCGAGGACCGCTACGGCGCCGCCCGCGATATCCACGGCCTCGTACTCCTGCTCACCTTCGGTACCGGAATCGGTTCCGCGCTGCTCAACAACGGCTCCCTCGTTCCCAACACCGAACTCGGGCATCTCGAGATCGGCGGCATGGAAACCGAGCACCGGGCCGCCGCCTCGGTCAAGGAAAGGGAAAACCTCGACTACCCCGAGTGGGCGGCGCGGGTGAGCACCGTATTGAGCGGCCTGGAGGACCTTTTCTGGCCGACGGTGATCGTCGCCGGTGGCGGGATCAGCCGCGACGCCGACCAGTGGATTCCACTGCTGACCAACCGCACCCGCGTGGTTCCGGCGAACTTGAAGAACACAGCGGGTATCGTCGGCGCCGCCATGGCCGTTGCTGCCGGGATCACCCCCTGAGGTTGTCCACGGCACGGGTCAGTGCACACTGGTCGGATCGTTACAATGGAAGCACCCGGCGGTGAGCCGGACACCCGACCGGCGTTTTAGCCGGTAAACCCGACAGACCGCTCCGCCGGAATACTACTCTGGCGTGACGCCGCACGAGACCGTCACGAAAGGGCGTACGTGGTAGCCACGAATACCCGTCAGACAGCCGAATCGGCCGACGCCGAGGCCACGGAAGTTCCCGCGGCACGCCCGGCCCGCAAGGCCGTGGCCAAGAAGGCCCCGGCGAAGAAGACCGCTGCCAAGAAGGCTCCGGCCAAGAAGGCCGCTGCCAAGAAGGGAGCTGCCAAGAAGGCCCCGGCCAAGAAGGCGGGGAGCGCGGGCGCCCCGGGCACGGGCGAGGAACAGCTAGACGACGATTCGCTGGATGTGGCGGATCTCGGTGATCTGGAGGTCTCCGAGGACGATCTCACCGAAGAGGGCGAGGATCTGGTCGCCGAGCCCGTCGAGGAGGAATCCGAGGGCGAGGCAGCCGAGGACGGCACCTCCGAACCCACCGCGGCGGACAAGGCCTCCGGCGATTTCGTCTGGGACGAGGAGGAGTCCGAGGCGCTGCGCCAAGCGCGCAAGGACGCCGAACTGACCGCTTCCGCGGACTCGGTGCGGGCCTACCTCAAGCAGATCGGTAAGGTCGCGCTGCTCAACGCCGAGGAGGAGGTCGAACTCGCCAAGCGGATCGAGGCCGGGCTCTACGCGGCGGAGAAGATGCGCGAGTTCACCGAGGCCGGGGACAAGCTTCCCGTGGCCACCCGCCGTGATTTCAACTGGATCATCCGCGACGGCAACCGGGCCAAGAACCACCTGCTAGAGGCGAACCTGCGGCTGGTGGTATCGCTGGCCAAGCGCTACACCGGCCGCGGGATGGCGTTCCTGGATCTCATCCAGGAGGGCAACCTCGGCCTGATCCGCGCGGTCGAGAAGTTCGATTACACCAAGGGCTACAAGTTCTCCACCTACGCCACCTGGTGGATCCGGCAGGCGATCACCCGCGCCATGGCCGACCAGGCCCGCACCATCCGTATCCCGGTGCACATGGTGGAGGTCATCAACAAGCTCGGGCGTATCCAGCGCGAGCTGCTCCAGGACCTGGGTCGCGAACCCACCCCGGAGGAGCTGGCCAAGGAAATGGACATCACCCCGGAGAAGGTGCTGGAGATCCAGCAGTACGCCCGGGAGCCCATTTCGCTGGATCAGACCATCGGCGACGAGGGCGACAGTCAACTCGGTGATTTCATCGAGGACTCCGAGGCCGTGGTCGCGGTGGACGCGGTCAGCTTCACCCTGCTGCAGGATCAGCTGCAGTCGGTGCTGGAGACCTTGTCCGAACGCGAGGCGGGCGTGGTCCGGCTGCGGTTCGGCCTGACCGACGGCCAGCCGCGCACTCTGGACGAGATCGGTCAGGTCTACGGGGTGACACGCGAGCGGATCCGGCAGATCGAATCCAAGACCATGAGCAAGCTCCGGCACCCCAGCCGATCACAGGTCCTGCGCGACTACCTGGACTGAGTCCCGGCAGCGCACTCGGCGGCCCCTGGACACCTGTGGAACCATCGGTTCCCACGGTGTCCAGGGGCCATTGCGCGACTACCCCGCTGCGCCGTCGGATAATCGGCCGGACGGGCCCGGCAGGATCGGGTCCCGGGATGTGTCCTTCAGCGTCACACCGGAGCGATCGAGCCGGCGGGCCCCGGCCACCAGGGCGGCGACGACCTCCGCCGCCCGCCGGTATCCCGTGCCCTCGGGCGGGTGGATGTTCGATACGCAATTGCGGTCGGCGTCGGTGCGGCCGGGTCGTGGCCGATGGGTCAGGTAGATACCGAGGCTGTCGGCCACCGAGAGGCCGGGACGTTCACCGATCAGCACCAGCACGGTCGTCACCCCCAGGGCGGCACCGATATGGTCGCCCAGCGCCACTCGCGCCTGCGTCGCCACCACCGGCGTCGAGATCGACCAGTGCGGGCGCAGCACCTCCAGCAGCGCCGCGACAGTGGGCGGCCCATGGACGATGAGCGCCCGGGCGGACAATCCGTCGGCGAGGACCAGGCCGATATCGGCGCCCGAGTGCGCCAGTCGCACCGGCCCGCCGTCCACCGCGCCCGGATCGCCGGCCGGCACCCGGCCGAGGTCCGGGCGCCGCAGATACTCGGCCCGGTCCCGGGCCCGGCTACGGATATGCACCGGATCGCCCACGCCCAGTTCGGCGAGCCGCGCGCACAGCGCCGGTACCTCGAGCGGGATGTGCACCGCGTCGCGGGCGGCGGCGTGCGCGGCTGCGAATTCCAGGACGCGCCGGGTGGGTAGCGCGTCGCCGGCCCGGCCCAACCCGATACGCGCCTGGGTGAACGACCGCAATCCGGTCCAGAACTCCTGGGAGTCCGCGGGTTCCCTCTCTTCGCCGGTGGTCATCGGCTCCCTGTCAGCGCGCGCAACGGCGACGCGGCCGGCGCCACCGGCAGCACCCGGCCCGTCTCGTCCAGCATCCCGAGCCGGTCCAGCCACTGCGCGAACTCCGGGGCGGGCCGCAGTCCCAGCACCCGGCGGGCGTAGAGCGCGTCGTGGAAGCTCAGGCTCTGGTAGCCGAGCATCACATCGTCGGCGCCGGGCACCGCGATGACGAAGGCACAGCCGGCGGCACCGAGCAGAGTGAGCAGCGTGTCCATATCGTCCTGGTCGGCTTCGGCATGGTTGGTGTAGCAGACGTCCACGCCCATCGGCAGGCCCAGCAATTTGCCGCAGAAATGATCCTCGAGGCCCGCCCGCACGATCTGTTTGCCGTCGTAGAGGTACTCCGGGCCGATGAACCCGACCACCGTGTTCACCAGCAGCGGTCGCAGCTCCCGGGCCACACCGTAGGCGCGCGCCTCGAGGGTCTGCTGGTCCACCGGTCTGCCGCCCGTGCCCCGGTGCGCGTCGGCCGACAGCGCCGACCCCTGACCGGTCTCCAGATACATCACATTGTCGCCGACGGTGCCGCGCCGCAGCGACCGTCCGGCGTCGTTCGCCTCCCGGAGCAGCGCAAGGTTCACCCCGAACGCGGAATTGGCGGCCTCCGTACCGGCGACGGACTGGAAGACCAGATCGACCGGCGCTCCGGCCGAGATCAGTTCGAGCGTGGTGGTGACATGGGCGAGCACGCACGACTGCGCCGGAATATCGAAGCGGGTGCGGATATCGTCGAGCAACGCGAGCAGATCCGCCGCCGCCCGCGGGGAGTCGGTGGCCGGGTTGACGCCGATCACCGCGTCACCACAGCCCAGCAGCAGGCCGTCCAGGATGGCGGCGGCGATCCCGTCGGGGTCGTCGGTGGGATGGTTGGGTTGTAGCCGGGTGGCCAGTGTGCCGGGCGCCCCGATGGTGGTCCGGAACGCCGAACCCACACGGGCCGCGTGCGCCACTGCGATGAGGTCCTGATTGCGCATGAGTTTGCTGACCGCGGCGGCCATCTCCGGGGTCAGTCCGGGCGCGAGCGCGCGCAGGCCGGCGGCCGGGTCGTCGGTCCTCTCGCCGGCCGCGACAGCGAGCAGCCGGTCCCGGAGCCCGCCGACCGTGAGCGCGGCGACCGGACCGAACGCGGCGCGATCGTGGGTGTCCAGGATCAGCCGGGTCACCTCGTCGCTTTCGTAGGGAACCACGGGCTGCTCGAGGAATTCGGTGAGCGGGATATCGGCGAGCACCCATTGCGCGGCGGCTCGTTCGGCGTCGGTACTCGCGGCACATCCGGCCGATTCGTCGCCGCTGCGCCGGGGCGTGGCCTTGGCCAGCACATCCACGAGTCCGTCGAAGCGATAGTTCCTGCCGTCGAGGCGCTGGGTGTAGACCGTCATCCGGTTCCCGTCCGTCCGGGCCGCTGTGCCGGCCCGGCCGGTGGACGGTGTCCTACCGGACCGGTCGATGGGCGGCCGACATACACGGTGCCCCCGCAGATTACCGCCGTTGCGGGTTCCGCGCCCGGACGCCGGGAATCTCGCGCGACCACGGCCCGGCCGAGACGGCTCCGGTGAGCGGACAGCTTCCCTGCGAAGGTCCCGACCGCGCCGGCATACTCGACGCCCGGACGCGTGTGCCGGAGAACGCCATCGGCAGGTCCGCAGTTCGTACCGGCACCGCTCATCACTTCGATGGATCCGGGCCGCGCAGCCGTGTGTTGAGATGAACGGATGCAGCGGTGGTCGGCGTTATCGGCGACGACACGGGACGTCGTCGTGGCGGGCGGATGGTTCCTGTTCGGCGTGCTGCTGTACCTGGCCGGCTTCCATATGATGTTCGCCCCCGACGCAGAGGCCGGCTCGCTGTGGCCGCGGATCGCGATCCTCGCGCTGGCGAGCGCGGTACTGCTGGTGCGGCGCCGGGCACCGATCACCGCGATGGCGCTGGGACTGGCTCCCCTGGTGATGGACCTCTCGCTCGGGCCGACCCTGCCGGTCTGGCTGGTGTACACCGACCTCATCTACGCGGCCGTGGTGTACGGCACGCGCCGCCAGATGCAGGGCGCGGTGGTGGCCTGGCTGACCCTCTCGGCGACCGCGGCGGGGGTGGTGCTGGCGATCACCGGCGACTGGCATCTGATGTCGCTGGCGCTGGTACTGGCGGCGGCCTTCGTCGGCACCTCGCTGTGGTGGGGGCTGACCGTCCGCGCGCACAAGGAGACCGCCGACGCCGAACGGGCCCGCGCCCGCGCCCTCTCACTCGTCGCCGAACTGGACCGGCGGGCGGCGGTCGCCGACGAACGTAAGGCCATGGCCCGTGACCTGCACGATGTGATCGCCGGGCATCTGTCGGCCATCGCCCTGCAGTCCGAAGCGGCACTGGGCGGTCTCGACGGTGCCGCCGACCCGCGGCTGACCGGCGTACTCGGCGCGATCCGCACCAACAGCGTCGAAGCACTCCGGGAGATGCGGACGATGATCGGTCTGCTGCGCCGCGAGGACGACGCCGATCAGACCACCGCGCCGGGGCGCCTGGCCCAGCTACCCGGGCTGGTCGAGTCGGCTCGGCAGGCGGGTATGCGGGTACGGGTCCGGCTGGATCTGGGCGAGACCGTACCGGCCGGGGCGGTGGACCAGGCGGCCTATCGCATCGTCCAGGAAGCGGTGACCAATGTGATGAAACACGCCCCCGGGCAGGAGGTCGATATCGACGTGCACGCCGAGTCCACGACACTGGTGCTGACGGTACACAACCCGCTGGGCACCGGGCCGGCGCCGGACTCGTCCGGCGACCGGCGCGGCCTGTCCAACATGCGCGAACGCGCGGCCGCCCTCGGCGGTACGTTGCGGGCGGGGCCGGAAGCCGGCGCCTGGTGGGTGCGCGCCCGGCTCCCCCTGGCCGCAGTGCCCGAAACCGCGGGTGATCCGCGGTGACCGTCCGGGTTCTCATCGCCGACGATCATGCCGCGATCCGCGCCGGACTGCGCATGATCCTGGACGCGGCCGGCGATATCGAGGTGATCGGTGAGGCCGCCGACGGCGAGGTCGCGGTGGCCCAGGCCCGGGCGCTGCGGCCGGATGTGGTGCTGATGGATGTGCGCATGCCGGGAGTGGACGGCATCACCGCGACCACCCGGGTGACCGGCGAGGGCCTGGCCCGGGTGCTCGTTCTCACCACCTTCGACCTCGACGAGTATGTGTTCCGCAGCCTCCGCGCGGGCGCCGCCGGGTTCGTGCTGAAGTCCGCGTCCGGGCCCGCGCTGGTCGACGCGGTCCGCGCGGTCGCCGCGGGCGAAGGGGTGCTCGCCCCGGAGGTGACCCGTGCGGTGATCGACGCCTTCGCCGGAACACCGGCCGACCGCAGACCCGAACCGCCACCGGGGATGGCCGAGCTGACCGGCCGAGAGAAAGAGGTGTTCGACTGTCTGGGCGGCGGGCTGTCCAACGCGCAGATCGCGGCGCGGCTGTTCATCAGTGAGACCACGGTCAAAACACATGTGTCACGTGTGCTCACCAAACTGGGGATGCGGTCGCGGGTACAGGCCGCGATCCTGGCGCGCGAACTCGGCGACGGGGCCACCGGATACCCGTAGCCGAGACCGGTCGCGGCTCAGCCGGGCAACGGCGCGAAGCGCCCGTCGGTGCCCGGAAGGTAGCTGTCCACCCCGATCACGGCCGCGACCGGCAGCGGACCGTACAGATGTGGGAAACGCAACGCCGGATCGTCACTGGGTGCCCCAGGCTCCCAGCGCACCGGCGCCGCGAGGCGGCCCGGGTCCAGACGGAGGAGCAGAAGATCGCGCCTACCTGCGAAAAGCCGGTTAGCGGGCAGGTGCACCTGCTGCGGCGCGGAGAGATGAACGAAGCCTTCCGTCCGCAGCGAATCGGGCCGATGCTCCCCATCTTCCCGGGCAAGTGCCCACTCACCGGGAGTGCAGAGGTGAACAAGGGTGTGAGTGTCACAGGGCACGGGTAACCTCCGATACACAACTCGACAGTCGGTACGGAGCGACGGCCGTGCGTTTTCCACACCCGGCCCGCGGTGTTCGCCACAGGCGAAAACCGCTGGTCGTGTTAGGGAAAACACACTGGTTCCCCACGGGGAACAAACCCGATGCCCCGAACGTCTGACAGAGTAGTTACACCACTGCTGGGAAGTAGCGGAAGCGAGCCCGCGGAGTGACCACGGGCCTCACACCAGGTGAACGGTTTTGTGCCGGAAGCCAGGACGGAGGAGTCATGCCAGGAACCCTGACTAGCACCCCACTGACCGCGGTCGATCGCTGCGATCGCTGCGGGGCGGCTGCGCGTGTACGTGCCGTTCTGCCCGCAGGTGGCGAGTTGCTCTTCTGCCAGCACCACGCGAACGAACATATGGAACGACTGCGCGAGCTCGACGCCGTGATCGACACGGAGTCCGCTCCCGCTCTCTGACCCGTCCTCGCGTCCGACACAACAGCATCGAACAACAGAACACCGTCTCCGTGGCGGGCGACCGATCCGGTCGCCCGCCACGGGCGTTTCAGCCGGGCAGAATGCCTTCGATCAGGCGTTGCAGCCCGTAATCGAAGTCGCCGGCCGGGTCGCCCGGTGCCTGGTAGAGCTCGCCGACGGCGGCGCCGACCCGGGCGGACAGTGGGAAGTCGGTGGCCGGCATGACCTGCTCGAGTACCGGGCCGTGCGCCGCCCACCAGTCGGCATCGGATTGTTCCCGGATGCTGCGGGCCGCGGCGAGGGCGGTGCGCGCGTTACCGGTGGCGAATTGCGACAGCACCGCGATCACCCGGTCCATCTCGATATCGTCGAGACCCGCCCCGTCCACCGCCGCCAGGTGCCGCTCGTACCGCCGCATCCGACCGGGCCCCAGCACCATGCGCCAGGAGGGCACCTCGAACAGCCACGGATGGGTCAGGTATTCGTCCCGGATCTGCCGGGCGACGGCCACCAGCCGGTCCCGCACAGGCAGGTCGGCGGGGATGGGGGCATCCTCCAGCGCGACCGCGTCGACCATCAGGACGGTGAGTGCGTCCTTGCTGGGGACGTAGGTGTACAGACTCATCGGCCGCAGTCCCAGCTCCGCGGCGACGGCGCGGACCGATACTTTCTCATAGCCCTCCCGGTCCGCGAGCCCGATCGCCGCGGCCACCACCTCGTCGACGCTCACGGTCTGCCGGGGGCCGCGACCTCCGCGCCGGGGCGGTAGCTCGTGCCGCCACAGCAGTTCGAGTAGGACACGGGCAGGATCGGGCGAGCCGGTCACCGGCGCGTCGTCGCCGCTCATCGCATTCCTTTCACCAGGTAGGGGTACCACGCGAGCATCGAGCGGTAGGTACCGGAACAAATCCGGTACGGTGCACGTTGGCCTAATACTCCGTACACCATACGTCGATAATAGGGGTGCGCTCTGCCGACCATCGAAACCACCTATCTGCCCGACCGTCACCTGTTCGCCCTGTGGACCTGGACCGGCCGCGAGCCCGGCCCGGCGCCCACGGGAATCGGCGACACCGCGACCCTCACCCTGGCGGTACCCGGCGGCACCCGGGCGCAGGCCCGTGCGGGGAGCATCACCGTGCAGGTCGCCGCGGTCGACTGCGCACTGGTGGACCCCGCCGGGCTCGCCGGCCTCGCACCCGCCGATCCAGGCCACTCCACCCGCGCCTGGCAGGCGATCCTCGCCGGCGAACAGGCGGACCTCCCCCTCGCCGGGCACGCGTTTCCCAATGCCACGGGGACCGCGATGCTCACCGGTGACCACGCCCGCTCGGTACTTCACGACACCGCGGCCGTGGCCGCCGGCCTGCGCGATGAGCTGCGCGCCGACCTGCGGCCCTATCAGGCGCGCGGGATCGGCTGGTTGCGCGATACCGTAACCCGCCACGGCGGGGCGATCCTCGCCGACGAGATGGGTCTCGGCAAAACCGTACAGACCATCGGCCTGCTGCTCGGACGGGCCGGCCGCGGTGCGCAACTCGTAGTGTGCCCGACCTCGCTGGTGGGCAACTGGGTCCACGAGATACAGCGCTTCGCCCCCGCGCTGCGGCCGGTGGCCTGGCGGGGCGGCGAGACCGGCACCGCGGCAGGCGATATCGTCGTGACGGGTTACCCGGTGCTGCGGCTCCACGGTCACCGGCTCACCGAGAATGTCTGGGCAACAGTGGTGTTCGACGAGGCCCAGGCGCTGAAGAATCCCCGTACGCAGGTGTCGAAGGCGGCCCGGTCGCTCGACGCCGCGGCCGTCGTCGCGCTGACCGGCACTCCGGTGGAGAATCACCTCGACGAACTGTGGTCACTGCTGCACCTCGTCGCACCACGCCTGTTCGGGCATCGCGCCCAGTTCCGCCGGCGCTTCGTCAAACCCATCGAACAGGGTTCGGCCACCGCGGCCGCGCGCCTGCAGGACGCGATCGAACCGGTCCTGCTCGCCCGCCGCAAAACACAGGTCGCCGCCGCACTCCCGGCCAAGATCCACAACGACCTGCTGTGCGATCTCACCCCCGAGCAGGAGAAACTCTACGATCAGTTGCTCGACCGCGCGGTCACCGACGGCTTCGGTACCGGCACCCGGCGGCAGACCCGGGTGCTGGCGGCGCTCACCGCACTGAAACAGGTATGCAACCATCCCGGTCTGGTGCACGGCGACCAGGGCGAATTGACGGGCCGCTCGGGGAAACTCGACCTGTGCACCGATATCGTCGCCGCCAACCTCGACAACGGCGCCCCGACGCTCATCTTCACCCAGTACCGGGCCACCGGTGATCTCCTGGTGCGGCATCTGGCCGAACAGTTCGACATCACCGCGCCCTTCTTCCACGGCGGGCTGACCCAGGCCGAACGGGCGGCGATCGTCACCCGGTTCCAGTCCCCCGGCGGGCCACCGGTTCTGGTGCTCGGCCTGCGCGCGGCGGGCACCGGGCTCACCCTCACCCGGGCCGCCGATGTGATCCATTTCGACCGGTGGTGGAATCCCGCGGTGGAAGCCCAGGCCTCCGACCGGGTGCACCGGATCGGGCAGACCCGTACGGTCACCGTCACGACCCTGACCTCGGCCACCACGGTCGAGGAACATATCGCGGGAATGCAGCGGCGCAAATCCGCATTCACGGAGCTCGGCGACGGTAGCGGTATCGCCGAGCTCGCCCGGCTCGACGACGAGCGGCTCCTGGAAGTGCTGCGACGGAAGCGGGGAAACTGATGGCGGACAACGAATTCGGCTACACGCACTGGGGGATGGACTGGGTCCGGCTGGCCGAGCCGCTACGACAGACCCGCCCGGATCCGCTGCTTCCGCGAGCACGCAGTATCGCCCGCAACGACGGTTGCGACCCCGAGATGGAAGGGCGGATCGTTCGCGCGCACATCCACCGCGGCGGCCAGGCGTCGGTCGTCCATATCGAACTGGCACCGCTCGCTCGGACCGCGCTCACAGCACTGTCCGCGATCGTCGGCGCCGAACGCACCGCGCTCACGGACGAGATGCACACGGCGGCCCGCGCGGCGGGCGTCCCGGTAGCGCCGGAACCCACCGCGATCGACTGTTCGTGCAGTGCGCGCACCGCACGCTGTCTCCATGTGCTGGCCACGTTCTACACCCTCGCCCGCCGGGTCGATGAGGATCCGCGGCTGAGCCTGGATCTGCAAGGCTACGGGCACCCGGAGCACGGTGCCGCGCCGGACGAGTCCGGCGCCGAACCGGACATGCCGCGCTGGGTACCGCTCAACACGCTGGACCCCGCCATGTTCTTCGACGTGTGAACCGAACCGCGGGACGGATACGGCCCGCTCCCAGATGCACGGCGGCATGGCACGGAACACGGGATCGAGCGCCGTTTCTTCGAAAAGGACGGGCAGCCGCGGCGCACAGAATCGTCCCCGTCTCCGCGGAACGGCGGGGGCGTCCCAGACACGAGAGCCGAACCGGCCTCCACAGAATGACGGTGACCTCGGACACCCGAGAGCTCATCGGCTCCTCCGAACGACGTGAACCCCGACGCAGGAGATCGGCGCCCTCTCCGCGGAGCGGCGGCTACAGCCGACGCGGGCAAGCGCTCGGCGACGCAGCCCACGGCAGGGCAGACCGGAGAGCCGACGCCACCGGCGACGAGTCCGCGGACCCGCCGCGGCGGTTCACATCCGGCGCAGCGCCGCGATCCGCTCGCCGAGCTGGTCGACGGTGGCCAGTGCGGTGGGCGGTCCGCCGCACTGGCGCCGAAGCTCGCCGTGGATCACCCCGTGCGGTTTCCCGGTGCGGTGGTGGTGCATTGCGACCAGACTGTTCAGCTCGCGCCGCAGTTCGCCCAACTTGTCGGCGGTCGCCACCCGCTCAGCGGCATTTCCCGCCGCAGGCGAGGCAGGGGCCGGCGCCTCCGGTTCGGCCTTGGATCGGTCGGCGATCTGCCGGGCCTGGCGCTCCCGCAGCAGCGCACGCATCTGGTCGGCATCGAGCAAGCCGGGAATGCCCAGGTAATCGGCTTCTTCGGCGCTACCGGCGAAGGTCGCGGTACCGAACGAGGACCCGTCGTAAATCACCTGGTCCAGTTCGGCGTCGGCGGCCAGCGGTACGAACGCCTTCTCTTCCTCTCCCGGTTCGTCCTGCTGTTTGTTCGCCTCGGTGAGCAGATCGTCGTCGAGACCGTCCTTCTCGCGGTGCGGTTTCCCGATGACATGGTCGCGCTGCACCTCGAGCTGCGCGGCCAGGTCCAGCAGCACCGGAACCGACGGCAGGAACACACTCGCGGTCTCACCCGGCCGCCGCGCGCGGACGAAACGACCGATGGCCTGGGCGAAATACAGCGGCGTCGAGGCGCTGGTGGCGTACACACCCACCGCCAGCCGCGGGACGTCCACGCCCTCGGAGACCATCCGCACCGCGACCATCCACGGCTGGGTGCCCGTACTGAACTCGCCGATGCGGGCCGAGGAGGTGGGGTCGTCGGAGAGCACCAGCACCGGCCGGGTACCGGTGAGATGCTCGATCAGTTCCGCGTAGGCACGGGCCCGCTCCTGATCGGAAGCGATCACCAGACCGCCGGCGTCGTGCATACCGCCCTCGCGCAGCTGCGCCAGCCGCATATCCGCCGCGCGCAGCACCGCGTAGATCCAGTCGCCCGCCGGATCGAGCGCGGTACGCCAGGCCCGGGCGGTCTGTTCGGCGTTCAGTGGTTCACCGAGCCGGGCGGTGTACTCCTCGCCCGCGCTGTCGCGCCAGTGCGCTTCGCCGGAGTAGGCGAGGAACACCACCGGCCGCACGACCCCGTCCGCGAGCGCCTCGGTGTAGCCGTAACTGTGATCGGCCCGGGACCGCGGCAGACCGGCCTCGTCGGGTTCGTAGGTGATGAACGGGATCTGGCTGTCGTCGCTGCGGAACGGGGTACCGGTAAGCGCCAGCCGGCGGGTGGCGTCACCGAACGCCTCGGCCACCGCGTCACCCCAGCTCTTCGAATCACCTGCGTGATGGATCTCGTCCAGGATCACCAGGGTGCGCCGGTTCTCGGTGCGCACGCGGTGCTTGAACGGGTGCGCGGCGATCTGGGCGTAGGTGACCACCACGCCGTGATAGTCCCCCGAGGTGCCGCCGGTGGTGTTGGAGAAGTTCGAATCCAGCGCCAATCCCGAGCGCGCCCCCGACGCGGCCCACTGATGTTTCAGATGTTCGGTCGGCGCGACCACGGTGACCTGGTCGACCGTACGGTCGGCCAGCAACTCCGCGGCGACCCGCAGCGCGAAGGTCGTCTTACCGGCCCCAGGCGTCGCCACAGCGAGGAAATCACGGGGTTTGGTCGTGAGGTACCGGGTGAGCGCGCGCCGCTGCCACGCGCGCAGGGATGCGCCCGGAACCTCCGTCGCAATAGCACCGCTCGCATCGGTCACGGAGAGAAACACTAGCGGCCGTGGCGGCGATGACGCCAAACCGGCGCGGAGCGCGCGACCGGTGTCACACACCGTGGGGGCCGGTTTCCGGGCCGTGCCCGGTAACCGGCGATTCACCCATCGACCCCCGACACGTTGCCGGCCGCCATACCGCTGGGCGCTCGGGTGCGCGATGCTGGACAGACCATGCACAGTTACGGACGCGAACCCGGCGCGGACCCGTCGGGTACCGCGTGGGCTCGCCGCGCCCTCGCCCAGATCGGCCGGTTGGTGGTCCGGGTGGCCGTCAAGGCCTGGGACGACTCGATTTTCGCGAAATCCGCCGCCGCCGCATTCTGGCAGACCCTGTCGCTGGTACCGCTGTTGTTCGGCCTGCTCGGCGGGCTCGGTTACGTCAGCGGTCTCTTCGGGCCGGACACCGTGGAGATCGTGGAATCGAAAACTCTCACATTCAGCCGCGACCTGTTCAGTCAGAGTGTGGTCACCGATCTGATCGAACCGACGATCCGCGATGTGCTCGGGCGCGGCCGGGCCGCGTTCGTCTCGGTGGGTTTCGTGCTCTCGCTGTGGGCCGGATCCTCGGCCATGGCGACCTTCGTCGACGCGATCGTGGAGGCGCACGACCAGCAGGACGCCCGGAACCCGATCTGGCAGCGCATCTTCGCCCTGCTGCTCTACGTCCAGTTCCTGGTCGCGGCGATCTTCATCCTGCCGCTCGTTGCGCTGGGCCCGGTGCTGATCGGGCGGATTCTGCCGGATTCGTGGCTGGAACCGGGGCTCCGCCTGGTCGATATCTTCTACTACCCCGCGGTGGGATTGCTGCTCATCGTCGGGCTGGCCACGCTGTACAAACTCGCGCTACACAGTTCACTGCCCTACCACCGGTTGTTCTGCGGGGCGCTGCTGGCGGCAGTGTTCTTCATGGCGGCCAGCGAGATCCTGCGCAGCTACCTGACCCTGGTGACCCGGACGGGCGTCACCTACGGCGCTCTGGCCACCCCGATCGCCTTCCTGCTGTTCACGTTCTTCCTGGGTTTCGCGGTGATCCTCGGCGCGGAATTCAACGCGGCGGTTCAGGAATTCTGGCCGGCCCGCGCCACCCGGATGGAACAGTTCAAGGCCTGGCTGGCCAAACGCCGCAGCGCCGCGCAGGACGGCGACGAAGCCGACCCGGCGGATCCCGGTACACACCGGATCCCGCGCCGGCGCGGCGCGCGGCGTGGTGACGACAGCGGACCGGAGGGCGGTTCCGGAGGTGGGACGTCGGCTCCGCTGATCACCCGCTGATCTGCCGGCCGGGCATTCGGTGGTCGGCGAGGCCGGGTGCCCCGCCACCGGATACGCGCGCCGGGCCGTCATTGTTCCGCCGAAGCGGCCGCGCCCATGTAGTGGGGCAAGAAACAGCCGGCAAGCCGGTCCGGTGACCACGCTCGCGTTTCGGGCGCCGAACCCCGCAGCGCACCGGGGTACGCCCGGTGCGGCAACCTCGCCGGTACCGCCCTCGGCGCACACTCAGGTGTAGCCGACGGCCCTACGGGCTCGGTCCGGATGCGGTCAGTCGCCCTTGCGGAGGGACTCGTAGACCTTCTTGCACTCGGGGCAGACCGGCGAACCGGGCTTCGGCGAACGCGTCACCGGAAAGACCTCCCCGCACAGGGCGACCACCATGGTGCCCATCACGGCACTCTCGGCGATCTTGTCCTTCTTCACGTAGTGGAAGAACTTGGGGGTGTCGTCACCGGTGGTCTCGTCGGTGGTCGTATCGGGGCGGACCAGAGTATCGGTACTCACGCCCTCCATGATGCCGCATCACGGCACCCCGTTCGCACGATCACCCCCGCGACCGGGCAGTACCCGGCGTGTGGCGGTGGCGGCCACCACCGTCCCACCGGCGCGGGCCGACGGGCGACACGCCTACGTGAAACCGGTCGTCCGCCCGGGCGAAGGCGCATTCCCTCCGCCCACAGGCGATGACGATCCGGCACCAACTCGACGAGGCCGGACCCGGCATCACGCCCACCGCGCACGGTTACCGGCGGACGCGTTGTACACGGTGACAGCGATAGTGCAAGACTCGAAGGTATGCAGCAGCACGGCGAAGACTCCGAGCGCGGCTCGGAGCACCTCGACGCCGGTGCGAGCGGTCCCGGCGCGCCCCCCGGCACACCGCGGCCGGCCCGTCCCTCTCGTTCGCGCGGATACTTCCCCGGCGACGACGCCCGGCACGCGGCGCTGATCACGAAGGCGGCCCCCTCCTTCGAGGAGCAGCACCGGGCCCGGGTCCGGCGGTACACGATCATCATGGCGTTCCGGATCCCGGCGCTGATCCTGGCCGGGGTGGCCTACACGGTCTTCGGCAATGCCCTGATCTCGATCCTGATCATGGCGGCTTCGGTACCGCTGCCCTGGATCGCGGTCCTCATCGCCAACGACCGGCCGCCGCGGGACAAGAACGAGCCCAGCCGCTGGGACCGTCCACGTCCCGCGCTGGAAGAACGCCGGCACGACCAGATCGACGGCTAGACCGCTCGTCATCGCCGACTCCGGCCACACCGCCACGGCGGTGCGGCCATCCGGCCGTTACCGCAGGGGTGGCAGAGTACCGCTGTGCCCACCTACGGATCGACTGTCCGCTCACCGCTGACCGCCCTGTGCCCCGCCCTGCGCACCGCGCTGACCAGGGTGGGATACGACGCCGACACGCTACTCGAAACGCTGGGCGACGACGCGCACAGCGCCCTGGGCCGCGGAGAACCGGTACCGGTGCGCCGGGCCGCACGTACCGCCGGTGAACTGGGTTCGCTCGTCCGGCTGCTGCTCCTCGGTGACGCGCTGGACGAGCGCGAGGCCGCCGCGGCGCTGGCCCCGGTCCGGATCGACGAGGCCGTGGCGGCGGGACTGCTGACCCGCTCGGGCGGCGAGATACGCGCGGCGTTGGACCTGCGCCCGACCGATATCGGTGCGGGAAACCGCTGGATCCTGTCCGATCTCGACGAGTCGATGCACCGGCGCACCCTGACCGAGGATCATGTGCTCGGGGTCGGCCATGCTTCGCTCTCACTACTGCGGGCCACCCCGACGGCACCGGTGGGCTCGGTGCTGGATCTGGGCACCGGCTGCGGTATCCAGGCCGTACACGCCGCCTCCTACGCCCGCTCGGTCACCGCCACGGATGTGAACCCACGCGCGCTGTGGCTGGCCGAGGCCACCGCGGCACTCAACGATCTGGATATCGACCTGGTGCCGGGATCGTGGTTCGAACCCGTCGCCGGGCGGCGGTTCGATCAGGTGGTGGCCAATCCACCCTTCGTGGTCGGGCCCGCCCGGGTCGAGCACACATACCGTGATTCCGGGCTCGCCCTCGACGGCGCCAGCGAACTGGTGATCTCGGGTGTCCCCGAGCTACTGGCCCCCGGCGGGACCGCCGCGGTGCTGGCCGCCTGGGTGCACACCGAAGACCGGGATTGGCGGCAGCGCGTCTCGAGCTGGTTGCCCGCGCACGGTATCGACGCCTGGGTCGTCCAGCGCGATATCGCCGACCCCGCGCTGTACGTGGGCACCTGGCTGCGCGATGCCGGCCTCGATCCACGCGCCCCCGCGGCCCAGCAGCGGGCCGAGGAATGGCTGACCGCGCTGGACCGGGCCGAGGTGACCGGTATCGGTTTCGGTTTCGTCTACCTGCGCGCCGTGGACGCGCCGACCGAAGTGCTGGCCGAGGACCTCACCCACGGCTTCGACGATCCGCTGGGTACGGAAGTGCTCGCCTACTTCCAGCGATCCGCCTGGTTGCGCGAGATCGCCGCGGATCCGGACCGGGCCCGGCGCTCGCGCTACCGGATCGACCCGGCGACCGCGCTCGAGCGGGTGTCGCTGCCGGGTGAGCAGGGCTGGGAGCAACAGGTGGTACGCCTACACCGGGGCGATGGACCGCGCTGGCAGCACGAGGTGGACGAGACGACGGTCTCCCTACTGGCGGGAATGCGGTCCGACGGCCTGCCGTTGTACGAACTGATCGAATTGCTGGCACTGTCACAGGGAGCGGAGGAGGTTTCCCCCGAGTTCGCGGATGCCGCCCTCGGAGTGGTCACCGGTTTGGTGCGGCATGGGTTGATCCATCCGGTGCCGCACTAGAGCGACGCCCCACCGCGTGTTCCGCCGCCTGCCGAGGCGCTCTCGTTCTCAGGAACTTCTCAGAACGCCACAGTGATAACTGCAGTTCAGAGCGGTTTATCCGTGCCCGGCGAGGGAACTTTCCCTATGTCGGGTCCGTTGTTCGGAGTGAGACACCACCGACAGGAGGCAAGTCATGACAAGCCCCGCCACTACTCGTGTGCGCCCCACCGATTCGGACCTCGACGCTCAGAGCCCCGCCGCCGACCTGGTACGTGTGTACCTGAACGGAATCGGCCGGACCGCGCTGCTCACCGCTGCCGACGAGGTCGAACTGGCCAAGCGCATCGAGGCGGGTCTCTACGCCCAGCACCTGCTGGAGACCGGCAAGCGTTTGTCGGCGACCCGCAAGCGTGATCTGGCCATGGTCGTCCGAGAGGGCCAGGCCGCGCGGTCGCACCTGCTGGAGGCCAACCTGCGCCTGGTCGTCTCGCTCGCCAAGCGGTACACGGGTCGCGGGATGCCCCTGCTGGACCTCATCCAAGAGGGCAACCTGGGCCTGATCCGCGCGATGGAGAAGTTCGACTACGCGAAGGGCTTCAAGTTCTCGACCTACGCCACCTGGTGGATCCGGCAGGCGATCACCAGAGGGATGGCCGATCAGAGCCGCACCATCCGGCTCCCGGTCCATCTGGTCGAACAGGTCAACAAGCTCGCCCGGATCAAGCGCGAACTGCATCAGCAGCTCGGGCGGGAGGCCACCGACGAGGAACTCGCGTCCGAGTCGGGTATCGCGGTGGAGAAGATCGCCGATCTGCTCGATCACAGCCGCGATCCGGTGAGCCTGGACATGCCGGTGGGTAACGACGAAGAAGCCCCGCTGGGCGATTTCATCGAGGACTCCGAGGCCACCTCGGCCGAGAGCGCCGTAATCGCCGGTCTGTTGCACCACGACGTGCGCAGCGTGCTCAACACCCTCGACGAACGCGAACAGCAGGTCATCCGCCTGCGGTTCGGACTGGACGACGGCCAGCCGCGCACCCTGGATCAGATCGGCAAGCTGTTCGGCCTGTCCCGGGAACGGGTCCGGCAGATCGAGCGCGAGGTCATGTCCAAGCTGCGTAAGGGCGAGCGGGCGGATCGGCTGCGCGCCTACGCGAGCTGATAGCGACACCTGTCAGGGAAACGGTGACCGGCCGGTTTCGGCCGGTCACGCTGTATCGATGCCCCGTCTACACGGCCTTATACCCGGTCGGATCACGCTGTGCCGGGGCCGGCAACCAGCGGCCTGCCTGCCGGTCCGGCGGAATGGCCCCGAGAAGGCCCGGCACGGGACCCGCTGCCCGATTCCTATCCCAACCGGCGTGGCCCGGTGTCGAAGCGGCTCGGCTGCGGACCGATCCGGGCGCGGGCATAGAGGATCGCCGCAGATTCCGGGGCGGCCAGCACCGGCTCGAAGGACAGTTCCCGTAGTTCGGGGAGATCGTCGAACATCGCCGAGATACGCCGGGTGAGTTCGATGAGAGCCGCTTTGTCCACCCGGGGACTCGCCGGGGTCCCGTTCAGTAGCGGGGCGGCACGCGGTGCGTCGATCAGCGCGGCGGCTTCCTGGGCCGACAGTGGCAGCGCCCGATAGGCCCGATCGCCGAGGAGTTCGATGATCGGCCCGGAGAGCCCGAATTCGATGACCGAGCCGAACGCCGGGTCGTCCTGCACCTTCAGCACACAGCCGACGCCCTTGGGGGCCATCCGCTGGATGTGCAGGAGCGGGTCCCCGCACAGCTCGACCAGATCGCGATAGGCCTGGCGTACCGCGTCCGGACGCCACAGGTCCAACCGCACCCAGCTCATATCGGGGCGGCGCCGCCAGCTCTCATTGGTGGCCTTCGCCGCCACCGGATATCCCAGCGCCTCGGCCGCCGCTACGGCCGCCTCGGCATCGCGGACCGCCCGGAACTCCACCACGGAGATGCCGTAGGACTCGAGCAGTAGGACGGTCTCATCGTCGGTCAGCCACCGCCCGGCCGGATCGGTCGTCCACTGCTCCATCAACCGCACGGCCCGCTCGCTATCGATACCGGCCGGTCGCCCGTTCTCGTCGCCGGTGTGGATGGTCTCGGAGTCCGGGAACGCGGGCAGGTCGCGCCAGCGCGCGTAGCGATGCACTCGGGCCAGCGCGCGGACCGCGCGCGCCGGGTCGGGGAAGGACGGAATGGATCCGCGGATCGCGGCCGCGCCCGGACCGCGGACGGCCAGCAGGTTCGGGATGCCGTCCCCGCCGGCGAAGGTGGTGAGCACCGGCTTGGTCGCGGGCACCGAGGCCACGGCCGCCCGGATCGCCTCGGCATATCCGGTCTGCGGCAGCGGGATCGGTGGTGCGAAGATCACGATCACCGCATCGGTGTTCTCGGCTTCCAGTGCCGCGGCGACTGCGATCCGGAAGTCCTCGGGGGTGGCCTGTGGACCGAGATCCACCGGCTGGACCACGGTGAGCCCCTCACTGCGCGCCGCGTCGGAGGTCAGCCAGTTGAGCGCGGTGCTGTTGCCCACGACGGCCGGCCGGGGTCCGCGGGGCAGCGGCTGGTAGCCCAGCAGGGCCGCGCAGTCGAACATCTCGGAGATCGAATCCGCCTGCACCACACCGGATTGCGCGAAGAGATCGCGAACGATGGATCGATCCAGCCCGCCGTCCGACATCCCGCGGGCGGCCAGCCGGCTGGGACTGACCGCGACGATCGGTTTGTTGCGGGCCACCCGGCGCGCGATACGGGAGAACTTCCGCGGATTACCGAAACTCTCCAGATACAGCAGGATCACCTCGGTATCGGCGTCGGTATCCCAGTACTGCAGCAGATCGTTGCCGGAAACGTCGGCGCGGTTACCGGCGGAGACGAAGGTGGACAGTCCCAGATTGCGCGTGGCGGCCTCGGCGAGGATGGCCACCCCGAGCGGCCCCGACTGACAGAAGAAACCGATCCGTCCGCGGCCAGGCAACAGGGTGGCCAGCGTGGCATTGAGACCGACCGCCGGGTCGGTGTTCGCGATGCCCAGCGCACTCGGCCCCACGACGCGCATGCCGTGCCCCCGGGCGGCCGCGACCAGTTCGGCCTCCGCCCTGCGGCCCTCCTCCCCCGTCTCCCCGAACCCCGCCGACAGCACCAGTAGGCCTTTGACGCCCTTGGCCATACAGTCGTCGAGCACCGATCCGATGGCGGTGGCGGGTACCGCGACGACGGCAAGGTCCACCTCGTCCGGGATATCGCGAACCGTCGGATACGCGTGGACGCCGCGGACCGAACGCCGCTCGGGGTTCACCGGGTAGACCGCACCCTGGAACGTTCCGTCCAGCAGATTGGCCAGCACCACACCGCCGACGCGGGCGGTGCTCGGCGTCGCGCCGATCACCGCCACCGAACGCGGGGCCAGCAGGTTGCCCACACTGCGTGCCTCCGAGGCACGTTCCCGCGCGTCGCGCACCGAGCGCAATGCCTCGGTGGGGTCGATGGCGAATTCCAGATGCAGCACCGAACCGTCCCGACTGCGTTCCACCTGGTAGCCGGCCTCACGGAACACGGTGACCATCACGGTGTTCTCGGCCAGCACCTCGGCGACGAAGGTGTCGATCCGGTTCTCCGCGGCTGCCCCGGCCAGATGTTCCAGCAGGATCGACCCGAGCCCGCGCCCCTGATGCTCGTCGGCCACCACGAAGGCGACCTCCGCCGCGCGCGAGCCGGCCCGGTCCAGGATCTCGTAGCGCCCGACGGCGATTATCGCGTCCCCGAGGACCACGACGAGTCCGACCCGGTCCCGATAGTCGAGGTGAGTGGTGCGGTGTAGATCCTTCGGCGATATTCGCGGGTACGGCCCGAAATAGCGCAGGTAGCGGCTGCGCTCGGACAGTGCGGTGTGGAATCGCTGCAGCTCGTCGGCGTCGGCCGGGGTGATCGGGCGCACCCGCACCACACCGCCGTCGGAGGCCAGGACATCGGCCTGCCAGTGCAGCGGCGCCGGCGGCGGATGGTCGGGAGCACGGTCGGCGGGGTCAGTCACGCGGATCCTCCGGGTCCAGGCCGAGCGGGCCGAAGCACGCTCGGCGGGTGGCGAGAACGGCCGCATCGACGGCGTGCTGGGCGCGGTCGAATCGCGCGTCCCCGGTTTCGGCGGTCCCCCCGGGACCGTCCCAGCGCCGGAACGCGATATCCACACCGTCGCCCATGGTGCGAGGCGGTGATATCCGTGGCCTGTCGGTGTGCACGAGATCGATCCAATCCTGCGGTATCGGGGCCGCCGGGTCCACCGGGCGGTCGAGCGCGATACCCAGGAGATGGGTCCAGGCCCGGGGCACCACCCGCACCAGGCCGTACCCGCCCCCGCCGACCGCCAACCACCGCCCCTCGGCATATCGGTCGGCCAGCTCGCGCATCGCCAGGAAGGCCGCCCGCTGCCCCTCGATACCCAATTCGAGCTCCGCGAGCGGATCCTCTCGGTGGGTATCCACCCCGCACTGGCTGACCACCAGCTGGGGCCGGAACGCCGCCACCGCGCCGGGTACGACCGCGTGGAAGGCGCGCAACCATTGCGGATCGCGGGTCCCCGGCAGCAGCGGGAGATTGATCGCGGTGCCGTCTCCGGGGCCGCTACCGGTCTCGTCCGGCCAGCCGGTGTTCGGCCACAGTGTGGCGGGATGCTGGTGGATCGATACGGTGAGCACCCGCGGATCCCGATAGAACGCGTGCTGTACCCCGTCACCGTGATGGACATCCACATCGAGGTAGGCGATCCGGTCGAAACCGTGGTCGAGCAGCCAGGAGATGGCCACCGCCGCGTCGTTGTACACACAGAAACCGGCGGCCCGGCCCGGCATGGCGTGATGCATACCGCCACCGATGCTCACCGCCCGTCGTGTGGCGCCCGTGGCGATGGCGTGGGCCGCGGCCAGGGTACCGCCGACGATCACCGAGGCGGCCTCGTGCATTCGGGGGAACACCGGATTGTCGCTGGATCCGAGCCCGTAGGGCGGGTCGACCGGTAGATCACCCACTGTCTCCCGCGGCACCGCCGAGCGGACCGCCTCGATATAGGCGCCGGTGTGTATCCGGAGCAATTCCGCGCGGCCGGCCGCGCCGGGCTCCAGCAGTTCGATTCCGTCGAGTATCCCGAGCGAGCGCGCCAGCGCCATCGTGTACTGCAGACGCACCGGTTTCATCGGATGCTCGGGGGTCCACGAGTAGTCCAGGAAACGGTCGGTCCACACAACGGTCCCCGGTTCGCGGGGGCCGGGGTTCACGTCCGGCGGTGCAGTGGCCATGATCGCAACCGTATCGGGAAGGGTGAAACCCCATCGCACGTTGTCATGCAGTAGAAATACATGTATGCGCGACTGCGGCGTCGGGCCGCGCGCCGAATGTATTCCCATCGCGTCAGGCGACCCGTTCGATTCGACCGGGGTCGCTGGTGCGCAGGTAGAATTCGTGCCGACGAAGGGGCAACAGTGAAGGATCTGGTCGACACCACGGAGATGTATCTCCGTACCATCTACGACCTCGAGGAGGAGGGCGTAGTACCCCTGCGGGCCCGGATCGCCGAGCGCCTCGAGCAGAGTGGCCCCACGGTCAGCCAGACCGTGGCCCGGATGGAACGCGACGGACTGCTGCTCGTCGCGGGTGACCGGCATCTCGAACTGACCGAGAAGGGCCGCAGTATGGCGGTCGCGGTCATGCGTAAGCACCGGCTGGCCGAGCGGTTGCTGGTGGATATCATCGGCCTGGACTGGCAGAACGTGCATGCCGAAGCCTGTCGCTGGGAACATGTGATGAGCGAGGATGTCGAACGGCGGCTCGTCGAGGTGCTCAACCACCCCACGACCTCTCCCTACGGCAACCCCATCCCCGGCCTGGACGAACTCGGTATCTCCGCGGCCCAGTCGCTGGAGGAACCGCTGAAGCGGTTGTCCGAACTGCCGCAGGGCCGTACGCACGCGGTGGTGGTGCGCCGGCTGGCCGAACACATTCAGACCGACCCCGAGGTGATCGGCCGGCTGCGGGAGGCCGGCGTGGTGCCCGACGCCCGGGTCACCGTCGAGAGCAAACCGGGTGCCGTCGTCATCACGGTGCCGGGCCACTCGGGGTACGAACTGCCCGACGAAATGGCCCACGCCGTTCAGGTGAAGCTGGTCTGATCGATGAAACTTCTGGTCACCGGCGGAGCCGGATATGTGGGTGGCGTCTGCGCGCTCGTGCTGCGGGAGCAGGGACACGAAGTGGTGGTCCTCGACGATCTGTCGACGGGTAATGCCGATGGGGTGCCCGAGGGCGTCGAATTCGTCGAAGGTGATATCGCCGAGGCCGCGCCGGACTTGCTGCGCGCCCGGCAATTCGACGGAGTTCTGCATTTCGCGGCACAATCGCTGGTCGGCGAATCGGTACAGCGGCCCGAAAAGTACTGGCACGGCAATGTGGTGAAAACCCTCGCGCTGCTGGACGCGATGCGCGAAACCGATACCCGGCGACTCGTCTTCTCCTCGACGGCGGCGGTGTACGGCGAGCCGGAACAGGTTCCGATCACCGAGGAGGCACCGACTCGCCCCACCAACCCGTACGGCGCGTCGAAGCTGGCGATCGATCACGCCATCACCTCGTATTCCGTCGCCCACGGGCTGGCCGCCACCAGCCTGCGCTATTTCAATGTGGCCGGGGCCTATGGCGGCCTCGGCGAGAACCGGGTGGTGGAGACGCATCTGATTCCGCTGGTGCTGCAGGTGGCCGCGGGACATCGGGATTCCATTTCGGTATTCGGCACCGATTGGCCGACCCACGACGGCACCGCGGTCCGCGACTACATCCACATCCTGGACCTGGCGCAGGCACATCTGCTGGCCTTGGAGACCGCCGCGACGAGCACCCATCGGGTGTTCAATCTCGGCAGCGGTACGGGCTTCTCCGTACGCGAGGTGATCTCGGCGTGCGAACGGGTCACCGGCGGGCCCATCGCCGCGGTCGATGCCCCGCGCCGCGCCGGTGACCCGGCCGTGCTGATCGCCTCCAGCCGGCGCGCGATCGACGAACTCGGCTGGCGACCCGAGCACAACGACCTCGACGAGATCGTCTCCACCGCCTGGAGTTATCTGCGGGGCCTCGGCTCGCGCGCACACAGCGCACGCTGATCCGGGCGCAGCGGGCCTCACCACACGGCGGCCGGGTCGACGCCGAGGGCGGTGGCGGCGTCGCGGCCGCACTGCGCCAGATCGCGGAGGCGTTCGGGTCGCATACCGGCCTCCAGCGCGGTATGCAGCAGGGCCGCCATCGAGTGGTGCGGCTCGGCGTCCAGCGCCGCGTCCAGGGCGATTCCGGCGAACGGGCCGTCGCCTCGCACATAGGCGAAATAGCCGAGCAGGGTCGCCGCTTCCGCTCGGTCGGCACCGTCCAGCGCACGGGTCAGCAGGGCCAGTAGGCTTTCGGCCGCTTCGGCGTGCGCGGTATCCGCCACGGCGAAGAGGGCGTCGCGGACCTCACGGTCCCGCAGGGCCACGGTGATCTGGGCGAGCTCCCGGGCATCGAGTCCGGGGCCGGATTCGGCGTTCGCGATGAGCCAGAGCACGGTCATCAGTTCGCCGCGCAGATATCCGGCCGGATCACCGCGCTGCGCGGCGGCCACATATCTGTCCTTGGCGCGATTCCTGGCATCCTGCAGTTCGCTCGACACCCGCGCACGCAGCATATCGTCCGGGGCGACCAAGGCGGTCAGTTCGTCCCGGCTACGGCGGATCGGCCGCCCGTCCAGAACCCGGTCGAGGGTCACCGTCGAGGCCACCGGATCGGCGATCCGCCCGCGGCACGGTGGACCCGTCACACTCCACCACGGCTGCCCGGCCGCGATTGACCGAGCGGCCCAGGCGCCGCGCACCGGCACCGCACAGGATGCCAGTTGCCGTTCCAGTTCTCCGAAGACCGGAATCCGTTGCGGTCCGGCCGGTTCCCCCTCGGTCAGCGCATCGTCCACCAGGACGGCGAGCACTCCGACCACTCCTGGGCGGGCACAGATCCGGGCGGCCGCGGCGGCCACCGTCTCGGTATCGGACGGCGCGCCGGTGCCGGGATGGCGCAGATCGAAGCGCACCACGAGATCGATGACCGCACTCTCCGCCGTGGACGCCGCGCACAGGACGGCCAGCACCAGCGAACGCTCCGGCCGGAAGCCGAGCATGGCGGGGAGCGCGGCGAGCAGATCTCCCGGGTCGTCGAGCCGGGCGGGTCCGGTCCGGAGCGGGCGGTCGTACTCGTGACCGGCCCGGTCGGCGCAGCGGGCTCGCGTAGCCGCGGCGTACTCGTAGGTAGGCCGCCCGGGGAGGCGCGGGGCGGAAGCGTTCCCACCGGATGCCGGGGGCGACGGAACACGTGAGCCGCCGGGTGCGGTCAGCGCCCGCGCGGTGGGGCAGCGTCCCGCGGCCCGGTGCGCGCGGGGCGGCGCGGCGCCCGGGCGGCCGCCCCGGTGCGGGACCGGCCGGGCGTCGGCGGAGGGGGAATGGGAGAACGGCGCAGCGGAAGTCATGGCCCGAGCATGCGGTATCGGATCTCCCGCAGTCTTGGCGTGAGCTGGGAAAACACCGGTCCTCAGGAAGTCTGTGGACAACTCGGGGTTGTGGACAACTCCGGTCAGCGGCCTGCCATGGCACCGAGACCGGGTTACCGGCCGGGAAATGGGGTACGTCCGCCAGCGGAGTGTGCCAGACTCCCCGGTGCGTTCACCGGCCACAAGACCACACCGATTCCCCGACCCGCCCGCCGGGAGCGGGGAATTCACCGGCGGCGACCGCTGTTGTCAGCACAGAGAGCCGATGTACGGCCGCGTGTGGCCCGACATCTGCATGGGGGACAATGGAGGCGATTCGCGGCACGCGGCACGGCAGCGGATACCAGCAGTGTTGCCCGACCGCCCGCACGGATCGCGCAGGAAGGAGTACGCGATGGACTACGAGTCGCGAATGTACGAACTGGAGTTCCCCGCTCCGCAGCTGTCGTCCGACGACGGTTCGGGGCCGGTCCTGGTGCACGGCTTGGAGGGGTACTCCGACGCGGGTCACGCGGTCCGGCTGGCCACGACCCACCTGCGGGAGAGCCTGGAGAGCGAACTCGTCGCCTCGTTCGATGTGGACGAGCTGCTGGACTATCGCTCGCGGCGCCCCCTGATGACCTTCAAGACCGATCATTTCTCCGAGTACGCCGAGCCCGAGCTGAACCTGTGGGCGCTGCGCGATACCGGAGGCACCCCGTTCCTGCTGCTCGCTGGCATAGAACCGGATCTGCGCTGGGAGAAGTTCACCACCGCGGTCCGGTTGCTGTCCGAACAGCTCGGTGTGCGCCGCAGTATCGGTCTGAGCGCCATCCCGATGGCGGTTCCGCACACCCGGCCGCTGGGGCTCACCGCGCATTCGTCGAACCGCGATCTCATCCCGGAAAACCAGCGCTGGCCGGGTGAACTGCAAGTACCCGCGAGCGCGGCCACGCTGCTGGAGTACCGCATGGCCCAGCACGGGCACGAATCGCTGGGTTTCTCGGTACACGTCCCGCACTATCTGGCGCAGACCTCGTACCCGGAAGCCGCGCAGACCCTGCTCGAACACGTCGGTGAGAACGCGGGCCTCGAGTTCCCGCTCGCCGCGTTGGGTGAGGCGGCGGCGCGGGTACGCGAGCAGGTCAACGAGCACATCGCGGGGAACGCGGAGGTGGAGACGGTGGTGCACGCACTGGAGCGCCAGTACGACACGTTCGTCAGCGCCCAGGAACGGCAGTCCAGCCTGCTGGTAGGTGAGGGTGAGCTGCCCAGCGGCGACGAGCTGGGTGCCGAATTCGAGCGTTTCCTCGCCGAGCAGGGCGGCTACACCGGCGACGACGACGAACGCGGCTGATACGTCCCGGCGGGTGAGACCCGGCACACGCCTACCGTGCCGGTGATCGACCTGCGGCAGCACGTAGGGTGTCCGGGGTGGATCTGACCGAACTGCTCGAGATACCGGGGACCGACGCCGACGCACTGTATGAGTCGTTCGCGATATGGGCCGCCGAGCAGGGTACCGCGCTCTATCCGGCTCAGGACGAGGCGTTGCTGGAGCTGGCGGCCGGGTCCCATGTCATTCTCGCCACCCCCACCGGTTCGGGAAAATCACTGGTCGCTGTGGGCGCCCATCTCTTCGCGCTGACCCGGGGGCTGCGCAGCTACTACACCGCGCCGATCAAAGCGCTGGTGAGCGAGAAATTCTTCGCACTGTGCGAGGTTTTCGGCGCCGAACGGGTGGGCATGGTGACCGGAGACGCCGCGGTGAATCCGACCGCGCCCATCATCTGCGCCACTGCCGAGATCCTCGCCAACCTGGCGTTGCGGGAGGGTCCGGAGGCCGATATCGGGCAGGTGGTGATGGACGAATTCCATTTCTACGCCGATCCCGACCGCGGCTGGGCCTGGCAGGTGCCGCTGCTCGAACTGCCCCGCGCGCAATTCCTGCTCATGTCTGCCACCCTCGGCGAGGTCGATTTCTTCGCCGCCGACCTCGAACGCCGCACCGGCCGCGCGGCCGCGGTGGTCGCCGGTACCGAGCGCCCGGTGCCGCTGCATTTCTCCTACGCGCGTACGCCGATCACCGAAACACTGACCGAGCTGGTCACCACGCATCAGGCCCCCGTGTATGTCGTCCATTTCACCCAGGCCGCGGCGCTGGAGCGAGCGCAGGCGCTGACCAGCGCGAACTTCGCCACCCGGGCCGAGAAGGACGCCATCGCGGAAGCGCTGGGCGGCTTCCGTTTCTCGTCCGGTTTCGGGAAAACGCTGTCCCGCCTCATCCGGCACGGCATCGGCGTCCATCACGCCGGGATGCTGCCCAAATATCGCCGGTTGGTGGAGCGCCTCGCCCAGGACGGATTGCTGAAGGTCGTCTGCGGTACCGACACGCTGGGCGTCGGGATCAATGTCCCGATCCGCACCGTGTTGTTGACCGGTCTCACCAAATTCGACGGTGTGCGCACCCGGCGGCTCAAGGCCCGGGAATTCCACCAGATCGCCGGGCGGGCCGGGCGAGCCGGTTTCGACACCATGGGCACCGTAGTGGTGCAGGCACCCGAGCACGAGGTCGAGAACACCCGGTTGCTGGCCAAGGCCGGCGACGATCCGAAGAAGATGCGCAAAGTGCAGCGCCGCAAACCCCCCGAAGGTTTCGTCTCGTGGAGCGAGGAAACATTCGACCGGCTGGTCGCGGCCGCGCCCGAACCCATGGTGTCGCGTTTCGCGGTCACCAACGCCATGCTGCTGAATGTGATCGCGCGGCCGGGCAACTGCTTCCGGGCCATGCGGCATCTGCTGGAGGACAATCACGAACCGCGCCCGGCGCAGCGGCGCCATATCCTGCGCGCCGTCCGGCTGTACCGGGCGCTGCGCGACGCCGGTGTGGTGCAGCAACTGTCCGAACCCGACGAGCACGGCCGCTACGCACGGCTCACCGTGGACCTGCAGCGGGATTTCGCATTGGACCAGCCGCTGTCACCGTTCGCCCTCGCCACCTTCGAACTGCTCGACAGCGCGTCGCCGAGCTACGCGCTCGATATGGTGTCCCTGGTCGAGGCCACCCTCGAGGATCCCCGGCAGCTGCTGATGGCCCAGCAGCACAAGGCACGCGGGGAGGCCGTGGCCGAGATGAAGGCGGAGGGTATCGAGTACGACGAGCGGATGGAACTGCTCGAGGACATCACCTGGCCGAAACCGCTCGCCGAGCTGATCGAGGGCGCCTACGAGACCTACCGAGCCGGGCATCCATGGCTGTCGGAGTTCGCGCCGTCACCGAAATCGGTGGTGCGCGACATGGTCGAACGGGCCATGACTTTCACCGAACTGATCTCCTACTACGAACTCGCCCGCTCCGAAGGGGTGGTGCTGCGCTACCTCGCCGACGCCTACCGGGCCCTGCGCCGGACCGTGCCGGAGTCGGCGCGCACCGAGGAACTCGACGATCTCACCGAATGGCTGGGCGAGCTGGTGCGGCAGGTGGATTCCAGTCTGCTCGACGAATGGGAGCAGCTGACCGGGCCGGGTGCGGAGGCCGATGCCGGGCAGATCGCGTTCGGTGGGGAGAGCGTGCGCCCGGTCACGGCCAACGAGCGCGCGTTCCGGGTGATGGTGCGCAATGCCGTGTTCCGCCGGGTCGAACTGGCCGCCCGCCAGCGCTGGGACGAGCTGGCGGAGCTGTCCCCCGGTCCGGACTGGGCGGCCGACCTGAGCCCCTATTTCGATGAGTACGACACCATCGGTACCGGTCCCGACGCGCGCGGTCCGCAACTGTTCCGGGTCGAGACGCGGCCCGGTTTCTGGCAGGTGCGCCAGACCTTCGACGATCCGGCGGGCGATCACGGCTGGGCGCTGTTCGCCACGGTCGATCTGGCCGAATCGGATGCGGCCGGTGATGTGGTCTTCGACGAGGTCACGGTGGTGTCGGGGTGATCCCGCGCGCCGTTGCGAGCGATTGAGGCCGAAGGTGGCGGCGGAATTCAGCGGCCGGCATGTGCTGGCCGAGTTCGGTGGGGTGGACCCGGCACTGTGCGACGATCGCGGGCGGCTCGAGGCCGCGCTGCGGCACGCGCTGTCCGCCGCGGGGGTGACCGTCTGCGAGGTCGTCGGTAAACAGTTCGACCCGCACGGGGTCACCGTGCTGGCACTACTGGCCGAATCGCATGCCTCGCTGCACACCTACCCGGAGACCGGGGATATCTTCGTCGACGTGTTCACCTGCGGGGCCGCCGCGGACAGTGCCGGTGCGGTGGCCGAGCTGTTACGCGCGGCGCTCGCCCCCGAACACGTCCGGATCTCGACCGTGCTGCGGGGCCGGGCCGCCGGCGGTCAGGCCAGCAGCATATAGGCCATACCGAGATCCATGATGAGATGCGGGAGCACGGCGACGGGCAGTCCGCGGCCGGCGGCCGCCGCGACCGGATGCGCTGCCCACCAGCGTGCCCGTCCGCCGCGCACCGAGATCAGCACCACGACGGCGTCCGTCAGGAACAGGGCAGCGAATACGGCGGCCGGCCCCGGGTCCGCGCCGTGTCCGCCACCGCTGTGACCCGCCATCGTGAAAAGCATCACCGCGGCCGCGACCAGGTGGTATCCGATGGCCGCCGCACGCCGGCCCGACCGTGGATACGCATCGCGATACCAGCGCACGAGCCGATCGCCCAACAGCAGGGTGAACACGAGCGTCATCGCGAGCAGTACACCGTGCAGGGCGTGGCCGTGCACGCGGGTGGGGAACAGCACCATCACCAGCATGACCGCGCACATCAGCAGATGCGCGGCGTCGGATTCGTGATCACCACCGTGCGCCGGGTCGCCGCAGCCCCCGGCACTGCCCGCGGACTCCCCCGTCGCGAGCACCGGCACGGCGGATATCACCCGGGCCAGCACCACCAGCGCCGCCACTGCGAACGCCAACGCCACCAGGGCCCGCACCCCGGCCTGGTCGAGTACGAATCCGGCCATGCCGCACCGCCTTTCGCAAAAGCGCACCTCGTCCATACTCGCACGACCGGACGACCACGGGGAGATCTTCGATCCGCCGGGCACCGCCCGCCGCACCGTCGGCCGTCGCCACCGGACCGGGCCGCGACCCGGCCGGACGCCGGGTTTCGATAGGCTGGTCGATGCAATGACCAGGACCGCAGTCACGCACCGGGAGCTTCGTACCCGGTTGGCTTCTCTCACCCTCCGCGACGAACACCGGCTGCACCGGCAACTGGATCGAGTGCGCGGCGGCGACCTGTCCCGGATCGAGTCCGAGATCACGGCGGCCGAGGAACGTATCGCGGCCCGGCGGGCCGCGGTGCCGGCGATCACCTATCCCGGGCAACTGCCGGTCACCGGGCGGCGCGACGATATCGCCGCCGCCATCGCCGCCCACCAGGTTGTGGTGGTGGCCGGGGAAACCGGCTCCGGTAAGACCACGCAGATCCCGAAGATCTGTCTGGAGCTGGGCCGGGGTATCCGCGGCGCGATCGGGCACACCCAGCCCCGCCGGCTGGCGGCGCGCACGGTCGCCGAGCGGATCGCCACGGAGCTGGGGACCGAACTGGGCGACGCGGTCGGCTACACGGTCCGCTTCACCGATCACGCCGCCGAGCACACGCTGGTCAAGTTGATGACCGACGGTATCCTGCTCGCCGAGATCCAGCGGGACCGGCTGCTGCGTGCCTACGACACGATCATTATCGACGAGGCCCACGAACGCAGTCTCAATATCGATTTCCTGCTCGGTTACCTGAAGCAGCTGCTCCCCCGGCGGCCGGATCTGAAGATCGTCATCACCTCGGCCACCATCGACCCGGAACTGTTCGCCCGACACTTCGCCGATGCCACGGGCAACCCGGCGCCGATCGTGGAGGTCTCGGGCCGGTCGTACCCGGTCGAGATCCGGTACCGGCCACTCGCCCTGCCGGCGCCGGAGGAGGAAGACGAGGAAGAGGATCACCGGCCGGTCGACCGCGACCCGGTCGACGCGATCTGCGCCGCGGTCACCGAACTCTTCGCCGAGGGTGACGGCGATGTGCTGGTGTTCCTGTCCGGGGAACGGGAGATCCGCGATACCGCCGACGCGCTCGCGGACCTGAAACTCTCCCGGACCGAGATCCTGCCGCTGTACGCCCGGCTGTCCGCGGCCGAACAGCACCGGGTGTTCGCCCCGCACACCGGCCGTCGGGTGGTACTGGCCACCAATGTCGCCGAGACCTCGCTCACCGTGCCGGGTATCCGCTACGTGGTGGACCCCGGGACCGCCCGAATCTCCCGCTATTCCATGCGGACAAAGGTACAGCGGCTGCCGATCGAACCTGTTTCGCAGGCATCGGCGCGGCAGCGGTCCGGCCGCTGCGGCCGTGTCGCCGACGGTATCTGCATCCGCCTGTACTCCGAGGACGATTTCGAATCCCGTCCGGCGTTCACCGATCCGGAGATCCTGCGTACCAACCTCGCCGCGGTAATCCTGCAGATGACCGCGCTCGGACTGGGTGAGATGGAACGGTTCCCGTTCGTGGAGGCGCCCGATCAGCGCGCGGTCCGCGACGGTGTCGCGCTGCTGGAGGAGTTGGGCGCCCTCACCCGCGGCACACCGGACGAGCGCCCGTCGGCGGCGGCCCCGGAAACCGATGGCCGGGACGCGGATTCCGCGAATCGCGACGAGACCGTCGCGGTCCGGCGACGCCGCCGGGCCGACTCGGGCCCGACCCTCACGCCGACCGGCCGGGAAATGGCGCGACTGCCGGTGGACCCGCGCATGGGGCGGATGCTCGTCGAAGCCCACCGCAACGGCTGCCTGGCCGAGATGCTGGTGATCGTGGCCGCCCTGTCGATCCAGGACGTCCGCGAACGGCCGGTCGACCAGCAGCAGGCGGCCGACGCGAAACATGCCCGGTTCACCGTGCCGAACTCGGATTTCCTGACGTACCTGCGACTGTGGGAATACCTCACCGGGCAGCGCCGGGCGCTGTCGGCGAATCGTTTCCGGCGGATGTGCCGCGAGGAGTTCCTGCACTACCTGCGGATCCGCGAGTGGCAGGACCTGTACGGCCAGCTGCGCACCATTACCAAGGGGATGGGCTGGTCGCTGCACGAGCCGGCCGCCGAGCCCGAGACCAAGGATTCTCGCCCCGCACGTTCGAGGAACGATCCGCGGCGCGGAGGCGGACCCAACGGTGCGAAGCCGGAGCCGGAAGCCGCCGGACCCGTACGGACCGCCCCGGCGGCCCCTCGGCCCGTCGAGGAGATGACCTCGGACACCGATCCGTGGGACGCGACCGCCGTCCATCAGGCGCTGCTGTCGGGCATGCTGTCGCATATCGGGGTGCGGGAAGCCGAATCCCGCGAGTTCCTCGGCGCCCGCAACGCCAAGTTCATGATTTTCCCTGGTTCGTCGCTGGCCAAGAAGCCGCCCCGCTGGGTGATGGCCGCGGAACTGGTGGAGACCTCACGACTGTGGGGCCGGATCGCCGCCCGCGTCGAACCCGAATGGGCCGAACGGCTCGCCGGGGATCTGGTCAAACGTATCTATTCCGAACCGCACTGGTCGTCCAAACGCGGCGCCGCCCGGGCCTACGAACGCGTCACCCTCTACGGCGTCCCCCTGGTGACCGGCCGGCCGGTCGACTACGGGCGGATCGACCCCGAGGTCTCGCGAGAACTGTTCCTGCGGCACGCCCTGGTGCAGGGTGAATGGCAGACCCGGCACGAGTTCTTCCATCGCAACCGGGCGCTGCTCGACGATATCGCCGATCTCGAGCACCGCGCCCGGCGCCGGGACATCATGGTCGACGACGAGGTGCTCTTCGAGTTCTACGACCGCCGGATCCCCGCCGATATCGTCTCCGTCCGGCATTTCGACGCCTGGTGGAAGACGGCCCGCCGACAGGACCCGCACCAGCTCGATTTCACGACCGAGACGGTGGTGAACGAGAACGCGAACACGCTGGACCCCACGGATTTCCCGGACGCCTGGCGCCAGGGCGAGCTGTCCTTCCCACTCACCTACCAGTTCGAACCGGGCCAGGCCGACGACGGTGTGACCGTGCGCATTCCGGTGGCGCAGCTGGCCCATGTCCGGGCGGTCGGGTTCGACTGGCTGGTACCGGGAATGCGCGCGGAACTCGCCGCGGCGCTGATCAAGACCCTGCCGAAACAGTTGCGGCGCACGGTGGTCCCGGCGCCGGATTTCGCCGCCGCCGCTCTGCGCGTGCTCACCCCGCGTGCCGAACCGCTGCGGACCGGCCTGGCCCGGGAGCTGACCCGCCTGGCGGCCACGCCGATCGCACCCGGCGATATGGACCCGGCCGCGCTCCCCGAGCATCTCCGGATGACCTTCGCCGCCACCGACACCGACGGCCGCGTCCTGACCACCAGCAAGAGTCTGGCGCAATTGCGGACCCGCCTGGCCGATCAGGTCTCCGCCTCGGTGGCCGCGGCCACGGCGAATGCCGAACGCGCCCCCGCGACGGTGTGGACCTCGGAATCCCTGGGCACCCTGGACGCCACGGTGCGCCGGGAAGTGGGCGGTCAGACCATCACCGGCTACCCCGCGCTGGTGCCGGAGGCCGACGGAGTCGCGGTCCGGGTGCTCACCTCGCCCGCCGAACAGACCCGGGCCATGCGGGCCGGAACCCGGGCGCTGGTGCTCAACGCCGTCCCCACCTCGGTACGTGCCGTCACCGCGGGCCTGTCCCCGGCGGACCGGCTGGTCCTCAGCCAGAACCCGTACGGTTCGGTCGACGCGCTGGTCGAGGACTGCCGCGCCGCGGCGGCCGACCAGCTCATCGCCGCCGCGGGCGGACCCGTCCGCGACCCCGCGCAGTTCGAGCGTCTGGTGTCGGCGCTGCGGCCGAAGCTGAACGAGGTGGTCACCAGGATCGTCCGGCTGGTTGTGCCGGTGCTGGCCGCGGCGCACGAGGTGTCGACCGCGTTGCACGGTGTGCGGGAAGCCGATATCGCCGAGGATGTCCGGGATCAGCTGGCGGAGCTGCTGTTCGACGGGTTCGTCTCCGAATGGGGCCCGGCCCGGCTGCGGGAACTGCCCCGGTATCTGCGCGCGGCGCGGGCCCGGCTCGCGGCGCTGCCCGGGTCCGCGGTACGCGACCGCCAGGCGATGGCCGAGGTGGACACCGCACTGGGTGCCTACGATCAGTTGCTGGCCCGGCTACCGGAAGCGCGCCGGACCGCATCCGACGTCACCGAGATCTGGTGGATGATCCAGGAGTTGCGGGTGAGCCTGTTCGCCCAGAAGGTGGGTACACCGTATCCGGTCTCCGTCAAGCGGATACAGAAAGCGGCCGCGGCCGTGCGCCGCTGACTCCGCCCGGTCAGTCCCCGGGGCCGACCGCCGCCCGGGCCTGGCGCATATCCCGGATTTCGCGTTCGAAATCCTCGGCGGAGGTGAAGGATCGGTAGACCGAGGCGAAACGCAGATACGCCACCTCGTCCAGTTCGCGTAGCGGCCCGAGAATCGCCAGGCCGACCTCATGACTCGGCACTTCGGGTGACCCCTTGGCCCGGACCGCGTCCTCCACCTGCTGGGCCAGCAGGTTCAGCGCGTCGTCGTCGACCTCGCGGCCCTGGCAGGCGCGCCGCACCCCGCGGATCACCTTCTCCCGGCTGAACGGCTCGGTGACCCCGCTGCGTTTGACCACCGACAGGATCGCCGTCTCCACCGTGGTGAAGCGACGGCCGCATTCCGGGCAGGAGCGTCTGCGGCGAATGGCGGCGCCCTCGTCGGCCAGTCGCGAGTCGACGACCCGGGAGTCGGGGTGTCGGCAGTACGGGCAGTGCATCCGGGGTCCTTCGTCGCTGCGAACGCTCGCGGCCGAACCGGCGCCGGTCGCGGGTCCGGCGAGCGCGGGTACCGGGCCGGTGCCCGGGTACGGGTGGGCCGGTCACACGCACCGGCTCGAGTGCATAACACGTCGAGGATACCGGTACGGGGTGTGCCGTGCGCGCGCTCACCCCTGGTCCGGACACACGCGCCGCCGGCACGCTACCGGGGCCCGGGTGCCTCGGCCGCCGGACCGGGCACCGACCCGGCCGGAATTCCGGACGGTGTCGGCCCGGGCGCCGGATCCGGAGCCCGCAGATGCGCCAGCGCGAGGAAGGCGACCACCACCGTCGCGGTGATCACGGCGGTCAGTGCCGTCGCCGCGTAGCCGGCCCGGGCCCGCTCGACCAGATCGCCGGGTTCGGGTGGCCGGGGCCGGGGTGCCACCGCCGGCCCGCGGCGCGCTACCGGCGCCGTGGGCCGGACGAGCGGGCGGTACCCGTTCCCCCCGCCCCGGTGCGGTGCCGCGGCACAGGGGCGGAGCAGGGCGGGCCGCCGCGTGTCCGGGCCCGGCAACCCGCCCTCGTCCGGATGGGCGGTTCCGGTCTCCCCCGGCGGGACCGGACCACATTGCACCCGGGCGGCGACGTCTTCCCGCGTGCCGGTACCGGTCACGCTGATGGCGGTGTTCATCGGATAGACCTCCGTGCTGGTTGCTCGCGGAACCATCGGTATTCGATCACATGTTCGACGAACGAATGTTCGATTTCTACCACGCCGGAGGGATAATGTCAGTAGCAACGCCGGACATACCTCGAACAGATGTTTGATAGATCGGAGAGGGCCGACTAGATTCACTGCACGACATCAAACCTCGGGCACAGCCGGTCCGGGCCGTCTGCCGGGACGGCGGTCACCGGGCCGGAAACCGACGAGAAAGGGCGGTTGTGGTGAGCCAATCAGACGACACGGGTGCCGGGGCCGGCCCCGGCACCGAACCGGGGGTGACCGGTGCGGATCTCACCGTGCGTCAGCGCAAGGTGCTCGAGGTCATCCGGTCCTCGGTGAGTCTGCGCGGCTATCCGCCCAGCATCCGCGAGATCGGTGACGCGGTCGGCCTGAACTCCACCTCCTCGGTCGCCCATCAACTGCGCACCCTGGAGCGCAAGGGGTATCTACGCCGCGACCCCAATCGTCCCCGCGCCGTGGACGTCCGCGGTATGGACGAGGCGGTCCGCTCGGTGACCACGCTGCCGCCCGCCGATACCACCGCTGCCACCGAGGCGGCCGGCGATACCGATCACCCGATCCCGACCTATGTACCGGTGCTCGGCCGAATCGCCGCCGGTGGCCCGATCCTGGCGGAACAGGCGGTGGAAGACGTGTTCCCACTCCCTCGCGAACTGGTCGGCGACGGTTCGCTGTTCCTGCTGAAGGTGGTCGGCGAGTCCATGGTCGACGCAGCCATCTGCGACGGTGACTGGGTGGTGGTCCGGCAGCAGAATGTGGCCGACAACGGCGATATCGTCGCGGCGATGCTGGACGGCGAAGCGACCGTGAAGACGTTCAAACGCAGCGGCAAGGACGTCTGGCTGATGCCGCACAATCCGCATTTCGAGCCGATTCCGGGTAACGACGCCCGCATTCTCGGCAAAGTCGTCACCGTGATCCGCAAGGTCTGAGACCGTTTGCCGGCACCGGGCACGCGCCGGCGCCGGACCATCTCCCGGTGGCGGTGAGGAGCCCATGGCAGTACCCCAGGTCGCGGTCGTCCGGCCACGTTCGGGACTCGGCTCCGGGCCGATCCCGAACCGGGTCTGGTATGCCGCCTACGGATCGAATGCCGATCCGGAGCGCCTGCGCTGCTACCTCACCGGGGCCCGCCCCGCCGGCACGGTCCATCGCCCGCCCGGTACCGGGCCCGGTGCCCTGGAGGGTTGCCGCGACCGGGCGGCGCCGGCGCGTACGATCGCGCCGACGCTGCCCGGGTTGCTGTATTTCGCCACTCAATCGGCGATCTGGACCGGCGGCCGCGCCTTCTACGATCCCACCGCCCCCGCCGAGACCCCCGTGCGCGCCTACCTGCTCACCCGGTCGCAGTTCAGCGATATCGTCGCCCAGGAGATGTATCGTCCGGCCGGCACCGACCTCGACCTGTCCGAGGCGGTGCGCACGGGCCGGTCACGCCTCGGCCCCGGCCGCTACGAAACCCTGGTCTGCCCAGGCATATTCGACGGCCTTCCCATCTTGACCTGCACCGCCCCGTGGCGCTGGCGCGAGATCGCCGGGAACCCACCGGCCGCCGCGTACCTCCATCGGATCGGCACGGGTCTGCGTGCGGCACATCGATGGTCGGTCCACGAGGCAGCCGGTTATCTGGCCGGTCGCCCGGGCGCCGCCGGACACTGGACTGCCGGTGAGGTGGCCCGGCTGCTGCGCGGCGAATACGACACCTGAGCTCCGCGAGGGTCGTATCGGCGCTACCGCGGCCCCGTCTCACCCGTCCGCGGTCCGCAGTGCCACCGAGATCGATCGGGCGCCCGCGCGCACGATGTCGATATACCGGGATCGGTCCGCCGGACCGGCCTCCGCCCGCAACGGGCCGAGCTGGACCTCGTAGGGTGCTTCGTCGCCATGGAAGACCGGCGCGGACACATAGCTGAGCGGCAGCGGGTGCCGGGTGCGAATATCGGCCTCGGTATATGCGCGCGAGGTCAATCGGCCGAGCTGGCGCAGTGCCTCGGCCCGTAACTTCGGCCGCAGGAGTTCGGCGCCGAGCGCGCCGAGCAGTTCGGTCAGCAGATCCACGAGCCCGGCGTCGTCGGCTTCGGGCCGGAACATGGCGAATCCGTGTGCGGTGACGAAGCCGAGTAGTTCCGCCGCCCCGGTCCGCCCGTGTGTCGTCGCCAGCCAGCGCTGCCGTTCGGCGGGCGTCCGCCACGGCATCACCGCGGCCCCCGCCGGGTAGACGACCGGAACCGATTGCCCGACGGACAGACCCGGCACTATCCGCGCACCCGCGTACTGTTTGGCGACGATGGTGAGCTGATCGTCGGAGATCCGGCTCAGGGTGGCTCCGCAACCGGCGGCCTCGGCCAGAGCCGCCAGCTCGGCGCCCACCGCGACCGCCGCGCCCACGGGTTCGGCGGGTGACAGGCGGGCCAATGCGGGTCCGCGCCGGTAGGCCAGGCTCGCGTCCCGGACCACCCAATGCGCCTCGCACAGCTCGGTGAGCACCGCGGTGACCGTGGCCCGGGCCAGTTCCAGACGTTCGGCGATCTCCGAAACGGTCAGCGCCCGCTCCGATTCCGCGAGCAGTTCGACCACCGCCACCACCCGGCGTGTCGGCGGGGATCCGGCCGTCGCCATATCCGATGCTCCCTTGTCGCCCGGTATCCCGGGATCTACACTGCATCGACTATTCGATAACACGACGTCGAATAGTCGACATCAGCTTACTTCAGGAGGCGCCATGATTCTGGACCGGTTCCGGCTCGACGACCGGGTCGCCGTGGTGACCGGTGCCGGGCGCGGACTCGGCGCGGCCATCGCCCTCGGTTTCGCCGAGGCGGGAGCCGACGTCGTGATCGCCGCCCGCACCGAATCCGAACTGACCGCAGTGGCCGAGCAGATCCGCCGGGCGGGTCGCCGGGCCCATATCGTGGTCGCCGACCTGGCCGATCCCGCGGCCTGCGCCGCCCTCGCCGAGACCGCGGCGGCGGAGTTCGGGCGGCTCGACATCGTGGTGAACAATGTCGGCGGCGCCATGCCCACCCCACTACTGGACACCACACCCGACGCCCTGACCCAGGCCTTCGGCTTCAATGTCGCCAATGCCCACGCCCTGGTCCGGGCCGCCGTACCGATCATGCTGGACACCGCCGACGGCGGGTCGATCATCAACATCACCTCGACGATGGGCCGGCTCCCCGGCCGCGCCTTCGCCGCCTACGGCACCGCCAAAGCCGCGCTCGCGCACTACACCCGGCTGGCCGCCATGGATCTGTGCCCGCGCATCCGGGTCAATGCCATCGCCCCCGGCTCCATCGCGACCTCCGCGCTCGAGGTCGTCGCCGCCGACGACACCCTGCGCGGCGCCCTGGAGAAAGCCACCCCGCTGCGCCGGATCGGCGATCCCGCCGATATCGCGGCCACCGCACTGTTCCTGGCATCCCCTGCCGGCGGTTACCTGACCGGGAAGGTGATCGAGACCGACGGCGGCCTGATCGCCCCGAATCTCGATATCCCGATTCCGGATCTGTGAGGAGACAGCTGTGACGTATCGCGTAGTGCACTGGGGCACCGGCAATGTCGGCCGCCACGCCCTGGCCGGGATCATCGATGATCCGCGGCTCGAACTGGTCGGCGTCAAGGTGTCCGGCAGCGCCAAGGAAGGCCGCGACGCCGGGGAACTCGCCGGGTCGCAGGTCCGTACCGGGATCCTGGCCACCACCGACGCCGCCGCGCTCCTGGCCACGAAACCGGATTGCGTGGTCTACACGGCCATGACCGACAATCGGCTCGTCGAGGCGCTCGCGGATCTGCGCACGATTCTGGCTGCAGGCGTCAATATTGCCGCGAGCGCCCCGGTCTTCCTGCAATACCCCTGGCAGGTGCTGCCGCCGGAGATGCTCGCCCCGATCGAGGAGGCGGCCGCCGCGGGCGGTGCGTCGTTGTTCGTCAACGGGATCGACCCGGGCTTCGCCAATGACCTGCTGCCGCTGGCGCTGGCCGGTACCTGCCGGCGGGTGGACCAGATCCGCTGCATGGAGATACTGGACTACGCGACCTACGACAATGCCGCGGTGATGTTCGACATCATGGGGTTCGGCAAACCTCTGGACGAGACCCCGATGCTCCTGCAACCCGGGGTGCTCTCCCTGGCCTGGGGCAGCGTGGTGCGCCAGCTGGCGGCCGGGCTGGGCGTGGAACTCGACGCCGTCACCGAAACCCACGAGCGGATTCCCGCGCCCGAGGACATCGAGATCGCGGCGGGCACGGTCGCGGCGGGCACCACCGCGGCCATGCGATTCGAGGTCCGCGGAATGGTCGGCGACCGCGTCGTCACGGTACTGGAACACATCACCCGGACGCGCGCGGATCTGGCGCCCGACTGGCCGCGGCCGGCCCAGGAGGGCGGCTCGTACCGCGTCGAGATCACCGGCGAGCCGAATTACGCCATGGATCTCTGCTTGTCCAGCGACAACGGCGACCACAACCACGCCGGCCTGGTGGCCACGGCCATGCGGGTTGTCAACGCGGTCCCCGCGGTGGTGGCCGCCGCACCGGGTATCCGCACGACCCTGGACCTTCCGCTGATCACCGGGCCGGGGCGGGCGGGATCCGGCGGATCCTGAACCGGGACCGTCACATGCCGCTCCGGTGGATCCCGGAGCGGCCGGACCGACCGACCGTCAGCAGAAGGTGATGACGGTGCCGTTGACCACCGAGACACCCGATCCCGGAGTTGCCTTCTCCTCGTGTGCGGGCGGTCCCTCGCCCGCCCCGTTCACACGACTGGCCACACTGGATCCCGAGGGTTCCCGGCGTTCAGGACAGCTTCAGGCTGCGCCCGATGATCTCCTTCATGATCTCGGTGGTGCCACCGTAGATCGTCTGCACCCGCGCATCGAGGTAGGCCTGGGCGATCGGGTATTCGCGCATATAGCCGTAGCCGCCGTGCAACTGCAGGCAGCGGTCGATCAGGTCGACCTGCTCCTCGGTGCTCCACCATTTGGCCATGGCGGCATCCTCGGCCGAGAGGGTGCCCGCATTGAGCTCGGTGATGCAGCGGTCGACCAGCACCCGCACGGCCGTGGTCTTGGTGGCCAGTTCGGCGAGCACGAACCGGGTGTTCTGGAGGGCGCCGATCGGCTTACCGAAGGCCTTGCGGTCGCGGACGTACTGGCAGGTGTAGTCCAGGCAGGACTCCATCGCCGCAGCCGCCATGACCGCGATCGACAGCCGCTCCTGCGGGAGGTTCTGCATCAGGTGGATGAAGCCCTTGCCTTCCTCACCGAGCAGGTTGGCCGCGGGGACCCGGACATCGGTGAAACTGAGTTCAGCGGTGTCCTGTGCTTTCAGGCCCAGTTTGTCCAGGTTGCGGCCCCGTTCGAAGCCCGGCATCCCACGTTCCACCACCAGCAGGCTGAAGCCCATGGCACCGGCGGAGGGGTCGGTCTGGGCGACGACGAGGACGATATCGGAGTTGATGCCGTTGGTGATGAAAGTCTTGGCACCGTTGAGGACCCAATCGTCACCGTCGCGGACCGCGCGGGTTTTGATGCCCTGCAGGTCCGAACCGGTGCCGGGCTCGGTCATGGCGATGGCGGTGATGAGCTCGCCGGAACAGAACTTCGGCAGCCAGCGCTGTTTCTGCTCCACGTTGGCCAGTTCCAGCAGGTAGGGCGCGATGACATCGTTGTGCAGGCTGAAGCCGAGGCCGGAGTACTGTCCGCGTACGGATTCCTCCGTGATGATGGAGTTGTAGCGGAAATCCTGCACACCACCGCCGCCGTACTCCTCCGGCATAGCCATACCCAGAAAGCCCTGTTTACCGGCCTCGAGCCAGACCGACCGGTCCACGACGCCCTGTTCCGCCCACTGGTCGTGGAACGGCGCCACATGCATCTCGAGAAACTTGCGGTACGACTCCCGGAACAGCTCGTGCTCGGGCTCGAACAGTGTGCGCTCCACACCAACCTCCTAGTGAACACTCCGGACGGGACCGCGCCGGCCCGTCACTGTGATCCACCGTACCCGGAATGCGAATCATTGTTCACTTCACGGCCCGAATTACCTGGTGCTCCCCTCCCGCGCGGGACAGTCGCACCGCCTTCTCATTCACCGGCGGGACCGGCCCGCGTCAGACGGGCAGCAGTTCGCGCAACCGTCCGCCGAGCGTGCGGCCGCGATCGACGGCCTGATGGCCGAGCAGGAAGAGCAGTTCCTCCCGCACCGCCTTCTGCACCACCCGCGAGAGTTGTTCCGCGGCCTCGTCGATATCGCCGGTATCGCGCCACGGCCCGGTATCGATGGGCGTCCCGGCGGTGAAATAGAACCGTTCGGGACGCGGAATAGGCGTGATACCGATACCGCGCACCAGCGGCGGAGTGAGCTCGGCGTGGATACCGAGCGATTCGACCAGCAGTCGCAGCGGTCGCAGCAACCGGTCGTCCTTGTCGGCGATGATGTCGTAGGCATCGTCGATCCCGATCATCGCCACCGGCACGATCGGCGCACCGCATTCGATGGCCATCCGCGCGAAGCCGGTGCGGCCCTCCCACCGCAGCGCGTACTTCTCCCCCTTGCGGCGGATCGCCTCCCGGCCCCCACCGGGAAAGACGAGAACGACTTCGCCCCGGTCGAGTAGTGTCCGGCAGTTGTCCCGGGTCCCGCGCACCGATCCGTAGTAATGCAGTAGATGCCGTACACCCGGTACGGAGATGAGCAGATTCTCGGCGAGACCGCGGATCAACCGGCCGCGCGTCCGCAGCACTTCCGGTAGCAGCAGCGGCGCGTCGATCAAGCCGAGCAGGTTGTGATTGGCGACCAGTAGCACCGGACCTTCGGCGGGGATGTTGTCCAAGCCGAAGAAACGGGGACTGCTCCAGACCCGGAGCGGCGCCAAGGCCGCCTCCAGAACCCGGAGGTCGATCGCACTCGGATCGACCGAAGCCGGCGCGCCGTCACTGAGCCCGGTCCGGTCCATCAGCGCCCTGCGCTGTCGGTCGTCGCCGCCGAACGCGGTGCGGCCAATCTGTGACATAAAACCCTCCTGAGGTCGACTCATACCGATTGTGAATCGACATGGGTCGATATCCCACAGGGTTATGCAATGTCCCACATTTTCTGGACCTAGATCAGCCCGGGCTGGGTGTGTGCGAATCCGTCAGGCCGGTGCGGCGCCTGCGTTGGCATAACCGGACAGCGCTGCCGCCAGCGCATTCGGTACGCGCGCCTGGACCCGGGTGCCGTTCTCGGTGTGCTCGGATCGCGAAATCCGGCCGTCGGCATGGATTCTGGCGAGTAAATCGCCGCGAGTATACGGAAGAAGTACGCTCACTTCCACATCCAGCCCGCCGAGAACTTCGTCAAGCCTGGTACGCAACCGGTCGATACCGAGATCCTTGTGCACGGAGACGAACTCGGCCCCGGGCAGCATCCCGCGCAGCCGGGTCAGTTCCACCGGATCGACTTCGTCGATCTTGTTCACCACCAGCAGTTCCGGCGGCGCGGGCTGTCCGGATTCCCGGATCACCTCGGTAACGACCTCCCGGACCGCCTTGATCTGCTCGGCGGGCAGCGCGTCGGAACCGTCCACCACGTGCAGCAGCAGATCCGCGCCGGTGACCTCTTCCAGAGTGGAGCGGAATGCCTCGACGAGCTGGGTGGGCAGGTGGCGGACGAAACCGACGGTATCGGTGAACACCACCTCACGGCCGTCCTCCAGCTCGGCGCGGCGGGTGGTCGGGTCGAGGGTTGCGAACAGCGCGTCCTGCACCAGGACGCCCGAGCCGGTGAGCGCGTTCATCAGGCTCGATTTACCGGCATTGGTGTAACCCACGATGGCCACCGACGGCACGCCACTGGAGGTGCGCCGCGCGCGCTTGGTGTCGCGGGCGGTCTTCATCTCTCGGATCTCGCGCCGCAGTTTGGCCATCCGCTCCCGGATCCGCCGCCGATCGGTTTCGATCTTGGTCTCGCCGGGGCCGCGCAGGCCCACCCCACCATTGCTACCGGCCCGGCCGCCTGCCTGCCGCGACATGGATTCACCCCAGCCGCGCAGCCGGGGCAGCATGTACTCCATCTGGGCCAGCGCGACCTGCGCCTTACCTTCGCGGGAGGTGGCGTGCTGGGCGAAGATGTCCAGGATCAGCGCGGTCCGGTCGACCACCTTGACCTTGACGACCTTCTCCAACGCGGTCAGCTGTGCCGGGGTGAGCTCACCGTCGCAGATCACGGTGTCCGCGCCGGTGGCCAACACCACCGCGCGCAGCTCCTCGGCCTTACCCGACCCGATATAGGTCGCGGGATCGGGCCGGTCGCGCCGCTGGATCAGGGCTTCGAGCACTTCGGATCCGGCGGTTTCAGCGAGCCGGGCCAGTTCGGCCATACTCGCCTCGGCCCGCGCCACGCTGCCCTCGGTCCACACCCCGACCAGCACGACACGCTCCAGTCGCAGCTGCCGGTACTCGACCTCGGTGATATCGGTGAGCTCGGTGGACAGACCCGCGATACGGCGGAGCGCGCTCCGCTCGTCCAGCTGGAGTTCGCCGGTGGTCGGATCGGCGGACCAATTACCACGCCGGGTACTCGGCGTGGCTCCGCTGGCATCGGGCGCACCCGAGTCGATATCGTCGACGGTGGCGACCGAATCCGTCTCCTGCGCGTCGAACGATTCAGGGGACCCGTTCACGGTCCCGGAAATGTCAGAATTTCTCATACACCATCCATGCTGCCACTGATGCGCTGGTCGGCGCACATGATTTTCCGTCCGGACGCGGCTACAGCGCCTCCCACCACTGCGCGGCGAGCCGGCCCGTCGCGAGCAGTTCGGAGGGGCCGCGCAGCCACGCCGCGCCCGCGCTCAGCCCGACGCGAACCTGCCCGCCCGGAATCCGGACGCCGACCTCGCCGGTCCCGTCCGCGAGATCGAATCCGTCGGCCGCCAGGGCCGCGGCGGCTGCGGCGACGGTCCCGGTACCGCAGGAGCGGGTCTCGCCGACACCGCGTTCATAGACCCGCATATCGACCGTGCCGTCGGCATCGAGTCCGGTCAGGATCTCGATATTCACGCCCCGCGGGAACATATCGGGGTCGTATCCGGGAGGCGCCGTGAGATCCAGTTCGGCCAGCGCACCGGGCGACAGATCCGCGACACACGCCAGATGCGGATTGCCGACATCGATCCCCAGGCCGGGATGGCCCCATCCGGCCACCGTGGCGGTCGAAGCACCGAGCACCCGCACCGGACCCATCTGCACGGTAACCTCGCCGACGACCGCACCGGCCGAATGCACCACGACCGGACGCGCCCCGGCCCGGCTGCCCACTACGAACTCCGGCCCCTCGGCCAGACCGCGGGACACGAGATAGTGCGCGAAGACCCGAACCCCGTTCCCGCACATCTCCGCGATCGAACCGTCGGCGTTGCGGTAATCCATGAACCAATCGCCCGGGCCCACATCCTCGGGGTACTCGTCGAGTACCCCCGCGGTGAGTAGTTCGCCCGCCCGGGCGACGCGCAGCACACCGTCGGCGCCGAGCCCGCGGCGCCGGTCGCACAAGGCCGCCACCCGGGACACGGTCAGGTCCAGCCGGACCTCCGGGTCGGGCAGCACCACGAAATCGTTCTGGGTGCCGTGGCCCTTGGTGAATTCCACGTCCTTGTCGTTCCCGCTCCGGGACACGTCGCGGCTCTCCTGCACGTCGGGACTGTTCTGCACGTCGGTTCGGTTCTCCTCGTCCGCTGTTCTCACCGGGCAAACGTCCGGCGCTGCCGGGAAATTTCGTACAGCGCCACAGCCGCGGCCGACGGCGCTCCGAGCGAACTCGCACTGCCGCCCATCGGAATGGTGACCGTCCGGTCGCAGGCCGCCAGCCAGGCGGCGCTCATACCACTGGTCTCGTTGCCGACGACCAGAATCGTGGCGTCGATCAGATCCTCGTCGAAGACGGCGCGCTCACCGTTCTCGTCGGTCCCCACGATCCGGGTGGGCACACCGCGCGCCATCTGCCGGTTCCGGAACTCCAGGACCTCCGCGGGCCCGGGCACCCGGAAGACCGGGACCGAGAACAGCGATCCGGTGGAGGCCCGGACGCAGCGCGGGTCGTACTGGTCGGCACCGTGCCCGGCGACCACCACCGCCGACGCGCCGAACGCGTCGGCGGACCTGATCACGGTGCCCAGGTTCCCGGGCGAATTCGGCCGGTCGAAGACGACGACCACCGGCGCCTCCCCGGGCTCGCCGAGTTCGCAATCGGTCAGGTCGCCCCCGGCGTACTCCGCCACCGCCACCAGTTCGGGCGGTCCCGCCGTCTTCTCCCCCAGGTCGGCCATCAGCTCGGGCGCCAGCCCGACCGCGGGCACCGCACTCGACTCCAGGATGTCGCGCGCCCACGCGGACAGCCCCGGATCACCCAGGCGGTACAGCAAGGTTTCCAGCGGCCAGTCGTGTGCGAGCGCCTGGGTGATCGGCCGGACCCCGTGCACCAGGAAGCGGCTGTCCCGGTGCCGTTTGGCGCGATTGTCCAAATAGGCCGTCCACACCTGGACAGTGGCATTGCGGCGATGGATCTGCCGGGTCACGAGCGGGTTCGCTCCTCGGGTAGGCGATCGGATGCCCGCGGACCGGGCGCCGGTGGATGGGATACCGCAGAGTCTGCCAGCAGGGCGAGGGCGGTCGCGGTCGAGCCCGGGGCAGCGCCGTCCAACCAGCGCACCCGGCGATCACGCCGGAACCAGGACCGCTGCCGCCGGACGTAGCGGCGGGTCCCGATGAAGGTGCGCTCGCGCGCCTGGGCCTCGTCGTACTCGCCGTCGAAACAGGCCAGCACCTGAGCGTAGCCGATGGCCCGGCGCGCGGTCTGCCCTTCGCGCAGCCCGCGGTCGAGCAGCCCGCGCACCTCATCCATCAGGCCCTGCTCGAACATCGCGGCGGTACGCCGGACGATCCGCTCGTCCAGTTCGGCCGTCTCCCGGTCCACCCCGAGAATGCGGGTGCCCCAGCGCGGCGCACCGATCACCGGCGCGGAGGCCGCGAACGGCCGTCCGGTGATCTCGACTACCTCCAGCGCGCGCACCATCCGCCGGCCGTCGGTGGGCAGGATGGTGGCGGCGGCGGCCGGGTCGGCCCGGCGCAGGGCTTCGTGCACGGCGGCCACCCCCTGCGCGGCCAGCACCGCTTCCCATTTCGCCCGGACCGCGGGATCGGTGGCCGGGAACTCCCACCGGTCGAGCAGTGCCTGGACGTACATCATCGAACCGCCCACCACCACGGGCACCCGGCCGCGGGCCATGATCGCCTCGATATCGGCGGATGCGGCGGCCTGGTACGCCGCGACGGTCGCCGTGTCGGTGACGTCGAGGACATCCAGTTGATGGTGCGGGATTCCGCGCCGCTGGTCCGGGGGCAGTTTCGCGGTCCCGATATCCATACCTCGGTACAGCTGCATCGCATCGATATTGACGATCTCACCACCGAGCTGTTCGGCCAGGTCGAGAGCAAGATCGGATTTACCGGTCGCGGTCGGTCCGACCACCGCGACCGGGCGTGGGCCCCCGCTCACCGGGCCACGGCGGCCGGCCGCCACAGACCGGCGAACCAGCCGACACCGAAGGGTGCGCCCCGATACCGCTCGGTCACCAGCGGGGGTGCGGTGTCGACGGCGAAGAGCCCGGCGAGGGCTTGGTAGGCGGCGCGGCCGGACATCATCAGGTCGGCGCACAGGGCAGGGTCGAGGGCGAGCAGGGCCTCCGTATCGCCCGTCCCGGCCGCCCGGTCGAGCACATCCTGTACCGGTGCCGCCCGCGGATCGAAATATCCGGGAGCGGCGGTGGACAGGGTCGCGGCACCGTCGGCGACCACCAGCACCCCCTGTGCTTCGTCCTCGGCGTCGAGTTCGGCGCGCAACTTCGCACCGAACTCGACGCATTTGCGCGCCGGAGTGTCGGCGGCGAGCATCTGCGCCCGCGCCGGCACATGCGGAGCCACCGCCCCGCGCAACCAGCCGGCGACGAGGACCGCCAGCGGCAGGTCCGGGGCCGGGGCCCCGGAGGTGCCCGCGCCCGGTCCGCCCAGACTCACCCGCACATCCACGCCGAAGCCGCGGAAGGTACCCGCCGTATCGGCGCCGTAGCTCTGCTCGCCGGGCCCGACGCCGAGCACCGTCCAGTGCGGTGTCGCCTCCGCCAGGGCCGCCCCCGCCGCGAGCACGGCCGCGCGGAGATCGTTCACCGCTGCCTCCGGGGGCCGCGTCCCGTCCCGCGCACCGGTGGGGCCGGAACCCATACCGGCCGGCGCGCCGCCGCACAACTCGGGGACGAGAACGGGCGGCGAGGGGATCAGAGCCGCTAGACAGAACACGCCGTCAACCGTAGCCCGTACCCGCCGACCAGGGACGCGGCCGGTTCTCCGGCATCGCCGCGCCCCGCGCACGGTACGAGTGTCTCTCCCGGAAACCGCGTGGCAATTGCTAGGGTGCGAAGTATCCGGACCAGGTCCGACAGGTCCGGATCTGCAGGTCCGGCTAGTCGCCGCCGCTGTCGGCGGTGTGGTTTCCGGAGGTGCGGCCGAGTTGAATGGTGGAACGTGCGGCCGCACGGGCAACGCACGCACGAGACGTCTACCCCGCCACGGCCGAGACGGGCGGACGTAGCCAGAATGAGCAGGCGTAGCCAGAATGAGCAGAGCATAGCCAGAATGTGCAGCGCGTAAACCAGGCAGCCGTGACGCGCGGCAGGGACGAGGAGCAATGACCCACAGCAACGGAACCGCCAAACCCGGCCCGGGCAAGCCCGGTCGCCCGTCCAGCGCTCCCAAGCCGGGCAACCGTCCCAAACCCGGCGAGGCGCATCCCACCCCGGCCGCGCTGAAAACGTCCGGGCCCGCCGCCGAACACCCGCATCCGGTGGTGGTGCCCAGCTCCACCGACCCCGGTGCCTGGGGCCGGGTCGACGAGGACGGCACCGCCTGGGTCAAGACCGCCGACGGCGAGCGGATCATCGGTTCGTGGCAGGCCGGGGACGCCGCCGAAGGGCTGGCGCACTTCGGTCGCCGTTTCGACGATCTGGCCACCGAGGTCGCCCTGCTGGAGGCGCGGCTGGCCGCCGGCACCGATGCCCGCAAGACCAAGGCCGCCGCGCTCGCCCTCGCCGAAACACTGCCGACGGCCGCGGTGATCGGCGATATCGAGGGCCTGGCCGCGCGGCTCCGCGCCATCGCCGAACATTCCGACGAGGCGGCCGCCCAGGCCAGGGAGGAGAAGGAACGCACCCGGCACGAGCACACCGAGCGCAAGGAGGCGCTCGCGGCCGAAGCCGAACAGATCGCCGCCGAATCCACTCAGTGGAAAGCCGCCGGCGACCGGCTGCGCGAGATCCTCGACGAATGGAAGACCATCCGCGGGGTGGATCGTAAGGTAGACGATGCGCTCTGGCGCCGGTACTCCAAGGCCCGCGAGGCATTCAACCGCCGCCGCGGCGCTCATTTCGCCGAACTGGATCGGGAACGGGCCGCGGCCAAGACGCGTAAAGAGGAACTCTGTGTCCAGGCCGAGGAACTGTCCGAGTCCACCGATTGGTCCGGAACCGCGGCGGTGTTCCGGGAACTGCTGGTCGAGTGGAAGAACGCGGGCCGGGCGCCCCGGGAAGCCGACGAGGCGTTGTGGCGCCGGTTCAAGAGCGCCCAGGACGTCTTCTTCGCCGCGCGCAATGCGGCAGCCTCCGAACGCGATGCCGAGTTCGCCGATAACGCGGTCGCCAAGGAAGAACTGCTGAGCAGCTACGAACCGGCCATCGATCCCGATACCGACCTGGAAGGCGCCCGAGCCGCCCTGCGCGATCTGCAAGAACGCTGGGACGCCATCGGCAAGGTTCCCCGCGAGCGGATGCACGATCTCGAAGGCCGGTTGCGCGCCCTCGAGAAGCGTGTCCGGCAGGCCGCCGACGCCCAGTGGCGCCGTACCGACCCGGAAGCGCTGGCCCGGGCCGCGCAGTTCCGGGAGCGGGTCGCCCAGTTCGAGGAACAGGCGGCCAAGGCCACCGCCGCCGGGAGAACGCGCGATGCGGAGAAGGCTCTCGCGCAGGCACAGCAGTGGCGGGAATGGGCCGATGCGGCGGAGGGCGCGGTCAGCAACCTCTGATCGGCCCCGTTCGGCGATCCGTCCGCCGTGGCCACCGGCCGCGGCGGACGGCCCCTCTCTTCGGTGTCAGTCCTTACCGAACCGGTCGCGCCGCTGCCGCTCCTCTTCGCGGGCCGCGGCGAGCCGCCGCTGTTCCTCGGCCGCCAGTTGCAGCGCGGTCCGGCTCCAGACGACCTTCACCCAGTGGAAGGTCAGCACCATGATCGCCAGGGTGCCCAGCACCAGGCCGATACCGGGCCCGGACCCCACATAGTTGTTCAGGCCCGGGGTCTGCCGGTGCCAAATCGAGAACACCCCGAACGCACTGGCGACCGCCGAGCCGGCCACCGCGATCCACGCGAGCACCCAGCGCCGGGTCATCAGGGCCAGCAGCGAGAAGCCGATTCCGAAGATCAGGACGAACCAGACGAAGATCCGCGACGGCAGCCCGACGTGCTCGGCCGCGGCCGCCTCGGAACCCAGCAGCACATCGAAACCGCGTGCGCCGCCGGTATGCGGCAACACCAGCGACAGCAGCAGCAGGAACACCGCACCGGCCACCACCATGGCACGCACGCCCGGGTCGATCTCACCCGCGATCCGGCGCTCCACCGCGTCGAGATCTTCGCGGAATTCTTCGAACTGTTCGGTCTCGGCCGGATTCACGTGGTCCTCGTCTCCCTCGCCTGGTCGGTCGCTGGGGGTCGGCGCGTCGTGCGCCGGCGGGGTCGCGTCCCGCGCATCCTCCGCCGCGCGATCCGCGTCGCGCCGGTCGTCGTCGCCGGTGCCGTTCATGTTCCGCACCCGGAGGCGCAGCCCGCGGCGACCGGTTCCGGTGTGGGCGCCCCGATCCGCGGCAGCCCGAGCCCGACACCGATCGGCGCGGTCTTCGGCGTGGTACCGGCCTCGTGCGCGTCACCGGCCCGGGTCCGGCGATGCGCGCGGATCCCCGAGTCCGCGACCAGGTGATGCGGTGCCGCACCGGTCACCTCGACGGTGACCAGGTCGCCCGGACGGATCGGCGCGCCGGCGCCGTCGGGCCGGAAATGCACCAGGCGCCCGTCCCGGGCCCGCCCGCTCATCCGGGCGGTCGCGGCGTTCTTCTTGCCCGCGCCGTCGGCGACCAGGAGTTCCACCTCGGTGCCGATCAGGGCGTGATTGGCCTCCACACAGATCTGCTCCTGCAGCGCGATCAACCGGTCGTAACGCTCCTGGACCACCTTCTTGGGGACCTGATCGGCCATCTCCGCGGCCGGGGTGCCCGGTCGCGGCGAGTACTGGAAGGTGAAAGCGCTGGTGAACCGGGCCTGCCGCACCACCTCGAGGGTCTGCTGGAAATCCTCCTCGGTCTCCCCCGGGAAACCGACGATGATATCGGTGGTGATGGCCGCATGCGGCATCGCCGCCCGCACCTTCTCGATGATCCCCAGATAGCGGGCCTGCCGGTAGGACCGGCGCATGGCCTTCAGCACACGGTCCGAACCCGACTGCAGCGGCATGTGTAACTGCGGGCATACATTCGGGGTCTCGGCCATCGCCTCGATCACATCGTCGGTGAACTCCGCCGGATGCGGCGAGGTGAAGCGCACCCGCTCCAGCCCCTCGATCCCGCCGCAGGCCCGCAGCAGTTTTGCGAACGCACCCCGGTCACGGGGCTGTTCGGGGTCGGCGAAGGAGGCGCCGTAGGCGTTGACGTTCTGCCCGAGCAGCGTCACCTCGAGCACGCCCTGGCCCACCAGCGCCTGGACTTCGGCCAGCACATCGCCGGGACGCCGGTCCACTTCCTTGCCGCGCAGGGCGGGCACGATGCAGAAGGTGCAGGTGTTGTTGCAGCCGACCGAGATCGACACCCACCCCGCGTAGGCCGATTCCCGGCGCGCCGGCAGTGTCGACGGGAACGCCTCGAGCGATTCCAGGATCTCGACCTGGGCTTCGTCATTGTGCCGGGCACGTTCCAGAAGCACCGGCAGCGAACCGATATTGTGGGTACCGAACACCACGTCCACCCAGGGCGCCCGGCGCAGGACCGAGTCGCGGTCCTTCTGGGCCAGGCAGCCGCCGACCGCGATCTGCATACCCGGCCGGGACGCCTTGATCGGCGCGAGATGGCCGAGGGTTCCGTACAGCTTGTTATCCGCGTTCTCCCGCACCGCGCAGGTGTTGAAGACCACCAGATCGGCCGTCGCGCCGGGCGCGGCCTTCCGATAGCCCGCATCCTCGAGCAGGCCGGACAAGCGTTCGGAATCGTGCACGTTCATCTGGCAACCGAAGGTGCGGACCTCGTAACTGCGCGCGCCGGCCGACTCGATCCGGGTGGGGAGCGCTACCTGTCCGATCGAATCCACGCGTCCAGGGTACGGGCCACCGTCCGGGCGTTTTCCAGCAGATCCGCACCACCCGCCGTGGCGGCCGGACCGGGCCCGCCGCGACCGTGCCCGCAGAGCGCGCCCGCCGTGGCACTTCCCACATATGGGGACGCGACCGATCTGTCCGCCACTGATGCCCCGGCGGCCCCGCGACGGGCAAATCCGGGCCGAGCGAACGGATTACAGCGGATGACCACCGGGTTAAACCCGAATTTCGGCTCGGTGTGGCGCCGGGGAGTGTCGCCGAAAGGCTCGCAAAACCGAAATTTCGGCTTAAGGTCAGTGCCATGACCGACACCGACGCCGACACGCCAGAGGCGGCCGGCGACACCACTGCTGTGCCCATGATCACCCTACGCGCCGTCGACAAGCACTTCGGTGCCCTGCACGTGCTGCGCGATATCAACCTCGAGGTGCCCCGTGGGCAGGTCGTGATCGTGCTCGGACCGTCGGGCTCCGGGAAATCGACGCTCTGCCGCACCATCAACCGGCTGGAGCCGATCGATTCGGGTGAGATCAGCGTCGACGGCGTACCGCTGCCGGCCGAGGGTCGCGCCCTCGCCGCCCTGCGCGCCGACGTCGGCATGGTCTTCCAGTCGTTCAACCTCTTCGCGCACAAGACGATCGTGGACAACGTCATGCTCGCGCCGTTGAAGGTCCGCGGCACCAAGAAGGACGCGGCCCGCCGCCACGCCATGGAACTGCTGGAACGGGTCGGTATCGCCAACCAGGCCGATAAGTATCCCGCCCAGCTCTCCGGCGGTCAGCAGCAACGCGTCGCCATCGCCCGGGCCCTCGCCATGAACCCCAAGGTGATGCTGTTCGACGAGCCGACCTCGGCTCTCGACCCGGAAATGGTCAACGAAGTCCTCGATGTGATGGTCTCGCTGGCCAAAGAGGGCATGACCATGCTGGTGGTCACCCATGAGATGGGCTTCGCCCGCCGTGCCGGCGATCGGGTGTTGTTCATGGCCGACGGCCAAATCGTCGAGGACACCGATCCGGAGACATTCTTCAGCGCACCGAAGTCCGATCGTGCCAAGGACTTCCTGGGCAAGATTCTCAGTCACTGAATCTGCCCGGCGGATAGACAGGCACAGACTCGAGGGCATCGCGCCGTCGAGGAGATGAGGGAAGGAAACCGATGAGGATCAACCGAGCACTCCGCATGGCGGTCGGCGCGGTCGCGGTGGCCGTCACCGCTGCCACCACCGCGGCCTGCGGCAGCGGCAGCGACAAGACCGCGCTGGAGAACGCCCAGGAGGGCGGACTCACCATCGGCATCAAATACGATCAGCCCGGTCTGGGCCTGCGTAACACCGACGGGACCTTCAGCGGCTTCGATATCGAGGTCGCCAAATACGTGGCCTCGAAACTCGGCGTCCAGCCGGACGGCATCAACTTCAAGGAAGCCCCCTCCGCGCAGCGCGAGACCCTGATCGAGAACGGGCAGGTCGATTTCGTGGTCGCCAGCTACTCGATCACCGACGCCCGCAAGGAGAAGGTCGATTTCGCCGGCCCCTACTACATCGCGGGGCAGAGCCTGCTGGTGCGGGCCGACAACAACGATGTCACCGGCCCGGACAGCCTGAAGGGTAAGACGGTGTGCTCGGTGACCGGTTCCACGCCCGCGCAGAATATTCAGAAGAAGTACCCCGAGACCCAGCTGCAGACCTACGACACCTACTCGCTGTGCCTGGAGGGCCTGAACAGCGGTGCCGTCGCGGCGGTGACCACCGATGACATCATCCTGGCCGGTTACGCGTCGCAGTCGCCCGGCAAGTACAAGGTCGTCGGCGAGAAGTTCACCACCGAGAACTACGGGATCGGCCTGAAGAAGGGCGATCAGGAAACTCGCGACAAGATCAACGACGCGATCGAGGAAATGATCAGCTCGGGCGCCTGGGACACCGCGTTCCAGGAGACGGTAGGTAAGGCCGCGAGCTACGAAACCCCGCAGGCCCCGCAGGTGGACCGGTACTGACCACCGCATCGGAGGGCCGGGCCGCGATCGTGGCCCGGCCCTCCGATCCCGGCCCATCCCGCCGATCGGAGGCGCGCAACCACCGTGTTCGATTTGATCTCGGAATACGACACCCAGTTGCTCGAAGCATTCTGGATGACCATAAAACTGACCGTGTTCTCGGTGGTGGGTTCCCTGGTGCTGGGTACCGTTGTCGCCGGAATGCGAGTATCGCCGGTCCCCGTGGCCCGCTGGGTCGGCACGGCCTATGTGACCGTGTTCCGCAACACCCCGCTCACCCTCATCCTGGTGTTCTGCTCTCTGGGTCTGTACTCCACCCTCGGGATGAACCTGGCCTCCGAGGGGCCCACCTCGCTGGCCGACAACAACTTCCGCTGGGCCGTGATCGGCCTCAGTGTGTACACGGCGGCATTCGTCTGTGAATCACTGCGGGCCGGTATCAACACCGTGCCGATGGGCCAGTCGGAGGCCGGCCGCTCACTGGGGTTGAGCTTCCTGCAGAATCTGCGGATCATCGTGCTGCCCCAGGCGTTCCGCTCGGTGATCGCCCCGCTGGGCAGCGTGTTCATCGCGCTGACCAAGAACACGACGGTCGCCTCCGCGATCAGCGTCGCCGAGGCGTCGTTCCTGATGAAGAACATGATCGAGACCGAAGCGGCGCTGCTGGCCATCGGCCTGATCTTCACGCTCGGTTTCGTGATCCTGACGCTGCCCGCCGGCCTGCTGTTCGGACATCTGGCCAAACGATTCGAGGTGGCCCGATGAGGCAATCCCTTCGCCTTCGCCGCGGCCTTCGCGGACCGCATGAACCTGCTCCGTGGGGGGCCAAATGACACGCCAGGCTTCTGTTCTGTACGACGCCCCGGGGCCCGTCGCCCGTGTCCGCAATATCATCTACTCGGTCGTATTGTTCGTGGTGGTCGTTGCCGCGGGCTGGTTCGTCTACCGCGGTTTCGCCGACAAAGGGCAATTCACGGCCGAGAAATGGGAGCCGTTCCTGGACGGGGCGGTCTGGAGCACCTATATCCTGCCCGGCCTGCGCGGCACGGTGGTGGCTGCGCTGCTGTCCATCGTGTTCGCGATGGTGATCGGCATGGTCTTCGGTATCGCCCGGCTCTCGGATCACCGCTGGGTGCGCTGGACCGCGGGCACGATCGTGGAGATCGCCCGCGCCATCCCGGTGCTGATCCTCATGATCTTCCTGTTCGCCCTGTACTCCCAATACAACCTCTTCGAATCCGAATATCTGGCATTGGGCGCCGTGGTGACGGCACTGACCATCTACAACGGGTCGGTGATCGCCGAGATCGTGCGCGCCGGCATCCTGTCGCTGCCCAAGGGGCAGACCGAGGCCGGGGCGGCGCTGGGCCTGCGCAAGGGTCAGCTGATGCGACTCATCCTGCTCCCGCAGGCGATCACGGCGATGCTGCCGGCGCTGATCTCCCAGATGGTGGTCGCGCTGAAGGATTCGGCGCTGGGCTATGTGATCACCTACGAGGAGGTTGTCCGCAGCGCACAGCAGCTCGGCGCGGCCGAATCCAATACGATTCCCGCGCTCATCGTGGTCGCCATCATCATGATCGTGCTGAACGTGCTCCTCTCCACGGTCGCCACCGGACTGGAGAAGCGCCTGCGGGCCGGTCGTCGCAAACGCGGCGGCGCGGTCGTCGCGGCCGATTCGGTCATTGCCGACGCTGTTCCCGGGGTGGATATCACCAAGTAGTTCCGCTGTGGTGCCGGGCCTCACGGGGTCCGGCACCACGGACCGTCGGCGGGAAACCACCACGCTGGGAGAAGCCGGTCCGGCCGAGATCCCGATGGATACCGCCCGAGCCTGCGTCGAGTACTCCGGCCCCGGGCGATCGACCGCGTGCACGGTGTCCACGAACTGGGTGACCGGCTGCACGGACCACGCCGCCCGGACCCGCAACGCGCCGCCGTCGCACCGGACTATCGGGCGATCGCCGAGCGTGTTCGACCGGCGTCCGAACTCGAGCAGCACATCAGCTGTCCGGTCGGCGTACGTGGCGCCTCGATGAGACGGGCGATGGCCGGACTCCGCCGATCGCGAACCCGTGTTCGGGTCCGCTCCACTTCGTCGACCGCATCCATCTCCACGTAACCGGGCCCGCCGCGGCTGATCGGCGCGAGGCATGCTCAATCCGGCGGGGCGTCCTCGTCGCCGAACCCGGCGGACTCGTATTCGGCCTTGACCACCGCGTACGACACCGAATGCCCGTAGCCGCGGCGAGCGAGCATGCCGACCAGCCGCCGGATGGCCTTCTCTCGGTCCAGCCCCGCCGGCAGACTCCGCAGTTTGCGCCGCACCAGTTCGGTGGCGCGTTCGTATTCGTCGTCCGCGGTCACTGTGTCCAGCGCGGCCGCGGAATCCTCCTGCGATACCCCTTTACGCCGCAGCTCCTGTTCCAGCGCGCGCCGCCCCTTGCCGGAGACACCGTGCCGCTGCCGTACCCACTGCCGCGCGAAATCGGCGTCGTCGATCAGCCCGACCTCGGCCAGCCGGTCGAGTACCCGCTCGATCACCTCGAGCGGGTACCCCTTGGCGGACAGCCGCTGCGCGAGCTCGGCTCGGCTCCGGGCCCGGACGGCCAGTAACCGCAGGGCGGCCTCTTTCGCCTGTTCGATACCGTCCTGCGCGGCGTCGCCGGCGCACCGGTCGATCCGCAGGTCGTCCGGTGAACCGGAGTCGGCCGGACGAGCCCGCTGCGGATCGGGCTCGTCCGGCCGTGGACTCCGGGCGGGATCGGTGGCCACACCACCGGCCGCCAGGAGTTCGTCGAGTCGGCGCCGCATCTGCGCCACCGGATCGGTGGCCTCGGTGCGCGCCCCGGACCGTTCGTCCACCGGGTCAGAAATCGGCCGGGGTCTCTTCCGTCGCGGTCACATCCGCACCGATCCCCAGCTTTTCCTTGATCTTCTTCTCGACCTCGTCCCGGATATCGGTGTTCTCCAGGAGGAATTTGCGGGCGTTCTCCTTACCTTGGCCGAGCTGATCGCCCTCGTAGGTGTACCAGGAGCCGGACTTGCGGATGAATCCGTGCTCCACCCCCATATCGATCAGCGAGCCCTCCTTCGAAATTCCGTGCCCGTACAGAATGTCGAATTCGGCCTGCTTGAACGGCGGGGAGACCTTGTTCTTCACGACCTTGACGCGGGTCCGGTTACCGACCGCGTCGCTCCCGTCCTTCAGGGTTTCGATACGGCGCACATCCAGCCGCACGGACGCGTAGAACTTCAGCGCCTTACCACCCGTGGTCGTTTCGGGGGAACCGAACATGACGCCGATCTTCTCGCGCAGCTGGTTGATGAAGATGGCGGTGGTGCCGGAATTGTTCAGGGCACTGGTCATCTTGCGCAGCGCCTGGCTCATCAGGCGGGCCTGCAGGCCGACGTGACTGTCACCCATTTCGCCCTCGATCTCGGCGCGGGGCACCAGGGCGGCCACCGAGTCGATGACGATGATGTCGATGGCACCGGAGCGGACCAGCATATCGGCGATCTCCAGGGCCTGTTCACCGGTATCGGGCTGGGACACCAGCAGCGCATCGGTATCGACACCGAGTTTGGCGGCGTAATCGGGATCGAGGGCGTGCTCGGCGTCGATGAAGGCCGCAACGCCCCCGGCGGCCTGCGCGTTGGCGACCGCGTGCAGCGCGACCGTGGTCTTACCGGAGGACTCCGGACCGTAGACCTCCACGATGCGGCCGCGGGGCAGACCCCCGATCCCCAGGGCGACGTCGAGCGCGATGGAACCGGTCGGGATCACCGAGACCGGCTGGCGGGCTTCTTCACCGAGGCGCATCACCGCCCCTTTGCCGAAGCTCTTCTCGACCTGCGCGAGCGCGAGTTCGAGCGCTTTGTCGCGGTCATAGGGCTGTGGCGCCATCTGACTCCCCTTTTCACCGGGTGGTAGGTAGGTGGTGTGGTTGGCGCCCACAGTAGAGGGCGGCACCGACAAGTTCCGGCCTCAGCCTAGACGAACAGGTGTTCGAGTCAAGCTACGCGGCCGCGCGTCGCGGGCCCCTCGGCACGCCGGTCCATCACTGCGGGAGCTCGGTCGTATCGCCCTCCGGCCGGGGCCCGTGGATGCGCCGCTGTGCCCAGGTGATGGGTATATCGTCGATACTCGCCTCCCGCCGCGCCACCAGCCCGTCCGGCGCGAACTCCTGCTGTTCGTTGCCGTAGCTGCACCACCACCAGGCATGCTCGATCAACGCCCCCACCTCGGTGAACCGCCGGCCTTCGATCTGCTGAACACGCGATGGATCGAGCACGGCCCGCGCGACCTGCGCACCGATGTGGCCGGTCTGCGGATCTGGCTGGAATCGGCGGGCCTGGCCGGCACGGCTCCGACGGGCGAAACGGACCCTGGAGGCGCTGCTCACCGCCCGCTCCGCCGTATACGACGCGGTCGTGCAAGCGGCGCGCATCATGCGACGCCGCGGCTCACCGCTCCGTGCGCGCCACATCACCAGCGCGAGCGCGGCACGTCGAATTCGGCGCACAGTGCACGCCATACATCACGCGGATCGACACCGGCTTCGATGGCGACAGCACCGGTCCGGCCGCCGAGCGCGGGGATGACGTGATCGTTGAGCAGGGTGTCGCCCCGGGCCTCGCCGAATTCGGTGTGCATGAGTTCCTGGAATTCCGTCAACCGCACCCGGCACAAGATACCCGCATCGACCTCGGCGGGCTCGGGACGGTCAGTGCGCCCGCACCGAGTCCAGGACCCGGTGGCAGATCTGTACCGGATCGGCCACCTCGGCGGTTCCCGCGGCCGCCGTCCGCGCCGCCGCCGTGAAACCCGGCTCGGCCAGCAGCCGCAGCACCGCGACGCGCACCGCCTCCGGGGTGAGCGGGCGGACCAGCAACGACGACCCCTGACGTTGCGCGCGATTGGCGAGTTCCCACTGGTCGCCGCCACCCGGGACGGTCACCACGGGTACTCCCGCGGCCAATGATTTCGCCAGGAGCCCGTGTCCACCGCCGCCGACCACCACGGCGGCGTGGGTGAGGAGTTCGTCCTGCCGGCCGAGCCCGGCGGTCGCCCATTCCGGCAACGATCCCGGTGGCTCGTCGAGCATCGAGATCGCCACCCGCACTCCGGCTCCCGCCAGTGCCTTCAGCACCGTCTCCGCCATTCCGGCCACCCCGGTGTGCGCGGTGGACGGCGCCACCACCACCAAGGGGCCGTCCCCCGGCGGTAATTCCAGGCGCCGGTCGGTGGGCTCCCACAACAGCGGGCCGACCAGTTCGGCCTCCTGCGGCCAGTCCGGCCGTGGTACCTCCAGCGCGGGCAGGGTGGCGACGAGCCGCGCCGCCGGACCCGGATCGGTGGCCGGCAGCCCCACCCCGGCCCGAGCGGCCTCCCGCTGCCGCTGCCCGGTCCGCACCGCGCGCGCGGTGAACATGCGCAGCACCGAGTCCCGGGCGCGACCGCGTACCCCGGTGCCCGGCGCGAGCCCGCTGCCGATCGGCGGCAGCCCTTTCGATGGAAGGTAGAGCGGATGCGGTGACAGTTCGACCCACGGCACCCGCAACCGTTCGGCGGCCATTCCGCCTCCCGCGGTGAGCACATCGGAGACGACCAGCTCCGGCAGCATCGCCCCGAGTTCGGGCAGGATCTCGGTCGAGATGTAGGCCGCCCGTTGATGAATCCGCGCACCGGCGTCGCCGTCGTCGTCGATCGGCCTGGGCGCCAGCCCCTTCAACCGCCGCACGCCGATACCGGCCGCCCGCGCGGCCTCGAACCAGCGCGGTCCGGTGAAGAGGACAGGATCGTCACCCGCATCCCGGAAACGCAGGCAGAGCGCGATAGCGGGAAACGCATGACCCGGATCGGGACCGGCGACGACAGCCACTCGCATCCGGTCATGCTATCGGCGCGCCCGCGGGCGCGCCGAGTCCGGGCCGTGCTTCGGTGGCCGTGCCGAGCCGGCCGCCGGGGCGCTGTCCGCCACAGTGATACCGCATTTCCCGTGCCGGTGGCTCAGCCGGCGAAGGTGTACAGCTCGAACCCGACGGCGCGCTCACCGGCGAAACCGTCCACCGGGCCCGTGGTCATCGCGACCACCGCGCGCACCTGATCGGCCACCGGCTCCGGACTCAACGCCTCCAGGTAGCGCCGGTGTTCGGCCAATGACGCCTCGGCGGCGCCGATGGTGGCGGTGACGTCCACCGCGTGGGTGGCGCCCGCCGGGACGGCCACGGCCGCCCAGCGCGCGGTCCACGGCGGTACCGCGGTGATCTCGGGGAAGATCCACTCGTTGCCGGCATCGGATACCGCGTCGAGCGCCGCGCGGCCGACGGCCCGGTGGTCGGCGCTGTTGACGATGCCGGGGGCCCAGGTCGACCCGAAATGTCCCAGCACCACCAGTTCCGGACGATGCCGGCGGATCGCCGCGGCCAGATCGCGGCGCAGCGCCGGGTTCGCTTCGATCCGACCGTCCGGATGGCCGAGGAAGTGCACCTCGCCGACCCCGACGACCGCGGCCGCGGCCCGCTCTTCGGCTTCCCGTAGCGGGCCCGCCTCGGCGGGCGGCATACCGACGATCCCCGCCTCGCCGTAGGTCACCAGCAGATAGCGCACATCTTTCCCCTGACCGGTCCAGCGGGCCACCGCGGCGGCCACTCCGTACTCGATATCGTCGGGGTGCGCGACGATCACCAGGGCCCGCTGCCAATCCTCCGGAAGGTGCTGCATGGAGCCATTCGAACACAGACGCCCGCCCGGTGACACGGAAAAGCCGGATGACCCTCCGGGCGAAGAGGCATCCGGCCGCATGTTCGCGCGGATCAGACCTTGGTGACCGAGTTGTCGGCCGAGCCGGAAATCGCCTTGTAGAGCAGGTACAGCCCGAACACCACCGCACTGATCACCAGGATCGGGAACAGTCCTTTGATGAGTGCGCCGATCACCGCCAGCGCGATCCAGACGACGGCGACCACGCCGATGATCTTCCACAACATTTTGTGCCTCCCAGCGGTTGTCTCCTGCTTCGAGCATGGCACCGCGGACACGGGAAATCACCAGGTGAAGCGCAATATCCGGGGAAGATCAGGGTTGACCCTGAGACCGTTACGGGCGGGTGCGAACGCCGGGCGCCTCGACCGGCGGCTGCCACGCGGCGGGCGGCAGCGGTCCGGGGGCCCGGTCGGCGAGCTCGGTGAGTGCCTGTGCCCAGCCGTCCATCCGGTCGGCGGCGTGTCGCAGCTCGGCGACGATACCGTCGAACTCGTAGCGGAGCGCTCCGGATTCGTCGACGGCGAGCACCCTGGTGGCCGCGGCGACCACCTGCTCGTACTCGGCCACGCCGCCGTCGAGCCGGGCGACGATCGACCGCAATGTCTCCTCGAGCCGGTGTACGTCGGCCGCGTCGGTGATCTCGGCCGCTCCCCCACCGAGGACACGAACCGCACCTTCCATCGTGGCGATATCGGCGGCCAGCGCGGTGAGCGCGGCGGCGCCGGAACCGGCGGTGGCGATCAGATCCTCGAGTTCGTCGGCGGGCAGCCGCCTCGACCGAGCGATCTGCCCGGCCACCTCGTGCAACGCGCGTTCGGCGCGCGCCAATCGAGCCATGGCGGGCCGGGCGGCGGACCGACCGGAGGGAAGTTTGCGCGGGAGATAGCCGGCGAGCGGCAGCGGCGTCTGCCGGAGCCGCAGATAACGGCGGGTACTCAACGCGGCACCGGTGACCAGAGCGACCGCCCCGCCGCCGAGCACCACGACCGCCCAGGCGGGAGCGGACAGGATCACCAGCCCGACCGCCCCGGCGGTGGTGAGACCGGAGACCGTGCCGAGACCGATACTGCGCCGTCGGGCCCGGCGGCGCCGGCGGAGTTCGCGTTCCCGGGGATCCGCCCAGCGGCGGACCGCGACGAGCGCGTTCTCGCCGGCCTCTCGCAGACTGTCGGCGACATAGGCCGCCTGCGGCTGCAGTTCGGGCCAGGCGCGGGCGAACTCCCGGGACCCGCTGCGGAATCGGGACCTGTCAGACTTCATCGCTGTCCTCGCCGAACTCGGTGGAGCCGCTACTGCTGTGCGGTCCGATCCTTATCCATCTGTGGTTGTGGTTGTGCGGGTTCGGCTGCCGACTTCCCGGCGTCGAGCGCCGAACCGGTGTTTCCGGCGGGCAGGGCATCGCCGCGCATGGATGCCCGGATCTGCTCGAGCCGGCTGTGACCGGCCATCTGGACGCTGGCCTGCTGGACCTCGAGCATGCGCCCCTGGACGGTGTTCTGGGCGAGTTCGGCGGATCCCAGCGCAGTGGCGTAGCGGCGTTCGATCTTCTCCCGCACTGCGTCCAGGCTGGGGACGCTGCCGGGCGCGGACAGCGTGCTGTCCATCTGCTGCAGGGAGGCGCTGACCTGCTCCTGCATCTTGGCCTGTTCGAGCTGGCTGAGCAGTTTGGTGCGCTCGGCGACCTTCTGCTGGAGCAGCATGGCGTTCTGCTCCACCGCCTTCTTCGCCTGCGCGGCGGCCTGCAGCGACTGATCGTGCAGTACCTTCAGGTCCTCGACCGACTGTTCGGCGGTGACCAACTGCGCGGCGAACGCCTCTGCGGCGTTGGTGTACTGGATGGCCTTCTCGGCATCACCCGCGGCATTGGCCTGGTCGGCGAGGACGACGGCCTGACGGGCGTTGGCGTTGAGCTTCTCGACCTCGTCGAGCTGCCGGTTCAGCTTCATCTCCAGCTGACGCTGGTTCCCGATCACCGAGGCGGCCTGCTGGGACAGGGCCTGGTGCTGACGCTGGGCCTCTTCGATAGCCTGCTGAATCTGGACCTTCGGATCCGCGTGCTCCTCGATCTTGGAATCGAAGAGGGCCATCAGGTATTTCCAGGCCTTCGTGAACGGATTAGCCATCGGTTGATCCCGCCTCCATCTACTGTGCCGCCTGGGCGACTCGGAGTGCGCGACCGTCACGCACTCGGTATCTGCCTATCCTCCACCATGCGGCGCCGGGTCCCGGCCACCGAACGACGCCGCGTCTCGCCGAGAACGGCCGCGCCGACGCATACTACGAATCTATCCGGTCACCGGCGCCACGCGCATTGTCACGATCGGGTATACGACGGCTATAACCGATCAGGCCGCTTCGACCAGCACGAGCGGGCCGTTGGTGGGCGCCGGGATGACGATCCTGGTCTCGCCGTCGACCTGGGTCCGGGCACCGGTCGCGGCCGACGCGACGGCGGGTTCGGCGGCCGCGGGCTCGGCGGCCGGCTCGGCCGGTGCCGGAGTGGCCGCTGCGGCGGGTTCGCGGGCCGAGGTGGCGCCCGCCGGCAGGTCCTCGCCGGCGATCGCGGTGCTCACGTCCCACAGCACCCGGGACAGCGGGACGTCGAGCGCCTCGCAGATCGCGGCCAGCAATTCACTGGACGCTTCCTTACGACCCCGTTCGACCTCGGAGAGATAGCCCAGGCTCACCCGCGCCGAGGTGGATACTTCGCGCAGGGTCCGGCTCTGGGCGAGGCGCGCACGCCGCAGACTGTCCCCGATCGCTTCTCGCAGCAGCGTCATCGAGTTCTCCTTCTCCCGGTAGGCGTCGCCCACGGCACGCACGCGGTTCTCTCTTCGCACAACGTCGGAACCGGCCCCGGGGGTTCCCGGGCCGGTCGCGGAACTGCTCACCGGGTGGGTGAATCGCCCCGCACGCACCGCAGCAGTTCCCGAACCGCGGCTTGCGTCGCTGTGAACCTGATATTCCACCGGTCGCCGGTGAGTTTCAACCGCATCACCTCGGTATGCCCGGGTCCGGCGAGCCCGAGGAAGACGGTGCCCACCTCGATCCCGTCCTGGGGATCGGGCCCGGCGACCCCGGTGAGCGCGATTCCCCAGTCGGCACCGCAGCGGGTCCGGGCGCCGACCGCGAGCTCCTGTGCGGTACTCGCGGCCACCGGGCCCTCGGCGGCCAGGACCTGCTCATCGACCCCGGCCAGACTGTGTTTGAGGTCGGTCGCGTACACCACCAGTCCACCGCGTAGCACGGTGCTGGCACCGGGCACGCCGGCGATGGTGGCAGATACCAGGCCCGCGGTCAGCGATTCGGCGGTGGCGACGGTCTGTCCGCCGCCCTTCAGAGCGGCGACGAGATCGGCGGCCGCGCTGTCCGCGGTCAGCGGACCGGAGTGCCCGGCCGTCATCCGCGGGTCCGGTGCGGTCCGGCGAGCCAGAGCCTGGCCGCCTGGCCGACGTAGTCAAGGCCGGTGACCACGGTGAGGACCAACGCGATCCACATCAGCGTCATTCCCGCGGTGGCGAAACCGCCCGAGAGCGGTAGCAGCAGCACGCCGATGGCCACCGATTGGACGAGGGTTTTGAGTTTCCCGCCGCGACCGGCCGGGATGACGCCGCGGCGCACCACCGCCAACCGCAACAGGGTGATCCCGATCTCGCGGGCGCAGATGACGACGGTCATCCACCACGGCAGATCACCCAGCAGCGAGAGCCCGATCAGTGCCGCACCGATCAGCGCCTTGTCCGCGATGGGGTCGGCGAGTTTGCCGAAATCGGTGACGAGACCGTATTTGCGGGCGAGCTGACCGTCGAACCGGTCGGTGATCGCGGCGAGGGCGAAGAGGAGGGTCGCGGTGATTCGCCAGCCGGTCTGGTGTCCGCCACCGGCGAACAGCGCCAGAACGAACAGCGGCACCAGCGCGATCCGGATCATGGTGAGGATGTTCGCGATGTTCAGCAGTGGAACCGCGGATTCGGCGGGTGCGGGCACCGGCCCGCCGCGCGGTGGTCCGGGCACGGTCAGCCGCCGGTCCATCTCTTCGGGGTGCACGCTCATGGCCGCCTCTGCGTCGCGGCGCCGGGACAAGCGCGCGAGGTCGAGCGGGAGGGCGGAGTCTGCGGCACACACTCAGACTATCGGTAGCCCGGCCGACTACTGTGCACCCCATGACCTCACGGGGACCACTGAGTGGTTCGATCAGCGACGTGCCCGGTACGCAGACCGCCACCGTGCGGGTGCGTCGCGCCCGCACCTCCGATGTCCCGGCGATCAAATCGCTCGTCGATGTGTACGCGGGCCGCATCCTGCTGGAGAAGAACCTCGTCAATCTGTACGAGTCGGTCCAGGAGTTCTGGGTGGCCGAGCTCGGCGACCGCGTGGTGGGCTGCGGTGCGCTGCACGTGCTGTGGGCCGACCTCGGTGAGGTACGCACGGTGGCGGTTCTGCCCGAGGTGAAGGGCCACGGTGTGGGCAAAGTCATCGTGGAGCATCTGGTCGAGGTGGCGCGGGAGCTCGAGCTGCGGCGGTTGTTCGTCCTCACCTTCGAGGTCGAGTTCTTCGCCCGGCACGGTTTCGCGGAGATCGAGGGCACCCCGGTGACCGCCGAGGTATACGCGGAGATGTGCCGGTCCTACGACACCGGTGTGGCGGAGTTCCTGGACCTCAGCTTTGTGAAACCCAACACTCTCGGCAACACCCGGATGCTCCTCACGCTCTGAGATTCACCGCCCACGGCCGGACACCCTCCGTGGAGGAGGACACCACGGCACCACGGCGCGCACTAGAGTCGGCTGGTGCCTCTTTTCGCTGTTCACTACACCTATTCCGAAGCGACCGCCCCCGCTCGGGACACGCATCGCCCGCGCCACCGGGCGTGGCTGTCCGACCGGCTCGCCGAGGGCGCGCTGGTGAGCAGCGGACCGTACCCGGACGGTTCGGGCGCCCTGCTGCTGTTTCGCGCGGCCGACGCCGCGGCCCTGGACGAGCTACTGGCCCAGGATCCATTCGCGCAGGAGAAGCTGATCGACGGCGTGCGGGCGGTCGAATGGCGGCCCGCGCTCGGCGCGTTCGCCGACTGAGCAGTACCGCGTCCCGGCCGGGCGTCGGCCGGGACGCATCGGCTCTATTCGCCCGGACCGGCGGCCGACTTCGGCCGGGACTGCCCACGGGTGCGCAGCAGGCTGGCGACGGTCGCGACGACCAGGATGCCGAGGATCACCGACAGCGACAGTGCGGTGGAGATCTCCGGGACGCTCACGTGCTCGCCGCCGTTGATGAACGGCAGGTTGTTCTCATGCAACGCGTGCAGTATCAGTTTGACACCGATGAAGGCCAGGATGGCCGCCAGACCGTAGGACAGGTAGACCAGCCGGTCCAGCAGGCCGCCGATCAGGAAGAAGAGCTGCCGCAACCCCATCAGCGCGAACGCGTTCGCGGTGAACACGATGTAGGGCTCCTCGGTGAGGCCGTAGATGGCCGGAATCGAGTCGAGCGCGAACAGTAGATCGGCGAAGCCGATGGCCACCAGGGCGAGCAGCATCGGTGTGAGCGCGCGCCGGCCGTCGATCCGGGTCACCAGTTTGTCGCCGTCGTAGGTCTCGGTGGTCGGCACGAAGCGCTTGATGAGCGCGACGATCCGGCTGTCGCGTTTCTGTTCCTCTTCTACCTCGTGGCCGCTCTCCTTCAGGAGTTTGGCCGCGGTGTAGACCAGGAAGAATCCGAACAGGTAGAACACCCAGCTGAAGGCGCTGATGGCGGCGGCGCCCACCGCGATGAAGACACCGCGCATGACCAGGGCCACCACGATGCCGATGAGGAGCACCTTCTGCTGGTAGATCCGGGGCACCGCGAAGGTGGACATGATGATCAGGAAGATGAACAGGTTGTCGACCGAGAGCGCTTTCTCGGTGACGAAACCGGCGTAGTACTCGCCGGCGAAGGTGCCGCCCCATTTCCAGGCGATCACCCCGCCGAAGGCCAGGGCCAGCCCGATGTACACCGCGGACCAGAAGCCGGACTCGCGGAAGGTCGGTTCGTGCGGGGTGCGCACATGGGCGAAGAAGTCGAAGACGAACAACCCGAGGATCACCAGGATCGTGATTCCCCAGACGAGAGCGGTTACCTGCATACGGTGATCCGTTCAGCGGTGCGAGTCATGCCACCAATAATGCCCGATATGCCCGTTTCGGCCGACTTGCGGGGTGGTTGCCCGCCATCGTCGCATATCGGCTCCCCGGCCACCGGCAGCACGCCGGTCAGCCCGCATCCGGTGCCGGTGGCTCCTCGCCGCCACCGCCCCGGATCGACCACAGTAGGCCGTCGAGTTCGTCGGGTTTGATCAGCACATCGCGCGCCTTGGAACCTTCGCTCGGCCCCACCACGCCCCGGGTCTCCATCAGGTCCATCAAACGGCCCGCCTTCGCGAACCCCACCCGCAATTTGCGCTGCAGCATGGATGTGGACCCGAACTGCGAGGTGACCACCAGTTCCACCGCCTGCAGGAAGACATCGAGATCGTCGCCGATATCGGGGTCGACATCCTTCTTCTCCCCGGCCTTGGCCGCGGTGACGCCCTCGGTGTAATCCGGTTCGGCCTGGTTCTTGGTGAACTCGACGACCCCGTGGATCTCCTCATCGCTGATGAAGGCGCCCTGCAACCGGGTCGGTTTACCGGCACCCATCGGCAGGAAGAGACCGTCGCCCATCCCGATGAGTTTCTCGGCGCCGGGCTGATCGAGGATAACGCGGGAATCGGTGAGCGAGGAGGTCGCGAACGCCAGCCGGGACGGCACATTGGTCTTGATCAGGCCGGTCACCACATCCACCGATGGCCGTTGGGTGGCCAGCACCAGATGGATACCGGCGGCGCGGGCCTTCTGGGTGATCCGGACGATGGCGTCCTCGACATCGCGGGGCGCGGTCATCATCAGATCGGCGAGTTCGTCGACGATGGCCAGAATGTAGGGATAGGGCCGGTACACCCGTTCGCTGCCCAGCGGCGTGGTGATGGCGCCGGATTTCACCTTGCGGTTGAAATCGTCGATATGGCGGACCTTGCTGGCCTGCATGTCCTGATACCGCTGTTCCATCTCCTCCACCAGCCAGGCCAGCGCGGCGGCGGCCTTCTTCGGCTGGGTGATGATGGGCGTGATCAGATGCGGGATCCCCTCGTAGGGGGTCAGTTCCACCATCTTCGGGTCGATCAGGATCATCCGGACCTCGTCCGGGGTGGCCCGCTGCAACAGCGACACCAGCATCGAGTTCACGAAACTCGACTTACCGGAACCGGTGGAACCCGCGACCAGCAGATGCGGCATCTTGGCCAGATTGGCCGAGACGAACTCGCCCTCGATGTTCTTGCCGAGGCCGATGACCAGCGGATGGTGATCATTGCGGGTGGCCGGCGCGGTGAGCACGTCGGCGAGGCGGACCAACTCCCGGTCGGCATTGGGCACCTCGATACCGACGGCGGATTTCCCGGGGATCGGCGCGAGCAGGCGTACGTTCTCGGTCGCCACGGCGTAGGCGATATTGCGGGTCAGCGCGGTGATCTTCTCGACCTTCACGCCGGGCCCGAGTTCCACCTCGTACCGGGTGACGGTCGGGCCCCGGACGAACCCGGTGACCGCGGCATCGATCTTGAACTGCACCAGCACCTCGGTGATCGCCTCGATCATCGATTCGTTGGCGGCGCTGCGTTTCCGGGGCGGGTCACCTTCGACCAGCAAATCGATCGGCGGCAGCGTGTAATCACCCTCGGTGACCCGGTCGGTGACGAACTCCGGTTCAGGAGGCGGCGGCGGGGTCTGATCGACCACCGCGGGCGCGGCGGATTTGCGCTTCTTGCGCTTTGCGGGTTGTTCGCCGTCCGGGGCACCGGTGATCGGTTTGGCGTCCCGCAGGGGTGGCTCGGAGGCGGATCCCGCGAATTCGTCGGCCGGGTAGTTCTCGGCGGGAGCACGGCCGCGGCGGCGAGACCTGGTGGGTGCCTCCCCGGCATCGGTCTCGTACTCGTCGACCGGGTCGTAGCCGTCCCGGTAGTCCGCCTCGCCCTCGTAACCGGGGGCGCCGAAGAACTCACGGAGCCGCTGTGGCGCCTCGCGCACCGTCGTGCCGGTCACCAGCAGTACACCGAACACCATCGCGAGCAGCAGTATCGGCACCGATAGCCAGGCGGTGAAGCCATCGGTCACCGGACCGCCGATGACGAATCCCACGAACCCGGCCCCATCGGCACGCCCGGCCGCGTCGGTGGGACCGCCGTCGGCGATATGCCACAGCCCGAGCAACGGTAAGCCGATCAGCAGACCGCCCAGCACCAGCCGCGGCCGGATCTCCGGGTGGGGTTCGGTACGCATGAGCACCACCGCGATACCGGAGGCGACGAACGGCAGCAGTGCCGAGGCCGACCCGGTGAACGCGCGAATGACCGCGTCCACCGCGCGCCCGATCGGCCCACCGGCGGACAACCAGACAGCGGCCGCGATCACCGCGCTGAGCGCGATCAGACCGAGCGCGACCCCGTCGCGCCGATGGCCGTGCTCGATCTCGCCGGCCCGGCTGATGGCCCGGGTGGTGGCGCCCAGTCCCCGGGCGGCCATGGTCCAGCCGCCGCCCACCATCCGGCCGAACACCGCCAGCGGCGCCGTATCGGAGCGTCGGGCGGCGGGCCGGCGCGCCGCGGGGCGGCGGGGACGGGCGCCGGCAGCCGGGCGCGCGGCCGCCTTACGGGTGGTTCTACGAGCCGGACCCTGGGCCGCGGCCGCGCCGGCCGCGCCGCGTGTACTACCCGAACGAGAACGCGCCGCGGTGGTCCGCCCCCGAGCCGATCCCGCCCGCGCACCAGGTGTGGTTGTGCCGCGGGACTTACCTGCCATGGCCTCAGGCTAGCCGCAACAACCCCAACCGGACCATCCGCAACACTGGTTACCGCCGCCCCGGCGGTGTGCGCGGCCGGTTCGCGCCGCGGTGCGGGCCGGTCGGCGCGGGGTGATCGGCGGCGGCGATTCGCGCCTCGACCGCCGTCGATGCCGGATGCGGTGGACGGGCCGGGCGGTGCTGCGCCACCCCGGCCGTTCCTCCGTCGGCGGCGTTCAGATGGAGCGGTCGAGTTCGAGTACCTGCCGGACCGCGTCGGGTTCCCCGGCCGTTTCGATCCGGACCTGATCGCGCCCGAAGGCGTGCAGCAACAGTTCGGACGGCGCACCGGTCAGCGTCACCACCGGTCCGGTGCCGTCCACGATCCGAGCCCGGTCCCCGCCGGGCGTCGAGAGCTCCACCGGTACCGGGGATTTCCGATACGCAATCTTCCCCATCCTGCGCACCGTCGCCCACAACCGCTGCTGATCCTCGGCCGGCAGGTCCCGCGGTTCCCAGCCCGGGCTCGCCCGGCGGACATCCTCGTGATGGACGAACATCTCGCCGAGATTGGCGATCGCGTCCACCGGACGTAGCGGTGACCACCAGGGTGGTCCGGTACGGATCTTGTCCAGCAGTCGGTCGAAATCCTGCCGGGCCGTCTTGCCCTGCACCTTCTGCAGATAACCGGCGAAGGGACGCAACATGATTCCCGGTGCGGCATCGGGCCGTCGCTCCCGGACCACCAGGTGCGCCGCGAGGTCACGTACCGTCCACGCACCACAGAGGGTGGGCGCGTCCGGGCCGGTGCTCTTCATCGTTTCGACCAATGCACGGCGTTCACGCTGAGCCATGTTCACACGATGAATCTAGCCGAGACCCAGCCATCGGGGAGGGAACATGTTGCCGATCCGGTTGCTCACCGGCAGAGATGCTCTGTACGTTGTCATCGGTCCATAGGGTCGTGGACCGAAAACACAGAGGGGAATACCTTTGAAGAAGATTCTCACCGTTGCCGCCGTTCTGGTGGCGACCATCGGCTCGATGTTCGTCGCTTCGGTGACGCCGGCGCACGCCCAGTACAGCAGTCACTACGGCGCCATCGCGGTGTCCCTGTCCACCGGCAACTACGGCTGGTCCTACGACTACGACAGCTACGCCGAGGCCGAATCGGCCGCGGAGAGCAGCTGCGGTGCCGCCGACTGCGTCGCCAAGATCTCCTGGCGCAACGGATGTGGCGCGCTGGCGGTTTCGGACAACTGGCTGAGCTACGGCTCCGGCGCCACCAAGGCCGCCGCCCGGTCCGAGGCGCTGGCCAACAACCCGGGCAATGCCTACATCGAGCACTGGAACTGCACTTCCGGCTACGACCTGTGATCTCGTACCGACCACATCTTCCGGCCGGCGCCGAACTCGCCGATTACACCGTAGGGGAATCAGAACTGTGAAAATTCGACCGATCCGGGTCGTGGCCGCCGCGACGATGGCCGCCGCCGCCCTCACCTTCACCGCGTGCTCGTCCACCGAGGACTCCTCGACCGAAGCCGCCGCGACCAGCACCGAGACCGCCGCCGAGTTCGAATCGGGCAAAACCCAGGACGGCCGCGAGGAGGGCAAGGCGCCGACCACCACACCCGCGCCGAATCTGCCCAAGCCGACGGCCGAGGAACTCAACGACAAGATCAACCGGGCGCTCGACGGCTCGGTCGGCGAAGACGAGAAGGTGGCCTGGATCGAGGATGCCGAACAGGATCCGCAGCTGGTCGACAAGCTGGTCGAGGCGGCCAAGAAGAACGAGGTCACCGTCAAGATCACCAATGTCGGCGAACCGGCCGCCGGCAAGGTGACCGCCGATGCCGATGTGACCATCGGCGGCAGCCCGGTGGAGAACGCGACCGTCGATTTCGTGGCCGAAGGCGATCAGTGGAAGATCGCGCACGGATTCGCCTGCAATATCGTCAAATCCGCACAGCTGGATTCGGCGGCCTGCCAGCCCGACGCCTGAGTCGACGCAGCTCCACAGAGACGAGAAACCGCCGGAGGGCCGAGCCCTCCGGCGGTTTCGTTCGTGCGGCTAGACGCCGATAACGGTCGGCACGATCATCGGGCGCCGCCGGTAGGTGTCGGCGACCCAGCGGCCGACGATCCGCCGCACACCCTGCGCGATGCGATGGGTATCGGTAACGCCCTCACCGGCCAGCCGCAGCAGCTCGGCCTCCACCAGCTCCGCCGCCTCCGCCAGCGCGGTCGGATCATCGGAGAACCCGCGCCCGCTGACCTCCGGTGGGCTCACCGCCTTACCGGTGGTCTCGTCGACGGCCACCGTAATGGCGATGAAACCACCCTCGCCGAGTACCAGCCGGTCCGACAGCGTGGATTCGCCGACATCGCCGACCGACAGGCCGTCCACATAGACGTGCCCGACCGGGACGCGGCCGACGATGGAGGCGATTCCATCGACCAGATCCACCACCACACCGTCCTCGGCCAGCACCACCCGCTCCTCGGGCACGCCGGTGGCGACGGCGAGCGCGGCATTGGCGCGTAGATGCCGCCATTCGCCGTGGACGGGCATGGCGTTGGTCGGCCGAACGGCGTTGTACAGGTACAGCAGTTCCCCGGCCGACGCGTGTCCGGAGACGTGCACCTTCGCGTTCTGCTGGGTGATGACGGTGGCGCCGAGACGGGCCAGCCCGTTGACGACCGTGAACACCGAGTTCTCGTTACCCGGGATCAGCGAGGAGGCCAACACCACCAGATCGTCGGCGCGGATATGGATCTGTCGGTGGTCACCGCGGGCCATCCGGGACAGCGCCGACAGCGGTTCGCCCTGGGAACCGGTGGAGATGAGCACCAGTTTGTCGCCGGGCAGGGTGGCGGCCTGATCGAGATCGACCACGATCCCGTCGGGCACCGACAGATAGCCAAGATCCTGCGCGATCTGCATATTGCGCACCATGGACCGGCCGACGAAGCACACCCGGCGCCCGTACTTCTGCGCCACGTCCACCACCTGCTGGATCCGGTGCACATGGCTGGCGAAGGACGCCACGATCACCCGGTTGCGCGCCTTGCCGATCACGGTGTCCAGGACACCGCCGATCTCGCGCTCCGGGGTGACGAAACCGGGAACCTCGGCGTTGGTGGAATCGACCAGGAACAGGTCCACGCCCTCGTCGCCGAGGCGGGAGAATCCGGCGAGATCGGTGAGGCGGCCGTCGAGCGGCAGCTGATCGAGCTTGATGTCCCCGGTGTGCAGCACCGTCCCCGCGGGGGTGCGGATAGCCACCGCGAGGGCATCCGGAATGGAGTGGTTGACCGCGAAGTATTCGCATTCGAACGGTCCGTGCTCGGTGCGCTCCCCCTCGGTGACCTCGAGCAGCCGCGGATGCAACCGATGCTCCCGGCCTTTCGCGGCGACCAGCGCGAGGGTGAACTTGGAGCCGATCACGGGGATATCCGGGCGTAGCCGCAGCAGGAACGGCACCGCGCCGATATGGTCCTCGTGTCCGTGGGTCAGGACCACGGCCACTACATCGTCGATACGATCCTCGATCGGCCGGAAATCGGGCAGGATCAGATCCACACCGGGCTGCTGGTCCTCGGGGAAGAGCACCCCGCAGTCGACGATCAGCAGTTTGCCGCCGTACTCGAAAACGGTCATATTGCGACCGATTTCGCCGATACCGCCGAGCGCGAAGACCCGCAGGCCATGCTTCGGGAGTTTCGGGGGCAGCGCGAGCCGGTCCTGGGCGGCGGCCTCCGGAGTAACGGGGGGCGAGGAACGGGCCTGATCGCCGCGGCCGCGGCCGGACTGCCGGCCCTTCCCGCCGCGACGCGATCGCTGGCCCCGGGCTTCCGGGGCGGCGGTTTCGGTCACGGGCGCGGATTCGGTTGCCACCGTCTCGGTTTCCCTTTCGACAGTGGGTTCGGCGGGCTCGGCCACCTCGGGCGTAGGTACGGTTTCCTGCTGCGGTTCGGGCGCGGGGGCGGCCGGACCGGCCTCGCGCCGGGCGGTACGGCGGGGGCGGCGGGCGGCGGGTTCACTCATTCGAGCACCCCGGCGGCCCGCAGATCCGCGGCCAGATCCTCGAGCTGTTCCGGACTGGGCATGATCTGCGGCAGTCGCGGTTCACCGGCGTCGATACCGAGCAGGCGGAGTCCGCCCTTGGTCATCGCGACACCGCCGAGGCGGGCCATCGCGGCATTGAGCCACAGCAGACTGGTGTTGATATCACGTGCCCGCACCACATCTCCGGCGCTGAACGCGTCCACCATCTCGCGCAGCCGCTCCGGGACCAGATGCCCGATCACACTGATGAAACCGACCGCGCCCATCGCCAGCCACGGCAGGTTCAACATATCGTCGCCGGAGTAGAAGGCCAGATCGGTCTCGGCGATGAGTGCCGCACCCGCGTTGAGATCACCCTTGGCGTCCTTGACCGCGACGATCCGCGGGTGTTCGGCGAGCCGGCGAATGGTGTCGGAGGCGATCGGAACGACCGAGCGCGGCGGAATGTCGTACAGGGTGACCGGGAGGTCGGTGGCATCGGCGACCGCGGTGAAATGCGCGTACAGGCCTTCCTGGGTGGGCCGCGAGTAGTAGGGGGTCACCACCAGCAGGCCGTGCGCGCCCGCGCGCTGGGCGTTGCGCGCCAGTTCGATCGAATGCGCCGTGTCATAGGTGCCGGCGCCGGCGATCACGGTGGCGCGGTTGCCGACCGCGTCGACGACCGCGCGCAACAGATCCGCCTTCTCCGATTCGGTGGTGGTCGGCGATTCGCCGGTGGTACCGGAGATCGCGAGCAGGTCGACACCGCGGTCGACCAGACGATGTGCCAGGGAGACGCCGGTGTCTATGTCGAGCTTGCCCTCGGCACTGAAGGGGGTCACCATCGCGACACCTACTGTGCCGGACGCGCTCAACACCGGGGGCGTCGATTCACCGTTCGTCATGGTCAGAAAGGCTACCCGGTCACCTGGTAGGGCTCGACACCCTCGTCGGTGTTCGCGGCCGCCGAACCCACCGACGACGGCATGATACCGCCATAACGCCGTCATTTCCCTCCTTGAACGACATCAGAAATGGCGTCACACTGGTGTCATGGATCTGACCCGATACACCGTCCGCATCCGCGAGGACCTGGTGGCCGCCGCCGCCCTGGGCGACGAGAAGACGCAGGCCACGGCCGCCGCTCTGGCCGGCGCCGTGGAGAACTCGGCCCGGCTGGCCCTGCTCTCGGCCCTCACCGAACTCGCCGATACCGTCAGCGCCGAACTGGGCGACCGCACTGTGCGTGTCTCGCTGCACGGCACCGAGGCCGATATCGAAGTGCGGCGCGCTCCGGCCGGCGACAATCCGAGCTTCGAGGAGATGACCGGCGATATCAGCCGGGTCACGCTGCGTCTGGTCGAACAGGTGAAGGCGCGCGCCGAGGAAGCCGCCGCGCAGAGCGGGCAGTCGTTGAACTCCTGGATGTCCGGCGTGGTGTCCGGCGCGCTGCGCGACCAGATGCGCGGCGGCTACAGCCACCCCAAACGCGACGAGCAGTCCTAGTCACCGGAAACCGCGGCGTGGCCGGCCTCACTCGGAGACCAGTATCTCGCCCGAGGCCGCGATATCGGTGCGGCGATCGTCTCCACCGGTGCTGACCAGCACGGTCGCCACAGTGCGGCGCCCCGCGGGCAGCACCCGGACCGTCACCGCACCGTCGGCGGCGGTCTCCAGAGCCGCGACCGCGAGCCGCACGACCCGCGCCCGGATCGCATCCGGCACCTCCGCGAAGCCCCCGTCGTCGAGCAACAGCACCTCTACGCCGCGGGCACGGGCCGCCCGCGCCGCACCGTTGAGGCGATCGGTCACCAGTTGCGGGGCGCGCAGGCTGTCCCGCAATTCGGCCTCCAGCAGCCGGCACTGCTCCCGCTCGGCGGCGGAGAGTTCCGCCCCGCGGGCGATCCGTTCGAGAACCGGCCGCGCGACCCGGTCGAGCCGGGTGAGCTGACGGACGCGCTCGGAGTGCTCCGCCACCATGGTCGCCTCGGCGGCCGCCCGCATTGCGGCGTCCTCGTGCAGCAGGCGCAGCGACCGCTGCGCCGGGCGCAGGATCAGCGCGCAGACCGAGGCCCCCGCCAAGGTGCACAGCGCGATGATCGGCACGAACAGCGAACCGAGGCCGACATCCAGCACGATATCGGCGACCGCCAGCGTCGCCGCCACAGTGGCGGCCCCGACCCACGCCGCAGCGATCCGGCCGCGGAGGGCGAGCACGGCCAGCACATACGAGAACGCGAAGGCCGCCCACGGTTCCCGGACCGCCCCGGTGTAGACGTTCAGGTTGGTCGCGATCACGGCCGCGGGACCGGCCACCAATACAGCGGCGGTGGCGGCCAACGGAAGCGGTTCGCCGGATACCAGCAGCGCGATCGCGGCGCCCACCAGCAGCACCACCAGCGCGGGCCCGGCCTGTGCGGGCGGGACGACGCGGAATGTCGGAAGCATGTACAGCGTGATCGTGGTGGCCAGCCCGACCAGGAAGAACCGGCCGGCCCGGCCGCGCATCCCCAGCAGTGCGCGCAATTCGGTTTCGCTGTCCCGCTCAGCCACCGCCGCCCTCCCCCGGGCCGCCCCACATCAGTGTCACCGTCGTCCCCTTTCCCGGCTCCGATTCCACGAAACCGGCTCCGCCGGACAGCTGTCGCATCCGGCCCAGGATGCTGACCGACAGGCCGAGCCGGTCCACCGGCACGGCCCGCGGATCGAAACCAGCCCCGTCGTCGCGCACGACGACCCGTAATCCGCCCGCCCCGACGGTGACCGCCACGCTGTGCCGGACGACGCGGCCCGGTACGACCGCATGGCGCAGACTATTGCGGGTGGCCTCGGCCAGCGCCGCGGCCAGCGTGCCCGCCGCGGTCAACGGCACCCGCACCGCGGCTCCGCCGGCCCCCCGGCGCGCTGTGAACTCGATATCCCGGCTCACCTCGTGCACCGCCGAGCGCAGGAATCCGGCCACCGAGTCGGCATCCAGGGCCTCCGGCTGGGCCTCGGCGATCCGGGTCTCGTCGAGTTGGTCGAGGGCCCGCTGGGCCTGTTTCCGCAACATCGGTGAGAGACCGGCGGCCCGCGACGCGTCCAACAGTGTGGACAGCACCGCATCGTGGATCAGGGCGGCGAATCGGGCCCGCTCCCGCTCCCGGGCCGCGGCGCCCGCGACGGCCGCCGCCAGTTCACTCGATCGCATCGCTTCCCGGTCCACCCGGACACCCGCGCGGCGGGCGTACGCCACACACCAGAGGAACAGCAGGCACAGCACCCCGTCGCGGGCGAAGCTGTCGAACAGCTGGGCCAGCGAGATGCCGTCGAGCAGGAAATACCGGGAGGTGCCCGGCAGCGCCGCGGCCACCGCGAGATAGCCGCCCGCGAGCAGGGGAGGCCAGGCCAGCGCCGCCACCAGCACACCGATCACGAGGAGGCGGTACGTCCAGATCGGCCCCGGTGCCGCCTCGATCTCGGCGTAGTAGACCAGCACCAGGCACATGGCCGTGAGATAGCCGAGCGCGGCCGCTCCCGCCACCGGCCGGATCATGCGCGCCTCGGCGACCAGCGACACCACCGCGAGCACCGGCAGCAGGCCGAAGGCGACCAGGACGGTCACCACGGCCCAGACCCAGGGGACCAGCCGATACTGCACGATGATCTCGGGAAGCTCGAACAGTCCGGCGATCGTGCCGACCAGTCCGATCACCAGGCCGAACGCGCGCAGCACCCGGTCGGCGGCCGGTCCACTCCCGGCGTCGCGCCCCGGACCGAACATGGTGCGCAGGCCCCGCCGCGCCCCGCGCGGCCGATCCCACGACACGTCCGGTCCGGTAGCCGGGGCCGCCCGAACCGTCACCGGCGGCGTTCGGGGACCGGCAACCAGCCATCTTCCACCGCCCGCTTGTACAGTTCGGTCTTGGTGGGGGCGGGACGTCCGGCATCGGCGTATTTCTGCCGGATCCGGCCCAGGTAGTCGTTGACGGTCTGCTCCGACAACCCCGTGAGCCGCCCCACCCGGGACGCTTTCTCCCCGGAGGCGTAGAGGGTGAGGACCTCTTCCTGCCGGGGGCTCAACCCCACACTGGACAGCTGCGGGTCCCCGTCGATGGCCGCGGCCCAGTCGGTCGTCACCACCTGCCCGCCGGACGCGGCCCGGCGCACCGCCGCGACCACCGCGGCCACATCCGCCGATTTGCGGAGCACACCCAGCACTCCCGCCCGCGCCGCGGACCGCACCAGATAGGGATTCTCGGCACCGGTGAACACCAGCACCTCTACCCCGCGATCCCGCAGCGTCCGCACATTGTCCTCGGGCACCGAATCATCGGCGAGCCGCAGATCCAACACCACCAGGTCCAGCGACCACCCGCCCCCGAGACGGCATTCCGGGCTCTCCAGTAGTCCGCGACCGTGGTAGCGGTCGCGACCAACGTCAGATCCGGTTCCGGTCCGAGCATCGCGGCCAGTCCGATCGCCACCGATTCGTGGTCCTCCACCAATCCGATCCGGCGTGGCACGCCCGTTTCCACGACACTGTCGGTCACCTCTGCACTCCCGTCACCCCGACCCGACCCCCTGCCCCAGCAGTATGGCGCCCGGCGCGTCGCGGGATCAGCCCCCTATTCCAGGGGGTGGGGCGATATCGCCCCGGACCGCGAACATCGACAAACCCAGGTCGATACCCATCTCGGCATCCGCCAACGGCAACGGTTGATCCTCGGCCTGCACAACAAACGACGCGAAATACCTGCCGCTCGCGTCCTTGATGATCGTTACCGAGGTCGGTTCGGACGGCAATTCCCGGGACCTAGCGAACCAGAACCTCCCCGATCTTCGGCAACCGCAACTTCCGGCCGGGCGTGACCATGAACCTCTAGTTCCTCGTGAACCTGATCGCCTGCCTCTTGTCCTTGCGGGACCGGAAACGCGCCGGTGAAACCTTCGCGCCCTTACGTTTCCCCGTCACAGACCGAAAGAAGTTGCGGTAGGCGGTATTCAGGTCCGCCAACGCCTGTTGCAACACCACCGACGACACCTCGGCCGGCCACACCCGCTCCCGCGTTTTCTTCGCCTCGGTCAGGCGTTTGGACAACTCACCTCGGGGATGTATGACACGAGGCGGAACTGCCGCACTCGCAGTCGACACAATGACCGCGATTGTTGCCTTATCCAAGTGATGTCTCCATTAGTTGAGCGGCGACCGTGGCGCCGAGTTCCCAGCACGCTTCGAGGTCCGCCTTGGATGGCTTCCCGGATACCACCATGTAGTCGGCTACCTTCACCCACCCGAGCCCGGTCGTGATCGAGGTGATGCCCTTCTCCGCGCCCTCGGTGCCCTCGTTGCCGTGGAAGTACGCCCCGAACGGGCGGCCACGGGTCGAATCGAGACAGGGGTAGTAAATGACATCCAGGCCGTGTTTCAGGCCGCCGCTCATGTACCCGAGGTTGGCCGGGGTACCGAGCATGTACCCGTCGGCTTCCAATACCTCCGTTGGGGAGAGCGACAGGGCGGCGCTGCGCACGACCTCTACGCCCTCGATCTCCGGGTCGGTCGCCCCCGCCAGGACCGCTTCGAACATCGCCTGCATATGCGGGGACGGTGTGTGGTGGACGATCAGCAGCCTCGGCACATCACCGAGCTTAACGGCTCCCGGCGACGGTCTCAGGCTCCGGTGCGGCGCTCGTGTTTCTCCAGTTCCACCGCGCGGCGCATGGTGTCGCGGGCCCGGGAACGATCGCCGGCGCAGTCGTAGGCACGCGCCAGCCGGTAGGACACCCGCCAGTTGTCGGGGTCGGCTTCCCATTCCTTCTTCACCGACAGGAACAGTTCGTCGGCAGCCGCGCGTTCGACCCGTCCGGACGGACGCCGCGGCAGCTCCGCGGTATCCAATTCCAGGCCCTCGTCGTGGATCCGGCGGGCCAGCCGCTGATGATCCAGCGCCGACCGCAGGGTGGACACGACCATCCACACCCCCAGCAACGGCAGGATCAGCACCCCGACACCCAGCGCGATGGCCGCGACCTCCCCAGAGGTCAGCAGCGCCACCGCGATCCGGCCCAGCCACAAGAAATAGAAGATCAGCGCCAGCACCAGCGCCGCCACCATCGCGACGATCTTCCACACCTCGCGGCCGGATCCACCGGCGGAATCGCTCACAGGTCGAGGAACGGGTCGAGGCCGACGGTGAGCCCCGGCCGCAGACCGATCTGGCGCACCCCGAGCAGGACACCGGGCGCGAACGACGAGCGGTCGATCGAATCGTGGCGAATGGTGAGCGTCTCCCCCTGGGTCCCGAACAGCACCTCCTGATGCGCCACCAGACCCGCCAGCCGCACCGAATGCACCCGCACCCCGCCGACCTCCGCCCCGCGCGCACCCGCGAGTTCGGTGGTGGTGGCATCCGGGATCGGCCCGGCGCCCGCCTTCTCCCGGGCCTCGGCGATGATCCCGGCGGTCCGGTAGGCGGTACCCGACGGCGCGTCGGCCTTGTTCGGATGATGCAGCTCGATCACCTCGACCGATTCGAAGAACCGGGCGGCCTGTTCGGCGAACCGCATGGACAGCACCGCTCCGATCGCGAAATTCGGCGCGATCAGCACGCCGACCTCCGCCCGCCCGGCCAGCCAGCCCCGCACCTGGTCGAGCCGCGCGTCGTCGAACCCGGTCGTCCCGACCACCGCGTGGATCCCGTTCTCCACCAGGAACTGCAGATTGCCCATCACCACATCGGGGTGGGTGAAGTCGACCACGACCTGGGCGCCGGTTTCGACGAACCGGCTCAGCGGGTCGTCCTTGTCGACCGCGGCGACGAGCTCGAGATCGGCGGCCGCCTCGACGGCCGCACAGATGGCCTGCCCGACCTTGCCCTGCGCTCCCAGAACGCCAACCCGAATCGGTTCCGTCACCTCGCCACTCCCTGTTCGTCGTCCGACCTGCGCACCGAGCCTACTGTCTTTATTTGCGCCGCCTGCGGCGGCGCGGGGTCGAGGCCCCCTCGGTCCCGCCGTTCGGGCCTCGAGACTCGCGCCTTCGGCGCATGCGCTTCGAGGCTCGAAAGGCGGGACGGGCCTCGCCCCTTCGAGGGCCTGGCTGAACTCGGCACCGGATCGGTGTGCCCGTTCGTCGCGGTATCAGGTGGCAGGCTCTGCACCCGGTGCTTCGATCAGGCCGCTCGCTTGCCATGCCGAGCCTTGTGGCCCGATCCGGAGTGCACATCAGCGGTGATCGTGGCCGCCCCTTCCGGATCAGCACCCGAACTGGGCAACAACGGAGCGTTGCGGCCGACCGTCCAGAAACCAGCGATCATTGAGCACTTATAGGGTCGTGAGCCTCGCCGGGCTGGTCCAGGTGCACGACAGCGTCCACCTTCTGTCTGTTCCGGGTGGTCTACCTCAGTGGTCGGGGCCCGCCCCCGATCCGGACCGACGGAGCGAAGGAGGGAAGAATCGGGGGCACAGGACCCCGACCCGCGGCGCCGGAGGCGCCGCAAACAAACACAGTTCAGAAGATGATCACCTGGCGGAGGGCATGCCCGGCGGCGAGTTCGTCCATGGCGCCGTTGATATCCGCCAGCCCGATCCGGGCGGAGATGAGTTTCTCCACCGGGAGGCGGCCCTCGCGCCACATCCGGACGTACTCGGGGATATCACGCGAGGGGACCGCCGAACCCAGATAGCTGCCGACGATCGAGCGGCCCTGGGCCACCAGGCCCAGTGGTGAGATTGTCGCGCGGGCGTCGGGGGCGGGCAGACCCACCGTTACGGTGACACCGCCGGGCGCGGTGGCCGCGATCGCGCTCTCGAAGGCCCGGGCGGAGCCGACCGCTTCGACGACGACTTCCGCCTGGACACTCCGGTCGGCGACTTCGGCGGGCGTATACGCGTTGTCGGCCCCGAGCTCGCGGGCCAGCGCCAGCTTGTCCGGGACCGTGTCTACGGCGATGACCTCTCGGCCCCCCAGGGAGACCGCCACCAGGACGGCGGCCATACCCACACCGCCGAGGCCCACCACCATGACCCGGTCGGTCGCGGCGGGTTTCGCCGAGTTCAGCAGGGCGCCGCCGCCGGTCAGGACCGCGCAGCCCAGCACGGCGGCGACTTCCGGCGGCACGTCGTCGTCCACCGGCACCACGGAACGCCGGTCCACCACCGCGTGTGTCGCGAATCCGGAGACTCCTAGATGATGGTGTACCTCGGCGTCGGCGCGGTGTAGTCGCCGGCCGCCGCCGAGTAGTTCGCCCGCGTTGTTGGCCGCGCTGCCGGGGATACACGGGGTCCGGCCGCCGGAGGTGCATCCGGCGCATTCGCCGCAGCGCGGCAGGAAGGTCATCGCGACTCGCTGTCCGATGGACAGATCGGCGCCGGGACCTGCCTGGACGACCTTGCCGGAGGCTTCGTGACCCAGCAGCATCGGCACCGGCCGCACCCGATTGCCGTCGACCACCGAGAGGTCGGAGTGACAGAGTCCGGCGGCTTCGATGCGCACCAGGATCTCGCCGGGCCCCGGTTCGGCGAGATCGAGTTCGCTGATGATGATCGGCGCCGACTCGGCGTACGGCACCGGTGCACCGATCCGTTCCAGGACTGCCCCACGAATTCTCATGTGACCACGGTAGGCCGCGCGCGGTTTGATCATGATCCGGTTCGGACTATTCTCTGTGGCGTGCCGGTGCTCCCGTTGGCCGCCTTGTACCGAGCCCGGGGTCGGGACCGGCACGACTCGAGGAGATATTCCTTTGTCCGTTCAGTTCAACCACACCATTGTCGGATGCCGTGACAACCGGGAATCGGCCGAATTCTGGGGCGATATCCTGGGCGTGGAGCCGGGCGCCCCATGGGGCCACTTCATTCCCCTGGCCACCGCCAACGGAGTCACGTTCGATTTCGCGAACGTCCCTCCCCACATCACCGAGATCCAGGGCCAGCACTACGCGTTCCTGGTCTCGGAGCAGGAGTTCGACGCCGCCTACGCCAAGATCCAACGTTACGGTCTCGAACACTGGGCCGATCCCCGGCAGCAGGCCGCGGGCGAGATCAACCACAACGACGGCGGCCGCGGGGTGTACTTCCTGGATCCCAACGGCCACTACCTGGAGTTGATCACCGTCCCCTACGGCGGCTGGCCGGCGTAGCCGCTACCGGGTGCCGCGGCGCAATCCCAGCGTCGCGGCACCCAGGCAGGCCACCGCGACAACGCCCACGAACCACGGGAACACCGTGTGCAGGCCCCAGGTGGTGGCGGCCCAGCCCGCGAGGACGGTCGGCAGCGCCATGGAGGTGTAGGCGAGCAGGTAGTAGGCCGACATGGTCTCGCCGCGCCGGTGTTCGGGCACCACCTGGGAGAGGTGGCGCAGCGACCCGCCGAATCCGAGACCGAAGGTGGCACCGAGCAGGACACCGGCCACCAGCACCGCGACCCAGTTGTGCGTACCCAGCGCGGGCACGGTGAGGACCAGGGCGACGGCCATTCCGATATCGCCGCCGACGGCCGCGCGGCGGGCCGGAATCGCGGTGGCGAACAACTGGACGAGCGCGGCCGCCGTCGCGGTCACCGCCACCACGACCCCGCCGAAGACGAGGTTGTGGATACCGGTCTGCTGCGCGGCCAGCGACGGATACAGCGACAGCAGCACGCCGAGCACCGACCACGCGGCCATGACCCCCATCGCCGCGAACCAGAAGTCGGCGCGGATCTCGCGGGGTACGGCGGGACGGGCGATGCGGATCCGGCCGGCGACCCGCGCCCCGTGCGGTTCGCGTAAGGCCAGTACACCCGCAGTGACGAGCAGGCAGACGATGCTGATCACCACATACGGTGTGCGCAACGGATGGGGTGCGTACTGGGCCAGCAGCGCCGAGCCCATGATGGCCACCGCCATGCCCACATTGAAGGCGACGCCGGTGAGTTGACCCGAACGCGCGCCGCGATGCGGGCGCAGATCCAGCAGTGCCGCCGCGCCCGCGACCACGGTGGCCCCGACGGCCATCCCGTGCAGGGCGCGGGCGAGCAGCAGCATGGGCACGGTATCGGCGAGGACGAACACCACCAGGCCGGCGATCATCACGCCGAAGGCCCCGAGCAGGACGGGTTTGCGCCCGACCACATCGGAGATCCGGCCCGAGACCAGGACGGCAGCGAGGGCCGCGATCGCGTAGACCGCGAAGACGACGGTGGTGGTCAGCGGGGAGAGATGCCACTGCTGTTCGTAGAGACCGTAGAGCGGGGCCGGTACACCGGAGACCCCGAGGGCGACACCCGTCGCGCCGAGGACGAGACCGTAGGCCCAGGGTTGGATCGTTCTGTCGTCGGTGAGTGCCGCCGCTGTCGCTGCCATGAGAACCCCGAAACAGGTAAGTTTGACGTTGATCGAACTACATCGAGCCTAAACCGAGGTTCGATGATCATCAAACCCGAGCGAGTAGATCATGACACAGACCACACCGATCACGGATACCCCGACGCAGGTGGCCCCGCTCCCCGAGGTCCTGGCCGCGCTCCAAGACCCGGTGCGTCTGGAAATGGTCCGCCGCCTACACAATGCGAACGATGCCGTACGCTGCGCCGCACTCTACGAAGTGATCAACAAATCCACCGCCACCCACCACTTCAAGGTGTTGCGCGAAGCCGGTGTCATCGAACGCCTGATGATCGAGGGACAGACCTACCAGCGACTGCGCACCGGCGACCTCGACCGGGCCCTGCCCGGTCTGCTGGACTCCGTCGTCGGCGCCGCCAATCGCGCGGCCTCCCGCGCGGGCGACTGACGCCCGAGCGGACGAGGCGCCCGGCTCGGCAATACAGCGAAACCCGCCGACCGCCCGAAACACCGAACCGTGCGCGATCCGGTATCCGGGCCGCCTGGTTCAGCTCACAGCGAGTCGGCGCACCGGCGCCGGAAGCTCACGGACCCGCTGATACGGGCCCGCCACCGACGCGGCGAACGGCCGGGACAGCAGCGCCGCCGCGACCTCGCCGACCTCCTCGGTGGTCACCGCATCGATCCGGGCCAACGTCTCGGACACACTGCGGTGGTTGCCGTAGCTGAGTTCACTGCGGCCGATCCGGTTCATCCGGGACGCCGAATCCTCCAGGCCCAACACCAACCCGCCGCGCAGTGAACCCTTGGCCCGAGCGCATTCGGCATCGGTGATACCGTCCGCGGCGATCTCCTCGAGTACCCCGCGGGCCAGCGTCGCCACCTCACCGAGGTTCTCCGGCTGGCAGCCCAGGTACACCGAGAACGCGCCGGTGTCGGCGAAGGTGTCCACACTGGAATACACCGAGTAGGCCAGCCCACGTTCCTCCCGGATGCGCTGGAACAGCCGGGAACTCAGACCGCCGCCGACCACCGTGTTGAGCACCGACAGCGGCCACCGCAGCTGTCCTTCGTGGCGGCCGTAGGCCCGCACCCCGAACACCAGATGTGCCTGTTCGCTGTCCCGGTTGGACCAGGTCAGCCTCGGCTCGTCGCGGGTACGGAACCGGCCCTCGCGCCGCGGCGCGGGCTGCGCGCCGGGGTCGAGCCGCCCAGCGACCGCGCGATGCACCAGTTCCACGGTGTGTTCGTGCTCGATATTGCCCGCGACCGCGACGACCATCCGGTCGGGGGTGTAGCGACGCTGATGGAAGGAACGCAGCTGGCTCGCGCGCATCCCCTCGATGGATTCCACCGAGCCGATGATCGGCCGGCCGATCGGGTGATCACCGAACAGCGCGGTGAGGAAAGCGTCCCCGACGAGATCCTCCGGATCGTCGTCGCGCATCGCGATCTCCTCCAGCACGACCTGCCGTTCCACATCGACATCGGCCGCCCGGCACAGGCCGTTGAGCACCACATCGGTGACCAGGTCCACCGCCAGCGGCAGATCCTCGTCCACCACATGGGCGTAGTAGCAGGTCTGCTCCTTGGCGGTGAACGCGTTGAGTTCGCCGCCCACGGCGTCCATGGCCTCGGCGATATCCAGCGCCGAACGGCTCGGCGTGGCCTTGAACAGCAGATGTTCCAGGAAATGCGCGGCACCGGCGACGGTCGGGCCCTCGTCGCGCGAGCCGACCCCCACCCAGACGCCGATGGACGCCGACCGTACGCCGGGTACATGCTCGGTCACCACGCGCAGACCACCGGGCAGGACGGTACGTCGTACTCCGTGGTCGATATCGACCGTTTCGCCGATCCGCCACGCCGATGACGAGCCCCCCTGCCCACTCGGGCGCAGGGGGGCCGTCGATTTCTGCTCCGTCACACGACCAGTACTACTCGGTCGCCGTCGCGTCCGCATCGGCGGGCGCCTCGTCGGCGGTCTCGTCGACGGGGACCAGCGAGATCTTGCCGCGATTGTCGATATCGGCGATCTCCACGCGCAGCTTGTCGCCGACGTTCACCACGTCCTCGACCTTGGCCACGCGTTTGCCGTTGCCCAGCTTCGAGATGTGCACCAGACCGTCACGACCCGGCAGCAGCGAAACGAACGCACCGAAGGCGGTGGTCTTGACCACGGTGCCGAGGAACCGCTCGCCGACCTTGGGCAGCTGCGGGTTGGCGATCGCGTTGATCGCGTCGATCGCCGCCTGCGCCGACGGGCCGTCGGTGGCGCCGACGAACACGGTGCCGTCGTCCTCGATGGAGATATTGGCGCCGGTGTCCTCGGTGATCTGGTTGATCATCTTGCCCTTGGGCCCGATCACCTCGCCGATCTTGTCGACCGGGATCTTGATGGCGGTGACCCGCGGGGCGTAGGGACTCATCTCGTCCGGGGTGGCGATGGCCTCGGCCATCACGTCCAGGATGGTGGTGCGAGCGTCGTGCGCCTGGCTCAGCGCACCGGCCAGCACCTGCGAGGGGATCCCGTCCAGCTTCGTGTCGAGCTGCAGGGCGGTGACGAAGCCCGGGGTGCCGGCGACCTTGAAGTCCATATCGCCGAAGGCGTCCTCGGCGCCGAGGATATCGGTCAGCGCCACATAGCGGACCTCCTGCGCACCGGACTCGTTGGTGACGGTGTCCGACACCAGGCCCATGGCGATACCCGCGACCGGCGCCTTCAGCGGCACACCGGCGTTGAGCAGCGACAGGGTCGAGGCGCAGACCGAACCCATCGAGGTCGAACCGTTGGAGCCCAGCGCCTCCGACACCTGCCGGATCGCGTAGGGGAACTCCTCCTGGCTGGGCAGCACCGGGATCAGCGCCCGCTCGGCCAGCGCGCCGTGGCCGATCTCGCGGCGCTTGGGCGAACCGACACGACCGGTCTCACCGGTCGAATACGGCGGGAAGTTGTAGTGGTGCATATAGCGCTTGGAGGTCTCCGGGCCGAGTGAATCGACCTGTTGCGCCATCTTGACCATATCGAGGGTGGTCACACCCATGATCTGGGTTTCGCCGCGCTCGAACAGCGCCGAACCGTGTGCCCGTGGCACCACGGCGACCTCGGCCGACAGCGCCCGGATATCGGCCAGACCGCGGCCGTCGATCCGGAAGCCGTCGGTGAGGATGCGCTGCCGGACCAGCTTCTTGGTGACCGAGCGGAACGCGGCCCCCAGCTCCTTCTCCCGGCCCTCGAACGCTTCGCCGAGACGGGACAGCACCTCGAGTTTGATCTCGTCGATCTTCTCGTCGCGCTCCTGCTTGCCGGCAATGCTCAGCGCCTCCGACAGCGGCGCCTTCGCCGCCTCCTCGACGGCGGCGTACGCGTCGTCGGCGTAGGGCGGGAACAGCGGGAATTCCTCGGTGGGCTTGGCCGCGAGCTCGGCCAGGTCCTGCTGCGCCCGGCACAGCCGCGCGATAAACGGCTTGGCGGCCTCGAGCCCCCCGGCGACCACGGCCTCGGTCGGCGCCTGCGCGCCACCGTCGATCAGCGCGATCACATTGTCGGTGGCCTCGGCCTCGACCATCATGATCGCCACATCACCGGTCTCGGTGACCCGGCCGGCCACGACCATATCGAAAACAGCCTTCTCCAGCTGCTCGACGGTCGGGAAGGCGACCCACTGGCCACCCTCGGCGGTACCTACCGCCGGATCGTTGATCAGGGCGACCCGCACGCCGCCGACCGGACCGGAGAACGGCAGGCCCGAGATCTGGGTGGACGCCGACGCCGCGTTGATGGCGACCACGTCGTAGAGATCCTTGGGATCGAGGCTCAGCACGGTCACCACGACCTGGATCTCGTTGCGCAGGCCGTCGACGAACGACGGGCGCAGCGGCCGGTCGATCAGCCGGCAGGTGAGGATCGCGTCGGTGGAGGGACGGCCCTCACGGCGGAAGAACGAACCGGGGATCCGGCCCGCCGCGTACATCCGCTCCTCGACATCGACGGTCAGCGGGAAGAAGTCGAACTGGTCCTTGGGATGCTTACCGGCGGTGGTCGCCGACAGCAGCATGGTCTCGTCGTCCAGGTAGGCGACGACCGATCCGGCGGCTTGTTTCGCGAGCCGACCCGTCTCGAAGCGAACCGTACGGGTGCCGAACGCGCCGTTGTCGATCAGCGCGACGGATTCGAAAACACCCGGTTCGACCTCGATGGCCGAGCTCTTCGAGCGTTCAATCGTTTCTGGCATTTCTCTGTTCTCAACCTCTCGTCTCGCCGGATACGGCGCCCGGTGGCGCGATCCGGCTATGTCAGCCGTACCAGGTTCGAACGCGGCGCGTCGGCGGAACCGCGGTGACCGTCGGGGTCAGCGGTGGCCGTATTCGTGCTGCGGCGCGTACACCCGGCCGGGCTCCCCTTGGAGCCGGCGACGCGGAGGCGGTCATCGATCGAAGCTCTCCGGCGCATCTGTGTCCGGGCCGAAAAGCCACTACCGAAGACCGACGCCACGAGCGCGGGTGTGCACGGCTGGTTCTGTCGTTCCGTGTCCGGGAACCCCCGATACACGAAAATGCCGACGAGGCGATTGTATGCGCCCCGTCGGCATACGTACCGCCCGGCTCATGGAACCGGGCGTGTTCAAGATCGATCAGCGCCGCAGGCCGAGGCGTTCGATCAGGCTGCGGTAGCGGTTGATGTCATTGCTGGCCAGGTACTTCGACAGCCGCTTACGCCGACCGATCAGCGCCATCAGCCCGTGGCGGGTGTGGTGATCGTGCTTGTGCACCTTCAGGTGCTCGGTGATATCGGAGATACGCTTGGTCAGCAGCGCGATCTGGGCCTCCGGCGAACCGGTGTCCGTCTCGTGCAGACCGTACTCCGCGAGAATGGTCTTCTTCTGCTCGGTGGTCAGCGCCATGGGGCATCCACTCCTGTTTCTCAGTTCCGCGCACAAGGGCCCGGTGACCGCAGCACTCGATATTCGCCGACGGCGCATATCGTGACGATCCGGCCGGATATCCGGGTTGGGCGCCGCCGCGGACCGCAGCAGACCCGACGGGCCACCCTACCCGAGACGGCACCGCCCGCCCGCACCGGGCCGGAATCAGCTTTCGGAGCCGAGGATCTTGCGGGTCGCGGCCACATCCCGGCCCATGACCGCGACCAGTTCGTCGACCGAGTCGAATTTCCGCATCCCGCGTAGATGGTCCACGAAATCCACGGCCACGTGCTGCCCGTAGAGATCGGCCTCACGGTCCAGGACATAGGCCTCGACCGTCCGGGCGCGGCCGGAGAAGGTGGGATTGGTACCGACCGAGATCGCGGCCATCACGGGCTCGCCGGGAGTCACCGTGCCGATACTCGGCCCCGGGCCCAGCACGGTGAACCATCCCGCGTAGACCCCGTCGGCCGGGATGGCGGCGTGCATGGGGGGTGCGACATTGGCCGTGGGGAAACCCAGCGTGCGGCCGCGGCCGTCGCCGCGCACCACCACACCCTCGACCCGGTGCGGGCGGCCCAGCGCGTCGGCGGCGGCGGCCATATCGCCGGCGTCGACACAGGCGCGGATGTAGGTAGAGGAGAAGGTGACGGCATGCTCGCCCAGCAGGGTCACGCCGTCGACCTCGAAACCGAACCGGCCGCCGAGTTCGCGCATCGTGTCCACGGTGCCCGCGGCCTTCTTACCGAAGGTAAAATTGTCGCCGACCACCACTTCGCTCACGTGCAACCGCTCCACCAGCAAGTCGTGCACGTACTCGCCCGGGGTGAGCTTCATGAAGTCGTGGGTGAAGGGCATGACACAGAAGACGTCGACGCCCAACTCCTCGGCGAGTTCGGCGCGCCGGGTGAGCGTGGTGAGCTGCGCGGGATGGGAGCCGGGCCGGATCACCTCCATGGGGTGCGGGTCGAAAGTCATCAGTACCGCCGGGACACCACGCGCGGCAGCGGACTTCACCGCCCTGCTGATCAACTGCGCGTGTCCGCGATGAACACCGTCGAACACGCCGATCGTGAGAACGCACCGCCCCCAGTCCGCGGGTACGTCGTCGAGACTTCGCCACCTCTGCACAGACGCCAAGCCTACGCAAACATGCGGCCGTACCGTATTCGGGTGCGACCGGTGTTCGACTGCGCAACGCCCGGGCGAACACCGGGTTTCCCGGAGACGGCGCAATATGTGTATCGCCCCGGGAATGCTTAAGCTCGTGATTGTGCCCGGAAAACGAGATATCGCCACCCGACGGGACCTCGCCGACGCCGGGGAATCGGCCGCTCCGGGACTGTCGTCGGTGGCCCAGGACTATCTGAAAGTCATCTGGACCGCCCAGGAGTGGTCGCAGGAGCGAGTGAGTACCAAACTGCTCGCCGAGCGGATCGGCGTCTCCGCCTCCACGGTGTCGGAGGCCGTGCGCAAATTATCGGACCAGGGCCTGGTCGAACACGCCCGCTACGGCTCCATCACCCTGACCGAGGACGGCCGCCGGGCCGCCATCGATATGGTGCGCCGGCACCGCCTGATCGAAACCTTCTTGGTGAGCGAGCTGGGTTACGGCTGGGACGAGGTGCATGACGAGGCGGAGATCCTCGAGCACGCGGTCTCGGACCTACTGATGGCCCGGATCGACGCGAAACTCGGGTTCCCCGACCGGGACCCGCACGGCGATCCGATCCCGTCGGTCGACGGGGCGGTGCCCACGCCGCCCGCGCGCCGGTTGAGCGATTTCGAGGCCGGTGAGTCGGGCCGGGTGGCCCGTATCTCCGATTCCGATCCGGAGATGCTGCGGTATTTCGATTCGGTGGGTATCGCCCTGGACACGGCGATCGTCGTGGTGGAACGGCGCGATTTCGCGGGCACCATCGCGGTGCGGATCGGGCGCGAGGAATCCCTGACCGATCTGGGCAGTATCGCCGCCGAGGCCATCTGGCTGCGGGAGTGAGCCCGAACTCGCCACGAACGCGTCGGACCGCCGGGCCACACGGCTAGCGGGTCGCCGCGCGACACCCCGGCCGATCGGATACGCGGCGGACGCGCATCTCGCGAACCATTGCCGCGGGCAGTCCTATCGTGATATTCATATTGTCAACAATCCGACAATTTCCGAGTGGCTTCCACTCGGCCTCGCACACCCGTCGGTCCGGCGCGCCGCACCGACTGTCCCGGGAGGCGGAACACCATGGCCGAACTTTCCCCGATCCTGAAACAGGCCACACCGGTCACCGTCGATCACGGCGCCGGCTGCTATCTCTACGACGTCGACGGCCGCCGATTCCTCGACTTCACCGCCGGTATCGGCGTCACCAGCACCGGCCACTGCCATCCCCGGGTCGTCGCGGCGGCCCAGGAGCAGGTCGGCAAGCTGATCCACGGCCAGTACACCACCGTGATGCACCGGCCGATGCTGGACCTGACCGAACGCCTGGGCACCGTGCTGCCCACGGGACTCGACTCGGTGTTCTACGCCAATTCCGGCAGCGAAGCCGTCGAAGCGGCGCTGCGGCTGGCCCGCCAGGCCACCGGCCGGCCCAATGTAATCGTCTTCCACGGTGGTTTCCACGGCCGGACCGTCGCCGCCGCCACCATGACCACCTCCGGCACGCGCTTCTCTGCCGGTTTCAGCCCGCTGATGCCGGGCGTGCACGTGGCGCCCTTCCCCACCGCCTTCCGATACGGCTGGACCGAGGCCGAGGCCACCGCCTTCGCGCTGCGCGAACTCGATTACATATTCGCCACCCTCACCTCCCCCGCGGAAACCGCCGCGTTCATCGTGGAGCCCGTGCTCGGTGAGGGCGGCTATATTCCCGGCAATCGCGAGTTCTTCCAGGGTCTGCGCGAACGCGCCGACCGCTACGGCATCCTGCTGATCTTCGACGAGATCCAGACCGGATTCGGCCGCACCGGAAAGTTCTTCGGCCATCAGCACTTCGACGTCCGCCCCGATGTGATCACCATGGCGAAGGGGCTGGCCAGCGGCTTCCCCATCTCCGGTATCGCCGCTTCGGCAGAGCTCATGGGCAAGGCCTGGCCCGGATCACAGGGTGGCACCTACGGTGGAAACGCCGTCGCCTGCGCGGCCGCCCTGGCCACCCTGGAGGTGATCGAATCGGAAGGGCTGGTCGAGAACGCGGCGGTCCGCGGCGAACAACTGCTCGCCGGGGTGCGCGCGGCCGAGACCAAGGCCGTAGGCGACGTCCGTGGCCTCGGCCTGCTGGTGGGCTCGGAGTTCACCACTCCCGACGGAGCCCCGGACCGGGAAACCGCCACCGCGGCCCAGCAATCGGCCGCCGCCAAAGGCCTGTTGCTACTGACCTGCGGCGCCCATATGAACGTGGTGCGGATGATCCCCCCGCTCATCGTGTCCGAAGCCCAGATCGCCGACGCCTTGACCATCTGGTCCGAGGTCCTCACCGAACTGGGCGGCTGACCGCACGAAATCTCCGGCAACGTCGCCGCCCTCACCCGACGCCCAGGACGGATCCATGGCCCGCTACCTCACGATCACGCTCACCAAGACCGGACTCACCTGCCGTGCCCGTTTGCTCGACGACGAGGCGCCGCGCACCTGCGCCGCGGTGTGGGAGGCCCTTCCCCAGGAAGGGGACGCTTTCCACGCCAAATACGCGCGCAACGAGCTGTACACACTGGTGCCCCGGATTCCCGGTGCCCCGCACCGGGAGAACCCGACGGTCACCCCGATCCCGGGTGATGTCTGCCTGTTCGATTTCGAACCCTGGGAGATCGGCAATCCCGCCTACGGGTACGAACCGGGGTCGGCCGCCCACCATGAGCAGGGCGCCACCGATCTCGCGCTGTTCTACGGCCGCAACAACCTGCTCATCAACGGCGACCTGGGTTGGGTGCCCGGTAATGTCTTCGCCACCATCGAGGAGGGCCTGCCGGAACTGGCCGCCGCCTGCAACACGCTGTGGCTGCACGGCGTGTCCGGCGAAACGCTCGCCTTCGCCCGGGCCTGAGAACAGCACACACGGTCGGTGCAAGTGGGCCGACCCGCGACAGCGAAACGCGAGCCGGCTCATGACAGCGGAGACGCGGCAAGGCCCCTATGAGGTGGGTACACGACACCGGCACGCGATAGCCGAGATGCGGGCCTGATCGTGAAGGTGCTGTG
>NZ_BDCJ01000023.1 GCF_001613445.1 Nocardia grenadensis NBRC 108939
CGTAACACTCGACACATGCGGGTTGCGTCGGCATTCGATCTTCGGGTCGGATGCCGACTTGACCGTCCGGTCAGCCTGCGTCTGTTCGCTTTCACGAACAGGAGCGACCTGTCGGTGCCGAGTTCGGCGAGGCCCTGAAAGGGTCGAGGCCCGTCCCGCCGTTCAGCCGTCGAAGTGCATGCGCCGAAGGCGCGAGTCTCGGCGGCTGAACGGCGGGACCAAGGGGGCCTCGACCCCGCGACGCCGGAGGCGTCGCCAATAAACACTGCTCTAGTATTGCGTAGTGTCTCCGGCCGATCGTGCGAACAGTAGACGCCGCCAGCCGCGGCGTCGTGGTTCGGCCGGTGGTGCGGCGAAACCTCGTATGCGTACCGTGCGGGAGACTTCGGCCGGGGGGCTGGTGGTCGATGGGCTGGACGGTCCGGCGGAAGCGCGCTGCGCCGCTTTGATCGGCCGTACCGACCGGCGGGGCCGGCTGCTATGGTCGCTGCCCAAAGGACATATCGAAGAGGGTGAATCCTCGGAACAAACGGCAATCCGGGAGGTTGCCGAGGAAACCGGTATCCAAGGCGTCGTCGTCGCCGAATTGGGCAGTATCGATTACTGGTTCGTCACCGAGGGTCGGCGGGTACACAAAACGGTGCATCATTTTCTGCTGCGTTCGGTCGGTGGTGAATTGTCCGACGCGGATGTCGAGGTAACCCAGGTGGACTGGGTACCGCTGAGCGAATTGAACTCGAGGCTGGCCTACGCGGATGAGCGGAGGCTGGCCGAGGTGGCGAACCGCCTGATCGACCGGATGGAGACCGGCAAGCGATGACGCGTGGACTGAGTCGGATCATGCTCGTGATCCTGACCATCCTCGGTTCGGCGGCGCTGCCCGCGCTGCTCGGATCCCCGGCTCACGCCCAGCCCACGGGATCGGCAGAGGACGACTCGATGCCGCAGTTCCTGAAGTTATCCCTGGATTCGGTGAGTCCGGGCACCGTCACCGCGCAGAGCGAGTCGGTGCTCACGGTAGCGGGCACCGTCACCAATATCGGTGACCGCGGGGTAGACGAGGTGGCCGTGCGGGTGCAGCGGGCGCGGCCGGTATCGGATCCCAGCGAGTTGCGTACGGCGCTGAAGCTCGACCAGGTGAATTACGAACTGCCGACGCCTTTCCAGGATGTCGCGGTGCGGCTGGAACCGGGCCAGCGGCAACAGTTCACCATGACCGTCCCGCTGCGGGACGCGTCGGGGACCTCGCTGAACATCACCGAACCGGGTGTGTACCCGCTGCTGCTCAATGTCAACGGGACCCCGGATTATGGTGGCCAGGCGCGATTGGACGATGCGCGGTTCCTGTTGCCGGTGCTGGGGTTGCCGGCCGCCGCGGACGGGAGCGCTCCGCCGCTACCCACACCCGCCGCTCCGCCGGTGCAGACCACTCTCCTGTGGCCGCTGGCCGATCGCCCCCGCATGGTGGCCGGGCAGACCGGCGATCTGGATCGGGAGGTCGAGCTGACCGATGACGAGCTGGCCGCGTCGGTGAGCCGCGGGGGCCGGTTGGACGAACTGGTGGGCGCCCTGGAGTCGGTTTTCGGCGACGATCGGGCGGCCGACGGTCCGTCCTCGGCGGTCTGCCTGGCGATCGATCCCGATCTGCTACTCACCGTGCAGGCCATGACCAGCGATTATCGCGTGTTGGCCAGTCCGTCCGATCCGGACGGCGCGACGCGTCCGGGTGCGGGGACCGAGTCGGCGAACGCCTGGCTGGACCGGTTGCGGAATCTGGCGTCCTCGATGTGCACGGTGGCGCTGCCCTTCGCCCAGGTCGATATCGAGGCGCTGGCGGCGGCCGCCGATCCCGCGCTGACCGCGCGGGCGCTGGATGCGCCGGCGACGATCGTCGACTCGGTCCTGAATACCCGCTCCGTTCGCGGTGTGAGCCTGCCCGACGCCAGCAGCCTGGACCAGGGCGCGGCACAGCTTTTGAAGAACCAGGGGTTCGGGACCGCGGTGCTGGCCGCCAATGCGGTGGCGCCCGAGGGCGGCGTCGGCGATCCGTACGCGGCCGTCCCGGATCTGGTGCGGCTGCCCGGCGTGCCGGGGATGGCTCCGCCCGCGCCGGCTCCCGAGTCCGGTGCCACTCCCGATGCCGTACCCGCCGGTGACACCGCCGACGACGGTGCCCGGCCGGATGCCGGTGCGCCGGCACAGACCCCGGCGGGGGCCGCGCCGGCGCAACCGGGTGGTGGCGGTTCCTCGACGTCCGATCCGGCGCTCCGTGTGGCGGCCTTCGATATCTGGCCCGCGGCCGCGCTGGCCGGGGTCGGATCCAATCCGCCCACGCCGGCCTATGTACCGGAATCGGCACGGTACGCGGTGACCAACGATTCCCGGACCGCGCGACTGCAGGACGCGCTCGGGGCGGTGTCCTGGCGGGCGCTGCAGGCCGATCCGGGCCGGCCGCGTTCGCAGTTGATCATGCCGCCGCAGCAGTGGGGAGCGAACCGGGACGAGGCCGCCGCGCTGCTGCGCCAGCTCGACCTGCTGGTCGAGAACAAACTGGTCGACCCCCGACCGTTCGACGATCTCGTCGCTCAAGCGCCCGATCCGGTCCCGTATCAGCTGACCCCACTGCCGGAGGCTGCCGTGGAGGCGGTGCCGGTCCATTTCGCGACCCCCGCGCGCGACCAGTCGCATCGGATCTCGCAGCTGCTACAGGCGATGGTGGAGGTGCCCGAGGCGGCGCCGACCCCGCGTGCCTATCTCGATCCGCTGCGCGACGACCTGGTGCGCGCGCTATCGCTGTCCGATCGGCGCGGCGGTCCCACCGCGCAGGCCGAGGTCTTCGCGCAGCGCCGGGTCGACAAGGCGACATCGACGGTCGACGAGATCTTCCGTTCGGTGACGGTGCTGCCGCCCGGCGGGGTGTACACGCTGGCCTCCGAGTCGAGTCCGCTGCTGCTGGTGGCCCGCAACGATCTGCCCGTATCGGTGCGGATCAGGTTCCGGATCGACGCACCGGCGGAAACCAAGATCACCGATATCGGTGAACAGCTGCTGCCGCCGCGCGGTACCCGGTCGTTCCAGATCCCGACCGAGGTCAGTGACAGCCGCAAACTCGTGGTGCCGATCTCACTGAGCACTCCGGACGGGGTGCCGCTGGGCTACGCCACCTCGATCTCGGTGCGATCCAACGCCTACGGCCAGATTCTGGCGATCATCACCGCATGCGCGGCCGCCCTGCTGTTCCTGCTGGCCGGTCGCCGGTTGTGGCGGCGTTTCCACGGTAAACGCGATCCCGCCGACAAAGGTATCGATCCCGGATTGCGGCAGCGGGTGGTCCGGTTGGGCCGGGCGCGTCGCCGTGGGCGAGGCCGTTCCGCGCCACAGGTAAGCGAGGCGACCCGGGAGGCGACGCGCGGCCGGGAACGGGTGTAGCGGCGGATTCCCACGCCGGCGGACCGGATCGGCGTCGGTTTCCCGAGAACCTCGGCTTCCGTGTGCCGCGTGGTCGCCGCTTGTTCGGCGGCCGGCTCCGGAGCTCCGACGGCCGGGCGTGGTGCACACGGCCGGGAGAGGGTGACCCGGACCCGGGACCCGTGGAAGATGGAGGGGTGCGCACCGGCTGCCCGGGTTCACCCGGGTGCCGGTGCGTATTCGGACGCGTTGCCGGCCGTTCGTCGGGCGCGAACGCCGAGACAATGTGTTCGACGCGACACAGGGGACAACCGCCGCGCGGGGTCCGGGCGATACAGGAGGCATGATGAGCGACGATGAATCCTCCGCTCATCGGCAGCAGCCCGGTCGACAACCCGACGGTCCACGAGCCCGCCGGTCCCCCAGCGCACCGTGGGAGCGAGCACCTCGGGCTCCCGGCTCGGAGACGGATATGACCGGCCATCCCGGCGATCCGGAACTGGACCGCGACCGCGCCGGCGCGTTCCCGGAGCCGCCCCCGCAATTGCGCCGGCCCGAGCGCTCCGGCACTCCGGCGGATCGGTCCGTCCCGCCCGGTTCGCGGCCGGGACCGGGACCTCGTCCCGGCCCGCATCCGGGGGAGGACCGCTATACCCCCAACCGGCCGCAGCAGCCGGATCCGCGCATGCCCCGGAATCAGCCGCCCGGGCGGCCCGTGAATCCGCCGGGTGCCCGCCCGCCCGTACCACCCGAGCAACGCTCCGCACCCCCCTCGGGTGCCCGCCCAGCCATCCCACCGGAACAGCGCTCCGCACCACCGGCGGGTGCCCGTCCGACGCTCCCACCCGAGCAACGCTCCGCGCCTTCCACGGGCGCCCGCCCAGCTGTCCCACCAGAACAGCGCTCCGCGCCTTCCACGGGTGCCCGCCCGGCCGTTGCCCCCGAGCGACGGCCCGCCCCCCCGGGACCCCCACAGGCCGCCGTACCGCCGATGCCGGGCGGCCGTCAGCAGCCACCCCCGGGCCGGTCGCCCGGGCCGGGTCGGCCGCCGGCACCCGGTGCTCGCCCGCCGAGCCCGGGACGACCCTACGAAGGGCGCCCTCTTCCAGACGGTGCGGGCCCGTCCTCCGAGCCGTTCCCCGCGCAACGGATGCGGCCGATGCAGCCGCCACCCCCCGGTGGTCCGCCGCCGGGCCGCACCGGGCCCCAGGACCGGCCTCCGATGCCTCCCCAGGCCCGGCCGCAGTCGCCGGAATCCCAGCCCCGGGTGCGCAACCGGCCCGGGCCGCAGCAGCCGCCTGCCGCCCCGGCCGCGTCGCGGCAGGCGCCACCGTCCCAGCCTTTCCGTCAGGTACCGGCGGGCCGCGAACCCGCACCGGTCGCCGCCGACGCGGTTCCCGCGCACAATCGGCCGGGCACCGGCCGGATGCCCGCGGTCGCCGTCGCGGAGAAACCCGCCGCGGACGCGGTCCCGGACAAGGCCGACAACAGCCAGGCCAGACTGCTGAAGGATTCCGGGTCGATCGCGATCGCCACCCTGATCAGCCGTATCACCGGTTTCGGTAAACAGCTCCTGCTGCTGGCGGTGCTCGGCCCGGCCGTCGCCAGCTCGTTCACCTCCGCCAGCCTCATTCCGAACATGATCGCCGAACTGGTACTGGGGGCGGTGCTGACGGCGATCGTGGTCCCCACGCTGGTCCGGGCCGAACAGGAGGACGCCGACGGCGGCGCCGCCTTCATCCGGCGCCTGGTCACCGCGGCCTCGGTCATCCTCGGCACCGCCGCGCTGCTGGCCACCGCGGCAGCGCCGATTCTGGCCACCCATGTCTTCGTCTCGGCCGACGGCAAGGTCAACACCGCCCTCACCACGGCACTCACCTTCCTGCTGGTGCCTGCGGTGCTGTTCTACGGGTTGTCCGGGATGTTCACCGCCATCCTCAATACCCGGGGCGCGTTCAAACCGGGTGCCTGGGCACCGGTGTTCAACAATGTGGTGGTCCTGGTCGTACTCGGCCTGTACGCGCTGACACCGGGGGAGATCACGCTGGACCCGGTGCGGATGAGTGACCCGAAACTGCTCGTGCTGGGTTGCGGTGTCACCCTCGGCGTCGTCGTGCAGGCCGTCGGTCTGCTACCCGCGATCCGCCGCCAGGGCATCGATCTGCGCCCGCTGTGGGGGGTGGACACCCGCCTCAAACAGTTCGGCACGATGGCGGCCGCCATCATCCTGTACGTGCTGATCAGCCAGATCGGCGCCATCTTCGCGAACAATATCTCCTCGCAGGCCGACGAGGCGGGCCCGGCGATCTACCAGAACGCCTGGCTGCTGCTCCAGCTGCCCTACGGCGTCATCGGCGTCACCCTGCTCACCGCGATCATGCCCCGGCTGAGCCGCAACGCCGCCAACGACGACACCCCCGCGGTGGTCGACGATCTCTCGGCCGCCACCCGGCTGACCATGATCGCGCTCATCCCCATCGTCACCTTCCTGACGATCGCCGGTCCGCAGGTCGGCGACGCGCTGTTCGGTTACGCCCGGTTCGCCGAAGACGCCTCCCGGCTCGGTACCGCGGTGAGCTTCTCGGCGTTCACCCTGATCCCGTACTCGCTGGTGCTGATCCATCTGCGCGTGTTCTACGCCCGCGAACAGGCGTGGACACCCACCTGGATCATTCTCGGGATCACCACGGTCAAGATCCTGTTCTCGGCGCTGGCCCCGTTCATCGCCGACAGCAGCCAGCAGGTGGTGATCGTGCTCGGCGTCGCGACCGGGCTCGGCTTCACCACCGGCGCGGTGATCGGCGGCTACCTGCTGCACCGCAGCCTGGGTGATCTGCGGATGGCCAATGTCGGGCGCACGGTCAGCCGGGTGCTTTTGGCCTCGCTGGCCGGTGGTGCGGTCATGCTCATCGCGGACCGGGTCATGGGACTGGACCGGCTGACCGAATCGCTCGGCGGTCCCGGCTCGTTCATCCGGGTGGGGATCACCGCGATCGTCATGTTCGCGGTGGCGTTCGGGTTGATGCGCCTGGCCGGTATCCCCGAGGTCGTCGCGATCACGGTGGCCGTATCGCGTCGCCTAGGCATCACCCCGCCGGCCCCCGAGATCGACCTCGGACCCGCCGAGGACGAATACGCCACTCGCATTCTGCACCGGCCGGATCCATATCTGGCGTACTCCGGCTTCGACTCCGCCATGGACGCGCAGAGCACCATGGTGCTGCCGGTGATCCGGCCGGACTCGGTTGAGCGCACCGGCGCGGGCCAGTTCCCGTACCCTGTTCGGCAGACGAGCACAAGAGGCAGGACCGCTGAAGTTGCGGCATACCAGGGCGAAGGAGGTCCGAGGGTGAGCGACGACGCGGTGGGCGAGCGCCCAGCCGCCGATTCTTCCTCGAATCCGGCGAGCGGTCGCCTGTCCACCGATGTTCCCCCGGAGCAGTCGGCACCGGGCGACCCGCACACCCGGCACGGGGTCGGTGGACCGTCCGCGCACGATCCGGCGTACTCGGCGGAGCAGCGGTCGGAAGCGGGGGCCTACCCCGACGACGACGAAACCGCGCGCTTCGCGGACGGATCGGACGACGGAAACGAACCGGGAGAGCCCGGCGAACACCTGTCGGAAGAGCAGTTGCACCAGACCGGTGCGCCGGTCTCGGCCACCGACCCGGTCTATGACACCGGCATGATCCCGGTGCCGCCGATGGCCCGGTCCAGTCGGGTGCAGCGCGGCCCCGAACTCATTCCCGGCGCCTCGGTCGCCGGTGGCCGGTACCGGCTGCTGGCCGGGCACGGCGGGGCGCGCGGGCTGCGGTTCTGGCAGGCACTCGATATCAAACTCGATCGTGAGGTCGCGCTGACCTTCGTCGACGCCGATCAGAAGGCCGCCGGTAATTCCGGCCAGGACGGTCCGCAGGCGATCCTGTCCCGGACCCTGCGGTTGGGCCGGATCAACTCGCCGGGTCTGGCCCGGGTGCTGGATGTGGTGCGCGGTAGTTCCGGCGGCATCGTGGTCGCCGAATGGACTCCGGGCCGGTCACTGCGCGAGATGGCCGAAACCGTCCCGTCGCCGATCGGTGCCGCACGCGCCATCCGGATCCTGGCGTCGGCCACCGAAATGGCCCACCGCAGCGGCGGAGCCCTGTCGATCGACCATCCGGACCGAATCCGCATCAGCGCGTCCGGCGATGCGGTGCTGGCCTTCCCCGGCACCCTGGGTGACGCGGATCCGCAGGGTGACGTCCGTGGCCTGGGCGCCATGCTGTATGCCCTCATGACCGCCCGCTGGCCGCTGCGCCCGGGTGGGAGCGGTAACGCCGCGACGGTCGGCGGCCTGCGCCTGGCCGATTTCGGTCCGGACGGCACGCCGGTGGAGCCGCGTCAGATCCGGCCCGAGGTCCCGTTCGAGATCTCCGCGGTGGCGGTGCGGTCGCTGGAACCCAATACGGGTGTCCGGACCGCCGCCACCATCCAGCATGTGCTGGAGCAGGCGTCGGTGGTGGATCAGAAGACCGATTTGATTCCGGTGCTGCGGCTCGGGCAGCGGGCTCCGTCGCCGGCCGACGAATCGCTGGCCGATCCGGAACTGCTCGCCGCCGAACGCGAGAAATCGCAGCGGATGATGTGGATCATGGTGGCCCTGGGCATACTCACCGCCCTCGTCGTCGGCATCGTCATCTGGTGGCTGGTCAGCGTTTTCGCCCCGGGTGACTCCAGCGAACCGCTCAACGAGCAGCAGGTCATCGGTCTCACCACCAGCCGCGCTCCGGATGCCTCGGAGACGCCGGCGGGTCCGTCGTCGGCACCTGCCGCGGCCGACGGTGTGCCGGTGCCGGCCAGCGGAGTGGTCGTGTTCTCCCCGGAGGGTACCCCCGACGATCCGTCCGGCGCCGCCACCACCACGGACGGCGATCCGGCGACCGCCTGGCGCACCGATCAGTACTTCCAGCAGTTCCCCGCACTGAAGAAAGGTGTCGGACTGCTGGCCACCCTGCCCAGCCCCGCGACGCTGACCAAGGTGTCGATCACCTCGTCCACCCCGGGAACGAATGTCGAGATCCGCACCTCACCCACCGAAACGGCCACCCTCGATCAAACCCAGCTCGTCGGCACGGCCGTCCTGGCCGACGGGGTGACCGAGGTGCCGATCCGGACCGATCAACCGGCGCGTTACGTCCTCATCTGGGTCACCGGACTGGGTAATTCGGGGGCGCAGTTCCAGAGCTCCATCGCCGAACTCGGGTTCGAAGCCAAACCCTGATCGGTGCCTTCCGAGCGGTCCGCACGTGCACGCGGGCAGGCCGAGATCGGTTGCCGCCGAATCGATTGCCGGGATATGATCGCGCTCCGCGCTCTCAGCAGGGAGCCCGGCGGGATCAGGGGTACGATTCCGCACGCTGCCACCGCGGCGGCTGTCGGTGCCGGATCACCGGCGGTCGTTGCTACCGTGAGCGCTGTCCAAGGGGTTGGTCATTGTCGTCCGAGTTGAACGCGGGGGTTCGTGCCGGGACAACACGAACCGGTGTGGTGGGAACAGGGGAACCCCAGCTGGATACGACAACCGATACGGATCTGCTGCGAGCCCACGCGAACGGGGCACCGCATGCTTTCGCCGAACTGATCCGCAGACACAACGATCATCTGTGGCAGACCGCGGTACGCGTCTGCTACACGCCGGAGGACGCGGCCGACGCCCTGCAGGAGGCTTTGCTCTCCGCGCACCGAAACGCGGGTTCCTTCCGGGCGGAGTCCGGGGTGCGCACCTGGCTGCACCGGATCGTGGTGAATGCCTGCCTCGACCGGATCCGCCGCAACCGCGCACGGCCCACATTGTTCCTCGCGCCGGAGGCCTGGCCCGAGATATCCGACGACTCCGACGATTACAGCCGGGTCGATATCTCGCTGGTGCTCGAACGCGCGCTTTTCCGGCTTCCACCGGACCAGCGGGCCGCCGTCGTCGCGGTCGACGTGGAAGGCTACAGCGTCGCGGACGCCGCGGAACTGCTCGGCGTTCCGGTGGGCACCGTCAAGAGCAGATGTGCGCGGGCCCGGCAGCGCTTGAAGACCGAACTGGATTCTCTGCAAGTGGAGAGGAACCAGATGTAGTGCCCACGCGTCAGTACCAGTGACACATTTTTCCTCCCGAACGGTATGTACCCGAGGGAGTACAGAAAAACCGGCCGCAGGAATCGGTATCCGAGTCAGATGGACGCAGCAGCATTGGAGGTGTGCAGGTCGTGAGCCCCATTCCGCAACCTCCTTTCCCGGCGGAGTTGCTCGCCGATCTGCACGCCGGGAATATCGATCCGGAGCTCAGTGCTCGGCTGTGGCCCGCGGTACGGCGAGACCCGGACGCGAAACGCTACCTCGACTCGCTGGACGAGCTCCGCGGGTCGCTGAAGGCTCTGGGCGTCGCCGGGCGGATCATCCGCCCGATTCCCGGCGATGTCGCCGCCCGCCTGGATGCCCTGGCCGAATCGCTGGGCCGGCCGGGGGGTGGCTCCGGAACCGATACCGCGTGGAACGGGCTCGCCGATCCACCGCAGGATTCGCAATCTGCCGATATCCCACCACCGGCATTCGATTCCGCGCCCCCGGCGCTCGACCGGGCCGGTCCAGGAACGACTTTCGAGCCCGCGGACCCCACCGCGCCCGTTGCTCTCGACGACCGCCGCAGGCGGCGGCGTCTCGCGGCCGGCCTCGCCGCCGCGGCAGTATTCGTGGTCGCCATCGGTGCCGCGTTCCTCACCGTCGGTGGTTCCGGCACCGACACCGCCCCCACAGCGGCCCCGCCGCCCTCCGCCGGTACCGAACCGGGCCCCGGGCTCGATACGGCGGTGGCACTGCGCGCGCTCGGCCGCAACGACGCCGGCGGCCGCCTGGCCGCCCCCGCGGCACTCGCCGCCTGCGTAGCGGCCGCCGGAATAGACCGCCCGGTGCTGGGGTCGGCCGATATGGACTTCCACGGCCGCGAAGCGGTCCTCATCCTGGTCGGCGGCCGGGACGGAGCGCATATCACCGCCCTGGTGGTCGGCCCCGGCTGCGCTCCCGGTAACCCCGATGTCCTCACGACCACCGATATCGGCTAGGCATCGTCCCGCCCGCGCTGCGATCGCAGGAGTTCCGCGGCCGCCCACCGCCGGACAGCACCCGCCGGGCGCGGGGAGTGGGAACAAAGCGCGTCTACCCTGTTGTTGACCGAATCGTCCCCGCTAGCTTTCCTGGAAGGGTCTCATGAGCACGCCAGTTCGCGACCTGATCATCGTCGGCTCCGGACCGGCCGGTTACACCGCCGCCGTGTACGCCGCCCGCGCCGAACTCCAGCCGCTGGTATTCGAGGGCACCCAGTTCGGTGGCGCGCTGATGACCACCACCGAGGTGGAGAACTTCCCCGGTTTCCGCGACGGCATCATGGGGCCCGACCTCATGGAACAGATGCGTGAGCAGGCCAAACGCTTCGGCGCCGATATCCGCACCGAAGATGTGGACGCGATCGACCTGAGCGGCCCGGTGAAGAAGATCACCGTGGGCGACGATGTGTACGAAGCACACGCGGTGATCCTCGCCATGGGCTCGGCAGCCCGCTACCTGGACGTCCCCGGCGAGCAGGACCTGCTCGGTCGCGGCGTGAGCGCGTGCGCCACCTGCGACGGCTTCTTCTTCAAGGGCCAGGACATCGTGGTGGTCGGCGGCGGCGACTCGGCAATGGAAGAGGCGATCTTCCTTACCAAATTCGCCGCCAGTGTCACCGTGGTGCACCGGCGCGAAGAGTTCCGCGCCTCCCGCATCATGCTCGAACGCGCCAAGGCCAACGAGAAGATCCGCTTCCACCTCAACGCCGAAGTCGTGCGGGTACACGGCGAGACCAGTGTCACCTCGCTGACCCTGCGTGACACCCGGACCGGCGAAACCTCCGAACTCGCCGCCACGGGCCTGTTCGTGGCCATCGGTCACGACCCGCGCAGCGAACTCGTCCGCGGCCAGGTCGAGCTGAACGCCGAGGGGTACGTGCAGGTGCGCGAACCGGGCACCCAGACCACCGTCGAGGGCGTCTTCGCCGCCGGTGACCTGGTCGACCACACCTATATGCAGGCGATCACCGCCGCCGGTACGGGCTGCCGCGCCGCCATCGACGCCGAACGCTGGCTCGCCGAAAAGGGCGATATCACCAGCAATACGCTGCGCCATGCCGACCAGCCGGTCGACGCCGCCGTAGCGAACTGACCCGCGGGCGCGTCGCGTCCGGGAGATCGAGGAGAACACCCATGTCCGAAAGCACCAACACGGTCACCGTCACCGATAAGTCGTTCGCCGACGATGTGCTGCTGAGCGAGAAGCCGGTGCTGGTCGATTTCTGGGCCACCTGGTGCGGGCCGTGCAAGATGGTCGCCCCGGTGCTGGAGGAGATCGCCGGTTCGCACGGCGAGAAGCTGACGGTGGCCAAACTGGACATCGACGCCAATCCCGAGACCGCCCGCGATTATCAGGTGATGAGCATCCCGACTATGATCCTTTTTGCCGGTGGCAAGCCGGTGAAACAGATCGTCGGAGCCAAGGGCAAGGCCGCTCTCCTGCGGGAACTCGAAGACGTGATCTGACGTCTCGAATACGCCAACAGGCGGCCGTGACACGGCGACGCGCCGTAATATGCCCTGACCAAGATTGTCGAATTCCGGTCCGGGTCTGACAGAATCGACCACGCTCCGTCGTGCGAGGGTGTAGGCCGTCGCATGAGTGGGTACCCGGGATTGACGAAAGGAAGGGCCCTCACGCATGCACCGACTTCGTCACGGCGACACCGGTCCAGCCGTAGCAGAGGTTCGGAGCACCCTGGCAAGTCTGGGGTTCCTGCACGCGCACAACGGCGTGGACACCGATAGCGCGGGCGAATACTGGAAAGACACCGAAGCCACCTTCGATTACCAGCTCGATTCCGCGGTGCGTGCGTTCCAGCAGCACCGCGGACTGCTGGTCGACGGCGTCATCGGTCCGGCCACCTACCGTGCGTTGAAAGAGGCGTCGTATCGGCTGGGCGCCCGCACCCTGATCTACCAGCTCTCCGCACCGCTTTACGGCGACGACGTGGCGACACTGCAGCGTCGGCTGCAGGATCTCGGATTCTATGTGCACCGGGTGGACGGGTTCTTCGGTCCGCACACCCACGAGGGACTGACCTCGTTCCAGCGCGAGATCGGCCTGTCGGCCGACGGTATCTGCGGTCCGGACACGCTGCGTTCGCTGGAACTGCTCGGCGCCCGGGTCACCGGTGGTAATCCGCACCGGATCGCCGAGGAAGAAGTGGTGCACCGGGCGGGGCCCCAGCTCACCGGTAAGCGCATCGTCATCGACCCGGGCCTGGGTGGAGACGACCGCGGCCGGGCCGTGCCCACCGAATTCGGCGATGTATACGAATCGGAGGTCCTGTGGGATCTCGCGAGCCGGCTGGAGGGCCGGATGGCGGCCACCGGGATGGAAACCTTCCTGTCTCGCCCGTGGGGGAGCAATCCGACCGATGTGGAACGCGCGGAAACCTCCAACGCCTTCGACGCGGATCTGATGATCTCGCTGCGGTGCGCGTCCAATTCCAGCCCCATGGCCAACGGCGTCGCCGGTTTCTACTTCGGTAATTCACACGGGTCGGTCTCCATGATCGGACAGGTCCTGGCCGGGTTCATCCAGCGCGAGGTGGTGGCCCGTACGTCATTACAGGATTGCCGCACGCATCCGCGTACCTGGGATCTGCTGCGCCTGACCAAGATGCCGACCGTTCAGGTCGACCTCGGCTATGTCACCAACCAGTACGACGCCTCGGTGCTGGCAAGTCCCCGGATGCGCGATGTCATCGCGGAGGCGATCCTGATTTCGGTGAAGCGCCTGTACCTGCTCGGGCAGGACGATCAGCCGACCGGCACATACACTTTCGCCGAGCTGCTGGCCGAAGAACTCGCCGCCGCCGACAGCGGATAGCGAGTTCCCCGGCCGGCGGTTCTACAGCGTGAGGACCCGGGTCGGCACGGTCATCGACGCGGCGGCCAGCAGCTGATCGAGGGCGTGCTCGACATCTTCCTTCCAGCCGTGGTCGGAGTCGAGTTCGAGCCGCAAGCGCGGGAAACGATGGTGCGGCGCCACCACCTCGAATCCGACCTCCTCCAGGAAGTCGGATTCGATCATGCAGTTCTGCGGACTGCAGTCCAGGCTGGATCCTCGTGTACCGCGATCGGGGGCGCCGATCCGTTCCATCAGGCGCATGGTCCCGGTGGGCCGGTCGGACAGGGCGGTGCTCGAGGGGGCGCCGCGGATACCGAATGCCTCCAGGGCGCGCACGCCGCGTCGGACGAGGTCGGTGACCACGCCCTGCACCAGGCGGTAGGCGATATCGCCATCCAGGTCGGGGTACTCCGTACCGAGGGTGGTGAGGAGTACCGCGTCGGGACTCACGGGGGAGGTGGGGAAGAGGGCGGCACGCGGAACGACCCGGGGCGGCGCGTAGAGGGCACAGCCGACGGTCTTGTCGTCGACGGTCGCCAATTGGCCGCAGGAACCCCATTCGAGCATGACCGTCGAAATCCAGGCTTCCTTCTCGAAGACCGGATCACTGAATCCACGCGAGTCCGCGGCCACCGCGGGATCCATTTCCCAGAACACACAGCGGCGGGCATGAGCCGGTAGCCGGCTGATGCTCTCCAGGGTTAGTCCTGTGACGCTGGTCGACACCGCTCTGCTCAGCCTCCAGCTATCCGATTCGTCTACGCTCACGCCGCATCATGGTTTTCTCGACAGCCAGAATATGCGATCAAGCGAACCCGCCTCATTTCGCGTCACCGTGATCTTCGATTGATTCCCGTAGCCCCGCTCTGACCCCAATGCCAAACACTGTCACAGTGACGTTTCAGCGCCGAGAGAGAGGTCGCGCGGGCAACACGGCGAAATTTCAGTTTTCGAGTGCCGACTGCATCATCAGCTCGACAATCCGTTCCAGATCATCCACCGATCCGAACTCGACCACGATCTTGCCTTTTCGTTTACCGAGGCTCACCGACACCTTGGTATCGAACGATGTCGATAGGCGGTCGGCTACATCCTGTAGTCCAGGGGAGTGGATCGGTGGCCGCTTCGGCGCCGGAGGTTTGGGCGGCTCCTCATCTCGGTTCGCCAGCTTCACCGCTTCCTCGGTGGAACGCACCGATAGCCCCTCGGCGACGATCCGGGCCGCGAGCACTTCCTGGGCGTCGGCGCCACCCTCGAGACCGAGCAACGCGCGCGCATGCCCAGCGGAGAGCACGCCGGCCGCGACCCGGCGCTGCACCGGAATCGGTAGCTTCAGCAGCCGGATCATATTGGTCACCACCGGCCGGGACCGGCCGAGCCGGGTGGCCAGTTCCTCCTGGGTGACCCCGAACTCTTCGAGCAGCTGCTGATAGGCCGCTGCCTCTTCGAGCGGGTTCAGCTGAACGCGGTGGATATTCTCCAGCAGCGCGTCCCGGAGCATGGCGTCGTCGTTGGTCTCACGGACAATGGCCGGGATCGTTTCCAGGCCGGCCTGCTGGCAGGCCCGCCAGCGCCGCTCACCCATGATGAGCTGATAGCGGCCGCTGCCCGATTCGATCTCTCGGACCACGATCGGCTGCATCAGCCCGAATTCCCGGACCGAATGGACAAGCTCCGCGAGGGCCTCGTCGTCGAAATACTGACGCGGCTGCTTGGGATTCGCCTCGATCTTGTCCGGTGCTATCTCTCGATACACCGCGTCACCGGCCGAAGCCAGCTCCGGAATCTCCACGGGTTCCGGCACCTGATGAAGATAGGTGGATGCCGGGCGGGGCCCGGGATCCAGCCCGATCACCGCATTGGCCGCCTCGGTCCCCAGACCCGCCGCGACAGGCGTCGGTCCCGTCGGGATCAATGCCGCCAGACCGCGTCCCAGCCCACCCTTTTTCGACTGACTCACCGGCCTACCCTTTCCCTTGCCCGCGTCCACAATCACGCCCGATCACACTCGATCCATTCACTCCGCGCCATCCGCCGCCGCGGCGTACTTCACCGCACCGCGTGCGGCGAGCTCCCGGCCGGCATCCAGATAGCTCAAGGCGCCGCGGGAGCCCGGATCATAATCCAGAACCGTCATTCCGTACCCGGGCGCCTCGGAGACCTTGACACTGCGCGGGATCACCGAGCGCAGCACCACATCGCCGAAGTGGCTGCGCACCTCCTCGGCGACCTGGTCCGCCAGCTTGGTGCGCCCGTCGTACATCGTGAGCACCACCGTCGATACATGGAGGTCGGGGTTGAGATGCGACTGCACCAGGCCGATATTCCGAATCAACTGACCCACACCTTCCAGCGCGTAGTACTCGCACTGGATCGGGATCAAGACCTCGCGCGCCGCGACCATCGCATTGATGGTCAGCAGACCCAGCGAAGGCGGGCAATCGATCAGGACGTAGTCGATGTCGTAGCCGGCGATATTGGCTTCCTGGATGGCTCCCTTGAGCCGGGCTTCCCGAGCCACCATGGAGACCAGTTCGATCTCTGCTCCGGCCAAATCGATCGTCGCCGGAATGCAGAGAAGATTATCGTTGTGCGGGCTCTGCTGAATCGCGTCCTGAACCTTGATCTCGCCGATCAGTAGTTCGTACGTGGACGGGGTACCCGACTGATGCTCGACCCCCAGTGCGGTACTGGCGTTGCCCTGCGGATCGAGATCGATTACGAGCACCTTCATCCCATGGTGCGCCAGAGCTGCGGCCAGATTCACCGTCGTCGTGGTCTTACCCACCCCGCCCTTTTGGTTGGCCACGGTGATGATGCGTTGCTCATGCGGTTTCGGCACTGTCACCTTTCCTGGGTGCATTAGCTGGCTCGCGCGGTGCGCCTCGGCAGCGATCGGCGTCTCGGTGGGGGAGATGTGCCCGTACGGCGTACTCCCGAAGGCTTCCGGGCCGATATTGCTGTTATCCAGCATTCCCGGTACGCGTGATGTTTCCCGTGAAACATTCGCTGAACCGTTCGACATAGACCGCTCCTAACGCGAGAACTGCAAGTCACGTGGCCTGACGGACGCCGGCGCCGTGTCGTCGAAACAAGCCGTACTGGTTCGAATCATGCTCCACGACGACGACTCGGCATCTACGCGAGGACCGGACAGCTTCGCTACGATCCATGATCACGCGAAGCTACCTCCTCTGACGCTGACACTCAGTCGCCAGTCGACCGAGCGGAGCTTTCGCCGCTGCAACACCAAGATTCCTACGTGGCACCGACGCTCACGCCCGACGCTCAATAGCTTGCCAGCCGCAGGCGCGATAAGAAAGCTGAATCGCGGCGACGCGCTCACGACACGCACAACTTTCCGCATTCCGAGGCAGAACGACGGTCGGCGACGAGCTGGAGCGCGATGTTTCACGGGAAACATCGACCACGCAACTCATCCATGCCTGAAAGTGCCGGAGGAAACCAGGTCCGGGAACCTCGACCGCTTCCTTCCATCCCCGTCGGCACAACTTCCGCGTGCCTCCATTTCCGACCTTACGGAGAGCGACCAGAGGGCGATGGACGACCCGCCTCGGCGGTCAGCATGTCGAGTGAAATCTCTGCTACGAGCAATCGATAGCCAACACTGTTGTCACAGTGACGGTTCGGTCGGGTAGGTCGACATACACCCGCGGCCGGGCTCAGAGAGCGCGCCCCCATCGAGTACCGCCTCCGCGCTACCCGCATCCGCAAAAGAACCGGCCGCGCACCCTGCAACACTTACGGCTGGTTGCCCTACCTCACCAGTCGTCCGCTCTGTGATTACGAACCGCCGCCGATTGGGGCCGCCCCTCCTTGGACAACTACGCAGGAGAGTTATGGACCGCCGGGATGGCAGCTTTCGAACCAGCGCATCGTCTCGACTTCATCTCCTTGCCCCATACCGCATGCACATCGTGGCGCAGACGACCGACTATCTGCTGTTGCCCCGGCCCACCCCGCGCAGCGGGATCATTCCATTTTCCGGCCGGCGCTTCCAGCACCAGACTGAATGGCCGCGCCCTCAGCCGGCCACCCTCATCAACCACGCGGCGGCCCGTGCCCGGCAGTGATTCTCCCGGACAGCCGACCCAATCTTCGAGTAATCGCGCTGGGACGACGCGTTGATCACAAATCACGGGCGGTCGCGGCGGTGATGTTTGTCGAGGTCGCTTGGATAGCGGCGGGTGCGCTGGGAGCCGTCGTAGCCGCCCGCCCGACGCACTGAGTTCGCGGTACCGACCCCACGCGGGCGCCGATCGGCGCTGCCTCACTGTCCGATGCCGTGTTCGGCCGGACCGACACATGGCCGTCCAACCCCGAGGAAACCATCGCCCCGGCCACAAAGACGTTGGCCGAAGGAGCACGCCGGCCACCTGCGTCGACCGACCCCGACAATCCGCTGCGACGTTCCACCCGAAACCACCATTCACGTCGAGCGCAGCAACTCGAGTTTCCGACCTCGGAGTGCTGGGTTCCGGCGGCATATCAACCACCGTCGAATGCCGTGTAGGTGCCGTTCGACTTCGCGTCGACACGAATTCGAGCATGCCTCGCGTATCCACACCGGCTGAGAGACTCGCGGCCGGTGCTCCGCGGCCAACCAGAGGCCGGCCCCCCAGCCCACCCATCGGACTACAACCGAACCAACCGCATCCGAGGTTCACGCCGGGCAGCCACTTCGATGCCTACGCGTCGCCCTCACGTCAGCTCACGAAGCCGAGCCAGAGGGGAGCGGTGCATACCCGGGGGCGGACCGGTGCGCGGCGGAGCAGGACTTGGTGCGCGCCCGACGGAGAAGCAGCTCACAGCGTGCGGCATCCGCCGAACGGATCCGCCATGCGCGCCGAGGAAGGAAACAATATTCCGCACCGGACAGGCGCCGATGCGCACCCGGACGGGAGACCGATCCCGACAGCAGGGGAGCGGACCGAGATAGAACCTGAGGCGAACCCCCCTCGGTGGCGCAGGCGGTAGCTGTGCCGATCGCCCCGACCCGCCGTACCTCTCACCTGTTCGGAAACTCATCTCGTGTGGATTCCCAGGATGATCTCGCATGCTTGTGCACCGACGCGCAACCCTGGACAGCACCGTCGAATCTTCCTACCGACTCCGGCGGGCAAGTCCGCGATACCAATGAATCGCGCTCGCGTACCGCAGCAGACGAGCCGGTCCATCCAACCGTTTCACGTGAATCTCGAGCGCGGGCGTTCGGCGGCACTGCCGGGCAGCCCGGCTGCTCAACAGGCGGAACATTGGGCCCGGCTCCCATCTACCCCGACCGATCACAGAGTTAGCGCCCCGCTCCGCAGCCTTTGAAGCGGCGCCGGAACATATGGGAAGAACTACTCGGCCGATAGCCGGATACCGAGAAGCGCCCGCTACAAGCACGCGAAGCCGGTCGCCGCGCTGGGCGCCGGCACCGAGGTCCTGCGGGCGGGTTGTGTCGCCGAGCGGCGATGCTCCCGCACGGGTGGTGCTGCACCAGCCCGCGGCCCGCGGCCAGGGAGCGATTCCCGACCTCATCCTGCAAGCCGACGAACTCGTGCGTATGCGGGCGGAGATCGAAACGATCCTGTCCCGGCACACCGGGCGCACCCCGGAGCAACTACGGCACGACACCGACCGCGACCGGGTGTTCACCGCGGCGGCCGCGGTCGACTACGGGCTGGTCGATTCGATGCTGACGCCGCGGAATCCGGCTCCGGCTCCCGCCCGGTGAGCGGCGACCGCGGCGACCGTGGTCGATAGGACTCAGCAGACCGACCGCCGCGATGGCTGGTCCGCTCCGAGCCGTGCGTCACACGATCAGGTCTGCGATCACGCAACCAGGATCTGCGGGCGCACCCCGCAAGCTCACCGAGCAGATACACGACGACTCCGGGACTCCGGGACTCCGGGACTCCGGGACTCCGGGACTCCGGGACTCCGGGACTCCGGGACTCCGGGACTCCGGGACTCCGGGACTCCGGGACTCCGGGACTCCGGGACTCCGGGACTCCGGGACTCCGGGACTCCGGGACTCCGGGACTCCGGGACTCCGGGACTCCGGGACTCCGGGACAGAGGGTCGCCGACCCCAAGGCCGCCGGCGGGCGAACGTTTCCCGTGAAACATGCGCCCGCCGGCCGAACCGTGACGAGTCCGCCCCTACTTCCGGCCGACTCGGCGGTCCGCCCGCACGGCCCGCTTGATCGACTTCTTCGGCGCGCGCTCCGAGCGGCGCAGCCGTTCCGCCGACAGAACCATGGTGGAGGTGGCGAGGATCTGGGCGCCGCATTCCAGAACGGAGAAATTCCCGGCACCGGCCCGCTCCACCGCGGCCCGGTCACGCGCCAACTCCTCGGCGACGCTGGATCCTTTGAGGGCGAGCATATGGCCGTGCTCGCGGAGCAGCGGAATCGACCATTCGGCCAGCCGCGCCAGGGGAGCGACCGCACGGGAAGTGACGACATCCGCGCCACCCGCCTCTTGGATGACACCGGGCTGTTCGGCCCGGCCGCGCACCACGGTGATGGCTAGACCGGCCGCGTCTATGAATTCCTTCAAGAAGACGGTGCGGCGGAGGAGCGGTTCCACGAGGACGATGCGGAGGTCCGGACGGGCCAATGCGAGGGGGATTCCAGGCAGGCCCGCGCCGCTGCCGATATCGACCACCGATGCGCCCTCGCCGATGAGTTCGCCGATGACCGCACAGTTGAGAATATGCCGCTCCCATAGGCGCGGCACCTCCCGCGGTCCGATCAATCCGCGCTCCACTCCGGCGGTAGCGAGTGCGGTCCAGTAGTCACGTGCCAACTCCAGCCGGGCACCGAAGACGGTCTCCGCTTCGGCCGGCGGCAGCGATTCCGGTGGTCCGGCCTCCGAATCGCCGAGATCTGGTTTCACGTGAAACACCCTTCTGTGTGGTCGTGTCGACTCGCCTGTCATGAAATATTCTCTACCGGCCCTCAACCGTAGTTGTCGCGACGCAGCGACGAGGGAGGGATATCGGATACAGGTGAGGCCCGGGTCCACGGACCCGGGCCTCACCCGACCACTCGGCACCCGGCTACCGCACGGGCCGCGGTCTCACTCCGGTACGACAACCACTCGACGGTTCGGCTCGGCGCCTTCGCTCTCACTCGCGACACCCTCGATCGAGGCGACGGCATCGTGCACGATCTTGCGCTCGAACGGCGTCATCGGGGCGAGCTCTTCGGGGGCGCCGGTTTGCAGCACACGCTGCGCGGCCGCGGCGCCGAGCGCGCTGAGGTCCGTGCGGCGCTTGGCGCGCCAGCCCGCCACATCGAGCATCAACCGACTGCGGATACCGGTCGACTGCTGTACCGCGAGCCGGGTGAGTTCCTGAAGTGCGTCGAGCACCTCGCCGCTGTGGCCGACCAGTTTCGTCAGATCTTTACCACCGTCGATACTCACCACCGCGCGGTCGCCTTCGACGTCGAGATCGATATCACCGTCGAAGTCGAGCACGTCGAGCAGCTGCTCGAGGTAGTCGGCGGCGATCTCACCCTCTTCGATGAGCGCCTCCTCGGCCTCACTCACCGCGTCGTCGGACTCGGTCTCCACGACGGTCGTGGATACGGTGGCGTCTCCACCTTCGGTCTCGAGAGTCATGTGTTTCCTTTATCTGCTCGCCGGATCCCGGCCTGCCCCGGCCGGGATCACGATCACAAGGGGTCTGGGGGAGTGGCTCAGCGCCGACGCTTCTGATTGGCCCGGCCGCGGTTACCCGGTCGCTTCTGACCGCTCGACCGCCGCTGGCCCGATTGTTTACCGCCCGACTTGGCGGTCGGCTTCGCCGCCGAACCGTTCGTTTCCGCATTGCCGGCCTCCGCCGAATCGGACTCCGTCTCGCCACCGGCCTTCACCGGCTTCTTCTTGGTATCGACGGGCTTCGCGCCGGGCTTGGGTGCGTTTTCTGCCTGTTTCGCTGCTTTGGCCTGACGCTTGGCTTCTTCTTCTTTGGCCATACGGCCGAAGACGAGGTGCTGCTGGCCGTAGGTCCAGATGTTATTGGAGACCCAGTAGAGGAGGATGGCGATCGGTAGGAAGGGACCACCGACGAGCACACCGAACGGGAACACCCACAGCGCCAGCTTGTTCATCAGCGCGGCCTGCGGGTTGGCCGCGGCTTCGGCGCTCTGGCGGGCCACCGAGGCGCGCGCATTGAAGTGGGTGGCTATCGCGGCGATGATCATCAGCGGGATCGCGACCGCCGCGATGCTCACCTTGCTCGGGATACCGCCGTAATCGGCGAAGGCCAGCAACTCGTCGGCCGGCGCGGTGATGAATGCCGAGATCGGCGCGCCGAAGATACGGGCGCTCAGGAAGGACTGCACATCGTCGGCGTTGAAGACGTAGTTCGGAGTGTGGGCGTTGGTGTACGGGTCCATCCCGAGCTGCCCGAAGCCGTGACCGGTCCGGTTGAACGAACGCAGCACATGGAACAGACCGAGGAACACCGGAACCTGAGCCAGGATCGGCAGGCAGCCCATGAGCGGGTTGAAGCCGTGGTCCTTCTGGAGCTTCTGCATCTCCAGCGCCATCTTCTGGCGATCGTTCTTGTACTTCTTCTGCAGCTCTTTGATCTGCGGCTGCAGTTCCTGCATCTGCTTGGTGGTACGAACCTGTCTCACGAACGGCCTGTAGAGCACCAAACGCAGCGTGAAGACGAGGAACACCACGGACAGAGCCCAGGAAAGGCCGTTGTCCGCCCCGAAGGCGAAGCCGAAGACCCGGTGCCAGAACCAGAGGATCCAGGACACCGGATAGTAGATGAAATCGAGCACGGCTCTATGCACTCCCGTCGGTAGTGTCACCGATCACCGCGTGCGGTGATCCCTTACAAGCTTCGGTCCGCGGATCGTCGTGGCCGACGTTGCGCCGCCGCTCCGGTACGGGATCCCACCCACCAGGGTGCCAGGGGGCACATTTGGCCAGTCGCACGGCCGTCAATCCGAGACCGATCACCAGCCCGCGGGTGCGCAGTGCGGTGACCGCGTACTCGCTACAGGTGGGGGTGAACCGGCACACCGGCATGCGAGTGGGGGAGACATAGGTCCGGTACAGCTCGATCGAGAAGATCAGAATATTCGCGGGCCACCGGCGGACGGTCGCCGCGTACGCACCCAGTGCGCTCATCGTGACGTACCCCGCCCGGCCGTTACGGCCGATAGGACGCCGAGCTTGCGCAACCCGCTGCGCAGCTGACGGCTCAGCTCATCGCTGCCGGCGGTCGCGGCGCCGGGAAGTGCGCGGATCACGATATCCACCTCGGCGGGGATGTCGGCGGTCAGTTCTGCACAGATATGACGCAGGCGGCGGGCCGTGCGGTGTCGTACGACCGCGTTGCCCACCGCCTTGCTGACGATCAGCCCGAATCGCGGACCGCCGAAACGGACCGGCGTGTGGTGCACTGCCGGGCCCCCCTGGTCGGCCAGCACATGGACGACCAGATCGCGATTTCCCGTTCGTCTGCCGCGCCGTACCGTTCGGGAGAAATCGGCACGGTGGTGCAGCCGGTGCGGCTCAGGAAGCACCGGGACGCCCGAGGTTAGTCGAAGCCGCCGCGGCGGCATAGTTACCGGCGGCGTTGGCTACGGGGTTCGGCGGACCCGGCATCGGACACCGAATTCGACAGGGAATCAGGCGGTGAGTGTGCCGCGGCCCTTACGACGGCGCGCGGAAACGATAGCGCGGCCCGCACGGGTCCGCATCCGGAGACGGAAACCGTGGACGCGCGCCCGACGACGGTTGTTCGGCTGGAACGTCCGCTTGCCCTTGGCCACGGTCAACACTCCTCGAATTGGTGGGCGCCCTGCGGCACCCGAAGCTTTCGGTGATTCTGGCGATGTCTACCCGGCACCGTGGTCCTGGCGAACGGTCAGCACAGAACAATCACCACGCCGGGGGGTGACTGTACGAGGGTACTTACCCAGTTCTACCGGGTCAAACTCGCCCCCGCCGTGGCGCTCCGGCCGGGCATCCGGCGATCCGGCCACCCGGCCCGCGGCGGCGTGGCACACCGTGCGATCGTAGGTAGGCACACAGGGGTGCAGATCGGGTGCTCACCGCCGACCCGCGCACAGCGCGGGACCGCGGGCGGTGGTCCGCTGAGATTGTCCCCAGCTGTGGATAATTGTGTGGAAATACCCTGTGAATGGCATATTCGTAGGGCCGAAGGTGCCACGCCGCAGCCGGAAGAGCGGGGATTCCGGGCAGCGTCCCCGGGCATCGTATCCACGGGATACGGCAGATCGGTGGTGCGGACGTATGCGGTGTCACTGGGCCGAACCAGTACAGTGGACGCACCGCGAGCCCCGGACGTCTGCGCCGAGCAACCGACTCCCGGGGAGGACACTGGATGGACGACGAGCAGAACGTACTGGCCACCGTGTGGCCGGAGGTGGTCGCGGAGTTGACCACCGGTTCGCCCGACGGCGCCATCGGCGCGGTGACCCGAGCTCAGCAGGCCTGGCTCAAACTGGTCAAACCTTTGATGGTCGTCCAGGGCTTCGCGCTGCTCTCGGTTCCTTCCTCACTCGCTCAGGAGGCCATCGAACGTGACCTGCGTGAACCCATTCTCCGGTCGCTCGGCCGCCGGCTCGGCCCGCAGGTGGAAGGTCTCGGGGTCCGGATAGCCGCGCCCCTGCCCACCGGATCCGACAACGGTCCGGCCCGGCACGCGCGGATGACCAGTCGCCCGGAGCCGGCTCCCCGGCCCGACCATTTCGGCAACGGCCGTTCCCGACCGGCACCGTCCACATTTCCCGCGGCCGGACCGGTCGAGACCTCATGGCCGGCCGAGGCCGTGCGCGAACCCGAGGGCGCTGAGTACCCGGGTCGCGGATACCCACCGGATCCCGGATTCCCGCATCCCGCGGAGATCCCCGGTGAGCCGCGTTTCCCCGGGCGGGGCTTCTCCCATGAGGCCGAACTGCCGCTGACCGGTGAACTGCCCCACAACCCCACGCTGCCGCGCCCGACCGACCCGCTCGCGGAGGCGCCGCGCCGGTCGACCCTGCCCGAGCTACCGCACGCCGGAGGCTTTCCTTCCGATCCGGCGCTACCCCGCGATATCGAGGACCCGATCCGGGACGCCTACCCGGCACCACGGTCCTACCCCCGCGAGTACACACCGGCCGCGGAATATTCGCGGGACACCGGTTACGAACGGGACCGGGAGTATCCACCCGCGGAATACCTGGACCCCTACGCGGGCAGCCGGGGCGATATCGGCGATCCGGTGACCAACGGCCGGGAGCGCGGTGCGCCATCGGCCCGGGACGGCGGACCCGAACTGGATCCGCTTCTGCCGCCGCGACGTGCCGCCCGGCCCGCCCAGGAAACTCTGTTCACGCCCGACCTCGCCCCCGGTGATCTCGCGCCGCGGGACGAGGTCCGCGATACCGATCGCGACAGCCTGCGCGAAAGCGTCCGTGACCCGGGGGTCGATCCGGAACCCGATGTGCACCTCGAGGACGAGAAGGTGGTGAACGTCCGGGACTCCTGGCCGACCTTCTTCGCGAAATCCTCGGGTGCCGGGGATACGGCGAAACCGGCGGCCAGCCTGAACGCGAAGTACACCTTCGAAACGTTCGTCATCGGCGCGTCCAACCGCTTCGCGCACGCCGCGGCTGTCGCCATCGCCGAAGCCCCGGCCCGCGCCTACAACCCACTGTTCGTCTGGGGTGCGTCGGGGCTCGGTAAAACTCACCTGCTGCATGCCGCCGGCCACTACGCCCAGCGGCTCTTCCCCGGGATGCGGGTCAAATACGTCTCCACCGAGGAATTCACCAACGACTTCATCAACAGCCTGCGCGACGACCGGAAAGTGGCTTTCAAGCGCCGCTACCGGGAGACCGACATCCTGCTGGTCGACGATATCCAGTTCATCGAGGGCAAAGAAGGTATCCAGGAGGAGTTCTTCCACACCTTCAACACCCTGCACAACGCGAACAAGCAGATCGTGGTCTCCTCGGACCGGCCACCCAAACAGCTGGCCACGCTGGAGGAGCGGCTGCGCACCCGCTTCGAGTGGGGTCTGATCACCGATGTGCAGCCGCCTGAACTGGAGACGCGGATCGCCATTCTGCGTAAGAAGGCGCGCATGGACCGCCTCGATGTGCCGCACGATGTTCTAGAACTCATCGCGAGCCGGGTGGAACGCAATATCCGCGAGCTCGAGGGCGCACTGATCCGGGTGACCGCTTTCGCGTCGTTGAACGGGCAGCCGCTGGATCAATCGGTGGCCGAGGTGGTGCTGCGCGATCTGATGCCCGAATCACAGGATGTGGAGATCACCGCGTCCACGATCATGGGCGTCACAGCCGAGTACTTCAATACCTCGATGGACGAACTCACCGGCCCGGGTAAGGCCCGGCCGCTCGCCCAGGCCCGGCAGATCGCGATGTATCTCTGCCGGGAACTCACCGATCTGTCGCTGCCCAAAATCGGTCAGGCGTTCGGGCGCGACCATACGACGGTCATGTACGCGGAGAAGAAGGTCCGCAAGGAGATGTCGGAGCGACGCCGGGTGTACGACCAGGTCCAGGAACTCACCGCACGGATCAAACAGCGCTCCCGCTGACCGTCGCCCACCCGTCGCGGCCGGCGGCGGGCCGCACGGGCTTCGGTCGGGGCAGGTGTCTCCGCCCGGTAGCCAGTCGCGGTGCCCACGCCGGCAGCACCGTCGGCGGCACCCGCAGATCGCCTGGCGCGAGTACGGCGCCCGGGTCCGGGCGCTCGCCGCCGGCTCGGAGTGGGCCTGTTCGTGTGGGCGGCGGTCCTATGCGAACCGGCAGTCGGACGCAGCGGTAGCGACGTGGAGGCCGGGACGACCCGGGATCCGAGCGTGGAACCGAACCGGTGGGCAGCCGACGGTTCGGGAGAGGGGCAGGGATGTCGTTCGCCGAACTACCGGCGACCGCGGCGTGGTCGCATCGGGATGCCCGGCCTGGCTTCGCGGTCGTCTATTTGAGCCGGGATAACGACGGCCATCGCCTGGACGGCTGCACCACCGCGGTCGAGGACTATCAGACCTGGTTCGTACGCTACGAAACACTGTCGATGCGGGCTGGGCGACCCGTACCGCCCGCATCATCAGCCGATCACCGACCGGGGTGCATACGGTGCTGATCGAGTCGGACGGCGCCGGACGGTGGCTGATCGACGGTACGGCGGTGCCGGATCCGGACGGTTGCCTCGACGTGGACCTGGAATCGCCGGCGCTCACCAATACGCTGCCCGTGCACCGCCTGGGACTGCCCGTGGGTGGTCGCGCCGTGGCGCCCACGGTCTATGTCCGCGCGATCGATCTTCCTGTCGGACGCCTGGAGCAGGAGTACCGGCGCACCGCCGACCACGGCACCCGGCAACGCTACGACTACTCTGCGCCCGCATTCGATTTCGCCTGCCGCTTGACCTACGACACGTCGGGCCTCGTGCTGAGCTATCCGGGAATCGCCACCCGCGTCGTCTGAGCGATCCTATCTCCCCGTGCGGGCTGCTTTGGACCCGTGTGGGCCGGTCCCGGTTGTCGCCGCTCCCGGGGGGAGAGTGCCTGCCACATCGAAACCCTCACCACTGCTTTCCTTCTGCGACAGGCGCTCGTGCATGCCGTGGCGCCCGAACGGCCCGATGCCGAGCCGCCTGCCCGCAGGGAAGAGTCGGACGAGGATCATCTCGCCCACCGATCCGATCGCGCTCGCCGGGCGGGGGATCCATCGGACGCAGGCTTCGAGCCACTCGCCCGGCCCGAAGCATCGGACGGGCGGGCCGGAATCGTAAGTTGTTCCGCCGCAATCCGCTTGGCGGGCCCGACGAATCACCCGTTTTCCCGCTGCTCTACCCCGCTTCGACCGGCGTCGGCGTGTCGGAAACATCCACAGGTGTGTCGCTAACAGCCTGTGGGAGCCCTGAACTGCGGGTTCGCGGTATCCACACCTGTGGATTCCCCAGGTTGTCCACCGGTCCATCCACAGGATCGGTGGGGTGCTGGGGGCAAGTTGTCCACATGCTGTTTATCCACAGTTTCCACAGGCGATTTCGTCCACAGCTACTGAACAGCGATGTTCCGGTCAGAGGGTTGGGGACAACCTGTGGATTCCTCGAGGAATCCACAGGTTGTCCACGGATCCATGCACAGTGTGCACAACTGGCGAGAATCTGGGGACCAAGTTGGGGACGAGCTGTGGACGCGGTGTGGACAACAAAACCTGTCCACAGCCGCCCTCGATTCATCCTCGAGTTATCCCCTGGCCATCCACAGGCCGACACGCGGTGTGAACTGCGAAAACAAGCCGAATCCACAGTTTCCACAGGGCCTATTACTACTCCTGTTCTTCATCTAGAAAATTTCTCTTCAAAACAGGCTGTGTGGACAAGTCTCGAGCGGACCGCACCGCCCGACAGCGCCCGGAGGGAGACAAGGAGGGTAGGGGAGGCTCCGGGGGAACGAAGCGATCGCGGGCCGCATACGGCTCTCCCACTGCGCACAGATCTCTCATCTGTTCGGCGTCGAGGAGCCGGGCCGTCCCCTGTTCGCGCGCCGCGGCGCTCACAGCACCGTTCTCCGGCGCTCGCGCAACCGCCCGGCCCGCGCCACCCGGGCCACTGTCCGAAGAGACGGAATCCCGTACTCACGACCGGTCGCACGTCCGGGTTTCCGGCCTCCATGCCACACCGAGGGGGAGGGCAGGCGCCGCCCGGACGACGAGAAGTCGGGCGCCGGCAATTGCTCGAGGTCACTCGCTCCGGATCTGTCCACACCGCTACCGTGGGACGACTGTGGATACGGCCACGCCACGGGGGAGCGCGAATATCGGCCATCGCGCCCGGATGATCCACAGCGGCCGCCTCCGCGGTTCATCCACACCGGTACACAACTGATCCGCCCAGGCAGCGGCGATTCGATTCGATTCGCCCGCCCGGCCTGGCCCGGGCACCGCCGGAGGACGTATCCTCCAGTCGGAGGGGCAGCCGACCGCGCAGCTCTGAACGGGGTACGGTCTGATGTCGGCCGCTTGTGCCAGACTCCTGGGGCGGCCGGTCCGGTTTTCCGGCCGCCGCATCGACCGCCGTGCCCCGCGCCGGTGGCGGAGTCGGCGCAGCGGGATACACGGGGGCAGCACAGCCGTCGATCCACACTGAACGGGAGAGGACACCTCGGGCGATGGACCTTGCAGGCATGAAGTTTCGGGTCGCGCGTGAGGATTTCGCGGAGTCGGTCGCCTGGGTGGCGCGCAGTCTGCCGTCCCGCCCGCCGGTCCCGGTACTCGGCGGAGTCCTGCTGGTCGTGGACGAGGACGGCCTGACCGTCTCCGGGTTCGACTACGAGGTCTCCGCGCAGATGCGGGTCGCCGCCGAGGTCGCCGGTCCCGGGCGCGTCCTGGTCTCGGGCAAACTGCTGGCCGATATCACCAAGGCACTGGCCAACAAGCCGGTGGACGTTTCCGTGGACGGCACTCGCGTGCTGATCCAGTGCGGTAGCGCCAAGTTCTCGCTGCCGACCATGCCGGTGGAGGACTATCCCCAATTGCCGGAGGTGCCGCAGTCGAGCGGGGAACTGGCGGTCGAGGTGTTCGGTGAGGCGGTCGGCCAGGTGGCCGTCGCGGCCGGCCGCGACGACACGCTGCCCATGCTGACCGGTATCCGGGTCGAGATCGAGGGACCGCAGGTGGTCCTGGCGGCGACCGACCGGTTCCGGCTCGCGGTGCGGCACATCCAGTGGCAGCCCGCGCGCGCCGATATCGAGACCGCGGTGCTCATTCCCGCCCGCACCCTGTCCGAGGCCGCCAAGACGCTGGGGGCCTCCGATCGGCCGGTGCAGCTGTCGCTTGGGTCCGGAGCGGGCGCCGACGGGCTGCTGGGCATCGTCAACGGCGGTCGCCGGACCACCACCCGGCTGCTGGACGCCGAATTCCCCAAGTTCCGTCAGCTGCTCCCCAAGGAGCACACCTCGATCGCGACGCTGGAGGTCGCCTCGCTCGCCGAGGCGATCAAACGTGTCGCGCTCGTGGCCGAACGCGGCGCCCAGGTGCGGCTGGAGTTCTCCGGCGAGGGTCTGCTGTTGTCGGCGGGTGGCGACGATGCCGGCCGGGCCGAGGAATGGCTGATGGCCGATTTCCGGGGCGAACCGCTGACCATCGCCTTCAACCCCGGCTACCTGATCGACGGCCTGTCCGCGCTGCGGTCCGAGCGGGTCACCTTCGGGTTCACCACACCAAGTCGCCCGGCTGTGCTGCTGCCCGCCCGCGAGGAGGAGCCGGAGCCGCTCGATTCCGGTGCGTATCCGGCGCTGGAGAGCGACTACATCTACCTGTTGATGCCGGTTCGGCTCCCGGGCTGAGCGGGAGTGGGTTCGGAAACGACGAACCGGCGCACCTCCGCCCGTTACCAGGGGTATGGGTGTACCGTACCTGCGGTGGCGGTCGGTAGCGATACCTCCGCAAACCACTGCCGCGACCTGCGCTCTCCCCAGTTATCCACAGCTGTGGATAACTGGGCTGTCATTTGCCGGATGGTGTGAACAGGTGCATATCCGTGCTCTGACCTTGCGTGATTTCCGATCCTGGGAGCACGCTGAGGTCGAGTTATCCACAGGCCCTACGGTTTTCCTGGGGGCGAACGGTAACGGCAAGACCAACCTGCTCGAAGCGCTGGGCTATCTGTCCACGCTGGGGTCGCACCGGGTCTCCACCGACGCGCCACTCGTCCGGGCCGGCGCCGAACGCGCCCGGATCGGCGCGAACGTGGTGCATCTGGGCCGCGAATTGCGGATCGACATCGAACTCAACCGCGGTGCGGCCAACCGGGCCCAGATCAACCGGTCTCCGGTGCGCCGGCCGCGTGAGATTCTCGGCATTCTGCACACGGTGTTGTTCGCTCCCGAGGATCTGGCGCTGGTCCGCGGCGACCCTGGGGAGCGGCGTCGTTTCCTGGACGAGCTGTGCACTGCGCGGCGCCCCGGCCTGGCCGGTGTACGTGCTGATTACGACCGGGTGCTGCGGCAGCGTTCGGCTCTGTTGAAAACCGCGGGCCGGTCCGCGCGGGCGGATCTGAGCACATTGGATGTCTGGGACGGACATCTGGCGGATCATGCGTCGATCCTGCTCGCGGAGCGATTGCGTCTGGTCCACGAACTCCATCCGCATCTCGTCCGCGCGTACGCGGCTCTCGCGCCGGAGTCGCGGCCGGCGGCGATCGGGTACCGCAGCGGGGCGCTGCCGGCCGACTTACTCGATCCCGGTCGGCCGCCCGATCCCGGGGACGCGGCGCTGTTGGAGGAGGTCCTGCTGCGCGAACTCGCCACCGCGCGGTCGAAGGAGCTCGAGCGAGGCGTCTGCCTGGTCGGTCCGCATCGGGACGAACTGGAGTTGATGCTCGGCGAAACTCCGGCCAAGGGCTTCGCGAGTCACGGGGAGTCCTGGTCGTTCGCGCTGGCGCTGCGGCTCGCGGCATTCGAACTGCTCCGCGCGGACGGAGCCGAACCGGTCCTGTTGCTCGACGATGTCTTCGCCGAACTCGACCGGCGTCGCCGCACCGCGCTGGCCACGGTGGCGGCGGCCGCCGAGCAGGTACTGATCACCGCGGCCGTCCCCGAGGATGTGCCCGCCGAGCTGATCGGTGCGACTCTGCGGGTGACGACCACCGGGGACCCGGAGCATCGGATATCCGGTTTCGCGCCGGATAGTCCGGTCGCCGGAGGCGACCCACCGCCGGCTGTCGCCGGTGATCCGCCCGGATGACGGACACGCGCCGCCGCTGTCTTGCATGCGCGCCGGGCCGTTCGTAGAGTGAGCCGGTACACCGGACCGTTATCCCCCGTCCGGCATCGGAACCAGGTTATCCACAGCCTGTGGATAACCTATTCGACCAGGTCGTCGCCACTTACTCCGGACGGCTGCCCGGTCCATTCGGTGAAAACCGGAACCGGCACCTGAAATACCGGCCCTGAGCTGCGCGTATTCTCGATGGCTCGGCCTTCGGGCCGATCCGGGAGGCGCGATGCCGGACGCAGGTTCCCGGATGTGCACAGACTGAGGAAAAACCGGTCGAACCTGGGGATAACTCGCACCGGTGAGTGGAGCAGCGATGACCGACCAGCCCGGAACGCCCGGAGGTGCAACGCCTCCGACCGAACCGGAGTTGCGCGGGGTCGACCTGGCCCGCCGGGCGCTGGAGGATGCTCGGGCGGCGGCACGCGCCAGCGGTAAATCCGTCGGTCAGGGACGTTCCTCCCCGCGTCGTGGTCTCCGTTCCGGTGCCCGCCGCCGCAGCGGGTGGTCCGGCCCCCGCCCTGACGACCGCGACCCGCAGCCGCTGTCCAAACTCGCCACCTCGATCGCGCGCAGCCGCGGCTGGTCCACCAAGGTCGCCGAGGGCACAGTGTTCGGGCACTGGTCGGGTGTGGTCGGGGAGGACATCGCCGCCCATGCCAAACCGGTCTCTCTCGAGAACGGGGTATTGAGTGTCGCGGCCGAGTCCACGGCCTGGGCCACACAGTTACGCCTGCTGCAGGCGCAGCTGCTCGCGAAGATCAGCGCGGCGGTGGGGCCCGGGGTGGTGCGTTCACTGCGGATCTCCGGGCCGACAGCGCCGAGCTGGCGTAAAGGGCAACGTCATATCCGGGGTCGTGGACCCCGCGATACCTACGGTTAGAACCCGGTTTCACGTGGAACGCGGCCGTGCGTCCGGGGCCCCCGCGCCTCAGTGAACTCTCAGGCCGAATCTGGTGCTTCGAAACGGCCGCATCGCGAGGGGACCCGTGCCGGTCCGATTTCTCTCACCCAGGAAGCCGTCAGGGGTGTCGCAGGTGCACTGTAAGTTGGGCCGCGAAGTAGGATGGAACTGTAAATCAGCGGCGATACCCTCGGCGCGTTGCGTGCAGCCCTCTGATCGGTCCCGGGCCCACGTGCGCTGTCCCACCGCCGTCCCGGGGATCAGCAAGTAAGGAGAGCTACCGACCAGTGGCTGCCAAAGACTCCAAAGCATCAGGCTCGAGCGCATCGGAAAAGCAGGACTACGGTGCCTCCTCCATCAAGGTCCTGGAAGGCCTCGAGGCGGTGCGGATGCGCCCGGGCATGTACATCGGCTCCACGGGTGAGCGCGGTTTGCACCACCTGATCTGGGAGGTCGTGGACAACTCGGTCGACGAGGCGATGGCCGGCCACGCCACCAAGGTCGAGGTCACTCTCCTCGCCGATGGCGGTGTCCAGGTCGTCGACGACGGCCGCGGTATTCCCGTCGCCATGCACGCCCAGGGCATTCCGACCATCGAGGTCGTCATGACCCAGCTGCACGCCGGCGGCAAGTTCGACTCCGATTCCTACGCCGTATCCGGCGGTCTGCACGGTGTCGGTATCTCCGTGGTCAACGCGCTGTCCAGCCGGCTCGAAGCCGAGGTGGACACCGACGGGTACCACTGGAGCCAGACCTACAAGGACGCGGTCCCGGGGCAGTTGGTTCAGGGCGAGCCGACCAAGGCCACCGGCACCACCATCCGGTTCTGGGCCGATCCCGCGGTCTTCGAGACCACCACCTACAACTTCGAGACCGTATCGCGGCGCCTGCAGGAGATGGCCTTCCTGAACAAGGGCCTGACCATCGTCCTGACCGACGAGCGCGTCAGCGATACCGAGATCACCGACGAGGTGGTCAGCGACACCGCGGAAGCGCCCAAGCACGACGACAACGGCGAGAAGCCCGCGGCCGAACCCAAGGTGAAGACCCGCACCTACCACTATCCGGGCGGTCTGGAAGATTTCGTCCGGCACATCAACCGGACCAAGCAGCCGATTCACAACTCGGTGGTCTCCTTCAACGGTAAGGGCACCGGGCACGAGCTCGAGGTCGCGCTGCAGTGGAATTCCGGCTACTCCGAGTCGGTGCACACCTTCGCCAACACCATCAACACCCATGAGGGCGGCACCCACGAAGAGGGCTTCCGTGCCGCGCTGACCACGGTGGTCAATCGGTACGCGAAGGAGAAGAAGCTCCTCAAGGAGAAGGACGGCAACCTCACCGGGGACGATATCCGCGAGGGCCTGGCCGCCATCGTCAGCGTCAAGGTGAGCGAGCCCCAGTTCGAGGGCCAGACCAAGACCAAACTCGGCAATACCGAGGTCAAGTCGTTCGTGCAGCGGTCCTGCAACGAGCATCTCGCGCACTGGTTCGAGGCCAATCCGGCGGATGCCAAGACCATCGTCAACAAGGCGGTGTCCTCGGCGCAGGCCCGGGTCGCGGCGCGGAAGGCCCGTGAGCTGGTCCGGCGCAAGAGCGCGACGGATATCGGCGGCCTGCCGGGCAAGCTGGCCGACTGCCGGTCCAAGGACCCGAGCAAATCCGAGATCTACATCGTCGAGGGCGACTCCGCCGGCGGTTCGGCCAAATCCGGCCGGGACTCCATGTACCAGGCGATCCTGCCGCTGCGCGGAAAGATCATCAATGTCGAGAAGGCGCGTATCGACAAGGTCCTCAAGAACGCCGAGGTCCAGTCGATCATCACTGCTTTCGGCACCGGTATCCACGACGAGTTCGATATCGCCAAACTCCGATACCACAAGATCGTGCTGATGGCCGACGCCGATGTCGACGGCCAGCACATCTCGACGCTGCTGCTGACACTGCTGTTCCGCTTCATGCGGCCGCTCATCGAGCACGGGCACGTGTTCCTGGCGCAGCCGCCGCTGTACAAGCTGAAGTGGCATCGGGTCGATCCCGAGTTCGCCTACTCCGACCGGGAGCGCGACGGTCTGCTGGAAGCCGGTCTGGCCGCCGGTAAGAAGATCAACAAGGACGACGGTATCCAGCGGTACAAGGGTCTCGGCGAGATGAACCCCAAGGAACTGTGGGAGACCACCATGGACCCCTCGGTCCGGGTGCTCCGTCAAGTGACGTTGGACGACGCGGCCGCCGCGGATGAGCTGTTCAGCGTCCTGATGGGCGAGGATGTGGCGGCTCGCCGCAGCTTCATCACCCGTAACGCCAAGGACGTCCGCTTCCTCGACGTATAGGGCGGTCCGCCCGCAGCGCTCACGCGCGCGGTGACCCGCCGTATTCCGTCAGTACCTAGGAGATTGCATGACCGACACCACCCTGCCGCCGGAGAGCGCGGGCGACCGGATCGAGCCGGTCGATATCCAGCAGGAGATGCAGAGCAGCTACATCGATTACGCGATGAGCGTGATCGTGGGCCGCGCGCTCCCCGAGGTCCGTGACGGCCTCAAACCGGTGCACCGCCGGATCCTGTACGCGATGCACGACAACGGTTACCGACCCGATCGCAGCTATGTGAAGTCCGCGCGGCCGGTCGCCGACACCATGGGCAACTACCACCCGCACGGCGACTCGGCCATCTACGACACCCTGGTCCGTATGGCCCAGCCCTGGGCCATGCGGTACCCGCTGGTCGACGGCCAAGGCAACTTCGGCAGCCGTGGTAACGACGGTGCCGCCGCCATGCGGTACACCGAATGCCGGCTCACGCCGCTGGCCATGGAACTGCTGCGCGAAATCGATCACGACACGGTCGATTTCATCCCGAACTACGACGGCAAGACCCAGGAACCGGTCGTCCTGCCCAGCCGTGTGCCGAATATGCTGATGAACGGCAGCAACGGTATCGCGGTCGGTATGGCGACCAATATCCCGCCGCACAACCTGACCGAGCTCGCCCAGGCCATCTACTGGGTGCTCGACAACCACGACGCCGACGAGGAAGCCACCCTCGCGGCCTGTATGGAGCGGGTGAAAGGTCCGGACTTCCCGACCGCCGGCCTGATCGTCGGCACGCAGGGCATCCACGATGCCTACACCACCGGGCGCGGGTCCATCCGGATGCGCGGCGTGGTGGAGATCGAAGAGGACGCCCGCGGCCGCACCACGATCGTCATCACCGGTCTGCCGTACCAGGTCAACACCGATAATTTCATCAACGCGATCGCCGAACAGGTCAAGGACGGCCGGATCGCCGGTGTCGCCGATATCCACGACGAGTCCTCGGACCGGGTGGGCCTGCGCATCGTGGTCACCGTCAAGCGGGACGCGATCGCCAAGGTCGTGCTGAACAACCTGTACAAGCACACCCAGCTGCAGACCAGCTTCGGTGCGAATATGCTCTCCATCGTCGAGGGCGTTCCGCGCACCCTGCGGCTGGATCAGATGATCCGGCTGTATGTGAACCATCAGCTGGAAGTCATCGTCCGGCGTACCCGCTACCTGCTGCGCAAGGCCGAGGAGCGGGCCCATATCCTGCGCGGTCTGGTCAAGGCGCTGGATCAGCTGGACGAGGTCATCGCGCTGATCCGCCGGTCGGCCAATACCGAAACCGCGCGGACCGGCCTGATGGAACTGCTCGATATCGACGAGACCCAGGCCACCGCGATCCTGGATATGCAGTTGCGGCGTCTCTCGGCGCTGGAGCGGCAGAAGATCGTCGACGAACTGGCCAAGCTCGAGGCCGAGATCGCCGATCTGAAGGACATTCTGGAGAAGCCGGAACGGCAGCGCGCGATTGTCAAGGACGAACTCGCCGAGATCGTGGAGCGTCACGGCGACGAGCGGCGGACCCAGATCATCTCCGCCGACGGCGATGTGGCCGACGAGGACCTGATCGCCCGTGAGGACGTGGTCGTCACCATCACCGAGACCGGGTACGCCAAGCGCACCAAGACCGATCTGTACCGCAGCCAGAAGCGCGGCGGTAAGGGTGTGCAGGGCGCGGGTCTGAAGCAGGACGATATCGTCCGGCACTTCTTCGTGACCTCGACCCACGACTGGTTGTTGTTCTTCACCAACAAGGGCCGGGTGTACCGGGCCAAGGCATATGAATTGCCGGAGGCCAACCGCACCGCGCGTGGACAGCACGTGGCGAATCTGCTGGCCTTCCAGCCGGACGAGAAGATCGCCCAGGTCATCCGGATCAAATCCTACGAGGATGCCGCCTACCTGGTGCTGGCCACGCAGAAGGGCTTGGTCAAGAAGTCGCGCCTGGTCGACTTCGACTCCAACCGCAGCGGCGGGATCGTGGCGGTGAACCTGCGCGACAACGACGAATTGGTCGGCGCCGTACTGTGTTCGGCCGAGGACGACCTGCTGCTGGTCTCCGCGCAGGGTCAGTCGATCCGCTTCTCGGCCACCGACGAGGCGCTGCGCCCGATGGGACGCGCCACCTCCGGGGTGCAGGGTATGCGGTTCAATGCCGAGGATGCCCTGCTGTCGCTGAATGTGGTCCGGGACGGGACATACCTGCTGGTAGCGACCTCGGGCGGCTATGCCAAACGGACCGCTATCGAGGAGTACACCGCGCAGGGACGCGGCGGAAAAGGTGTATTGACGATCCAGTACGACACCCGGCGTGGCACGCTGGTAGGGGCGCTCATCGTCGACGACGACGACGAGTTGTATGCCATCACCTCCAGTGGAGGCGTTATCCGTACTGCCGCCCGGCAGGTGCGCAAGGCCGGTAGGCAGACCAAGGGCGTGCGATTGATGAACCTCGCCGAGGGCGATACCTTGCTTGCGATCGCACGTAACGCCGACGAGCCCGAACAGATCGACGGCGGCGGTTCTCCCGAGCAGTAATCCCATATCGGCGGCAAAGAACGGATCCGAGGATTCCCATTGACCACTCCGAAACAGCCGAGCGACGAGCGGCAGCAGACGAACGGCGTGACCGAGCGGGTCACCCCGTCCCCGATTTCGCCGCGCCCGACTCAGCGGCCGGGCGAGGCCGCGGACCACGAACAGGCAGGCGGGCAGCCGGGCGGTAACCCGTCCGGCGGTGCGCCCGCCGGTGGTCCGCAGCCCGAAAAGCAGGAGCAGCAAGGCGAATTCGCGTCCGAATCGCGCAACGCCCCGACGGACCGGAGTTCCGGTCCGTCGGCCGGTGGCGGACCGGGCGATCAGCAGGGCGGGGCGGGCAACCAGCAGCCCGGCAACGGTCAGGACACCAACCGATACCAGGAGGGCTGGTCGCAGCTGCCGCAGCGGGAACCGCAGTCGAATCTCTCGCGGCCCGGCCATATGCCGGTGGGCGGCGCCCAGCGGTCGGTCGGCCTGCAGGGCGGCGGCGGCCTGCAGGGTGGCGGCCTGCAGGGCGGGGTCACCAATGCCCGCACCACCAGCGACCTGGCGGCCAAGGCGGCACGCAAGGAAGCGGCCATGTCCAAATCCGTTGGGCTGGACGGGCCGACGCGCAGTATCGCGCGTCCGGAGCTGGTGAAGGATATGCCGGATCTTTCCGAGATCCGGCATCCGTTACCCCCGGAACAGCCGCCCAATCAACCGCACAATCCGTACACACCGCCGGTCGCGGCCCCGTCCCCGCCGGCGGCGCCGCGCGGGCTGCCGCAGGCGGTGCTCGGCGGAGAACCGTTGCGCGCCACCGTGCAGGTGCGCCGGATCGATCCGTGGTCCACGCTGAAGATCACCCTGGTGATCAGCGTGGCCATGTTCTTCGTTTGGATGATCGCCGTCGCGCTGCTGTACATGGTGCTCGCGGGCATGGGTGTTTGGGAGCGGCTCAACAGCACCTTCACCGACATGGTGTCTCCGGACAGCGGCTCGGTGGGGCTGATCGACGCGGGTACGGTCTTCGGCTACGCCGGGGTGATCGGGCTCATCAATGTCGTCCTGTTCACCGCGCTGGCCACGGTCGGCACATTCATCTACAACCAGTGCTGCGATATGGTCGGCGGGATCCAGGTCACGCTGGCCGACCCGGACTGATTCGTACACATCTGGAACGGCCGGCGCCAGGCCTGGGCGCCGGCCGTTCCGCTTCTCGGTCGAGCTTCGACGTCAATGCTCTGACCAGCTGTTTTGGTTGAAATCACGGTTTCCTGTAGTCTCTGTTCTCGGTCATAGAACTACAGTTCACGTGCGAAACTGAAGTTCGATGCACCCCGCGGGTCTATAGCTCAGGCGGTTAGAGCGCTTCGCTGATAACGAAGAGGTCGGAGGTTCAAGTCCTCCTAGACCCACACTTGTACGAGACACCAGCCCTCGAACCTTTCCAGGTTCGGGGGCTGATTCGTTTCCCTCGGCGTTCCCGGATACCGTCCGGTCCGGAATTGAGCTGTCCCGGTGCCACAGGACTAGGCTCGAGAGCATGAAATACGTTCTCACCATCGGTCTTGTCGCTGCGGTTCTCATCGGTATCAGCAAGCTGCGCCAGCGTGACGACGCCGACCTGTGGCACGAGGTCACCACACGCTGACCTTGCCCCGGGCGACGTTCGCTGTCGTTGCCGGCGGACCCGGTGACAACCGGGTCGCCGTGATCACGGCCGGGCCAGCAGTTCGATGACCGAGTACACCTGTTCGGTGGTCGGCGTCGGCAGATTGTCCCGGCCGTGGATCAAGCCGAGGCCGATGTAGACCATCGCGCCTGCCCGGAGGCCGGCCTGGTTCTCGTCGAATCCCAGGTCCAGCATCGTCCGGTAAACCGTCTCGAACACCCGCTGGTCGAGGGTGCGTACCGCATCGGCCACCTTGGGGTTGCTACGCGACCATTCCCGCACTGTGGTCTCCACGATCCAATGCCGGTGGTCGACGAGCATGGCGGCCATCTTCTCGATCCGCTCCTCCACCGGGATCTCCACGAAGCCGCCCAGCTCCCGTATCGTCTCGCTCTGTACCGCGCTCCAGCGGTCGGCCATTGCCGCCATGAGCTGTTCGATATCGTCGAAATGCCAGTAGAAGCTGCCCTTGGTCACTCCGAGCTCCTGGCACAACCGCGGAATCCTGATCGCCGCGATGCCTTCGCGGGACAGCAGTTCGAGCGCCCCGTCGACCCAGTCGTCGTAGGACAGCCGGGCGGTGCGCCGGCGCCGGGTCTGTTGGGCGCGAGCCTTTTTCGATCGGGGTCGGGGTGGCGCCGTCCGGTCGTCGGCGGGATCGGGGTGCGAAGCCGTTGACGAACCCGCCGTCATCGGTTCGACAGGTCAGCGCTGAGTCTCATACTCCGATGGTAGGGGAGGGGGCCGACGGCCTCGACGTATTCGCCCATCATGGCCGGACGCCGGTCGAGCCCGCGATCTGTGTCTCTGCCGTGCGGAAGTGTCCGATGCCATCTCCGTACTATGAAGTACAGTTAATCCATACGATTCAGTATGGGTGGGATCGCGCCGTCGCGGTCCGCCATCAGGTCCCGGGCGGCCCCGGTGAGGAGAGCAGCGATGTCGATACCAGCGGCGACACCGGCCGGGGACGCAACGGACACACAATGCCCGACGGCCTTCCGTTACTGGCAGGCGCGAGACACTCCCACGGTCAGGCGAGTCGAACGGGTTTTCCGGACGATGACCGCTCGGGGCTGTTTCCGACCGACGAGCAGGCGCGGGCGCTGTGCGCGGATATGTTCGCCGGCGATCCGGTCGCGGAACGTTTCGCCGCGGAGGTCATGTGCGGGGAGACCGGCCGGGAGCTGGCCGTCGGCTGCTGGACACCGCGCTGCGTGACGGCATCGACTCGGTCCCCGACGCACCGATGGCCATGCGCGAGCTGTTCGACGAGTTCGAGACGGTACCCGACTGGGTCCGTCCGGAGCTGGTCGAACGCGGCGCCGCGGTCTGGCGGCGCTGGGGCACCGTGCTGTTCGGTTTCGCGGGTGCGGAGACCTTGGAGATGTACACCGAATCCGCGGTCGCGACACCGCTTTCGCTGGCCGGTGGTTACGCTGGGGACAGCGCGCTGCGCCGCTTCCTGGAGACCTGCCGGTTCTGGATGGATGTCTCCCAGCCCGGTGCGCTGCTGAGTCCGGGCTCACCGGGGTGGGCCACCGCGCTGAAGGTGCGGATCATGCACGTCTCGGTGCGCGCGGGTGTACAGCGGCATCCGGAATGGGAGATCGAGCGGTGGGGGCTGCCGATCAGCCAGACCTATCAGTTGCTGACGCTGATCGCCGGGAGCACGATTCCGGGCCTGGGGCTGTGGGCGCTGGGCCACCAGACGACCCCCGCGGAGTTCCGGGCGCTCCTGCATTTCCAGAAGTACATGGGATATCTTCTGTGCGTTCGGCTGACGTGGCACCCCGAGACCGTGGCCGACACGCTGCGGGTGATGGCGATGACGATGGTCGCGAGATCGTACCTCTCCGGTGCGCAGGGCGCCGAACTCATCGAGTCCTATCCCGCGGCATTCGCCCCCCGGCCCGGAGCAGCGGGGCGCGGCTCGGCTGCGGGCGCACTACAACTATCCGATCCAGTCGGCCTACTCGGCCCTTTATGTGCTGTCCACCACCCGGCGCCGCTACCGGATGCCGGCGGCCTTCCCGTGGGTGCACGTCCCCATCGCCAGGATTCCGCTGGTCACCGCCGTGGAATTCCTCCGCCGCGTGCCGCCGCTCGGCCGGGCGCACGAGCGGATCATGCTCTGGCACCGGGAGAACTGGTATCGCGAACAGATGCAGGGCCGGGAAGCGGAGTTCGAAGCGACCGGCGCCCTACGGCGCTGATCGGTGCCCGCGGGTATCCTTGTTTGACGGTGTACGTGCCGGAACGCTAGTGTTTCGCAGGCGACTTGCGGCTCCGGCCGCACGACTGCCCGGGGCCTTAGCTCAATTGGCAGAGCACTGCCTTTGCAAGGCAGGGGTTAGGGGTTCGATTCCCCTAGGCTCCACTTCGGGCGATTAGCAGGCGACTGCGGCCAGATGGTCGCGGTGCCTGTCTCCCCATTCCTCGAGCGGACGCAGCGCCTGGGCGAGCTCCTCCCCGAGCGGGGTCAGCGAGTATTCGACCCGCGGCGGGACCTCCGCGTACACCTCCCGCCGGACGATGCCGCCGGCCTCGAGTTGGCGCAGATTCTCGGTCAGCACCTTCTCGCTGACCCCCGTCAACGCCCGGCGAATCTGGCCGAACCGCTGTGGGCTCGCACCCAGGACCCACATCAGGTGCAGTTTCCACTTGCCACCGACCACATCGATGGCCAGCGACATCCCACACACTTGGTGATCCGCATCACTCGCGCCGGCCACCTTATCCTCCTGACCTCGTTACGGACCTGGCGGTAAGCAACCACATCCGCAGGTGCGTTCTTGTCCGACTCTACCCACGTGGCCAGCATCGGTATCGGCGCCGCAACCAGCTGAACCACTACCGAGAAGGACATCGAATGTCTCAGGAGAAGATCCGGTCCGTCAGTGTCATCGGGCTGGGGCCGATGGGCCGGGCGATGGTGCGGGCGTTCCTCGCCGCCGGTATCGAGGTCACCGTCTGGAATCGCAGCGGCGACAAGGCCGACGCGCTGGTGGCCGAGGGGGCGAAACGTGCCGCGACCGCGGCCGACGCACTGGAAGCCAATGAAGTCGCCGTGCTCAGCCTGACCCACTACGTGGCGATGTACGACGTACTCGGCCCGGCGGCCGGCAGTCTGCCCGGCAAGGTGATCGCCAACCTGTCCTCGGATTCGCCCGAGAACGCGCGTAAGGGTGCGGCATGGGTGCGTGAGCAGGGTGCCGAATTCCTTTCCGGCGGTTTCATGTCCGCCGGGGACAATATCGCCCACCCGGCCTCGTATGTGTTCTACAGCGGACCGCGGGAGGTTTTCGACGCCCATGCCGAACTCCTGCGGCCGTTGAGTCCGCAGGAGTACCTCGGGGTGGACGACGGTCTGGCGCAGGTCTTCTATCAGGCGCTGCTGACCGTCTTCCATCCGTGGATGCTCGCCTTCGACCAGGCGCTTGCCGTAATCGACCGCTCCGGGGCCGATATCGACCGGTTCTTGCCGTACGCCGTGCGGTCCAGCGAGGCATACCCGTTCTTCATGACCGAGTACGCCGCGGCGGCGAAGGCCGGTGGCTGGGGCGATCTCGCCGCCTTCAAGATGATGGATGCGGGCGCGCAGCACATCATCGATGCCGGTACCGAGGCCGGTGTGGATACGACGCTTTCCCGTGCGGCGCAGGGCTTGTGGCGCCGGGCGCGGAGCGCGAGCGAGCGAGCCGGACGTCCGGTGTCCGTTTTCGAACTGATGCGAGGCGGCGACTCCGCATAGGTTCCGGCCGGGCCCGACCTCCGCCGTTATCGGTGGGGTCCGGGTTCCGGTGCCGGATTCGCCAGGCGGGCCTTCTCCGTGATCTCGGCGGCGTACTCCATATGGTCCACGCCCGGAAGTTGCTCCAGGGTGAGGCTTTCGATATCCCAGCGCGGCCGGGCGTCGGCGATGAACCGGATGGCGTCCCGGACGAAGCGCTCGCCGGCCGGTCTGCCGATATGCGCCGACGGCGTGTAGAGGCGGAGCCAGCCCAGCAGATCCGCTGCCGTGCCGTCGATCCCGGTGGCTTTCACGGGCTCGTCGGCCGTCGAGGTGTCCGGCAGCAGAAGGCTGGTCGGTGAGACGCCGAGCGCGACCGCCAGGGCGATCAGATCGTCCACGTCCACCCGCCGCTCACCCCGTTCGATCCGGGACAGGCCGAGCACCGGGATCTGGCGTCCGATGTCCTCGAGCCTGCGCGCCAGATCGGCATAGCCGAGGTTCATCCGATTGCGATACCGCAGGACGTTCGCGCGCACAGTATCGCCGGTGGGGCCGAGCGGGTTCTTCTTGATCACCACCTGACCAGGGTTATCTATCGAAATGATGCCGTCAAATATCCTTTCGATGTAGTGATCGAGAGCACGGCCCGCGGGCTGTTCGCGGGAAAACCGATCAACCTGATACCTATCAAAATGATGTTATGTACGGTCCTTTTGATAGAAATAGCGGTTACTATCAACTCGAGCGGGTCGCCATCAAATACGCCTGCCCGGTCCGCTCCCCGTCCTCGGCGCTGCGGTCGAGCCGCAACTCGATGCTGAATCCCATCGCCGTAAGGGAATCGGCGAGCTCGCCGGTCGAGATGCGATGGAAGTCCAGCGATATGGCGTTCCCGTAGCCCTCCTCCAGATGCAGGACGTCCGTACCCGACTGGAAGGCCAGCAGCAGTTTGCCGCCGGGGCGCAGAACTCGCCGGAACTCGGCGAGCACACCGCCGCGTTCGGCCGCCGGGATATGGATGAGGGAATACCAGGCCACCACGCCGGCCCGCGAGCCGTCGGGGATATCGAGCGCGGTCATGGTTCCCACCTCGAAATCGATATCCGGATAGGCGTTCCGCGCCAGTGCCACCATTGCCGGGGACAGGTCGATACCGTGGACCCGGATCCCTTGCGCTGCCAGATGAGCGGCGATCCGGCCCGGCCCACATCCGATATCGGCGACCGGACCCGAATCGCCGACCGACTCGGCGAACGCGGTGAGTACCGCTCGGTCCCAGAACCGCCTGTCCATTTCGCCGGCCGCATGCTCGGCGTAGGCGGTGGCGATCGCGTCGTAACCGGCGCGGGTACGAGAGAGAAAACAGGATTCGGTCACCGGGAAGACAGTAGTGTCCGGGGCGTAACCCGGCGGCGCTCGTGACGTTCGCGGTGCCGGGGCGTAGCTTTGGTGGTGTCGCCCCTGCGCAGACGAGGGAGAAGACCTGGTAATGCCTGCTACGGATTTCAGCGGGCCCGGGATCGACGGATCGGACTGGAGACGCGGACGGGTCTTCTGGTTCGACTCGGAGAAGGGCTTCGGCTACATAAAACCCGACGACGGAACCGATCAGGTATTCGTCGAGTACCGGTGCATAGAGACCGACGGCTACCGCACCCTGCACGCGGGTCAGCCGGTGCTGTTCGTCAGCACTGCCCGGCCCCGCGGGCACGAGGCGGTGACGGTCCGGCCGGAGGCCGGCGCCGGACTACCCGATACCGTCCCGGGCGGCGGCCGCAGCCGGAATTAACGCCGGACCCGCATGGCGCTACAGAGCGGTGCCGGCCAATCCACCGCGGCCGCTGTGAGTTCCCGGTCGAGGGCGGCCGCGGTATCGGCGGCGAACGCCGCGGCCGTCCGGCTGTGCGTTTTCGGAGTAGTACCGGATGTGGTGTTCGCCGGTGAAGAAACCGGTACCCCGGTCGGCGCGGTATTCGTCGGTGATTCCCGCCCGTTCGAAGACCCCGGTCGCGGCCGATACGCACAAGGCGAAATAGTGCGTGACGTTCATATGGTCGTTCTCGTCGCGGTAGACCTCCGGGACTGTGTATGGCCGAGCTCGCGGGGTAGCGTCACCACCTGCTCGTAGCCGGGAATCGAAATCGTCCCGGTCATGATCAGCTCCTCCTCGTCCCCGGCGTTTCAGAGCGGCCGCACATCGATAACCTTACGCAGCCGTGCCTTGTCGCGTTCGAGCCTGCGGGCCTCGTAGGCGATGGGGAAGTACCGCAGCCGTTCCGGCAGCAGCGGGACCAGTCGGGCGAGGAACCAGCCGAGGCCGCGCAATTTCCGTTCGTCGGATTCGCTCCAGGTGAGACCCAGTTTGCGGCGGGCCGCCTCCGGCGTGGTACCCACGGTGACGAAGTACTGCATCCGGCCGAACGGGCCGGTCAGCGTCCGCCACACCGGGCGCAGCGCCCCCGGCAGCTGGGTGGGTGGGGCGATGGTCCGGATGACCTTCAGATAATCCTTCGCGGTCTGTGTGGCCTCCAGATGGTTCTCGACCTGGTCGGCGAAGAATTTCTCGAAATCGGCGTAGGTGGCCGGCAGTTCCTTGGGGGGTACCGAGAAGTTGCGCATCAGCTGCAGGGCTTCGCGGTAGTAATCCTCTTTCTCCGCCGCGGTGAGCGGGCGCTTCGAGAAGTACTTCGCGTTCTCGGAGAAGGCGAAGGTGCCGGTGTGCAGTACCCAGGCCCACGGGCCGCTGGACAGCGCGGTGTGCCGGACGCCTTTGGCGTCGGTGGTGTTGAGGGTGGTGTGCATCTTGCGTAGCCGGTCGGTCTCGCCCAGCGATTCCTCCCCGCCGTAGGTCCACATCATCACCGCCGAGAGGCTGCGTACCGCGCGGCCGACCGGGTCGGTACGGAAGGTGGAGTGGGCATCGACCACCGCGGAAATGGTGGGTTCCATGGTCTGCAGGAGGAAGGCGGAGCCCGCGGTGAGGGAGAAGGTGATCAGGCCGGTTTCTTCCCAGGTCCGGGTGCCGGGACCGAAGGGGCGGCGCTCCACCGGAGCGTGCGTGTCGGTGGCTGCGACGGACGCGGTCATGCGGATCTCCCTTGATCTACTGCATCGATCTGATGAGACGATGATACTGCAAATCTCTCACTATTGCGTTGGGAGATGCGCGCGGCGTCCTGATGAAGGGCGGGAAGTGGTTTCGGGAGCCGTACGTGACCGATGTTCGTGGAGCGGAACGCGGTACCCGAAAAAGGGGGAGCGGGGGCCGGGTGTGCGGTGGCGACGGAGCCCGGATATGAGAGCGGGCCTCGGCGAAGGGGGGGAGTTAGCCGAGGCCCGCGTAAGGTCGGCCCGGGGGGGAGGGGCCGACGGCACCGATCCTACGCGATATCGCGAAAATGCGCGCATATGGGGCCCAGGAGTTTCGAACTTTTTTCGGTGCGGATCACAGTGTCGTGCCGGGGTCGGTGGACCATGCGGAAGAACGGCCGGAAGTGTTGTCGATCAATCGAATTGACCTACCGGTCCGTTGCATTCCGCCCAGCGGAACACGGCGATATGCGGCTCTCGCCGAGCATTGTCCGGGCCGACTTGTCGGACCCGGCTGTCACTATGCCGTTGTGCACTGTCGGCGTGCGCACGGCCACTTCGACTGTCGTGCTCCGGAGCGCACTCGAGTAGCCGCGGAAACCGAATCGAGTGGTGCGCCACGCGCGATTTCGCGACCGGGAGCGATGGATATGAGATCCGGTGTGTCCCGCATCCGTTGCCGGTCCGCGATGGGCCCTGGAGTAGTGGGGGAGGACGCCGGAGAACCGGATAAATCGGATGAAAACGTCGGTGGCCGCGACGATACTGCACAGTGTCGGCCGGGCGGCCGAAGCGCCTGAGGTCGGTGGCTCGCCACCGGCGATATACGACTCGTCCTTGTCGATCACTCAGTTCAGGAGAATCATGCCCGACGCAATAGTCGCCGAGGGTCTCGTCAAACACTACGGCCGCCGGGTGCGCGCACTCGACGGCCTCGATCTGACCGTGCCCGAAGGCACGGTCACCGCGCTACTGGGACCCAACGGAGCCGGCAAGACCACCACCGTCCGGGTGCTCACCACTCTGCTGGTGCCCGACGCCGGCCGGGCGACTGTCGCAGGGATCGACGTACTCGCCCGGCCGCGTGCGCTCCGCTCGCGGATCGGGGCCTCGGGGCAGTACGCGGCGGTCGACGAATATCTGACCGGTTTCGAGAACCTGGAAATGGTCGGGCGGCTTTATCACATGGGCACGCGGCGCAGTAAGGAACGCGCGCGCGAGCTACTGGAGAGATTCCGTCTCAGTGATGCCGCCGACCGCCCGGTCCGCGGCTACTCCGGCGGTATGCGCCGTCGGCTCGACCTGGCCGGGGCACTGGTGGCCAACCCGCCGGTGCTGTTCCTCGACGAACCCACCACGGGTCTGGACCCACGGGCCCGGCTGGACCTCTGGGATGTCATCGAGGAACTCGTCGCCGGCGGTACCACCCTGCTGCTGACGACCCAATATATGGAAGAGGCCGACCGCCTCGCCGATGCCATCGCGGTCATCGACCGGGGTCAGGTGATCGCCCGCGGCACCGCCGACGAATTGAAGAGCATGGTCGGGGGTGATCGGATCGAGTTGACCGTCGATCACATCGACAATCTGGCCGTGGCCCGGCGGACGCTCGCGCCGCTGGCCGACGGCGATATCCATATCGAACCCGGGCTGCGTCGGGTGGTGGTCCCGGTCAGCGACGGATCCCAGGCGTTGGTCGCCGCCATCGGCAAGCTGAGCGACGAGGGGGTGAAGATCCAGGACGTCGGGTTGCGGCGGCCCTCGCTCGACGATGTGTTCCTCACGCTCACCGGGCATGAGGCCGAGGAAACGGCCGATGACGGCGGCGATTACGAGCAGGGCCGGACGTCCGAGGGCGGTGGGCGCCCCGGAGAGGTCCCCGCGGCGGATACGGCCGGCGGATCCGGTCCGCCGCGCGAAGTCGAAGCAATCGAGGCGATGGAAGGAAGAAGCAGATGACCGCGCTGGCGACCGTCGGTGATATCGGGGAGAACCCCACCTTGGTCGAGCGGCTGTCCATGGTGGTCAGCGACAGTCTGACCGTCACCAAACGCAATGTGATCAAGATAAAGCGAGTGCCCGACGTGCTGATCTTCAGCACCCTCTCGCCGATCATGTTCGTCCTGTTGTTCGCCTATATCTTCGGTACCGCAATCAAGGTGCCCGGTATGGAGGGCGGCTACCGCGAATTCCTGATCGCGGGCATCTTCGTCCAAACAGTGGTGTTCGGGTCCACGTTCACCGGGCTCAGCCTCGCCGAGGATATGCAGAAGGGCATCATCGATCGCTTCCGCTCGCTGCCCATGGCCCCGTCCTCGGTGCTGATCGGACGCACGGTCAGCGATGTGGTCATCAACGTGGTCAGCCTGGTGGTCATGTCACTGACCGGACTGGTGGTCGGCTGGCGGATCCGCGGGTCGGTCGTGGACGCGATCCTGGCCTACGTCCTGCTGCTGCTGTTCGCCTACGCCATCTCCTGGATCATGGCCGTGGTCGGCCTGATCGTGCGCACGCCCGAGGTGTTCAACAACGCCAGTTTCATGGTGATCTTCCCACTCACCTTCCTGGCGAACACCTTCGTGCCGATGGACGAGCTGCCGACACCGCTGCGCGTTTTCGCCGAATGGAATCCGGTCTCGGCCCTCACCCAGGCGTCCCGGGAACTGTTCGGTAATACCGCGCCGCTCACCGCGGAGTCCACCGCCTGGTCGATGCGGCACCCGGTGGCGACCACCCTGGTCTGGGTGGTCATCATTCTGGCCGTGTTCGTCCCGCTGGCGCTGCGGCAGTACCGCAGGACCGTCAGCCGCTGAGAACGGTCAGTTCGCGGTGGCTTCGGGACCGTCCGGAGCCGCCGCGGCGCCGTTGCGCGTATAGCCGATCCGGGGCGGTGCCGGGGCCGGCTCGGGCGGTTGTGGGCGCTTGCTGCGCACCAGCCACGCGGTACCGCCCGCAGCCGCCACCGCGGCGGCGGCCAGCAACCGATAGCGCGAACGACTGGATGGACGCAGTGGCCTCGAGCTCATGGCACAACTCTGACACAGCCCGGCGGATAACGCAGACCGGCAGGTCAGGGCGCTGTCATCGGCCCGGAGTGCAGCACCGTCGAGCTACGGACCGCGGGCGCGCATGGCACGATGGGCTGGTGAGTACGACACGCCCGGCCAGGTCGGGAGCGCACTGCGGAACAGCTCCGGCAACGAAGCGGAGTCCCTGGTGAACCCCCAGCAGCCCTCGACCCCGGCTCGGGTGTGTGTCCGGCACGCCGACCGCCCGACCGGTCTGTCCTGTACCCGCTGCGGCCGTCCGGCCTGCCCGGAATGCCTGCGTCCGGCCTCGGTCGGGCAGCACTGTGTCGATTGCCTACGCGCCGATCAGCGCAGCACACCGCAGATGCGGACCGTAGCGGGTTCGGCCGCGGCCCGTAGCTCGGTCCCGTTCGTCACCTACACCCTGATCGCGCTCAACATCGTGATCTACGCCGTCACCGCGGCGCAGTCCCGCAGCGTGATGGAGAACGAGCGCGGGTCGGCCCTGTTCGTGGATTGGGTCATGTACCCGCCCGCCGTGGCCGGCGGCGACTGGTTCCGCGTGATCGGTTCCGGGTTCCTGCACTACGGGCTGATCCACCTGCTGCTGAACATGTTCGCGCTGTATATCGTCGGCCGCGATATCGAACTGGTGCTGGGCCGGACCCGCTACCTGGCCGTATACCTCATATCGCTGCTGGGCGGATCGGCCGCGGTGATGTTGCTGGCCCAGGACAGTCTCACGGCCGGCGCCTCGGGCGCGGTCTACGGCTTGTTCGGCGCGATCACGGTCGTACTGATCCGGTTGCGGCAGAACCCGAACAATATGTTGATCCTGATCGCGATCAACGTGTTCATCAGCTTCTCACTACCCGGCATCTCGCTGTGGGGGCATTTGGGCGGTCTGGCCGCGGGCACGCTGGCGACGCTCGGCGTCATGTTCCTACCCGCCTGGCTGCGGGTTCGCACGCCGGAGCGGGCCCGGTTGGTCGGGGTGCTCGCGTTGGCGGCTCTGGCGGTGGTGGCCGTCGCGGTGATAGTGCTCGCGGCGGTTTCGCTGCGCTGAGCCGGACGGGCCCGGCCGCAGCTCCGACGCCGTGGGCCCCGGCATGTTCAACGTGAAACATTCGGCCGCGCGGAGTTCATGTGGCCATGATGCCGCCCGCCTGGGTGCTCAGCGCGCGGCGTCGCCACGCAACCGCAGTTCCGTCCGCACCGCGTCGTAGACATCCTCGGGGCTCGTGCCCAGATCCCAGCGGCCGAAGATCAGCAGCCGTTCGGATCCCAGATGGTCCACATCGATCTCCAGCATCGGCGACTTCCGGCCCAGGCGGCGGTAGCCCACCACCCGGGCCCGCAGGATCTGGTCACGGGTGTACTCGGTGACGCCGGTGAGGGTGCGCAGCACCAGCCGCGGGTTCTCCCCGGGTACCACCGCGAGCCGGGGCCGCTGGCGCATTCCGAGCACGGCCAATCCCAGCAGTACCAGTGCGGCCACCCCGAGCAGGAATTTGCCGGGCAGCTCGGTCGTCAGTACCGCCGCTACCGCGAGGACCACCCCGCCACCGGCCGCCGCGATCAACGCGGGCAGGGGAGTCGTCCAGGCGAGACCGGGTTCGGTGCGGTCGGGCTGCACGCGGTGTACCTCCATCTGAGGTCGAGGGTTATCCACAGAGTTATCCACAGGTGTGCATTAATTACACCGGTGTAACCCCGGTAGAGGTGCCGCTAGCGCCACCGCATCGTCATGATCAGCCCCACCACCATCAGCCCGAACCCGATCAGGAAGTTCCAGGCATTCAGGTTGCTCATCCAGCTGATCTGATCGGCCGCGAGGTAGTAGACCAGCAACCAGACCAGGCCCGCCAGCATGAAGCCCAGCATGATGGTGACGTACCAGACAGGCGACGGACCGGCTGCCTTCACCTTCACCGGCGTACGGCTGGCGGGGTTGATCGTGTAGTCGGTCTTCTTCCGGACCTTCGACTTGGGCATGATGTCCTCGAGTTCAGCGTGCAGGTCGTATTCCAAGGCTATCCCACCAGGTAATCGGTGTGATGCCCAGCGGCCGTACGGTCCGCGTGCCCGATTGTGTCGCAAACGCAGGCCGGACCGGGTGTCCGGGCGTGCGAACACGTAATCTTTTGGGCATGCGTGTACTGGTCGTCGACAACTACGACAGCTTCGTCTTCAACCTGGTCCAGTATCTGGGCCAGCTCGGCGTCGAGGCAGTGGTCTGGCGTAACGACGACCCGGAGCTCGCGGACCCGAGGGCCGTGGCCGGCGAATTCGACGGAGTTTTGATCAGCCCCGGCCCCGGCACCCCGGATCGCGCGGGCGCCAGTATCGACCTGGTACGCGCCTGCGCCGACCGGCAGACCCCGCTGCTGGGCGTCTGCCTCGGACATCAGGCCATCGGCGCGGCCTTCGGCGCCACGGTGACCCGGGCCCCGGAACTGCTGCACGGGAAGACCAGTTCGGTATTCCATATCGGTACCGGCGTCCTGGCCGGGCTCCCCGATCCGTTCACCGCCACCCGCTATCACTCGCTCACCGTGGTGGAGAGGACACTCCCGCCCGAATTCGACGTCATCGGCCGGACCGAGACCGGGATCGTGATGGCCCTACGTCACCACGAACTGCCCATCCACGGTGTGCAGTTCCATCCGGAATCGGTCCTCACCCAGGGCGGGCACCGGATGCTGGCGAACTGGCTGGAAGTCTGCGGCGAGCGCCCCGAGGAGGGACTGGTGCAGATGCTGGAGGCGGAGGTCGCCTCCCTGGCCGTCTGATATACGAAACCGGGCGGCCGATGCACGGCCGCCCGGTTTCGTGTACCCAGACGAGGATCCGCTGCCGGGCCCGGCAGCGGATCAGGGCGATCCCAGTGGGAGTACGCCGGTATTGACTGTCACCGTTGTCGACGAGGGCACGGTGGTTCCGGCAGAGGGCTGCTGGCTGAGCACCTTGCCGGCCTGGTCGGAGTTGAGCGTGATCTGCGTGATCTGGCGGACCTGGTTGGCGCTGCCCTGCCAGCCGCTTTCGCGCAGCTTGTCCACGACCTCCGCGGTGGTGAGCCCGACCAGGTTCGGCATGGCGATCCGATCGCTCTGCGCCACCTGGACCGTGACCGTGGAACCCTCGTCGGCCGTCGAACCGCCGGCCGGGCTGGTGGAGAGGACCTCGCCGCGCGGCCGGGCCGACTGGACCTGCTCGATCACGATCTTGAAGCCGGCACCCTCCAGGTTGGGCTGGGCCACGTCGATCAGCTGGCCGACCACCTCGGTGACGCGGACCTGCTTGGGGCCGGTGCCGATGGTCAGCGTGATCGGACTGCCCGCGTCCATTTCGATACCGGGTGAGGGATCCTGTCCGATCACCTTGTCCTTGTCCTGCGCGCTGGACGGTTCCCGCTTCACATCCGGGTTCGCCTGGAGCCCGACATTGTTGAGTTCCTGTTCGGCATCCTGCTGGGACAGGCCGGTGAGCCGGGGGACCGGCACCTGCTGCGGGCCGGTGGACACCTGTACGGTGATGGTGCTGCCCGCGTCGGCGCGCGAGCCGCCCAGCGGCTGGGTCGCGATCACATTGCCGGCACCGATCTTGCCGTCGGGTTTTTCCTGGACGGCCACATCGAAGCCGAGCGAGTCGAGCTTCTTCTGGGCCTCGCTCGCGGAGGTGTTGGACAGATCCGGGACGGCGACCTGATCGGGTCTGCTACCCGGGCCGAGTAACATCCAGAACAGCCCGAAGGCCGCTACCACCGCGGTGACCACGCCCACCGCGATATAAGCCGTCCGGCGGGAACGGCCCCCGGAATCGTGCGCGTAATCGTCGTAGTCGCCGTCCTCGTCGCCGCGATAGCCTCGGCCGGAGCCTTCCGCCGGGCCCAGCATGGTGGTGCGGTCCTCGTCGGTCATCACCATCGGCGCCCCGGGTTTCTGGCCGCCCAGTACCCGGATGAGGTCCGCGCGCATCTCCGCCGCGCTCTGATAGCGATTGGCCGGATTCTTGGCCATGGCCTCGAGCACGACCGAATCCAGTTCCCGCGGCACCCCCTCGTAGACGAGCGAGGGCAGCCGGGGATCCTCCCGGACATGCTGGTAGGCGACGGCGACCGGCGAGTCACCGGTGAACGGGGGCTGTCCGGTGAGGATTTCGAACAGCACGCAACCGACCGAGTAGACATCGGACCGGGCGTCCACCGTCTCGCCGCGCGCCTGCTCCGGCGACAGATACTGAGCCGTGCCGATCACGGCCGCGGTAGCGGTCATCGGGTTGGCGGCGTCGGCGATCGCCCGGGCGATGCCGAAATCCATCACCTTCACCGCACCCGCACGGTTGATCATGATGTTGGCGGGCTTCATATCGCGGTGCACGATCCCGGCCTTGTGGCTGAAATCGAGTGCCGCGCACACATCGGCGACGACCTCCATCGCGCGCCGGGGCGGCAGCGGTCCCTCGTTGCGCACGATATCGCGCAGCGTGTCACCGTCCACGTACTCCATCACGATGAACGGCAGTGGACCGCCGTCGATCTCGGCTTCGCCGGTGTCGTAGACCGCCACGATGGCCGGATGGTTCAGCGCGGCGGCATTCTGCGCCTCACGTTTGAAGCGCAGATAGAACGTGGGGTCCCGGGCCAGGTCGGCGCGCAACACCTTGATCGCGACATCCCGGTTCAGCCGCAGATCGCGGGCTTTGTGGACCTCGGACATACCGCCGAACCCGATGATCTCACCCAGCTCGTAGCGCGAGGAGAGATTCTTCGGGGTGGTCATGGCTGTCCTTGCGGATTAAGGTCCGGCGCGATGTTGCTGACATTCCCCGGGAAGGGGATATCGATCGACGGCACCGGCGGGCGGCGACGCGTGGTGGTCTCCTCCTCCTCGCCGGTGGTTTCTTCGCTCGCCGTCGTCTCGGTGGTGCTCGGAGCCGCTGAAGTGGTGGTGGTCGGCGGCTGAGTCGTCGTGGTGGTGGGCTGCGGGGGCGTGGTGGTCGTCGGGGCCGGCGGCGCGGTGGTGGTGGGTTCCACGGTCGGCGTCCAGACCGGGGGCTCGGTCACCTCGTAGGTGGCGGTGACCGGTGGCGGCAGCGGACGGGTGGTGGGTGCCGTGGAGGAGGTGCCCGGCGAAGTTCCCGCCGGGTTGGTGTCCCCGCCGAACAGCAGCCACACCACGGCACCGCCCAGCAGCAGCGCGCCGATACCCAGCGCGATCATCCACTTCTGGTTCTTGTTGAGGATGCCGCCGCCGGGGTTGTCGTCGCGGTAGCCGTCGTCGCCGGGATCGTGCGCGCCGCGGTCGTACGTGGTCGCCGGCCCGGCCATGGCGGCGGGCGGTGTGTTGTACCGGACGGTCGCGGTCTCGTCGTAGCCCGGCTGCGGCGCAGCGATCACGCTGGTGGGCCCGGCCACCGGGAGATTACGGGGTGGGGGCGGGCGGCGGCCCGAACGCACCGCGGCGACCGCCTCGGCGAATTCACCGCCGTCGGCATAGCGCTGGGCCGGGTCCTTGGCGAGCGTGATCTCGACCAGTTCGCGTACATTCGGCGGCAGGTCGGTGGGCATCGGCGGCGGCACTTCGCGGACGTGCTTCATCGCGACGGTGAGGGCACCGTCGCCGGTGAACGGCCGCTGCCCGGCGAGCGCCTCGTATCCGACGACACCGAGGGAATACACATCGCTGGCCGCGGTGGCGTCCTCACCGACCGCCTGTTCGGGCGCGATGTACTGCGCGGTGCCCATCACCATGCCGGTTTTGGTGACCGGGGAGGCATCGACCGCCTTGGCGATACCGAAATCGGTGATCTTCACCTGGCCGGTCGGGGTGACGAGGATATTTCCCGGTTTCACATCGCGGTGCACCACGCCGGCCAGATGTGCGACCTGGAGTGCGCGGCCGGTCTGCTCCAGCAGGTCCAGGCCCTGGGCCACCGAGAGCCGGCCGAGCCGGTTCAACACGGTGTTGAGCGGCTCGCCCTGGACCAGTTCCATCACCAGGTAGGCGGTTTCGCCGCCCTGGGGATCGTAGGTCTCGCCGTAGTCGTAGATACCGGCGATACCGGAATGGTTCAGCTGCGCGGTGGTCTTGGCCTCGGTGCGGAACCGGTGCCGGAAGGTCGGGTCCGCGGAGAACTCGGACTTGAGGACCTTGACGGCGACCCGGCGATCCAGCCGGGTGTCCAGGGCTTCCCAGACCTGGCCCATCCCACCGGTGGCGATCAGCCGCTGCAGCCGGTAGCGGTCCGCGATCAACGCGCCGTTTGTCAGCATCGGGTTCCCCGCAGATTCACTCGCACATCCATCTCGTTCAGCGACCTCGCAGACCTGCGTCCAGCACCGCCCGGGCGACCGGCGCGGCGACCGACCCGCCTGTTGCCGCCAGCGCCCGGTCACCGCCGTTCTCCACGATGACCGCGATAGCGATCTTCGGGTTCTCGGCGGGTGCGAAAGCTATGTACCAGGCATGCGGCGGAGTGTTCCGTGGATCGGCGCCGTGCTCGGCCGTACCGGTCTTCGACGCGATCCGGTAGGACGTTCCGCCGCTGCCCGCGGTGTTCTCCTCCGAGGCGACCATCAGCTCGGTCAGCGTAGACGCTACATCGGCGCTCACGGCCTGGCCGACCGAGACCGGCTCGGTTGTGGAAAGCTCGCTCAGGTCCGGGTTCTGCAACTGGTCGACCAGGTAGGGCTCCATCCGGACACCGCCGTTGGCCACGGTAGCGGCGATCACGGCGTTGTCGAGCGGGGTGAGCGCGACATCACGCTGGCCGATACTGCTCTGCCCGAGCGCGGCATTGTCCGGGATATTGCCCACGGTGCTCTCGGCGACCGGCATCGGGATCCCGCGATGCGGTCCGATACCGAAGGCGGCGGCCTCGTCTTCCAGGGCGGCCGCCCCGACATCGACGCCGAGTTCCACGAACGCGGTGTTGCACGACCGCCGGAACGCCTCGTAGAGGGTGGCGGTGGCACCGGATCCGCAGGTCGAGCCGTTGTAGTTCTCCAGGGTCGTGTTCGTGCCCGGCAGGGTGATATTGGGCGCCGCGGTGAACTGGGACTGCGGATTCGCCTTCCCGTTGGACAGCGCGGCCGCCGTGACGACCACCTTGAAGGTGGAACCGGGAGGGTAGGTCTGCGAGATCGCCCGGTTGAGCATCGGCTGCTTCTCGTCGGCGCTGAGATCCTCCCAGGCCTGGGTGCCCTGGGCGCCGTCGTGCCCGGACAGCAGGTTCGGGTCGTAGCTCGGAGTGGACACCATGGTGAGGATCTTGCCGGTGCTGGGTTCGATCGCCACCACCGAGCCGGTGTAACCCTTGCTGGTGAGCTCGTTGTAGGCGACCTGCTGCATCATCGGGTCGATGGTGGTGACGACATTGCCGCCGCGGGGGTCACGACCGGAGATCAGGTCGATCAGCCGGCTGCCGAAGAGCTGGGCGTCCGAACCGTTGAGCACCGGATCCTCGGCCCGTTCCAGCCCGGTGCTGCCGTACTGCATGGAGTAGAAACCGGTGACCGGGGCATAGGCCTGCGGATCGGTGGGGTAGACGCGCAGATACTTGTAGCGGTCGTCGGTGGCCACCGAACTGGCCAGCACGGCGCCACCGGCCGAGATCTGGCCGCGCTGGCGGGAGTACTCGTCGAGCAGCACCCGCGAGTTACGGGGGTCGGCGCGGTAATCGTCGGCTTTGATGACCTGGACGTAGGTCGCGTTGAGCAGCAGGGCGACGATCATCACCATGACCGCCATGGCGACGCGGCGTAATGGTGTGTTCAACGCTGCAGCCCCCCTTGCCGTCGTGACACCATCACTGTCTGCGCTTCCGCCAGCGGCGCGGGGGCCGGTTCGCGGCGGCGGGCCGGCGCGGGTTCGCGAGCCGCGTCGGAAATCTTGATGAGCAGGGCGATCAGCACATAGTTCGCCAGCAGCGAGGAACCGCCGTAGGAGACGAACGGCGTGGTGAGACCGGTCAGCGGGATCAGCTTGGTCACGCCGCCCACCACCACGAAGACCTGGATGGCGATGGTGAACGAGAGCCCGGCCGCGAGTAGTTTGCCGAAACTGTCCCGGATCGCCAGCGCGGTGCGCATACCGCGCAGCACCAGCACCAGGAACAGGATCAGGATCGAGGTCAGGCCGATGAGACCGAGTTCCTCACCGATGGTCGTCACGATGAAGTCTGTTTTGGCGAACGGCACCTGCGACGGCCGCCCGGCACCCAGGCCGGTACCCGCCAGACCACCGGTGGCCAGGCCGAACAGCGACTGCACGATCTGGTAGCCGGTGTTGTTGTAGTCGTCGAACGGATGCAGCCAGGTCGCCACGCGCACCCGGACGTGCCCGAACATCTGGTAGGCGAACACGAACCCGAGAGCGAGCAGACCGCCACCGATGAGCAGCCAGCCCACCCGTTCGGTGGCGATGTAGAGCATCACCAGCACCGTGCTGAAGATCAGCAGCGAGGTGCCGAGGTCCTTCTCGAGTACCAGGACACCGATGCACACGATCCACACGGCCAGGATCGGGCCCATATCGCGGGCCCGCGGGAATTCCATGCCGAGGAAGTGCCGCCCGGCCGCGGTGAACAGCTCACGCTTCGAGACCAGCACCGAGGCGAAGAAGATGATCAACAGGATCTTCGCGAATTCGCCGGGCTGCAGGCTGAGACCCGGCAGCCGGATCCAGATCTTGGCGCCGTTGACCTCGGACAGCGAACTGGGCAGGATCGCCGGGATCGCCAGTGCCACTAATCCGACGAGTCCGAGGGTGTAGGCGTATTTGGCCAGCGTGCGGTAGTCGCGCAGCACCAGCAGGATCGTGACGAACAAGATGATGCCCAGCGCGGTCCACAGGATCTGCTGGTTCGCGTCGGGGGAGGGGATCTCCCACGAGTTGTAGGCGGCGGTCTGCTGATCGGCCAGATCGAGCCGGTGGATCAGCACCAGGCCGATACCGTTGAGCAGCGCGACGATCGGGAGCAACAGCGGATCGGTGTAGGGCGCGAAACGGCGCACCGCGAGGTGCGCGACGGCGAAGAGGCCGAGATAGGCGAGACCGAGCTTGGCGATATCCCAGGTCAGCGATTCTTCCTGGCTCGCTTCCACCAGTGCCAGTGCGGCGGTGGTGATCAGCGCCGCGAATCCGAGCAGCATGAGCTCGGTATTGCGCCGGGTCGTCGGCGACGGCGCCGGAGCGAAACCGCCCGGGGGACTCGGAAAAGCCCCGGCGGACGGTGGTGCCGGTGCGGACATCAGTCCGTCACCCGGCAGTTCTCCCCGGCGATCTGGGGCTGGGCGGTGGTCGTCGGAGCCGGGACGGTGGTGGTCGGCGGCGCGGGCGGCGCGGGATTCTCGCCATTTACGCCGGGCGCGGGCGGCTGGCCGGCCGGGGCCGGGGGAGCCGCTTCGGTGGGCGTCGGCGCGGGCGGCGCCGGAGCGGGGGCAGGGGCGGGAGTGGTGGTGACCACGCCCGGCTGCGCGGCGGAGGCGTTCTTCTTGCACACCGGCAGCAGTTCACGATCGGCCAGCACGGCCATCTGTGCACGGGCCTTGTCCAGGGTGCCGGGCGGCAGCCCGCGCTCGACCTGGTCGCGGCCGGTCTGTTCCAGATCGCCGACCTTCAGCACTCGGCAGCCCTGCGGCAGGGGAGCGCCGCTCTCGACGAGGCCGAGCTCGCCCTTGACGGTGACGCAACCGACCAGGTTCACCTCGTTGATCGAGTAGCCCAGGATCGACCCGGGCAGCCCCTGCATGACCACGACACCGTCGTTGTCCGCCCCGACGTAGTAGTTCGTCCGGATCATCTTGTAGCCGACGACCAGCCCGACCACCACCGCGAGCACGAGGGCGACCGCCAGCAGCAGCCAGCGCAGTTTGTGGGATTTCTTCGGCTGCGGTTCGGGCTCGCCGGCGGCCCGGCGCGGCGCGGCGGCCGGTGGGCGCATCGCTGCGGCCCGCCCGGCCGCGGTGTTCGGCGGCGGGTTGTCGTCGGCTTCGCCGGACGCGGCCCCGGCCACGATCGGATGACTCTGACCGTAGTCGAGGTCGATGACATCGGCGACGACGACGGTCACATTGTCCGGTCCGCCGCTGCGCAGCGCGAGCTCGATGAGCCGGTCGGCGCATTCGTCGGTACTGCCCTCGCGCATGGTGTTGGCGATGGTCTCGTCGCTCACCACATCGGACAGGCCGTCCGAGCAGAGCAGATAGCGGTCCCCGGCCCGGGCCTCGCGCATCACCAGGGTCGGCTCGATCTCGTTACCGGTGAGCGCGCGCATGATCAGCGAGCGCTGCGGATGGGTATGAGCCTGTTCCGCGGTGATCCTGCCCTCGTCCACCAGCGACTGGACGAAGGTGTCGTCGCGGGTGATCTGGGCCAGTTCGCTGTCGCGCAACATATAGGCGCGCGAATCGCCGATATGGACCATGCCGAGTTTCTTGCCGGCGAACAGGATGGCGGTGAGCGTGGTGCCCATGCCGTCGAGTTCGGGTTCTTCCTCGACCTGTTCGGCGATGGCGGCATTACCGGCGTGGGTGGCCCGGTTCAATTTGCCGAGTAGATCCTCGCCGGGTTCGTCGTCGTCCAGATGCGCCAGGGCGGCGATCATCAGTTGCGACGCCACCTCACCGGCCGCGTGGCCACCCATGCCGTCGGCAAGGGCCAGCAGCCGGGCGCCGGCGTAGACGGAATCTTCGTTGTTGGCGCGGACCAGGCCGCGGTCGCTGCGCGCTGCGTAGCGGAGAACAAGTGTCACGATCGGAGCTCGATCACTGTCTTGCCGACCCGGACAGGAGTGCCGAGCGGAACGCGGACTGCGGTGGTGACTTTGGCACGATCCAGGTAGGTACCGTTGGTCGAGCCGAGGTCTTCGACGTACCAGTCGTCACCGCGTAGGGACAGCCGGGCATGTCGGGTAGAGGCGTAATCATCGGTGAGCACCAGCGTGGAATCGTCCGCACGGCCGATCAGCACCGGTTGGGTACCGAGCGTTATGCGGGTACCGGCGAGAGAACCTTGAGTCACCACAAGATATTTGGCGCCCTTCTGGCCTCGGCGCATGGACGGCAGCACCGCGGAACCACGCGGTCCCCGGGTCTGCAGTCGTTTGCCGGAGGCCGCGTAGATATCACTGCGGAGGGTACGCAGGATTGCCCAGACGAACAGCCACAGCAGCAGGAGGAACCCGGCTCGGGTCAACTGCAAGATCAATCCCTGCACGGCGCTCCACCTCCTGTTCGACCGTGTGTCGGCGCTGTAGGCGTGGTGCGACCCACCCCACGGCGATGCTCGTCCCGGCGGACCGCTGTGCGGTGCCGCGCGTGTGTTGGCACATCATAGGGCCGTCGGACGATACCGATCACGATTAGGCCGCCCCATTATGCGAGAGCTGCCTCATGATCCGCACGGCGAGCCTACGGCATCAGACAATACGGATGAGGATCTCGGAGTGCCCGGCACGGATGACATCGCCGTCGGCGAGTTGCCAGTCCTGGACGGGAGACCCGTTCACCAGGGTGCCGTTGGTGGAACCGAGGTCGGACAGCATTGCGGTCTGGCCGTCCCAGCGGACCTCGATATGGCGTCGGGACACACCGGTGTCGGGGAGACGGAAGTGCGCGTCCTGCCCGCGGCCGATGATGTTGCTGCCTTCCCGGAGCTGGTAGGTGCGGCCGCTGCCGTCGTCGAGCGCGAGGGTCGCCGAGAAGCCGGGCCCCGCCGCCGGTGCTGCGTATCCGCCCGGTGCCCCGTAACCGCCCTGCTGGGCCTGCGGGGGATAGCCCTGGCCCTGCTGCTGGCCGTAGGCCTGCTGGTCGTAACCCTGGTCGTAGCCGGGCTGCTGGGCGTAGCCCTGCTGGTCGTAACCCTGGTCGTACCCGGGTTGGGCGTAGCCCTGCTGGTCGTATCCCCCCTGCTGGTCGTATCCCCCCTGCTGGGCGTAGCCCTGCTGGTCGTAGCCCTGCTCGTAACCCTGCTGGCCCTGGTAACCCTGGTCGTAGCCGGGCTGGCCCTGATAACCGCCCTGGTCGTAGCCGGGCTGCTGGCCGTAGCCCTGCTGGTCGTAACCCTGGTCGTAGCCGGGTTGGGCGTAGCCCTGCTGACCGTAGCCCTGGTCGTAACCGCCCTGCTGGGCGCCGTAGGCCTGCTGGTCATAGGCGGCGCCACCCTGCTGGTAGTCGTAGCCGTTCTGGTAATCCGGGCCGCCGTTGTAGGGCGCGCCGGGACCGTAGTCCTCGGGGTACGCGCCGTTCTGCGGCCCGCGTCCCGCGGGTCCGGGAGCGTACCCGCGATTACGTGGATCGGACTCCGCGTGCTCACGGCTCGGGTCGTAGCCAGAGTTCTGCGTCATGGGGCCAGCTCCTGGTTGCGGGTTAGCGGGTCGTTGTAGCGGTTCGGGGCGGTGAGCCGGGGCGGCTCCACGGCCGGCGTCGGGGTCGACGCGACCGCTCGTCCTGAACATTCCGGTGTGCAGCGTAGGGGATGCCTCGAACGCCACGTGTACTTCGCCATAGGTCTGCCAGCCTTGCTCACGGATGTAATCCTGCAGATGTTTGGCGAAAGCACGCGTTGTGAGGTCGTGATCGGCGTCGAACTGCCGGTGGTCCGACGAGTTGATGGTGATCACGTAACTGTTGGGTGCGAGCAGATGCCCGCCGCCGACATCTCGGACGTTGTCGGCGGCCTCACGCTGCAGCGCTGCCTCGACCTCCTGGGGAACAACGTTCCCGCCGAAGACTCTGGCGAAGACGTCACCGACGGCGCCCTGTAGGCGACGCTCGAAACGCGAGACGATCCCCATTCGGGCCCTCCCTTCGGTGAGTCTCTCCTCATTCTTTACGACGACACACGAATACGGCGTGTCGTTCTACGAGCACGTTCTCTGCATGATATCCACGTTCCGCTGTACCTGTAACTACCGGAACCGTGCCGGAGTTCCCTTCTCGGCGCACTTCCTGCTCCGAGTTCTGGTCAGCGGCGGGTTCGAAAAGGCCGTGACCACGCGATTTCGTCTCCCTGACATCCCCGTGCTAGTGTCTGACCGTCGCTCGGGCGAGTGGCGGAATGGCAGACGCGCTGGCTTCAGGTGCCAGTGTCCTTCGGGACGTGGGGGTTCAAGTCCCCCTTCGCCCACCGAGAAGAGGCCGTGGACCCTTCGGGTCCACGGCTTCTTCTTTTTCTGCCACCGGGGCGCGTATTGCTCCGGCATCATGGTCGCGAAATCGGTGTGTGTTGTTGGTCATGGTTGTTCCGTCGCGGCTCGTACGATCGCCTAGAACGTGTTCCAGTAATCTGACAGAAAATCCGCGGAACCCGTTGACTCCCGATGCGAACCTGTTCTAATTCATGCCATGCGGAGATATGAAGGCCGTCGAGTACTGGTGACAGGTGCGGGATCGGGGATCGGCCAGGGTGTGGCCCTGCGACTGCTGGAGGAAGGAGCCCGACTCGTCGCCGCCGATATCAACGAGCCCGGTCTGGCGGCCACGGTGGAGAAGGCCGGGGATGTGGCCGACCGGCTGAGCACCGTGGTGGTGAATATCGCGGATATCGAGTCGGTGCGCGCGGCCGCCGAGACGGCGCTGGAAACCCTGGGCGGATTGGACGTGCTCGTCAACTGTGCGGGCATTCTGAAGCCGGCCCGTACGCACGAGATGCCACTCGACGAGTGGAACCGGGTCATCACCGTCAATCTCACGGGCACATTCCTGGTGACCCAGGCGCTGCTGCCGCCCCTGCTCGAATCCGGCCGGGGTGTGGTGATCAATATGTCATCGACATCGGCCTTCCAAGCGGCCCCCTATCTCGCCGCCTATGCAGCCTCCAAGGGCGGCGTGGCCTCCTTCACCCACGCGATCGGCCTGGAGTACGCGAAACAGGGACTGCGGGCGGTCAATATCGTCCCGGCGGGAATCACGAGCGGGATCACCACCGAATCCATCACCGAACAGCCGGAGGATGCGGACTGGACCCTGTTCGCCCGGCTGACCGGTTGGCTCAACGGCGGTGCGCTGGGTACCCCGGAGGATATCGCCGGCGTCGTGGCGATGGTCGGGTCCGATGAAGGCCGCTACATCACCGGTACCGAGATCAGGGTCGACGGCGGCGCGCTCATGTGATCTCACAAGGTTCCTGGGCCGCAACGGTGCTCGCGCGAGTCGCGATCGCCGCTGCGGCCTTTCTTTTTCACCGGGCCCCGGCGTGGCTCTCCCGGCCGGTCGTCCGGGCGCGCCACAGCGGACGATAACGGTCGCCGGAGCGGGCGCAAACGTCGCGCCGTACTCTTGGTATGCCTGAATGAGACCGAGATCACACAAGAACTTTTTGATTGCGGCGGCGCTGCTGAGGGTTGCCTCAGTAGGTGGCTTCGGTGACCCAGTTCACGTCTCGGAACCGCTTTGGTTAACTACCGCGAGGTGTTTACCGGGGCCCCGTACGGGGGATGCGGCAGGTTTGTCCGCGCTAAACAAACTCTGGGTATTTTTCGTCCGTATCGCCTGTTCGGCAACCGTGTTAACGGCGCGCGAACGCGCAGTTCGGCACCGGAAAGGCCGAGTTAACGGCGGTTCGGGTGCACTGCGCGGCGAACCCGTTTCGGATTGGGCGTAACCATGGTTACGGATATGTCCGTGACCAGTAGTAACCAAATGTACTTGCAAATGAAAGCACCGCTGTAAGTCCGGTAGCGCCTGCTGGAAGTTAGCTGCACACGAGAGAAGTCGAGGGTTTCTGGATGTTTGCCGAACTGCGATGCGTACCTGTGACCTCAGCCGCAATGGGTTGCGTAGGGATAACGATTGTGTAGAGTCAACGGTAACGCTGGCCGCAGCTAGAGCGGCGACTCGCTGCGGCCAGCGGAATTCAATCGGGGAAATCTACGCAGGTCATCCGGTTCGCGTTGCTGCGACCTCACAATACGTGGCCGATCGCTGTGTGCTCGACGTTGTCTGCCCGTTACCGCGAAAGTTGCGCTGCCGCTACTTCTGCCGTCGTCGACTCGGCAACCCGTGCGGCTCGGCTGCCGGCGAGAACGATGTAGGCGAGAAAGGCCGTCTCGGCGGCGAATCCGATGGCGATCCGGGCCGGCGTGGGTAAGCCGCTCGGCGTCACGAATCCCTCCAGAAGTCCCGCTACCAGCAAGGTCGGTACCAAGCCGAGCGCGATGGCGGCAGTGACGCGGCCCTGCCGGGCGACTGCTTCGGCCCGGCTCAGGCGGCCCGGATCGATCAGCGTCCAGCCGAGTTTCAGGCCTGCTCCGCCCGCGATGAAAATGGCTGTCAGCTCCAGCATCCCGTGCGGCAGCAGGAATCCGAAGAACGAGTCCAGCCGGCCGGCCTCGGCCATCAACCCTGCCGTAATGCCGATATTCAGGGCATTCATGAACAGTAGATAGAGCACGGGCACGATGAGTACGCCCAGAAAGAGGGCCAGTGCGGATACCCACGCATTGTTGGTCCAGACCAATGCGGCGAACGCATCGTTGGAATGCTCGGTGTAATAGGTCTCGAAGGCGCCACCCGGAGCGGTCAGCGCACCCGTATCGCCCTGCAGGCCCAGCCTCTTCCGGGATGACGGATCGTGCGCGATCCAGGCGGCGAACCCCGCCGACACACTCAGGAAGACCACGGCGACCGTGAGCCACCAGCCCAGCGCCCGATATACCGCGCCGGGGAATCCGTGGGTGAAGAACCGGACGATCTCGGTCCAGGGGTTCGGCGCGCTGCCGACGATCCGGCCGCGGGCCCGGGCGATCACCGCGCTGAGCCCGGCCACCAGTTCCGGTTCGGGACTGTGCGTCTGCAACCGGGCCAGCTGCTGCGAGGTGCGGCGGTACAGCAGCACCAGTTCGTCGGTTTCCGGCCCGGTGAGGGAGCGTTTGCGCGACAGCGTGTCCAGCCGGGCCCACAGGTGCCGGTTCCTCGCGCTGTATGCGTCCACATCCATAGGCTCGCCTCCCGCTCCCGCCTGTACCGCCGTCGTACCCAGGGCGGCACCCGCCGCGGACCGCGCACAACGGCAGGGCGGCCCGCACTCGGCGAACCGATGGCGACGGCTGTACCCCCGTGTCATCGACGCGGGGCCGGAAACCGGCCGCCGTGAAAGAATGCTATGCGATATGGCCGAATTCACGACGGGCGAAGCGGTGGCGATCGAACTACCGGTTGCCCGCGTCCCGACCCGCGCGGCGGCCTTCGTGCTCGACCTGATCGTGCAGGCCGTGCTCGGAACCGTGTTGTTCACCGGTGTCCTGCTGCTCGTCCGCGGTGACGACGCCGACCCGTGGTTCAGCACCTTGACGCTGGTTTCGTTGGTCACGGTGCTCGTCGGGTATCCGGTCGCGTTCGAGACACTGTTGCGTGGTGCCACCCCAGGGAAATTGGCGCTGGGGCTGCGGGTGGTGCGCGCCGACGGTGGCCCGATCGATTTCCGGCACGCCCTCACCCGGGGCCTCACCGGCGCGATCGTGGATTTCTGGATGCTCGGGCTCTTCGGTGTCATCGCCGTGGCGAGCTCGATGTGCTCGCCGCACGCACGCCGGGTGGGTGATGTGCTGGCGGGCACCGTGGTGGTGCATATGCGGCAGCGACTGTCGGTGCCCGCGCTGGCCGTGCCACCGGTCTGGCTGAGCGGTTGGTCGGCCGAATTGGATCTCGCGGCGCTGCCCGAGGATCTGGCCCTGGCCGTGCGGCAGTACCTGACCCGGCTCGACTCGCTGACCCCGGCGGCGCAGTACGAACTCGGACAGGCGCTCGTCCACGCCGTGTGCACCCGGCTGCGGGTCGCGCCGCCGGCCGGGTACCCGCCGGTGCAGATTCTCGGCAGCGTGATCGCCGAACGTCAGCGTCGCGCGCTACCGGTGCCACCACCCCCGGCGTTCGCCGTGCCGCCGGTGTCGTTCGCGCCCATTCCTTGAGGCCCGGCGGGTCCGGTGGGCTACCGAGTCACAGAGCCCCGGATCGTTTGAGCTCCAGGTACTCGTCGGCCAGGGCCGCGGGCAGATCGGCCCCGGCCGCGGCGACCACGGCGATCCCCATCCGGCGCAGCGATTCCTGCAATAGCGCGTGCTCGGCGATCCGCGATTCGGCCGCGGCTGCCCGGTACAGCGCGGCCGGGCTGCCGCGGTCGGCCGCCGCGGCGGCGATATCGGGATCGGTGACCGACACGATCAGTACCCGATGCCGTTCGGCCAGGACGGGGAGCACCGGAAGCAGGTTCTCGGTGACCGCCGCGCCGTCCAGGCCGGTGAACCACACGACCAGGCTGCGCCGCCGGGCCCGCTGGACAGCGGCTCGGATCAACCCGTCGGCGTCGGTGTCGACCAGCGCGGGGGTGACACCGGCCAAGGCGTGCATGAGTTTGGGTTGGATGCCGCGGCCGCCGGCCGGTACCTCGGCGCGCACCACCCGGTCGTAGGCCAGCAGGCCCACCATATCGCCGCCGGCCGCGGCCAGGCCGCCCAGCAGCAGGGCCGCCTCGATCGCCGTCTCCAGGCGGGTGCCCGCCCCTACCCGCCCCGCGCTGATCCGGCCGGTATCCAAGAGCATGAGCACCTTCCGGTTGCGTTCCGGACGCCAGGTACGGACCAGCACATCGTCGGCTCGTGCGGTGGCCCGCCAGTCGATGGTGCGGACATCGTCGCCCGGTACGTATTCACGGAAGGAGTCGAACTCGGTGCCCTGGCCGCGTATATCGGCCGGATTGCGGCCTTCCAGATGGTGCAGCCGTTTCACCTTGGCGGCGAGGAGCCGTTCGCTGCGGAACGGCGGCAGGGCCCGGACCCGGGCCGGGACATCGCGGTGGAATTGATGCCCGGCCAGACCCAACGGCCCCCACAGGCGCAGGGTCACCGGTCCGGCGGCGCGATCGCCGCGGTGGGTGGGAGTGAGCGTCGTGCGCAGGCGGATCCGGCCGGACGCGGGGACGGTGATCCGGTGTTCGCGTTCGGTGGCGTGGGCACTGTCGGGCCAGTCGTCCCACAGCAGGCCCCGCACGGTCCGGGCTCCGGTATTGGTCAACGTCAGCTCGACCTCGGTGTGCGCGCCCAGGCGCAGCACCGTCAACTCGGGCCGTTCCAGCATCACCTCCGCGCTCCGCGCGGCCAGCAGACGGTCGGTCACGGCGAGCGCGAAAATCAGCGCACCGGCGACCAGGACGGCGGTCCAGGACGGAGCGAGCAGCATGACCGCCGGTGCCGCGGCGGCCGCGACGACGACCAGCCGGCCGGTGACGACCACGGCCTACACCGGGACCGGGATCGACAGCAGCAGCGCGGCCATCACCTGTTCACCGGTCACCCCGTCGAGTTCGGCTTCGGGACGTAGTTGCAGCCGGTGCCGCAGGGCCGCCACGGCAACGGTTTTCACATCGTCGGGCGTGACAAAACCGCGTCCGTTCAGCCAGGCCAGCGCCCGGGCCGCGGACATGAGCGCGGTGGCGCCGCGAGTGGACGCGCCGTGCTGCACCGCCGCCGCGGCCCGGGTGGCGCGGCACAGATCGACAATATAGGCGAGAACCTCCGGCCGGACCGTGACTTCGGCGATCGCGGCGCGGGCGGCGGCGATATGCGCCGGTCCGGCCACCGGCCGCAACCCGGCCGCGGTGAGGTCGCGGGGGTCGAATCCGTCGGCGTGGCGCTGCAATACGCGGAACTCGTCGTCCCGGTCGGGGAGATGGATATCGACCTTGAACAGGAACCGGTCCAATTGGGCCTCGGGCAGCGGATAGGTCCCCTCCTGCTCGATGGGATTCTGGGTGGCGACCACGACGAAGGGGTCGGGCAGCGGCCGGGGCGAGCCATCGACCGAGACCTGACGCTCCTCCATGGATTCCAGCAGTGCCGACTGGGTTTTCGGTGGGGTGCGGTTGATCTCGTCGGCCAGGAGCAGGTTGGTGAACACCGGACCGTCACGGAAGGTGAACTCGGCCGAATGCGGATCGTAGATCTGTGATCCGGTGACATCGGCCGGCATCAGGTCAGGGGTGAACTGGACCCGGGCGTGCCGTAGGTCGAGGGCGGTGGCCAGGGCCCGGACCAGCAGGGTCTTCGCCACCCCGGGGACCCCTTCCAGCAGTACGTGGCCGCGGCACAGCAGCGCCAGCACCAGGTACATGACGGCGTTGTCGTTACCCACCACCGCCTTGCCGATCTCGGTGCGTAGTGCCGCGAAGGCGGCGGCCGCCTCGGCGGGAGTGGGGGCCGCGGCTGCGCCCGCGCCGGCCTTACCGGTGTCAATGCTGGTCATCCGACCTCCGCTTCGATCCATTCGAGTTGCGCGGCAACGAATTGCAAGGTCGGCGCGTCCGGCACCGGCCCGTAGAGGGCCGACCCGACAATGGCCGGGTCGGCGCCGATCCGCGCGGCGACCGCCGCCGTCAATTCCTCCGGGGATGGCCCGGCGCCGAGCGCGCGGCGCACCCTGCGCACGGTCGCGGCGCGCAACACACCCGCGATATGCGCGTGATCACCGGAGCGGCGGTAGAGCCCCGCCTGTCCGGCCAGCAGTTCATCCGCCGCGACCTCCACCGGCCGCGGTTCACCGACCACCGTGCCCCGGCGCCGCGCCCGCCACCACACCAGCAGGGCGGCGGCGATCAGGAATTGCAGCCCGCCGAAGGCCAGCCAGTCGGGGGTGCGCTCGAAGAAGGAGTCGTCGCCGGTCGGTCGGGGTAGGTCCGGGTCGTAGCCGTCGCTCGGCGGGTTCGCCGGGGGTGGTGGCGCGTCCGGGAGCCGCGGCGCGCTGGGTCCGGAGCAGCCCTGCAGGACCGCGTACAGCACCAGCAGGAGCACGACCAGCGCTGCGGCCCAGGCCCAGAACCGGGGGGCGCGCAATATCGTGGGCCACCGCACGGAGCCCGGCCGCCACCGCGACCCGCGGCGGGCCGGTTCGATATCGAACGGTTCGGCCGCGGGGGGCGGCGCCGCCGCGGAGAACCGGTCGACCCGGGTCAGGCGGCGGTACTCCTCTTCATCCGCCCGGCGGCCGCCGTAGACGACCTCGTCGAACGACTTCGCGGCGGAGGCGAATCCACCGGAGTCCCCGGCGGGCAGCTTCACCGCCGCTTCGTGCGAGGTTTCATGGGCGGTGCGCGATCGGCGCACCTCGAGCAGTCCGCGCTGTTCCAGCCCGCGCAGCACCGCCCGGAAACGTTCACGTAGGGCGGTATCGAAGTCACCGCGGGCGGCCGCGTGTTCGGCTGCGGCCGAATGGACCGCGGCGGCGTCCAGCCGGGGCTGCTCCGGAACGGCCCGGGACGGATCGGTCACCGGCCACCCCTGTCGGGGATCCGGATATCGGCGCCCTCCCGCCGGCACCGGAGATCCAGGTAACCGACCACTCGGCCGCTGGACTCCACGATCTCGGTGAAGGCCGCCACCAGCAGCCCGGCGACGGTGACCAGTACCAGGAACGCCCACCGGTGGGTGCCCGAGATATCACCGACGAACAGTACGAGGCCCAGCAGTGGTGCCATGAGCAGTGTGAAGAGCAGGCGCTGGCAGATCCAGAGACCGGTCCGCCGGGTCCGCAGATTCGCGACCAGCGCGCCCGACCGCGACAGCGCCGCCCGGGCGCCGGCGCCCTCGGCGAACAGCACCGGCACGGCCGCGAGATGACGCGCGCGCAGCCAGGCCAGCCAGAACAGACAGCAGGGGTAGGTGACCACGAACCACAGCAGGCCACCGAGGAAGGTGAACGGGAAGAGCGCGGCGCTGATACCGAGCACCGCGATCCCGATCGCGGTGAACGAGAGCTGGGTGAGCAGCAGCGGGCCCAGCCTCGCCGCGGTGCGACGCAGACTTTCGCGCAACCCGATCGGGTGCCCGCCGACCCGGGCCAGGCCGGTGCCGACCGTGACACCGCGCAGGACGAGCCGGATGGCCCAGGCGCAACCGAGTGTCGCGAACAGCGCGGCGAGGGCGGTCCCCGTATCGGAGCCGTCGGTCAGATGCGAGATCAGCCCGATCGACCCGGCCACCACGAGTTCCCCGGACACCAGCAGTACGGCAGCACCTCCCGCCAGCGTCCGGATATCGGCCTGCAGGAGCGCGAACGGCGCGTCGAGAAGTTCCCGGAAACTCAGCGGACGGATCGGCACCGTCGCTACCTGGGCTCGGCCTTCCGGGTGTATTCCCGCCCCGACGGAACCGGCCGTATCAGCGGCAGGCTGCACGTGGCCGAGTCTAATGGGCACCGGTGCGGTCCGCGCCCGCCCGGAGCGAAGGCCGCGTTACGCCTGCCGGTGCGTTGGGTCGCGGACGTGGGGCGAGCAACCGGGCCGAGTCGGGTGGGGGTCAGCTGTCCGGGGGCAGTTCGCGCGGCGGGGCGAATTTCCTTTCACCGCCGGCTGGCAGCGCGGTGGCGGTCGCCGGCTCGAGATGGGTCGTGGCGGAGACGATGGCCTCCGAGCCCAGGGTGATATCGGCGTCCCCGCGGCGGCCGGCCGAACGGTTACCGGCGGTGCGCGAATCGTCGATATCGCTGTCCACGCTCACCTTTCGTGCCCGGCGCAGCGTGAAGGTGATCTCCTCGGCCTCGGTGAGCACCTGGCGGGCGGTGCGCAGCGGCCGGCTCGCGGTATCCACGGCGCTGTCGATGGCCGAACTGACGAAACCTGGGACCAGCGGTCGGATCAAGCGGGCGGCGGTATCGGTGAACGGGACGGTACCGATGAGCGGGAGTTCCAGCCCCGCCGGAGCCCGGACCGCGATCTCTTTGCCCAGCGGGGCCGGCAGCTCCGGTCCATCACTTCCCGGCGGCAACGCGCCGGGCCGGGCCGCTGCCGGGACGGCGGCGGCCGGGTCGCGTTCGGTGACGCCGATCTCGAGTCCACCGAGCGCGGCGATAACCCGGGTGCGCTGGCGTTCCCGGTCGATGGTGGTATCGGCCGCGGCCGCCAGTTCGGCCGCGGTGAGCTGTTGCTCGAGCCGGACCGCGGCGGTATCGGCCCGGACCCGGGCCTCTTTCTCGGCAATGGCCGCGTCGGCGGCGCGTTCGGCGCGGTCGCGTACGGTCTCGGCGGCCCGCCGCCGCTCCTGCGCGGTCTCACCGCGCCACCAGCGCAGGATCAGCGGCAGCAGAGCCAGCAGCGCGAAAAGCAGCCAGGTCAGTGCGCGCAGGCCCAGCGCGCCCAGCTCACCGGTGGTGTACTCGTGTGCCGCCGACCACCGCGCCCCGAACCCGCGGTCACCGTCGGCGGCCGTTACCTGTGCGTCGTGCAGCACCAGGCGGGCATCGGATACGCGCTGGTCCAGCGGGGCCACGCGGTTCTGCGCGGTGCTCAGCGCGGTGCGGGCGTCGTCGAGCATCGCATTGGCGGTCTGCGCCTCAGGTCCCCGCCCGGGTACCCCGGTGATCTTGGTCTGTGGGCACTGCGGGGAGGGATTGAACTCGCACCGGGCGATGATCAGGGCATTGTCGATATCCGCGGTGGCCGCCGCGATGGTCCCGTCCAGCGCGGTGCGGTCGGCGACGGCGCGGTCCAGTTCATCCCGGGCGGTACGGACGGCGGGGGCCGACGCGGCCGCGGTCGCGGCGTGTTCCTCGAGTATCCGGTCCACGGTGCCATCGAACAGTACGGTCAGCGCCATCTCGGCCACCACCACACCGGCCAGCAGCGCGGTCCCGACCCGCGCGGCGACCGCCGGAACATTGACGGTTCCCGCGGGCAGATCTGGGTGGGCGGTGGGCTGGGCCCCGGCCAGCGCCCGGCCGAGCAGGCCCCCGAGGACTCCGGCCACCAGGGCGATGGCGGCGACCGCGGCGGGTGGTTGTCCGGCGGCGCCCACGGCCGAGGCGGTGACCGCGCCGGCGGCGAGGGCGAACAGCGCCACCCCCACTCCGGTGACGGTATAGCCCGTGCGCTCGTATCCGTCGGCGGTTTCGGCGGGCTGCCCGCCGCCGAGCCGGATGAACATGCCGGTGACGCTCATGGGGCCCATATCCTCTGCAGCTGTCATCGATTCGTTGTCTCAGCGTGACAGGACACATGCCTGTCCATCGACCCTTGGCGATCGGGTGTGGGGATCTTCACAAGGGTGTCGCGCAGCATACGGTGACCGCTCCGCGAGTCGCGTCCGGGCCGTCCCCCGGGGCCCGCCGAAACCCGCGCTCGCGCAACGGAAGCGATGCGCGAGCAGCTCGGAAAAGTGTGTCGTAAACCACTTGTGTGTGGGTTTGCTGATCGTGTGCTGTGGGTGCTGATGGGCAAAACAGGCCGAACGGTCGGATCGTGTTCTGTGCTCGTCACGACGCTGTCACGAACATCTCACCGGGGTGCGCAACAGTTAGCCGCAGGCCGATGGGTTTGCCATTCGCTGCTGTCGGGAATTCATCTTCGATGCAGGTGAGCGTGGGTTCGGTGGATGCGGCACGGCATCGGGAAAGGCTCGGATCCGATGGATCGCCGCTGTTCGGAGGGTCGATCCCGGGATCGATTCACCCCCGAAAGCTGCTTTACACTAGAAAACGCGCATATGTGGAGGAACGAATGAAGAAGCCCAGCTAGATCCGATTATTAGGGCAACCTTGGTTGGTTGGGTCCCGGACCTGGCTTATCGTTTGCTCTTACGCCGCACATACCCATGTCCGGCCGAAGGGCGTGCTCGGGCGACCACCGATCAGGCCGGCCTGGCGGGCGAAATCCCGCTCCCGGGTTCCGGACGCGTAAGCGTTTCGTTACCGGCGGGTACCTGCGCACAGCGACAGGTGGAAAAACTTCAGACGTGACTGCACGCCGAACACCATCAGCGCGGCTGGTGTCGGCCAACGTACGAACGCAGTCCAAGCAGGGAGCGTTCGACAGTACCGGCGTTCGACAGGGCGTTCTCGCAAAGGCCGCACCACGTCGAGGTCGACTTTCTCGAAGGCAGAGGCATGACGCAACTACCTGGCCACAGGTCCCCCGGACCCATCGGGCTCTACGACCCGGCGAACGAACACGACGCCTGCGGTGTCGCCTTCGTCGGTGATATGCACGGCCGCCGCAGCCGTGACATCGTCGACAAGGCTATTACGGCCCTGTTGAATCTGGAGCACCGCGGTGCCGCGGGCGCCGAGCCGAACTCCGGTGACGGCGCGGGCATCCTCATCCAGGTACCCGACCGGTTCTTCCGGGCAGTCGTCGACTTCGACCTGCCGTCGGAGGGCTCCTACGCCACCGGCATCGCCTTCCTGCCGCAGGCCCGTCGCGAGGCCGCGCGCGCCTGCTACGGCGTGGAGAAGATCGTCAAGGAAGAGGGCCTGACGGTCCTGGGCTGGCGCGAGGTGCCGATCGACGAATCGTCGCTGGGCGCGCTGTCGCGCGATGCCATGCCGCTGTTCCGGCAGGTGTTCATCGGGTCACCCGCCGATTCGGCCGCGCCGCTGTCCGGGATGGACCTCGAACGGCGCGCCTACGTGGTACGCAAGCGGGTCGAGCACGAACTCGGTCGCGCGGGTGCCGGCGAGGGCTCGGTGGGCAAGGAGTCGGTGTACTTCCCGAGCCTCTCCGGCCAGACCTTCGTCTACAAGGGCATGTTCACCACCCCGCAGCTGCGGGCCTTCTACCTGGACCTGCAGGACGACCGGGTGGAGAGCGCCCTGGGTATCGTGCACTCCCGGTTCTCCACCAACACTTTCCCGTCCTGGCCGCTGGCCCACCCGTTCCGGCGGGTGGCGCACAACGGTGAGATCAACACCGTCGCTGGTAACGAGAACTGGATGCGGGCGCGTGAGGCGCTACTGCGTTCGGACATCTTCGGTAAGGATGCTGCCGGTAAGAACCGGCTGGACAAGATCTTCCCCGTCTGTACCCCGGGGGCCAGCGATACCGCTCGTTTCGACGAGGTCCTGGAGCTGCTGCACCTCGGCGGCCGCAGCCTGCCGCACGCGGTGCTGATGATGATTCCCGAGGCCTGGGAACGCAACGAGAACATGGACCCGGAGCGCCGGGCGTTCTACGAGTACCACTCGATGCTGATGGAGCCGTGGGACGGCCCGGCATCGGTGTGCTTCACCGACGGCACCGTCATCGGCGCCGTGCTGGACCGCAACGGTCTGCGTCCGAGCCGGATCTGGGTCACCGACGACGGTCTGGTGGTCATGGCCTCCGAGGTCGGTGTCCTCGATATCGACCAGTCCAAGGTCGTCCGCAAGATCCGCCTCCAGCCCGGCCGCATGTTCCTGGTCGACACCGCCCAGGGCCGGATCGTCGGCGACGACGAGATCAAGGCGAAGTTGGCCGCCGAACACCCCTACCGGGAATGGCTCGACGAGGGCATCAAGAACCTCTCCGACCTCCCGGACCGGCCGCATGTCCACATGTCGCACGATCGGGTGCTGATCCGCCAGCAGATCTTCGGATACACCAACGAGGAACTCGGGCTGCTGATCTCGCCGATGGCCAGGACCGGCGCCGAGGCGCTGGGTTCGATGGGTACCGATACGCCGATCGCGGTGCTGTCGGCGCGCCCGCGGCTGTTGTTCGACTACTTCTCCCAGCAGTTCGCGCAGGTCACCAACCCGCCGTTGGACGCCATCCGCGAAGAGGTCGTCACCAGCCTGCGCCGCCATATCGGCCCGGAGTCCGATCTGCTGCACCCGAGCCCGGAGTCCTGCCGGCAGATCGTGATCCAGCAGCCGATCATCGACAACGACGAACTGGCGAAGCTGGTCCACATCAACGACGACGGCAGCCAGCCCGGACTGCGCTCGGTGGTCGTACGCGGCCTGTACGAGGTCGCGGCCGGGGGCGTTGGGCTGCGCCGGGCGCTGGACGCGATCAACACCCAGGTCTCGGCCGCCATCGGCGGTGGCGCCCGGATCATCGTGCTGTCCGACCGCGAATCCAACGAGAAGCTCGCGCCGATCCCATCGCTGCTGCTGACCGCGTCGGTACACCACCATCTGGTCCGGGAACGCACCCGCACCATGGTCGGTCTGGTGGTCGAGGCCGGTGACGCCCGCGAGGTGCACCATATGGCGACGCTGGTCGGTTTCGGTGCCGCCGCGATCAACCCCTACATGGCCTTCGAGTCGATCGAGGACATGCTCGAGCGGGGTGCCCTGGAGATCCCCGGCAGTACCGGGGACCTGTCCGCCGACTACCGCAAGGCCGTCGCGAACTACAACAAGGCCGCCAGCAAGGGCGTGCTGAAAGTGATGTCCAAGATGGGCATCTCCACCGTCGCCTCCTACAACGGCGCGCAGTTGTTCCAGGTGATCGGTCTGTCGCAGGAACTGGTGGACGAGTACTTCACCGGTCTGCGCTCGCATCTGGACGGGATCGGCCTGGACGAGATCGCCACCGATGTGGCGACCCGGCACGCGGTTGCCTTCCTGGAGAACCGCAGCGAGCGCGCGCACCGAGAGCTCGAGGTGGGCGGTGAGTACCAGTGGCGGCGCGAGGGTGAATACCACCTCTTCAACCCGGACACCGTCTTCAAACTGCAGCACGCCACCCGCAGTGGTCAGTACTCGATCTTCAAGGAGTACACCAAGCTGGTCGACGACCAGTCCGAGCGGCTGGCCTCGTTGCGCGGCCTGTTCAAGTTCAAGAAGGGCGCGCGCTCCCCGATTCCGATCGAGGAGGTCGAGCCCGCCGGCGAGATCGTGAAGCGTTTCTCCACCGGCGCCATGAGCTACGGCTCCATCTCGGCCGAAGCGCACGAGACCCTGGCCATCGCCATGAACCGCCTCGGTGGCCGCTCCAACTCCGGTGAGGGCGGCGAATCGCCGGCCCGGTTCGAACCGGAGGACAACGGCGACTGGCGGCGCAGCGCGATCAAGCAGGTGGCCTCCGGCCGTTTCGGCGTGACCGCGCACTACCTGACCAACTGCACCGATATCCAGATCAAGATGGCCCAGGGCGCCAAGCCGGGCGAGGGCGGCCAGCTGCCCGCGCACAAGGTGTACCCGTGGGTCGCCGAGGTCCGCCACTCCACCCCGGGTGTCGGCCTGATCTCGCCGCCGCCGCATCACGACATCTACTCCATCGAGGATCTGGCCCAGCTGATCCACGACCTGAAGAACGCGAATCCGCAGGCGCGGATCCACGTGAAGCTGGTCGCCGAGCCCGGTGTCGGCACGGTCGCGGCGGGTGTGTCCAAGGCACACGCCGATGTGGTCCTCATCTCCGGCCACGACGGCGGGACCGGTGCCTCCCCGCTGACCTCGCTCAAGCACGCCGGCGGCCCCTGGGAGCTCGGCCTGGCCGAAACCCAGCAGACCCTGCTGCTCAACGGCCTGCGCGACCGGATCGTGGTGCAGGTCGACGGCCAGATGAAGACCGGCCGCGATGTGATGATCGCTGCCCTGCTGGGCGCCGAGGAGTACGGTTTCGCGACCGCGCCGCTGGTGGTCTCCGGCTGCATCATGATGCGGGTCTGCCATCTGGACACCTGCCCGGTGGGCGTGGCCACCCAGAACCCGGTGCTGCGCGAGCGGTTCACCGGTAAGGCGGAGTTCGTCGTGAACTTCTTCATGTACATCGCCGAGGAAGTCCGGGAACTGCTGGCGGAACTGGGTTTCCGTACGCTCGACGAGGCCATCGGCCGGGTCGATCTGCTCGATACCGCCAAGGCCAAGCGGCACTGGAAGGCGAGCAAACTGGATCTGTCGCCGATCCTCGACGATGTCGAGACGGCGTTCATGTTCCAGGACCGCCGCCGGACCAAGGACCAGGACCACGGCCTGGACAAGGCGCTGGACAACGAGCTGATCGCGCAGAGCCGCGACGCGCTCGAGTTCGGCAAACCGGTCCGGATCGATACCAAGATCACGAACGTGAACCGCACGGTCGGCACCATGCTCGGCCACGAGGTCACCAAGCTCTACGGTGGCGCCGGTCTACCCGACGACACCATCGACATCACTCTCACCGGCTCGGCCGGTAACAGCTTCGGTGCGTTCGTCCCCGCCGGTATCACCCTGCGAGTGCAGGGCGATGCGAACGACTATGTCGGCAAGGGTCTTTCGGGTGGCCACCTGGTCGTCCGCCCGGCGCCCAACGCTCCGGCCGATTTCCGGGCGGAGGAGAACATCATCGCCGGCAATGTGATCCTGTTCGGCGCGACCAGCGGCCAGGCGTTCATCGGCGGTGTGGTCGGCGAACGGTTCGCCGTGCGCAACTCCGGTGCCACCGCGGTGGTCGAGGGTGTCGGTGACCATGCCTGCGAGTACATGACCGGTGGCCGGGTGGTCATCCTCGGCGATACCGGACGCAATTTCGGTGCCGGTATGTCCGGTGGCCTGGCGTTCGTCTACGACCCCGACGGCACTTTCGCCGGCCGGCTCAACCCGGAACAGGCCGAAGCCGTCGAACCGCTGTCCGGTGACGATTTCACCTGGCTGCGCGACATCATCGGTCAGCACCGCGAGCAGACCGGCTCGGCGGTGGCCGAACGGATCCTGGGTGATTGGTCGCAGCAGGTCAACCACTTTGTGAAGGTCATGCCGCGCGAGTACAAGAAGGTGCTGCTCGCCATCTCCGAGGCCGAGAAGAGCGGTAAAGATGTCGATGAGGCGATCATGGAGGCCGCTCGTGGCTAGTAAGAAAATTCCGGCGGCGGCGTCGATGAGCCGCTGTGACTATTCGAGGCCGCTCGTGGCCGGTGAGAAAATTCCGCAGATGGCGTCGATGAGGCGCTGCGACTATTCGGGGGCCGCTCGTGGGTGACACCCAAGGATTTCTGAAGCACACGTCCCGGGAGCTACCCGAACGCCGTCCGGTGCCCTTGCGGCTGATGGACTGGAAAGAGGTCTACCAGGAGGGTTTCCCGCACCAGACCCTGCAGCGACAGGCCAGCCGCTGTATGGATTGCGGTATTCCGTTCTGCCACAACGGTTGTCCGCTGGGGAACCTGATCCCCGAATGGAATGACCTGGTCTACTCCGACCGTTGGCGTGAGGGTATCGACCGGCTGCACGCGACCAACAACTTCCCGGAGTTCACCGGGCGGCTGTGCCCGGCTCCGTGTGAGGCGTCCTGCGTGCTCGGGATCAACCAGGACCCGGTGACCATCAAGCAGGTCGAGGTCGAGATCATCGAGAACGCCTTCGACGAGGGCTGGGTCGCACCGGTCTACCCGACCCGGCTGACCGGTAAGAAGGTCGCCGTCGTGGGGTCCGGCCCCGCGGGGCTGGCCGCCGCGCAGCAGCTCACTCGCGCCGGTCACACCGTGACCGTGTTCGAGCGGGCCGACCGCATCGGCGGTCTGATGCGGTACGGCATCCCGGAATTCAAAATGGAGAAGCGGTTCATCGATCGCCGTCTGGCGCAGATGGAGGCCGAGGGCACCATCTTCAAGGCCGGTGTGAATGTCGGTGTCGATATCACCGCAGACGAGCTGCGCGAGCAGTTCGACGCGGTGGTCCTCGCCGGTGGCGCCACCCAGGCGCGTGACCTGCCCATTCCGGGCCGGGAACTCGACGGGATCCATCAGGCCATGGAATTCCTGCCGTGGGCCAACCGGGTCCAGCACGGTGATCCGGTGACCGACGACAAGGGTCTGCCGCCGATCCACGCGCACGGTAAGAAGGTCGTCATCATCGGCGGCGGTGACACCGGCGCCGACTGCCTGGGCACCTCGCACCGGCAGGGCGCGGCCAGCGTGCACCAGTTCGAGATCATGCCGCGGCCGCCGGAGGAGCGGGCGGGTTCCACCCCGTGGCCGACCTATCCGCTCATGTACCGGGTGTCCTCGGCGCACGAAGAGGGCGGCGAACGGGTGTTCTCGGTGAACACCGAACGTTTCGTCGGCGCGGATGGCAAGGTCACCGGGCTCGACGCGCACGAGGTCAAGATGGTCAACGGCCGGTTCGAGAAGGTCGAGGGCACCGATTTCACCCTCGAGGCGGATCTGGTGCTGCTGGCCATGGGTTTCGTCGGCCCGGACAAGCCGGGTCTGCTCACCGATCTCGGGGTCGGCTACGACCAGCGCGGCAATGTCCAGCGGGACAAGAACTGGGCCACCAATGTTCCCGGTGTCTTCGTGGCCGGCGATATGGGCCGCGGCCAGTCCCTGATCGTCTGGGCGATCGCCGAGGGCCGGGCCGCCGCGTCCGCGGTGGACCGGTATCTGGAAGGCGAGACGGCGTTGCCCGCGCCGATTCCGCCGACCGCCGTCGCCCAGCGCTGATCTCGGCACGGCGCCCCGGAACCGCTGTACCGGAGATGCTGCGACACAATTGAATACGTTACGGCGCGGTGTTCCCGGTTTTCTGCGGGGCACCGCGCCGATGTATTTCGGGCGGTAACCGAATTCGACACGATGCATTTCCGGTGAAGTGTGGGCGATCGCTTGTCTCCGGTGGTCAGCGTGGGGTTGGGCTGGCGATACCAAGATCGTCGCTCTATTGTTATCTGCGGTGTGTCCCGGTACGAGATCGTGATCCGATCGTGTAATTGTGACGCGTGGTTGTTGTTCACCTGTTACACACATCGGTGTCATCGGCCGGGTTCAGCATCTTGGCGATGGCTTAACGGGAGCGTCCCGATCAGGGGCCAGGGTTGACTGGAGCAGAATGCAGTTCAAAAGGGTTGCCGCGGCGCTGAGTGCCGGTGCGGCGGTTGCGTCGGGATTGGTTTTCGGGGGATCGGTGGCATCGGCCGACCCCGGATGCCCGAGTCTGTACGTGGTGGCGATTCCCGGGACCTGGGAAACCGGCCACGACAAGCGCCCCACACCGGGCATGCTCGCCCGGGTGACCAACGGCCTACCGTCCTCGGCGAAGGTCGACTACGTCACCTACGCGGCAACCGCTTTTCCGTGGGAGGGCGATATCTACGCCGACTCCAAAAGGGAGGCCGTGACCAACGCGCGCGGCATGATCACGAATATGGTGCAGCGCTGCGGCGCGACCAAGGTCGCGCTGGTGGGTTACAGCCAGGGCGCCGACGCCGCCGGTGACCTCGCCGCCGAGATCGGTACCGGCCTCGGCCCGATCCGGCCGGAGAGTATCGCGGGAGTCGGGCTGATCTCCGATCCGCGGCGTTCGCCCGGTGATATCCAGGTCGGTCCGCCCGCGCCCGGCGCCGGTGCCGGTGGTCCCCGGGTCGGTGGGTTCGGCTGGGTCAGCGACCGTACCCGCACGGTGTGCATCCCCGACGATCTCTACTGCGCTACCGCGTCGGACGATTTCGTCACCCGGTTCGCCGGTTTCCTCGCGCAGAGCTCCGACGCGAACCCGGCCAATATCTGGCGTTATCAGCTGGAAGTAGGCGCCATCGTGAGCGATCTGCTCGCCAACGGCGGTCTGCCGACGCTGCAGGCCCAGCTGACCCGCGGCGCCAACGAGAAGCGGGTCAAGGATCTCGACACCTTCTACCGGTCCGAGTCGCATGTCGCCTACGGCAGCTACAAGGTCGGTGGCGGCCAGACCGCGCTGTCCTGGATGCACAACTGGATCGCCGGAATGGCCTGATCAGCCGGAGATATTACGGGGAAGCAATTCCCAGACGTGTCCGTTCTCGTTCACGGTCGCCGCGGTGCGGCGACCGGTGCGGGAGAACAGGATCCGAGTGATCGAGCAGTAGTCGATCGGGAAGGTCAGCGGCCGGGCCAGACCTAGAATGTCCTGCAGGGTGACGTTGATGATGCCGCCGTGCGCGAACGCCACCACGGTGTCGGCGGCGGGGGTGGTGGAGGCGATCTCGGTGATCGCGTCGTGCACCCGGTGCCGGAAGGCATCGGCATCGATCTGCGCCGGTAGGTATCCGGCCTTGATCCGGTCGTAGGTGTCCCGGAACTCCACCTTGGCGTCCTCGATCGGGATATAGGACGGCAGGTCGCGATCGTATTCGGCCAGGTCGTCCATGATGTCCACGTCCAGGCCCAGCTTCGCGGCCGTCGGCGCGGCGGTTTCGCGGGCTCGGCGTTGCGGGCTGCTGATCACCCGGACGATGCGGTGGGATTCCAGTGCGGCCGGTACCCGTTCGGCCTGCTCCGCGCCGATGGGCGCCAGGCCCGGGTCGGCTGCCTGCCCGGCATTGTCGACCCGGAGCGGTTGGCCATGGCGAACGAGTATCAATTGCACGCGTCCACTCTGCCGTATCGGCCCGGTGGATCGGTAGCGAGGTGGTGTCCCGCCGGCTGAACGAGAACCGGGGGACCCGGCGGCGCCGAGCCGCACGAGATCGCCTGATCCGGACCACT